>CAWJXY010000001.1:0-96269 GCA_963846975.1 uncultured Actinomycetes bacterium
GAGCAGGCGGGTTGGGGTCAGCCCCGAGGTGCTGCGGGCCTGGGAGCGCCGTTACGGCCTCCTTCGCCATCCGCACGCAAGGCGGGTTTCGCCTCTATGGCGACGAGGACGAGCGGCGAGTGCGGCGCATGCTCATGCACCTCGACAGGGGCGTCTCGGCCGCCGAGGCCGCGCGACTGGCGCGTACCGAGCGCGAGGCGTGGCATACGAAGACGCGGAAGGCGCACCGGCTCTCGCGGATTGGCGCTCACCTGCGCTTGGCGCTTGACGAGTTCGACGAGGCTGCCGCGCAGGCTGCGATCGACCGACTGCTGGGCGGATTCGCGCTCGAAACCGTGCTGCGCGACGGGACTCCCCTACCTCCACGAACTGGGCGAGCGCTGGCAACGTGGCGAGGATCGATCGCGCAGGAGCACTTCGCGAGCGCCCTACTACGCGGACGGCTGCTCGGTCGCGCGCGGCTGGGGAGCGGCAGTGGTCCGCTCGGGCTGCACCTTGCCTTCCCGGCGAGCAGCACGATCTCGGATTGATCTGCTTCGACTTGCCCTACGTGCCCACGGTTGGCGCATCACCTACCTCGGGCCCGACACGCCGCTCGCCACGATCACCGACGCCGCCTGCTGCGACCTGCGCTCGTAGTTGTCAGCGCCGCCCTCGCCGAGCACGCCATCGACGCCGAAGCCGGCCTCGCGGGGGTCGCTCGCTACGCACCCCTCGCGCTTGGCGGCGGCGGGGCGAGTCCGAGCCTCGCCGAGGCGATCGGCGCCCGATACCTCCGTGAGGATCCCGTCACAGCGGCCGCAACGGAACGGTCGGTCTGACAGACGAATCGCGAATCCCCAGCGCGCTGCCCGCCAGTAGCAGATCATCGCCACACTCTTCGTATCGCCCACATCGACGCTCAGGATGCGGGTGCCGGTGACCGGCTGCAGCAGGGCTTGGGCAGTCTGAGTCAGGCCGGTTCGGCGGAGACCTCCGTCAACCCCAGCCCGCCCAGACACGCCTGTACGCGTGACGGCACCGTACGCCGCCGCCGCCACTCCCCCACTATTCCTCAGCGCCCCCGCCAGGACTCGAACCTGGGACCTGCGATTAGAAGTCCGCTGCTCTATCCAGCTGAGCTACGGGGGCCTGGGTGCGCAGCATGCGTAGCGCGCCGGGCGGGCGCGAGCGAGAACCCGCGTGGCCCGACCCCGCCGCGCTCTACACTGCCCCGCCACGGGGCGTGGCGCAGCCTGGTAGCGCGCCGCCTTTGGGTGGCGGAGGTCCCCGGTTCGAATCCGGGCGCCCCATAGCGAGAACCCGCACAACATGACAGAGGGCTCAGACCCCTCGCGCAGCGCGTGCGCAACAAATCTCAGCGTGCCCGACTCAAGGGGTCTGACCCCCTCGGGGCGCATGCTGTGTGCCGAGCCGAGTTCGGGGATCCGCGGCGGATGGGGACAGCGACGCGGAGGCCGGCGGCGCCACGGCATCGCCGCCCGCTCGCGCGGCGTGAGCCGAGACGCCCAGGTCACATCGACACGGTGCAGGCGCAACACCGCCCGCCATGTGCGCGGGGTCGTGGAGCACTCACGGGCAGGCCGTACGTGCGCTGGAAGACCTCCACGTGCTTGCGGGTCTGATCGCCGAACAGCCCGGTCAGTTTCTGCAACGGAAAGACCCCCGCCAAGTGCTCCTGCAGCAGCACGACATCATCGCCGCGCAATCCGGCCCGCAGCACCGGGTATCCGTGCGACACCCCCCCCGCGGGGCCGACCGGCGCGCCGATCGCGGGCCACAGCCCGCTCGCCGATGCCCACGCGAAGTCCCACCACGCGATCCCGGGCGCGCCGTAGGACAACACAAGGCCCCGGAGGCGCTGCGACCCCGAGAAGCGACACCGCCCCATCGGACTGGCCAAGCGGGAACGATCGGCCCGGCGGTAGATGCGGTTGGTGGTGTACGGTGCCGGTATACGCGCCCGAGGCTGTCGCCGAGTCGCCCCAGTACATCTGCGGCATGTCGAACTGGCCCCGCCCGGCCCCAGGAACACCGAGTACGGGAACCCGGGGTAAAGTCGGCGACGGGAAGGACGCCAGCGCCAGCGGGTAGTGCGGCCCGACGGCAGCCCGCAGCGTGCGCAGGTACGCCTGCGCCGCCGCGTAGCGCCCGTCGTATTCGACCTCGGCGTCGATGATCAGGCAGTCGGCGCCGTTGCGCACCGCGACCAGCGCCGCTCGCGCCTCGAGCACGGGCTGCGTGCCGTACACGTACTGCCACGCGCAGCGCGCAGCCCGGCCGAGTGCAGCGTCGCGACGAGCGACGGCGAGAACTGCGACCAGACATGGGTCCCGTCGGCGCCCTTGACGTACACCCCGTCGACCCGGCGGCCCGCGCCTGCGCGGCGATCCCCGCGACACTCCCGCCCGCCGAACGGCTCACGTACCACACCCACATTCCGCGTCCGTGCGGCGCCTGCCGGGCAGGGGCGACCGCGGGCAGCGCCACCAGGATCAGGACGATCGCCAGCGCGACGGCGCCCACACGCACGAGGGGGATCGCGAGCCGGACGAAGACGACCGGGCGACCGTAGCGCCGCCCCGCCCGCCACCCGCGAAGCCACCTTGCGGACGAACGTCACGACCATGACACAACGCCCGCCGCACCGCTGACAGACAGCCTCACGCCGGCGATGGTCGACTATCGGCATGCCCACCACCGCCCATCTGTCGCCACACATCCGCTCCAACGCCATCGGCTACCGTGCCCTGTTCTGGCTGACCACCGGCACCGCCGCCGCCGCCGCCACCCAGATCGCCGCCCACTCGGGTCGGCCGAGGACGCAGCTCGCACCCGACGCGGTCACAAACGCCAAGCTCGCCAACAGCGCGATCACCGCCGCCAAGGTGAAGCTCGTCGCTGCTCGCCAAGGACTTCAAGCCCGGACAGCTCCCGGCCGGCGCACCCGGGGCGCAGGGTCCGCAGGGCGTTCAGGGCCCGCAGGGCGCAGCCCGGCGTCCAGGGCGCCCAGGGGCCGCAGGGCACCCGGGGCCCGCCGGCCCGACGGTCACCACGAGCGCGAGCTCGTTCAACTTCTCCCTGAAGGTCAGCGCGACGGCGCCCACGAACGTCGTCGACCTCAAGAAGCCGCTCGTGATGCCGTTCGCCGGCACCGTCTTCATCAACGCGAGCGTCGACAACTCCTGAACACGTCGACGACGAAGCCCAGCGAGACGGCGTGTGATGTCGCCATCGGCCGCGACCAGTCACCCACCCAGATCGACCGGCCGTTCTTCGCCGACCTGCCCAAGGTCACCGCGGACAACAGCGGCTTCGGCGCGCTCGTCGAGGAACGAGACCCTGCCGATCACCCGCAGCATCGACATGCCGGCCGGCACGTACGACATCGGCATCCGCTGCCAGAACATCAGCAACACCGGCACGCCTGAGGTCTACGAGGCGGCGCTCAACGCCTTCGCGACGCCGACGAGCTAGGCGGTCTCAGCCCTCGTACTCCCGCAGGAACCCCTCGAACAGCCGCCGGTGGCCCTCCTCGTCGCGGAGGATCGAGATGACCATGTCGTTGGTCACCGGATCGGTCTCGTCCGTCGCTCGATGATCTGGTTGTAGGTCGATGCGCCGGTCTCGGCCTCGATCACGCCCTTGATCACGTGGACGATGTCCGTTCTGGTTCTCCGGCGGCTGAGGTAGGTCTGCTCGGCCTCGAAGTCCAGCGACCCGGTACGAGCCATAGCAGCTCCTTGATCGGCGTCGCGTACCTGCATCGCGTGGCCGAGCTCCTCCTGGATGTCGGCTCCAGCGATCTCGATGATCTCCTGCGCGCGGACGCCGTCCGGATTGACCGAGTTGGCGACTAGCTCCATCACGGTCTCGATCTCCATCGAATATGCCCTGGTGAGCATCGCGACGATCGACTCGCGTTCGTCCTGCATCTCGTCGGACAGGATTCCATGACTACTCTTGGTTGGCATCGCGATCGTGTCTCCTCTGCTCAAACAACCAGCTCGCCGGTCTTCAACGGCCTCATGACCCCGCGTGACTCGTCGGGCTCGACCTCGGCCTCGGTCATCCGCACCTCGATCGCCCGGCGCCGCCAGCCCGACGATCGCCGCGACGCTGATCAGCACGCCGACGGCGTAGAACGACGCCAGCAGCTCAAGCGCCGCCCGGCCCGAACCGCCGAGCGGCGGGCCGATCGCGAACAGGTCCGTCGTGCCACGCCACAGCAGGCTGACCGCGGGGCCGACGACGAACCACACGCCGGCGGCGAGTGCCAGCGCCCCACCGGCCAGACCGGTCCGGCGGCGGCGGGCGCCGAACAGCATCGCGCCGCCGACCACGGCCGTCACGCCGGGTACGACGCACAGCCATACCCGGTCGGCCGTCACGTGCCAGGCCGTATCGGGAGCGAAGCCGAAGGCGAAGTAGGGACCGACGAACGGGGCCAGGGCCGCCCACAGGCCGAGGCCGGCGATCACGAGTCCGAGGGCGCGCATGGACCGCATGACCTCGGTGTTCCCCGTCCGGGGCCGTTCATTCGCCCGAGCGCCCGCCCGCGGACATTGCGCACGCCCGGCGCGGCGCACGCTCGGCGCGTCGAACACGCGTCCAGCCATCGGGCCGGCGGTTCAGGGAATCCCGTGACCGGGCGAGGACGCGTGTAGGCCGGGTGTCGCGTCGCGCAGACCCGGCCGAGCTTCCATGGTCCGCTCGCGCCCCCTCATCGCGTTTGCCAGCGCCCTCTCGGCCGTCGTGCTCTGCCTGCCCGCCGCAGCCACCGCCGGGGCTCGGCAGCGCGTCGTGCGCCAACGCCCACGTCACCCCGTCGCCGTCGAACATGCCGGTCGTCCGGACCGCGATCCTGTGCCTGCTCAACGTGCAGCGCGCCAACCACGGCCTGCTCTCGCTGCACAGCAACCCATCGCTCGGCCATGCGGCCGGCAACTACTCGATGGCGATGGTCCGCGGCGGCTTCTTCGACCACGTCTCCCCAGCGGCTCGACGCTCGTCTCGCGCGTGCACCGCACGACCTACCTGATCGGCGTGCACTCGTGGGCGCTGGGCGAGAACATCGCCTACGGCACCGGCCCCGACGCCTCGCCGAGGTCGATCGTCTCGATGTGGATGCACTCGGCCGGCCACCGGGCGAACATCCTCAACCCGCGCTACCGCGACATCGGCATCGGTGCCGCACTCGGCGCGCCGGTGCAGGTCAGCGGGGCCAGCAACGCCGCGACCTTCACGACCGATTTCGGTCAGCGCAGCCGCTAGGCGCTACGCCGCGACGATCGTGAACGCGACGCTGCGCGGCGTCGACCGGTTCCCCGCGGCGTCGACCGCGGTCAGCACGGCGCGGTAGCGACCCGGCGCCAGCGTGTGCTTGCCGATGCGGCCGCTGAACGCCACCTTCACGCGCCCCTTGGCGGCTGGGGTGAACAAGCGTCCCGGCCGCGACGAGGCGCGTGCAGCGCCGGGCGTGGGCCAGGCGTCGCGTGGCGCGAACGCAACGCCCGTGGCTGCGGCGGCCGCTGGACTCGGCGGCGATCGCGATCGTGACGCGCGCGGCCTCGGAGAGCGTGAACGCGAACGCGGTGCCCCGCACGACGCGGCGGCGATGGCCGCGCGCGCGCCGGCGGCGGGGCGGTCGGCGAACCGCCGGTGCGTCATCGACAGGCCGCTGATCGATGGCGCCGTGGTGTCGGCCGGTGCGGACGGCCGGTGGGCGGGCCCAAGGATCCGCGCCGGCGTCGGCGGCGGCGTGCGGGCGGGATGACCGGGATCGGCGTGGCCTCGTAGGCGCCGAGGTCGGGCAGCGACCTGGATCCGTGGCTGGCCGTCGAGGTCGGTCGGGCCGTCGGCGGGGTCGTTGACGCCGGCGTCGATCGCGGGCGAGCCCTGGCAGGAGATGGAAGTCGCTGGAACTAGCGAACAGCGGGTTGGCGGACTGGTTGTGGCCCAGGTCGGTGATCCGAATGGCGGTGACGAAGTTCGAATAGCCGATGTCGATCACGCCGCGTTGAGGGGGCGTCGAGCCCGGGTCGGCCACCGCGTCGGTCGCGCCGCGCGCGATCGTGTTGCGGACGTCGATCGTGCCCGGGTCGAGGCCGAGCAGGGGCGCAGCGAGGTGTGCAGCGCGTCGCCGGCCGGGGCGATCACGGTGTCGTTGCGCGCGGTCAGCGTGCCGTTCTGCGCCTGTAGGCCGTCGCCCGAGGTGCTGGTGACAAGGCTGTCGGTCAGCGTCGTCGGGCCTACAGCTCCTCCGCGCCGATCCCTTGGCGGCGATGGTCAGGCGGCGCATCACCGCCCCCGGCCCGACTTGACCGCCCGCCTCGAGGCCGATCCCGTCGCTCTGCACCTTGATGTCGGTGATCTGTCCCCCGCCGCTGCTGCCCGGCTCGTCGATAATCCCGATCACGGACGAGACCCGTGGCCGACACCGTCGCGTGCGAAAGCGTGGCGTCGGGGCGAGGTCGACACCGGTCGTCGCGCTGGACACGACGACTGCGTCGATCGTCGCCGGCACGGTGACGTCAAGCGCCGGCTTGGCGAGCCCGGTGGCGACGATGTTGAGCCCGGTCAGGCGGCTGCCGTCGGAGCCCGCGTCGAACTTCAGCGCCGGCTGGAACGCGCCGCTGCTCGTGATCACTGGCACGGTCGCCGCCGCGGGGTCGGGCTCGATCGTCAGCGGTGGACGACTCGGGCGGCGAGGCGGTCACGTCGTACGTGCCAGCCTCGATCAGCACCGTGCTCCCAGCCGGGAGGTGGTTGAGTCGAGCGCCCGAGTCGATCGCGCACGGATTGAGGACGTCGGCACGGCAGGCCGTGGTGAGCGCTGGGGCCAGACTCGACGTAGTAGGGCCCAGCGGCGTCGGCAGTCGTTGCGACGGCGAACGCCGCGATCACGCTGAGCAGGGCGGTCTGCGCGCAATCATAGCCATGCAACCGACCCTTGCTGCGCACATTACGCCGCGCCGAGAACGTCCGCTAGGGTCCGGCGCGATGGCCGAGATCAAGCCCTTACCGCCCTGCACTACGACCCGACGCGGGCCGGCCCGCTGCAGGAGCTGTCGCCCCGCCGTACGACGTCATCGACCCCGAGCAGCGCGCGCGCGCTGGCCGCCCGCTCGCCCTACAACGTCGTCCACGTCGACCTGCCCGAGCGGGCGAGCGCGACCCTTACGCGCAGGCCGCGCAGACGCTGGCGCGCTGGCGCGACGAGGGCGCGGTCGTCGCGCGACGACGAGCCCGCGCTGTGGGTGCCTGCGCCAGGACTACACCGGCCCCGACGGCCGCGCGCTGCACCCGCAGCGGCTTGCTTCTGCGCGCGTCCGCGTCGAGGACTACGGCGCCGGCCGCATCCGCCCGCACGAGCGCACGCACCCCGGCCCCAAGGAGGACCGGCTGCGCCTCACGCGCGCGACGCGGGCCAACCTCTCGCCGATCTTCGGCCTCTACGACGACCCCCGCAGGCCGCCTGGGGCGCGCTGAGCCGCCACACCACCGGCGAGCCCTGCGGCGAGGCCACCGACGACGACGGCACCGTCAACCGCCTGTGGCGCATCGACCGACGCGGAGGCGATCGCTGCGGTCGCAGCACGCGCTCGCGGACACCGAGCTGCTCATCGCCGACGGCCACCACCGCTACGAGACCGCCCGCGCGTACGCGGACGAGGTCGGCGGCGAGGGCCCGCACCGCTACGTGCTGATGTGCCTGGTCGCGCTCCAGGACCCGGGCCTGACCGTCTTCCCCACCCACCGGCTCGTGCGCGGACTCGACGACCCGCGCGCAGGAGGCGCTCGCCGACGCGCTGCGCCGCGACTTCGACATCGAGCGAGATCGAGCGCGACGACGCTCGCGCCCGCCCGCCGGGCGACGGCCGCTCGACCTCGGCTACATCGACACCCACTTCAAGCAGCCTTCCGCCTGACGCTCAAGGACCAGGCGATCGCCGACGCGCGCGCTGGCCGGCATGCCCGAGCCCTACCGCCGCCTCGACACCGCCGTGCTCGAGGCGCTGCTGCTCAAGGGCGCCATGGGCTGACCGACGACGACATCGCCCACCTGAACGGCCTCGGCTACGCGCGCGACGACGAGCGAGGCGCTGGCACTGATCGACGACGGCGACGTACGACGCCGCGCTTCTTCATGCGCCCGACGCCCGGTCGAGCCAGGTGCGCGACGGTCGCCGCGGCGGGCGTGAACATGCCCCCCAAGTCGCACGTTCTTCTACTCCGAAGGTGCCGACCGGGCTGTTGTTCAACCCGCTGTATCCGACGAGCGTAGACTCGGATACCATGACGCATGAAGGCCACCGCCATCGCCGCGCGCGGCGACGTTACCGGCACGACGATCCGCATCCGCGACCACTCAGCTGACGCGCCGACGAGCCGCGCGACGCGGGCGGCGACGACGCCGCGCCCAGCCCGCAGGAGCTGCTCGCCGCGAGCCTCGCCTCATGCACCGCGATCACGATGGAGATGTACGCCAAGCGCAAGGGCTGGGACGTCGGCGAATCGAGGTCGAGGCCGAGTACACGCCCGCCGAGCGCGGCTGCCCGACGAGCTTCAGCTGCTCCTGCGCTTCCCGAACGACCTCCCGAGCGAGCAGGTCGAGCGCCTCCGCGTGATCGCCGCCAAGTGCCCGGTCCACCGGACGCTCGACGGCGAGGTCATGTTCGACGAGCGCGTCGAGCGGGTCGGCTGGCGCAGCGTGACGCGATCCGCGAGGAGCTGCGCGAGCGCCTCGCGGCCGGCGGCCTGCTCGACCTCGGCGCACGCCGCAGCCCTGAGTCCACGGCGAGACCGAGGCGGCGGTGCTGGTCCCGCTCTACGTCCGCGACGAGCGAGCTGCACGCCGTCTTCACCAAGCGCCGCGAGGACCTGCGCCGCCACCCCGGCGAGATCTCGTTTCCCGGCGGCCGCGAGGACGACGATCCGACGAGCGAGCTGCGCCTGACCGCGCTGCGCGAGGCCGAGGAGGAGATCGGCCTGCCGACCCGACGGGGTCGAGCTCCTCGGCGCGTTGGCGGCCGTCAGCACGTTCGTCACGGGCTACGCGGTCTATCCCTACGTCGGCGCTGATCGAGCCCGGCCACGACTGGCGAGCCGACGGCCGCACGAGGTGGCGCTGGTGCTGGAGCTGCGCGCTCCCGACCTGCGCGACGGCTTCGCGGTGCGTCCGATCACGCGCCGCGGCATGCACGTTCGACACCGACACCTACATCGTCGGCGACCACCTCATCTGGGGCGCGACCGCGCGGATCCTCGGCGACCTCGTCGACGCCTCGGCCCGCTCGCCGAACGGCGGCCTAGGCGCGCTCGAACGCCAGCAGCTCCCCGACGCAGCCGAGCGCGGCCGCGAGCCAGGCGGCCTCGCCGTCGGCCGGGTCGGCGCGCAGCGAGCGCGAGCGGGATCTCGTTGCGCGTCGCACATCCGCGCGCCACCGCGCTCGCCGCCGGCGAGCACGTCCGCCGTCGACGGTCCCCGCCGCCTCGTACACGAGCCCCCGCACCGTCGTGTCGATCGTCCGCTCGAGCAGCAGCTCAGCCGCGAGCCGTGCAGCGCCGTCCCGCGCTCGGCGTCCCGCGCGCCGTGCCCGAGCAGCCACACAGGATCGTCACGCCGTCGAGCGCGTAGCGGAGCGTCCCGATGCGGTCGGGGTCGCCGATCCACGCCTCGGCGCCGGCCGCCTCGATCGCGGCGCGGCGCGCCTCGGTAGCGCGTCGTCCCGCGCACCGCGTGGCCGTCGGCGACGCAGCGACGCGCGCGAGCGCCTGCCCGCGACATCCGCCGCCGACGATCAGCGCCCTCACGGCAGACCCCATAACGCGCCGGACAGGCCGACCTCGGCGACAGCAGCGCGGTCGCCGTCCTCGGGCTCGCGCCGCGCGCAGGCGCGGTCCTGCGGCCGTCTACCAGTGCGCCGCCAGGCGCCGCAGGGTCGCGAGGTCCAGCACGTCGCCGCGCTGGTGGCCGTCTGCTCCAGCCAGCGATCGACGCACGCCGCCGAGCAGAACAGCGCGCTGGTTGGCGCAGGACTCGACGACGTCGGCCCACATGTCGGTCGTCGGCACGAGGAAGTGGGCGACCTCGTCGCCGGGCGGCGGCGTCCCGCCCGACGACCCAGGCGCAGGGATGGTCACAGCGCCGGGCAGCGCGTCGCGACGAGACGTCGGGCTCGTCGGTGCACGACGTGGGGAGCGCGAACGAATCCCACGCGCAGCCGCCCCACCACAGACGCTCGCGTCCCATGACGCTGAAGCCCAGCGGAACGGCCGAGAACGGGTGGGCCATGACGATCTCGCCGGTCGGCCCGAGCACGAGTGGCGCGCGTCGTGCAGGGCCCGCAGACCAGCGTCGATCTCGTCGCTCGTCGCCCCCAGCTGCCGCGCCAGGCGCTGCGCGTCGGGAGCCCGCCGGTCGTCGCGAACGCCTCGTAGACGGCGAGCCGCAGGGTCTCCTGGTCCATGCGACAAGACTGCCAGACCCCTGCGGGCAGCGATCATCGCTCACGGTCGAGCAGATAGCGTGCCGGCAATGGACTTCGCCCTCACCGACGAGCAGCTTCATGATCCGCGAGACCGCGCGCGACTTCACCGACAACGAGATCGCCCCGCGCGCCCGACGAGAACGACCGCAACCACCACTTCGACCTCGAGCTGGTCGGCAAGATGGCCGCGCAGGGCTACCTCGGCGCGATCGTCCCGCGCGAGTACGGCGGCGCCGGCCTGGACTACATCTCCTACGGCCTCGTCGTCGAGCAGGTCGGCCGCGGCTGACAGCGCGATGCGCACCGTCGATCTCGGTGCAGACCTCGCTCGTGCTGCTCGGCGATCCTCAGGTGGGGCACCGAGGAGCAGAAGCAGCAAGTACCTGCCGAAGCTGTGCTCGCGGCGAGTGGCTCGGCTGCTTCGGCCTGACCGAGCCCGACACCGGCTCCGACGCCGCCAACCAGCGGACGCGCGCGAAGAAGGCCGACGGCGGCTGGAAGATCACCGGCTCGAAGATGTTCATCTCGATGGGCAGCCACGCGAAGGTCGCGCTGATCTTCGCCCAGACCGACCCGTCGCTCGGCTACAAGGGCCTCGCCGCTTCCTCGTCGACACCGACCAGGACGGCTACGCGGCGCAGGAGATCCAGGGCAAGATGGGCCTGCACGGCTCCGACACCGCGGCGATCGCGCTCGACGAGGTCGTTCTGCGCCGACGAGGACGTGCTCGGCGCGATCGGCAAGGGCTTCAAGGTCGCGATGAGCTCGCTGGACTCCGGGCGCTACTCGCGTCGCCTCCGGCTGCGTCGGCATCTGCCAGGGCTGCGTGGACGCGTCGGTGCTCGTACGCCAAAGAGCGCGAGCAGTTCGGCAAGCCGATCGCCAGCTTCCAGCTCGTGCAGGCGATGATCGCCGACATGAGCGTCGACACGGACGCGGCGCGGTGCTGACCTGGCGCGCCGGCTGGCTGAAGGACCAGGGCCAGCCCAACACGACTGGAGACGTCGATCGCCAAGCTGTACGCGACCGAGGCGGCGCAGTGGGTCGCCAACGAGGCGATCCAGGTCCACGGCGGCTCCGGCTACGTCGACGACTACCCGGTCGAGCGGTGCTCCGCGACGTGCGCGTGACGACGCTGTACGAGGGCACGTCGCAGATCCAGAAGCTGATCATCGGCCGCGCCGCTGACCGGCATCAACGCGCTGGCGTAGGGCGTGGCCGACGCGCGACGGTCATCGGCGTCGCTCGGCGCCGGAACGATGGGCTCGGGCATCGCGCAGCTCGCCGCGCTCGCCGGCGCGCGCACGCTGCTGCTACGACCCCGACGCCGAGGCGCTGCCAGCGCGGCATCGAGCAGCTGCGCGAGGGCATCGGCAAGCGGCGTCGAGCGGGGCGCTGGAGGGGCGACGCCGACGAGATCGCCGGCCGCGTGACCGGCGTCGCCGCGCTCGAGGAGCTGAAGCGACTGCGAGCTCGTGATCGAGGCGGCGCCCGAGACCTCGAGCTCAAGCACAAGATGTTCGCCGAGCTGGCCGCGATCGTCGCCCCGACTGCGTGCTGGCGTCCAACACGTCGTCGCTGCCGATCACCGCGATCGCCGCCGCGGTGCCGAGGCCCCGAGCGCGTCGTCGGCATGCACTTCTTCAACCCGGCGCCGCTGATGGCGCTGGTCGAGGTCGATCGCCGGGATGGCGTCGGGCGCGCGCGCGGTCGCGATCGCGCAGGCGACTCGGCACCGCGATGGGCAGCCGCGTGATCGACGCCACCGACGGGCCGGGCTTCATCGTCAACCGCGTCAACCGACCGTTCGGGCTCGAGGCGCTGCGCAGCGCCCACGAGGGCGTGTCGGACCCGCAGACGATCGACCGCTGATCCGCCTCGGCGGCGGCTTCCGGATGGGGCCGTTCGAGCTCCAGGACCTCGTCGGGATCGAGACGCGGCTTCGTCATCTCCAAGTCGTTCTTCGAGCTCGGCTTCGGCGAGCCGCGCTGGCGGCCCTCGCCGCTCAGCGAGCGGATGGTGGCCGGCGGGCGCTACGGCCGCAAGACCAAGCACGGCTGGTACGACTACGACGGCGACGGGCCCGTACCGCCCGGCCGACCCCGAGCCGCCGCCGGTCGGCGGCGGCGACGGCAAACGGCGTCGTCGATCGTCGGCGACTGGCCGCTCGCCGGGGCCGCTGCGCGAGCGCGCCGAGCAGGCCGGCTGGGACGCGCCACGGCTACAGCGGGATGCCGCTGATCGTCGACTGCTCGGGCGACCCGGCGAGCCCGTCCGGGCGGCCCGCGCGCCGTCCTGCACGTCAACGACGAGCTGCCGGCGGCGCCACGGTCGGCTTCCACACGCTGCCGACGCTCGGCCTCGTCGAGCTGACGCGCGGCGAAACGACGCCCGACGAGCTCGCCGAGCAGGTCGAGCGCTTCTTCACCACGCTCGGCGCCCACACGCGCTGGATCGGCGACAGCCCGGGCGGCGTGCTCGGCCGCGTCGTCTTCCAGACGATCAACGAGGCGAGCTTCGCCCTCGGCGAGGGCGTCGGCTCGGAGGCGGACATCGACGCGGGCATGGAGCTCGGCATGAGCCACCCGCGCGGGCCGTTCGCGTGGCTTGAGATGGTCGGTCCGCGGCACGTCGTCACGGTGCTCGACGCGCTGCGCGAGCGCCACGGCGACGCGTACCGTGTCGCCGTGTCGCTGCGCCGCCGGTCTCGCGCGGTTGGGGCATAACCGCCGGCGGTCTAAGCGGCGGCTCGCGCTTAAGCGCGAAGGGCGCCCGGCGGGGCGCCCGTCGCGTCGTAGGGTCGAACCCGGCCCACGACACTCGCGCAACGATTCGACACGAACACGAGCGCTCCGTGGAGCGCGGCGCGTGAAGTGCACAATTGTGCTCAGAAAACCTGCACAACCGCGCGACGACACGCGCAACGGCGCGGCTGCTCCCCCCGGACCCGAAACGCGCTGACTAGCGCTGGGAAGGGGCAGCCGGCGGCTGCGGTGCCTGAGGCGCCGGCTGCTGCGGCACGATCGGCACGACCTTCGGATACATGAACTGGTGTGTGCTTCATCATCAACCTTAAGAACTCCTAAAGAGCCTAAAGGTTTCGCCGGAGTCGTGCGACGGTTCAAATCTTTAGATTCCCCCGTTCTGTGCGCGCGGTGACATTCCAAGCCCCGAGGAGGTCCGCGTCGACGACGTGCCCGAGCCCGAACTCGTCGCCGCCGACGACGCGATCATCCGCGTCGACCGCGACCGGCGTCTGCGGCTCGGACCTCCACATCTACCACGGGCGCAACCCGATGGACCCCGGTACGACGATCGGCCACGAGTACGTCGGCGATCGTCGAGGCGATCGGCGACGGCGTCACCAGCGTCAAGCGTCGGCGACCGGGTGCTGGGCGCGTTCCACGTCGCCTGCGGCCTGTGCCACTTCTGCCGCCACGGCCAACTACCACCGCTGCGACTTCTCGCGCACGTTCGGCCACGGCAAGGCGATGCTCGGCGCCCTCAACGGCACCCAGGCCGAGCATGGCGCTCGTCCCCCACGCCAACCTGACGCTGCGCACGGTGCCCGACGGCCTGTCCGACGACGTCGCGCTGTTCGCGGGCGACGTGATGTCGACCGGCTACCACGCGACCGCCGGCGCCGGGGTCAAGCCCGGCGACGTCGTCGCCGTGCTCGGGCTCGGCCCGGTCGGCCTGTGCGCCGTGCAATCCGCGCGCGTCGCCGGCGCCGCGCACGTGATCGCCGTCGACACCGTCGCCGAGCGCCTCGAGATGGCCGAGCGCTTCGGCGCCCAAGCCGTGCACCTGACCGAGGAGGATCCGCGCGGCGCCGTCAAGGCCGTCAGCGAGGGCCGCGGCGCCGACGTCGTCGTCGAGGCGGTCGGCTCGTCGCAGGCGCTCGACCTGGCGATCCTGATGGCCGCCAAGTGCGCGACGCTGAGCCTCGTCGGCGTCGCCCAGCCGGGCGAGGTCCGCATGAATCTGCTCTGGATCAAGTCGCTCACCGTCCGCAGCGGCCTGGCCAACGTGATCGCCAACATGGATCACGTCCTGGCCCTGCTGGCGAGCGGCGATCTCGACCCCGCCCCCCTCGTCACCCATCACATGTCCCTCGACGATGCACCGGAGGCGTACGATCTGTACGCCCAGCACAAAGCTCTGAAGATCGTTCTCACCCCGTAGGAGGGGACCAACACATGGCGACAACCGCACTGCCCGACCAGCTGTCCGACGAGACACGTGACTTCGTCTCACGTGAGCACACCCTGATCATCAACGGCGAGCAGGTACCTGCCGCCGAGGGCGGGACCTTCGAGACCGTCGACCCGTCCAACGGCCAGGTGATCGCCACGATCCCGCAGGGCACCGCCGAGGACGTCGACCGCGCGGTCAAGGCCGCGCGCGCCGCGTTCGCCGACGACTCGCCGTGGCGCAAGATGACCGCGCCCGAGCGCTCTCGGATCCTCCTGCGCCTCGCCGAGCTCGTCGAGGGCAGCGCCGACCAGCTCGCCCAGATGGAGTCCCTGGACAACGGCAAGCCGGTCTCGCTGGCGCGCATGGTCGACGTCGAGAGCGCGATCGGCCACCTGCAGGAGTTCTCGGGCTGGCCGACGCGGATCCCGGGCGAGACGCACCCCAACGCGCTGGCCGACGTGTTCGGCTTCACCCGCCGCGAGCCGGTCGGCGTCTGCGGTCAGATCGTCCCGTGGAACTTCCCGCTGCTGATGGCGGTGTGGAAGATCGCGCCCGGCGCTCGCCGCCGGTTGCACGACCGTCCTGAAGCCGGCCGAGCAGACGCCGCTCACGGCACTGCGCCTCGGCGAGCTGGCGCTCGAGGCCGGAGTGCCACCGGGAGTGTTGAACGTCATCACCGGTGACGGCAGCACCGGCCGGGCGCTCGTCGCCCATCCGGACGTCGACAAGATCGCGTTCACCGGCTCGACCGAGGTCGGTCGCGAGATCGCCGCGACCGCCGGCCGCGCGCTCAAGCGCGTCACGCTGGAGCTCGGCGGCAAGTCGCCGAACATCATCCTGCCCGATGCCGACATCGACGCGGCGGTCGCCGGCGCGTTCTCCGGCATCTACTTCAACTCGGGCCAGGTCTGCACGGCCGGCTCGCGGTTGATGGTGCAGAAGGACCAGTTCGACGACGTCGTCAACGCGCTCGCGGCGCAGGCCGAAGCGACGGTGCCCGGCCCGGGCCTCGACCCGACGACGTTCGTCGGGCCGCTGGTCTCCTCCGAGCAGCACGCCCGCGTCAGCTCGTACATCGACAAGGGCCGCGACGAGGCCGAGCTGGTCGCCGGCGGCGGCACGTCGCTGGACAGCCACCCCGACGGTTACTTCGTCAAGCCGACCCTGTTCACGTCGACCGACGACAACGCGTCGATCGTCCGCGAGGAGATCTTCGGCCCGGTGCTCGTCGCCCAGCCGTACGACACGATCGAGGACGTCGCGGCGCGCGCCAACGCGGGCGACTACGGCCTGGCGGCCGGCGTGTGGACGCGCGACGTGAGCAACGCCCACAAGGTCGCCGCGCTGCTGCGCGCCGGCAGCGTGTACGTCAACGCGTGGGGTCTGCTCAGCTCGAGCATGCCGTTCGGCGGCTTCAAGCAGTCGGGTATCGGCCGCGAGCACGGCACGCACGGCATCAGCGCGTACCTCGAGGAGAAGTCGGTCTACATCAACCTGAAGTAGGTCGGTCGGCTAGGACTCGGCCGGGGCGGCCCATTGCGCCTCGGCCAGGTCGCCGACGTCCGCCAGCGATGCGGGCGTCGGGACCTGCGGTGTGTCGCGCAGGTACCACTCGGCGTCGAGCGCCGCCTGACAGCCGCTGCCGGCGGCGGTGATCGCCTGGCGGTAGGTGTGGTCGACGAGGTCGCCGGCCGCGAAGACGCCGGGCAGGTTGGTCTTCGTCGATCGGCCCTGCGTCACGACGTAGCCCTCGCCGTCGATCTCGATCTGGCTGTCGACGAGCATCGACTGCGGCTCGTGGCCGATCGCGATGAACGTGCCGGCGTTCTCGAGCAGCAACTCCTCGCCGGTGTCGACGTGTGCGCAGGTGCACGGTCGGCAGCGCGTCGTCGCAACCGGCGAACTGGTCGACGACGTATGGCGTCAGCCACTCGATGTTGTCGACGGCGCGGGCGCGCTCGAGCATGATCTTCGACGCGCGGAACTCGTCGCGGCGGTTGACGATCGTGACCTTGTCGGCGAACTTGGCCAGGAAGATCGCCTCCTCCATCGCGCTGTCGCCGCCGCCGACGATGACCGTGTTGCTTGCCCTTGAAGAACGCCGCGTCACAGGTCGCGCAGTAGGAGACGCCGCGGCCGCCGAGCTCTTCCTCGCCGGGGACGCCGATCTTCTTGTGCTCGGCGCCCATCGCGAGGATCACCGTGCGCGCGAGATGGATCTCGTCGTCGACCCACACCTTGTGGATCCCGCCGGGCTCGCTGGACAGCTCGAGCCGCTCGGCCTGGTCGGTGACGAGCCGGGCGCCGAAGCGCTCGGCCTGGTCGCGCAGCTTCGTCATCAGCTCCGGACCCATGATCCCGTCGGGGAAGCCGGGGTAGTTCTCAACGTCGGTCGTCTGCTGGAGCAGCCCGCCCCAGGCGAAGCCCTCGATGACGAGCGGCTCGAGGTTCGCGCGCGAGGTGTACAGCGCCGCCGTATAGCCGGCCGGCCCGCTGCCGACGATCACCACGTCCTCGATCTTGGTGGTGGATTCGTCGCGATCAGACATTCACAGTCTCCGTTCGGGGGGTTACTTCATTAGGTATAGTATCACTCCAGCGGTTGACGGTACGCCGCAGCTGGAGGTAGGCGATGATGCCCGGGATCGTCGGCAGCCAGAACGAAAACGCCCGGTAGGCGAGCACCGATACGAGCGCCAGGCCGCTGTCGACGCCGAACACGACGAACGTGCCGATGATGCCGCCGTCGACGCCGCCGATCCCGCCCGGGAGCGGCAGCGTGTTGGCCAGCGTCCCCACGAAGTACGCCATGACGATCACGCCGAACGGCGGCGGCACCCCGAACGCGTGGAAGCACGCCCATAGGACCATGATGTCGAACAGCCACCAGCCGAGGGCACCGAGCACGCCGGGCTCGCGCGAGCGGACGAGATCGAAGCCCGTCTTCGCGCCGGCGGAGATCAGCATCGGCGTCGCGGTGAAGCGGGCGGCCCACTTGCGACCCGCGCCCGTGGCCCTCGCCCTGCTTCTGAAGCCGTGACTCGACGTCGCGCGGGACGAACGCGACGGCCACGAACACGATCAAGAGGCCCATCCCGACCAGAGCCGGAATGACCGTGAAGCCGAACGGGTGCTCGCCGTGCAGCACGCCGGTCCGCAGCAGGATCCCGCAGACCACGAGCGCCAATACGTAGACCGAGTAGAGCAGCGACATGAAGGCGATCATCCGCACCGCCACGTTGCGCCGCGACATCCCCGACTTGCGCACGCGCCCATGCGGTCAGCGCGACGCCGCCCGCCCCCGCCGCCGCGAACAGCCGCGTCGCGGCGACGCCGGCCATCGTGATCTCGTAGCTCTCCTTCCAGCCGATCCGCGACTTGCCGCGCACGAACAGGGTTCGGAACAGCCACATGTAGCAGGCGTAGCTGAGGACCTCGAACCCGGCCGCGGCGACCAGCCAGCCCGGCTCGCCGGTCTGCAGGCGGTTCCAGGTCTGGTGCAGGCCGGCGAGCTTGGGCAGCACGAAGTACATGAACGCCACCGCCGAGACGACGAACACCGCGAAGACGATCATCCGCTCGCGGGTGATCGCGACCCGCGGCATGTCGTCCTGCTCGGTGACCACGGCGCCAGGCGCAGCCTCTGCATCGCGCGGCGCCTGGTCTTGGGTCACGCGTGTGCCGCCGCCTCGAGGGCCTGGATGCGCCGGCCGAAGGCCCGTAGCAGCGGGGCGACGCGCGGCCCGATCCGGCGCACGCCCTCGGTCAGCCCCGCGCCGGCCAGCAGGTCGACGAGGTAGTGCTCACCGAGGTACACGAGCGCGAAGCCGAGCGTCATCGCGTAGGACCAGCCGATGGCCCCAGGGATCGGCCCGACTTCGGACAGGAGTCGTGCTGCCATCAGTGACGTGGCGAAATGCAGGGACGGCATGGCTGCGAGCGGATTTCCGCCCAGCAAACTGTAGAGCGGTTGCCAGCCGTCCTTCCAAAACGCCTGTCCGTGCTCGACCATCATCCGCCGTAGCGCCGGGTCGTCGGACGACCCGAGCTTGCCCTGTTGCTCGGCATACCACGGCGGCGCGGTCGGTAGCGCCCAGTAGCCGATCAGGCCCAGGTCGTAGACCGAATACATCATCACCGCGGTCCGCTCGATCCGCTCGGGGTGGCGGACCATCATGTAGACGACCGTCGAGTGGGGCACGAGGAACCAGATCCAGTGCGCCCACACGAGCACCTGCTCGGCCGGGCGCACGCGGCCGGGCGCGGCCAGCGCCTGAAGCCGCTGCGACGGCAGCCTTCCCAGCCCGAGCGCCCGGTCGATCCGCACCGGGTAGGAGACGCGAACCCGCGCGCGCAGCTTGTCGGGATCGTCGTTGGGCATCTCGTACGCGGCGAGGTAGGCGAGCATCTGCAGGACGATCGTCGTCACGTCGCGCGTGCGGCTGCGCGGGACGGCCACGCACAGCGCGGCCGGCGCGGCGGCAGCGGCGCCGAGCACGACCGGCGCCGGCAGCTTGCGCTTGCGACGCACGAACGGCAGAGCAACTCCGGTACCAACCGCGACCCAGGCGGCGGCACGGATGGCGGACGACCGGCGCACGAGGTCCGCAACGCTACCGTCTGCGCCACCCGGTCTGGGTCGTGGAATAACCCGATCTAGACTCGCCCGCGTGGATCTCAGCGCCGGGGATATCTTCGCCGGGCACCGGATCGAAGGCGTGGCCGGACGCGGCGGAATGGGCGTCGTCTACCGCGCCACCCAGCTCGACCTCGACCGGCCGGTCGCGCTCAAGCTGATCGCCCCCGAGCTGTCCGAAGACGAGGGCTTCCGCGAGCGCTTCGTGCGCGAGTCGCGGATCGCGGCGGCGATCGACCACCCGCACGTGATCCCGATCTACTACGCCGGCGAGGAGGACGGGACGCTGTACCTGGCGATGCGCTACGTCGACGGCGAGGACCTCCGCGCGATCGTTCGCCGCGACGGGATGCTCGAGCCCCAGCGGGCCGCGCAGATCGTGTCGCAGATCGGGGGCGCACTGGACGCCGCGCACGCCCGCGGGCTCGTGCACCGCGACGTCAAGCCGGCCAACGTCCTGCTGACCGCGCGACGACCACGCCTACCTGACCGACTTCGGCCTCTCAAAGCGGGTGTTCGACACGAGCGCCCGGACCCGCGCGGGCCAGTGGGTGGGCACGCTCGGCTACGTCGCACCCGAGCAGATCCGCGGCCAGCGCGTCGACGCGCGGACCGACGTCTTCGCGCTCGGCTGCGTCCTGTTCTTCGCGCTCAGCGCCGCGACGCCGTTTCAGCGCGAGTCCGACGAGGCGACGCTGTGGGCGCACCTCAACGACCCGCCGGAGCCGGTCGACGTGCTCGCACCGGACGTCCCGCCCGCGTTCGGAGAGGTTCTGAACCGCGCACTGGCCAAGGACCCCGACGACCGCTTCCCGTCGACCGGTGACCTCGGACGCGCCGCGCTGCGCGCCGCCGGCGAGACCGTCTCCTCCGCGCCCGAGCGGCTCGTCGCCCGCGGCGCCGCCGCGCCGGGAGCCGACGACGAGACGATCGTCACCGGCGCCACGCCGCCGACCTCCGAGCGCTCGGCGACCGCGATGACGACGCTCGGCGACGACGCGATCGCCCGGCGCCGCCGGCGTCTGGGAATCCTCGGGCTGCTCGCCGTCGCCGCGGTCGCCGCGGTGACGATCGCGATCGTCGCGCTCGGCTCGTCGGGTTCGTCGTCGCCGACGACGCGCGACCACGACCCCGCCGACGACGACGCCCCACACGACGCCGACGACCCAGACCACACCGGCCAACGCGGGCGTCCAGGTCGTCAGGACCCTGCACACCGGCGCTGCGGCTCAACTCGATCGCGGTCCTGCCGCCGACCGTCTGGGCGTCGGCCAACAAGGCTCACCGGCTGCTGTCATTCCACCAGGACGACGCCACGCGCGGCGCGCCCGCGGCGAAGGTCGCCGGCACGGCAGCGATCGCGGCGGGCTCGGGCTCGCTGTGGCTGCTCAACGTGCGCCACGGCAGCCTCGGCCGCCTGCGTCAGGGCGCGAACACGGTCAAGATCGAGATCCCGAGCCTCGCCGCCGCCAATCAGGCGATCGTGCTCCACACCGGCGACGGCAGCGTCTGGACCGGGATCCTCACGCGCAACCTCCAGCGGGACGCGATCCAGCGCATCGACCCCAACGGCAGCGGCACGGCCAAGATCGTCGGCACGATCCCGGTCCGCAGCGGGCTGATCGACTTCGGCATCGAGTCGGGGACGCTGTGGATCCTCGACCAGCGCGACATGCTCCAGGGCGTCCGCCTCAAGACCGGCGCCACCGTCCACGAGCAGATCACCGACGACCCGCAGCACGTCGCCGTCGGCGACGGGGCCGTCTACGTCACCCGCGCGGCCTCGAACACGCTGCTCAAGGTCAACCCGTACACGCTCAAGAAGACCGTGCTCGGCACGACCGGCGCCTTCCCGACCGCGCTCGCCGTCCACGGCCGCGACATCTGGGTCGTGGGCCAGAACGACGGCACGGTGACCCATTTCGACCGCGACAACGGCCGCATCGGCGACCCGATGCAGGTCTGCCCGAACCCCTACGCGATCGCCGCCGACGCCAAGGGCGCGTGGATCGCCTGCGTCAACGGGTGGGTCGTGCGGGTCACAGCTCCCGCTGGGTGACGACGCCGGCGCGCATCGCCTCGGCGACGAGCCGCGAGCGCTTCTCGTTCTGGGGCAGGTGCTCGATCCCGAACCGCTGGAACAGCGTCCGCAGCTGCGCCTTGACCGCGTCGACCGACAGATGCAGCTCGTCGGCGATCGCCTGGTTGGTCGCCGGCGTCGCGAAGTCGCCGTGGCGGTACGGGCGCGCGAGCGCGGCCAGCACCTTGCGCTGGGTCGCCGAGAGGTCGTCGCGGGTCAGGGCCCGGGCCGCGATCACCGTGTCGTCGCGCGCGTCGGCTGCGGCCGGGCGCTGGTAGGCGATCGCGGTGTTGCCGATCCGCATCACCTCGCCGTCGCGCAGCCGATGGCGACCGCCGATCCGCGCGCCGTTGACGAACGTGCCGTTGCGCGACAGACCGTCGTCGCAGACCGTCCACTCGCCGGCGATCCGCTCGAGCTCGGCGTGCAGGCGCGACACCTCGCCGTCCCACGGCAGGCTGACGTCGTTGGATTCGGTGCGGCCGATGCTGAGGCGGTCGCGTTCGCCGCCGAGATCGATCAGGACCTGAGCGCCGTCGCCGTCGCGCAGGACGAGGAACGGGCGCCCGTCGGTCGGCCGCCTCGATCCGGGCCTGGAGCTCGGTCGGCGTCGCGGCATGCGGGGCGAGCGGCGATTCGTCGGTCACCGGGAAAGCCTTGCAGGCGCGGCCGGCGTCGCCACACCCAGGTGTGAGAACGGTCCACCTGCGGGGGGTCGATCCGACACCCGCGCGCCGCCAAATCCCGCTCGCCAGGCGCGATCCTTCACACCATGACCGATCAGCACACAGCCGCCTCCGTACGCCGGGCGTCCGACGACGAGCTGGTCGCCGCGCTGCGCGCCGGCTCGCCGTTCGCGCTCAACGAGATCCACCGCCGCTACCACGACCCGCTGCTCGCCTATGCGCGCAAGATCATGGGCGGGGCGGGCGGGGCGTATCACAACGCCGAAGAGGTCGTGCAGGACGTCTACATCAAGGCCCACCGCGCGCTGAGTGCCGACGACCGCGAGATCGCGCTGCGCCCGTGGCTGTACGCGATCACCCGTAACCGCGCGCTCGACCAGTTGCGCCGCCCGCAGCGCGACGTGCCGATCACCGACCAGGAGCTCGGGATCGCCGCCCACGGCTACGACCCCGTGTCGCTGATCAACCGCCGCGAGCGCGTCGACAGCCTCGTCGGGCACATCAACGACCTGCCGACCCGCCAGCGCAAGGCGCTCGTGATGTTCGAGGTCGAAGGCCACTCGCACTCGACGATCGGCCGCGCGCTGAAGGTCACGGCCGGCGCGAGCAAGGCGCTCGTGTGCCGCGCGCGCGGCACCGTCGCCCGCGACGTCGCTGAGGGCCGAAACGCCTAGTCGCTCTTCACCCAGGAGCCAGCCATCTAGCTGCCGTCTGATGACGGCCGGCCGCGCGCTCCCGATCGCAGCGTCAGTGGCGCTGCTCGCGGGCTGTGGCGGCGGTGCGTCCTCCCCGCGCACCGCCGCCGCCCCGCCGCCCTGCTTCGCCGCCGCGGCGCGCGATCCGCAGCATCCATGCACGAGTCCGAGGCTGGCGCTCGTCGTCTCCCCCACGCCGGCCGTCGCCGCCCGGACCGGGAACGCCCCGTGTACGCGCGTGGCCCGCGACGACCTCGTTTCGGTGTGCGCATTCGGGGCGCCGTCGAAGGCCGCGACGCGCACGATCGCGCTGATGGGCGACAGCCACGCCGCGATGTGGCGGGCGGGGATCGCGGTCGTCGCACGCGCGAAGCGCTGGCACGGGCTGAGCGTGATGCGCACCGGCTGCCCCGCGTCGACCGCGACGCGCCAGCTGTTCGGCCCGGCGACCGCGCAGTGCGCGCGCTGGCAGCACGAGATCGTGCCCTGGCTGCGTGAGCACCCGGAGGTCAGCGTCGTGTTCGTCACGGCGCTCGGCGTCGGGCCGTTCCTGCATCCGCACAGCGAGACGAACACGACCGCCGCGATCGCCGGCTACCAGCGCCTGTGGCGCGCGATGCCGCCGAGCGTCCGCCACATCGTCGTGATCCGCGACACGCCGCTGCTCGGCCGGCCGAACCTGCCGTGCGTGCGCCGGGCGATCGCCGCACACCGCTCGGCAGCGCGCGCGTGCGCGGTCGCACGCGACGTGGCGCTGGCGCCCGACCCCGAGGTGACGGCGGCGCGGCGGATGCACTCGTCGCGCGTGCAGGTCGTCGACGTCAGCGACTTCATGTGCGATCGGCGCGACTGCTTCCCGGTCGTCGGCGGTGCGCTGGTGCTCAAGGACCTGCACCACCTGACGCGGGTGTTCGCGGCGTCGCTGGGGCCCTACGTGCTGCGGCAGGTCAGCGCGCTGAGCCGGACGTGGCGCGGGTAGCGGCCGCCGCCTCGACGAGCGCGCCGACGACCTGGCTGAGCTCATCGGCCTCCGGGTGCCACTGGACGCCGAGCGCGAAGCGGCGGTCGGGTAGCTCGATCGCCTCGGGCAGCTCGTCGGACGCCGGACCAGCCGGTAACGACGTAGCCGTCGCCGACACGGTCGACCGCCTGGTGGTGGTGGCAGCGGGCGTTGTGGACCTCCTCGCCCGCGGCGCGCGCGGCGAGCGAGCCCGGCGTGAGGCGCATCGCGTTGTCGGCGCCCTCGAACGAGCCCGGGTTGCGGCGGTGCTCGCTCGTGCCGAGGTGGTCGGGCAGGTGCTGGATCAGCGTCCCGCCGCGAGCGACGTTCATCACCTGCATGCCGCGGCAGATGCCCAGCAGCGGCAGGTCGCGGTCGATCGCCGCGCGCGCCATCGCGATCTCGAAGCGGTCGCGCTCGGGCACCGTGCCCTTGGTCTCCGGGTGGGCCGCGGCCGCGTAGAAGCTCGGGTCGACGTCGGCGCCGCCGGCCAGGATCAGGCCGTCGAGCACATCGAGCAGCTCGTCGGGATCGTCGGAGCAGGGCCTCGTCGGGCGGGATCATCAGCGCGAGGCCTCCGGCGCGCTGGACCGCGTCGACGTACAGGCGCGGGAGCAGCAGCGCGGGCGTGTCCCACACGCCCCACCGGGCCCGCTCGAGCGCGGTGAGGATGCCGATCAACGGGCGGGCTGGCATCAACCGATACTAACGAGCCGCGCCGACGCGCTCGCTGGCCTGACAGGAGGCACCGGACCCGGCCGATCTCTGAATAGAATCCGCGCCGCCTTGGGCCGTCTGCACTCCCAGCCATCGCCGCCGTCGCCGCGCGCTCGTCGTTTCGCTGCTGGGTGCGGTCGCTTTCGTCCTCGCACTGGCGGCGCCCGCCTCGGCCGGTCTGATCCTGCCGGAGGCCGGCGGTTCGCCGAACGCCGACGACATCCAGGACCTCTACATCCTCGTCCTCGTCAGTCGCGGTCATCGTGTTCGTCGGCGTCGAGGGTGCGCTGCTCTACGCACTGATCAAGTTCCGCGCGCGCAAGGGCCGAGTCGCCGCCCAGATCCGCGGCAACACGAGGCTCGAGATCGGCTGGACGGTCGGCGCCGCGCTGATCCTCGTCGTGCTCGCGATCGGTGACGTTCGTCGAGCTGCCCGGTATCCAGGACCCGCCGAACTCGCTCGTCAAGACCGGCGTGCTGGTCGCCGACTCGCAGCGCCGCCTGCCGCCCAACGGCCAGTCGCTGAACATCTGCGTCAACGGCCAGCAGTACATCTGGCGCTTCACCTACGAGGTCGACTGCGCCCACGCGGCGCAGCAGAACACCAAGCCGTTCAGCTACGAGGAGATGGTCGTCCCGAGCGGCGTCACGGTGACGCTCGACATCGTCTCCCAGGACGTCGCGCACTCGTGGTGGATCCCGCAACCTCGGCGGCAAGTTCGACGCGATCCCGGGCTACACGAACCACACGTGGTTCCAGATCCCCGAGAAGTACAACGGGCACGATGTTCCAGCGGCCAGTGCGCCGAGCTGTGCGGGCGCAACCACGCCGACATGGTCGCCCGCGTGCTCGCGCTGTCGTTCCCGCAGTGGAAGCTCTGGCTGGCCAACCAGACGCAAGAACATCGCCGCCGCTGACGCGGCCGCCCAGGCGCAGCGCCGGCGCTGACCAGGCACCAGAGGCGGGCAAGAACACGCCGCTGGCGGGCACGGTGACCGTCGTCAGGCGCAAGCCGAACGACCACGACGACCACCCCGACGACGACGCCGTCGTCCGGCAACGCGGCGCAGCTCGCGGCCGGCAAGGCCGTGTTCACCGGCGCGTCGGGCTGCAGCGGCTGTCACACGCTGGCCGACGCCAACGCGACCGGCGCCGATCGGGCCGAACCTCGACCAGACGATCGCCGACGCGACGCCGCGCCCGATCAGCCAGACATCACCGATCCCAACGCCAAGATCGCCAAGGGCTTTACGCCGAACATCATGCCCGGCACGTTCGCGCAGTCCCTGACCAAGCCACAGCTCGACGCCCTCGTGGCCTATCTGGCCGCCGTGGCCGGGAAGAAGTAGGTCCGCATCATGGCCGCAACGCACGTCCCATCGCCGTCCCGAGATCGTCACCGATCGCGTCGCAGCCGTACGCGCGTGGGCTGGACGTCGTGGTTCACGACCACCGACCACAAGCGGATCGGGATCATGTACATGGTCCTGACGTTCTGCTTCTTCCTGATCGGCGGCGTCGAGGCGCTGGTCATGCGGGTCCAGCTCGGGGCGTCGAACAACACGCTCGTCACGCCGCAGGTCTACAACGAGCTGTTCACGCTGCACGGGACGACGATGATCTTCCTGTTCGTCGTGCCGATGATGGCCGGCTTCGGGAACTACTTCGTGCCGCTGATGATCGGCGCCCGCGACGTCGCGTTCCCGAAGCTCAACGCGCTGTCGTTCTGGATGCTGGCGGCGGGCGGGATCGTGTTCTACGCGTCGGTCCTGTTCTCGCCGCCCGAGTGCGGATGGACGTGCTACGCGCCGCTGTCGGAGACCCGCTACCTGCCCAGCGGCGGCGTCGACGCGTGGATCTTCCTCGTGCACCTGACCGGCCTGAGCTCGCTGCTCGGCGCGATCAACTTCTACGCGACGATCGCCAACATGCGCGCGCCCGGCATGAGCTGGAGCCGGCTGCCGCTGTTCGTCTGGGGCATCCTCGTCTACTCGATCATGCTGATCCTGGCGGTGCCGGTGATCGCGGGCGCGGTGACGATGCTGCTGACCGACCGGCACTTCGGGACGACGTTCTTCGACCCGACCCGAAACGGCTCGCCATTACTTTGGCAACACCTGTTCTGGTTCTTCGGGCACCCCGAGGTCTACATCATGATCCTGCCCGGCTTCGGGATCGTCTCCGAGATCCTGCCCGTGTTCTCGCGCAAGCCGATCTTCGGCTACAAGGCGATCGCGGCGTCGACGGTGACGATCGCGTTCCTCGGCATGCTCGTGTGGGCGCACCACATGTTCTCGACGCCGAGTCCGACGGCGTGGTCCTGATCTTCTTCATGCTCGCGTCGTTCTTGATCGCGATACCGACCGGGCGTGAAGATCTTCAACTGGATCGCGACGCTGTGGCGAGGGGCGGTCGAGTACCGGGTGGCGCTGCTGTTCGCGGCCGGCTTCATCGGGACGTTCCTGATCGGCGGGATCACCGGCATCTTCCTCGCCGTCTTCCCGATCGACTGGCAGCTGACCGACACCTACTTCGTCGTCGCCCACCTGCACTACGTGCTCGTCGGCGGCGCGGTGTTCACGATCTTCGCCGGGCATCTACTACTGGTTCCCGAAGATCAGCGGTCGGATGCTGTCCGGAGCGGATGGGCAAGTGCGAGCTTCTGGCTGATGCTGATCGGGATCAACGTGACGTTCCTGATCCAGCACTC
This sequence comes from uncultured Actinomycetes bacterium, assembly GCA_963846975.1. Lineage (GTDB taxonomy): Bacteria > Actinomycetota > Thermoleophilia > Solirubrobacterales > Solirubrobacteraceae > AC-49. The sequence continues at coordinate 27,216 of CAWJXY010000001.1, forward strand.
GATCGGCCTCGACGGGATGCCGCGGCGCGTCTACCGCTACCCCGACGTCGGACACCTCGAGCTCTATAACCAGATCTCAACCGCCGGGTCGTTCATCCTCGGCATCGGGATCGTGCTGACCGCGATCAACGTGATCCGCAGCCTCAAGCGCGGCGCGGTCGCCGGGCCCGACCCGTGGAAGGGCAACACGCTTGAGTGGTACACCACGTCGCCGCCGCCGCCCAACAACTTCGACGTCATCCCGCGCGTGCGCTCGGTCGAGCCGATGAAGGACATCCGCCGCCAGGTGCTGGCGCAGACCAGCGCGCCGCTGCGACGAGCAGCCGGCCGGCGAGCCGGCGGTGCCCGCCTGATGAGCTCGCAGACCGCGGCCACGGCGAGCGTCCGGGCGGTCTCGAGGCCGCGCCAGGCGGTCGCCGACTACGTCGCGCTGACCAAGCCCAAGGTCCAGTCGCTGCTGCTGCTGACGACGGTCACGACGATGCTCGTCGCCGGGCACCCGTCGCTGTGGCTGATCTCGCGACGTGCTTGGCGGCTACGCTGGCCGCCGGCGGCGCGGGCGCGGTCAACCACGTCTACGACCGCGACATCGACGCGCAGATGCCGCGCACCGCCGACCGGCCGGTGGCGGCGGGGCGGATCTCGCCGACGCGCGGGCTGGCGTTCGGGTTCGTGCTCGCGGCGCTGTCGTTCGTCGAACTGCTGGCGCTCGTGAACCTGTGGGCCGCATGCCTGGCGCTGTCGGGCTTCGTCGGCTACACGGCCGTCTACACGGTCGTGCTCAAGCGCCGCACGCCGCAGAACATCGTCATCGGCGGCGCGGCCGGCGCGGTGCCGCCGCTCGTGGCCTGGGCGGCGGTCGCCGGGCACCCGACCGGGACCGCGGTCTACCTGTTCGCGATCGTCTTCTTCTGGACGCCGCCGCACTTCTGGTCGCTGGCGCTGCTGATGAAGGACGAGTACGCGCGCGTCGGCGTGCCGATGCTGCCGGTCGTCCGCGGCGAGGACGAGACGCGCCGCCAGATCCTGCTCTACAGCGTGCTGCTGTACGCGGTGACCCAGCTGCCGTTCTGCGCCGGCGGCTTCGGCGGCGTTCTACCTCGTCGCGTCGATGGTGCTCGGCGCGGCGTTCATCGCCGGCGCCGTGCTGCTGTACCGCCGCGCCGATCGCCGCACGGCGCTGAAGCTCTACCTGTTCTCGCTCGCCTACCTGGCGGCGCTGTTCTGCTCGATGGTCGTCGACGCGGCGCTGCGATAGGGATACGCTTCTCCGGAGGCTCGTCATGGACCGCAACCTCGCCCGCAAGAACATCCGCTCCGGCCTGTTGGTCGCGACCGTCTCCGTCTTCATGTTCGCGATCACGTTCCTGGCCGCCTACGATCTACATCGCACGGTGAGCGAACCCGACGAACAGCCCCAGATCGCGCCGCCGGCCGGCGAGCACATCCACATGCCGGGCTCGAGCATCCAGCCGCTGCTGCTCGCGATCGGCATCACGCTCACGCTCGTCGGCGTGACGATCTCGTGGGTCCTGACGGCCATCGGCGGCGTGCTGTCGATCTGGGTCGTGGTGCGGTGGATCGGCGACACGCGCCGGGACATCGCGCGAGCTGCCGGTCGAGCACGAGTGACTGGCGCGGCAGTTCGGAACAGCATCACTGAAGGTGGGCGGGTTCGAGCCCTGAATCAGGACGTGCCCGACATAGAGGTGGCTACGGCCCCTCCAGATTGGCCACGTCCCCTCCTTCCCTCGATGATGCTGTTCGGCGCCCTACGCGGCGCTCGCGCCCGAACCGCCGCGGCCGCCGGCACGTCGCACAGCGCCCCATCGTCGGTCCAGCACCGCACGATGTCGCGCACGCTCAGGATCCCCACCACGTCGCCGTCCTCGAACACCACGAGATGGCGGAAGTGCCCGCGGACCATCGCGACGGCCGCCTCCTCGAGCGACCACGTCGGCGCGGCGAACGTCAGCCCCGTGCTGAGGTGGTCGGCGACGCGCTCGGAGTCCGGATCCTGGCCGAGCGCCACGGATTCCATGAGGTCGCGCTCGGTGATGATTCCGGGGCCGGGGGAGTCGGGGTCGATGACGACCGCCGCACCGACGCGGCGCTCGCTCATCAGGCGGGCGGCCTCGCGCAGCGTGTGCTGCGGCCCGACCGTGAGGACCGTGCTGCTCATGCCGTCGCGTACCTGCATCCCGACCTTTCCCCCTTGCAACGTTTGTCTCTAAGTCTTCTTCACCGTACCACTGATCCGATCCGCGGTCATCTGCGAATGAGAGCCCGGAGACATGAATCGCCCGGCCACAATCGATCGCCGGACCGCCCTGTTGCGCGAGGCGGTCGCGATCGTCCAGATCGAGTACGCAAACGACCTCGAGCTGCGCGACGTCGCGCGCCGGGTGTCGACGTCGCCACGCCAGCTCCAGCGGGCCTACGCCGAGATCGGCGGGACGACGTTCCGCACCCACCTGACCGACGTGCGCATGCGCCGCGCCGCCGAGCTGCTGCGCTCAACGAGTGCCAGCGTGCACGACATCGCCCGCCGCGTCGGCTACCGCCAGGCCGCGCAGTTCGCCAAGGCGTTTCGCAGCCGCCACGGCGTCGCGCCGTCGGCGTTTCGCCGCCGCGCCATCGGCGACGCGGCACGCTGACTTCAGCACGGCGTCCATCGCTCTCAGCACATAGGATTCCGCCGGCATGGAGCCGGACCCCAAGGAGCCAGAGACCGACCGGCGCGCGTCGCGCGTGCCAACGTCACCTCCGGCACGCTGATCCGGGTGATCGTGATCAGCGGTCGTCGCCACCGCGCTCGGCATCGCCCTCGGGCTCTCGATCAACTGGTTCCCGCAGGCCGCGTCCAAGCAGGCGGGCCCGATCGACACGCTGTGGGACGTCCTGCTGATCTTCTCGGTGCCGATCTTCGTGATCGTCTGCGCGGTCGTCCTGACGTCGATCGTCAAGTTCCGCATGCGCCCCGGCGAGGAGGAGCTCGACGGCCCGCCGATCCACGGCAACACGAAGCTCGAGGTCGTCTGGACCACGATCCCGGCACTGCTGCTGCTCGGCCTGTGCACGTACGCCTACCTCGTCCTGCACGACATCGAGAAGGCGCCCGCCCACGGCGCGTCCAACGCGCCGGAGATCCGCGTCGCCGTCACCGGCCAGCAGTTCGCGTGGTCGTTCGCCTACGCGACCGACGCGCGCGGCCGCCCGATCGCGCCGGCCAAGCAGGTCAAGTCGGCGCAGCTCTACCTGCCGCTCAAGGCCAGTCGGTCGAGTTCGACGTCCGCTCCGTCGACGTCCTGCACGACTTCTGGGTGCCCGACTTCCGCATGAAGATCGACGCCGTCCCGGGGATCATCACCCACTATCGCGTGACCCCGACCAAGCTCGGCCGCCACCCGATCGTGTGCGCCGAGCTGTGCGGCCTCGGCCACGCATTCATGCGCAACACCGCCCACGTCGTCGCCGCGGGCGCAGTTCCCGCGTTTGCTGGCCAAGATGGCGGTCGCCAGAACCTCGTCGACCGGCGGCAACGCGGGCGGCGGCGGGCCGAACCTCGCCGCCGGCAAGACCGTGTTCACCGGCGTCGGCGGCTGCGGCGCGCTGCCACACGCTGGCCGACGCCAACACGACCGGCGCGATCGGCCCCGACCTCGACAAGTTCCTCAAGAGTCGCGACAAGGCGTTCATCAAGAAGTCGATCGTCGACCCCGAGGCGTACGTCGAGAAGGGTTTCCCCGCTAACACAATGCCCCCGAACTTCGCCAGTACGCTGTCGAAGGATCAGATCGATGCCGTCGTCAACTACCTGTACACGGTGACCCACTGATGCTCGCTCGCATCCGCCGGCCCGGATGGATCCGGGCGATCGTCTTCATCGTCCTGGGGATCGGGTTCTCGATCGGGCTCGACGTGCTGATCCGCGCGCTCTACGGCCACGACCGCTTCGCGCACTTCTACGAGGCCGACGCGGTGCTCCAGGTGTGCCTGATCGTCGTGCCGCTGTTCTTCCTCGTCGGCCTGGGCCTGTTCGACTACTGGTTCTACTGGGCCTCAGGGCGCCGGACGCGGCCCGAGGACCATTCCGGGCACGGGGCGACGTCGTGGAAGTCGTACTTCTATCCCAACACCGACCACAAGGTCATCGGGATCCAGTACACGGTCCACTCGTTCGTGTTCCTGTTCATCGGCGGCCTGATCGCGATGCTGATGCGCGCCGAGCTCGCCGCGCCGGGGCGCCAGTTCGTCGACGCCAACACGTTCAACGGGCTGTTCAGCGTCCACGCCTCGCTACTGATCTTCCTGTTCATCATCCCCGTGTTCGCGGGCCTGGCCAACTACGTGCTGCCGCTGATGATCGGCGCGCCGGACATGGCCTTCCCGCGCCTGAACGCGCTGTCGTTCTGGCTGCTGCCGATCGCCGGCGTGATGATGATGATGTCGTTCTTCTGGGGCTCGTTCGCGTCGCGGCTGGACCGCCTATGCGCCGCTCTCGACGTCAGCGCCCCATAGGCCAGGTGTTCTTCACGGTCGCGGTCCAGTTCGCGGGCGCGTCGTCGATCGCCACGGCGCTGAACTTCCTGGTCACGATCATCACGATGCGCGCGCCCGGGATGTCGTTCTTCCGGATGCCGCTGCTCGTGTGGGCGAACTTCTCGACGTCGCTGCTGGTCGTCATCGCGACGCCGTTCATCGCCGCCTCGCAGTTCTTCGTCCTGCTCGACCGCGCGCTCGGCTTCAACTTCTTCAACTACAACCTCAACGGCGACGTGCTCATGTACCAGCACGTCTTCTGGTTCTACTCGCACCCGGCCGTCTACATCATGATGCTGCCGGGCTTCGGGATCGTCAGCGAGGTGCTCGCCGTCAAGTCGCGAAAGCCGATCTTCGGCTATCGGATGATGGCGTTCTCGCTGCTGGCGATCGTCGTGCTCGGGTTCACCGTCTGGGCCCACCACATGTTCGTGTCGGGCATGGCGCCGTGGATCCGAATACCGATGATGGTCACGACGGCGATCATCGCCGTGCCGACGGGCATCAAGATCTTCAGCTGGCTGGCCACGCTGTGGCGAGGGGTGCTGCACCTCGACCCGCCGATGCTGTGGGCGCTCGGCTTCCTGACGATGTTCACCCTCGGCGGGATCTCGGGCGTGATGCTGGCGATGATCCCGCTCGACATCCACGTCAGCGACACCTACTTCATCGTCGCCCACATCCACTACGTGCTGTTCGGCGGCTCGCTGTTCACGATCTTCGCCGGCGTCTACTACTGGTTCCCGAAGATGACCGGGCGAATGCTCGACGACCGCCTCGGCCGCTGGCACTTCTGGCTGACGTTCGTGTTCTTCAACCTGACGTTCGCGCCGATGCACCTGATCGGCGTCCAGGGGATGCCGCGGCGCGTGTCGGACTACGCCGACCAGTTCGCGACCTGGAACATGATCATCTCGATCGCGTCGTTCGCGCTCGGGCTGAGCATGCTGATCTTCGTCTACAACGTGATCACGTCGTGGCGCGCGGGCCCGAAGGCGTCGGCCAACCCGTGGCGCGCGCTGACGCTCGAGTGGCAGGTCTCGTCGCCGCCGCCGGTCTTCAACTTCGACACCATCCCGACCGTCGTCGGCGGCCCGTACGAGTACGGCGTCCCCGGCGCGGTCCACGGCATCTTCGGCCCCGCCAAGCCGGCCGAGCGTGCCGGCCGTCACGCCCACGACACCGGCCGGGGGTCACTACGATGAAGACGATCCTCGCCGTCGCCAACGAGACGCTGGGCGGCGCCAAGCTGCGCGACAAGATCAAGGAGAAGGTGGCGGAGGCCGGCGACGGCGGCGTCCGCGTCGTCATCTGCGTTCCCCGCACGCGGCCCCAGCGCGGCCTCGTGATCTACGACGAGGCGGTCTTCGACGCCGCGCGGATCCGGATCGACCTCGCCCGCCAGGTCCTGCGCCAGGACGGCATCGACGCGGTCGGCGAGGTCGGCGACCCCGACCCGTACACCGCGACGATGGACGCGATCGGCGAGTACTCACCCGACGAGGTCGTGATCTCGACGTTCCCGGCCTCGCAGTCGGGCTGGCTGCGACGCGATCTGCCCGAGCGCATCGAGGACGCCAGCGGCCTGCCGGTCGAGCACGTCGTGACCGACGTCGAGCACGAGGGGTTTCCGTTCAAGGTCACGCTCGTCGTCGCCAACCGCACGGCGAGCGGCGACGCGCTGATGGAGAAGCTGCGTGAGAACAAGGGCTCAAGCGACCACCTGCTTCATCGTCGTCATCCCGCAGGAGGGCGGCGGCGGCGATGCGGCGCTGGCCGCCCGCGCGCGCCTGGCCCAGGTGCTCGATCGGATGAAGGCCGAGGGGTTCCTGGTCGCCGGCATGATCGCCGACCCCGATCCCTTCACGGCGACGATGAACGCGCTCGATCTGTTCCACGTCGATGACGTCGTCATCTCGACGCTGCCCGCCACCCGCTCGGGCTGGCTGCGCGCCGACCTGATCGAGCGCGTCGAGCGCGCCACGAGCGTCCCCGTCGAGCACGTGCAAGCCCCGGCGCCGGTGGGCGCGTAGGAGTCAGAGCATGGAAGCCGCCAGCGTCGCGCACGTCGCCCACGACGACCACCACCACGGCCCGCCGGAGGCCAACCAGAGCTCGCGCGTCGACTCCGCGACGCTCGGGATGCTGCTTTTCATCATGTCGGAGATCATGATCTTCGGCGCCTTCTTCACGGCCTACTTCTTCATCCGGGTCGTGCACGATGGACATCCGATCGGGCCGCACTGGTTCCCGATGCGTTTCAACGGGAACATGCACTCGCTGCCGGTCGAGGTGGCGGGCATGAACACCGCGATCCTCGTGTCGTCGTCGTTCACGCTGCACTGGGCGGAGACGTGCATCAAGAAGGGCAACCGCTTCGGCTTCAAGGCCGGGATGCTGACGACCTTCCTGCTCGGCGCGACGTTCCTGTTCGTCCAGATCAACGAGTACATCCACATCGGCTTCTCGCCGCAGGACATCGCCCAGGGCACGATCTTCTACGGCCTCACCGGCCTGCACGGCGCCCACGTCTTCATCGGCCTGACGCTGCTGGCGATGGTCTGCGTGCGCGCATTCAGAGGGCACTACTCGCCGGAGCACCACAAGGGCGTCAACGTGCCGGGGATCTACTGGCACTTCGTCGACATCATGTGGATCTTCGTGTACGTCACGGTCTACGTGATCCAATGAGCGACGAGCCGCAGCCGTGGTGGCTGCGGGCGATGGAGCCGTTGCGGTCCGAGGCGGCGATGTTCCGCGTGCTGCTGTGGGTGGCGGCGGCCGGTGCGGCGTTCGTCGCCGTATATCTGGTCGTGCGCGCGCTTACTTGACGGTCAGCGTGCCGAGCATCCCGGCCTGGCGGTGGCCCGGGACCTCGCAGAAGAACGTGTAGGTGCCGGTCTTGAGGCTGACCTTGACCGACTCGGTGCCCTTGGGCACCTCCTTGGTCTTGCCGAGGATCGTGCCGCTGTCGCCGGTCCCCTCCTGGATCGCGACGTTGTGCAGCGACGCCGGACTCGTTGTCGAGCTGCGACCGTCACGTCGCCGGCCGGGCGGTCGCCTTGGTTGTCGTGTAGGCGAGCTGGCCGTTGGGGTCGGCGCTGAGCTTGAGCACGCCGCCGACGGCGACGGCCGGCTTGGAGCTCGCGGCCGGCGGCACCGCGTTGGCCAGCAGCCCGGTGTCCTTGCCCGGCTTGCCGGCGACCGCCGCCACGTAGGCGGCGATGTTGTTGGACTCGGCGCCGCTCGCGAGGTTGGCCGGCATCGCGGTGCCGACGTGCCCCTTCGCGTACGTGCCCGGATCCTTGATCTGGCCGCGCACGACCCCGGCGATCGCGTCGCGCCCGAAGTCCTCCTCGACGCTCTGGCGGAACGCCTGGTCGAGGTTCGGGCCGGCCGTTCCCTTGGTCCCGGCGTGGGCCAGCGTGTGGCACGAGCCGCACTTCTGGATGAACGCGAGCTTGCCGTCGGGCAGGCTCGTGTTGGAGTTGTTCACGGAGCAGCCGCCCACGAAAAGGGCGGCTGCGGTCACAAGGAAGATGCTGCGTGCGCGCGGGGCTGGCCATCGGCGCGCGGAACTCTATCCGAGGGCCTCGAAGGAAGGCAGCGCGTCGAGGTGCCCCGTCGCCGCCGAGACGACGGCGTCGGCGACCGCATCCCACGAGTAGCTCTCGTGCGCCGACTGCGCCAGGGCGTCGCGGGCGATCTGCTGCCGCACGGGCGACATGCTCATCCATGTCGATCGACGCGTCGCGCGATCGTCTCGACGGCCCGCGGACCGACCGCGAACGACATGAGATCGGCGATCTCCGGCGGCGACCGCCCCGCTGAGCGACGCCGTCACCTCGGCCAGCCCCGAGTGGTCGGCGACGATCGGCAGCGCCCCGCACGCCGCCGCCTCGGCGACCACCATCCCGAACGCCTCGGGGAACGTGCTCGGGACGACCTGGCACTCGCAGGCCGACACGAGCGCCGCGACCTCGTCGTGCTCGAGACGGCCGGTCAGCACGACGCGGTCGCCCAGCGCCGCCGCCGCGCGGCGATAGGCGTCACCGCGCCCCTGGGCGGCGAGGAACGTCTCGAGGTACGTGAGGCCGTGGCGCGTAGGCGAGGTCGCGCGCGCCGTCGAGGTTGCCGCCGCGCAGCAGCGCCAGCAGCCGCTCGAGCTCGGCGCGGAACTCACCGAAGCCGACGACGACCAGCCGCGCGCGCGGCTCGCGCTGCAGCACGAGCGGCCAGGCGGCCAGCAGCAGGTCGATCCCCTTGGCCGGCAGCAACTTGCCGACAAAGGCGACGTGGCGGTCGAGGCCGTCGAGCTCGAGACGGTCAAGCGCCGTCGCCGCGCCCTGCTCGTCGCGCCAGAACGCGTCGGTCTGCTCGCTGGTCGGCGTCGCGCGCAGCTTGGCGACGATCGCCGTGCATCTCGGCGGCCGCGTCGTTGTTGCTGCGCGGGTGGAAGACCTCCGCGTCGACCCCGGGCGGCGCCAGACGGGTCTTGGCCGGCAGGTCGGGCGCCTTGACGGTGTCCCAAAGGCGCGCGGCGGTGTGGCGCGAGCCGACGAGCACCCCGGCGGCGCCGTCGAGCCCCTCGCGGGCATAGGGCAGGAAGCGCGTCGGGATCGGGCCGCACGACGTACTCGAGCGCGCTGCCGTGGATCTTGACGACGTACGGGATCCGGCCGTCGAGCGCGCGGCGCATGATCACGGGGCCCATGACGGCGTGGTTGGCGAGCGCGATGTCGGGCTGGGTGCGCTCGCAGACGTCGCGCACCGCCGCGACGTTGCGCGCGATGTAGTCGGCGAGCTCGGCGTCGCTGAGCGCCCCGAACAGGCGCGCCTTGACGCCTTCGTAGCTGGTCGGCGCACATAGACCGGCAGCAGGCCGCCGATGTCGGGGCGCCACGCCGTGACGTGGACCGGCTCGCGGACGACCTCGACCTCGGCCACGCCGTCGACCCAGGTACCGACGGCGTCGACGAAATCGAGCCGTCGAGGCGTGGCGATCCTGGCTCAGAAGTTCGACTTCGCATCCTTTGCGCCCAAAAGCTGCGCAAAGGCGCGCGTTGAACACATTCGAGCCCGTTCCTCGCAGAAGGTATCCGTGGAAGACGACGACCCGCACCGCACCGGACACTAATGGCCCGCTGCGGCGACGGTTGGAAGACCAAGTCAGAGACGACACGAAATGGCGGAGCAAGGACGTTCCCTGGATGCGCTCGCCCGCGCGATCGACGTGGCCGACCCGGCGACGGGTCGCCACGGGCGCACAACCGCACGACTGGGGCTGCGCCTCGCGATGGCGATCGACACGACGCTCGCCACGTCGCCCGGCTTTCGCCTCGGCTGCCTGTTGCACGATGCCGGCAAGCTCGCGATCCCGGCTGACGTGCTCGACAAGCAGGGGCGCCTCACCGAGGCCGAATGGGCGCTCATGCGCCGCCATCCGCGGATCGGCGCGCGGATGTGCGAGCTGGCCGGCGCGCCACCCGACGCGATCGCGATCGTCCGCCACCACCACGAGCGCTGGGACGGCCGGGGCTACCCGAGCCGGCTGTCGGCCGAGCGGATCCCGCTCGGGGCGCGCGTGCTGGCGGTCTGTGACGCGTTCGATGCGATGACGTCGCAGCGGCCCTACCGCGAGCGCCCGTTGTCGACCCCGGAGGCGCTATCGCGCATCCAGGCCGGGCGTGGCACGCAGTTCGATCCGCGAGTCGTCGACACGCTGCTGAGCCGCGATCTGCGGCTGGCTGCGTTCGGACAGCAGATGGCGTCCGCGGACGGCATATCCGCGGCTGTCGCCTGCTGAACCGCGTACAGTGGCGCCCATGAGCATTGCCCAGCGCTACCGTTTGCGCGCGCCGTCGACCGGTCACGAGACGATCATCGAGGGCGCCGAGCCCGACCGCGTCTACCACGACCGCGACAGCGGCGAGGAGCTCGACGTGGTCGGACGCGTCGTTGCCGATCGAGGGCGCATCGAAGCTCCCATGGGCGGTCGAGAACCTGCGCTTCTGCAACCACTGCGACCAGCTCTGCCAGAAGGACCTCAACGACTGCCCCACCTGCGGTCGCCGGATGGCGCCGCTGGGCTCCTGACCGTGATGGCGCGCCGACCGGCGACCGTCTGCTCGATCGCGCTGCTGGCGCTCACGACCGTCGGCCTGTCGGCCTGCGGCGGCAGCGGTGCCAGCTCCGACAAGCCGCCCAAGAAGCCGCCCCCGCTCCGCCTCCGGCCAGCTACAACATCCAGTCCGCGTCGACGACCGCGTCGACAACCGACACCACCGACACGACACGCGACGACCCCGACCGTCAGCGCGGGCGCGTCGTCGAGCGGCGCGTCGTCCTCGTCGAGCAGCAGCAGCGGCACTCCGTCGGGCGGCGGCACGCCGGCCGTGACACCCGCCCAATCGAACTCCGGCGGCGTGTCGGCGAACACGACTCCCGCGGCCGGCACGACGCCGAACAACGGCGGTGGCGGCGGCGCGCAGTTCGACCAGTTCTGCCAGCAGAACCCCGGCAGCTGCTAGCGGCCTGCTAGCAGCCTGAGGCCTACGGCTTCGTCGTCGTCGTCGGCTTGGTGGTCGTCGTCGTCGTGGTCTTCGTCGACGTCGTCGGCTTGGTGGACGTCGACGTCGTATCGGTCGTTGTCGTCGTCGTCGGCTTGGTCGTCGTCGTCGTCGTGGTCGTCGTCGTGGTCGTCGTCGGCGTCGTGATGACCGGCGAGCCGGGCTTCGTGATCATCGTCGCGCTGTACGTCAAGCGCTCCTTGGTGAAGATGCACGAGAACACCCCCGCGGCGCCGCTGGCCAGCGACGAGTCGGGCGGCGGCAGTCGTCGGCGGCTTGCACGCGTTCTTGGGTCGCGGATTGCGCCACGAGACGTCGCCGTGACCGGTCTCGGCCAGGATCGGCGCCCACGTCGGGGTGCTGATCGCGATGATGTAGCCCTTCTTGACCGGGATCGACGCCGTTGAGCGGGAACTGCACCGTGAAGCCGATGTACGGCGTGAGGTCCATCAGGTCGCTCTGCGCCGCGACGACGTAGTGCAGCTTCTTCTTGCCGTCGGGCTTGAGCACCGTGAGCCGCGCCTGGGGCTTGGTGCCGAGCTTGATCGTGTTGACGAAGAACGAGGTCTGCTTCTTGCCCGGCTTGCCGAGCATCAGCGTCCAGGCGACGAGGCTAGCCGGTGGCTCTTGATCTCGTCGATTGTCTTCGAGGTCGTTCCGACCCGCGCCATGTAGGCGGTGGTACGGGTCAGCGGCGATGCACGTCGTTTGGGCATGAGGGGATCGAGACTGGCGTCGTATCGCCGATTTCCACGACTTTCGCCTATGCGCCAGCAGGTGCGACCGCAGCCAGCGCAAGGCCGCAAAGGACCAACTTGAGAGCCGCATTGGACTCCATTGAACACGACCCGCGCCGAAATGATGCACTTGCCCGCCCATCCGGGCGCATTCAGCGGGCGCCCGACGGCACCCGCGAGCCCAGCGTCCAGCGCAGCGAGGCCGCGCTCAGCGCCCCGATCAGGCGCTCGGCCAGCCACAGGTCATAGGGCCACGAATCGCCCGTCTGGGAGCGCCGCGCGACCATCACCCCCTCCCCCCCGCCGACCGCCTCGAGGTCGGTCCAGCGCGCCGACGGGCCGAGCGATTCGAGCGTCCAGACGCAACCGAGCACGGCCGCGGTCTCGAGGTGCAGGCGGCCGCCGTGGGCGACGGCGCGCAACGCAGCGCTCGGCGTCCCGACCGTCGTCACCGCCAGCCCCTGGCCGACGTCGATGCGCACGCGCCTGCCGTGGCGGCGTGCCCTCGAGCACCCACGCGTCGGCCGGTGGCTCGGGGCTGCGCGCAGGCCCAGCGCGGCGATCCCGACGCCGGGGTGCGACGGCAGGGCGAGCGCCTGCAGGAGCTCGGTGCGGCGCAGCGCCGCGGCGTCGGAGATGTCGGTGCAGCATGGCCGCATCGTCGCGCCGCGCAGCCGCGGTGTCAGTGTCAGATCGGTCTCTACCCGGTCGCGGACGCCGGCGTGCGCAGCTTCAGCGTCGCGACGGCCGGCGCGTTGGGCGCCGAGTCGATGCACGTGACGTGGCCGGTGCAGCCTCGCTTGGAGGCCTCGACCGCGAACGCGATCGTCGCCGGCTTGCCGACCGCCGTCTGGCCGAAGCGCAGCGTCACGTTGTGCTCGCTGGAGCGCGTCACCGTCGCCGGCCCGACGAGCTGCGGAAGCTGGTTGGGGCGCTGCTTCATGATCGTGGCGCGCAGCGCGTCGCCGGTCGCGTTGGCGGTCACGCAGACGAGGTAAGTCGGGCGGGTTGGAGCCCGCCGTGCTGACCGTCCACAACTCGAGGCAGATCGAGCCCGGCGGACCGGTGCGCGACAGCAGGTCGCCCGGCGCGAAGTCGTCGTCGGACGAGATCGAGGCGCGGAGCAGGCCGCCCGAGGTCCGCCCGAACGTCGCGCGGACCAGGTCGACGCCGCCCTCGGCGATGTCGCCGCTGTGGTCGGTGACGACCGTCGTCTTGGTCTTCGGTCGCGGTTGCCGCACCGGCCCCGGCCGCGACGACGGCGATCGCGAGCACGACGGCTGCGACGAGCCCGATCAATTGTGTGACGGTCCGCACAATGCAGAATGATGACGGGCGCGGCATCGACGCGTCGCACATGCAATCCCCCGCTCACAGCGGCGGTTTCGTCTCCTACTGCTTGAGCAGCGCGGCCGCGGCGGCGATCTCGTCGGGGTCGCCGGGCTGGGGCACCCACGGCAGCTTCAGGGGGTCTCCTTTGTAGCGCGGGATCACGTGGATGTGGAAGTGGAAGATCGTCTGCCAGGCGTCGGCGCCGCACGAGTTGACGAGGTTGACGCCGTCGGCCCTGAGCGTCTCCTTCGCGCGTGCCGCCAGGAGCTGCGCGGCGTGCGCGCATGCCGCGAGGTCCTCGGACTCGATGCTGAGCAGGTCCTGGGCGTGGTTGCGCGGGATCACCAGCGCATGACCGCGCGTGCCCGGGTTGATGTCCATGAAGCTGATCGTCCGATCGTCTTGCGCGACGATCGTCGACGGGATCTCGCCGGCGACGATCTTGCAGAACAGGCAGTCGGGATCGGAGGCCATGGCCGGGACCCTAGACGAAGCGACCGGGCGAGCGCGAGGGCGTCGTCGCGCGTCGAGACCTCGCCGGTGAAGCGGGCTTCGGCAATCGCCGCCAGCAGCTCACCGAGGCGCGGGCCGGGCTCGATGCCAGCTCGGCGGCCAGCTCGTCGCCCCGGATCAGGGGGGCCGGTGTGGGCGTGGCGCGCCACACAAGCGCCTCGCCGAGAACCTCATGAGCGAGGTCGAGGTGCTTGGCGATCGCTTCGTCGGCCTTGCGCCCGCGGGTGGCGAGACGGTCGGCGACGCTGAGCAGCGTCACGTCGACCTCGACCGGCTCGCAGGCCGTCATGTAGTCGTAGATCGCGCGGCGCGACAGTGGGCGCCGGTGGACCAGGAACCCGAGCCGCAGGTGATGGGTGGTCAGCGCGGCGACGTGGGCCTTGAGCTTCTCGCTCGTGTGCAGGCGGGTGAGCATGTCGCGCGCCATCTGGGCGCCGACGCGGTCGTGGCCGAGGAACGTGACGCGCCCGTCGGGGGTCAGCTGGCGGGTCGCGGGCTTGCCGGCGTCGTGCAGGAGCGCGCCGAGGCGCAATGCCGTGCCGCGGTCGATCTCGTCGGCGAGCGGCTCGTCGAGGAGGGCGGCGACGGCGACGGCGTGCTCGGGGTGTGCGGGGTCGGTGATCTGCGCGGGATCGCGCTGGATCGCGATCGTCTCCTCGAGCACGGCGAGCGTGTGGCCGTGGGCGTCGAGGTGGTGGTAGGGGTTCTGAGCGATCCCGCGCAGGCCGGCCAGCTCCGGCAGGACGGCGTCGACGAGGCCAAGGTCGTCCATCAGCGCGAGTCCCTCCAGCGCGCGGTCGGCGGCGAGCAGGCGTTTGAACTCGGTGAACACGCGTTCTTGGGCGACGTCAGCCGCTTGCGGCGCGTGCGTGCGCGCGGCCTGCGCGGTCGCGCCGTCGACCGTCAGGTCGAGCTCGCAGGCCAGGCGCGCCAGGCGCAGCGACGCGTAGCGGGTCGTCGGCGAACGCCTGCGGGCCGACCATCCGCAGGACGCCGTGTTCGAGGTCGGCGAGGCCACCGTGCGGGTCGACCGGGGCGCCGCCCTCGAGTGGCTCGGCGACCGCGTTGATCGTGAAGTCGCGCAGTGCCAGGTCCGCCTCCAGCGTGCCGCCGCGCATCGCCGAGACGTCGATCTGCCACGCCTGGTCGGGTCCGATGACGCGCCATGCGCCGAACTCGTCCGACAGCTCGAACGCCGGGCCCCGTGCGGCCCGGCCGAGGCGCTTGGCGACCGCGCCCGGCTCGCCGTCGACGATCACGTCGAGGTCGGTGATCGTGCGGTTGAGGCGTTCGTCGCGGATCGCGCCGCCGACGATCCACGCGGGCTCGCCGGCCAGCGCCGCGCGGGCGACGGTCAGCGCATCGATCATCCGACGTGCTCGCGCGGGACGCGCGGCGTCAGGCCGCAGGTGATCTCGTAGTTGATCGTGTCGAGGCGCTTGGCCAGCTCCTCGGCGTCGATCCGCTCGTCGCCCTCGCGCGCCGATCAGCGATGACCTCGTCGCCGATGTGGACGTCGCGTCTGCGGACCGAGGTCAGCGGTGATGTTGTCCATCGAGACCGTGCCGACGACCGGGTAGCGCCGACCGCCGATCAGGACGTCGGCGTTGTTGGTCAGGGCGCGGCGGTATGCCGTCGCCGTAGCCGATCGGAATCGTGGCGAGCGTGGTCGTCGTGCTCGGCGATGAAGCGCCGGCCGTAGCCCGCGCTCTCCCCGGGCGCGATCGCCTTCACCGCGCCGACGCGCGAGCGCAGCGTGAGCGCCGGGACGAGGTCGTGCTCGTCGGGGTCACGCCGAACGGGTCCATGCCGTAGACGCGCGACGCCCGGGCGGACCATGTCGAAGTGGCATTCGGGGATCGCGCAGCACGCGCGGCCGAGTTGGCGGCGTGCGCGGGCGCCTGCGGCGCGGTGTCGAGCCATGCCTTGAAGCGCTGGAGCTGCTGGTGCGAAGAACGTGTCTCCGGGCTCGTCGGCGGTCGCGAAGTGGGTCATCAGGCCGGCGAGCTCGAGCTGCCGGCTGCCGGCGGCGATCTCGGCCACGCGGCGGCGCCTTCTCGGGGTCGCGCGTGCCCAGGCGGCCCATGCCGGTGTCGAACTTGACGTGGACCCGGGTGCCGGCCGGGAGCTTGTTGAGGAAGCCCTCGCCCCACACCGACAATCGTCCGCGCTTGCCTGGGTTGCGATCTGCAGCTCGTCGCTGCTCAGCGCGCCCATGACGAGGATCGGCGATGTGACGTGAGCCTCGCGCAGCGCGGCCGCCTCCTGCGCGGCAGCGACGGCGAGCATGTCGGCGCCCGCCTCGAGCACGGCGCGGGCGACCGGCGCCGATGCCGTGACCGTAGGCATCGGCCTTGACGACGGCGCACAGCGCGCTGCGCGGCGCCTTGGCCTTCAGGGTCGCGACGTTGGCGCGAATCGCGCCGAGGTCGACCGTCGCCAGCGCCCTGACGCTCATGGGCGGTCCGCCAGGGCGAGCGGGATCGCCTCGATGACGTCGGAGGCGATCACGCCGTCGGCGCCGAGGCGGTCGGCGGCGCGGCGGCCGGCCAGCGCGTGCAGGCGCACGGCGGCGCAGGCCGCGGTGAACGGGTCGATCGCCTTGGCCAGCAGCGCGCCGACGATGCCGCTCAGGACGTCGCCGGTGCCTGCGGTGGCGAGCGCCGGCGTCGCGCCGGGGCTGACCGCGACGGCACCGCTCGGCGTGCACGATCAGCGAGTCGTCGCCCTTGAGGACGACGATCGCCTGCGCCTGTGCGGCCGCCTGGCGGGCGTGGTGCAGGCGCCGGGCCTTGATCTGCGCGCTGTCGAGGCCGAGCAGGCGCCCGAGCTCGCCCTCGTGGGGGGTGATCACGGTCGGCGCGGTGCGGCCGGCGAGCGTCTCGAGGCGTCCGGCGTGGGCGTTGAGGCCGTCGGCATCGAGGATCATCGGGACGTCGGCGCGCTGGGCGACGGCGCGGGCGAATTCGGCGGCGCCGTCACTGCGCCCGAGGCCGGGGCCCGAGCACGAGCGCGCCGCCGCGCTCGGTGAGCTCGATCACCGCGTCGACACCCGCGGCGGTGTGGGCGCCGTCGTCGTCGGGGAGGCCGCGCGTCATCGCCTCGAGCAGGCGCATCTCGAAGATCACTTCGGTGCTCTGCGGGACGCACGCGGTCACGTAGCCGGCGCCGGCCCGCATCGCGGCTTCGGCGGCGAGCGACGGGGCGCCGGTCAGGCCGCGGCTGCCGCCGGCGACGAGCACGTAGCCGCTGTCGAACTTCGTCGTGTTGGCGGTGCGGCGCGGGATCTGCTCGAGGACCGCGTCGCGCAGCAGGCAGACGTCGGGGGGCTCGACGGGCGCGCCGGCCGGGATCGCGATGTCGATGACGCGCACCTGACCGGCGTGGGACTTCCCGGGATTGATCCACAGGCCGGGCTTGGCCAGGTGGAACGTGGCGGTGGCGGCGGCGGTGACCGCGGTGCCTGCGATCTCGCCGGTCGAGGCGTCGACACCGCTGGGGACATCGGCCGCGACGACGGGGACGCCGTCGAGGTTCGCGATCGCCTCGATCGCCTCGGCCGGAGTCCCGCGTGGCTCGCCTTCGAAGCCCGTGCCGAGGATCGCATCGATCACGACCGCCGCGCCGTCGAGCGCGTTGGCCGACCATCGCTGCGGCGGCTCGCCGGGCAGACGCCCGAGGTTGATCTGGGGGTCGCCGGTCAGCTCCTGTGGGTCTCCGAGCAGCACGACGCGGACGACGCGGCCCGCGTCGCGCAGCAGGCGCGCGGCGACGAGCCCATCGCCACCGTTGTTTCCCTTGCCGCAGACGGCGACGACGAGCCCGTCGGGAGCGGTCTCGTCGGCGACTCGAGCCAGGCCCGCGCCGGCGAGCTCCATCAGCTCGAACGACGCGATCCCCTGGTCCTCGATCGCCCAGCGATCGGTGTCGCGCATGCGCGGGGCGTCGGGGAGGGGCTGGAGCCAGTCGGGCAGCGTCACGCCGGCCACCGCCAGCGCCACCGCGCCGGCGGTGGTCTCGGTATGGGTCAGCGAGATGCTGACGCTCACGTTGAGCTCGTCGGCGCGCGCCGCGACGGCGCCGCTCAGCCGCAGTTCCGGAGCGGCCGCGGTCGACACGATCTCGACCTCCTGCCAGCTCCACGCCTCCATGCCCAGCGCCTTGGCGACCGCCTCCTTGGCACAGAACCGGGCGGCGAGGTGCTGGCCCGGCCGCGCCCGGCCCACCGCGTAGGCCCGCTCGTCGTCGGTGAACAGCCGTTGCGCAAGCGCCGGCCGGCGCTCCAGCGCCCGCTCCAGCCGCTCGATCTCGAGCAGGTCGATCCCGACCCCGGTCATGGCGTGAGGCTACCTCGGCGGCCGGTCCGCCTGCGTGAGCATGTATGCGGGAGGGCTACTCGACCGTGACCGTCTTGGCCAGGTTCCGCGGCTGGTCGACGTTCAGCCCGCGCTTGCGGGCGATCGCGTAGGCCAGGAGCTGCAACGGCACGACGGCGAGCAGCGGCTGGAGCATCCAGTCGATCGCCGGGACGCGCAGGACCTCCTCGGCGTGCTGGTCAATCTCCTCGTTCGTGCTCGAAGCGACAGCGATCACATGCGCGCCGCGCGCCGCCACCTCCTGCATGTTGGAGACCATCTTGTCGAGCACCGGCGAGTCGGTCGCCACGCAGACGACCGGCGTGCGCTCGTCGAACAGCGCGATCGGGCCGTGCTTCATCTCCCCCGCCGCGTAGGCGTCGGTCGAGATGTAGGAGATCTCCTTGAGCTTCAGCGCGCCCTCCAGAGCGACCGCCAGGCCGATGTGACGCCCGAGGTACAGGAAGAAGTCGGCCTGCCAGTGGCGCTCGGCCGCCGCCAGCACGTCGCCGGCCGGCTCGCCGTGCTCGTCGGTGATCGCCGCCACCGTCTCCTCCATCGCCGACGGCAGGCGCTTGAGGTCGTCGACGAGCTTGGGGATCCGCTCGGCCGGGATCGTCCCGCGCTGCTCGGCGAGCTTCAGCGCCAGCAGGTACATGACCGCGACCTGACAGACGAACGTCTTCGTCGCTGCGACGCCGACCTCGAGCCCGGCGCGTGTGAACAGCGTCCCGTCGGCGTCGCGCGTCGCCTGCGAGCCCATCACGTTCGTGATCGCCAGCACCGTCGCGCCGGCCTCGCGCGCCACGCGCATCGCCGCCAGCGTGTCGGCCGTCTCGCCGGACTGGGTGATGCCGATGACGAGATCGCCTGGCCCGGCCATCACGCGGCGGTAGCGGTACTCCGACGCGATCGCCATCCCGACCGGCATCCGCGCCCACTCCTCGATCGCGTAGGAGCCGATCAGGCCCGCGTGGTACGAGGTCCCGCAGGCGACGACCGTGATCCGCTCGATCCCGGCCAGGATCGACTCGTCGAGCGCGCCCTCGTCGTTGAGGTCGACGCGGTCGTCGAGCGCTGCGCGGTCGAAGATCGTCTCGGCCAGCGCGTCGGCCTGCTCGTGGATCTCCTTGAGCATGAACGTCTCGTAGCCGCCCTTCTCGGCGGTCTCTGCGTCCCAGGTGATCTCCTCGATGTCGCGTGGCAGCTCGGTGCCCGCCGCGTCGATGAACGTGGTGCCGTCGGGCGTGATCGCGACGAGCTCGCCGTTCTCGATGTACTGCACCCGCCGCGTATGCGCGAGGAACGCCGGGATCGCCGACGCCAGGAACGTCTCGCCGTCGCCGCGGCCGACGATCAGCGGGCACTCGCGCCGCGCGCCGACGAGCGCTCTCGGGGTCGTCGAGGCTCATCGCGACGAACGCGTAGTGGCCGCGCAGCTCGTTGTAGGCGCGGCGGACCGCCTCGAGCAGGTCGCCCTGGGCCATGTGGTGGGCGATCAGGTGGGCGATGACCTCGGCGTCGGTCTGAGAGGTGAAGACCGCGCCCATGTCGAGAGCCGCTGCTTGAGCTCGACGAAGTTCTCGACGATCCCGTTGAGGACGACGTGGACGCGGTCGTGGGTGTCGGTGTGCGGGTGCGCGTTGGCCTCGTTGACGCGCCCGTGCGTCGCCCAGCGGGTGTGCCCGATGCCGGTCGTCGCCGTCTGCGACGCGACAGCGACCCCGCCGCGCTCCTCGCGCTGCGCCGCGACGGCGCCGACGAGGTTCGCGAGGTTGCCGACCGCGCGCACCGACTCGATCCCGTCGCCGACGATCACCGAGATGCCCGCGGAGTCATAGCCGCGGTACTCGAGCTTCTGCAGCCCCTCCAGCAGCAGATCCTGGACAGGGCGGGTGCCGACGTAGCCGATGATGCCGCACATGTGGTCGCTCCTTGCGTCCTGAAGGCGAAACGGCCGCGACCGCGGCCTGGGCAACGGGGGATTCTACGGAGGCGCCGGGCGGGCCTCGTTCGGGACAGCCGTCAGCCGGTGCCGAACGCGCCGGCCTCGACGATCGCAACGAGCCGCGCGCAGACGGCATCGGTCTCGTCGCCGTCGGGAGCCTCGACCATCACGCGCACGAGCTGCTCGGTGCCGCTGGGGCGTACGAGCACGCGGCCACGGCCTTCGAGCGCCGCGCTCTCCGCGGCGACCGCCTCGGCCAGCGCGCGATCGTTCATCGCCGCATCGCGGTCGGCGACCGGCACGTTGACGAGCCTCTGGGGCAGCTTCGTCATCGCCGCGCGGTCGGCGAGATCTCCGCCGCCCAGCGCCTCGAGCGCCAGCAGCGCCGACGCTATCCCGTCACCCGACGGCGACGAACGCGGTGTCGATGATGTGGCCCGACTGCTCGCCGCCGAGCGTCCAGCCCGCGCCCGCAGCTCCTCGAGCACGTAGCGGTCGCCGACCTGGGTCGTCGATACGTCGATCCCGTGTTCGCGCATCGCCGTGTGGAAGCCGTAGTTGGTCATCACGGTGACAACAACGCCGTCGCCGGCCAGCCGGCCCTGCTCGCGCAGATGGACAGCAGCCAGCGCGATCAGCTCGTCGCCGTCGACGACCTCGCCGCTGCGATCGGCCGCGAGCACGCGGTCGCCGTCGCCGTCGAACGCAAAGCCGACGTCGTGACCGCCCGCGCGCACCTGCTCGGCGAGCGCGCCGACGTGGGTCGAGCCGCAGTCGTCGTTGATATTGCGCCCGTCGGGCTGATCGGCGACGACGGTAACCGCCGCGCCGAGGCGGCGGAAGATCTCGGGTGCCGCCTGGTAGGTCGCGCCGTTGGCGCAGTCGAGCAGCACGTCGACGCCGGTCAGGTCGAGCGCCGAGAAGTGCTCGTGCAGCGCCCGCAGATAGTCCTCGGTCGTCCCGTGCAGCGCCCGCACTCGGCCGAAGCCGTGCTGCGGAACGCGCGACGGCGATCCTCGAGCGCCGCCTCGATCCGCGCCTCGACCTCGTCGGACAGCTTGTAGCCGTCGGCGGCGAAGAACTTGATCCCGTTGTCGCGGTACGGGTTGTGCGAAGCCGAGATGACGGCCGCCAGGTCAAAGCCGTAGCGCCCGAGCAGCAGCGGCGCGGCGGGGGTCGGCAGCACGCCGCCGAGCAGCACCTCGCCGCCCGCCGCGGCGACCCCGGCCGCGAGCGCGGCCTCGAGCATCTCGCCTGACTCGCGCGTGTCGCGCAGAACCAGCACGCGCGGGCGCTCGGTCCCGGTCTGCCGCGCGGTCGGCGCGACCCAGCGCCAGCGCCAGGTCGGCCGTGAGCACCTCGCCCGCGACGCCGCGGACGCCGTCGGTCCCGAACAGCTTGCGCATGAGCGAGGCTAGCGACAGCTAACGCTTGGAGAACTGCGGGCGCTTGCGCGCCTTCTTCGAGCCCGGCCTTCTTGCGCTCCTTGACGCGCGCGTCACGCGTCAGGAAGCCACGGCGCTTGAGCTCGCGCGCGCAGGTTCGGATCGGCCTCGAGCAGCGCGCGCGAGATGCCGTGGCGCAGCGCGCCGGCCTGCGAGCTGACGCCGCCGCCGTGCATGCGGGCGACGACGTCCATGCGCTCCTCGTAGCCGACCGCCTCGAGCGGCTGGCGGATCTGGCGCTGCAGCGTCGTGCGCGGGAAGAAGGCGTCGAGCTCCTTGCCGTTGATCGTGTACGCGCCGGTGCCGGGCTTGAGGATCACGCGGGCGACGCGGTCTTGCGCTTGCCGGTGGCGCTGTAGCGCGCGCCGGCGGCGAGGTCGATCGTCGCCGCCGCGATCGGCTGCTCGACGATGTCGTCGTCCTCGGCGTCGTCATCGGACGACCGGCTCGCCGTCCTCGTCGTAGAGCGGCTCTCCTCGCCGGTCAGCGGGTCGACGCCCTCGCGCACGATGTCGACCTCGAGGTCGGCGCCCGGGATCTCGGGCTTGACGCGCGGCTGCTCGGGCTCGTCGTCCTCTTCGACCTCGGCGATGACGTTGTCCTCCTCGACGACGGCCTCGATCACGACCTCGTCGTCGGACGCTTCGACCGCAGGTTCGTCCTGCGCCTGCGGTTCGTCGGGCGTCGCAACCTCGGGCTCGACGGGTGTCTCGGCCTCGGGCTCCGGGGCCTGATCCGGCGCCTGGGCCTCCGGCTCGACGGCCGCCTCCTCGTCGGGCTGCTCGGCGTCGCGGGTCTCGTCGTCGGCCATCAGTCTCGGATCTCCATCGGTTGCGGCTTCTGCGCCACGTGCGGGTGCTCGGGGCCGGCGTAGACCTTGAGCTTCGTGATCTGACGGCGCGCGAGGCGGTTGCGGGGCAGCATGCCCTTGACCGCGTTGCGGATGACCTCTTCAGGCCGGCGATCGAGCTGCTCCTGCAGCGTGCGCGTCTTCAGGCCACCCGGGTACCCGGAGTGGCGGTGGTAGAGCTTGTCGGAAAGCTTCTTGCCGGTGACCGAGATCTTCTCGGCGTTGATCACGATCACGAAGTCACCGGTGTCGACGTGCGGGGTGTACTCCGGCTTGCGCTTGCCACGCAGGACGTCGGCGATCTGCGTGGCCAGGCGGCCCAGGGTCTGGCCCGAGGCGTCCACGACCACCCAGTCACGCTGGCGGTCCTCGGCGTTGGCAACGTAGGTCTTCATGGCACGAAGCGACGCCGCGCGCCAGGGCGCACGGCGGGTTCATGATGATAGGACAAGCGCGCCGCGTGCGCTGATAGGGTCGCGCCGTCGCCGGCCCGCCCGGTCGATGCCCCCCTTATGCGAGGAGCCATAGCGATCATCGCGGCCGGCTTGCTTCTGGGCACCTCGCCCCGGCCGGCGCCCAGACCGGCGGCGTTTCGACGGCCGGCACCGGCGGGGTCTCCGCCTCCGTGCCCGGCACGATCCGCTCCGTCAGCTGCGCCACGGGCTGCGGCGGCCTCGCGCTCGCCCGCCCCGACGCGATGATCACCATCAGCGGGACCGGCCTCGACTCCGCCTCGAGCGTCCTGTTCCTCGGCGGCCACGGCAGCGCCGACGACATCAGCACGCCGATCACGAACCACAACGCGACCGAGGTCAATGTCCTCGTTCCGCCAGGCGCGGTGAGCGGGCGCGTGGCAGTCGTCAACGCCGACGGCGCGACGTCGGCCCCCAGTGCCCACGCGATCAAGATCAGCTCGGGGCCGGTGCCCAACACCGCAGCCGTCCACACGAGCATGTCCTCGTCGCACGTCTACTACGACGGCACCGACCCGGCGACGCTGAGCTACTTCGTCGACACCCCGAGCGATCAGCTGGTGACGGTGACGCTCGTGCACGGCAAGAAGGGCTCGACCGTCGCGACGTGGGGGCCGAGCATCGTCAGCTCGGGGACCGTCGGGTCGGTCACGTGGAGCGGCACGTCGAGCTCGACCTCGAGCGGTGTGGCCGGCCAGGGCAGGTACACGTTCGAGGTGACGATCTCGAGCCTCGGCGGCATCCGGGACGCGGCGCTGCCGCGCGCAACCACGACCTTCATGTTCCTGCCCGACGTGTTCCCGGTCGCCGGCAAGCACTCGTTCAGCATGGGCGAAGGGCGGTTCGGCGCGGGCCGCAACGGCCACACCCATCAGGGGCAGGACATCATGGCCCACTGCGGGATCCCGATCGTCGCCGCGCGCGGAGGAACGATCGAGAAGATCGCGGTCGACGGCAACGCCGGCAACTACGTCGTCATCGACGCGGCCGGGACCGGCATCGACATGTTCTACGCCCACTTGCGCTACCCGTCGCCGCTGCACGAGGGTGACTCGGTGCTATCGGGCCAGCAGATCGGCGTCGTCGGGCGTACCGGCGACGCGACGGCCTGCCACCTGCACTTCGAGGAGTGGACCGCCCCCGGCTGGTACAAGGGCGGCCACCCGTTCGACCCGTTGCCGGACCTGCGCCAGTGGGAGCGCGAGTCGCGCGCCGCGCGCGCCCAGAGCGCGCGCTGACGCACGACTCCCGGCCTCCCCTACTTCTTGTGCTTCTTGGCCTTGCTCGGTGCCGGCGCCGGCTGGTCGATCGGCGTCGGCTTGGTCAGCTTTCCTGACTCGTCGCCGTAGCTCAGCCACACCCCCAGCGGCTTGCCCTGCTTGACGCCCGGCTTGCTGTAGTCGCAGACGCCGCCCGGGAAAACGGCCTTGAGCTGCGTCTGCTGATCGGCCGTGAACGTGACGTTCGGGTAGGAGCCGAAGTTCAGCGGGGTCAGCTGACACTTCATCGCCATCTCCGACAGCGGCTGGCCCGCGGCCAGGCGCGTGTTGGCGGCGACCGGGAACCGCGCCGCGCACTGGCCCGTCGCCGGGTCGGTGAGCGGCTGATGGATGAGCTGCGTCGCCGACAGGTAGCACCCGTCGCTGAGGTCCTTCGGCTTGTCGGCCAGGACCTTCGCCCGCGCATTGCGGCTGGAGTGATCGTTCATGAGCGCTGTCAGCCAGCGGTCCATGCTCGTGACCACATACTCGTTGGACGCGGCGATCTCGTCGCCGGCCGGCATGTTCTCGACGATCACCTGGTTGGCCGCCGACCCGTTGGCCTCCTTGAGCCGTGCCCGCATCACGTACGACCACTCGGTCGTGTGGATCGAGTTGATCGGCGGCAGGAAGTCGAGGTCGTAGCGCTGATCGATGATCGGCGTCGACGCCAGGCCCAACGACGCGCTGTTGACGATGTCATCGCGATACAGCGCGTCGAGCGCCTTGTCGTCGGCGACGACGCGCGTCGGCGCCGACTTGCCCTGGACGTCGAGCCCGCCGATGGCGGTGTTGAGCGTCACGAACTGCGCGGGTGTGATCGTGCCCGCCTTGAGCGCGTTGAGCCCGTACTGGACGCCGACATTGTCGAGCGCGAGGCGCACGAACCCGGTCTTCGGGTCACGCCCGAGCTGGTTGACGATCTGCTCGGTCGACTGGCACTTGACGCCCTTGGGGTTCGTCACCGGATCCCAGCGCGCGGAGACCGGGATCGACGAGTCGCAGCTGTCGGTCGCGGTCGCCCGGCTGGCGAACGACAGGTTCCAGGAGTTGCAGGTGACGAAGCTGTTGAAGCCCGACACCGCGGTCATCTGCGCGTCGCTCAGCAGCCCTGCCCCCGCGCCGCCCTGGAAGTTGAGCAGCAGCCGGCAGTCGGTCACCGGGCCGCCGGTCGTCAGCGGGTCGGGGAAGCTGATCGTCGGCACGATGCCGTCGAGAATCCCCGGGTAGCTCTCGGCGATGTCGTACTGCTGAATGCCGCCGCCCGAGGCGCCGGAGCCCATCGTGTAGACGACCGGGCCATAGGTCTCGATGAAGTGTTCCTTGACCATCATCGCCACCTCGGCGGAGATGATCGGCGAGCAGTTGTTGTCGAGCACATTGAGCGACGACGACGCGACCGCGTAACCCTTGGACAGGAACAGGTCGCCCATCACGTTGCCCGGGGGCGGCCCTGGTGGTAGCCGGCGTTGCAGCCGCCACCGAATGTGTAGATGAGCCGCTTGTTCCAGCTCGAGTCGGGCGAGCTCCAGCTCGGATCCTTCCCGTCCCACAGGGCGGCGATCTGGTACACGCCGCGGTCGATCACGCCCTGCTCGAGGCGCACGATGTAGGGCACCTCTTGCCATTGACGGTCGCCGTCGCCAGGTCGGCCGGCCGCTGCGTCGGGTCGGCCAGCGGCACGAATGTCTTGGCCGTCGTCCGGTAGAAGTACGTGACCTTGGTCGGCGCCGAGCAGTACGGCGGCTGCGCGGGGTCGAGGCCCCAGGGGTCGTCTCGCAGTAGAACGGCATCTGCTGGGGTCCTGAGAAGACCGGTCCGGTGATCGGATGGTTGTCGAGCGCGAGCTTGGCCGTCAGCGGCTTGCCGTGCTTGACGGCCAGCGACGCGACGATCTCGTTCTTGCCGTGTTTGAGGCCGCTGACGAGGCCGAGGAACGTCTTGCCGGTTTCGGCCTTGAACGCCGATGTGACGTTCTTGCCGTTGAGCTTGACCTTGACCTTGACGTGATTCGAGGACGCGGTGACGCGCAGCAGGACCTGCCCGCCGCTGACCAACGACGGCTGCGTGTTCGACACGGTCGTGACCTGAAGCGGCGCGTCCTTCGCCGCCGCCGGGCCCGCGAATCCGAGCGCTGCGAGCGCGCACGCCGCAGCGCCCGTCCACCATCCAGTGCGACCCTTCATACCAATCCTCCGGAAATGTTGGTGAGACCCCCGCGCGGGAACCTAACACGCCGGAGGGGTTTGGTCGGACCGCTGCCCCTCTCAATGTCGAGGCGGGCTCAACGTATCGGGGTCGGCCGCGTCAGTCCGGTCGTCTCGTCTCCGTAGCTCAGCCAGTCGCCGATCGGCCGCCGCTGGCTGACGCCCTGCTTGTCGTAGTCGCACACGCCGTCGGGGAAGGCCGCGCGCAGCTGCGCCTTCTGCGCGTCGGTGAACGTCACGCCGTAGTCGAGCCGAAGTCGAGCTTCTGGAGCTTGCACTTCAGCGCCATCATCGACAGCGGCTGGCCGGCGACGAGCCGCGGGTTGGCGGCGACCGGGAACCGCTGCGCGCACGGGCCGGTCGCCGGGTCGGTGACCGGTGCCTGGATGCGCTGCGTCGCCGACAGGAAGCAGCCGTCGCCGACGTCGGCCGGCTCGGTCGGCGATCACCTTGCTGCCGCAGGCCGGCGCCCGAGTGGTCGTCGTCGATGGCGGTCAGCCAGCGGTCCATGGCGTCGAGCTCGTAACTGTTGGCCGCGGCGATCTCGGTCCCGCGCCGGCTGGTTCTCGATGATCACCTGGTTGGCGGCCGTGCCGTTGGCCTCCAGCAGCCGCTGCCGCATCACGAACGACCACTCGCGTGGTGTGGATGTCGTTGCCGAACCCGGCGAGAGTCGAGGTCGAGTGCGCTGGTCGATGATCGGCGTCGTTGCGCAGGCCCTGCGACGCGCTGTTGACCAGATCGTCGGCGTAGGCGGCGGCCAGCGCCCTGCGGGTCGGCCACGCTGCGCGTCCGGCCCTGGCTGCGCCGGTGTAGTCGAGCCCGCCGATGCCCGCGTTGAGCGCGACGA
Source organism: uncultured Actinomycetes bacterium (assembly GCA_963846975.1). Lineage (GTDB taxonomy): Bacteria > Actinomycetota > Thermoleophilia > Solirubrobacterales > Solirubrobacteraceae > AC-49. Next base: position 54,296 of record CAWJXY010000001.1, read on the forward strand.
ACTGGGCCGGCGTGATCGCCCCGGACTTCAGCGCGGCGAGACCGTACTGGACGCCGACGTTGTCGAGCAGGCTGCGGACGAAGCCGGTGCGCGGGTCGCGGCCGAGCTGGTTGACGAACTGCTCGGTCGCGGTGCACTTGACGCCGTCGGGGTTGGTGACCGGGTTCCAGCGGATCGCCGACCGGGATCGACCGAGTTGCAGCTGTCGGTCGGCGGTCGCGCGGCTGGCGAACGTCGCGTCCCACGACAGGCACGTCGTGTAGTCGAAGAACCCGGAGATCGCCGCTGCGGCGGCCGTCGGTGAGGCCGGGCGCCGGTCCGGCGAAGTAGGTGTTCAGCAGCCGGCAGTCGGTCACCGGCCCGGCGGTCGTGAGCGGGTCGGGGAACGAGACGCCGGGACGATGCCGTCGAGGATGCCCGGGTAGCTCTCGGCGATGTCGTACTGCTGGATCGCGCCGCCGGAGCCGCCCCAGCCGATCGTGTGCGCGACCGGGCCGTAGGTCTCGATGAAGTGCTCCTTGACCATCATCGCCGCCTCGGCCGAGATGATCGGCGCTGCAGTTGTTGTCGAGCACGTTGAGCGCTCGACGACGCGACCGCGTAGCCCTGCGACAGGAACAGGTCGTTGACCACGCCGCCGGTGCCGCGCGCCCTGGTGGTAGCCGGCGTTGCAGCCGCCGCCGAAGGTGTAGACGAGCCGGCCGTTCCAGCTCGTGTCCGGCGGTGAACGGCGACGGGGTCCGTGCCGTCGTACAGCGCGGCGATCTGGTAGACGGCGCGGTCGATCGTGCCGCTGCTCGACCCGCACGATGTACGGCACCGACTGGCCGTCGACCGTCGCCGTGGCCAGGTCGGCCGGCCGCTGCGTCGGGTCGGCCAGCGGCGCGAACGCGCCGGCGGTGGTCTTGTACTGGTAGCTGACCATGGTCGGGGCCGACACAGCGGCGGCGTGGCCGGGGCGAGCCCGAACGCCGGTGGTCTCGCAGAAGAACGGCAGCTGCTGCGGCCCGGAGAAGACCGGCCCGGTGATCGGGTGGTCGTCGAGGGTCAGCGCCGCGAAGCCGCCGACCGTGAACGCCGTCACCTCGTTGCGTCCCTGACGCAGCGGCGGACGAGCCCGAGCAGCGTCTTGGGCGTCTCGGGCTTGAACTGCGAGGTCACGTCTTGGTGGTTGAGGAACACGCGCACGTGCTGGGCGGCGAACGGCGACCGCGCCTTGACGCGAAGCAGGACCTGCTCGCCGCTGACGAGCTGCGGGTGGGGGTTGGACACGGACGTGATCCGCAGGCCGAACCGCACGTCGCGGAAGTGGAAGTGGACCTTCTTCGGATGGTGACCCTTGGGGTGGTGGGGGTGGATTGGGCTGGTGATGCGCCCAGGCGGGCGCCCCGACCAGTAGTGCGAGCACACAACCGCCCGCGAGTGCCCAGAGACCCATCCGTCCGCGCATGACAACCCCCAAACGCTCGTGAACCGCGAACCGGCCGCGGGCGAGACCCGCGGCTCCGGCGCATGCCTACCCGCTGGGCGCGGGGATTACTCCCACCGGTGGGGGGTCACTCCCATTCGATCGTTCCCGGGGGCTTCGACGTGATGTCGAGCACCACCCGGTTCACTTCGCGCAGCTCGCCGATCATGCGCGCCGCGATCTGCTCGAGCAGGTCGTAGGGCAGGCGCGCCCAGTCGGCGGTCATCGCGTCGTCGGACGTCACCGCGCGGATCACGACGACGTGGCCGTACGTTCGCTCGTCCCCCTGCACGCCGACCGTGCGCACGTCGGGCAGCACGCAGAACGACTGCCACAGGTCGCGGTACAGCCCGGCCTTGCGGATCTCGTCCTGGAGGATGAAGTCGGCGTCGCGCAGGACGTCGAACCGCTCCTTGGTCGCCTCGCCGCCGACGACGCGGATCGCCAGGCCGGGGCCGGGGAACGGCTGGCGCCAGACGAGGCGCTCGGGCAGCCCGAGCTCGGCGCCGACGGCGCGGACCTCATCCTTGAACAGCGCCCGCAGCGGCTCGACGAGCTCGAACTGGAGATCGTCGGGCAGACCGCCGACGTTGTGGTGGGACTTGATCGTCGCCGCGCCGGTGCCGCCGCCGGACTCGATCACGTCGGAGTACAGCGTTCCCTGGACGAGGTACTTGGGGTCGCCGATGCGGCGCCGCCTCCTCCTCGAACACGCGGATGAACTCGGCGCCGATGATCTTGCGCTTGGCCTCGGGCTCGGTGACGCCCGTGCAGCTTGTCGAGGAACCGCTGCTCGGCGTCGACGGCCACGAGCGGCACCTTGAACGTGTCGCGGAACGCCGAGACGACCTGCTCGCCCTCGTTCTTGCGCATCAGCCCGTGGTCGACGAACACGCACGTGAGCTGGTCGCCGACCGCGCGGTGCACGAGCAGCGCCGCGACGCTCGAGTCGACGCCGCCGCTCAGCCCGCAGATGACCTTGCCGTCGCCGACCTGGGCGCGGATGCGGGCGATCTGCTCGTCGACGATCGACGCCGCCGACCACGTCATGTCGCACTCGCAGATGTCGCCGAGGAACGTCTTGAGGATGTCCTGCCCGAACGGCGTGTGGACGACCTCGGGGTGGAACTGGATGCCGTAGACGCCGGCGGCGACGTTCTCGAGCGCCGCGACCGGCGACGCCGTCGACGACGCGAGCGCGGTGAACCCGGGCGGCGGCTCGAAGACCGTGTCGCGGTGCGACATCCAGCACGTCTGGAGCTCCGGCAGCCCGGCCAGCAGCCGGCCGTGCTCGTGCACGCGCAGGTCCGAGCGGCCGAACTCGCCGACCTCGGCGCCCTCGACCTTGCCGCCGAGCTCGACGGCCAGCAGCTGCATCCCGTAACAGATGCCGAGCACCGGGATCCCGAGCTCGAGCAGCTCGCGTTCGAGCTTCGGAGCCCCGTCGGCGTACACCGACGCCGGGCCGCCGGACAGGATCAGGCCCTTGGGCTTGCGCCGTGCGACCTCGGCCGCGCCGACGTGGTGAGGCAGCAGCTCGGAGAACACGCCGCACTCGCGCACGCGACGCGCGATCAGCTGGCTGTACTGGCCGCCGAAGTCGAGCACGACGACCTCGTCGGTCGCCCGCGGGACCTCGACCGGCGCACTCTCGTCGGCGAGCTCCGTCGCGGCCGTCGAGGCCGTGACGATGCTCTCCGGCGTCACGCGCCTGCTTCCGCGTACTCGGGCGTCGGATCGGGGATCGTGTCGAGCGCCGGGCCGGGTGCGTTGACCGCCGCCGACGCGCCGCGCGAGCCCATGCCGACGCCCTGCGACGACTGCAGCGCCTTGCCCTCGGTCTGCAGCGACGGCGCGATCATCAGCTCGGCGCGGTTGAACTCGGCGATGTCCTTGTAGCCGCACGTCGCCATCGACGTCCGCAGCGCGCCCATCAGGTTGAACGTGCCGTCGTTCTCGCGCGCGGGGCCGACGAGGATCTCCTCGATCGTCCCGTTCTGCACCGTCGCGACGCGCGCGCCGCGCGGCAGCGTCGGATGGAACGTCGCCATGCCCCAGTGGAAGCCGTGGCCGGGCGCCTCGTGGGCGCGCGCGAGCGGCGAGCCGACCATCACGGCGTCGGCGCCGCACGCGATCGCCTTGGAGACGTCGCCGCCGGTGCGCATGCCGCCGTCGGCGATGACCTGGACGTACTCGCCGGTCTCGAGCATGTGCTGCGAGCGCGCGCCGGCGACGTCGGCGATCGCCGTCGCCTGCGGGACGCCGAGCCCGAGCACGCCGCGCGTCGTGCACGCGGCGCCAGGGCCGACGCCGACCAGCACGCCGGCGGCGCCGGTGCGCATCAGGTGCAGGCCCGTGTGGTAGCTGGCGCAGCCGCCGACGACGACCGGAACGGGCAGGTCGGCGCAGAACTCCTTGAGGTTCAGCGGCGGGCGCGATACGTCCTCGGAGACGTGCTCGGCCGAGACGACCGTGCCCTGGATGACGAGGATGTCGAGGCCCGCGTCGAGCGCGCGCTCGTAGTGGGTGCGGACGCGCTGCGGGGTCAGCGACGCGGCGACCGGCACGCCGTAGGCGCGGATCTCCTCGATGCGCTGGGTGATCAGCTCCGGCTTGATCGGCTCGCGGTAGATGTCCTGCATCTCGCGCGTCGCGACCTCCTTGGGCAGCGACGCGATCCGCCGCAGCATCTCGTCGGCGTCCTCGTAGCGGGTGAAGATGCCCTCGAGGTTGAGCACGGCCAGGCCGCCGAGCTTGCCGACGATGCCGGCGGTGCGTCGGCGAGGTGACGCCGTCCATCGCCGCGGCGAGCAGCGGCAGCTCGAAGCGGTAGTCGCCGAGCTTCCAGGAGATGTCGACGTCGTCGGGATCTCGCGTGCGCCGCGAGGGCACAATGGCGATGTCGTCGAACCCGTAGGCGCGGCGGGCCTTCTTGCCGCGACCGATCTCAATCTCCATTGGTGAATCCTAGGTGCGAGTGCGGACAAAAGAGCCCCGCCGCGAGCGGGGCCCGAGAGGGACATCTGAGGTGGATGGCGTGGGTGTGGCAGCGACAGGCCACGCCCATCCGATCCTAGCAGCGCCCCGCGCTCGCCGGTCCGGCGTCTTTGCCCGCAAACTGCGGGTGACGTGCAACGGCGGGGACGACGTTTGCACGACCGTCCCCCGCCGTTCAAGCTGTGGCCCCGTGACGCCGAACCGTCAGGGGAGGAGTCAGCCGTTGCCGTTGCGCCGTTCCCCGTATCTGCTGGTCGCCCTCGCCGCCCTCGCCACCCTGGCGCCGGGCGCGTCGGCGGCCTCCCGATCACCGGTCCAAGCTGCCGGTGATCGTCACGCTGCACTGCAAGAAGACGTGCCCCGGCCCGCGGCTCGTCAAGATCGGCAGCATCATCTCGCTCAAGGGCCACCGCCTCGTCCGCGGGCTGACCGTCGTCTTCCCGTCGAAGACCGGACGCGGCACCGCGAGCGCGCCGCTGCGGCTGTCGGCGACCGGGCTCGTCGTCACGGTGCCCGACAAGGCGGGCACCGGCCTGATCCATGTCAAGGACACCCTCGGCCACCGCTCCAACGCGGTCGGCCCGCTCGTCGTGCAAGCAGCCGGTCGTCCCCACGCCGCCGTCGGAGACGTCGATCGGCGACCCGGGCCCGAGCCCGTTCGACGGCAACGGCATGTGGATCTGGCAGCTGCCGAAGTCCTCGGGCGGCAGCGTGCAGTCGATCATCAACCTCGCCCAGGCCCACAACGATCACGACGCTGTTCATCAAGAGCTCCGACGGCGGCTCGAACTACTGGAGCCAGTTCACGCCGACGCTCGTCGACACGCTGCACGCGGCCGGGCTTCAGGTCTGCGCGTGGCAGTACGTGTACGGGCTCGAGCCCGGCGGGCGAGGCGGCGCTCGGCGCACGCGCCGTCACCAACGGCGCCGACTGCCTGGTCATCGACGCCGAGGCCGAGTACGAGGGCCGCTACGCGTCGGCCCAGACCTACATCACCGAATCTCCGCGCGACCGTCGGCCCCGACTACCCGATCGGCCTGGCCGGCTTCCCCTACGTCGACTACCACCCGGCGTTCCCCTACTCCGTCTTCCTCGGGCCGGGCGGAGCCCAGTTCAACGCGCCGCAGATGTACTGGAAGGACATCGGCACGTCGGTCGACACCGTGTTCGCCCACACGTACACGAACAACACGCTCTACCAGCGCCCGATCTACCCGCTCGGCCAGACGTTCCAGTCACCGCCGAGCTCGCAGATCATCCGCTTCCGCCAGCTCGCCGACGCCTACGGCGCGACCGGCGTGTCGTGGTGGGACTGGCAGGAGACGCCGAGCGCGCTGTGGGCGTCGCTGGGCTCTGCGACGCCGGCGCTGACCGGCTTCACCCCGACGAACGCGATGCCCGCGCTGAAGGCCGGCGCCAAGGGCGACCAGATCGTGTGGCTCCAGGAGCACCTCAAGACCGGCGACCCGGGGCTGAAGGTCGACGGCCAGTTCGGTTCGAGCACGACGACCGCGGTCAAGGCGTTCCAGACGGTCCAGGGCCTGCCGTCGACCGGGGTGATGGACGTCCCGACCTGGAACGCGGTGCTCGCCGTCGAGCCGACGATGCAGATCTGGAACAGCAAGTCGGCCACCGCCGCGCGCGCGCCGCGCTCGGCGACGATCCGGGCGCGGGCCGACGAGATCGGCGTCAGCGGCGGCTGACCGGGAGCTTCGGGTCGCTGTCGGGAATCGTGTCCGCCGGCACGAGCTTGCCGTTGTCGAGCACGAAGCGGACGGGGATCAGCGCGTCGGGACTCGTTCAGCGGCGTGCCCGGGTCGTAGACCGAGTAGGTCAGCGTCGCCGACGTGTCGTCCTGCGCGTTGAGCGAGATCGCCGCACTCGGGTCCGAGGTGTCGGTGCCGATGTACTTGCCGTTGACGAAGAAGAACGCCTGCATGACGTAGGTGCTCTTGGAGGCGAGGATCACGCCCAGCGTGCGCTTGGGGCTGTAGCCGAACGTCACGGTCGGCGTCCAGCCCTTCTTGCGGATCAGCGCCTTGGCCTGGTCGAGGCTCATGGGCGTTGCCCGACGCCATCGGCCGACTCCGGCGCGGTCACGCCGCCCGAGTCGCCCGTCTGGGTCTGGGTGGACGTCGACGATGTCGTCGCGGTGGTGGTCGAGGTCGCGGTGCTCGTCGAGCCGGCGGGCGTCGTCTGGCGTCTTGGTGACCGTGACGACCGCGATCGGGGTTGGACGACTTGCTCGACGACCCGCAGCCGACGCCGACTCCGGCGCCGAGCGCGAGCGCGGCGATCAGTGCGGCGATGTGGCGCATCTACGAGACCTCGGCCGGCTCGCTGAGGACTTCGACGGAGGTCTCGTCGACGAGCTTGTCGACCTCCTTGGGGTCGATCCGCCCGGCGCCGAGGCGCTGCGTGGCGTCGGCGCCGCACGCGACCGCGAAGCGCAGGCTGTCGGCGGCCGTGGCGCCGCCATAGCGCGAGGCGACGAACCCGGCGAGGAACGCGTCGCCGGCGCCGACGGCGGCGATCGGGTCGCGCGGGTGGATGCGGATCCGGTGCATGACGCGCTCGCCGTCGACCTGGAGGCACGCCGATGCAGCCGTCGGGCAGGGTCATGATCGCCTCGCGGGCGCCGAGCGACACCATCTCGCGGGCGGCGATCACGTGGTCCTCCTCGTCGTTGAACTCGTGGCCGACGAGCTCTTCGGCCTCGACGATGTTCGGCGAGATCACGTCGGGCTCGGCGCGAACCGCGTGGCGCAGCGGGTCGCCGTCGGTGTCGACGACGACCTGCACGTCGAGCTTGTGCAGGTCGCGGATCAGGTGCGCGTACACCTCGGAGTCCAGTCCACGGGGCAGCGAGCCGGCGAAGACGACGATCGCCGCGCCGCGCGCGAGGTACAGCAGCTTGTCGCGGAACAGGTCGAGCTCCGCCTCGGTGACCGCCGGACCGCGCTCGTTGATCTCGGTCTGCTCGCCGTTGGTCGGATCGTGGACGGCGGTGTTGGTGCGCGACTCCTCGCGGATGCGCACGAAGTCGTTGAGGATCGACTCGGCCGTCAGGTGCTCGACGATTCGGGTTCCGGTCGGCCCGCCGGCGAAGCCGGTGGCGATCACGGGCTGGCCGAGCGCCTTCAGCCCACGGGCGACGTTGACGCCCTTGCCGCCCGGCATCGTCGTGCCGTCGACGGTCCGGTGGCGGCGTCCGAGACGGAAATTCGGGACCGAGAGCGACTTGTCGATCGCGGCGTTGAGCGTGACGGTGATGATCATGCGATCTCGGTCGTCTCTCGTGGCCTACGGCGTCCCCGCCGCGCCCTGCGGCGCCTACGCCAGATCACGAGGTACACGCTACACGCCAGGAGGGCGGCCGCCGCGGCCAGGAGGACGCCCTTGTGGTGGCGGGCATTGTACGAGACCTTCTGAGTGAACGTTGCGGCGGGGATCTCGTCGCGGGTCACGAGCCCGACGCGGGCCACGACCCGCCCGCGCTGGCGAACCTCGATCGTGCCGACGTGCGTGCCGGCGGGCAGCGGGCCGGCGATGTTCGGCGGAGCTCCGACGACCTTCGTCGTGATCTCCTCGCTGCGTGCGGCGGTGCGCCCGACGGTCCGCGAGGCGACGAGCGGGACCGTCGACTCGCGGAAGTTCAGCGTCGCGTGGGCGAACGTGTCGCCCTTCTTGACCGGATGGACGACGTGGTACTGGGACAACCCGTAGTGCAGCAGCGCGAGCGTGTCGCTGTCGCGCGCGGCCTCGCGAGGGGTCGCCGAGGACGGCGCTGATCACGGTGATCCCGTCGCGCGTGGCGGATCCGACGAGGCAATAGCCGGCGTCCTGTGTGTGGCCGGTCTTGACGCCGTTGATGTAGGAGACCTTGTTGAGCAGGTCGTTGACGTTGGTCAACGGCCGCGGGTGGTCGCCGGACTGCAGCGTGACGTGGCCCATGTTGGTCGTCTCGCGCAGGAAGGCGTGGCGCCGCAGGACGAGCGCGAGCTTGATGAGGTCGGCGACGGTCGAGTAGTTGCCGGGTTCGTCGAGCCCCACGGGGTTGGCGTAGTGCGTGTGGTGCAGGCCGAGTTTGCGAGCCTGGTCGTTCATCAGCTTGACGAACTTCTTGCGCGAGCCGGCGATGTCGACGGCCAGCGTGGCGGCGGCGTCGTTGGCCGAGGCGACGAGCAGCCCGCGGACGAGGTCCGAGACCTTCATCCGCTCGCCGGCGCGCAACCCGATGACCGACTCGGCCGGCTGCGCGACGTAGTTGGTCGCCGTGAACGTGCGCTGCAGCGACGCGCGCCCGATCGTCACCAGCGCGGTCATCATCTTCGTCGTTGACGCGATCGAGTGCTCGGCGTACGGGCGGCGCGCGAGGATCACGTCGCCGGTCTTGGGCTCGATCAGCATCGCCTCCGGGCGCCTGGATGCTCGGTGGATCGGTGTACGGTCGGCTTCGTCGTCGCCGCCGACGGCGCCCGCGGTCGTCGCCAGCGCGAGCGCGGCGGCCACCGCGAGCCCGAGCGCGGCGCGCTTCACCGCAGCTGGATGTGCTGACCGGCGTGAAGCTGACTGGCGACGAGGTTCTTGTTCAGCTTCTTGATCTGCGTGACGGTGACGTGGTGGTCCTGGGCGATCTGCGACAGCGTGTCGCCCTGCTTGACCACGTACGGAGCGTGATGCGTCCCGTGCGTCGTCGTCGTGGTGAGCTTCTTCGACGTCGTCGTGACCGTCGTGGGAGTCGTCGTTCTTGAGCAGGTTCGAGTTGACCACCGAGTAGATCGCCGCCGCGCAGGCGGCGATCGCCAGGATCGCGAATATGCGGGCCAGGGCCTTGCGCACGAGGCCATCGTACGGACGGGAGCGCCACGGAGCGCCTCACGCAAGCGCCCATGCGGCGGCGCGCAGACGCTCGGCCTCCGCGCGGGCCGCTTGCGCCGGATCGACGACGCCGCGGTCTGCGCCCGCGTTGGCGATCGAGCGCGACGCGCTGACGAGGCCGCCGGCGCGCCCCGGCGCAAACGCGGCGGCGAGCTCGTCGACGGTGCCGCCCTGCGCGCCGATGCCGGGGAGCAGGAACGGTGTGCGCGGCATCAGTTCGCGCATGCGCCCGATGTGCCACGGCGCGGTCGCGCCGACGACCGCGCCGACGTCGGCGATCGGCTCGCCCTGCCGAGCCCGTCGACGATCGCCGGCGACGTGCTCCCACAGCGTGCCGCCTTGGGCGAGCTCGACGTCCATCACGTCGGCGGCACCGGGGTTCGACGTGCGCACGAGGATCAAGATGCCAGCTCCGCGCGCGCGAGCCGCCGATAGCAGAGGCTCGAGCGTGTCGAGTCCCATGTAGGGGTTGATCGTCGCCAGGTCGACGTGCAGGCCCTCGACGTCGCCGAACGGCGTCTCGCCGACGCCGTCGAACAGCGAGTCGGCGTAGGCGGCGGCGGTCACGTCGATATCGCCGCGCTTGCCGTCGGCGATGACGATCAGGTCGTTCTCGCGCGCGTACTCGACGGCCTGGGTGAGCGCCTCGCGCCCCGCGGCGCCGAGGCGCTCGAAGCACGCGAGCTGCGGCTTGACCGCGACGCACGCCGGACCGGCGGCGTCGATCAGCGCGATGCACTGCGCTGCGACCGCGGCGGCGGCGCGGCGCGCGGGCGGACCGTCGGCGGGTGCCGCGGCGACCGCCACGGGCCACAGCCGCCGCGGGTCGGGATCGAGCCCCAGCACGATCTGGGACTCGCGACGCTCGACCTGGCGCGCGAGGCGGTCGCCGAACGCGCCTGGGGGCGTCAGCTCTTGATCGCCTTCTTGAGTGCCGAGCCGGCGGTGAAGCGCGGGACCTTGGCGGCCTCGATGTGCATCGGCTCGCCGGTGCGCGGGTGGACGCCCTGGCGCGCGGCACGATGGGACACGGAGAACTTGCCGAAGCCGGTGAACGCCACGTCGTCGCCGCTCTTGAGGCTCGCCTCGATCGTCGACAGCAGTGCGTCGACGGCCGCGCCGGCCTCCTTCTTGCCAAGGTTCGCGCGGCGCGCGACCTCGTCGATGACCTCGTTCTTGGTCACAGGAACTCCTTCTCGGGGACGGTTTGAGGTGGCCCGACGCTAGCAACGACGGCGGGCAGACCTCGCTCAGGCAGCGGGAGTCATGGCGCTAAGTGCGGACTGCAGATCGATCTCCAGGACCGCGCACGCCGCGTGCGGACGCGTGGCCACGACGATCGTGTGGTGCGCGTCGCGGGCGGTGAGGTTGCCGTCGGCGTCCGGGGCGAGGTCGGTCGCGCCGGCCAGCAGCTCGCCGGCGCGCGTCGAGCACCGCCGCCGCGCGGATGTCGGTCGACAGCGCGTTCAGGTAGCCGAGCGCCTGGGCGGGCGTGAGAGCGGTCGTCATGGCCGTGCATGAGAATAGGCGCGTGCCGCTCTCCCGGATCGCCTGGCTGGTCACCGTCGTTCCTGTGCCTGCTCACGGCGGCGATCCTGCTCGCCGAGGGCTACCGGGGCTACGCCGGCGTCGCGGTCGCGGTCGGCGCGAGCGCGGCGATCAATCTGCGCGGGACGTGATGGCGACGGCGGAGCTAGGGCGACGATCTCGGTGCCCGGCACGACGCGGTCCGCGGGCTCGAGGTGGATGAGGACGTCGGCGCCGTCGAGGCGCCGCGCGGATCGCGTCCTGCAGCTCGTGCGCGGTGGCGTGCGCGTCCTCGAGCGTCGTCCCGTCGCGGAACTGGACGTGCATGTCGACGTAGCGGCGCGCGCCCGCGCGGCGGGCGCGGAGCTTGTGGTAGCCCACGACACCGCGGGGACCGAACTCGACGACGGTCTGCGCGGATCGCCTCGATCTCGTCCGCCGGCAGCGCCTCGTCGACGAGCACGCGCGAGGAGCCGCGTGACGATGCGAAAGCCCTGCACGGCGATCGCCGCCGCGAGCGGCCAGCGCGACGGCCGGGTCGATCCAGTTGGCGCCGGTGATCTGCACCAGCACCAGCCCGGCGAGGACGCCGACCGACGTGACCGCGTCGGTGCGCAGGTGCGTCGCGTCGGCGTCCAGCGCGGGTGAGCCGGTGAGCTTGCGCGCGGCGGCGCAGCTCGGCCGAGACGACCAGGTTCACGACGAGCGCCGATCGAGATCACGACGATGCCGAAGCCGAGGTTCTCGACCTGCGAGCCGAGAACGAGATGGCGGATCGCCTCGAACACGATGACGCCCGAGCCGACGAGGATCAGCATCCCCTCGATCGCCGAGCTGAGGTTCTCGATCTTCTCGTGGCCGTAGGGGTGCTCCTCGTCGGCCGGCTCGTCGGCCTTGCGCACCGAGAACCAGGCGATGATCGAGGCGACGAGGTCGATCGCCGGAGTGCACCGCCTCGGTGAGGATCGCGACCGAGCCGGTGACGCTGCCGGCGACAGCTTGAGCAGGATCAGCGTCGAGTTCGAGCCGATCGACAGCAGCGCCGCCGCGCGTCTTGGTGTGCGCCGACGCTCAGGTCAGCCATGCGACCAGCTCGCGCGCGGCCGGCCGCGGTGGCTGATCGCGTCCTTCTCGGCGTCGGTCAGCTCGGCCATCGTGCGGCCCGGCGGGCCGTCGTCGGGCAGGAAGGCCGGGTCGTAGCCGAAGCCGCCGTCGCCGCGCGGCCGGCCGCGAGCGCGCCGGTGCAGCGGCCCTCGAAGACGTGCTCGCGCCGTCGCGGTCGACGTACGCGATCGCGCAGACGTAGGCGAGCGGGCTGCCGGCCGGCGCCTCGCGCAGCAGCTTGGCGAGGTTCTCCCCGTCGGTCGCGTGGTCGCCCGGCGTAGCGCGCGCAGTACACGCCCGGGCGCGCCGCCGAGCGCCGCCGCCTCGATGCCGGAGTCGTCGGCGATCGCCGGCGCGCCGGTCGCCGCGGCGGCGGCGCGCGCCTTGGCGAGCGCGTTCTCGGCGAACGTCGTCCCGGTCTCGGGCGGCAGGACGACGTCGTCGGGCAGCGCGACGAGCTCGTGCGGCGCCAGCAGCGCCGCGAACTCGCGCACCTTGTGGGCGTTGCGGGTGGCGAGCACGAGCCTCACGGGCGGCCGGACGGCGACGCGTCCTGCGGTGGCGCGCAGCGCGTCGATGCCCGCTGGCGGCGAGCGCCAGCAGGTCGTCGAGGTGCGCGCGCTGAAGCGGCGTGCGCTCGGCCGTCGCCTGGACCTCGACCAGCCCGCCGTCGCCGGTCATGACGACGTTCGCGTCGACCTCGGCGGTCGAGTCCTCGGGGTAGTCGAGGTCGAGCAGCGGCGTGCCGTCGACGATCCCGCACGAGACCGCGGCGACGCTGCCGGTGAGCGGGCTCGCGCTCAGCTTGCCCTCGGCGATCAGCCGCTCGCACGCGAGCGCGAGCGCGACGTACGCGCCGGTGATCGACGCGCAGCGGGTGCCGCCGTCGGCCTGGAGCACGTCGCAGTCGAGCGTAGATCGTGCGCTCGCCGAGCGCCTCGAAGTCGACGACGCCGCGCAGCGAGCGGCCGATCAGGCGCTGGATCTCGACCGTGCGCCCGTCGGCGCGGCCCGCGGGTGGCGTCGCGCTGCTTGCGGTCGCCGGTCGACGCGGGCAGCATCCCGTACTCGGCCGTGACCCAGCCGCGTGCCGCGGCCGGCCATCCAGCGCGGCACGGACTCCTCGCCGAGGCGGTGCAGATGACGCGCGTCTCGCCCCATCGAGATCAGCGCCGAGCCGGTCGCGGTGCGCACGAAGCCGGGCTCGATCGTCGTCGGGCGCAGCTCGTCGGCGGCGCGGTCGTAGCGAGCGACTCGTCATGCGATCGGGACCTCGCGTCGGTGGTGGTGTGCAGCTCGACGTGGCTCGACCTCGCCGAGCGGCATCTGCAGGAAGCGCGTGCCGAGCGCGCGGAACGCCTCGACGTCGCCGGTGCACAGGAAGCGGTAGTCGCCCTCGCCGCTCGCGCGGTCGCCGAGCAGGTCGCGCGAGCGCGAGCGCGTGCTCGACCTGGCGCGCCAGCGCCGCGCCGGAGGTGACGAGCGTCACGCCGCGGGCCGAGCATCCGCTGCAGCATCGGCGCGACGAGCGGGTAGTGCGTGCAGCCGAGGATCACCGTGTCGACCTCGGCGTCGCGCAGCGGCGCGACGTAGTCGCGCACGGTCGTCGACGAGCGCGCTCGTCGAACGGGAAGCCGGCCTGGATGATCGGCGCGAGGTCGGGGCCGGGACGCTCGTCAGCGTCGACGAGCGGGTCGACGGCCGCGATCGGCGCGCTCGTAGGCGCCGCTGGCGACGGTCGCCGGCGTGGCGAGCAGGCCGATGCGCCCGTTGTGCGTCGCGCCGACCGCCTGGCCGGCCTCGGGCGCGATCACGCCGAGCACGTCGACGCCGAGCGTCGTCTGCATCATCCGCGCGCGCAGCGCGGGCAGCGCCGCGCGCGGTCGCCGAGTTGCAGGCGACGACGAGCAGCTTGGCGCGGCGGGCGCAGCAGCTGCTCGGCGATCTCGCAGGGAGAACGCGCTCGAGCTCCTCGTGCGGCTGCGCTCGCCGTACGGGAAGCGCGCGGTGTCGCCGAGGTAGAGGAAGTCCTCGTGCGGCAGGCGCACGAGCAGCTCGTGCAGGACGGTGAGGCCGCCGACGCCGGAGTCGAAGACGGCGATCGGGCCGGTCGCGGGGCGCGGACGGGTGCGGACATCGCACGCGCCCATCCTAGGGTCCGCGGAGCGCCGGCTCACGTGGCCGGCCGCCTGCCGACCTTGTCGATCGCGTGCTTGAGCTTGCCGACGATCGTCTCGGCGATCGCCGTGCCGCTTCGATGCCCTTCGTCGCGGCGACGACGCCGGCGAGCACGCGCGGCGACGAGCAGGATCAGCGCGACGTACTCGACCGTCCCCTGCCCGCGCTCGCCGCGCACGGCGACGCGCGCAGCGCGCAGCGTGCATGCGTCCCATCAGGCGGTGATCACCTCGTCCTCCGGTGTCGCTGGACATGGCGGCGAGTCTGCGAGGCGCGGCCGTGACGGAACCAGACGCATCTGCGACAAGTCGCGTACGCAAGTCGCTGCCACGCGATGCGCGCGCTCGTCGTCACGAACATGTATCCGACGGCCGCCGGCCGGCGCTCGGGCGCTTCGTCGCCGACCAGGTCGCGGCGCTGCGGCGGATCGACGGCGTCGAGGTCGAGCTGTTCGCGTTCGCGCCCGGCGCTGCGCTCCTACCCGCGCGCGGCGCGCGCGCTGCGCGCGCCGCTACCGCGGCGAGCGCTTCGACGTCGTCCACGCGCACTTCGGGCTGACCGCGTGGCCGGCGCTGGCGCTGCGCGGCGCGCCGCACGTCGTGACGTTCCACGGCACCGACCTCGCGCCACCCGCGCTCGCGGCCGGCTCAGCCGCGCGGCGCTGCGCGCTCGTCTGCGCTCGCGGCGACCGTGTCGGCGCTCGCTCGGCGCGAGCTGGTGCCGGCGCCGGGCGCGCGCGGCGCGTCGCCGTGCTGCCATGCGGCGTCGACCTCGAGCGCTTCCGGCCGCTCGCCGCGCGCCGAGGCGCGCGCGCGGCTCGGCCTCGACCCCGACCGGCCGCTACCTGCTGTTCCCGGCCGACCCGGCGCGGGCGGAGAAGCGCTTCGACCGCGCGCGCGAGGTCGTCGGCGGCGACGTGCAGCTGCTGACGCTCGGCGACGTCGACCCGGACGAAGTGCCGCTGTGGGTCAACGCCGCCGAACGCGGTGGTCGTGCCGTCCGAGCGCGAGGGCTTCGGGCTGGCGGTGCTCGAGGCGCTCGCGTGCGACGTGCCGGTGCTCGCGACGCCGGTCGGGATCCGCCCCGTCGCGCTCGACGGGGTGCCGGGACGCAGTGCGGCCCGTTCGAGCGCGAGCGCTGGCGCGCGGCGCTCGCCGCCGCTCTGACCCGCCGCCGGCGGGCGCGGTCCGGGCGCGCGCGCGCGGAGCTGTTCGCGGTCGCGTGTCATGGCGCGGAGGGTCGCTGGCGGCGTGGCAGGAGTTACTCGACCGACCCGTTGCTAGACTCGCCCGCAGCGCCCCATGACGGCGCCGTTTCGCGATGACGCCGCTGTCACGTATCCGTCGTCGGCGCACCGAGGGACGCCGGCCGATCCCTTGCCCGTACCTGAGGACCCTCCGCGCAGGAGGCTCAGCAGCTGACGGCAGAGGCCGCGAAGAGCATCCCGCCGCCGGCCACGTCGCGGACCTCGGGCTCCGACGACGGCCTCGATCGATCCGGCCAAGATCGCCGAAGCGGCCGCGGCGGTGCGGGCGACTGCGGTTGTGCCGGAGGAGCGCTCCCGGCCCACCGTGGATCGAGCGTGCCTGGCGCCGGAGACACCCGCGCCCGCCGCGGCGGCCGCCGAACCGCAGCGAGGTGCCGGCCCCTGCGGACACCCGAGCGCAAGCGGCGCCCGACACCGAGCGGCACCGAGGCGGAGCGCCGGCGCCGAGCGGCCTGCGCCGTTCGGGCGGTGGGCGACCGGGCGGTCGGCGACGCCGGCCGAGCGAGACGCGCCGGCGCGAGCGAGACACCGGCCGAGGCGACACGGCCGAGGACGCTACCGGGCGCGCCGGCGAGGACGCACCGGTCGCGAGGGCGAGGCCGCGCCGCGCGCCGGAGGAGGCCCCGCCGCGGAGCCGGCGCCCGAGGTCGACGGCGCGCCCGCGACGAAGCCACCGGGCCGTCGGCGCGTGACGCGGGCGGATGCGTCGGCGCATGCGTTACCTGCGTCGCGCGCGCGAGCTCGGGCTGCGCGACCTCGGCGGCCTGGTGTTCGACCAGTGCCGCTTCCGCACGCCCGACGAGCTGGTCGCGCAGAAGCTCGACGCCATCCACGCGCTCGACAGCGAGCGCCGCGCGCTCGAGCACAGCCTCGGCGACCGGCGCGACTTCGACGATCTGCGCGAGCCCGGCATCGCGGCGTGCCCGCAGTGCGGCGCGCTGCGCTGCGTCCGACGCGAAGTTCTGCGAGGTCTGCGGGACCCGCCAGTCGGAGATCGCCGCCGCCCCCGGCGCCCGCCGCCGACGCGTGCAGACCACCTGTCCCCAGTGCGGCGCGCCGATCGGCGCCCAGCAGGACTGGTGCCTCAACTGCGGAACCGGCGCCCGCACGCGCATGGTCCCCACGCCCAACTGGCGCCTGCCGATCGCGATCGCCCTGGCGATCATGCTCGTCGCCGTCTCGGCGCTCGTCGTCTCGCTGCTCGCGCTGACCGGCGACAGCGCGCAGACGACGACCATCACCGCCCCCGCGAGCCCCGGCGTCGGACGCGCGGCGCCGTCGCCGCTACGGCGACGACCTGCGCCGCGCCGCGCGGCGCCCGCGACCGGACCGCGCCCGCACGCAGCGACCGCCGCCGCGCGGCACCGCGCCACCGGCTGCCGCCCGACGCGATCCCCGGCGGTGGCGAGCCGACGCGGACGCCGCCGCTCGGCAATGCAGGCCGTCGCCGCTCGACACGCCGGACGACCCGACCTGCCCGGCGCCCACCGCGGTCACGCCGCTCCCGGGCACCGACGCCGGCACCGGTGGCCACGCACTGACCACGGCACCGCATGCCGACCAGGCGACTCCGGCGCCGACGCCGGCCACGACGCGCCGGACGGCGGTCGCCCGCGTCGGCGTCCGCGGCGCCGATGACCGTCGACGCGCGACTACGGCTGCGAGCCGCGTCGCCGGCGGCAGACAGCCCGAGCGACGCGCCGCCGGCGAGCGCGAGCTGAGCCGCCACGCGCGCCGCGACGCCGGCTAGTGCTCAGCGCCAGCCGCCACGCCCCAGCCGCTCGCCGCGCCGCCCGCCAGCGGATGCACGCGCAAGCGTACCGGGCGCCGGCGGCGCCTCGTGCGCCGCCCGCCACCTCCAGCACCGCCACCAGCCCGCCGACCAGCGCGTCCAGGTCGTAGCCGCCCTCCAAGACGACCGCCCAACCCGCACGCCGAACTCGTCCGCCAGCCGCCGCGCCGTCCCGGCCATCGCCGCGAAGCCGGCATCGGTCACCTCGCAGTCGGCCAGCGGGTCGTCGCGCGTGGGCGTCGAAGCCCGGCCGACACGAGCACGAGCTGCGGCTCGTACGCGCGCGCCAGCGGCGCGACGACGTGCTCGACCAGCGAGCACCACGGCGTCGTCGCCCGAGCCCGGCGGCACCGGCAGGTTGACCGTGTAGCCCGAGCCCGGCGCCCGACCCGCGGTCGTCGGCCGCGGCCGGTGCCGGGGTACAGCGGGCACTGGTGCAGCGACACGAACAGCACCCGCGGGTCGGCGTGGAAGATGTCGTTCGTCCCGTTGCCGTGGTGGACGTCGAAGTCCAGCACGAGCACCCGCTCCAGCCCGTGCGCGTCGAGCGCGTGCTGCGCCGCGACGGCGACGTTGGCGAACAGGCAGAAGCCCATCGCCCGCGCGCGCTCGGCGTGGTGGCCGGGCGGGCGGTGCAGCGACGCCGCCGGCCCGCGCCTCGCCCCGTGACGCAGCGCGTCGACGAGCTCGACCGCGCCGCCGGCGGCGTGCAGCGCCGCCTCGTAGGACCCGACCGACACGACCGTGTCGGCGTCGAGGTTGCCCGCCGCCCTGCTGCGCACAGCTCGCGCGAATCGCAGTCGACGTACGGCTCGGGGTGGACGGCGTGCAGCGTCTGCGAGCGCCACCGGCGACGACTCGCGCACGCTCGGCGCCGAGCCAGTCGCGGTCGCCCAGCGCCGCGTTGATCGCCGCGATCCGCGCGATCGACTCGGGGTGGCCGCCGGTGTCGTGGCGCAGGCGACGAGTCGTGGCGCAGGATCGAGCATCCAAGTACGGTATCCGGCGCGATGGCCGCTCCCCAGCTCCAGGCCGACGTCGTCGTCGTCGGCGCCGGTGCCGCCGGCCTGTACTGCGCGCTGACCGCAGCCAGCGAGGGAGCGCAGGTCGCGCTCGTCGCCGCGACGCCGCTCGCCGACACCGCGTCGCTACTGGGCCCAGGGCGGGGTCGCCGCCGCGCTGGCCGCCGACGACTCGCCCGACCGCCATCGCCAGGACACGCTGGTCGCCGGCCGCGGGCTGGTGCGCCGCAGCGCCGCGACCGTGCTGTGCCGCGAGGCGCCGCACGTCGTCGCGCGAGCTCGAACGCCTCGGCGTGCGCTTCGACGCCGACCGTCGCGGGCGGCTCGAGCCTCGGGCTCGAAGGCGGCCACAGCGTCCGCCGCGTCGCCCACGCCGGCGGCAGCGCGACGGGGCGGCGCATCGTCCGCCAGCTGTCAGCGCCGTCGTCGCCGAGGACCCGCGGATCGAGGTGCTCGAACCGGCCCGCGCCGCGACCCTGTGGACCCACGACGGCCGCTGCGCCGGCGTCGTGCTGCGAAGACGGCCTCGTGATTCGCGCCGCGCGGCACGATCCTCGCGACCGGCGGTGCCGCCGCGCTGTGGTCGCGCACGACGAACCCGCCGGGCTCGGTCGGCATCGGTGTGCATGCTCGCGCGTGGCGCCGGCGCGGCGGTGGCCGACCTCGAGCTGATCCAGTTCCACCCGACCGCGGTCACCGGCGTCAAGGGCCGCGAGGGCTTCCTCATCACCGAGGCGATCCGCGGCGAGGGCGCGACCGTGCTCGACGACGACGGCGAGCGGTTCGTCGACGAGCTCGCCCCGCGCGACGAGGTCGCGCTCGCCATCCATCGCAAGATGAAGGAGACCGGGCGGCCGAACGTGTGGCTCGACATGCGCGCAGATCGACCCGCTCCAGTTCCCCAACGTCGTCGGCGCGCTGCGCGAGGCGGGTCTGGACCCGGCGACCGAGCTCGTGCCGATCGCGCCCGCTTCGCACTACGTGATGGGCGGCATCGTCGCCGACCTCGACGGCGCGACGACCGTCCCCGGCCTGTACGCGATCGGCGAGTCGTCGTGCACCGGCCTGCACGGCGCCAACCGCCTGGCCTCCAACTCGCTGAGCGAGTGCTTCGTGTGGGGCGGCCGCGCCGCGCTCGCGGCGCTCGGCGAGCCGGCGATCCAGGCCGGCGATCCACCGCCGCCGCAGCCGCTCGAGCTCCCGGACCGCGCGACGCCGCGAGGCGCTGTGGGCCGATGCGGGCCTCGAGCGCACGCCCGAGGGCCTCGACCGGCTGCTCGAGCACCCGCACCCGCTGGCCCGGCTGGTCGCGCCAGTGCGCGCTTGCTGCGCGACCGAGAGCCGGGGCGCGCACTTCCGCGTCGACCACCCCGAGACCGACCCCGAGCTCGACGGCCACCACGTGGTCGTTCGCGACGGCGAGGCGGCGCTCGAACCCTGGTCCTGAACCTTAAAGATCCGCTTAATATCCAGCGCAACATCTGGGCCGTTCTGGCTTCACATGGCGGCGTCATCGTGCTGAAGCACAAGGCAGCCACCACCGAGGCAAGAGAGGTCAAGAACCAACCCGATGTTCCACTTCAGCCGAGCCATTTACCGCGAGATCGCGGACGTACATCGATACCGACGTCGTCCGCCAGGGAGTGCCGGCTCACGACCTACGTCCTGCGCAGCTGCGAAGGCACGATCGAGCGTCTCGCCACCGACCGTCACTACTTCGCGCGCCCCGCGCGCACGCTGTTCAGCGACATCCGCTCGTGCTTCCCGATGGCCGCAGCAGCCGCGCGTCTGGGCGATCGTCGAGCGCTACATCGCGGCCGCCGACGAGTACCTGGCCGCCAGCCGTCACGCTCGACTCGGCGGCCAGCCGCGCAGCTGCCGCGCGACCACGCGCCGCGGCACCAACTGTGCCAGCGCACCCCGCTGCACAGCAACGGCTACTGCCCGTCGCACCAGCACCTGGTCGAGACCGAAGAGGTCGAGGCCCGTTCGCTCGCCGCCTGACGCACGCTCCCCGCAAGCGTCGGGGGCGAATCCAAGGCCCCCGCGCTGCCAGCGACGGATGGCGGCGGCGGGCGCTAGGTAAGCGGTAGCGTGCAGGCGCCATGATCGCTGGGGGTCGACGTCGGCGGCACGTTCACCGATGCCGTGCTCGTCTCCCGGACGGCGGTGTCGTCACCGCCAAGGTGCCGACGACACCCGAAGATCAGTCGCTCGGCGTCATGGCCGCCGTCGCAGCCGTGCTGGAGGAGCCGGCGCGACGGCGGCCGATGTCGTTGCCTTCGCCCACGGGATGACCGTGGCGACCAACGCGCTGCTCGAGGGCCGCGGCGCGCGCACCGCGCTGGTCGCCACCGACGGCTTCCAGGACGTCGTCGAGCTCGGCCGCCAGGCCGCGCCGACCTCTACCGGCTGTGCGCCGCGCGCCCGGCGCCGCTCGTGCCGCCGTGCGCGGCGCTTCGGCGCCCCGAGCGCATGGGGCCCGACGGCGTGCTCGAGCCGCTGGCGCGACGTCGGCGCGCTGGCCGACGCTGTCGCCGGCTGCGAGCCGCAGGCGGTCGCGGTCTGCCTGCTGCACGCCGACCGCCACCCCGCCCACGAGCGCGCGATCGGCGCGCGCGCTGCGCGAGCGCGCTCGGCGACGACGTCGCGATCTCGCTGTCGCACGAGGTCGTCGGCACGTTCCGCGAGTACGAGCGCGCGGCGACGACCGAGGTCGACGCCGCGCTGACGCCGCTGCTGCGCGCCTACCTGCGCGCGCCTGCGCGACCGCGCGCCGCGACGCCGGGCTCGCCGAGCCGCGGATCATGCAGTCCAGCGGCGGCCTCGCCGACCTCGAGCTCGCGGCCGCGCCACGCCGCGCTGACCGTGCTCAGCGGCCCGGCCGGTGGCGCCGCCGCCGCGGCGCTGATCGCCGCGCCATGCCGACGAGCCCAACCTCCTGTGCTTCGACATGGGCGGCACGTCGTGCGACGTGTCGGTCGTCGCCGGCGGCGCGGTGCGCGGACGTCGCCGGGCGCGAGGTCGGCGGCCGGCCGCTGGCGCTGCCGATGGTCGACGTCCACACGGTCGGCGCCGGCGGCGGCTCGATCGCGTGGCGCGACGCCGGCGGCGCGCTGCGCGTCGGGCCGATGTCCGCCGGGGCCGTGCCCGGGACCCGCGTGCTACGGGCGCGGCGGCGTCGAGGCGACGGTCACCGACGCCCACATCGTGCTGCGGCCACCTCGACCCGGCGCGGCCGCTGGCCGGCGGCGTCGCGCTCGACGCGCGACGCCGCGCACGCGGCGGTCGCGCAAGCTCGCCGACGCGCTGGGGCTGAGCACCGACGAGTGCGCGCGCGGGATCGTGCGGGTCGCCGACGCCGAGATGGTGCGCGCGCTGCGCGTGATGACCGTCGAGCGCGGGCTCGACCCGCGCGACTTCGCGCTGCTGGCGTTCGGCGGCGCCGGCGCGCTGCACGCGGCGGCGATCGCCGACGAGCTCGGCATCGCGCGCGTCCTCGTCCCGGCCGCCAGCGGCGTGCTCAGCGCGCTCGGGCTCGCCGCGGCCCAGCGCCGTGTCCACGTCCAGCGCACGGTGCTGCGCGCCGGCGACGAACTCGACGACGCGCTGCTTCAGGCGCTGCGTGACGAGCTGGCGACGCAGCTTCCCGCGCGCGCCGCAGCGGCTCGAGACCGTCGCCCAGGTGCGCTACCGCGGCCAGTCGCACGAGCTCGACGTCGCTGCCGACGGCGGCGCCGCCGAGCTGCGCGAGGCATTCGCCGCGCCCACGAGCGAGCGCTACGGCTACCGCGACGACGCCGAGATCGAGCTCGTCACCGTGCGCGTCACGGGAGTCGACGCCGGCCCGCCGATCGCGCTGCGCGCCCCCGTCGACGCCGCGCCCGGTCGACGGCCCCGCCGTGGTCGACCTCGGCGACGCGACGCTGCTCGTCCCCGACGGGCTGGTGCGCGCGGCCCGGCGCCGCGCGGCGGCGTACGTCATGGAGCGCTCGGCGATGACCGAGCTGGACCCGATCGCGCTCGCAGGTCACGACCGGCGCCCTGCGCGCGGCGTGCGAGGAGATGGGCGCGGTGCTCGTCGCGCTCGCGCACTCGGCGAACATCAAGGAGCGCCGCGACTGCTCGACCGCGCTGTTCGACCCGGCCGGCGAGATGGTCATGCAGGCCGAGCACATCCCGGTCCATCTCGGCGCGATGCCGGCCGCCGTCGCGGCGGTCGCTCGGCGAAGACCACGCGCCCGGCCGCGTCTGGGTCCTCAACGACCCGTATCGCCGGCGGCACCCACCTGCCCGACATCACCGTCATCACCCCCGCGTTCGCCGGCGACGACGCTGATCGGCTTCGCCGCCAGCCGCGCCCACCACGCCGACGTCGGCGGCCGCGTTCCCGGCTCGATGCCGGCCGACTCGCACACGCTCGACGAGGAGGGCGTCGTGATCGCGCCGCGCGTGCTCGACGCCGAGGCGATCGACGAGCTCGTCGCCCAGATGCGCAACCCGTCCCAGCGCCGCGCCGACCTGCGCGCGCAGCTCGCCGCCAACGCGACCGGCGTCGCGCGGCTGACCGAGCTGGCCGAGCGGATCGGCGTGCGCGCACCTCGCGGCCGCGACGGCGGCGGTCTCCGACTACGCCGAGCGCCGCACCCGCGCCTGCATCGCCGCGATGCGGCGACGGCGAGCGCCACGCGCGCGACGTGCTCGAGGGGCGCGACGGCGACATCGAGCTGCGCGCTGACCGCGACCGTCGCCGGCGACGCGCCTGACGCTCGACTTCACCGGTCAGCGCCCCAGGACGCCGGCAACCTCAACTGCCCGCTCGCCGTCACGCGCTCGGCGTGCCTGTTCGCCGTGCGCGTCCTGACCGACCCCGACATCCCGCCGTGCGCCGGCGCCCAGCGACCGATCACGGTGATCGCCCCCGAGGGCTCGCTGCTCAACGCGCGCCCGCCGGCCGCCGTCGCCGCCGGCAACGTCGAGACGAGCTCGCGCGTCGCCGACCTCGTGCTCGCCGCATTCGGCCGTGCGCTCGGCCAGGGGACGATGAACAACCTGACGCTCGGCAACGACGCCTTCACGTACTACGAGACGCTCGGCGGCGGCCAGGGGGCATGCCCGGACGCCGACGGCCCGAGCGGCGTCCACGTCGCGATGTCGAACACGCTCAACACGCCGATCGAGGCGCTCGAGCTCGAGTTCCCGCTGCGCGTGACCCGCTACGCGCTGCGGCGCGGCTCCGGCGGCGCGGGCCGCCAGCGCGGCGGCGACGGCGTCGTCCGCGAGCTCGAGGCGCTCGCAGGAGATGACCTACTCGCTGATCACCGAACGCCGCCGCCACGCGCCGCCGGGCGCCGCCGGCGGCGAGCCCGGCGCCCGGGGCCGCAACCTGCTCAACGGCGCAGAGCTCGAGCCGAAGGCGACGGGGACCCTGCGCCCGGGCGACCGCCTGACGCTCGAGACCCCCGGCGGCGGCGGGCACGGCGTCGGCTAAGGCCCCCCTGAGGCGTCGCGTAAGGGGTCCGGGGCGCAAGCTCGCTCCATCAACCCAATGTGGCGTCCCGAGGCTTAGCCCAGAGTGACCGTCATAGAGAAGAACAAGGAGCAAGCGCCATGACGTCCCTCACCTCAATCCAGTCCCAGACCCACCGACACGATCTTCTGCGCACCGGCGCCTTCCGCCAGGTGCGCGGAACCGGCCGCCCGTCGCTGCTGGCGCGTGTCGCCCGCCGTCGGGTCCGCGACCACGCGCGCAACCGCAGCTCCTCCGCGGCGCGCCCCGCCGCCGCCTAGTAACCCCCACACGTCGTCGATCCGACGGAGCCCGAAGTGCTCAACCCAACGCGAATCCCGGTTCCTCCGCGGGCGACGCGCTGGGCCGCTCCTCGCCCTCGTCGACTGGACAACCCCCGAGCTCGCCGCGTCCCGCTCCCCCGGCGGGGCGCGGCCGCCGGGGCGCCGCTGCGGCTCGGTCTGTGGCGCCGCGACGGCAGCTGAAAGCAGCTTCTAAGGCTCACTGAGGCCTCCGTAAGGGGTGCCGGTGCCCAGTACGCACCATCTGCCCGATGTGCCCGGCGCTCGCGTAGCCGACTCTTGAGCCGTGGCATCGAACCCACTCGGAGCGCCAACACCATGGAACCCCTTCATCACCACGCCATCTCCTCCCACCGCGAAGAACTCGGCCGCCGGGCCGAGGTGGCGCGTGCCCGCAAGGGCGTGGCGCAATACTGGTCCGGTGGCGGGCGAATGACGAGCAGTCGACTGATCGGGCGCGAGACCGAGCTCGCGGAGCTACGGGCCGCACTCGGCGACGCTTCCTCGGGGCGGCCATCCTTCGTCTTCGTCGCGGGTGAGTCGGGCGTCGGCAAGAGCCGGCTACTGGATGAACTGACCGCTCAGGCGGGCGAGGACGGCGTTCGCATCCTTCGCGGCGACTGCGTCGCGCTCGGCGACGGGGAGCTGCCGTACGCGCCGTTCGCGGGCGTCCTGCGCCGCCTCGCGCGGACCGACGACCCTGCCGTGGCGGAGCTCGCGCCCGGGGCTGCGCATCGAACTGGCGCGCCTGGCGCCCGAGCTCGGGCAGGCGCCCGACGACGCGCCGGGTCGAGGCAGCGATCGACGGATCGCCCAGGGCCGCCTGTTCGAAGCGCTGCTGGCGCTGCTGGAACGCGTCGCCGCCGACCGCCCGGCGCTGCTCGTGATCGAAGACCTGCATTGGGCCGACCGCTCGACCCGGAGCTTCCTGCCGTTCCTGGCCTCGAGCCTCGTCAACGAGCGACTGCTCGTCGCGCTCAGCTACCGCACCGAGGAGCTGCACCGCTCCCATCCCCTGCGCCCGCTGCTCGCCGAGCTCGAGCGCGACTCGCGCGCGCGGCGGATCGAGCTCGCCCCGCTCGCCCACGACGAGCTCCGCGAGCAGCTGACCGACATCCTCGGCGCGGCACCGGCGCCGGAGCTCGTCGACCGGCTGTTCGGGCGCAGTCAGGGAAACCCGCTGTACGCCGAGGAGCTGCTGGCGGCGGGCCTCGACGGCCGCGGGCCGGCGCCGCCAACGCTGCGCGAGGCGCTGCTCGTGCGTGTCGAGCGCCTGTCGCGGCCGACCCAGGCGGTGCTGGAGATCCTTGCCGTCGCCCAGCGGGCCGACGAGGAGCTGCTCGCCGCGACGAGCCATTTCGAGCCGACCGAGCTGCGCGACGCGCTGCGCGAGGCGATCGACAGCCAGATCGTCATCGCCCGCGACGACGGCGTCTATGCGTTCCGTCATGCACTGCTGCGCGAGGTCATCCACGATGGACTGCTGCCCGGCGAGCGCAGCGAATGCCATCGCGCGATGGCCGCTGCGCTCGAGGAGCGCCTCGCCGGCGGCGACAAGCGCGCCGAGATGTACTTCGCCGCCTCGATCGCCAGCCACTACGCCGCGGCCGGTGACCAGCCCGCGGCACTCGGCGCGTACATCCGCGCCGCCCACTCGGCAATCCGCCTGTACGCGTTCGGCGAGGCCGCCGACATGCTCGAGCGCGCGCTCGAGCTGTGGAGCCGAGTGCCCGACCCCGAGGCCCACGCGGGAGCCGACCACGCCAAGTTGCTCGTGCAGGCGGGGATCGCCAACCGCAACGCGGGCGACGGGCCGCGGGCGCTTCACCTGATGCGCGCCGCCGTCGCCGCGATCGACGCCGACGCCGACCCGCACCGCGCCGCCGCGGCGATGAACCAGCTCTCGCGCGCCCACTTCGCCCTCGGGCATACCCAGGAGGCATCCGACGCACTGGAGGCGGGCCTCGCGCTGCTGGCGCCCGACGACCCGGGCCCGGAGCGAATCGGGCTGCTGACCCGGCGCGCGCGCCAGCTCATGCTCCAGTCGTACTACGACGCGGCGGTCGCGGCGGCCGACGAGGCGATCGATGCGATCAACGCGATCGACGAGGGGAACCCGCTCAAGGACACGGTCGCGCTCCAGCTGTCGGGCGCAACGAACGCCAAGGGCACCGCGCTGATGTCGCTCGGCTTCGAGGACGAGGGCGAGCGCACGCTGCGCGAGTCGATCGCGATCGCCGGCGACGACCCCGACGCGCTGGCGAGCGCCTACACGAACCTGGCCGACAGCCTGCACCTCGCCGGGCTCAGCGACAAGGCGCTCGAAGTCGCCGAGGAGGGCATCGCCCGCGTCGAGTGGGCGCCCGTGCCGTGCCGCTGGCTGACGCTGATCGTCGTCGAGATCCTCGCCGACCTTGGGCAGGTTTCCCGTGCCCGGGCCGTGATGCGGGGCCACGAGCCGCCCGCGACGGGGAACCTGCGCGTCAACATCGACCTGCGCAAGGCGCGGCTCGCGCTGGCCGACAACGACGTCGACGCAGCGCTCGACATGCTTGAGGACGCGGCCCAGGTCGCGCGGCCCAGCGGCCAGCCGCAGTTCTTCGGACCGCTGGCCGTGATGGAGGCCGACGCCCACGTCCGCCGCGGCGAGCTCGACGAGGCGGCGCGGGTTATTACCGACGCGTTCGAGTGTCTCCATGACGACCCCAATCGCGTCGTGCCGGTCGCCGCGATGGGCGCCGCCGTCGCCGCTCACACCGCGCAGCGCGCCCGGGACCTCGGGCGCGAGGACGACGAGCGCGCGGCGGTCGCCCATGCGCGGGACATGGACGACCTCGCGACGCGCCTCGCCCGGCCGAGTCGTCCGGTCGAGCTCGCCTACGCGGAGCTCGCGCACGCCGAGGCACTGCGCGCCGGCGACGCCACGGCGGGCGCGGCCGAGCACCTCGCCGCAGCGTCGGCGTTCGACGCCCTCGGGCGCACCGGCGAGGCGAGCAGCGCCCGCATCCGCGGCGCCGAGGCGCTGATCACCGCCGGCGATCGCGACGCCGCCTGCGCGCCGCTGCGCTGCGCGTTGGAGACGTCGCGCGCGACCGACCAGTGCTACCTCGAGGACGAGGCGCGCAGCCTCGCCGCACGTGGCCGCGTGACGTGGGACACCAAGGAGCCCAACGGCGACGGCCAGCCCGCCGCGCCGCCGGTGCTGGACGACGACCCGTTCGGGCTCACGCCGCGCGAGCGTCAGGTGCTGGCGCTTGTCGCCGCCGGCGCGACGAACCGCGAGATCGGCGCCCAGCTCTACATGGCCGAGAAGACCGCGTCGGTCCACGTCTCGCGGATCCTGGCGAAACTCGACGTCCGCAGCCGCACCGAGGCGGCCGGCGTCGCGCACCGCCTGGGCCTCGACGCCGAGCCCGTGATCGGCCCGGCGTAGCCGAACTTCGTAGGATCCGGCCGATGACGCAGATCGGCTGGATCGGCCTCGGGATCATGGGCTCGCGCCAGGCGGCGAATCTCGCCGCGGCCGGGCACGAGCTGACGGTCTACAACCGCACGCGCGCGACGGCCGACGAATGGGCGCGCGCAGCATGGCGCGACGGTCGCCGACACGCCGGCGGCGGTTGCGGCGGCCAGCGACGTCGTGTTCTCGATGGTCGTCGACGGCGCGCAGGTCGCCGACGTCCTACTCGGCGAGCCCGACGGCGCGGTGCATGGCGCCCGCGACGGCGCGCTGTTCATCGACATGTCGACGATCGCGCCGGCCGACAGCCGCGCGGTCGCCGCCGCTCTCGCGCAGCACGGCGTCGCGTTCTGCGACGCGCCCGTCACCGGCTCGGCGCCGCGCGCGGCGGACGGGACACTGACGATCATGGTCGGCGGCGCTGCCGGCGACATCGACCGCGCCCGACCGTTGTTCGAGATCATGGGCGCGCTGATCGTGCAGTGCGGGCCGGTCGGCAGCGGCGAGCAGGTCAAGCTGATCCAGAACTGCGTCGGGGCCTCCAACGCGTCGACGCTCGCCCAGGCTCTGGTCGCCGCCGACGCCCAGGGACTCGACCTCGACGCGGTCGTCGAGGTGTTGGGCAACTCTGCCGCCGCGAGCACGATGGTCACGCTGAAGGCCGGGCCGATGCGCGCGCACGACTACACACCGCTGTTCAAGGCCGACCACATGCTCAAGGACGTGCGCCTGGGACTCGAGGAGGCGCAGGCGGCGGGCGTCCCGTTCCCGGCTGCCGCGGCGGCCCGCGACGCCCTCGTGGCAGCGGTCGGACGTGGTCACGGCGATGACGACTTCATCGCCCTGTTGGAGGCCTTTGAAGGCCTCGCCGGCCATCGGCTTTCCTGAGCGTCGGCCGAAAACCCCTGCAAAAACCGGCGGATTTGGGATTTCCGCGCGGATTTGGGACAATGAGGCCGTCCCGCCGCATGGATCGCCTCGCTGCGGTCCCTCCGCGCGGGACTTCGAACGTTTTCATCTCCTCCTCGCCTCACCCTCCTCGCCTCAATATGCCAATCGCATTCAAAGAATGGGCTGTGACCGTCCGCGCGCTCGCCGAAGGCGAGCAGCTCGTCACCCTGCGTAAGGGTGGAATCCGCGAGCCCGATAAGCACTTCGAGCTCGAGGAGGACCGGTTCTTCCTGTACCCGACGTTCGACCACCAGCGCAACGATCTCGTGCGCGAGTCTCACCAGCCCGAGTTGCGCCGCGCGCTCGAAGAGGGCGTGTGGGGCGACGGCGAGCCGCACCCGCACGCGCTGCTGCGTGACGGCGGCGTGCAGCAGCCCGACCGCGTGCGCATCCGCGCGTGGGCCGAGGTGGCCGACCACTGGACGATCGACGACCCGCGCACGGTCGACGCGCTGTCGCCGTTCTACGTCTGGACGACGGACTACGCCGAAAAGCGCCTGGCGTGGAAGCGGCGCCACCCGTTGCACGTGTTGCTGCTGCGCACGTACCGGATCCCGCGGCCGGTGACGGTCAAGGTCCGTGATGAATACGCCGGCTGCCGCTCGTTCCTCGAGCTGTACCGCGAGCTGCCGTTCGAGGGCACCCCGGTGCTGTCGGACGACGAGTTCGACCGCGTCCGCGACGAGATCACCGGCATCGTCTCCGGCAACATCCCGGCGCTCGTCTAGGACAAGCGCCCGGGCGTGCCCTGGGTCGACACCACCTCACCGCACTTCCACGCGCGCCACGAGTTGCGCGACGACGACGACGTGGCACAGCTGCTCGCGGTGCTGGAGAGCACGCGCGAGCGCGTCGTCGGGGTGTTCGACGTCGTGCCGCAGGACGTCGGCGTGGTCGTGCACCCGACGTCGTGGTCGCTGACCGCGTCGCAGCCGTACCTGCCGCTGCTGCGGCGCTTCTCGGCGCCCGCGTCGCGGCGCTACCTGATCGGCGGCTTTGCCGAGGGCGAGTTGCACGTGCTGCCGCCGCGACTGATGCGCGAGCGGGCGTCGAACGTCTCCGGGTCGCTCGACACGATGCTGCTGGCGCCCGCCGCGCTGTACGGCCAGCTCGTCGTCGGCGCCAACAACCCGCGGCTGCCGCCGCCGTTTCGCCCGGTCCGCCTGCGGCGATACCTGAAGTGGGCGTGGCTCCAGGTCGGCGCCGGCCAGTGGCTGTCGGGCCAGATCCAGCACGCGCGGCCGGCAATCTCGCGGCGCCTGCACGAGGGCTCGACGCCGTCGTTCCCGCCCAGCGCGCGCGACGCGTACCTCCTCGCCGGCACGATCTACGACCTCGTCGAACGCACGCAGGGCATCGAGGCCGCGGTCAAGATGGCCTGCGAGCTGCCGGCCTCCGGCGGCGCCGAACGCTCGCTCGTCCGCGCCTTCAGCGGCCGCGACATCCACCAGATCGAAGGCGAGTGGCGCACCCACCTGTCGCGGGTGGCGACGGCCTGAGCGTCACGCCGCTCACCGCAGGTCGACCCCGATCACGACGATCACGGCGACGACGCCGAGCGCGATCAGCAGACCGGCGAGGATCCGCAGCGGCCGGTCGACGCCCGACTCCGCGATCGCCGTCGGGTGCAGGATCTCTGCCTGCATCAGCACATCACGCGCCGCCTCGACCCCCGATCGCGGGACGAGAACGTCGCGCCCGCCGGCCGACAGCATGTCCGGCACGTCGAACCCGCGCGAGCGCTTGATCAGCGACGGCACGCCCTCTTCGATCAGCAGCCCCTGGATGAACTCGGCCTCGGCCTGGTGGCGCGCGCCGACGACGCGCACGAGCTCGCCGTCGGAGTACTGCGGCTTGATCTTGCGCGCCCACTCGTGGCGCTCGCTGACCGCCATGTCGACGCCGAGCGACCCGGC
Organism: uncultured Actinomycetes bacterium; assembly: GCA_963846975.1. GTDB lineage: Bacteria > Actinomycetota > Thermoleophilia > Solirubrobacterales > Solirubrobacteraceae > AC-49. Next base: position 84,671 of record CAWJXY010000001.1, read on the forward strand.
GTGCACGAGCGGCATGCCGCACTGGCGGCAGAAGCGCTCGTCGGCGCCGTGGGCGTCTCCGCAGGTCGGGCAGACGAGCGGCTCAGGCGCCATCGCCGAGGTCGACCTCGGTGACCTGGCGCCCGGCGTCGATCAGGTAGCTGCGGACCTCGGGCTCGTCGGCCGGCGAGGCCGATGATCAGCCACTCGATGCCCGGCCAGTCGCGGGCGAAGTTGACGTCGGTCTGCGACGGGTAGGCGGTCGAGCGCGTGTGCGAGTGGTAGATCGCGCCGAGGTCGAGGCCCTGGTCCTCGAGCTCGGTGATCAGGTGAAACAGCGTCAGCCCGTTCATCTCGAAGCGCAAAGGGCTGTGGTGGATGTTCTCGAGCTCGTGGACGACACCGCTTCGCCGGCGCGCGTGGCGACGATTCCGCAGCACTCGTCCGGCGCGTCGCGGTGCGCGTGCGCGATGACCTCGTCCAGCAGCTCGCGGGAGATCTTCACGCGCGGCCCGGGTCGTCAGTCGCGCGGCAGGCCGGCGTGGTCGGCCTCGACGACATCGATCTCGTCGTGATCCTCGATCTCGTCGTGATCGTCGTCGTCGTGATCGTCGTCATGGTTCATGGCCGAGCTCAGCGACTCCTTGAACTCGCGCAGGCCCTTGCCGAGCGAGCGGCCGACCTCGGGCAGGCGCTTGGGGCCCAGGACGATCAGGGCGATCACGAGGACGATGGCGATTTCCAGCGGGCCGACGTTGCCGGGCATGTTCGGGTGCTACCACCAGACCGTCGAGTCGAGGTTGGCGATCTCGTCGACGGGCTTCGTGTAGATGCCCGACGACAGGTACTTCCAGCCGTCGTCGCAGACGATGAAGACGATGTTGCCCTCGTCCATCTCGCCGGCGATCCGCACCGCGATCGACGCGATCGCGCCGCTCGAGACGCCGGCGAACACGCCCTCCTCGTCGAGCAGCTTGCGCGTCCAGATGATCGCGTCGCGATTGGTCACGAAGATCTTGCGGTCCAGCAGCGACAGGTCGATGATCGGCGGGATGAAGCCGTCGTCGAGCGAGCGCAGGCCCTGGACCGGCTCGCCCTGCATCGGCTCGGCGGCGACGATCTTCACTGCGTCGCCGAGCTCCTCCTTGAACCGCCGGCCGTTGCCCATCAGCGTGCCGCCGGTCCCCAGGCCGGCGACGAACGCGGAGATGTCGCCGTCGAGCTCGTCGAGGATCTCGGGCGCGGTCCCGTTGTAGTGGGCCAGCGGGTTGGCCGGGTTGCCGTACTGGTAGGGCATGTAGTACTGCGGGTCCTTGGCCATCTCGAGCGCCATCGCCACCGCGCCGTTGGATCCCTGGTCGCCGGGGCTGTAGACGATCTGCGCGCCGTACATCTCGAGCAGCTGCGTGCGCTCCGGCGTGACGTTCTCGGGCATCACGACCTTCAGCCGGTAGCCCTTGTGCTTGGCGATCATCGCGAGCGAGATCCCGGTGTTGCCCGAGGTCGGTTCGAGGATCATCTGGTCGGGGCCGATCAGCCCCTTCTCCTCGGCGTTCTCGATCAGCGATCGCGCGACGCGGTCCTTGACCGAGCCGGTCGGGTTGAACGACTCCATCTTGGCCCAGATCCGGACACCCGGCTTGGGCGACAGGCGCCGAAGCTCGATCAGTGGCGTATTGCCGATCGCCTGGATGACGTCGCCGTAGCGCCCGCCACAGGGCTTGTTCTGCAGGGGCGGAAGACCCATCGCTTTACGAAAGATAGCGACCCGGCGCCCGGAGTCCGGCAGGTGGCTAGGCTTCCCGCCCATGTTGAGCCATCGCCGCGCCCTGATCGTGTCCATGTTCGCCGTTTTCGCCCTGACCGCCGTGGCATGGGGCAAGGCGAGCCACGCCGGCTGGCCGAAGATCCCCGCGGGCCACCTGCGCTTCGCCAAGCTGAGCGGTTCGCACCTCATCGGTACGGCCAAGAGCGACGAACTGCTCGGCCAGCACGGCTCGGACACGCTCGACGGCAACGGCGCCTCGGATGTCCTGTGGGGCGACATGAAGGCCACTGGACAGCCGGCGAGCCAGCACGACCGCATCAACGGCGGCGACGGCAAGGACTTCATCTACACCAGCCACGGCTTCAACACGGTCGATGCCGGGCGCCGGCGACGATGAGGTCCACGCCCACTACGGCTTCGGCTCGATCGACTGCGGACCCGGCACCGACCTGCTGTTCGTCAGCCACCGCAGCCAGAAGAAGTACAAGATCACGGGCTGCGAACGGCTGACGTACCGCAGCTCGCTGTAGTCAGCGCGGCTCAGCGGCCGATCGGCTGGGCCAGCCGCAGCCGGATCAGCTCCTCGTCGTCGGGCTGCTGCGCGACGCCGACTTTGCCTACTCCGGTGCTGGGGCGGGGTGGTGTACTCAGTGGTGGAAGCTCGCGCGCTCGTCGTCGCTGGAGTGCAGGCCGCTCAGGCGCTCGACGGTCCGCTTGAGATCCTCGACGAGCAGGCTCGCCAGATCGCGGCTGAAGCCGTTGCGCACAACGACGCGCAGGATCGACATCTGCTCCATGCCCTCGGGGCACGGGTAGGCGGGCAACGTCCAGCCGCGGCCGCGGATCGCCTCGGAGATGTCATAGACCGAGTACGGGGTTCCGTCCTTGACCGTGAACGCGAACACCGGAAGCTCGCCGCCGTCGGAGACGAGCTCGAAAGGCTCGACCTCTGAGATCGCGTGGGACAGCCACAGCGCGGTGTCGCGCGCGGTCTGCTGGACGCGGCGGTAGCCCTCCTTGCCGAGGCGCAGCAACGTGTAGTACTGCGCCGCGACCTGAGCGCCGGGCCGCGAGAAGTTCAGGGCGAACGTCGGCATGTCGCCGCCGAGGTAGTCGACGTGGAAGATCAGGTCCTCGGGCAGGCAGTCCTTGTCGCGCCACACGACCCAGCCGACGCCGGGATACACGAGCCCGTACTTGTGACCCGAGGCGTTGATCGAGGCCACGCGCGGCACGCGGAAATCCCACTCCAGATCGGGATCGAGGAACGGCGCGATGAAGCCACCGGACGCTCCGTCGACGTGCAACGGGACATCGGGCCCGCCGCCGGCGGCGAGGTCGTCGAGCGCCTTGGCGATCCCGGCGACGTCCTCGTAGCTGCCGTCAAACGTCGAGCCGAGCACGGCGACAACGCCGATCGTGTTCTCGTCACACGCCGCGGCCGCGCCCTCCGGGGTCAGGAACAGCGCATCCTCGGTCACCGGCACGAGCCGCGCCTCGACCTCCCAGTAACGGCAGAACTTCTCCCAGCAGACCTGGACGTTGGCGCCCATCACCATGTTCGGCTTGTCGCCACCCGTGCGCTCACGCCAGCGGCGCTTGAGCGCCATCCCGGCGAGCATGCACGCCTCGCTGGAACCCGTTGTCGAGCAGCCGGTCGCGTTGCCGTCGGCCGTCGCGCCCCATAGGTCGGCGAGCATGTTGACGCAGCGGCTCTCGAGCTCCGCGGTCTGCGGGTACTCGTCCTTGTCGATCATGTTCTTGTCGAGGCACTCGTCGATCAGCAGCCGTGCCTCGGGCTCCATCCACGTGGTGACGAACGTCGCCAGGTTGAGCCGCGCGTTGCCATCGAGCATCAGCTCGTCGTGGATGATCTGGTAGGCGGCGCGGGGCTCGATCTCGCCCTCGGCCATACGCCAGCGGGGCACGGTCGACGCGCCGGACGCAGTGTGGTGGGGGTGGATGTCGACCGTCGCGGCGACTTCGGCCGCTTCGACCTTCGTGTGCAGCGCCATGCGCGCCTCCCGTATTTGTGTTCTCAGCGGCCGCCGGCCATCGCCGGCAGGATGACGAGCGAGTCATTCTCGCCCACGGCGGTGTCCAGGCCATCGAGCACGCGGACGTCCTCGTCGTTGAGATACACGTTGACGTAGCGATTGAGGTCGCCCTCGCCGCCGAAGATCTGGTCGCGAGTCTCGGGATGCTCGCTGACGAGCGCCTCGAGCACCTCGCGGACGTTGCCGCCCGCGGCGCTGACCTCGCGTTCGCCCCCGACTGACGGGCGCAATACTGGCGGAATGCGGATCGTGGCCATCGACGCCGGAGCCTATCCAGCGGCCGCGCAAAACGCTTCGTAGTCCGGAAAGACACCCATCTCCTCGTCGGCGATCTCGTCGGGATCGCGCGAGCAGATCGGGCACTCGGGGTCGCGGCGGACCTTGAGCTCGGTCGTCGTCGCCTCGAGCGCGTCGTACATCAGCAGGCGCCCGATGAGCGGGGTGCCGGAGCCCGTGATCAGCTTGATGACCTCGGTCGCCTGGAGCAGCCCCATCGTGCCGGGCAGCACCCCGAGGACGCCGTTGGCACCGCACGACGGCGCCAGCTCGGCCGGCGGCGGCTGACGGAACAGGCAGCGGTAGCACGGGCCTTCGTAGGGCGCGAACACGCTGAGCTGGCCCTCGAAGCCGAGGATCGCCGCGCTGACGACCGGGATCTTGAGGCGCACCGACGCGTCGTTGAGCAGGTAGCGCGTCGGGAAGTTGTCGACGCCGTCGACGATGATGTCGTAGCCCTCGATGATCTCCATGATGTTGGAGGCGTCGAGGCGCGTCTTGTACTTGACGACGTTGACGTCGGGATTGAGCTCGTGGATCGCGTGCTCGGCTGAGTCGACCTTCGGCGTACCGATGCCGGGCGTCGTGTGGATGACCTGGCGCTGGAGGTTGGACAGGTCGACGACGTCGTCATCGACGATGCCCAGCGTGCCGACGCCGGCCGCCGCGAGGTACAGCGCGGTCGGCGAGCCCAGCCCGCCGGCCCCGAGCAACAGCACCTTGGCCTCCAGCAGCTTGAGCTGGCCCTCGAGCCCGACCTCGGGGACGAGCACGTGGCGGCTGTAGCGCTCACGCTGCTCGGCGGTCAGCGACTTGGGGACGTCGACCTCGTAGCCACGGTCCTTCCACAGCGTGATCCCGCCGGTCATCGACTCGGCGCGGGCGAAGCCGAGCTCTTGCATCAGCGTGTGGGCCGCGAGCGCCGAGCGCTGGCCGGTCGCGCAGTAGAGGATCACGCGCTGGCTTCGGTCAGGCACCGCGTTGTCGATCCGCGACTCGAGGTAGCCGCGCGGGACGTGCTTGGCCCCCGGCAGGTGACCTGCCGCGAACTCCTCGCCCTCGCGGACGTCGATGATCGGGACGCCGTTGTGGAGCAGCCCGTTGACCTCGGAGGGGTCAACCTCGTCGATCTGCGAACGGATCTGCCGGATGTACTCGCTGCCAGAGGGGCTCATGCCAAAATCCCTGAAGTCGGGTCGAAATTCGTACCTGCTTCAGAAAGTATAGCGCCTCGGAACGCCAAAGGACCCCGGCGTTTTCCGCTGCCGAAGCACGCCGGGGTCCTGTCCTGACTTGGCTTGCAGTGCCCGCACCGATGCTGGTAGTCGGCGGTTATGGGCCTGGGATGGGGTTTCGCTTGCTGCACTCATGGTTATCGACGGCGGGCAATCTGCCGACTATGGGGTCAAGACCCCATTTGTTGCGGCTCGCGGTCAACCGTGCGCAAACACGCTCTTCTCAGCCAGATCCTCGTCGTCAACACGCTGCTGATCGCCGCGGTGGTCGTCGCTGCGTCGACGGCGGCGCCTCTGCACTTCGAATCGCACACCGGGGTGCGCCAGGCCGCGACCTTCGGCGCGGCCGTCCTGGCCACGATTCTCGTCAACGCGATCGTCCTGCGCCGGCGCTTCGCGCCGCTGCAGCAGTTGCTTGAGACGATGGAGCGCGTCGACGTCGCACAGCCCGGGCTCACGATCGCCGTGTCGCGCAACGACTCGCGCGAGGTCACCCGCCTGCACCAGGCGTTCAACCGGATGCTCGCCCGCCTCGGGGCCGAGCGCGCGGCGGCGTCAGCCGCGGTCGTGCACGCCCAGGAGGCCGAGCGCGCGCGGATCGCCCGCGACCTGCACGACGAGGTCAACCAGGCGCTGACCGGCGTGCTCCTGCGCCTGCAGGCGATCGAGCCCGACGCGCCGCCGGAGCTGCGCGCCGAGCTGGACGAGATCCAGACCGCCGCATCGCAGGCGATGGCGGAGCTGTTGTCGCTCGCGCGCGAACTGCGCCCGTCGACGCTCGACGACCACGGCCTCGAGGCCGCGCTGCGCTCGCGCGTCGACGAGTTCGCCAACCACACCGGCACGCAGACGACCCTGCGCGTGGACCCTGAGATCGGCGAGCTGGGCTCCGGCGAGCAGCTCGTCGTCTACCGCGTCGTCCAGGAATCGCTCAACAACATCGCCGCCCATGCCAACGCCAGCGAGGTGCGGGTCGAGCTCGACCGCGAGCCCGACGGGCCGGTCGTGCGCGTCGCCGACAACGGCTGCGGCTTTGCCGGTCCCGGCCGCGACGGCGGCCTCGGACTGACGGGAATGCGAGAGCGTGCGCGGCTGGCCGGCGGGCAGCTCGACGTGCGCTCCGCGCCGGGCGAGGGTACGACGGTGGAGCTACGGCTATGAGGTTGCTGATCGCCGACGACCACGGGATCGTGCGCGGGGGGCTGCGGGCGCTGCTCGATCGCCAGCCCGACATGGAGGTTGTGGCCGAGGCGGCCGACGGCGTCGACGCGCTCGCCGAGGCGCTCGCCCACCGCCCCGACGTGGCGATCCTCGATGTGGCGATGCCGAAGCTGACCGGCCTGCAGGTCGCGCGCGAGCTGCACGCCCAGGCGCCCGAGATCGACGTCCTGATCCTGTCGATGCACGACGACGAGCGCTACCTGTTCGAGGCGCTGAAGGCCGGCGCGTCGGGCTACGTTCTCAAGTCGGAGGCCGGTCACGACCTCGTCGACGCGGTGCGCGCGGTCAAGCGCGGCGAGTCGTTTCTGACCAACGCGGCCGAGCGCTCGCTGATCCGCGCCTGGATGTCTGACGAGGCGACCGGCCCATCGGAGCCGTTGACGCCGCGCGAGCAGGAGGTCCTGAAGCTGATCGCCGAGGCGCACACCAACAACGAGATCGCCGAGATCCTGCACCTGAGCGCCAAGACGGTCGAGTCACACCGCGGCAACCTGCTGCGCAAGCTCGGTATGCGCGACCGCGTCGAGCTCGTTCGCTACGCGATCCGGCGCGGGCTCGTCGAGCCCTAGATCGACGGCACCTGAAGGCGCAGGCACGCGCCGCCGTCGCCGGCGTTGGCCGCCGAGACGCTGCCGCCGAGGCGCTCGGCAACGTCGCGCACGATCGCCAGCCCGAGGCCCGAGCCGGGCAGCCGCCGAGCCCCGGCGGCGCGGTAGAAGCGGTCGAAGACGAACGGCAGGTCCTCCTCGGGGATCCCGGGGCCGTGGTCGCGGACCATCACCTCGCCATCGGCCACCGTCACCTCGATCTCGCCGTCGGGGGCGCTCCACTTGACCGCGTTGTCGAGCAGGTTGGAGACGGCGCGATCGACGCGGCCGCGCGAGCCGCGGATCTCCGTCGGCTCGGTACTGACCACGAAGCGCATCCCCGGTGCGTGAATCTGGGCGCGCGCGACGGCGTCGATGACGACGTCGTCGAGGCGCAGCTCCTCGAGCTCCTCCGCGGCCGGCTCACGGTCGCGAGCCAGGTCGACCAGATCGCCGATCAACACCGTCAGCTCCTCGAGCTGGGAGCGCGCGGCCGACAGCACCGCCTCGCGCTCCTCGGGCGGCAGGTCGCGCGCGCGGGCGAGCAGGTCGACGTTCGTGCGGATCGAGGTCAGCGGCGTCCGCAGCTCGTGCGAGGCGTCAGCGACGAGCTGACGCTGGGCCTGCTGGGAGGCCTCGAGCGTGACCATCATCGCGTTGAACGCCGCCGACAGCCGGTCGAGCTCGTCACCGGAACCCGTCGGCTCGATGCGCCGTGTCAGGTCGCTGGTCTGGGCGACGTGCTCGGCGGCGTCGGTCAGGCGCTGCACGGGACGGATCACGCCGCGGGCCACGAGCGTCCCCAGGCCGCCGCCGGCCGCGATGCCCGACAGCACGACGAGCAGGAGGATCACGCGCAGCTCGAACAGGTCGTGGTCGACCTCGGTCAGCGGCCGAGCGACAACGATCGCGTTGCCCGACGGGTCGTGCGTCGTCAGGACCCGCACCCGCGTTCGTTGGACGACCTCGTCGGTCAGGAACGCGCCGGCGTTGCCGCTGGCGACGCTCTTGGTCCGCTTGGTGACCGGCACCAGCAGCGATCCGGGCCGCAACGGCTTGCCGTTGGGGGTGACGATCTCGAAGTAGATCGCCGAGCCGCCGAATGGGCGCTCGAGAAGAACCTTCGAGGAGTCATTGCCTGCGGTCGGGTGCGTGCTCGAGGTGGACAGCCGGCTCGCCGACGACTGCAGCGAGTCGTCGATCTGGGCGCGCAGGTCGTGGCGCACGACGACGTAGACGACGATCGCCGTGACGAGCACCGTGAGCGCGACCGCTCCTGCCGCGGCCAGCGCCATGCGGCGGCGCAGGGTCATGCCGGTGACTGGCGCAGGACGTAGCCGACGCCCCGCACGGTGTGCAGGATGCGCGACTCCCCGGCGGCCTCGGTCTTGCGGCGCAGGTAGCCGATGTAGACCTCGAGCGAGTTCGACGACGGGCCGAAGTCATAGCCCCACACCTGGTCGAAGATCTGCTCGCGCGACAGCACCTGCCGCGGGTGGTGCATGAACAGCTCGAGCAGCAGGTACTCGGTGCGGGTCAGCTCCAGCGTGCGGCCGCCGCGGCGGACCTCCATCGACGCGGGGTCGAGCTCGAGGTCGTCGAAGCGCAGCCGCTGGCGGTCGTCGGCCCAGCCGCTGCGGCGCAGCAGCGCGCGCACGCGAGCCAGCAGCTCGTCGAGTGCGAACGGCTTGGACGAGGTAGTCGTCGGCGCCCGCTTCGAGGCCCTCGACGCGGTCGGACACGCCGTCGCGCGCGGTCAGCATCAGGACCGGGGTCTTGTCGCCGGTGTCGCGCATCCGCCGGCACACCTCGAGCCCGTCGAGGCCCGGCATCAGGATGTCGAGCAGCATCGCGTCGGGACGCATCTCCGCGACGCGGCGGATCGCGTCGCGCCCGTCGATCGCCGTCTCGACTGCGAAGCCCTCGACGCGCAGCACGCGCTCGACGGCCTCGCGGACGGCCGGCTCGTCGTCGACGACGAGGACCTTGGCGGGGATTGCGGTGATCATCGCTGTCTCATGGTTGCGGGCGAACATGAAGATCATGTGAGACCTGTGAGACTTGTGCACATGAGTACCACCGATCCCGACCAGCCAATCGAAGACGGCATCGAGCGTCTGATCGCGCGCGAGCACGAGCTGCGCGAGCACCACGAGGGCCGTGGGCTGACCGACGCCGAGGCGACCGAGTTGTCCGTGGCGCAGGTCCGTCTGGACGAGCTGTGGGACCTGCTGCGCCAGCGCCGCGCGCTGCGCGACGCCGGCCGCGATCCCGAAGCCGCGAGCATCCGCGACCCGGAGACGGTGGAGAACTACGAGCAGTAGCCTCGCGGCAATGCGCGCCGCGCCCGGACGGATATTCGCTCCCCCGTTTCCCGACGGCGCCCGCTGGCTGAACGTCGCGACGCTGCGGATGGACAAGCAGATCGGCCGCCCGGTGCTGATCGAGTTCTTCGACGTCTGCCGGGTGCCGTCGCTGCGAACGTTGCCGTATCTGCAGGAGTGGGACCGCCGCTATCCGCAGCTGCGGGTGATCTCGATCCACACGCCCGGCTACGAGATCTCGGCGTCGGAGGAGCTGGTGGCGGAATCGGTGGCGCGCCTGGGGATCTCGCACGCGGTGCTGCTCGACCACGACGGCGCGATGTGGCAGCGCTACGGCAACCGCGGCTGGCCGGGGCGCTATCTGTGGGATGCGCGCGGAACGCTGGTCGACCTGCACTACGGTGAGGGCGCCTACGAGGACACCGAGGAGGCGATCCAGGAGCTGCTGGGGATCGCGGGCGATGCGTTCGTGGCGCCGATCCATCCCGAGGACGACCCAGAGGCGCTCGTCGCCGCGCCGACCGTCGAGCAGGAGGGCGCGTACAGCGGGCCCTACGGCGCCGGCGGGGTGTGGGTCGTCGCGTCGGGGCGCGGGACACTGGACGTCAACGGCGCGCCGTACGTCGTCTCCTACGACGGAGCGCACGAGCTGATCGCCCACGATGGGCATACGGTCGGCGAGCTTTCGCTGGTGGTCGGCGATGGGGTGACCGTGTGGGCGACGGTCTTCACCCCGGGGGTGGTGGCGGAGTCGGATCTGGTTGAGGGTCTGGCTCCGGCGGATCCTGATCTGGCGCACTGAGCGCGTCGGGGTCGGCGTCGCCGAGTAGGCGCACGACGCGCGGCGGCGCGGCGGTCGTCATCGAGCTCGACCGCGGCGCCGGGCCAGAACGGGCTCGACCGGCCGCGGCTCAGGAACGCCGGCTCGTAGACCCAGCAGCCGCTGTTGATCAGCCTCCCGCCGCCGGCGAACGTCCACTCCAGCGAGTCGTCCTGCGGGAACGGGCCGGCGCGGTGGGTGTGGCCGAAGATCACGTGGTCGGCGTCGATCGCCATCCGCTCGGCAACATCCGACATCGCCCGTACCCCGGCCGACCAGACCTCGCGCGGCGACAGGTCGGCCTTGACCGGGCCGAGGCCGATCGCGTTGAGCGTCGAGATGCCGATCGGCAGCATCCCGAGCAGGATCCGGCCGCGCAGCGGGCGGTGGCCGTCGCCGGTCAGCAGGCTCCAGACGCCGACCGAGCCGCGCGCGGCGGCGCGCTTCTGCGGCGCGCGCTCGGCCAGCGTGTCCATCCACGCATAGAGCGGGGCCAGCGCGGCCTCATAGTCGTCCGGGGTGGCGCGGTCGGGCAGCGCGCCGACGAGGCGGCCCATGATCCCGGCGCCGATGCGCTCGAACGTCGGCAGCGTCGTGTGGCGGTCGAGGTAGTGGCCGTGGGTGGCGTAGACGTCGTCGCGCAGCCGCAGGCCGGGGTAGGCGACGTCGGTCGTGGCGGGCTCGAGCCACCGCGCGAGCGTGCGCAGCGCGGGCGACGCGCCGGGGCCCGGGTGCTCCTCGAGCGCCAGCGGCGGCGGCGGGGCGTCGCGCCCGCGCTGCTCGAACCACGGGGCGAGCAGCCGGTGGTCGTGGTTTCCGGGGACGATCACGACCTGGCCGTCGGCGCCGAGCGCGGCGCCGAACGCGCGCATCACCGGCTCGGCGGCCGCCATCGCGTCGCGCATCGGGCTCTGGCGCAGCTCGAGCACGTCGCCCAGCAGCACGAGTCGGTCGACCCCTTCGAGCGCCTTGACCAGCGCCTCGAGCGCGACCTCCCGACGCAGCACATCGGCCCCCGACCGCGTCCCGAGATGCAGGTCGGAGACGACGAGCGTGCGCATCGCCGCAGGCTACTGCGGTGCTCTGCTCACAGTTCGCCCCAGCAGGTCGTGCTGAGGTCGAAGTCCGTGACCCATCGCGTGGTCTGCAAACGACGACCCGGGCCGATCCCCTCGAGGCGATCGACGTCGGCACTGGTGATCTCGCCCTTGGGCCGGGCGCGCCAGTCGCGCACAACCTGCCGGTACTCCGCGGCCATGCGGTCCATGAGCCGCATGTCGGCCTCGATCCGCGCCGCGATCGCGCGGGGGTACAAGGGGTCAGACCCCACGT
>CAWJXY010000002.1:0-102556 GCA_963846975.1 uncultured Actinomycetes bacterium
CGGCAAGCATCTCGCCGGGTGCAACATCAAGCGTCAGTCCCTGCAGCGCGGCGGCGTCACCCTCCGCCGTGCGGTGCACCTTGAACAGGTCGCGACACACAACCCCGCCGGTCATGCGGCTTCACTCACCGAGCGACGGGGGACGGGCTCGCGCAGCGTCGGCCCCGTGACCAATGCGGCGATCAGCCCGGCGGCGACCAGCAATGCGATTGCCGCGGCGAGACCGGCGCCAAAGTCGACGACCACCACGAGCGGCGGGTCGGCGGCGCGCCACCGACCCCGCGCGCACGGCGCCGGTGACGAGCAGCGTCAGGCCGCCGGCCAGCACGATGCCAGGCACCACGCCGAGGACGACCACGACCGCCCCACGAGCGCAGGCCACGCCGCAGGGCTGCCGGGCCGACGCCCTGGGCCTCGAGATCGCTCAGCGCGTCGGCGCCGTCGCGCAGGGCACGGCGGATCGTGACCGCCACGCCGGCGACGGCCAGCAGCGCAGCGAGCAGCGCCGCCGCGGCGAGCGCGCCGAGCACCTCACGGGCCAATGGCTCGGACGCGATCTGGGCGCGAACCCCGGCCTGGGTGCGCGCCGTCAGACCGGCACGCCGTGCGACGCCGGGAGGACCGTGTCGAGGCGGCCGGGGTTCGGCGCGCGCAGCCACAGCTCGCGCTGGTCCCCGAGGCCCGGCGACGCGGCGTCGAGCGCGTCGCGCAGCGCAGTCGAGTCGGCGAGGACGACGCCGTCGCCCGCCGCGATCGTCGGCACCCGGCCGACGGTGCCCACGACCCTGACCGGCAGCGACACGCCGACGACGTCGACCGTGAAGCGCCGAAAGCCGATCGCGGCCGCCGTGTCCGCGTCGATGCGCACCGGCAGCGGCGCCGCGTCGGTCGGCGTCGGCGGACGCACGATCGCGCTCAGGTCGGAACCGAACGAGAAGCGCAGGGAACCGGCCGCGCGACTCGCGGCGCCGTGCCCGGCCCAGCCGGTGAGCGCCACCGGCGCGGCGCGACCGGCCCTCAGCGCGCTCAGGGCCGCCGTGCCCGCGCTGACCTCGCCGCCCGATCCGCCCTCCGCGAGCTGATGTCCGGAAGTGGCAAGGAGCGCGCTCGGCGGCGCGAGCTCGAACCCGATCACCGTCCCGCCCCGCGCCGCCGCTGAAATGGCGTGCCGCAGTGTCCGCGCCGCGGGGCCGGCCGTGCCGAGCGCGACCGTCTCGATCGTCCCTCCGGCACGCGTGCGGACGACCGCGGAGACGTCGAGCAACGCCGACGACCGCGCCCGGACCGACAGCGTCCGCGCATCGGCCGGGAGACGAATCCCGCCGCTCGACGGCGTTGCGCGCGGTGGGCTCGGATCCAGGCCGGCGCCGGGCGGCAATCCGAGCAGCGTCACCGGGGCGGTGTCGGGCCCGACGACCCAGCTCGCCGAGCGGCGCACGACCGGCAGTGCCGCGGTGACGCCGGGCAGCCGATCCCAGAAGGCCCGCGCGCGCACGCTCAACGGCGACTGCAGCGACGCGCCGGGGACGACCGTCGCGGCGAGCGGCACGCGCTGGGTCGCCTGGTCGTCGCGGCTGCGGTCGAGCGTCGCGCGGTAGGCGGCCGCGAACCCACCGAGGCCGACCGCGACCGCGATCCCGGCGATCGCGATGGTCGCGGGGCCCGGTTCGCGGGCCAGCTCGAGCAGCGCGAGGCGGGCGTGCGGCCGACCGCGCGGCGCCGCACGCGCGAGCACGCGCAGGGCCGGCGCGGCGAGCAGGGCGACGAGCAGGCCGCCGGCAATCGCGGCGATCGGGACGACGATGTCGGGCAACGGATCGGATCCGCCGCTGCCCCGCGGGGCGAGGACGCCGGTCAGCAGCGCGACGGCGGCGACGAGACCGGCGACGGCGAGTGGCCGGCCCCAGCGCGCCGGCGTCCGCGCGACGAGCACGACCGCCGCCCACGCCACGAGCCCGCCGGTCGCGAGCTGTCCGGCCGCCCCGCCCAGGGCAGCGCCGACGACATGGCCACCGTCGACGCCGCCGGCCGCGGCGCGGGCGAGCGCGACGACGACCACGAGCGCGAGGCCGGCGAACAGCCCGGAGACCACCGGCACCACCGTCTCGGTCAGGACAAGCGCCGCGCGCTGGGCGGCGGTCGCGCCGCTGCGGCACATGCGCCCGTCCTCGGCCATCAGCCCCGCGCGCAGCGCGCCGGCGGCGAGCATGACGAAGGCGAGCAGCGCCGCCGCCGCGGTCGCGCCGGCGGCCCGCAGGCGCCGGGGCGCCGCCTGGGCGCGCGAGCGGGCCAGCGCGAGCGTCGCGTCGGGCGCCGTCGCCGTGAGGTCGCGGTCCAGACCGCTCAGGGCTCCGGTGATCCGATCGATCTCCGGGCGCAACTGCCACGAGTGCAGCTGCGTCAGCGCCAGCATCGCGCTCCACGTCTGCGTGCGGTAGACCGCGTCGACACCGGTCAGCCCGTCGACGCCGGCGGGGTCCGCGCTGACGAGCATCGATGGGCCGCGCGCCCGGCGCGACGGCCCGCGCGTACGGAAGCCGAGCGGGATGACCGAGGCCAGCGCGCCACGGCCGACGACGACGAGATGTACCCCGCGCCCCGAGATGCGGGACGGCGGCAGCGGGCCTGCGATCGCCACGACCTCGCAGCGCGCGGCGGTGCAGCGCCCGCGCGGCAGCCGGCCCGCGGTCAGGCGCAGCCATCGGCCCGCCGGTGCGACGGCACCGAGGCGCACCGTCCCGCGGTCGGCGACCCGCGTCGCCAACATCATCAGCGCGCGGGTGCTATCGCGGCCCCCGGCCCGCGCCAGCGCACGCTGGGCGGAGCGGTCGACCTCGGCCGGAGCGCCGCCATTCCACGACAGCAGTACCGTGCGATGAGCGGGCGCCAACGCGGCGATCGTCCGGCGCGCCGCATGATCGCCGGCGACGACGCCGGCGGCGGACAGGCCGCCGAGCAGCCCCGTCGCGAGCGCGACGCCGACCGCCACGGCGACCCAGCGTCCGGGGGCGACGCGCGCCCGCCGCCACCCCAGGCCGGCCGCGGCGGCGATCCCGCGCGCCGCGCTCACGCCGGAGCACCCTCGGCGCGGTCGGCCGCGAGCGTCACCGGGCAGCGACCCTCGTCGTGGCCACAGGCGTGTGCGTCGCAGAAGCGACATACCCGGCGCGCCACGGCACGGCCCGTCACCGCCCTGTCGAACACCCGGCCGGCCAGGGCGGCCATCTGCGCCCGCTCGTCGTGATCGAGCCCGGCGAGCGTGTCCTCCACCGCCTGCGCCCGCGCAGCGAGCACCCGCCGCGCCGCCGCACGCCCCGGCGCGGTCAGCGCGACATGGACGACACGCGCATCATCGGGCGCGGCTCGGCGGCGCGCCAGGCCGCGCTCGGCCAGCCCATCGATGACGCGAACGGCGCGTGAGTGCGACACGCCCAGCGCGCCGGCGAGCACCTCGATCGGCCTGCCGGAGGCGAACTCATGCAGCGCGCAGAGCGCGGGCGCCACGGCGCCCGTCGATCCGGCCGCCGTCTCGGCGGCCACGCGCGCCCGGTCGGCGACCAGCAGCGCCATCGCCGCAATCGCGTTCGCGTCGCCCGAGATGTGTGCCCGAGGCATGCATCGGCGAGCCTACGTCGAGCGCCCACGAACCGCAAGGCGATCAGTCGGACCGCGCCGGCCACCGGATCGGCCCTGGGAGATGGCGACGCCCACGAGGACGACCACCGCGCCGACGGGCTGGTTCCAGCTCAGCGCCTCGCCGAGGACGACGATCCCGAGGACGGTCGAGAACAGCGGGATCACGTACGTGACGGTCGACGCGGTGCCGGCCCCCGCCGCGCGGACGATGGCGTAGTTGAGCGGGTAGGCGATCCCGGTCCCGAGGACGCCGAGGGCGAGCATCGCGCCGACGGTCTGCAGGCTCACCCCGTCGGGCCCGCCCTGGCCCAACAGCGACGATCAAGGCCGCCGTCTGGACCGTCGCACAGGCGAGCTGGCCGGCCGACATGACGACGACGGACTCCGGCCGGTCGCTGAGGAAGCGGCGGACGTAGGGAAACCCGAGCCCGTAACAGACGGCGGCGGCCATGCACGCGAGGTGGCCGATCAGTTCGCCGGACTCCTGGCTGCGCCACGGCCCGAGGACGAGCAGCACCCCGGCGAAACCGGTCAGCAGGCCCACGACTCGCTCCCGGGTCGGTTGCTCGCCCGGGAGCATCGAGATCGAGAACAGCAGGACGAACAGCGGCGTCGTGCCGTTCCAGATCCCCGCCACGACCGAGGAGACGTGCTGCTCGCCGTAGGCGAACAGCGTGAACGGCACGACGTTCATCAGCACCGCGATCACGGCGAGATGCGCCCACAGCCGGAGCGTCCCGCGGGAAGCGCTGCCGGGTGAAGACGGCGACCACGAACAGGGTCAGGCCGCCGATGGCGATCCGGCCGAACGCCACATCGAGCGGCGCGAGGTCATCGAGCGCGACCTTGATGAACAGGAAGCTCGAGCCCCAGATCGCGGCCAGGGTGACGAACTGGACCTGCCAGGCGGCGTGCTTCGTCGCGGCGGGCGGCGTTGGGGCGGTCGAGTGGCGACTGTGGAATCGCCATCTACGCGCCGGTCGCCTGCGGGGCGGGCCAGCCGTACAGCGCGAGGACGCCTGCGCCCGCCAAGAGCCCCCAGAACGACCCGCTGATCCCGAGCGCGGTCATGCCGCTGGCCGGCAACACGAACGTCACGATCGCCGCCTCCCGATAGCTGGGGTCCGCGAGCGCGGCCGACAGCGCGGCCGGCGAGCGTGCCGAGCAGCGCCAGCCCGGCGACCGATTCCACGAGCAGCGGCGGCGACGAGGCGACGAACGCGGTGAGCACCGCCGCGCCGAGGCCGAGCCCGACGTAGATGGCGCCCGCGGTGACCGAGCCGATCCAGCGGCGGCTGCGGTCCTCGCCGCCGTCGGGGCCGGCGACGAGCGGGGCGGTGATCGCGGCGAGGTTGACGCCGAACGCACCGAACACGAGCCGGCCGCCGTCGGGCCGCCGGTCGACAGCAGGATCGGCCGCAGCGCCGGGCGGTAGCCGAAGCGTCTGCAGGACGCCCATCCCGGGGACGTTCTGCGAGGCCATCGTGACGATGAACAGCGGCACGCCGACGCCGAGCAGCGTGGCGAGGTGAAAGCTCGGTGCGGTGAACGCCAGCGACGGGGTGAGCCGGTGGCCCGACAGGTCGGGATGCTCGGACACGATCACCGCGATGATCGCGACGACGAGCGCGGCGGGGACGGCCCAGCGCCGGGCGACGCGCGACAGGATCAGCCACGTCGCGATGACCGGCGCCGCGACGTCGGGGATCTGCACGATCGCGTGGACCGGCGCGACGCACAGCGGGAACACGACGCCGGCGAGCATCGCGCTGGCCAGCGGCAGCGGGATCGCCGCGATCAGCCGCGCGAGATGACTCGAGAGCCCGGCGAGGACGATCAGCAGTCCGCACAGCATGAAGGCGCCGATCGCCGCCGGGTAGCCGCCGGTCAGCGGGCCGGCGCCGACGAGCAGCGCCGCGCCCGGCGTCGACCACGCGATCGAGATCGGCATCCGTGTCCGCAGCCCGAGCCAGATCGCGATCGACGCCCATGAGCACGCTGACCGTGAGCAGGCCCGACGCCGCCTGGTGCTCGTCGGCACCGACGCCGTGCAGGCCCGCGAGCACGACGGTGAGCGAACTCGAGAAGCCGACTGCGGCACAGACGACGCCGGCGACGTAGGGCGTCGAGCGCGCGTCACTCACGCGGGTAGATGATCCAGTTGAGCAGCCGCGCGCCGGTGTCGCTCGCGTAGCGATGGGGGACCGCGGCTCCGAACGTCGCCGAGTCGCCGGCGGCGAGCTCGACCTCGTGGCCGAGCGGGCCGACCAGCGCGTGACCGTCGAGGCACGCGACGAGCTCCTCGGTCCCGAGCATGTGCGCGTCGGCGCGACGGTCGAGGCCGGGCGGCAGCTCGACCTCGAACAGCTCGGAGCGATGGCTGCGGCCCTCGGCGTGCACGAGCCATGCCTGCATGCCGTCGTCGGCCTTCAGGTGGCGCCCGCTGCGGGCCGCGATGAGGCGCACCGTGCGGAACCGCCGGCTCGTCGAGCAGCGCGGCCATCGGCAACGCAAGCGCGCGCGCGAGCCGCCACAGGGTGTCGATCGACGGGTTGCCGCCCTGAGTCTCGAGGCGGGCGAGCAGGCTCTTCGACAGCCCCGACTCACGCGCGAGTTCGCCCAGCGACAGCCCACGCGCCTGGCGCTCGCCGCGCACGATGTCTCCGACACGGCGCGTGAGGTCGTCGATCGTTGCGTCCACTTCAGGCAACGATCGTGCATCTTAGTGGACGAATTCGACGCGGGCGTTACGGTTCGCCCCGTGCTCATCCGCGACGCGCAGAGCCGACCGACTGGGACGCGATCTGGCCGTTCTTCCGCGAAATCGTCGCGGCCGGCGAGACCTACGCCATCGACCCCGAGATCACCGAGGACGAGGCGCGGCGGGCGTGGATGATCGCGCCGCCCGGGCAGCACGTTCGTCGCCGTCGACCCCGACGGCACCCTCCTCGGCTCGGCGATCGCCTACCCGGTCCGCCCGGGGCCCGGGTCGCACGTCGCCTCGGCGAGCTTCATGGTCGATCCCCGACAGGGCGGGCGGGGCACGGGACGCGCGCTCGCCGAGCACGTCCTCGCCTGGGCCCGCGAGCGCGGCTTCCGTGCGATGCAGTTCAACGCCGTCGTCGAGACCAACGAGCGCGCCGTCGCGCTGTGGCGCTCACTGGGCTTCACCGTGCTGGCGACCGTCCCCGAGGCGTTCGCCCACCCCAGCCGCGGCTACGTCGGCCTGCTGATCATGCATCGTCCTCTGTGACCAGCGACTTCTCCCCCCAGAACGATGCGAACGGGTTGGCGTTGAAGTTGTGGATCGGTCGGTAACCGGCGTTCTCGTACAGGCGCTGGGCGTGCGGCTGGCGCGGGCCGGTGTCGAGTCGGGCGATGCGGTAGCCCAGGCGCCGCGCCTCGTCCTCGAGCGCGACCAGAAGCTGGCCGGCGAGCCCGCGACCGCGCATTTCGGGCACGACGTACATGCGCTTGATCTCGCACGCGTGGTCATCAAGGCGCTTGAGCCCGCCGCCCGCCACCGCCCGCCCGTCGTCGAAGAGCACGACGAACGTGCCGCCCGGCGGGCTCATGTCGGTGGCGGTCGCAGACGGCGCGCCCGGCACGTTGATGTCGCCGTACAGCGGCACCAGTTCGGCGACCATCGCCGCCACGAGATCGCTGGCCGGGGGTTCGCTGGCAGGGACGGTCCGGGCCTCGAGCACGAGGCCGCAGCTTAGTTCCTAGCCGCTGCCGTCCTTCAGCGTCTTGCCGAACGCGCCCTTGCGCTTCCAGTCGCTCCCGCTGCGGGCCGGGATGCACAGCCAGATGATCGGCCCGAGGATCGATAGCAGCAGCCCCGCCGCGAGGCCGGCCCGCTCGCTATAGCCCTTGCGCTGTGAGAGGTACGCCGCGAACCACGCCGAGGCCAACCACACGAGAAACACATACAGTGCCGCGGCACCGATCAGGCCGAGAACCATCAGTCGCCCCCCAGGTAGGCGGCCTGGACCTGCGGGTTGGTGCGCAGGTTCTCCGACGTATCGGAGATCGCGACCCGGCCGGTCTCGAGCACGTACCCACGGGTCGAGGTGCCCAGCGCGTAGTTGGCGTTCTGCTCGACGAGCAGGATCGTCGTGCCCTGCTTGTTGATCTCCGCGATCGTCTCGTAGATGCGGTCCACGAGAACCGGGGCGATGCCCATCGACGGCTCGTCGAGCAGCAGCAGCTTCGGCCGCGCCATCAGCGCCCGCCCGATCGCGAGCATCTGCTGCTCGCCGCCGGACATCGTGCCCGCCTTCTGCTTCTCGCGCTCCTGGAGGCGCGGGAACAGCACGAACACCCGCTCGATGTCGTCAGCGATCTCCTTGTCACGACGCAGGTAGGCGCCCATGTCGAGGTTCTCGCGCACGGTCATGCGCGGGAAGCAGTGCCGGCCCTCGGGAGATTGCGAGATCCCCAGGGCCACGATGTCCTGGGGCGCGGTCCTCGAGATCTCGTGCCCGGCGAACTTGATCGAGCCGGTGCGGGGCGGCGAGATGCCGGAGATGGAGCGCAGCGTCGTCGACTTGCCGGCGCCGTTGGATCCGATCAGCGTCACGATCTCGCCCTCGTCGACGGTCAGCGAGACCCCCTTCAGCGCCTGGATGTTTCCGTAGTAGGTCGCGATCTCCTGCACTTCGAGCATCGCCATGCCTCAGCCCTGCTTCCCGAGGTAGGCCTCGACGACTCGCGGGTCGGCCCGCACGTCCGCCGGCGCGCCCTCGGCGATCTTCTCGCCGTTGTCGAACACCGTGACCCGCTCCGAGACGCCCATCACGACCCGCATGTCGTGCTCGATCAGCAGGATCGTCAGGTCGCGCTCGTCGCGCAGGCGGTTCATGAAGCGCGTCAGGTCGGCCGACTCCTGCGGGTTCATGCCGGCCGTCGGCTCGTCGAGCAGCAGAAGCTGCGGGTCCGACACGAGCGCTCGGGCAATCTCGACTCGGCGCTGGTCGCCGTAGGACAGATTGATCGCGAGCTGGTCGGCGTGCGACGCGCTGAGGCCGACGAGGTCGAGCACCTCGAGCGCCTTGTCGCGCACGTCGTGCTCCTCGACGTTGACGCGGCGCAGCGGTAGCTTGATGCTCGTCGGCAGCCAGCGCGGCGGGTGCAGCAGGGCGCCGGTCAGCCCAGTACGCATCCGTGTGTGATTGCCGACCATGACGTTCTCGAGCGCGGACATCGTCGCCCACAGGCGGATGTTCTGGAACGTCCGGCTGATGCCAGCGTGGGTGATCTGGTCGGGGCGCGCGCCGGTGATGTTGCGGCCCTCGAAGCTGATCCCGCCCGTGTCGGGTTTGTAGAGGCCGGTGAGCATGTTGAAGAACGTGGTCTTGCCGGCCCCGTTGGGACCGATGATCGAGACGATCCTGCGCCGCGGGATCGAGAACGAGACGTCGTTGACCGCGACGACGCCGCCGAAGACCTTCGACAACCGGCTCGCGGTGAGGATGTCGTCGCTCGCGCCGTTCTCGCTCGCGCCGTTCTCGCTGACGGCGGTCTCGCTCACACCGGCTCCTCGATGATCCCCTCGGCCGCCATCGCATCGCCGGCCCCGATGCCCTCGGCGAGCTCCATCCGGTGCCCTCGCTCAGGGAGCAGGCCCTGCGGACGCAGCACCATGATGATCACGAGCAGGGCGCCGTAGATCGCGATCTGAACGTCGGTCAGCGCGAAGTTGAGCCCGAACTTTCCGGGTAGGTCGTTGAGCTGGTTTGGCAGCAGCTCGTAGTTGATGTAGGTAAGTGCGATGGCGCCGAGCACGACCCCCCAGATCGACCCGAGGCCTCCGAGGATCACCATCGCCAGGATCAGGATCGAGAACGAGAACTGGAACGAGTCCGACGTGACGTTCGTGAGGTAGGAGCCCAGGAACGCGCCGGCCATGCCGCCCAGCGCCGCGCCCGTCGCGTAGGCCATCAGCTTCGTCCGGACGAGCGGCACGCCCATCGACGCGGCGGCGACCTCGTCCTCGCGGATGGCGATCCACGCGCGTCCGAGGCGCGAGTCGCGCACCCGGAAGTTCACGTAGAGCGTGATCAGGACCATCCCGAGCGCGACCCAGTACCACGGTCTGAGATCGAGCTGCGAGAACCCCTGATGGCCGGGGAACCCGATCGCGTCGGTCGCAGTGATGCCCTGGCGGCCGTTGGTGAGCTGGTGGCCGAAGATGTGGATCTCGTCGCCGTTTTGGGCGAAGACCCGGATGATCTCACCGAAGCCCAGCGTCACGATCGCGATGTAGTCGCCGCGCAACCGCAGCGTCGGCAGGCCGATGAGCACGCCGGCGATCGCGCACAGGACGATTGCGATGAGCACGATGACGGGCCACCACAGATGGATGCCGGGCAGCAGGCTCGCGAACTTCGTGGAGAGGAAGTGAACGTTGTTCTGGGCGTAGAAGCCCGAGCCGAACCAGCCCACGCAGTAGGCGCCGATCGCGTAGAACGCGAGATACCCGAGGTCGAGCAGCCCCGCGAAGCCAACGACGATGTTCAACCCGAGGGCCATGACGATATAGGCGAGGGCGAGCGTCGCCGTGTTCAACGCGTCGCCGGATTCCGACACGCCCGTCGGGAACCAGATGACCACGAGCAGGCCGATCAGAAAGACGAGCTTGCCGACCCACCAGGGCAACCCCTCGCGCCACGTCTGCCAGCTCGCGACCATCAGCCGGCCTCGCGGGTCTGTTCGCCGAAGATCCCCTGCGGTCGCAGGATCATGATCAGGATCAGGAAGACGAAGACGATCGCCGGGGTCCAGTCGGTCCCGATGCGGTTGTCGGAGATCTGCTGGATGCAGCCGATGATCAGGCCGCCGACGACGGCGCCCCTGAGGTTGCCGATCCCGCCCATCACGGCTGCGGTGAACGCCAACAGCCCCGACTCGAAGCCCTGGAAGTACCAGATCGTCGTCTGATAGAGGGCGTAGATGAGGCCGGCCGCACCGGCCAACGCGCCGCCGATCAGGAACGTCGCCGAGATCGTCGTGTCGATGTTGATGCCCATCAGGCGGGCGGCCTCGGGATCCTGCGCCGTGGCCCGCATCGCCTTGCCGAGACGACTGCGGCTGATGAACATCGTCATGGTCCAGACGAGCGGGATCGTGACCGCGAACGCCAGCAGGTCGGCCGCCGTGACCGTGACGCCGAGGACGGTGAAGACGTCCTTCTGGGCCCAGATGAGGTCATCGACGGAGACCGGCGAGCCACCGAGCCACAGCAGGCCGACGTTCTGAAGGATGAACGACATGCCGATCGCGGTGATCAGCGGGGCGAGTTTCGGGGCACTGCGCAGCGGCCGATACGCGACCTTCTCGATCATCACGTTCATGCCGCCGCACACGACCATCGCCACGATGAGCGACAGGATGATCGCGCCGACCCGGCCCGCCACGCTTGTGGCGATGCTGACGCCGAGGATCACGCTCCAGAACTGCGAGGCGGTGAACGAGCCGATCATGAACACGTCGCCGTGGGCGAAGTTGATCAGCTCGATGATCCCGTAGACGAGCGTGTAGCCGATCGCGATCAGCGCCAGGATCGAGCCGTTGGACAGCCCGGAGAAGAGGTTCTGGGCGAGATGCGCGACGTTGCCGTCGTTGGCCAGGTCCTTGATCGCGAAGTACAGCGGGAACGCGACGAGAAGGACGTACAGCCCGTAGCGGCCGAACACCCGGCGGACCGGATCGAAGAACGAGCTGGACACCACGGGGATGTCTGGTACTGCGGGTTTCACAGCCACGGTGAGACAGAGTCAACAGCAATTTGGGGGAACACGTGGGGCGGGCTTCCAGCGCCCGCCCCACGAAACCCCTCTAGCTAGTGCAGTCCTACTTGACGGACTTCTCGAACGTCGGGTTCCCGTCGCTTCCGACCTTGTACACGCCGTAAGCGGTCGCGGTCGTGTCCCCGTTCTTGTCGAACGAGTACGTGCCGAGGACCGAGCGGCGGTTCTTCGTGGCGAACAGCGCCGCGAGGACCTTGGCGCGGTTCGTCGCGTTCGGACCGAGGCGCTTCAGCGTGTCGATGAACAGGCTGCCGGCCTCGTAGCCGTAGATGGCGTACGGGTCCGGGTGCGCGTCATGGTAGGCGCGCGTGTAGGCCCGCAGGAACTGCCGGCCGCCCGGGTAGGCGGTCAGGTTCTGCGTCGCGACCGTGCACTGGAACTGCTTACCGACGGACGCGGGAATGCCCTTCTTCTTCGGGTTGGTGAGGCCCGACTCGCAGACGCCGTCACCGCCGTACAGCTTGGCCTTCGGAAGCGCTGCGTTCACGTCCTTGTACAGCTGCGCCGCGCCGTTGGCGGTAATGCCCGCGAACACGAAGCAGTCGGCCTTCTGCTGCTTGAACTTGGCCGCCAGGCCGCGGAAGTTCGCCGCGGTCTTGTCGATGCCCTGGTTGCCCAGCAGATGGACGCCCTTCTTGGCCGCCTGGATCTGGATCAGGCGACCGAGGCCGGCGCCGTACGTGTCCTTGTCGTTGGCCAGCGCGACGTTCTTGCACCCGTTCTGCTTCATCAGGCCCAGCAGCGCCGCGGCCTGGATCGTGTCACGAGGCACGATGCGCATGTAGGTGCGCTTGCCCGTCGGGTAGTACTTCTGCGGCTCGCCGGGCGCCGAGCCGGGCTCGTTCGTCGTGATGCCGACGTACGTGTTGGCCGGCGAGACCATCGGCATGCCGGCCTGGTTGAGGATCGGCAGCGAGACCTCAGTCGCGCCCGAGTTGAACTCGCCGATGTAGCCGATGGCGTTCTTGTCACCGGCGACCTTGCGCGCGTTCTGCGCGGTCTTGGCCGCATCCCAGGCGCCGGTCTGAGCGATTGAGTCGTCGAGCGACTGGTACTTGATGGTCACCTGACCGGCACGGTTTTTGGCCTGCGACAGCGAGAGCTTGATGCCGTTGACCAGCGCGGCCAACTGGGCCTTCGACGCGCCCTGCAGCGGGAGACTGGAGTACAGATCGACGGTCTTGCCGCCGGCGCCGTTCGCAACGCTGCCGAGCATCGCGACCGCGAAGCTACCGAGCACTGCAATAACGGCTGTTAGACGTACCAACTTCATAGAACTCCTCCGTTCAGACAATGAGCGACGCGCGCACTCTACGGGCAGATACCCCAGCTTGCGCCGCCAGCACGTCCGTACGACCCTACGCCTGACTGGACCTCCAGTCCACCCTCAGGTCACCGAGCCGAGGATCAGGTCCGCCTCGGGTACGCTGAACCCCGGTGCCCGAGGAAGCCCGCGTCTCGACGCTCGAGCTGTTCTTCGACCTCGTCTTCGTCTTCACGATCACGCAGCTGACGATCGTGCTGACCGGCGAGCCGGGCTGGCACAGCGTGCTGCGGGTCGTCCTGATGCTGGCCGTGATCTGGTGGATGTACGGCGGCTACGCATGGCTGACCAACCACGTGACGATGGAGGGCGCGCGGCGACGCACCGCGCTACTCGGCGGTATGGCCGCGTTCTTCGTCGTCGCGCTGTCGATCCCCGACGCGTTCGGCGACACGGGCGTCTGGTTCGGGGTCGCCTACCTCGTCGTGATCCTCGTCCACGTCGTTTTGTTCCAGCAGGCGTCGGGCGCCGCGCCCGAGGCGATGCTGGGCATCTTCCGCTACAACATCGCGGCCGCGGCACTGGTGCTGGCGGGAGGGATCGCCGGCGGGACGGCACAGGACGTGTTGTGGGCGGCCGCGGTCGCCGTCACGTGGGGTCTGTCGCGAACCGTCGAGCTCGCGGCGTTCGAGATCGGTCCGGCGCACTTCGTCGAGCGCCACGGCCTCGTCGTGCTGATCGCCATCGGGGAGTCGGTCGTCGCGGTCGGGGCGTCGGTCGACGCGCACAAGCTCGACGCCCAGCACGTGGCGATCGCGATCCTCGGGCTCGCACTGAGCGCTCTGCTGTGGTGGGCCTACTTCGGCGGCGACGACGAGCGCGCCGAGGCGGCGATGACGGCCGAGCCCGACCTCAAGCGCCGGGCGTCGATGGCGCTCGACGGCTTCGGCCTGTGCTTCATCCCGCTGCTACTGGGCATCGTGCTGATCGCGGCCGGCGAGCATGCCGCGATCGCGCACCCGTTCGATCGCCTGACCGACGCGTCGGCGAGCGAGCTCGGCGCGGGCGTCGCGCTGTTCCTGTTCGCCGAGGCCGCGTTTCGCCGTGTCCTGCAGATCGCGTCGTCGGGCGCCCGCGTCGTCGCGGCGCTCGCGTGCGTGGCGACGATCCCGCTCGGCACGCAGGTCGCCGCCGCCGCACAGCTCGCGGCGCTCGTCGTCCTGCCCGCGGCAGCGTTCGCCTACGAGGCGCGCGCTAGGAGAGCTCCGACACGAGCGCCAGCACCACATCCAGCATCCCGTCCAGCGCCGCCACGCTGACCCGCTCGTCGGGCTGGTGGTTGCGCTCGGTGCCGTTGGCGAGGTTGACGCAGTGAAAACCCTTGACCTCGAGCGCGTTGGCGTCCGAGCCTCCCCCGCTCGCGACGCCGCGCGGCGTGTAGCCGCAGGCGCGCAGCGCCGCCTCGGCGGCGACCACGGCCGGTGAGTCGGGGCGCTGGCGATAGCCGGTGAAGTCGCGCTCGACGATGACGTCGAGGTCGCACTGGCAGGCCGGGTCGTTGGCCGCGTCGTGGAGGTGGTCGACCATCTCGGCGATCAGCGCCTCGACCGTGCTCTCGCTCATCGAGCGCGCCTCAGCCTCGATCCGGCAGCGTTCGGGGACGACGTTGCGGCCCGTGCCGCCGGCGATGGTTCCGACGTTGGCCGTCGTGTCGGCAGTCCAGGCGCCCGAGGCGCATCGCGGCGATCGCCTTGGCCGCGGCGAGGATCGCGCTGCGCCCGTCCTCAGGGCGGATCCCGGCGTGGGCGGCGGCGCCGACGAACTCGGCCTCGAGGCGCAGGTAGGTCGGCGAGGCCATGATCACCTCGCCGATCGGCGAGGCGTGGTCGAACACGTAGCCGAATTCGGACCGCAGCTGCGTCACGTCGAACGCGGTCGCGCCCTTGAGCCCCGGCTCCTCGGAGACGGTGAACAGCGCCTCGATCCCGACCGGCGAGGACTCGATGCTCGCGCGGCGCAGCAGCTCGACGACGACCGCGACCGCCGCCTTGTTGTCGGCGCCGAGGATCGCGTCGTTGCGGTTGCTCCACTGGCCGTCCTCGCAGACCGGGTCGATCGCGATGCCGTCGTGCGGGACCGTGTCCATGTGCGTGCACAGCAGCACGCTGCGCTCGCCGCGGCCGTCGAGGCGGGCGAGCAGGTTGCCGCTGGAGTCGGGCGTGACGGCGAGGCCCATCGCCTGAAGCTCGGAGGTCAGCCAGTCGGCGACCGCTTGCTCGTGGCCCGACGGGCTGGGGATCGCGCACAGCGCCGCGAACGTCTGCCCGAGGCGCGCGCCGCTCCGCGGTGCTAGCCGGTCGCACGCGTGATGCGAACGTCCGACTCGTCCGCGAGCGCTCCGGTGAGCCGGTCGCCTGCGTGGCGGTGGGCGGCGGCGACGAACTCGCGGAACAGCGGCGCCGGGCGCTCGGGGCGCGACTTGAACTCGGGGTGGAACTGCGACGCGACGTAGAACGGGTGGTCGGTGAGCTCGATGACCTCGACCAGGCGCTCGTCGGGCGACGTGCCGGAGACGACGAGCCCGGCCGCCTCGAGGCGCTTGCGCAGCGAGATCGAGACCTCATAGCGGTGGCGGTGGCGCTCGTAGACGACCGCCTCGCCGTACAGCTCGCGGGCCCTGGTGCCGTCGTGGAGCTTCACCGGGTCGGCGCCCAGGCGCATCGTCCCGCCGAGGTCGGAGACCTCCTTCTGCTCGGGCAGCAGGTCGATGACCGGCCACTCGGTCTCGACGTCCATCTCGCTCGAGTTGGCGCCGGCCATCTCGGCGACGTGGCGCGCGAACTCGACGACCGCGACCTGCATCCCGAGGCACACGCCGAGGTACGGGATGCCGTTCTCGCGCGCGACCCGCGCGGCGCGGATCTTGCCCTCCCAGCCACGGGCGCCGAAGCCGGCGGCGACGAGCACGCCGTCGACGCTGCTCGAGGCGGTCGAGCGTGATCTGGTCGGTGTCGAGCGTCTCGGAGTCGACCCATTCGATCTCGACGTTGGATCCGATCAGCCAGCCGGAGTGACGCAGCGCCTCGGACATCGACAGGTAGGCGTCCTCGAGCGCCACGTACTTGCCGACGAGCGCGATCCGCGTCGTCTGTGAGGCGGCGTCGGCGCGGGCGCAGATCTCGTCCCACTCGCGCAGGTCGGGCGCCGGGGCCTCGATGTCGAAGTGCGCGCAGATCTGGTCGTCGACGCCCTCCTGGGCGTACCACAGCGGCACCTTGTAGATGTTGTCGACGTCCTTGGCCGAGATCACCGCGTCGGCGCCGAGCGAGGCGAACAGCGCGATCTTCTTGCGGATCTCGTCGGACAGCGGCGACTCCGAGCGGCACAGCAGCATGTCGGGCTGGATGCCGATCCGGCGCAGCTCGTTGACCGAGTGCTGGGTCGGCTTGGTCTTCAGCTCGCCGGCGTGGCCGATGTAGGGCACGAGCGTGAGGTGGATGTACATGCAGTTGCGCCGGCCGACGTCGACCGGGAACTGGCGGATCGCCTCCAGGAACGGCAGCGACTCGATGTCGCCGACCGTGCCGCCGATCTCGGCGATCACGACGTCGACATCAGCGGTCTCGCCGATCAGCTTGATCCGCGACTTGATCTCGTCGGTGATGTGCGGGACGACCTGGACCGTGCCGCCGAGGTAGTCGCCGCGGCGCTCGCGCTTGATGACGGCGTTGTAGATGCCGCCGGCGGTGACGTTCGAGGCGCGCGTCGTGTTGGTCGACGTGAAGCGCTCGTAGTGGCCGAGGTCGAGGTCGGTCTCGGCGCCGTCCTCGGTGACGAACACCTCGCCGTGCTGGTAGGGCGACATCGTCCCGGGGTCGATGTTGATGTACGGATCGAACTTCAGCAGGCCGACCGAGAGGCCCCGCGAGACGAGCAACCGGCCGATCGAGGCCGACGCGATGCCCTTCCCCAGCGACGAGACGACGCCGCCGGTGACGAAGATGTAGCGGGTCTGTCGAGGGGCGTCAGGCATGTTTGATTCTTCCTATCGAGTCTAGGTGACGAAAGCCGGGGGTGCGCTCGACAAATCCCGAAATTGAACGGAATTCCCCATACGCGGTCAGCGCGGCGAGCACGACCAGGGCCACCGCCTGCCCCGTCGTGTCGAGGCTCAGGACGATCCACAGGCCGGCGAGCGCGCCGACGAGGTTCGAGCCCGTGTCGCCGAGCATCGCCCGCTCGCGCAGGTCGTAGAGCCCGGCGATGACGACCGGGCCCGCGAGCAGGCCGAGCGCCTTCAGCGGGCCGAGATCCATCGTCCCGATCGTCAGCCCGGCCGCGAGCAGGACGAACAGCCTTGACGCAGCGCCCTGGGCGCAGGTCGACGAGGTTGAAGAAGTTCGTGGCGAGCACGAGCACGCCCGCGGTCAGGAGCATCTCGCCCGTCGAC
Source organism: uncultured Actinomycetes bacterium (assembly GCA_963846975.1). Lineage (GTDB taxonomy): Bacteria > Actinomycetota > Thermoleophilia > Solirubrobacterales > Solirubrobacteraceae > AC-49. The sequence goes on from CAWJXY010000002.1 coordinate 17,162, forward strand.
TTGTCGACGTCGAGGCCGAACGCGACGTACAGCGCGAGGCCGAGCGACCCGGCCGCCTTCAGCGCGCCGGTCGAGAACCGCCCGCCGAGTACGGCCGCGCCGTGGCCGCGCCAGCCGCGCGCGATCTCGGCCTCGCCGCCGAGCGTGTCGTCGATCAGGCCGAGCGCCGCGACGCCGAGCGCGTAGACGAGCGCTGGGCCGACGCCGTACTCGAAGACGGTGGTCTCGCCGATCCGCTCGACGAGCACCAACGGGACGAGCGAGACGGTGGCCGCCGCGACGATCAGGATGCCGAACGGGAACGGCAGCGGCGCGTCACGCCAGTTGTTGCGGACGCGGCCCGCGGCGGCCATCGTGGCGCGCAATGAGGGGGCGATGCCCAGCGCGACGATCGAGGCGACGACGATGGGCAGAGCACGCACCGCGTGAACCTAGCCCCGGTGGCGGACGGCGTAACGTAGGCGGTCACCGAGGAGACTGGAGAGCATGGAAAAGATCGAGAAGACCGAGGAGCAGTGGCGCTCCGAGCTGACGCCCGAGCAGTACGAGGTCCTGCGTCGCGCGGGGACCGAGCCGGCGTTCACCGGCGAGTACTGGAACGTCCATGAGGACGGCATGTACCACTGCGCCGGCTGCGGGGCCGAGCTGTTTGACGCGAACACCAAGTTCGACTCGGGCACCGGCTGGCCGAGCTTCACCGAGCCGGTCATTGCCGACGCGGTCGAGCTGCGCCCCGACAACAGCCTGTTCATGCGCCGCACCGAAGTCGTCTGCGCGCGCTGCGGCGGCCATCTGGGCCACGTGTTCGACGACGGCCCCAGCGACCGCGGCGGCCAGCGCTTCTGCATGAACAGCGCGGCGCTGAAGCTCGAGACCGAGTAGCGGCCCGCTTCGGGCCGTGGCGCGGGTCAGCCGACGACGACGGTCAGCGTGAAGCGCTCGGACGGCTTCGCGCCCCGGGCCGGTCCGAAGTCGCCGAGGCGCACCTTTGTGCGCCCGGCGCCGGCCGCCCGGTAGCGGTTGACGCGCTCGCCCCGGCCCCCGACCGCGCCGGGCGGAAGGTTCGGCGGCACATAGCGCGAGGAGACGGTCTTCAGCACGGTCGGCGCCGGCGCGACCAGCGTGCGCCACGTGAAGCCGCCGTCCTTGACCTCGCGCAGCGTGACCTTGAGCGTGTCGCCGCGGTGCAGGTGGACGGTCTTGCCGTTGGACGAGGCGGTGACGGAGACGGTCTTGGCCGCGGCGGTCGCGGGGAAGATGACGACTGCCGCCGTCGCCAGTACTGGGACCAGTTTGTGGAGCATGGGTGCAGCTTAGTGGGCGAACGGGACGCGGCGCGTCACCCGTCCAGCCGCCGCATCTCGACCTTGGACTCGGTCTCGGCGTCGGCGACGCCGCGGTAGACGCCCTTGATCGGCGGGACGTCGGAGTAGCGGCGGCCGTGGCCGATCTTGACGTGGTCGGCGCCCGACGAGGCCGCGGTTGGTCGGGTCGGCGCCGACCCAGATCGGCTCGCCGCCGCCCGGTCCCGGCACGAGCGCCTCGAGCCACGCGTGGGTCTGGACCTCGGCCGAGTCCGAGCTGCCGTCCTGCGGGCGCGACCCACAGGTACCCCGACACATAGCGCGCGGCGATCCTCTGCTCGCGCAGCAGCAGCAGCGCCAGCGAGACGAAGTCCTGGCAGACGCCCGGCCCCGGCCCGCAGCAGGTCGGCGACCGTCGACCCGACGTACGTCGCCCCCGCGCGGTACTCGAACCGGTCGGGGATCAGCTCGCACACCAGACGGACCGTCGCCAGCGGCGTCGTCGCGCGCGTGTGGCGGATCAGGTCGTCGAGGTCACCCGGCGCGAGGCGGTCGTCGCCCGACAACAGGTACTCGGCGCCCGCCTCGCGGTAGGCGTCGGTCTCGGTCGGCGCCCACGAGCCCTCGGGCGGCTGCGGCGGCGCCTCGGTGCGCACGTGCGAGCGCACGTCGATCGTCAGCTCGGTGTGCGCGCGCTCGATCCCGAACTCGAGCACCTGCGTGCCGTAGTAGTCGTTGTGGCGGTGCAGGCGCGCCTCGGGCGCGACGAGCACCTGCACGTCCTCGCAGACCTGGGAGTTGCCGGTCATCGGCGTGACGCGCAGCGCGTTGAGGTTGTCGACGACCGGCGAGCCGTAGTGGTAGTGCATGAGGTAGCGGATCGCGAACGTCGTCATGAGACGACCAGGCCCGGCTCGATCGCGCCGGCGAAGTAGCGCTCCGCGATGTCGTCCTCGACCTCGGACAGCTCGACGGCGACGCGCTCGAAGCGCTCGTTGAGCGACGCCGCCTCGTGGCCGGCGCGGCGCTGGAACTCGAGGTCGGCCGACAGCCGCGCCAGCCGCAGCACCGGCTCCGACGCCCGCGGCTGGCGCGTCGGCCGACTCGAGCTCGCGCCGAGCGGCGTCGACGTTGTAGGCGACCGAGTCCGGGTACTCGCGCTCGTAGAGCAGGAACCGGGCGACCGTGTCGGCCATCGGCGCCATGCCGGTCGCGCGGTTGAACGCCTGAAGGCCGCCGACACGCGTGCAGCAGCGCCATCGCCTGGCCGTCGCTCGACGGCCCCGCCGCGAGCGCCACGCGCAGCATCCGCAGCACCATGTCGGCCGACTCCATGCGGCCGCCGGCGTGCGAGGAACGCGCTCGCGTCGTCGCGCAGCATCGTGCTCGCGGCGAGGCCCCAGAACAGCGCCGTGCGCTCGCGCACGTAGCGGTGAAACGCGTACGGACCGCCGCGTGCCGGCGATGAGCCGGCGCCCTCGACGAGCGTCAGGTGGGTCGTGTTGACCGCTTCCCAGCACTCGCCGGAGATCACGTCGCGCAGCTGGCGCGCGCCTTCGCGCGCGTTGGCCAGGCACGACACGACCGACGCCGGGTTGGCCTCGTCGACGGTCAGCGCCCGATGGACCTCGTCGCGCGAGCGGCCGCCGTCGCGCGCTCGCGCCCATGATCTCCAACAGCCCCTCCCAGCTCAGCAGGACGCCCGACGGGTCGTCGGCGCGGCCCTGGAGGTCGGCCTGCATCGCGCCGTCGAGCATTCGCACGGTGTGGTCGGCCCGCGAGATGTAACGCCCGAGCCAGAACAGCTCGTGGGCGATCCGGGCCAGCATCAGCGCCTCGTTCTCACTGCTGTTGCACCTGCTGCTGGCCGCTCCACTCACCCTGGCTCGCACGCGGGCTCAGCGGCGGCCCCACGACGGCCGTCGCGGGCTGGGGCTCGGGGGCGCGCACGTCGCCGTCCTCGAGCACCCACGTGTCCTTGGACCCCCCGCCGCGCGACGAGTTGACGATCATCGAGCCCTCGGTCAGCGCGACGCGCGTCAGCCCGCCGGGGACGATCCGCACGTCGTCGCCGTAGACGGCGAACGGCCGCAGGTCGACGTGGCGCGGAGCCAGCGCGCCATCGGCGGTCACGGTCGGCACCGTCGACAGATGCACGAGCTCCTGGGCGATCCAGCGCTCCGGCGACGCGCGGATCACGTCGGCCAGCGCCGCGAGCTCGCGCTCCTCGGTCTGCGGGCCGATGAACACGCCCTTGCCGCCCGACTCGCCGGTCGGCTTGACGACCAGTTCGGGCAGCCGCGCGAGCGCCGCCTCGCGCTGGCGGGAGTCCCACATCGCATAGGTCGTGACGTTGTCGAGGATCGGCTCCTCCTTGAGGTAGAAGCGGATCATCTCGGGGACGTAGGGATAGACCGCCTTGTCGTCGGCGACGCCGGTCCCGAACGCGTTGGCGATCGCGACCGTCCCGGCGCGGTAGGCGCGAACGAGCCCGGGCACGCCGAGCAGCGAGTCGGGGCGGAACTCGAGCGGGTCGACGAAGTCGTCGTCGAGGCGACGGTAGACGGCGTGCACGCGCGCCAGGCCGCTCGTCGTGCGCATGTAGAGGACCTCGTCGCGAACGACGAGGTCGGAGCTCTGCACGAGCTCGACGCCCATCGACCGGGCCAGGAACGCGTGCTCGAAGTACGCCGGGTTGAAGGCGCCGGGCGTCCACACGACGACCGTCGGGTCGTCGCCACCGCGGCGCGACGGCGCGCAGCGCCTCGAGCAGCAGCTGCGGGTAGTGGTCGACGCGGCGCACGCGGTGGCCGGCGAACAGGCCCGGCACGAGCCGCGTCATCGCCAGCCGGTTCTCGAGCACGTAGGAGATGCCCGACGGCGTGCGGACGTTGTCCTCGAGCACCTTCCAGCGCCCGTCGGCGTCGCGCACGAGGTCGCAGCCGGAGACGTGGCAGTAGACACCGCCCGGCGGGCGGATGCCGTAGACGGGCCGGGCGAAGTGGCTGCGGCTGACGACCAGCCGCCACGGCACGATCCCCTCGCGGACGATCGCGCGGCCGTGGTAGATGTCGTCGACGAAGTGGTTCAGCGCGGTGATCCGCTGGACGAGGCCGCGCTCGATGACCGCCCACTCGTCGGCGGGGACGATCCGCGGCACGAGGTCGAGCGGGAACGGGCGGTCGCGGACCGGCTCGCCGTCGGCGCCTGACTCGTAGGTGATGCCCTGGGCGATGAACGACGCGTCGCGCCGCCGGCCGGCGGACATGAGGGCCTCGGGGCCCATCGCGGCCAGCGACGTGGCCAGCCGCTGCGCGTGGGGGTGCGGCGTGCCCTCGGGGTCGAAGACCTCGTCGGGGTGAGCGGGAACCGGCTCGTACGCAGGCATGTTGGCGCTGGGGATCGTCGCCACCCCATCATTGTCCCCTGCGTCCACGGTCTCAACCTTCGCCCCGAGGTCGAGTGCCGATCGGGGATTTTCGCCTGTTGGTCCTGAGGGCCCGTCAGCCATGGTCGGGGAGGTTCGGCACATCCCCGCTGCCGAAGTTGCCCTGGGTCCCGTTGAGCGCGTAGATGAGCGAGATCTTGCCCTCGACCTGGTTGACGTCGGAGACCGTGGTCAGGCTCTGGCTGGTCGTACCAGTTGATCTGCGACGGCGTCGCGGTGTCGGTCTGGACGCCGATCGCGGTCGCGCCGGGCTTGCGCGCAGGCCGCTTGATCACGCCTGTCTCGAACGCGCCGACCGTCGCCTTCTGCTGCTGGTCGAGGTCTTCCGGCGGGTTGCGCACGACGACGATGTTGGCGACCGGCGTCAGCTCGCCGTCGAACGAGTCCGACAGCGACGCGCGCTCGTGCTTGAGCAGCTTGTCCGCCGGTCACGAGCTGGGTGCCGACGCGCTCGCCGAGGTCGCTGTAGAGCGTCGGGTCGTCGGGCGTCGGGTCGTCGGCGAGGTGCGTGTACTGGGTCGATCCGGCGTTCGCGGCGATCGCCTCGGCGTCGAGCGGCTCCTTGAACGCGAGCTGCCACGCCGGGTGGCCGCCCGCCGTCTTGACCGCATCGAGGATCGCGCCGTTGGCGGCGTCGGACTTGGGACCGAGGTAGACGATCCCGACGTCCTGGCGCGCGAGCCGGCCGTCGACGAGCAGCGGGAAGACCTTGTCGAGCACCTTCTTGCGCCCGTTGAGCTTGCCCTGGAGCTCGTCGGCGCGATGCTGGGACGACGCGATCGCGTGGCGCAGGTCGCTGCGGATGCTCTTCTCGCCCGACGAGACGAGCCCGCGGTCGCCGATCGCGACGCCGAGCAGGACGCCGAGGACGAGCGCGACGACGACCGCGGTCAGCGACAGCGCGTGGTAGCGGAAGTCGAACATCTACCGACGAGGATGAAGCATACAGGGCGCTCAGGGGCCGATGCCGAGCAACAGCTCGAGCCGCAGCCACAGCAGGTCGGCGACCTCGCGCAGCCCGGGCGTCACCGCCACCACGGCGACGATCGACGCGAGCCCGAGCGCGACCATGATGAGGACGGGGGCGACGGCCCGGGCCGCGGCCGGTAGAGCCGGCTCACGCCCTTGGCGTCGACGAGGATCTCGCCGACGCGCAGCCGCGTCAGGAACGTCGACGACATCCCTTCGCGGTTCTTGTCGAGGAACTCGACGAGGTTGAACTGCGAGCCGACGGAGACGATCAGGTTCGCGCCCTTCTCAGCGGCGATCAGCATCGCGACGTCCTGGCTCGTGGCCGGCGCGGGAACGATCTTGTACGGCAGGCCGAGGCGGTCGAGCTGCTCGCGGCCCGGCGCGCGGCCGTCGGGGTAGGCGTGGACGACGAGCTCGGCCCCGCAGCGCAGCGTCGAGTCCTCGGTCGAGTCGAAGTCACCGACGATCATGTCGGGCGTGAAGCCGGCCTCGATGATCGCGTTGGAGCCGCCGTCGACGCCGACCAGGACCGGCTTCATGTCGCGGACGTAGGGCCGCAGCGCACGCAGGTCCATCTGGTGGTCGACGCCGCGCACGACGACCAGGCACGGGCGGTCGCGGAAGTCGGTGCGGAAGCGCGGCAGCTCGAGCTTGCCGGCCAGCAGCTCGCGCTCCTCGAGCATGTGCTCGATCGTGTTGCGGGCGAAGCGCTCGAGCGCGTTGCCGATCGCCCGGCGGCGCTCGTCGGTCGCGGCGCGCACGACGGCCGGATCGTGCGCGTGGCCGCGGGCGACGATCTCGCCGTTGCGCCGCACGTCGCCCCCGCGCAGGCTGACGACGTCGCCGTCGCTGATCGCGCGAAACAGCGTGTCGTCGGGCATGTCGACGAGCGGGATGCCCGCCTGGACGAGCAGCAGCGGGCCCATGTTCGGGTAGGTCGCCGGTCGACGACGGCCGGCAGTTGACGACCGCGGCGACGCCGACCGCGATCAGGTCCTCGGCGCTGACGCGATCGAGGTCGCGGTGGTCGATGACCGCGACGTCGCCGGCCACCAGCCGCTTGACGAGCAGCTTCGTCTTGCGCCCGAGCCGAGCGCGCCCGACGACCTCGGGCATCGCCGGTTGCGCGGCCTGGGCGCTCTGAACCGCACTGATGCGCGCCACCGCCATTGCGCGCATGAGTGTAGAGCGGGCACGCCGCCGCCGCCGCGCATGAACAACGCGTTACGCGGCCTTGAGCAGCTCCTTGGCGTGGCGGCGCGCCGCAACGTCGCCGTCCTGACCGCCGAGCATCCGGACGAGCTCTCCCACCAGCTCGCGGTTGGCGAGCTCCTGCACCGTCGTGCGCGCCGGCTCCACCGACGCGTCCTTGGCGATCCGGAAGTGGCGCGCCGCCGACCGCGGCGATCTGCGGCAGATGGGTGATGGCGATGATCTGACGGCCGTCGGCGAGCGTGCGCAGCTGCTCGGCGACCGCGTGCGCGGTGTGGCCGCCGATGCCGGCGTCGACCTCGTCGAACACGAGCGTCGTCGTCCCGCCGGCGTTGGCCGCGCCGAGCAGCGCCAGCATCACGCGCGACAGCTCTCCCCCCGACGCGGTCTCGCGCAGCGGCGCGGCGGGCACGCCGGGGTTGGGCGCGATCAGCATCTCGGCCGCGTCGGCGCCCGCCGGGCCGGGCTCGCGCGCGGCGAGCGAGACGTCAAACGACGCGCCCTCCATCGCCAGCGCGCCGAGGCGGCCGCGGACGGCGTCGGCGAGCGCGCCGGCGGCACCCGCGCGCGCGTCGTGCAGCTGCTCGGCGAGCGCGTCGTAGCTGCGCCTGAGCGGCGGCGATGCGCTCGGTCATCTGCTCGAGCGCGACCTCGGCATCGGCCAGCTCGTCGCGACGGGCGCGGCAGCGCTCGGCGTGCTCGAGCACCGCGTCGATCGAGCCGCCGTGCTTGCGGGCGAGGCGGTCGAGCAGCGCCAGGCGCTCCTCGGTCGCCTCGAGCTCGCCCGGCGCCGCGTCGAGAGCCCTCGCCGGCGCGGCGCAGCTCGGCCGCGACGTCCTGCGTCTCGACGAGCGCAGCGTGCAGCGCGTCGGCGAGCTCGTCGAGCGCCGGATCGACGCCGCGGACGTCGTCGAGCGCGCCGGCCGCCGCGGCCAGCAGCGCGCACGCGCCGGCGCCGTCCTCGGGCTCGAGCGCCGGCGCGCCGCCGACCGCCGCGCCGCGCAACGCCTCGACGTGGCGCAGGCGCCCGCGACGGCCCAGCAGCTCCTCATGCTCGGCCGCGCCGGGCTCGATGCGCTCGATCTCGTCGATCTCGAACGCCAGCAGGTCGAGCTCGCGCTCCCGCGCCCCGGCCCGCTCGCGCAGCTCCTCGAGCGCCGCGTGCAGGTCGCGCAAGTCGCGCCACGCGTGGGCGCATTCGGCCCGGCGCGCCGCCTGCGCGGTGCCGCAGAACCCGTCGAGCAGGTCGAGCTGCGCACTGGCCAGCGTCAGCTTGCGATGCTCGTGCTGGCCGTAGAACGACAGCAGCCCGTCGGCCAGCTCGCGCAGGTCGCCGACCGCCGCCGAGCGGCCGTTGACGTACGCGCGCGTGCGCCCGTCGCGCCGCCGACCCGGCGGGCGAGCACCGACGTCCTCGCGACGCCGACCTCGAACACGCCCTCGACGTAGGCCTCCGGCGCCCCCGGGCGGACGATGCCGGTGCGCGCACGTCCGCCCAGCAGCAGGTCGAGCGCGTGGGCCAGCACGGTCTTGCCGGCGCCCGTCTCGCCGGTCAGCACGTTCAGGCCGGGCGCGAGGCGCAGCTCGGCGCGCTCGATCAGCAGCAGGTTCTCGACGCGAAGCTCGGCAAGCATGGGAGCGATGAAAGCAGCGCGTGCCGACAGAACGCATGTTCGCGTCCGGCGTTGGCGCAGATTTGTTGCGGCGATGCGCGTTGGCGGGGACCGAAACTGCATCTTCGAGGAGGTGGAGGCGCCCACGTCTTTGGCGTCCCATTCATCGAGGGCTGGCTTCAGGCCCCATACGGGCCGGAACCCAGCCCTCGATGGAAGGAGCGTCGCAGACGCTGGCGCCTCCACTTCCTCGGTGATGCAGCCGCGAGCGACCTACGCCAGCAGCCCGAACTTCTCGCGCAGCCGCCGGTAGAAGCTCGACCCCGGGATCTGCGCGAGGTTCGTGGCCTGGCCGACGAACCGCGCCGTGATCGCGTCCCCGGGCTCGATCTCGCCGGCCGGCTGGCCGTCGATCGACAACTCGACCGCGTCGTAGGAGCGGTTGCGGACGGTCAGCGGGTCGCCCGGGGCGACGACCAGCGCCCGCGCGGTCAGCGAGTGCGGGGCGATGAACGACACGACGTAGCCCTCGACCCCCCACGCCAGCACCGGGCCGCCGTTGGCGAGGTTGTAGCCGGTCGAGCCGGCCGGCGTCGACGACGACGAGCCCGTCGCAGCGCACGCTGCCCAGCTCGCTGCCGTCGAGCTCGTAGGTGAGCCGCGCGACGCGCTTGCCGACCTTGCGGTGCAACGACACGTCGTTGATCGCGCCGGCCCTGCCGGCGGGCACCTCGAGCGCCAGCGCCGGGAGCTTCAGGACCTCGAAGTCGCCCGCGAACGCGCGCTCGAAGCCCGCGTCGATCTCGTCGGGGTCGACGGTCGCCAGGAATCCGACCTCGCCGAAGTTGACCGCGAACACGGGCACGCCTTCGACGCGTAGCTGCGCAGGCCGCGAAGGATCGTCCCGTCGCCGCCGAGCACGATGCAGACGTCGACGTCGTCGGCGATCTCGGCCCCGACCTTGATCCCCTCGGCGGCGGTGAGGCGCGTGCTTGGCCGTCTCCTCGGCGTCGAAGCGCAGCTCGACGCCGGCCTTGCGCGCCGCGGCGACGAGCGCCGCGAGCGCGGCCGCGGTCTGCTGCGGGCGGCCGTGGGTGAACACGGTCGCGCGGCGCGGCGTGCTCACGCCTCGACCGCCTCGAGCGCGGCGTCGACATCGGCCAGCGTCCCCGCGCGCCCCGCCTCGCCGAGCCACACGAACGTCTCGAGGTTGCCCTTCGGGCCGGCCAGGCCGCTCGGGGCGAAGCCGAGCACCGACGCACCCGCGTCGACCGCGGCGCCCGCCACCGAGCGCAGCGCCTCACGGCGCACCGACGACGTCGCGCACGACGCCGCCCTTGCCGACCAGCCGCGCGCCCGACCTCGAACTGCGGCTTGACCATCGCCAGCGCATCGAACGCCGGCGCCGCGGTCGCCAGCAGCGCCGGCAGGACCTTGGTCAGCGAGATGAACGACAGGTCGCAGACGATCAGGTCCGGGCGCGTAGGGCAAGCTGGTCCGACGCGCAGCGCGCGGGCGTTGACGCGCTCGAGCACCGTCACGCGATCGTCGGTGCGCAGCTTCCAGTCCAGCTCGCCGTAGGCGACGTCGACGGCGACGACGTGTGCGGCGCCGGCCTGGAGCAGGCAGTCGGTGAAGCCGCCGGTCGAGGCCCCCGCGTCGAGGCACCGGCGCCCCGCGACCGACGACGCCGGTCGCGGCCAGCGCGTTGGCCAGCTTGATCCCGCCGCGCGAGACGAACCGCGGCGCGTCGGCGACGCTCAACGCGACGCCCGGGTCGACGAGCATTCCCGGGCTTCGCGGCCCGCTCACCGCCGTCGCCGAGCCGCACGTCGCCGGCCATCACGGATGCCGCGGCGCGAGATCGCGACGCAAAAAGGCCCCTCTGAGCCAGCAATGTGTCGAGTCGGACCTTGTTCTGGGCCATGAAATTGGGTCTGAACCGTACTCCGACGCCGCGATGTGGCAGGATTTGCACGGTTGGGGGTGAAAAGTGTGATCCACGTCACACCGCGGAGGCGGTAGGCGCACGATGATGCCCGACTGGTTGATGAGGACGCGGTGACGGCACGACCCGGTCGACATCCGCAGGAGTACCGCCTCATCAGCGCATAGAGCATCACCGTTGGACCACATAGCAGTTCTCTCCTCCCCCCGGATTCGGCCCGCTCCCAAAGGCGGGTCGTTTCCATTTAAGGCCGGTCGCCGGCCGCGTCTACTGAACCGTGAGGCGATCGGTGGCCGTGAGCGCCGCCTCGATCCGCTGGGCGATCGCCTTGCCGGTGTAGCCGACCTCGGTGTGCAGCAGGGCCGGCTTGCCGTGGGTCACGTAGCGGTCGGGCATCCCGACGCGCAGCATCCGCGGGACCGGCACGCCGGCCTCGTTGAGCTCCTCCCAGACGGCGCTGCCGAAGCCGCCGGCCAGCACGCCCTCCTCGACCGTGACCAGCAGCGGGTGCTCCGCGGCGAGTTGGGCCAGCAGCCCGCGGTCGAGCGGCTTGGCGAAGCGCGCGTCGGCGACCGTCGCCTCGATCCCGTGCGCGGCCAGCAGCTCGGCCGCCTCCAGCGCCTTGCCGACCCCGCTCCCGTAGCCGACCAGCGCGACGCGATCGCCGGCTCGCAGCACCTCGCCGGTGCCGATCGCGATCTCGCGCGCGTCGGTCAGCGGAACGCCGACCCCCTCGCCGCGCGGATAGCGCAGCGCGAACGGGCCGTCGTCGTAGCGCAGCGCGGTGTGCAGCAAATCGCGTAGCAGCTGCTCGTCGCGCGGCGCGGCGAGCACGAGGTTGGGCAGGCAGCGCAGGTAGGCGATGTCGAACACGCCGTGGTGGGTCGGCCCGTCGTCGCCGACCAGGCCGGCGCGGTCCATGGCGAAGACGACGTTCAGCTTCTGCAGGCACACGTCGTGGACGATCTGGTCATAGGCGCGCTGCAGGAATGTCGAGTAGATCGCGCAGACCGGCTTGACGCCCTCGAGCGCGAGCCCGGCGGCGAACAGGACCGCCTGCTGCTCGGCGATGCCGACGTCGAAGTAGTGGTCGGGCTCGGCCTTCTGGAGGATGTTGAGGCCCGTGCCCGAGTTCATCGCCGCGGTGATCCCGACGATCCGCCGGTCGCGGCGCACCTCCTTGACCATCGCCTCGCCGAACACCGACGTGTACTGGGGCGGCGACGGCGGCGCACCGGTCTTGGCGCTCACGACCGCCGGGAGCCCGTCGACGATCGACTTCGGCTTGGCCGCGTGCCACTGCTCCATGCCCTCCAGCCCGCCGTCCTCGGCCGGCGCGAAGCCCTTGCCCTTGACCGTCGAGATGTGGACGACGACCGGCCGCTCGGCGGCCAGCGCCTGCCCCAGCGCGCGGCGCAGGGCGCGCACGTCGTGGCCGTCGATCACGCCGACGTAGGCCCAGTCGAGCTCCTCCCAGAACAGGCCCGGCGCCCAGAACGCCTTCAGCGACTCCTTGAGCTGCGGCCCGACGCGCTCGATCGTGGCGCCGATCGGGCCGGGCAACTCGGTCAGCTTCTGCTCGACGCCTTCGCGCGTGTGCCACCACTTCGGGTTCAGGCGCATGCGCGTGAAGTAGCGCGACAGGGCGCCGACGTTGGGGGCGATCGACATGCCGTTGTCGTTGAGGACGACGACGATCGGCGTGCCCAGCCCGCCGGCCTGGTGGATCGCCTCGAACGCGACGCCGCCGGTCATCGCGCCGTCGCCGATCACGGCGACGACGTTGCCGGCGTCGACGTCGCCGCGCAGCTTCATTCCCTCCTTGAGCCCGACGGCGTAGCCGATCGACGTCGAGGCGTGACCGGCGCCCATGATGTCGTGCTCGGACTCGGCGATCGAGCAGAACGGGGCCAGGCCCTCGTACTGGCGGATCGTCGGCAGCTGGTCGCGACGGCCGGTCAACACCTTGTGGGGATAGGCCTGATGGCCCACGTCCCACACGAGCTTGTCGCGCGGCGAGTCCAACAGCGAGTGCAACGCCACGGCGAGCTCGCACGTGCCGAGGTTTGCGCCGAAGTGGCCGCCGATCGTCCCGACCGTATCGATGATGTGCTCGCGGATCTCCTGGGCGATCTGGGCGAGCTCCTCCTCACTGCGTCCGTGGAGGTCCTGCGGTCGGTCGATCGAGTCCAGTAGACGGGGCGTCATGCGGTCCGGGTGAGAATGAAGTCGGTGATCTGGCGCAGATCGGTGGTCGCGGACGGTTCCGCGGCCTCGCTCAGGGTATCGAGCGCGCTGGCGTGACTGCGCCGCGCGAGCGCTCGTGCGCGATCGAGGCCGTACTCGCTGACGTACGTCCGCTTGCCGTGGCGCTCGTCGCTGCCCTGGGGTTTTCCCAGGGCCGCCTCGGTGCCCGTGACGTCGAGAATGTCGTCGACGATCTGAAACAGGATCCCCAGCTCGGCGGCGAAGCGGCGGTAGCGCTCGGTCGTGGCGGCGTCGGTGCCGAGCAGCAACAGGACGCAGTGCACGGCGGCGCCGATCAGTCGCCCGGTCTTCAGCCGGTGGACGGTCTCGAGCTCGCCGAGGTCGGACACGTCGAGGTATTGCCCACCGACCATGCCATCGACACCGGTCGCTCCGGCCAACGCTGCGGCTGCGGCCAGGACGTTTCGTGGATCGCCGGGCTGCGCGGTGAGCAGGTGGTGGAACGCCTCGGCGTACAGCGCGTCGCCCGCCAGGATCGCCACGTCTTCGCCGAACTTGACGTGGCAGGTCGGGCGGCCGCGACGCAGCTCGTCGTCGTCCATCGCCGGCAGGTCGTCGTGGATCAGCGAATAGGTGTGGATCAGCTCGATCGCGGCAGCGAGCGCCAGGACGTCGTCGGGCGGCGCGCCGACCGCGCCGGCGGTCGCCAGCGCCAGCACCGGGCGGATGCGCTTGCCGCCGGCCAGCAGCGAGTAGCGCATCGCCTCGTCGAGGCCGGCGGTCTGCGGCGCGGCGGGCGCGGTGAAGCGCAGCTCGTTGAGGTAGGCCTCGACGCGGGTCGCGAGCGCGTCCGGATATCCCGGGTCGGCGCTCAGAGCAGCGAGTCCTGCCCCGGCGGCGGGGCGACCGCCTCGGCCGCGGCGGCCCGGGCCTGGCGCTCGAGCTCGGCCGACGCCTCGCCGGCCAGCGCGGCGCAGTCCTCGACCAGGCCGGCGGCGGCGTCCTGCGACAGGTCGCCGGAGCGCAGTTGCTCGGCTGCACGCTCGAGGCGCGCCACGAGATCGTCTAGGGCGGTCTGTTCGGTCATTGGCTGCAAGTCTCGCGCAACTCGCGCAGCGCGGCGGCGAGGATGCCGTTGACGAACGCGGGTGCCTGGGCGCCGCAATACGTCTTCGCGGTCTCGACCGCCTCATCGATCGCGCCCTCGGGCGGGATCGGGGTCTCGCCGGGGGCGACGTCGGGGTGCAGGATCTCGAGCAGCGCGATGCGCATGATCGCCCGCTCGAGCGGGGCGATACGGTCGATCGTCCAGCCGGAGGCGTGGCGGGCAATGACCTCATCGAGCTGCTCGGCGTAGTCGTCGGCCGCGTACGCAAGCGCGCGCGTGAGCGTGGTGGCGTTGGGCTCGAAGACCTCGTCGAGCTCGACCCCTCGCTGGGAGTGCTGGTACAGGGCGAAGACGGCGGCCCGGCGCTGGTCCGAGCGGCGGCTCACGCGCGCGACATGTACTCGCCGGAGCGCGTGTCGATCTTCACCCGGTCGCCGATGTTGACGAACAGCGGGACGTTGACCCGCGCGCCGGTCTCGACGGTGGCGGGCTTGGTGCCACCGCCCGAGGCGGTGTCGCCGCGGACGCCGGGCTCGGTCTCGGTGATCTCGAGCTCGACCGACGACGCGATCTGCAGGTCCGCGGGCTGGTTGTCGATGAACAGCACGTCGACCTCCTCGCTCGGCTTGGTCCACTGCAACGTGTCGGCCAGCGACGTCTCGGGGATCGCCATCTGCTCGTAGGACTGCGTGTCCATGAAGTGGGCGTCGGTGCCATCGGCGTACAGGAACTGCATCTTGCGCGCCTCGGTGCGCACGGCACGGAACTTCTCGCCGGCGCGAAACGTGCGGTCGATCACCGCGCCGTCGGACGCGCGCCGCAGCTTCGTGCGCACAAACGCCCCGCCCTTGCCGGGCTTGACGTGCTGGAACTCGATGATCTTGAAGATCGTGCCCTCGACGTCGATGTGGTTTCCCGCTTTGAACTGGTTGGTCGAGACCATGCGCCGTCAGAGTATGCCGATGCGCGACGAGAATCCGTTGGCGATGACGACGATGCGCAGCGGCGATTTCGGGGAGTCAGCGCTTTGTTGCCGGTGTATCGCAACCGGCCTATGCTCAGCCCAGGGTGTCGGGGCTCAAGCGCAGCTTGCGGCTGATCATCGCGATGGCGGCGGTTGTGCTGGTGCTGCCGGCGACCGCGTCGGCGTCCCAGTGCGGCGGGATCGACCGGCCGCTTGACACGCCGATCTCGATCCCGGACGGGATCCCGCTCGCGTCGGCCACGAACTCGATGTACGTTCCGCCCGGGTTCTTCACCAAGTCCCCGCCGCTCGAGGACGTCGACATCAACGTCGACATCACCCACCCCGACGAGCACGACCTGTCGATCTCCGTGAGCCATGGCGGCAAGACGGTGGTCCTGGCGAGCGCCATCGGGAGTGGCGCCAACTACACGGGCACGATCTTCAACGACGAGGCCTCGACGTCGATCACCGCCGCCGCGGCACCTTTCGCCGGCTCGTTCAGGCCACAGAACCCGCTGAGTGCCTTTGACGGCCTTGACCCGACCGGCATCTGGACGATCAACGTTCGCGACACGCGCGGCACCCTGAGCGGCGGACCGAACGACCCGCCGCCCCCGCCCCAGAAGCTCAACGAATGGGGCATCCACTGGGCGGCCGGCGACTGCCCGGGGAGCCTGCCGCCGTGCGACGAGGCTGACGCCGACGTCGACGCGCCGGTCGTCAACGGCGCATCGGTCACCAGCCCGCGCTCGCTCGCCGGCACCGGGACCATCACCGGCGGCGTCGATGTGCGCGTGACCGCCACCCACGCCGACGACTCGAAGGTGTCCTTCAACTTCCAGCACGGATCGTTGAACCTGAATCTGCTCAACGCGGGCATTGCGTCGGGCGCGAACTTCGACCGGACGCTGTTCACGAACAGCTCGGCGAACTCGATCAGCCTCGGCAGCGCGCCGTACCGCGGCGCATTTTCGCCCGCCGAATCGCTCAACTCGTTCAGTACCCCTCCCAGACCCTTCTCGGGCAACTGGTCGTTCATCATGGCCAACGCGAGCGGCGACCAAAACGCAAGGCTCATCCGTTGGGGCATGCGCGTGCGGCTCGACACGTGCACCGACCCCGACAACGACGTCGTATGGAGCGCGATCGACAACTGTCCAGCGGTCTCCAACGTCAACCAGGCCGACTTCGACTCCGACGGCCAGGGCGACGCCTGCGACACCGACGACGACAACGACACCGTCCCCGACACGACCGACCAGTGCCCCCGCACCGCGGTCACGTTCGGGCAACCGCCGGCCACCGACACCGACCACGACGGCTGCGCGAACGCCGAGGACGCAGACGACGACAACGACGGCGTTCCCGACACGGCAGACGCGTGCCCGATCCAGGCCGCAACCCCCGGGCTCGACCCAGACGGCGACGGCTGCGGCAACGACGTCGATCCCGACGACGACAACGATGGGGTCGCCGACATCGCGGACAAGTGCCCGACCGGCGTCCCCGCCCCGGGCGAGACGGTCGACGCCACCGGCTGTAGGGCGAGTGAGGACCCCGACGGCGACGGCGTGCCGCAGGGCCGCGACCGCTGCCCGCTCGGCACGCCCGGGCCTGGCAACGACTCCGACGGCGACGGCTGCAAGGACGCCGAGGACCCCGACGATGACGACGACGGCGTCCTCGACACGACGGACAACTGCCCGCTGGCCGTCAACGCCGACCAACTCGACAGCGACCGCGATGGCCAGGGCGACGTGTGCGACGCCGACGACGACGGCGACGGGTTGATCGACGGCGCCGACCGCTGCCACCTGCTCGCCGGACGGACGCTGAGCGGCTGCCCGACCGTCGCACGCAAGGCGACGCTGACGCTCTCGCGGTCTCACAAGCGCGTCACCGGCACGCTGTCGGTCACGGCCAAGACGAGGACGCCGGCCTGCACGACCGGCCAGAGGGTCGTGCTGCGCCGCGTCAAGGCCGGGCCCGATCCGGCGGTCGGCAGGGCGATGACGACGTCGCGCACCGGCACGTTCGGGCTCAGCTTCCGCAAGCGCCTGGCCAAGGGCCACTACTACGTCACCGTCTCGGCGATCACCATCGCCGACATCGCCGACTGCGCGGCGGCGGCGTCCAAGCAGCTCAACGTCAAGCACTGACAAGCTGTCGGCCATGGCCGACCCGGTCACGCTGACCCGCCACGGATCGCTCGCGGTCCTCACGATCGACGCGCCGCCGCTGAACCTGTTCGACCGGGCGATGTTCGACGCCTTGCGCGCGGCCGTCGACGAGCTGACGGCCGACCCGAGCCGCGGCGTCCTGATCCGCGCCCAGGGCCGCACTGTGTCGGGCGGCGTCGACGTGCACGAGTTCGACGGCCTGACCGCCGACCAGGGCGCGGCGCTGTGGAACGACCATCTGCCGATCTTCCAGGCCGTCGAGGACCTACCGGTGCCGACCGTCTTCGCCGCCCACGCGCTGTGCCTGACCGCCGCGTTCGAGCTGGCGCTGGCCTGCGACCTGTTGCTGGCCGCCGAGTCGGCGCGCTTCGGGCTGGTCGAGATCGTCGTCGGGCTGACGCCGTCGCTGGGCGGGGTCCAGCGCCTGGCCGAGCGCGCCGGGCCGGCTCGCGCCCGGGAGCTCGTGTTCACCGGCGAGCTGTTCGACGCGGCGACGCTCGAGCGCTGGAACGTGGTCAACCGCGTGTTGAGCGACGACGGCTTCGCCGACGCAGCGCTCGCGTTCGCGGCGCGACTGGCCGACGGACCGACGCGCGCCCATGGGGCGACCAAGGCGCTGGTCCGTGAGCAACTGCGGGCCGGGGCGCGGGCGACGGACGCGATCGTCGGCGATGTCTCCGGTCCGTTGTTCGACACTGACGATCTGCGCGATGCGGTGCAATCGTTCTTGACCGACGGACCGGGTAAAGCGCGCTACGAGGGCCGCTGACAACACGACAACTTCGACGCGAGGAGCACCGATGGGATTTCTGGACAAGGCAAAGGCCGCCGCCGAGAGCGCCGCCGAGAAGGCGAAGGATGTCGCCGAGAGCGCGACGGCCAAGGCCAAGGAGGGCGTCGACGACGTCCAGACCAAGCGCGCGCTGGGCAACGCCTACGAGACGCTTGGCCACACGGCCTACGAGCTGGTCAAGGCCGGGGAGATCAGCCACCCGAAGCTGACCGAGACCGTCGAAGAGATCACACGCCTCGAAACGCGCTTGGCCGACGAGGACCAGGCGTCGTCCAACGGTGCCGCGACGGCCGAGCCCCGCCGCCGCGGCGCCGCCGCGGCAGCCGCCGACCCCACGGCCGCCGCCGAACCCCTCGCAGCCGCCGAGCCCGCGGGGCAGGCTCCGCCCTCGTAGCAACCGCCCGCCGCCCGCTCAAGCGCACGCCCGGGGTGCCGATTCCTCGGGTATGCGCCTGCGCGCATATCTGTTCCCCCTGTTCGTCGCGACGGCGGGCGCGTTGCTCATCGCGTGGGATGGACTGCTCACGCCCGCGTTCAGCGACTACGAGGTCGAGGCCGAGCCGGCGTTCGACCTGCTGCGCGCCGGGCACCTGCACGCATTCCTCAGTCACGCCCCGTCCTACGGAGGCTCGCTCGTGCTGCGTGCTCCGTTCGTGTTCGCGACGACGTTGTGGCACGGCGGCAGCGACGCGGCATTCCGCGCCGCTGCGGTGCCGGCGATCGTCGCGTCGATCGTGATGGCGCTCTATCTGTTCGGCCGACTGCGGGGCGGCTCGGCGTGGCTGGCGCTGCTCGTATGCGCCGCCAACCCGCTGACGCTCGCGTCGTACGAGATCGGCCATGCCGAGGAGGTGCTCGGAGCGATGTTGTGCGCCGGCGCGGTGTTCGCGGCGCTGCGCGACCGCCCGATCTGGGCCGGCGTGCTGATCGGGACCGCGATGGCGAACAAGCCGTGGGCGGTGCTCGCGTTCCTGCCGGTCGTGCTCGCGCTCGATCACGGGCGCCTGAAGACGCTGCTCGTCGCGGGCGCGATCGGCATCGCCGTCGAGGCGCCACTGCTGCTCGCCGGGGGCCACAGCATCGGCGCGGCCGCCGCCGCCGCCCACCACGTCGGAACGATCTTCCAGCCGAGCCAGCTCTGGTGGTTCCTCGGCGCACACGGACATCACATCCACGGCGTCATCGCCGACCACCCCGGCTTCCGCTTCCCGCCGGCGTGGATCGAGACCGTCGCCCATCCGATCGTCATCCTCGCGGGGCTGGTCCTGTCGGGGCTGTGGTGGCGGCTGCGGCGCCGCGGCGCCGACCGTGCCGACGCGCTCGGGCTGCTCGCCCTCGTCCTGCTCGCACGCTGCGCATTGGATCCGTGGAACGTCATCTACTACGAGCTTCCGTTCGTGATCGCGCTGCTGGCCTGGGAGGTCGAGCTCGGTCGCACGCCGTTCGCGTCGCTGACCGCATCGATCGTCATCTGGGCGACGTTCGAGCCCACCGTCGGCCAGTTCAGCGCCGACGTCCGGTCGGTGATGTTCCTCGTCTGGGGGCTCCCGACGCTCGCGGCGATCGGGCTGCGCGTGTACTCGCCGCGGCGCTTCGCAGCGCTGACGCTCCCGGTCGCCGACGCTCTGCGCCGGCAGATGCCGTCGCTGGCCCGCGTCCTGGCGCCGGCGCGCGAGGCGCATCCCGCCTGATTGCTAGTTTGCCCCGCGTGGAGTACCACGTGGCGCAGCTCAACATCGGACGCTTCGTCGCACCACCGGGCTCGCCGCAGATCGCCCCGTTCATGGCCGCGCTGGCCCCGGTCAACGCGCTCGCCGACGCCGCGCCGGGCTTCGTCTGGCGCCTCCAGACCGACGACGGCGACGCGACCGCGATCCGGCCCTACGACGACGATCTGATCCTCGTCAACATGTCGGTCTGGCGCTCGCTCGAGGAGCTGCGCGCGTTCGTCTACACCAACCAGGCCCACCTCTCGATCATGCGCCGCCGCCGCGAGTTCGCCGAGAAGATGCCCGAGGCCTACCTCGTCCTGTGGTGGATCGAGGCCGGACATGTTCCGACCGTCGGCGAGGCCAAGGAGCGGTTGGCGCTGTTGCGCGAGCACGGGCCGACGGCGGAGGCGTTCACGTTTCGCGCGCGCTTCGGGCCGCCGGGCGACGCGGACGTTGTCGTCGAGGACGACGAGCGGTGGTTGTGCCCGGCGTGAGCCGGCGCGGGCCCAAACTCCTAAACGACGACCAGATCCTTCCCCAGCCCCGTCAGAATCTCCGGCCCGCCGTCCCGCACCACCACCAGGTCCTCGATCCGCACGCCGAACCGGTCCGGCAGGTAGATGCCGGGCTCGACGGTGACGATCATGCCCGCCTCGAGCGGGTCCTCGGGGGCGAGCTGGGAGAGCCGCGGGCCTTCGTGGATCTCGAGCCCAACGCCGTGGCCGAGGCCGTGGCCGAAGTGGTCGCCGTAGCCGGCGACGTCGATCACGACGCGCGCCGCCGAGTCGACCTCGCGCCCGTTCGGGCCCGGCAGCACCGCGTCGAGCCCCGCGAGCTGGGCGGCGAGGACGACCTCGTAGACCTCGCGCGCGTCGTCGGGCACGCCGTCGCCGGTCGCGTAGGTGCGGGTGCAGTCCGAGCAGTAGCCGTCGAGCACGCAGCCCCAGTCGATCGTGACGAGCACGTCGCGATCGATCAGCTCGTCGCGCGGCACGGCGTGCGGCAGCGCCCCGTGCGGGCCCGAGGCGACGATCGACGGGAAGCTCTGCCCGCTCGCCCCCAGCCGCCGCATCTCGAGCTCCAGTGCGAACGCGATCTCCTGCTCGGTGCGCCCGGCGAGTCCCGCCTCGAGCACCACGACGAGCGCTGCGTCGGCGAGCTGGGCCGCCGCGTGGATCGCGCGCCACCTCGCCGTCGTCCTTGACCGCCCGCAGCGCCTCGACGACGCCCGACGCCGCGACGAGCTCGACGCGCGTCGCCGAGGTCATGCTCGAGCCGCGCGTGCGACTTCACCGACATGTTCGCGTCGTCGAAGCCGAGCCGCGCCTCCCCGCCGCCCAGCAGCCCGCCGATCGCGGTCAGCAATTCGCCGCGCGCGATCTGGCGATCGAAGTCGTCCGGAACCTGCTCGGCGGCCTGCGTCTCGTAGCGAAAGTCGGTGACGAACGCGCGCACCTCGGGCCCGATCACGCAGAGCCCGCTCGTGCCCGTGTAGCCGCTGAGGTAGCGCACGTTGGGCAGGTACGTGACGACGATCGCGTCGAGCTCGCGCTCCCGGGCCGTCCGCGGCCAGCCGGTCGGCGCGCGCGCTCATCTGAAGCTCCTGCTTGAGCCGCGCCAGCGCTTCGCGATAGCCCTCGACGCCCTGACCCGACACGGTCGCGATCACGAGGTCGGAGATCACCGACTGGCGGCGGAACGGCTCGCGCGACTGCACGTCGGACAGGTGCACCTCGACGGCCGGAACCGATGCGATCTCGAGCGCATCGCGGATCGACCACGCGTAGTGCGTCCACGCCCCGGGGTTGAGGATCAGGCCGTCGGCGAGGTCGTCGAGCTTGTGCAGGTGCTCGACGAACTCGTGCTCGGCGTTGGTGTGGAAGAAGCGGACGCTGAGGTCGAGCTCGTCGGCGTACTCGTCGATGCGGAACTCGAGCTGCTCGAACGTCAGCTCGCCGTACTGCGACACGGGTCGGCGCCCGAGCTGGTCGAGGTTCACGCCATGCATGACGACGATGCGGTTGTTCGTGCTCATCCGTGCCTCATCAGGCCGACCAGCTCCTCCACCGCGAGCAGGATGTCATGGTCGGCGATCGGATTGCCGAACGTCACGTCGCCGGGCGCGTTGACGAGCACGAACGGGACGTCGCCGGCCAGGCGCTTCTTGTCGGCATGGGTGGCGGTCACGACCGCGGCCGGGTCGACGCCGGTCAGGACCACCGACAGCCCGTGGGCGACCAGCAGCTCGCGGACCTGCTCGCGCAGCGCGCCCTGCCCGCTCAGCCGCAGCGCCGCGAGCAGCCCGAGCGCGACCGCCTCGCCGTGGCGCAGGCGCGTGTAGCCGGTGACCGACTCGATCGCGTGGCCGACCGTGTGGCCGAGGTTCAGGACCTGGCGGCGCCCGCCGTCGCGCTCGTCGGCGGCGACGACGGACAGCTTCAGCGCCACACAGTCGCGCACGACGTCGGGCTCGGCGACCGCGCCCGCCAGCACCCGCTCCCACAGCGATCCGCCGGCGATCAGGCCCGTCTTGAGCACCTCGACATAGCCGGCCGCGCGCTCGGCGGGCGGCAGCGTGGCGAGCGTCGACGGCACGACGTGGACCGCGGACGGCTGGTGGTAGGCGCCGACGTAGTTCTTGGCCGCCGGCAGGTCGACGCCGGTCTTGCCGCCGAACGCCGAGTCGACCTGGGCGACGATCGTCGTCGGCACCTGGACGACCGCGATCCCGCGCTGGTAGGTCGCCGCGCAGAAGCCGCCGATGTCGCCGACGACGCCGCCGCCGAGCGCGACCAGCGTGTCGGCCCGGGTCAGCGCCGCGTCGACCATCGCCATCCACACCCGCTGGGCCGTGGCGACCGTCTTCGTCGCCTCGCCGGCGCCGATCGCCAGCGACGCCCGTGCCGCGATGCGGTGGGCGTACAGCGGCTCGACGTGCTCGTCGGTGAGCAGGAACGCGCCGCCGTCGGGCCACGCGTCGTCGCCGAAGAAGACCGGATAGTCACCGGACGCCGCGTGCGCCCACAGCAGTCGCGTCCCGGGCGCGAGCGCCGCCAGCGCGCCCGCCGCGCGGCGCCCGAGCGCGGTGTCCCCGGCCGGCAGCACGGCGTCGGCCAGCGACTCGTAGATCGGCGTCCGCGCCGCCAGGCGGGCCAGGAACAGCTCGCGGTCCTGGGCCAGTGGGCGCGGCGAGCGCGACGCGCGGACCCACGCCGTCTCGCCGTCGATCTGGACCAGGCACACGACGTGGCGCGTCAGCGCGGCACGGACCTTCTCGGACTCGACCGCGCCGCCGCCGAGCGAGATCACGATCGTCGTTGCCGTCGGCGCCGTCGAGCAGCTCGCAGACGACCGCCTCCTCGCGCTCGCGGAACGCCGCCTCCCCCTCGCGCGCGAAGAACGCATCGATCGTGGCGCCGAGTCGATCGACGAGCACGGCGTCGGAGTCGACGACCCGGCGTCCCAGCGCGTCGGCCGCCGCCCGCGCGGCCGTCGTCTTCCCGGCCCCCATGAACCCGATGAAGACGATGGCGGGCGCCGTCAAGGACCCTGCCAGCCGATCCGTTCGCTGTAGCGCTGCGACGGCGTCGACGACGTCGTCGATGTGGTCACCGCCGAACTTGCTCCGGTAGGCCGAGGCGAGCACGAACGCGAGCATCGCCTCCCCCACCACGCCGGCGGCCGGAACCGTGCACGAGTCGGTGCGCTCGCGCAGCGCCTCGGCCGGCTGGTGCGTGGCGATGTCGACCGACCGCAGTGGCTGGGTCAGCGTCGGCAGCGGCTTCATCGCCGCGCGCGCGACGACCGGCTGGCCCGTCGTCATGCCGCCCTCGAGGCCACCGGAGCGGTTCGTCTCGCGGTAGTAGCCGCGCGCCTCGGACCACAGGATCTCGTCGTGGGCCTGCGAGCCCGGGACGCCGGCGATCGTGAACGCGTCGCCGAGCGACACGCCCTTGATCGCCTGGATCGAGCACAGCGCACCGGCGATCACGCCGTCGAGGCGCTCCTCCCAGCTGACGTGCGAGCCGAGGCCCGGGACGACCCCGTAGGCGATCACCTCGAACACGCCGCCGATCGACTCGTTCGCCTTGCGCTGGACGTTGATGTGCTGGACCATCGCGCGGCTGGACTCCGGATCCAGGCAGCGGACCGGGTCGTCGTCGACGCCGGCGAAGTCACCCAACGACGGCGTCGGGCCCTCGGGGACCTTCACCGTCCCGATCTGCACGACGTGCGACCGGATCGACACGCCGAGCGCGCCGAGAAACGCCTTGGCCAGCGCGCCGCCGGCGACGCGCGCCGCGGTCTCGCGCGCGCTGGCGCGCTCGAGCACGTTGCGCACGTCGGTGAAGCCGTACTTCTGGACGCCGACGAGGTCGGCGTGACCGGGTCGTGGGAGGTGGACCTCGGGGATCTCCTCGGCGACCGGCCACGGGTTCATCCGGTCCTCCCAGTTGGCGAAGTCGCGATTGGCGACGGTCAGCGCGACCGGTCCGCCGAGCGTGCGGCCGTGGCGCACGCCGGCCGTCGCCGCCGCGCTGTCACGTTCGATCTTCATTCGCCCGCCGCGTCCGTGGCCGAGCTGGCGGCGCGCCATGTCGGCGTCGATCGCCTCGCGATCGAGCTCGAGGCCCGCGGGCAGCCCCTCGACGATGCACGTCAGCCCGGGCCCGTGCGACTCCCCGGCAGTGATCAGCTTCAACGACGCCATACGGCGCCGCAGTCTATGGCCCGTCTACGGGGCGGCGGTCCGCGAGCTACTTGGCGGCGACGTTCGGCAGCACCGCGCCGAGCGCCGGCAGCTCGCGCTGCAGCGTGCCCGACGACGGGTCGTACGAGTAGCCCGACAGCGCCAACGAGCCGGACGCGCGGGTCTGGTCGACGACGCTGGCCCCGGTCCGGGCGGTCGCCGTGTGGGCGCTCGCGGCGGCCGCCGTCGACGACGAGTGCGTCTTGACGATCCGCGTCAGGTCGAGCTCGTACTGGGTCGTGATGCCGTCGCCGCCGGTGACGTCGAAGAACTCGACGTCCTGGGCCTTCATCTCGACCGTCTGGCAGTTGGTCGGCGACGGCTTGCAGAGCCCGTCCCCGGTCGCCTTGGCATCCGACGACAGCAGGAAGACCGCGGTCTCACCGTCCTTCATGACGCCCATGAAGACGAAGAACGGGTCGATCGTCGACGGCAGCGGGGTCAGGCGCTCGACGTCCTTGTGGACCGCGAGGTTGCCCGCCTGGCCGACGCGCAGCGTGACCTTGTACTCCGACGTGTCAGGCGTCTTCGGTGGTGGCCGTTGTTCTTGCCGCCGCCCGGGTTCGAGGGCGGGACGTACGGGTTGTTCGGGGGCGTCGGCGAGGGCGTCGGCGTGGGCGTCGGCGTGGGCGTCGGCGCGGGCGTCGGGGTGCCCGGGTTGTCGCCCGGACGCGTGAAGATCTGGACCTTGGGCTTCGGGAACTTGGGCTGCGCGAATGGGTTGCGCCGCCCGCTGGTGACGCGGTGCAGCTGATCGGGTGCGATCAACTTCACGTCGGGGGCGTTGGCCGGCTGAGCGCCCTGACCCGTGTTGGTGCCCGCGTAGTCAATCGTCGCCGGCGCCGGATTGTCCTTGCTCTTGATCACGAACGGGATCGCGACCAACCCCGCGACGAGCAGGATCACAACCGGCAGCAGGCGCCGCTCGACGAGGTCGGACCAGATCGACTGGAAGAAGCTCATGGCGTAGCTCCGATACCGGCGGTCGCCGAAGGCGCGGGCGTGGCCGGCGCGGACGAGGGCGTGGTCGACGCGGCCGCGGCCGTGGTGCCCGAGGTCGTGCCCGCCGTGGACGTCGCCCGGCGCTGCCGCGCCCGCGGGCTGCAGATCGTCGGGCCGCTCGTACGCGGTCATCTGGATGTCGGCCTCGACCAACGCGAGGTTCTTCGCGCCGACCTTGGCGTTGGCGACCTTGGGGGTGATCTTCATCGTGCCAATGACGATCAGGCGACCGGTCGCGTCGACGTGGTCACCCCTGGACCCCCGTGTAGTTCTGCACGTCCTGGAGGAACTTCGCGAGGTGGAAGTAGTTGCCCCAGAACTTCAGCGTGAAGGGCATCGTCGTGAGGCCGCCGCCGACGGTCGAGCCGGGCGCGAGGCCGGTCGTCGAAGCCGCGCTCGACGGGCGTAGTCGAGGCCGGAGTCGTGGGCGTGGTGGGGGTCGTGCCAGCGGCGTTGGCCGACGCGTGTTGGCGGTCCCGACGGCGTTCGTGGCCGCGACCGGCGGTGCCGGGGTCGGGCCGAGGCTCGAGCTGCCCGGCGTCGATCTCGCGGAAGTCGATGTGGTTGAGCTTGGCCGCAGTGTTGAGCTGGATCATCAGCCCCTCGACCTGGGCGCTCGTCGGAACGGCCTTGCCGAGGTTCGCGACGGTCGCGTAGTCGCGGTAGTAGGCCGTGCGGGCCTGGCGTGTTGGACTGCACCTTGCTGCGCGGCGCTCTGTAGCGCGGCCTGCTGGGCCGTGACCTCGCCGTTGAGGTCGCCGGCCTCCTTGTTCTTGGGCGCGATGAGCAGGAACCAGCACCCGGCGAGGATCCCGATTGCCACGACGACGATGACGACAAGACGGTCGCGAGCGGTCATCCCGATCCCACTCCTGTATTCGCGGCGGGCGTGGGCGACGAGGCGGGGGCAGATGCCGACGCAGGCGCCGAGGTCGAACCGCTCGCGGTGTCGCCGCTCAGCGATGCCGCCGGCGTGTCGCTGGCCGGTTCGTAGTAGCCCTTGCCCCGACGGACCTGCTTCTGGGTGCTGGACCGAGAGCGTTCCCCGGCAACTTGTAGATGACGGTGATGTCGAACTGCGGCCACTGGTTGGTGACCTGGCAACCGCCACCGCTCGCGCTACCGCCGCCGCTGTCGGTGCCGTCGCCCTTGACCGACGTGGCGAGCGTGACGTCGTCGACGCCATCCATCAGGCGCAGCGCGATCATCATGCGCGCGACCTCGTCGTGCCCGATCGCGGTGCAGCCCTTCAGCTCGATGTTGCGGCTGGCTCGGCGCGCCGGTGGCGGCGCCCGGGCTGGTCGTGGTCGGCGACGCGTTGGCGTCCATCTCTTCGATGTAGACGTCGCTCGGGAAGCAGGCGCGCGATCTCCTGCAGGGCGTGGGCCCACGGGAAGCGCGTGGTGGCCAGCTGACGTGACCGTCTGGACGACCTCGACGCGCCGCGCGGCAAGCGAAGAGAACTGCTGGAGCTGGTCGTTGGCCTGCTCGGCGGTCGCGACCTGCTGCTTGAGGGCGTCGATCTCGGCATGACGGCTGTCGATCTTGTTGTTGGCCATCGTGTAGAGGGCGAACAGGCCGACGAGGCCGGCGAGCACGCCGACGATCGCGTAAGCGACGCCGCCCGAGCGCCCGGTGCTGCCACCGGCGCCGCGGCGCTGCTCGTCAGGGATCAGGTTGACGGCCTTCATGCCGCCAGCGACTCCGTGATCGCAAGGCCCGCGGCCACCGACAGGCGGCCCGCGTCGACGTCGGCCGGCGCACCGTCGACGTGACGCACGTCGACCGGCAGGCCCAGCTCGATGCTCAGCGCCTCGCCGAAGCCGGGGACGGTCGCGGCGGCGCCGGTCAGGACGACCCGCGACACGTGCTGCGGGGCGCCGTCCTGGCCGATGTGGAAGTCCAGTGAGTTGCGCGCCTCGACGGCGATCCGGCGCACGCCCTCCGACAGCACGAGGTTCGCCTCGGAGACGATCTCCGGCTCGCCCTCGATCGTCTCGAGCGGACGGCCGATGCCGACGTGGGTCAGCCACGCGCGGGCGTGGTCGAGGGTCAGAGCGCGGCGCTCGGCGAGCTCGACGGCCAGCGACTCGAGGCCGCCACCGACGACGCGGGTGAAGACGCAGCGCGTGCCCTGCGCGACGGCGAGGTTGGTCAGGCCGCCGACCGACAGGTACATGACCGCGTCGTCGGGCCCTGGCTGGTACAGCGCGCGGATCATCGCGAACGCGGCGAGGTCGACGCCCTCGGGGCGCAGCCCGGCGGCGCGCACAGCGGTCAGAACGCGGTCGATCATGTCGCGGCGGGCGGCGACGACGAGCACGCGCTGGCGCGGGCCCTCGGCCGTGTCGACGACGTCGAGCGGGTGGAAGTCGAGGACGGCGCTCTCGAGCGGCATCGGGATCTCGTCCTGCGCGCGGAAGCGGACCGCCGCGTCCATCTCCTTGGGATCGGCGATCGGCGGGAGCTCGACGACGCGGACGACGATCTTCTGGTTGGCGACGCCGACGCGGACGCGCTTGTCGAAGCCCTTGTTCTCCTTGTAGAGCGTGCGCAGCGCATCCGACAGCGCCTCGACGTCGGTGACCTCGCCGTCGCGGACGATGCCGGCGTCGAGCGGGATCATCGCGCCCTGCTCGATCTTCAGCACGCCAGCGCTCATCGAGACCTGGCACGGCCGAGATTCCGCTGGGCTCGATGTCGAGTCCGACGAGAGAACGGTTCTTGCTGACGCGCTTAGCCATTGGGGAGCGAAGGAGAGACGGGGAAACCTTCTAGCCGTCTGTTCGTCCAATCCGGGCGCGTCTTGAGCCCGATTGCGTGATCTAGTGCAACGAATCGGTGTACGTGTCAGCGATCGAGTCGCCCACGAACAGCGCGATCACCCCACCCAGGGCGAGGAATACGCCGAACGGAACCCTCGTCTTGCGGCCGTCGGCGACGCCTTTGCGGGCCATGATCGCGAGCCCGACGAGCGCCCCCGAGAGGAACGCGATGAACACCGCCGGACCGACCGCGCGGCCGAGATAGAGGCCCAGGACCCCGGCCAGCTTGACGTCGCCCATGCCCATACCGCGCGGCGCCAGGAACGCGATCACGAAGAAGACGCCGCCGGCCGCGGCGGCCGCGATCAACTGCTCGACGATGAAGCTGCGGTCGCCGATCAGCGTTATGGCCAGCGCCGCGACCGCACCGATCGCCATCAGCACGTTGGGGATGATCTGGTGGTCGAAGTCGATCCACGCGACCGGGATCAGCAGCGTGACCAGGACCAGACCGAGCGCGATGCCGGTCGCGTCGCCCTTGCGGGCCACCACAACCGCGACGTAGAGCACCGCGGTCAGCGCCTCGGTCAGCGGGTAGCGGATCGAGATCGGCTCGCCGCAGCTGCGACAGCGTCCGCGCAGGAGCAGCCACGAGACGACCGGGATGTTGTCGTAGGGCTTGATCAGCACGTCGCACCCGGGGCAGTGCGATCCCGGGTGCAGCAACGACTCGTGGCGTGGCAGGCGCCACGCCACGACGTTCAAGAACGATCCGATCGCCAGGCCGCCGAGAGCGGCTAGCACCACTCCGGCTGCCGTCATGTCGTGTAGTTCCGCGCTATCTCGGCGGGAACCTGCTCGGTCTGCCGGACCACGTTCCACTGCGTTTCGACCGGGTCCATGAAGTACGGCGGGTCCGCGTAGTGCAGGGTCTCGTCGTAGATGTAGTTCTTCAGGTAGCCGGTGATGACCACGGAGCCGCTGTGGGTACCGACCGTGCCGCGGTACTTCTGGGCGATCGCGCCGTCGACGGTCAGGTTCCCCATGGGGTCGCCGCACTTGGGGTTGTCGACCATGAACGAGTGCTGCAGCGACAGGATCGCCGCGTCGATCTCGACTGTTCGTGCAGCGCGCCCGGCGCCTCGGGATCGCTCGACGAGCACTCAGCGTCGCCGAGAACTGGATCGGGTGGTAGACACGGACGAAGCCGTTTGCGATCAGCCCCATCTCGGTATCAGGGTCGACGCGGGTGAGGTCGCCGTTGATGATGATGTCGTTGTCGGCCCCGACCGTCAGGCTGCGCGGGTAGACGCCCTTCACCCACGGCGTCGCCACAACCGGTGGCCGTGTAGCTTCTGCGCCTCCTGGTAGCCCTGGGTGCAGGTGCCGTTCTTGACATAGATGACGTTGTTGGTCGGCAGGGCGATCTGCGTGCGTCTTGCCGCCGTTCGTAACCTTCATCGTGCCGTTGGCGAGAAACTCGAGCTCGGTCTTTCCGGTGAACGTGTACCCGGTCAACGTGTCATTGGCGAGCTGCGTGTTCGTCGGCGGGAAATTGAGGATCGGGGCGCCCGGCACGTTCGTCCCCGGGCCGCTCGGCTCTGCACTGCCACAACGCGGGCTGGTACTCGTCGGGATCGACTCGCCTCGATGGCGATCGTTGGCCGTTTGGCCGAACTGCGGCAGGCCGCAGGTGTAGAAGCGGTCGTTGGTGTGCATCGGGCCCGAGCATCTGGTCGCCGTCGATGAACTGCTGGTCGGCGCACACCGTGCCGATCGGCCGTCCGTTGCGGTGGTAGCGCCCGATGCAGCTGTTCTGCGCCGCGTTGCGATCGCGTCGGCGGGTACGTCTGCCAGTCCGGCGTCTCGTAGTCCGTGAACCACAGGAAGTCGACGAACCCCTTGCGCTTGAACGTCGCGACGATCGTGCGTTTCTTGCCGCGGTACATGCCCGTGGAGCGGACCGTGAACGTGCCCGTCTGCTGGTTGAAGAACGTCGTCGGCGCGAGCCCGGTCTCGCACTTGATCGCGCCCGGAGCGGGGACCAGCGTGACGTTGAACTGCGCCTGGGCTGCCGAGGTCGGTCGCCGCGGTCGGGCTTTCCATGTTGCGCCACACGCGCGGGTCCGCCGCGAGCTGCCGTCCCACAGCGGCGCGTCCGGGTCGGTCGGGTGGGCCTTCGGCGGGTTGGTGCAGTAGGTCCAGTAGTTCGGGTCCTGCTTGAGGTGGTAGGCGTACTACGCGACGCCCGCCTCGGCCGCCGAGTAGGCCTGCTTGGAGTTCTGGTCGGCGCGCGCCAACGGCGTACCGTTGTTGGCGGTCGCGAACGCAGCGATGACGAGCAGGCCGCTCAGCATCGCCGTGACCATGATCGCGACGGTCGTGAAACCGTCGTTGCCGGCGAGACGAGGCCTCATGAGCAGTTGGTCCCCAGTTTCGGCGTGGACGGGTTCAGCCACGCGGGTGTACACGTCGTTCTGGAAGCTCGACGCCAAGTCGCTGATCGACGTTGGCGTTCGCGTTGCCGGAGCCGAAGATCGCGGAAGGAGATCTTCACGTCGACCGCCTGCGCGGCGCGCTGAGTGCGTCGAGCGGGATCGCCATCGGCGTCGGGAACAGGCCGACGCCTCCGGTCGTGGTGTCGAACTGGTAGTACTGGAACATGGGAACGCCTGTGATCGGCAGCACGTTGGTGAGCAGCGTGACCGTCGTCGCCGACGCCGTTGAACTTCGTGTTGGGCGGGAAGCCAGCGCCCGGGACGCGCGTCTCGACGATCTTGCCCGGCGTGCCGGCCGGGTCCCGAGGGCGCCGGCACGTACGGTGATCGTGCGCTTCATCGGCGGGCTTTGACGTTGCCGCTCAGGTCGTCGGTGAACGTGACCGAGTTGTCGTCGGAACCCGCGACGATGGCCGGGTTCGCAGGCGCCGATGCAGACCTGCGAGCGCAGCTCACGGGTGATCAGCTCCATCGCGATGCGGCCCTTCTGGGTGCGCCTCCTCGCGCATGCGAGATGTTCGTGTTCTGTCGCAGCGAGTTCTCGAGCATCAGGAACGCCGCGAACACGACGATCAGGCCGATGACCGTCGCGATCATCAGCTCGACGAGCGTCTGGCCTGATTCGTCGCGGATCATGGGCACGACCCGCTGACTCGTGAGGGACGAAGGGGACGTCGGTGCCGTCCTTGTCCTTGTTCTGGAAGTTCGTGCACCTTGCCGACCTTGTAGCGTCGCCGAACTCGCGCAGATGTTGTACGTGCCGTACGGGAAGCCCGCGTGCTCGCAGGCGGCAGCTGACCGCGTTGCGCCGGACCGGCGTGGCCGACGGGATTGCTGCCATCGCCGGTCGTCGCGGTGACGATCTTGGTGCCGCACGCCGGGTTCGTCGGCGTGATCGTACACCGTGGCGTTCGGCACTGCGGAAGACCGGCCGCTCCTTGACCATGACGTTGATCGCCGGGACGTCGACGTCCTCCAGGTAGGTCGGGCGCGCCGGGGCCGGCGTTGTCGATCGTCGTCATCGGGCGCGACGTCGGAGCCCGGCTGGCCTTCCAGTACGTCGGGTCGTCGGTCGGGCAGCCACCGGCGTAGATGCCGTAGCCATCGTGGAACGGGAACAGCGTCGTCGCCGGTGCTGATCGTGGCCGAGCGCGCGCCGCTGGCGGTCGCCGGGAACACCCGCACGCCGCCGAGCGGCGCCTCGGGCGGCGGGGCGATCATCTTGGGCTGCGAGAAGCTGACCTGCTGGACGCTCGTCGCGGCGCGCGCCGTCTGGCGGTAGGGGTAGGTCCAGAACTTGACGGTCGGCCGACGTCGGGACGTCCATGATGAACGAGCAGATCGCCGTCGAGCCATCGGGCGCGCGGCAGTTCTGCTTGGCCGGCTGGTTGCCGCCGACGTCGACCCAGCCGGCTCTGGGTGGCCTGCGCGACGTAGTTGCCGGACGGGATGTAGCCGAACACGGCGCAGCCGTTGTCGTCGGTGATGATCGTTGAACGACGAGCCGAGCGGACACGGCGTCGACGAGACCGGGCTGCCGTCGCGGTCGGTGAGCTTGATGCCGATCGAGCCCTGGCCGGGTCCGAACGAGCCGACCGGCGGCGTGACGTAGCTCTGAGCGGCGACGGGCCGGGTGATGCCCATGCCCTTCCAGGTGACCGTCGAGGTGATCTCGATGTAGCTGCCCTGGGTGTCGCTGCTCGTGCAGTTGGCGATGCCGGTGTCGTCGTTGATCCAGTCGGCGCGCTCCTTGACCGTGTACTGCACGCCGCCGACGAGCGTG
This sequence comes from uncultured Actinomycetes bacterium, assembly GCA_963846975.1. Classification (GTDB taxonomy): domain Bacteria; phylum Actinomycetota; class Thermoleophilia; order Solirubrobacterales; family Solirubrobacteraceae; genus AC-49. The sequence continues at coordinate 49,425 of CAWJXY010000002.1, forward strand.
TGCGGCGGCCGGAACGGTGGCGCGAAGGTTCGAGAGGTGCGCGGACCGTGTAGGTGCGCATGCGCTCCTGGTCGGTCTGCGCGAGGCTGGCGGCGATCGAGCGCTGCTTGTTGATGCTCGAGGCGCGGCTGCTGCCGTCGAACCCACTGAGCAGGCCGATCATCAGCGCGGCCATGAGGGCGGCACCCATCACGACCTCGATGAGCATCCATCCGTCTTCGTTGGAGACTGCGCGATTGAGGCGCATGTCACCTCTCACCATCGGACGGTTATACGCCGCATTGAGAAGGTCCGTGAAATCCCTGGACATTCTCTGGACACCCTTGGACGTTCTCTGGACGCTCGGGCGCGCCGTGTCACAAACCCGAACGCAATAAAAGTGAAGGGGGCGGGTCCTGATGGACCCGCCCCCTTCGCACTTCAGGTTCTGGACTGGTGTCCTACCAGGACTGGCTGGCCGGGCAGGAGCCGGTGCTCGCCGGCGAGCAGGACCGCGTGATGTTGCCGGTCGAGCTACGGATGATCGAGTACGTGACACGTCGACTTCGACTGCAGCGGTGATCGTGTAGCCGGTCGTCGACGACGCGGTGACGGCGACCTGGAGCCGGCGGCAGGCGTGCCATCGACGAGCGGGAGGCCGGTCGAAGCGGTGTTGCCCTGCGTCAGCTGGGCGACGCTGGTGCACAGCGTGTAGTCGGTGGTGTCGGCGTAGCACGACTCGACCTGCGAGACGAGGTTACGGGCGTTGGACTTCGCGGAAGCGTCCTGGCCCTTCTTCTGCTGGCCCAGGAAGGTCGGCAGAGCGATCGCGGCCAGAATGCCGATGATCAGGATGACAACGAGGAGCTCCACCAGCGTGAAGCCCTCCTCCCGCGAAGCGCGGGTGCGCAGCGAGTGCAGCATGTGAATAGCCCCTCCTTGGGGGTGATCTGGGTCTGGGGCTCCACTTGCTTTCAAGCAGCAGCCCCGGCTTAGTCCGGTATATCGCCCGCTCGTCAGGGTCCTTGAGGCAACGCCGAGGGCCGTCTGGACACTTCCTGGCCACTCTGGACGGCTGTCCAATTCACGCCGGTCCATGGTCTAGGACAATTGCGGTCATCGTGCTCGGACGACGTCTTCTCCTGTGGATGGCCGCGCTGCTCGGCCTGGCCCTCGTGGTCGGGTCGATCGCGCCGCAGCGCGAGGCGCCGACGCGGCCCTATCCGATCACGCCCGGCGCGCCGGGCGCCAACCCGGGGCCGGTCCGCAAGCTCGTGCTGAAGCCGGGCGGGCGCGTCGTCGCGCGGGTCGGAGAGGCCGTCGACATCAAGGTCGCGGTCGAGACGCCGGACACGGTCGAGATCGACGCGCTCGGGGTGTCGATGTTCGCCGACCCCCGGAGCTGCGGCCCAGCTCCAGTTCCTCGCCTACCCGGCCGGCACGTACCCGGTGACGCTCCACGACACCGGTCGGACGGTCGGAACGCTCGTGATCGCGCGGGCTCAGGCGCCGCCCGTGCCGCCGTCCGGCGTGCCCGACTCGGGCGCCGGCCGCGCCTCGGCGACCGCCTGAGCGTCACGCTCGGGGTCGAACACCCCGGAGCCGCCGCACCACGGGCAGCGTGACGGTCGACGGCGTCCCGCCGAGGTTGGAGATCAGCGCGCCGGTCCCGCGACACGGCGAGCACGGGCGCGGGGGCTGATCGTCGTCTGGGGTGTCGGCGTCGGTGCTCACGAGTCGGCGAGGATAGTGGGGATGGCGGTCCGGAGCCCGAACGGGCGCTTCGCGCCCTCCCCCAGCGCCGATCTGCACCTCGGCAACCTGCGGACCGCGCTGCTGGCGTGGCTGTATGCGCGCGCGCAGGATGCGCGGTTCTTCATGCGCGTCGACGACCTCGACCGCGGGCGATCGCGGGCCGAGGTCGCCGACCGCCAGCTCGCCGACCTCGCGCGCGCTCGGGCTCGACTGGGATGGAGCCGGTCGTCCATCAGTCCCAGCGCGCCGCGCGCTACGACGAGGCGCTGGAGGCGCTGCGCGATGCGGGCCTCGTCTACCGCTGCTGGTGTACGCGCGCCGAGATCCGCGACGCCGCGCAAGCGCCGCACGGCGAGGCGGGCGCCGACGCCTATCCGGGCACCTGCGCGACGCTCAGCGCGGCGCAGATCGCGCAGCGCGAGCGCTCGGGCCGCCCGCCGGCGCTGCGCGTGCGCGCCGCCGGCGCGCGCGTGGCGTTCACCGACCGGCTGGCCGGCGCCGTCGACGAGCGTGCTCGACGACTTCGTCGTGCGGCGCAACGACGCAACGCACGCCTACAACCTGGCGGTCGTCGTCGACGACGACGACATCGGCGTCGGCGAGGTCGTGCGCGGCGCCGACCTGATCGGTACCACCGGCCGCCAGCTGTGGCTGTACGAACGCCTGGGCCGCCCGGCGCCCACCTACGCCCACGTCCCGCTGATGCTCGGCGACGACGGCGAGCGGCTGGCCAAGCGCCACGGCGCGGTGACGATGCGCGAGCGCATCGCGCTCGGCGAGAGCCCGAGCAGGTTTGCGGCGCTTGGGCGCCTCGGTCGGGCTGTGCGAGCCGGGCGCGGCCACGACGCCGCGCGGCCTGCTGGCCGCATTTGACCCCGGTTGCGCCCTGCAAGCGCAGTAGGGTCACGTCATGGCGACGATGGCCGAGTTCGCCCAGCGTGCGACCGCGGCGGGGCGCATGGGCATCGACACGGAGTTCATGGGCGAGGGCCGGTATCGGCCCGAGCTGTTCCTGATCCAGGTCGCGACGCCGCTGCCGGGCGACGGCGAGGAGGGCGACGTCACGGTGCTGGACCCGCTCGAGCCGGGTTTCGACCCCTCTCCCCTGGCCGCGGTGCTCGCCGACCCGGCCGTCGAGATCGTCCTCCACGCCGGGCGCCAGGACGTCGCGCTGCTGCGCCGCGTCTGGGACACCCGGCTGCACAACATCTTCGACACCCAGGTCGCGGCCGGATTCGCGGGCCTGCGCGCCCAGCTCGGCTACGAGGGGCTGCTGCGCGAGATCCTCGGCGTGCGCCTGCAGAAGTCCGCCAGCTTCACGCGCTGGGACCAGCGGCCGCTGAGCGCCGAGCAGATCGAGTACGCGCGCGAGGACGTGCTGCACCTGCTCGCGCTCGCCCAGCGCCTTCAGGAGCGCCTGGCCGACCAGGGGCGCCTGGAGTGGGCGCGCGAGGAGTGCGCGTTCCTCGAGGACATCAGCGACGACCGCGACATCGACGCCCTGTTCGCCAAGCTGCCGCGCGTCAACTCGCTCGACCCCGGCCGCCGCGCGATCGCCCGCGAGCTCGTCGCGTGGCGCGAGGAGGTCGCGCTCCAGGAGGACCGCCCGGCGTCGACCGTGCTGCAGGATGCGACGCTCGTCGAGATCGCCAAGCGCCGGCCGCAGTCGCGCGAGCGCCTGGCCCATATCCGCGGCCTCAACGAGGGCACGCTGCGCCGCCGCGGGCCGGGGCTGCTCGAGGCGATCGAGCGCGGCCGGGAGCGGCCGCCGATCGCGGTCGTCGGCGAGCGCCCGTCGCACCCCGATGCGCTGGATGCGCCGGTCATCGCGCTCGCCGAGGCGCTCGTGCGGGCGCGGGCCCTCGAGGCCCAGCTCGCCTACGAGCTGCTGGCCTCGCGCGCCGACCTGCAGCGGATCGTGCTCGCGGCCCGCGATGGCGACCCGGAGCCCGACGTGCGGACCCTGCGCGGCTGGCGCCGCGAGCTCGTCGGCGCCGAGCTGCTCGCGATGCTGGACGGCGGGCGGACGCTGAGCGTGCGCGACGGCCGCGTGTTGATCGGGGAATAGCGAGTAATACCCCGGAGTCATCGTGGCGATGAGCTTCGCCGCCGATGCCGTCAGGGACGCGCTAGGCCCCGGAGGCCTTGGCGATCTCGGCCATCGAGTCGGCGGCGGCGCCGACCTGCGATCGCAGATCGCGGACCTGCTGCGTGAGCTGCTGCTCGCCGACCGAGTCGGCGTCGACGCCCATCTGCACGACCTGGCCGCGAATCGTCGACAGCATCGTCGTCGTGTGCTCCATCTCGTCCTCGAACTTGCGCAGCTGCGCCTCCATCTTGCCCATCGTCTGGAGCTGGTCGGAGAGCGCCGAGATCAGCTCCTGCTTGTCGTTGCTCGACGGCGTCGTCGGCCTGGCTGCAGCTCCGTCACGCGCCCGCTGATCGCCTGCTCATCCTGGGAGTCGAGGTACGAGCGCAGCCGCTGCGCGCGCCGGGCGATCGTCTTGAGCGCGGCGACGAGGCCGTCGACCTCGTCGGAGAGGTCGTTGAGCGACAGGTCGGAGTCGGCGATCGCCTGGTCGATCAGCTGCTCCTCGCGCAGCGCCGCGTCCATGTACTTGCGGATCTGCGGGTCGAGCGTCTGCGTCTGGGCCGCCGTCTCGGCCTCGATCTGCGCCTGGCGCGCGGTGCGTGTCTGGTCGCCGATCCGCTGCGCCTCGTCGGCGTCGAAGAACGTCATCGCCGCCAGTACGACGTACAGGACGAACGCGAGCGGCACGAGTGCGAGCGTCAGCCCCGAGCCCGACAGCCCGTAGAGCACGAGTCCCGCGGCGGCGACGCCGGCCGACGTCATCACGTTCGACGGCTTCGTCGCGGCGTTGACCGCGAGCTCGCGGGTCAGCTCGCTGCGCGTCTTTGGCTCGACGGCGTTGCTCATCGCCCTCGTCAGGCTAGAAGAACGACGAGATCGACCGGTAGACCTTCTCGATGTCCGACGTGTCCGCGGTGAATGGCTTGCCGCCGGTCGCCTGTGCGTAGCGCGCGAGCTCGTCGGTGTTGGCGTCGGAGCCGTAGGCGATCGTGAACACGCGGATCTGGCCCGACTCCTTCTCGCCCTGGGCCGAGAGGATCCGGACCGCCTGGTCGGCCGAGCGCCCCGACGCGGTGTCCTGCCCGTCGGTGAGCACGACGACGGCGTTGATCGCGTTCTTGTCGAGATGGTCCTGCACGGCCTGGACGCCGTCGACGATCGCATCGCGCAGGCGCGTGTCCTCCTCGGGGAACAGCTCGTCGGTCGCCTGCTCGAGCTTGGCGCGGTTGGTGGCGCATCGGCGCGATCGGCACGAGCGGCGTGACGTCGGTCGAGAACTTCGTCAGCCCGATGCGGTCCTGCGGCGCCGCCTCGGCGAAGAACGCCTTGAGGCCCTGCTTGGCCTGGGTGAGCTTGTCCTCGGCGCCCATCGATCCCGAGTTGTCGAACACGACCATCACGTTGGCCGGCTTGCGGTGCGCGCGCCACTCCGCCTTGATCTTGGCCAGCACCTCGGGCTCGGGCAACGTCAACACCCGCGTCGGCTCGGCCGGGTCGGCGCCGTTGGCGGCCGTGACGAGCCCGGCCGGCTTGACCGCGGGGTCGGCCGGGCGGAAGCCGAACCGGCCCGCCTTCTGGGCCGTGACGTCCTTGCCCAGGAACGCCGTGAACTGGCGCGCGGCCGCCTTCTGGGCCGGCGTCACCCACGGGGCGTTCAGCGTCATCAGCGGGCTGTCGGAGTAGAAGGTGCCGCCCGACGGGTAGATCGCGACGAGCTTGTCGCCGTGGGACTTGCGGTTGAAGTCGATCAGCGTCGCTTCCTCGATCGCCGCCGCCGACGCGTAGCCCAGCCCGCCCTTGGCGAGCTCGTCCTCGACGAACAGCGTCGTGTCGCCGTAGTGGACGATCGAGTTCTCGATCTTGGCGACCTCGTCACGGACCTTGGGGTTGGTCACGTCGGCGACCGTCAGGCCCTCGCTCTTGCCGGCCGCGGCGTAGTACTGGGCGGCGACCTCCGACAGCCCCGAGGTCGAGAAGTCGGGGTTCGTGTGGACGAACTTGAAGGCGCCGAACTGCGGCTTGCCGACCGCGGCCCAGCCGTGCTGGGCGAGCTCGCCGAGCTGCTTGTAGCCGAGTTTGTGCTTGGGGTAGCCATAGGCGTCGGCGAGCTGCTTCCACATCGCGATGACGAGCGGCGTGCGCACGAGCGACGGGTTGTCGGTGGCGGTCAGCGGCTTGTCGGCCTCGTAGTTGGCCAGGCGACCCCAGAACGATGACGCGGGCGACCACACGGTCGGCTTGAAGGCGCTGTGGGCGATCTTCGTCTCGGCGTCGCCCGAGGCGATGTTGACCGGCTGGACGAACACCTTCTTGCCGTTGACGGTCGCGCCCGAGGCGTTGAACTTCGCGACCTCGGCCTTGACCAGGTCCTCCTTCTCGGGCGAGTACGCGAACGAGATCGTCAGTCGCGCCCTTGGGCGCCTTGACCGTTCCCGTCGTCGACGAAGACGATCCGGAGTTGTCGTCTGACCCGCCGCTGAGCGCGAAGATTCCCGCGATCACGACCAGCACCACGGCGCCGGCGATCACGACCGACCGATTGCTCATGCCCTCTGTCCGCGCCGCATGGGGCGAAGAGCATAGGGCGCGGCGGCGCTACTCTGCGCCCAATGGCCGAGCGGCGCGACGCGAGCCAGTTCACCAGGGCGATCAACGACGAGCTGCTCGCGCGCCTTCCGTTCGAGGATCGCCAGGACTTCGAGGACGCCGCGCGCGGGCTGATCGCACCGCTTGACCCCGAGCCGATCCGCGCAGCGAGCGGCCGCGTGATCTGGGATCCGAACGCGTTCGCGTTCATCGAGCAGGGGTCCGACGCACCCGAAACGGTCAACCCGAGCCTGTGGCGCCAGTCGCAGCTCGTGTCCCAGGGCGGGCTGTTCGAGGTCGTGCCGCGCATGTACCAGGTGCGCAACGCCGACCTCTCGAACCTGACGATCGTCGAGGGCGACAGCGGCCTGATCGTGTTCGACCCGCTGATCAGCGCCGAGTGCGCGACCGCGGCGATGGAGCTGTACTTCGCCCACCGGCCGCGCAAGCCGGTCGTCGCGGTCCTGTACTCGCACAGCCACGTCGACCACTACGGCGGCGTCAAGGGCGTCGTCTCCCAGGCGGACGTCGACGCCGGGCGCGTGCGGGTGATCGCGCCGGAGGGCTTCCTCGAGGCGGCGGTCGCCGAGAACGTGTTCGCCGGCACGGCGATGAGCCGCCGCGCGACGTACATGTACGGCGTTCTGCTGCCGCGTGACGCCAAGGGCAACGTCGGCTCGGGGCTCGGGATGGCGACGTCGGCCGGGACGGTGACGTTGATCGTGCCGACCGAGACGATCACGCAGACGGGCCAGAAGCTCGACATCGACGGCCTGACGTTCGAGTTCCTGCTCGCGCCCGACACCGAGGCGCCGTCGGAGATGCACTGGTTCATCGAGGAGCTCGGCGCGCTGACGGCGGCCGAGAACTGCTGCCACACGCTGCACAACACCTACACGCTGCGCGGCGCCCAGATCCGCGACCCCCATGCGTGGTCTCGGTACCTCTCAGACACGATCGAGCGCTGGGGCGAGAAGACCGAGGTTCTGTACGGCATGCACCACTGGCCGGTGTGGGGCCGCGACCGGGCGCTCGACCTGCTGCGCAAGGGCCGCGACGGCTACGCGTTCATCAACGACGAGACGCTCCGGCTGGCCAACCACGGCTATGGCCCGGTCGAGATCTCCGAGATGGTCAGGCTGCCCGACATCCTCGACCGCCACTGGGCGCTGCGCGGCTACTACGGCACGATCAACCACAACGTCAAGGCGACGTACGTCAAGTATCTGGGCTGGTACGACGGCAACCCCGCCCACCTGCACCCGCTGCCGCCCGTGGAGAGCGACGAGCGCTACGTCGAGCTGATGGGCGGCGCCGACGCCGTGCTCGCGCAGGCCCACGCGGCGTTCGACCGCGGCGAGTACCGCTGGGTCTGCCAGATCGTCAACCACGTCGTCTTCGCCGACCCCTCGAACACCGCGGCGCGCGAGCTCCAGGCGGCGGCGTTCGAGCAGCTCGGCTACCAGGCTGAGTCGGGGCCGTGGCGCAACATCTATCTGTCGGGCGCGCTCGAGCTGCGCCACGGAACGCCCAACGTTCCGGTGCCCAACGCGGCCTCGCCCGACACGGTGCGAGCGATGACGCTCGACCTGTTCTTCAGTTACCTCGCCGTGCGACTCAACGGCGAGCAGGCCGGCGACCTGACGCTGACGCTGAGTTTCAACTTCACCGACACCGGCGAGCAGGTCGCCGTCGAGCTGACCCACGGCGTGCTCAACCACGTCGTCGGCCGTGCGGCGCCCGACGCCGACGTGCAGATCACGCTGACCCGCACCGCGCTCGACCGCCTGATCCTGCGCCAGGCGACGGTCGACGAGGAGCTCGCCTCCGGCGAGGTCGAGGTCTCCGACGCCGGCGCCCTGAACCAGCTGCTCGCGCTGCTCGACGACTTCGAGTTCTGGTTCAACCTCGTCGAGCCCTGAGGCTCGCTCGTCGCCACCCGAGACTTCCGATAGACTTCTATTCGAAAGGAAGTCTGACGGAATGCGAGCGAACCAATGACCGTTCTGGCCACGATCGCCGATGACATCGCCGTCGCGCGCGAGGCGGCCGACCAGGTCCGCGATCTGGTCAGCGAGCCGACCGCGCTGCCGGCCAAGCGCCGCCGCCTGCAGTGGTACCTGGGCGTCGAGAACGCGGTCCTCGACCTGTCGACCGCGCTCCCCCAGGGCACCGAGGACTACGACGCCCGCAAGCTGTTCGAGTTCCTCATCGAGCTGCGCCGGGCCGTCGACGAGGGCGGCGACATCGAGCTGGCCGCGATGAAGATGCGCGACGTCGTGGCGCGGATCGGCCGTCGGCTCGAACACGACGCGCTCGACGACCCGCGCGCGGCGGCCGACGCGATCTTCCGCACGCTGCCCGGCGCCGGGGCCGGCGACCTGAGCCGGCTGCTCGGCGTGTCGACCAAGACGATCGGCGCCTGGAAGGCCGGTGGCCCCGTCACACGCAACGCGGCGCGGGTGGTGCTGATCGGCCAGCTGCTCACCTACCTGCGCGCGTCGATGACTCCGGCCGGGCTCGTGATGTGGTTCGACGCGCCGCGCGCCCAGCTCGACGGCCGCACACCGCTCGAGCTCCTCGACGCCGACGAGGCGATGGCCCGCCACGAGCTCGTGGCGCTGGCCCGCGGGGGCCGTGGCCAGCTGGCGGGCTGAGCCGCCGCGGATCGACGGCGAGTGGAGCGCGTACCGCCAGGTCGACCCGCAGTGGCCGCCGCTGTACCACCAGGCCGGGGAGCCCGTGCCGACGCAGACCAGCGCGCGCTGGCATCGCCTCGGCGAGGCCTACGCGCAGTACCTGTCGCTCGAGCCGTCGGGGGCATGGGCCGAACTGGTCCGCTACGAGAACATCCGCACGGCGGAGCGCGCGGCCCAGTACACGCGCGCGCTGTGGCTCGTGTTCGTGCGCGAGCACGACATCGCGGACCTGTCGACCGCGGAGCGGTTCCGCGGCTGCGGTCTCGACCCGCGCGTGGCCACCGGGCCGCACGAGCACTCGCAACGGCTCGCCGACGACCTGCGCGCCGCGGGCTACCGCGGGGTCCTCTCCCCCTCCGCCGCGCTGCGCGGCGCGACGAACCTGACGCTGTTCGGGATGCGCTTCGAGAAGGTCCTGCTCGGCCGTCTGGAGACCTGGACCAACCCCGACACGGACGTCTGGCTGCCGTGCACGCTCGTGGCCGAGGGGCATCCACCGGCGCGGCTGGTGGAGGAGACAGTGTTCTTCGGGGAGTAGGCGGTCGGGCGCCGTGCGGTGGCGACGTGGCGCGAATTTCCCTTCGATAGCAACGAAAAGTCGCGCCACGTCTGACGCCTGGTCTTGCGTGCGTATCTGTCGTTCGTGTCCGTAGGGAATCACCTCTACGCTTCGTGCGTCCTGGAAAACGGAGGATCGATAGCGATGACCCTGAGCCTGTCTCGTATCCGATGCATCTGTGCCGCGCTCACCGGCGCCGCGCTCGCGCTTGGCATCCCGGCCGCCGCGTCGGCCGACATCGTCGTCGGCATGTCGGGCCCGACCGTCACGGTCACCGGCACCGCCGAGAACGTCCAGGTGTTCATGCAGGCCGACCGCCTCAGCGTCCGCAATCTCGGCGGAGCCGTGACGATTGCCGCCGGGTCGGGTTGCGGCTTCCTCGATGCGCAGACCGCGTTCTGCCATGTCGGCATCCCGGGCAAGCTCCAGGCCACGCTCGGCGACGGCGATGACACGCTGAACGTCATCAACCAGGGCAGCGGCAGCGAGGGCCTCGACGCGTCGGTCTCGCTCGGGGCCGGAAACGACACCTACCTCCGCCAGTCCGCCGGGAACGACACGACGGTCGACGGCGGCCCCGGCAACGACACGCTGTCGGTGGTTGGCGACCGTTCACCGGCGGCGACGGCGATGACACGATCACCGGCGGAGCGACCGCCGACGGCGGGCCGGGCAACGACACGATCAGCGCCAACGGCACGCTGATCGGTGGCGATGGCGTCGACCACCTGACCGGCGGGTCTGCCAACAACACGATCGTCCCCGGCATCGCCACGCCCGACGGCGCCGACGTCGTCGACGGCGGCGGCGGGATCGACACGGTCAGCTACGCCCCGGCGCTGAGCGCGGTCGCCGTCACGCTGGGCTCGACAAGCGGCGCCGGGATGGACGGCGACGGCGACAGCCTGACGTCGATCGAGAACGTCACCGGCGGCGCCGGCGGCGACAAGCTGAACGGCGACGGCGGGCCCAACGTGATCGACGGCGGCGCCGGCAACGACCAGATCCTCGGCAACGGCGGCAACGACACGCTGACCGGCGGCGACGGCCAGGACGGGCTCAGCGGTGGACCCGGCGCCGACACGATCAACGCGCGCGACGGCGTCGCGGAGAAGGTCGCCTGCGGGACCGACACGGTGGCCAAGGGCGCCGCGCAGCCCGCGGACAGCGTCGTGCTCGACCTCAAGGACCCGACGCCGGCCGACTGCGAGGCGGTCGACAAGGCGGCGATCCACGAGGGTCCGACGGTCCGCATCGCCGACGGGCGCCACAGCGCCCACCGCGGCGTGATCGTGTTCACCCTGACCTGCCCGACGGGGTCGGGCGGGTGCCGCGGCAGGCTCACCGCCGGCTCAGGACCGGCGACGCGCTACAGCGTGTCCGAAGGCGGCGTCGCGACCGTCCGCGTACACCTGTCGGCCGCCGACGCGCGGGCGTTGCGCCGCACGCACGCGCTGACGCTGCGCGTGGTGAGCGTCGAACGAGGCCACGACGGCGCCAAGACGCGCCAGATCACCGTCCGCGTGCGGTAGCGCCGGCTGGGCAGCTCCACTCCGGCGCGAGATCAGCGCGAGTCCGCGTACTTGGCGACGGGGCGACAGTCCGCGGCAAGCCGACGATTTGGGCTCGTCTGCCGACCGCGGACCGAACAGGCGCGCTACTTGATCTGGTTGTAGACCTTGAACAGCGGCAGGTACATCGAGATGACGATGAAGCCGACGATGCCGCCGATGAGGATGATCATGACCGGCTCGAGGATCGAGGTCAGTGACTTGACGGCGGCGTCGACCTGGTCCTCGTAGAAGTCCGCGATCTTGGACAGCATCTGATCCAGGGCGCCGGTCTCCTCGCCGACGCCGACCATGTGGGTCACCATCGTCGGGAACACCGCGCAGTCCTTGAGCGGATCGGAGATCAGGCCGCCGGCCTTGACGTTGTCGATGACCTTTTCCATCGCGTCCTCGATGACGTCGTTGCCGGCCGTCTTGCCGGTGATCTCGAGCGCCTGGAGGATCGGCACACCGGCGCTGACGAGCGCCGACAGCGTGCGGCTCCAGCGGGCGATCGACACCTTCTGGACGATGTCCCCGATCTTCATCGGGATCCGCAGGCGGAACGCGTCCCACTGGTGCTTGCCGCGCTTGGAGCGCTTCCACTTGCGGAAGATGAAGATCGCCGCAACGACAAGGCCGATCACGATGTACCACTGGTGGGTGAAGACGTTGCTCAGCCCGACCGTGAACTGCGTGATCGGCGGCAGGCTGGCCGGCTTGCCGTTGTCGCTCGGGAACTGCTTGAACACGCCGACGAACACCGGGATCAGGAACGTCACCAGCGCGATCAGGACGATCATCGAGAAGCTCACGACGACGATCGGGTACGTCATCGCCGACTTGACCTGGCGGCGCAGCGAGTCCTCCTTCTCGAGCTGATCGGCGATCCGCTCGAGTGACGAGTCCAGCACGCCGCCGGTCTCGCCGGCCGACGCCATGGCGACGAACAGCGAATTGAAGACCTTCGGATGACGCGCGAGCGCGTCGGACAGGGCGAGGCCGGCCTCGACGTCCTTGCGTACGGCGATCAGCGTCTCGGTCAGCTTCTTGTTGGCCGTCTGCGCCTCGAGCACGTACAGGGCACGCAGGATCGTCATGCCCGACGTGATCATCGTCGCCAGCTGGCGGGTCATGACGGCGAGATCCGACAGCTTGACCCGCTGCATGAAGTCGAGGTTGATCTCCCTCGACTGGTGCTTGGCGCTGATGTCCAGGACGATCAGGCCGCGCGCCTTGAGCTGGTCGGCGACGACCTGCTTGGAGTCGGCGTCGACCTGACCGGAGGCCTTGGCCCCGGTCAGGTCCATCGCCTTGAAGACGTACGTCGACATGGCCTACGCGGCGAACGCGGCGGCGCCCATCAAGCGCCGCAGCTCCTCCGGGGACGAAGAGCGAGCCTCGGCCTGACGGGCCGTGAGCTTGCCCTGGCGCACGAGCGTGGCCAGCGCGGAGTCCATCGTCTGCATGCCGCTGGCCAAGCCGGTCTGCATCGTGGAGTAGATCTGGTGCGTCTTGCCCTCGCGGATCAGGTTGCGCACGGCGGGCGTCGGCACGAGCACCTCGCAGGCCGCGATCCGCGTGCTGCCGTCCGCGCTCGGGATCAGCTGCTGGGTCATGATCCCCTGCAGCGCGACCGAGAGCTGGACGCGCACCTGCTGCTGCTGGTGGCTGGGGAAGACGTCGATGATTCGGTCGATCGTCTGCGGGCAGTCCTGGGTGTGCAGCGTCGCGAACACAAGGTGGCCGGTCTCGGCCGCGGTCAGCGCGGTCTGGATCGTCTCCAGGTCGCGCATCTCGCCGACGAGGATGACGTCGGGGTCCTGCCGTAGCGCGCCCTTCAGGGCCATCGCGAACGACTGCGCGTCGGCGCCCAGCTCGCGCTGGTTGACGAGGCACTTCTTGTGGCCGTGGAGGAACTCGATCGGGTCCTCGACGGTCATGATGTGCTCTTCGCGCGTCTCGTTGATCTCGTCGATCATCGCCGCCAGCGACGTCGACTTGCCCGAGCCGGTCGGCCCGGTCACGAGCACGAAGCCACGCGGCTTCAGGCAGAACTCGTGGACGACGCTCGGCAGGCCGAGATCGTCGATCGCGGTGATGACGCCGGGGATCAGACGGAAGGCGGCGCCGAGCGCGCCGCGCTGGAAGTAGGCGTTGACGCGGAACCGGGCGTGGTTGGGGACCGCGTAGGCGAAGTCGAGCTGCCAGTCCGTCTCCAGCTTCTGGCGCTGGTCGTTGGACAGGATCGAGTAGATGATCTCCCGCGTGTCGGTGGGGTCGAGCGACGGGTAGCCGTCGAGCGGCGTCAGGCGGCCGCGGACGCGGACCATCGGCGGGGAGCCGGCGGTGACGTGAAGGTCAGACGCGCGACGCTCGAGGACGTCGAGCAAGAGGTCAGCAAAATCAAAACGCATCGTTACTCCTAATCGGCCATTCGTTGACGTTCTTGACGACGGCTTTAGCCCGACGAGCCGCCGCCGGTGACGCGAGCGATCTCGGCGATCGAGGTCATTCCGAGCTTCACCTTCTCCAGCCCGTCATCGCGCAGGCGCCGCATGCCGTTCGCGACCGCCACCTCGGCGATCCGGTCGGCCGATGCACGCTCGACGGTGAGCCGGCGGATCTCGTCGGTGATGGTCATCACCTCGTAGAGGCCGACGCGGCCCTTGTAGCCCGTGTTCGCGCAGCGCGCGCAGCCGGCAGCCTCAAAGGCCTCGATGTCGTCGTCGACCTCGAACCGGCTTTCGGCCAGCAGTTTCTTGCTCAGCGTTGTCGGCGACTTGCAGCTCGCACACAGCGTGCGGGCGAGACGCTGGGCGACGATGCAGTCGATCGAGCTTGAGACGAGGAACGGCTCGATCCCCATCTCGATCAGGCGGCTGATCGCGGTCGGCGCGTCGTTGGTGTGCAGCGTCGACAGGACGAGGTGGCCGGTGAGCGCGGCCTCGATCGCGATCTGCGCCGTCTCACGGTCGCGGATCTCGCCGACCATGATGATGTCGGGGTCGGCGCGCATCATCGAGCGCAGGCCGGTGGCGAACGTGAGCCCGGCCTTGGGGTTCGTCTGGACCTGGGTGATGCCCTCGAGCTGATACTCGACCGGGTCCTCGATCGTGATGATGTTCTTGTCGGGCGTATTGACGACCTGGAGCGCGGCGTACAGCGACGTCGACTTGCCCGAACCGGTCGGCCCCGTGACGAGCAGCGCGCCGAACGACTGGCGGAAGCCGCGCTCGAACCGGGCGCGCTCTTCGTCCAGCATGCCGAGCCGGTCGAGGTCGACCGTCACGTTGTCCTTGTCGAGGATTCGCATGACGATCGACTCGCCGTGGACACTGGGCAGCGTCACGATGCGCAGGTCGATGTGGCGGCCGTCGAGGCTCAGGCCGACGCGACCGTCCTGCGGCAGGCGCCGCTCGGCGATGTCGAGGTCGGCCATGATCTTCACGCGGCTGATCACGCCGGCGACCATCTTGCGCGGCACGGTCGTGGTCGACGTCATGACGCCGTCGATGCGGAAGCGCACGCGCAGATCGCGGCCGTCAGGCGTCAGGTGGACGTCGGAGGCGCCCTGCTCGACCGCCTGGGCGACGATCTGGTTGACGAGCTTGATGACCGGAGCGTCGTCGGCCGAGTCACGCAGCTCGACGACCTCGGTGCCGTTGTTGCCCTCGTCCTCGTCGAACGCGGCCGAGCTGACGACGTCGTCGAGCCGCGTCAGGCGCGCGATCAGAGCGTCGATGTCCTCGCGCGACGCGACGGCGGCGCGGACCTCGTAGCCGGTCATCAGCGCGATGTCGTCGACGACGAGGACGTTCGACGGATCGGCCATCGCGACGAGCACCGTGCGATCGCCGATGAACGCGACCGGGACCGCGTCGTAGCGCCGGGCCGCGGCGCTGGTGATCACGTTGGCGGCGCCCATGTCGACCTTGAAGGCCGTGAGGTCGAGGTGGTCGAGACCGTGGCGCTGGGCCAGCGCCCGTGACATCGCATCGGGCGTCACGACTTCCTTGGCCAGCAGGAAGGCATCGACGGGGACGCCCTCGGCGCGGGCGGCGGCGATCGCCTGCTCACCGACGATGGCGGTGATCGCGCCCATGTCGACGAGGACGTCGGTCAGCGGGCGCGACGTGCCGCCGCGGCGGGTCGGCCTCGTGATGCCGTCCCACTCCGGGACCGGCTCGGCCGCCGGGCCGCCGGGCACCGCGGTCGACGCGCCGGGCGTCTCGTCGTCGCGGTTGGGAAGCTGGTTCGCCGGGGCGTTGGGCAGCGGCGGGCGCGCGACGGCCGGGGTGGCAGCGGCCGGCGCAGCCGGGGCCGGAGCGACGGGCGCCACTGGGGCCGGAGCGGCGGGCGCGGCCGGCGCCAGCGGGCGAGCCGGGACGGCGGCGGTCGGGCCTTGGGGTGCGCTGGGCGCACCGGCGGATGGGCGGGCCGGAGCGCCCTGCGGCGGACCGGCGGGAGCGCCGGGTGTCGGGGCGGACGGCCCCGGCGCCGGGGCGGCGCGCAGCACCGACGGGACCGGCGACGCAGCGGGCGGAGCGGACGGCGCGGGGATTGCCGCCGCGGCAGCGGCGATGCCTGCCCCAGCCGGCCGGGTCGGTGCGATCGGAGCGGTGGGAGCAGCGATAGGAGCAGCGGCCGAGGGATCACTCGCCGGCTGGGGAACCGCCCTGAGTTGCGGAGTCTGTTCGCTCATGTCGCGTGTTGTCTGATCCCTCTGCGCCGTGGCGCATCGCCTGCAACGGGGCGCTGTGGCCCGTCCAGGCCTCGAAGCTCAACGCGCCCTGGCGCACCAGGATCTCCAGCCCGTCGACGACCTGCGCTCCGTGGCGCGATGCTGCGCGTATGAGCTGGGTCGTGTCACGCCGGTAGACCAGGTCCACCACGAACGCATATCCGTCCAGGTCGTCGGCCGACAGGGGTAGTTCCTTGAACGGATCGGGTTCGGGATGCAAGCCCGATGTCGTGCAATTCACGAGCAGATCGGCCTTGTGTGCGGCGCTCACGGCGCGCGCGCCGAGGTCCGCGGCCAGCTCCTGGGCGCGCTGCGGTGTCCGGTTCCAGACCGCCACATCGGCCGCCCCAGCCTGGACGAGCGCCCACACGACGGCCCGCGCGCTGCCGCCCGCGCCGAGCACGAGCGCCCGCATTCCGGCCGGCGGCCGGGGCAGCGCGGCGAGGAATCCGGGCGCGTCGGTGTTGTCGGCGTGGATCTCGCCGGCGGCGAAGCTCAGGGTGTTGGCGGCGCCGATCTCGCGCGCGCGGTCGGTCGCCGTGCCGGCGAGCGCCAGCGCCGCGTGCTTGTGGGGCACGGTCACGTTGGCGCCGACGAACCCGGCCCCGGGAAGGCCGCGCACGGTCTCGTCGAACAGCTCAGGCGGGACCGGCAGCAGCTGATAGCTCCAGTCGTCCATCGCGAGCGCGGCGAACGCGGCGCGGTGCATGGCCGGCGAGCGGCTGTGGGCGACCGGCCAGCCCAGAACGCCGAGGCGGTTCACTTCTTGTGCTTGCAGGACGGCACGTGGCCGTTGTTGTTGGCCACCGCGGCCTTGTAGCGCGCGACGTCGCGCTCGAACTTCGCGTCGGTCGAGCTGAACAGCGTGCCGCCGCAGCCGTCGGGGTTGGCGACGTAGTACAGGTAGCTTGACCTTGGCCGGGTGTGCCGCCGCCTGCATCGCTCCGAGGCCCGGGCTGCCGATCGGCGTCGGCGGCAGGCCGAGGTGGATGCGCGTGTTGTACGGCGAGTCGGTCCGCAGCTGCGAGACGGTCAGCGGCTTGTCCCAGTCGCGCAGCGCGAAGCGCAGCGTCGCGTCGACGCCGAGCGGGATGTGCTGGTGCAGACGGTTGTAGATGACGGCCGCGATCTTCTTGCGGTCGGCCGCCGACGCCGACTCGCGCTCGACCATCGACGCGATCGTCAGCACGTCGTAGGCGGTCAGGTGCTTGCTGCGCGCGTAGGACATGTCGACCTGTTTGAGCGCCTTGCGGAACGCCACGATCTGCTTGTGGATCAGGCTGGTGACCGGGGCGCCGGACTTGACCTGGTAGGTCGCCGGGAACAGGAAGCCCTCGAGCGAGTGCGTGTCCTTCGGCGCGCCGTAGAACCGTGGCTTGAGCTCGTCGCTGCGCGCCGTGTCGGTCACGTAGGAGCCCCGCAGTCCCGCCGCCTTGACCCGCGGCCCGGCCTCATGGATCGACAGCCCCTCGGGGAGCGAGACGTTGGTGACCTTCGCCGCCTTGGGCGGCGTACTGAGCGCGGTGATCGCCGCCGAGTACGGCATGTCCTCCTCGAGCACGTAGTGCCCGGGGCGCAACTTGCCGCTGTCGCCCGATAGGCGGGCGCGCAGCGCGAAGAAGAACCCCGACGACACTGCGCCCTTCTTGGCCAGCAGGTCGCCGATGTCCTGCGACGACGAGTTGGGCGGGATATCGACGACGACGCGGCCGTGGCCGGAACCGTGGAACGGCTGCCACAGCGCATTGGCAAACCACGCCACGGCGCCGACGACGCCGAGCAGGACGAACAGCAGGACCCAGCGCCGGCCGTTGCGGCGCCGCCGGGGGCCGCGTGCCGCGGCGGCACCGAGAACGCCGGTCGGCTTCGGGGCGACGGCGGCGCTGCGGGGGCCGATCGGACGGTCGCGGTGATCCTCGTCGGCGATCGGCGGCTCGGTCGACGGGACGACCGGCTCAGAAGCCGTCGCGGCCGGCACCGGGGCGATCGCGACGTCGCCGGAGGGCGCGGGTAGGCGAGCGAGGCGGTCCTCGGAGACGGGCGGGAAGACCTCCGGCGGCGGGGGTGGCGGCTCGGCGATCGGGTCGGGCGGCGGCGGGGCCGGGGCCTGCGTCGTCGGCGCGGGCGGTTGCACCGCGTCGACTTCGTCGAGCGGCACGGACGGCACGGGATCAGACGCCGGCGGCGGCGCGGGAGCGGCCGGCGGCGGCGGGCCGGGCGCCGGGGGCTCGAGCGCCGGGCTGTCGGCTGTCGTGCCGGTGCGCGCGGCGCGGCGCGCGGCGCGCTCCTGGCGGGCGCGCTCGCGCTCCTCCTCGGTCCGGGAGGCGGACTCCTCGTCGCCGCCCGAGCCGCGTCCGAACGGGCTCACCGGCCGGCTCCTGCGTGGGCCGCGAGCCAGTCCTCGAGCATCACCGCCGCGGCGCGCGAGTCTTCGCTCGCCGCGCCGCCCATCCGGCCCGCGATCGCGGTCGTGAAGCGCTCGTCGTACAGCTCGACGGGGACGTCGACGCGCTGCGAGAGCGTCGCGGCGAACTGCCTCGCCTCGGCCGTCTGCGCCGTGTCGGCACCCGACAGGCCGAGCGGCAGGCCGACGACCACCCGCTCCACGGCGCGCTCGCCGACCAGCTCGACCAGGCGGGCCATCCCCTTACGGGTCGCGGGACGCTCGATCGCGTCGATCGGGGTCGCGAGGGCGCCGGTCGGGTCCGACAGGGCGCAGCCGCAGCGCGCGGAGCCGTAGTCGAGGGCGAGCACGCGCATCGGCGTTCAGTTTCCCGCCTTCAGGGCGGCTTCAATCGCCTGACGTGCGGCAGCGAGCGCGTCGGCGAGCTTCGCCGGGTCGCGGCCGCCGGCCTGGGCCATCGTGTCGCGCCCGCCTCCACCGCCGCCCGCGACCATGGCGGCGGTGCGCACGACGTCGCCCGCCTTGACGCCCCGCTCCACGAGTGCGGGCGCCACCGCAGCCACGAACGCGACCTTGTCCTCGTTGGGCGCGCCGAGCACGATCGCCGCGTCAGGCAACTTGCCCTTGAGACGGTCGGCCACGTCGAGCAGCGCCTTGGCATCGGGCACCGCGACCTCGGTCACGAGCACCGTCGCACCCTCGATCTGCTCGGCGCCGGAGGCGAGCGCCGTGACGTCGATCGCTGCCGCACCGGCGCCGTCCTTCGCTTTTGCCTTCAGCTCGGCCTGGAGCGCCGCGAAGCGCTCGGCGATCCGGCCCGGCTCGGTGCGCAAGCGCGGTCGATGCGTCGTGGAGCTGGCGGTCGCGCTCGCGCATATAGGCGACGGCCTCGGGCCCGGTCAGCGCCTCGATGCGGCGCACGTTGGCGGCGCTCGAGCCCTCGGAGGTGATCTTCAGCAGGCCGATCTCGGCCGTCCGCGCGACGTGCGTGCCGCCACACAGCTCCCGGCTGTAGATAGAGCCACCTGTGCCCCTCGACGTAGTCGATGGGGTATCACCGATCTCGACCATCCGCACGACATCGCCGTACTTCTCGCCGAACAGCGCCATCGCGCCCTTGGCCCGCGCCTCATCGAGCGACGTCTGCTGCGCCACGATCTCGTCGTTGCGCGCGATCCACTCGTTGACGCGATCCTCGACCGTGCGCAGCTCGTCGGCGGTCATGCCGTGGCCGTGGGTGAAGTCGAAGCGCAGCTTGTCGGGACCGACGTAGGAGCCGGCCTGACGCACGTGGGCGCCGAGCGTCTCGCGCAACGCCGCGTGGAGCAGGTGCGTGGCGGTGTGGTTGGCCTCGGTCGCATGGCGGGCCAGGCGGTCGACGCGCGCGACCACCGCCTCGCCGTCGCGCAGCTCGCCCCGCTGGACTTCGAGGACCAGCGCCTGGTCGTCGCCCACCCGCAGCACGTCGACGACCGTCGCTTGGCAGTCGCCGTCGGCGCACTCGATCGTCCCCGAGTCCGACACCTGGCCGCCGCCCTGGGCGTAGAACGGCGAGTCGGCGAGCTTGACGACGACCTGATCGCCGTCGCCCGGGACGGTCGTGACCGTCGTGCGCTCCTCGAGGTGGTCGTAGCCCGTGAACGTCGTCGGCGGGCCGGGCAGCGCCTCCTGCGTCGCCATCGCGCGGATGCGCCCGCCGGCATCGCGCGAGCGAGCGCGCTGCTCGTCCATCTGGGTCTCGAACCCCTGCTCGTCGACGCCGAGCCCGTGCTCGGCCGCGATCTCGCGCGTCAGGTCGAACGGAAAGCCGAACGTGTCGTGGAGCTGGAACGCGGCGTCGGCGCCGATCCCCTCCTCGCCGTTGTCCCTGGCGCGCGCGATGATCTCGTCCAGCAGCGTCGTGCCCTGCTCGAGCGTGCGCCCGAAGCTCTCCTCCTCGGACGCCAGCCACGTGTCGATCGCCGCGCGCTGCTCGTGCAGCTCCGCGTACTCCGAGCCCATCAACTCGACGACCAGCGCGCCGTAGGCGGGCAGGAAGTCGCCCTCGATGCCGAGCGAGCGCCCGCGCTGGATCGCGCGGCGCATGACCCGGCGCAGGACGTAGCCGCGATCCTCGTTGGACGGCACGACGCCGTCGGCGACCAGGAACGTCATCGCCCGCGTGTGGTCGGCGAGGATCCGCATCGCGACGTCGTCGGCCTCGTCGTCGCCGTACTTCTTCCCCGATCGCTCCTGCGTCAGCGCCACGAGCGGCGCGAACTGGTCGGTGTCGAAGATCGAGTCGACCTGCTGCTGGATGACCGCCATGCGCTGAAGGCCGAGCCCGGTGTCGATGTTCTGCGACGGCAGCGGGGTCAGCGTGTTGACCGGGTTCTGGTCGTAGGCCATGAAGACGAGGTTCCAGAACTCCAGGAAGCGCTCGTTCTCGCCGCCGGGCAGGTCGTCGGCCGTGCCCCATTGCAGGCCGCGGTCGAGGTACAGCTCGCTGCACGGCCCGCACGGACCGGTCGGGCCGGCCTGCCAGAAGTTCTCCGAGCTCGGGCACGGGACGATCCGCTCGCGCGGGACGCCGACGCCCTGCCACAGCTCGATCGCCTCGTCGTCGGGGCCGAGTCCGAGCTGCTCGTCGCCTTCGTGGACCGTGACCCAGATGTCGTCGGCGTTGAAGCCGAAGCACGTCGAGCGACGCCGTCCACGCGAACTCGATCGCCCCGGCCTTGAAGTACTCGCCGATCGAGAAGTTGCCGAGCATCTCGAAGAACGTCAGGTGGCGCGTGGTCGTCCCGATGATGTCGATGTCGACGCTGCGAAAGCACTTCTGGCAGCTCGTCAGGCGCGACGCCGGCGGCTGTCTCCTGGCCGAGGAAGTACGGCTTCAGCGGCTGCATCCCCGCGGTCGTGAGCAGGACCGACGGGTCGAACGAGGCCGGCACGAGCGAGCCCGACGGGCAGCCGCCGGTGGCCGCGCTGCTCGAAGAACTCGAGGAAGTTCTTGCGGATCTCGTCGGAGGTCATCATGCGGAAGTTCGTCAGTCTAGGCGGGTTCGTTTGGGCGTTCGTCGTACGCCGCCCGTCGGCTGGTGGTACGCCAGGGACGCTCAGGCGATGGTGGCGTGGCCGACGATCGTGTCGCCGTCGAGCAGGACGGCGGCCTGGCCGGGGGCGGCGCCGAGGATCGGGCGGTCGAGGAACGCGGTGTCGTTGTGGAGGCGGCCGGGGAGCTTGGCGGAGCGGTAGCGCAGGCGGATGTGGTTGATCCGCTCGGTGTCCGTGTGCAGGACGACGTCGCGCAGGGGGACTTCGGTCGTCTCCAGTGACGCGCGAGGCCCGACCGTGACGATGTTGCTTCGCGCGTCGGTGGCGAGGACGTACATCGGTTCTTGTGCGGCGATGCCGAGGCCGCGGCGCTGGCCCACCGTGTAGCGATGGTGGCCGCGGTGGTGGCCGATCACGTCGCCGTTCTCGGTGACGATGTCGCCGGGGCGTGTCTCGAGGTTCCCGTGGGTGGCGAGGAACCGGTCCTTGCCGACGCCGGCGAGGAAGCAGAGGTCCTGGGAGTCGGGGGTCTGGGCGACGCTGAGGGCGTGGTCGGCGGCGACCTGGCGGACCTCGGGCTTCGTGAGGGCGCCGAGCGGGAAGCGCAGGCGCGCGAGCGGTCTCGGGTCGCAGCGCCGCGAGCATGTAGCTCTGGTCCTTGGCGTCGTCGTCGGCCGCGCGCAGGAGGCCGTCGGGCGTGATGCGGGCGTAGTGGCCGGTGGCAAGCGTCGGCGCGCCGAGGCGGGCGGCGAGATCGAGCATCGCGTCGAGGCGCACCGAGCCGTTGCAGCGCACGCATGGGTTCGGGGTCTCGCCGGCCGCGTGGCCGGCGAGCCAGGGCTCGACGACGCCGGCGGCGAACTCGTCGCGCAGGTCGAGCGTCAGGTGCGCAAGGCCCATCTGGTGGGCGAGCGCGCGCGCGCGGCGGACCGCGGTCGCCGAGCAACACGAGCGCTCGGCGTCGTTGGCGGGGTCGCGCCACAGCTCGACCGTGACCCCAACCGCCTCCCCGGTCTGCGCGGTCAGCAGCGCGGCGACGGCGCTGTCGACGCCGCCGCTCATCGCCACGAGCGTGCGGTCCGGGCGCGGCTCGATGGTCGCGTCAGCGCGCGACAGCCGCTCCGAGCGCCCGGTGCAGCGCGTCGGCGGCGAGGTCGGCGGCGTGGAACTTGCCGGGGCTCAGGCCGCCGAGCGCAGCGGAGATCGCGCCGGCGCCGATGCGCGCGGCGTCGAGGATCGGAGCGCCGTCGATCAGGTCGACGGTCGCGCTCGCCGCCGCGCGTATCGCTCCGCAGCCCGACGCGTCGAAGCCGGCGTCGGCGACGCGGTCGTCGTGGACCGCGACGCGGATGACGACGAGATCGCCGCACGCCGCGCCGCCGGCCGCGCCCTCGTGGGCGTCGCGCGGCGCGTGGCCATCGCCCCACCGGGTGGTGGAGGTACTCGGCGAACGCGTCGTCGTGGCGGTCGGTCACCGCCTCAATATCGCACGCGAGGGTGGCGCTGGTGCGCGGCCGCTACTTGCGGACGAGCGTGATCGCCGCGCTGGATCGTCGCGGCGCTGGTGTAGCCGGCGATCGGGATGTAGTGGCCGTTCGGGCCGATCACGAGCACGGTCGGCGAGACCGTGATCGGGATCGCCGCCGTGATCGCCGCGTACTTGCCGACGGCGGCTCATCGGATCCGAGAACATGGCGACGCCGTGGCGCTTGGAGACCTGCGTGACGGCGCGGCGCACCGAGTTGTCGTCGGCTCCGCCCTTGGTCCAGAACAGCAGGACCGCGATCTTGTGGTGTCGCAAGTGCAGCGAAGACCTTCCTCGACCGATCCCACGCAGGCGCCTTGGGCGCCGCCTTGAGCGCGGCGGCCGGGGCGTGATGCTTGGCGGCCGGCTTGACGGCGGCCGGGTGCGGTTTGACCGCCACGGCAGTGCGGCTTGACGGGCACGACGTGCAGCTTGACCGCCGGGTGCGGCGTCGCCGCCTTGCCGAGGGTCGTCGGCGGCTTGGCCGTCGCCGACGGGGTCGCGCTCGGATCGCCGGCCGCGGCCTGAGCGGCGTCACCGGTTGCAGCCTGGGCCTTCGCCGCGGCGACCTGCGACTGGACGACCGCCTTCTGCGCGTCGGAGATCGGCGCGTTGTACGGCGAGTCGTTGCCCTTGCCCGGAGGCTTGAGCGCGACGAAGTAGACACCCGCGAAGGCGAGCGCTCACTAGCAATCCGATTAGGAGCGGACGAGACGGAGCGGACACGTACCGGTGATCGGCAGCAACCCGCACCGATTGAGCCGAAAATTCGCTATTGCGAAGCCGGCGGCGTCACGCGGATGTTGAGCTCAGCCAGCTGCAGCGGATCGACAGGCGCCGGAGCACCGGTCAGCGGGTCGGCTCCGGAGGCCGTCTTGGGGAACGCCATCACGTCGCGGATCGAGTCGCGGCCGGCCAGAACGGCGACGATCCGGTCGAGGCCGAACGCGACGCCGCCGTGCGGCGGGGCGCCGTAGCGCAGCGCGTCGAGCAGGAAGCCGAAGCGCTGGTCGGCCTCCTCCTCGCTGAGGCCGATCGTCGTGAACACCTGACGCTGGACCTCGGGAGTGTGGATACGGATCGAACCGCCGCCGAGCTCCCAGCCGTCGACCACGAGGTCATACGCGCGCGACAACAGCGCCCCGGGGTCCTCGAACGAGCCCTGCGGCGCCGTGAACGGGTGATGCAGCGCCGTCCAGTCGCCGCCGTCGGTGCGCTCGAACATCGGGAACTCGACGATCCACAGCGCCTCGTGGCGACCTTCGGGGATCAGGCCGAAGCGGTCGCCGAGGTGCAGTCGCAGCGCGCCGAGCGCCGGTGCGGCCACGGTCTCCTGATCGGCCACGAACAGCAGCAGGTCGCCCTCCCCCGCCCCGAGCACGGCCGTCGCAGCGGCCCGCTGGTCGTCGGAGAAGAACTTGGCGATCGGCGAGCGCCAGCCCCCTCGGCCTCGACGAACGCCCACGCGACGGCCTTGCCGCCATGTCGCTGGACGACCTCGTTGAGCCCCTCGAGCTCGGCTCGCGACATCTCGCGCGCGCCCGCGTTGAGCGCCCGCACGACGCCTCCGCCGTCGATCACCGACTCAAAGACCCTGAACTCCGAGCCGCCGAGCGTCTGCGTGAGGTCGGCGATCTCGAGGCCGAAGCGCGTGTCGGGGCGGTCGGAGCCGAAGCGGCCCATCGCCTCGGCCCACGACATCCGTGGCCACGGCGGCGCGGCGACGTCCAGGCCGCCGACCTCGAACACGGCGCCCATCACCGCCTCGGAGACGTCGATCACGTCCTCCTCGTCGACGAACGCCAGCTCGATGTCGAGCTGCGTGAACTCGGCCTGGCGGTCGGCGCGCTGGTCCTCGTCGCGGAAGCAGCGGGCGATCTGGTAGTAGCGCTCGAAGCCCGCCATCATCAAGAGCTGCTTGAACAGCTGCGGTGACTGCGGCAGCGCGTAGAACGAGCCCGGGTGGGTGCGGGCCGGGACGAGGTAGTCGCGCGCGCCCTCGGGTGTCGAGCGGGTCAGGATCGGCGTCTCGACCTCGAGGAAGTCGCGCTCGTTGAGGACGCGGCGCATCGTCTGCGCGACGTCGTGGCGCAGGACCATCGCGTCGCGCATCCCCTCGCGGCGCAGGTCCAGCGCGCGGTGGCGCAGGCGCAGCATCTCGTCGACGGCCCGTCCTCGTCGATCGGGAACGGCGGCGTCTCGGAGGCGGCCAGCACCTCCATGTCGGTCACCGCGATCTCGATCTCGCCGGTCGCGATGTTCGGGTTGACCGTCGCCTCGTCGCGGCGCAGGACCTCACCGGCGACGGAGATCACGTGTTCGGACCGCAGTCGCTCGGCGGCGGCGAACGCCGCGCCGCTGGTGTCGGGGTGAAAGACGAGCTGGACGATGCCCGAGCGGTCGCGCAGGTCGATGAAGATCAGGCCGCCGAGATCGCGGCGCCGGTGGACCCAGCCGCTGACCCGCGCCGCGGTGCCGGCCCGCTGGGCGTCGAGGTCGCCACACCACGTGTCGCGGTACGGGTTGGGGCGCGGGGCGCGCTGCATGGTGTGCAGCCTAGAGGCCGCGATTGCGCAGCACGGTGTGGACGATCGCCGTCGGCTCGAGCGCCTGGTCGGAGCCCGCATCGCGGTCGCGCAGCACGGTGGCGCCGGGGTCGAGCGTGGCGACCTAGTTCGGGCGCAGGCGGTCGGCCTGGCGCAACTGGCCCTTGCGCGAGCGCCCGCCGAGATCCATCTGTGCGGCGAGCCCCGCGCGGCGCGCCTCGGACGACAAGGCGAACGCGTCGCCGCGCCGCTCGGGGTCCCAGACGACGTACAGGTCACAGACCTGCGCCGGCGCCGGGCGCTGTTCCGCCGCCAGCAGCATCCGCTCGACCCCGGCCGCCCAGCCGCAGCCGGGCGTCGGGTTGCCGCCCAGCATCCCGATCAGGCCGTCGTAGCGCCCGCCGCCGCCGACCGCGCTCTGAGCGCCGAGCTGGTCGGAGGTGAACTCGAACAGCGTGCGGGTGTAGTAGTCGATGCCACGGACGAGCGCCGTGTCGACGACGTAGGCGATGCCGGCGGCGTCGAGGCAGGACTTGACAGCGTCGAAGTGGTCGCGATCGTCGGCGGCCAGCACGTCGAGCAGCCGCGGCGCCGAGCGCATCACGTCCTGCGTCGACGGGTCGGCCGAGTCGAACGCGCGCAGCGGATTGAGGTCGATCCGCGCGCGGACCTCGTGCGCGAGGCGGTCCTCGTTGGCGCGCAGGTAGGCGATCAGCTCCTCGCGGTAGGTCGCGCGCTGCGCGGGCTGGCCGAGGCTGTTGATCCGCACCTCGATCCCCGCCGCCCCGATCTCCGACAGCAGCGCGTGCAGCAGCGCGATCAGCTCGGCGTCGACGGCTGGGTCGTCAGAGCCGATCGCCTCCGCCCCGACCTGCCAGAACTGGCGAAAGCGCCCGGCCTGCGGCTTCTCCTGGCGAAAGAAGCTCGACAGGTACCACAGGCGTACCGGCTGGGGCAGCTTGTGCATCCCGTGCTCCATGTACGCGCGGCAGACCGGCGCCGTGCCCTCGGGGCGCAGCGTGATCGAGCGCCCGCCCTGATCGGTGAGCGTGTACATCTCCTTCTGGACGATGTCGGTCGCCTCGCCGACGCCGCGGGCGAACAGCTCGGTCGCCTCGAACGTCGGGGTTTCGATGCGCTCGTAGCCCGCACCGCCGAGGATTCGCGCCGCCGCATCCTCGAGCGCCGCACGCGCCGGCGCCTGTTCGGGCAGGACGTCGTAGGTGCCGCGCGGCGCCTGCGGGCGCTCAGCCGTCACCGGCCGGCGAGCTGCGCGAGGAACGGGTTCTGCGCCCGCTCGCGCCCGAGCGTCGTCAGCTCCATGTGCCCGGGGAAGACCTGGGTCTCGTCGGCGTGGCTGTCGAGCAGCGCGCCGATCGAGCGCTCGAGCGTCGGCCAGTCACCGCCCGGCAGGTCGACGCGGCCCACCGAGTCGCGGAACAGCACATCGCCGGAGAACAGGGCCTGTTCGTCGGGGATCGAATAACTGACGTGGCCGATGCTGTGGCCGGGCGTGAAGTGCACGTCGATGTCGAAGCCGGCCAGCTCGAGCCGCTCGCCGCCCGAGACGCTGTGCTCGGGCTCCCAGCCGCGGAACGGGCCGAACATCGCCATCGGCATGTACTTCCCGGGGTCGCGCATCATCGGCAGCTCGAGCTCCGGGCACCAGACCGGAGCGCCGGTCGCCTCGGCGAGGTCGGCGACGGCGCCGATGTGGTCGAAGTGGGTGTGGGTGATGAGGATCGCGACGAGCTTGACCCCGAGCTCATCGAGCGCGTCCAGCAGCCGCTGCGACTCGTCGCCCGGATCGACGATCAGCGCTTCGCTGCGCGCCATCCTGGCGCACGATGAACGTGTTCTCCTGGACCGGCCCGACCGTGAACCCGCGAACCTCCATCAGCCGCCGCCCTTCTTGGCCATCCGACGGCGGTAGACCCACTGGTCCATGTAGTAGCTCATCGGGATGTAGAAGCCGAGCATGACGATCCCGAAGATGAGCGTGACGCCCGGGTTCTGGTGGAACAGCAGCAGCAGCAGCGTCACGAAGATCAACGCCGCGATCCCGCCGCGCTGGATCGCGCCCTTCCACGTCGGCGGGATATCTCGGCGGTCGACCTTCGGGGCCTTGCTCGCCTTCTCGGTGGCCGTCGGCTTGCGTCCCGTGCGCCCGCGCGCCTCGACCTGCCCCACGGCGTTACCCCGGTGCTTGGTGCGGCGCTTGCGCTTGGTCTGAGCCATGACTACAGCCTAGATGGTTCATGCGTACGCTTCGCGGATCAGCGCGCGACAACACAGGGGGAATCGATGAGCACCGGACCGGACGATCCAACCGGAGCGGGCGGACCGCCTCCCGGCCCTGACGACCCCACGCGCCAGATGCCCTCGGCGCAGCCCGGCCAACCGCGCCCGCGCCAGCCGGGCGGGCCGCCCGGCGCCGGCGGACTGGGCGGTCCCGGCGATCCGGCTGGTCCCGGCGGTCCGATCGTCCCCCCGGCGAGCCGGTTGAGGTCGGTCGAGCCGGTCGCCGTCGTGCCGCCGGACGGCGGTGGCCCCGATACGCGCATCATCATCGCCGCCGCAGTCGTCGCGGTGGCCCTGATCATCGGCATCGTGATCATCGTCGCCAACAACAACAACACCAAGACGAAGACCGTCCCGACGACGATCAACAACACCAACGTCCACCCGACGCAGACCGACGACCGTCACCGCACCGCCGAAGACGATCACGAAGCCGGCGCAGACGGTCACGCAGCCGCCCCAGACGATCACGCAGCCGGCCAAGACGGTCACGGCCCCGGCCGCGACGGTCACCGTTCCGGCGACCGCCCCCTAGTTCCCAGCGCGTCCTCGACCGTGCGCCGGTTGCGCACGGTCAGGCCGCCGGGAAAGCCGTCGAACGCCGCCGCCGGGGCGAGCCCGACAAGCTCGCACTCGGCGATCGTCGGCATGACGCGCGACCGCATCGACGACGGCCGCCAGCGGCGTCGCGCGGTGGTCCTCGACGTTGCACGAGACCTGGGCGACGGCGCCGCCGCGCGCGGCGAGCTCGAGCCCGATCGCGCGTAGGCCCGGCAGGCCTTCGGCGCCGCCGTCGCGGATCAGCGCAGCGATCCGCGCCGCGTCGGTCGCGGTCGCGGGCGGTGAGAGCTCGACGTTGAACGCGACCAGCGGCGGCCGCGCCGCGACGAGCACCGCGCCGGCAGTCGGGTGCAGCGCGCCCGGGCCATAGTCGGGCGCCAGCTCGCCGGCCGCGACGCGGCGCGCGAGCTCCGCCCGCCCACCGCGGCGCAGCTCGGCCCGCGACCGCCCGCCGGCCAGCGCGCCGTACAGGAAGACCGGCACGCCGAGCTCGCCGATCAGTGCCCCAGCGAGCAGCGCCTCGGCGCATGCGGCGCCGCGCCGCGCGTCGTCGAGATGCACGACCGGCGCGACGTCGAGCCCGCCGACGTGCGGGTGCACGCCGCGCTCGGTCTCGAGATCGATCGCGGCGATCGCCGCCCGCGCCCCGGCGGCGATCGCCGGCGCCAGGCTGCCGGGCGGCCCGGCAAGGGTGAACACGGCGCGGTGATGGTCGGGGTCGGCGTGAATGTCGAGCGTGCGCACCGCGCCGGCGAGACGCGAACGCCGCACCGATCGCGGCGACGACCTCCGAGCGACGGCCCTCGCTGACGTTCGGGACCGCCAACAGCGGGCCGCTCACGGCGTGCGCTTGCGCTTGCCGGCCAGGCGACCGCGGGCGTCGAAGCACAGGCGGGCGTAGACGCGCGATCCGGTGATTCGCAGGAACGTGCAGCGCTGGCGCTTCGGCGTCGCGCCGAACGCGGCGACGACCTCGCGCAGCTCCTGGTTCTGGGGCAGGCCCGGCGGCGCGCCGAGGCGCCGCTGGAGCGCCGCCTCGAGCGTTCCCAGCGTCGCCGCGTCGTACTGCGCCGCCGTGACCTCGAGCGCCGGGTCGGCGGGCGTCGCGTGGTGGACCTGGTTGGACGCGAGCACGCTGAGGCCGATCAGCCCCACGATGACGGCGACCATCAGGCCGGCGAGTCACCACCACGTTTCGGGTCGACATCCGGGCGCGCAGGGCTCGATCGTCGAGCAGATCAGATCGGGTAGTGGCGGTCCTCGTTGGAGATGGTGATCCAGCGCAGGGTGGTGAACTCGTCGGCGACCTGGCCGGAGCCGAAGCGTCCCCAGCCGGAGTGTTTGACGCCGCCGAACGGTGCCGCGGGCTCGTCGTGGACGGTCGATCCGTTGACGTGGCAGATGCCGCTCTCGATCCGGGCGGCGACGCTCAGCGCGCGGTCGGTGTCCTGGCCGAACACCGCCGCCGACAGGCCGTACTCGGTGTCGTTGGCGATCCGGACCGCGTCATCGACACCGTCGGCGGTCACGACCGTCACGACCGGCCCGAACGACTCCTCCCCGTAGATGCGCATCTCGGGCGTCACGCCGGTGATCACCGTCGGGCGGTGAACGACGCCCTCCGACGTGCCGCCGGCGGCGATCGTCGCGCCCTTGGCCCTGGCGTCCTCGATCAGCTCGCTGACATGCTGCGACGACTGCTCGGTGACGACCGGGCCGACCATCGTGCCCTCATCAAACGGGCTGCCGGTCGGTCAGCGCGTCGGCGCGCTGCGCGAGCTTGGCGACGAGCTCGTCCTGCACCGATTTGTCGACGACGATCCGCTCGGTCGACATGCAGATCTGCCCGGCGTGCATGAACGCCCCGAAGCTCGCCGCCGCCGCGGCGGCTTCAAGGTCGGCGTCGTCGAGGACGACCAACGGCGCCTTGCCGCCGAGCTCCAACAGCGTGCGCTTGAGCAGCGGCGCCGCCTTGGCGGCGATGATCGCGCCGACCTTCGACGAGCCGGTGAAGTTGACGTGGGCGACATGCGGGTTCTCGATCAGCGCCCCGACCACCGCACCGGCGTCCTTGGGATCGTTGGTGATCAGGTTGACAACGCCGTCGGGGATACCCGCGTCGACGAGGCACTGCACGATCGCGCCATGCACACGCGGCGACTGCTCAGACGCCTTCAGCACGACCGTGTTACCGAACGCCAACGGCCAGATGACCGCCCGCGAACCGAGGATCACCGGCGCGTTCCACGGCGCGATCCCGACACACACACCCAACGGCTGACGCACCGCACGCGAATCCAGGCCCGGGACCGCGACTCGACCGGCGCCGTCATCACCGCCTCGGCCTCGACCGCCGCCGCGGCAAACATCCCGGCCGCCAGCGCGCAGTTGAACATCCCCCAGCCGAACGTGCCGGCCGTCTCCTCGGAGACGATCTTGGCGATCTCCGGGGCACGCTCCTGGAGCAACCCACCCGCCTTCTCGAGGATCGCGCGGCGCTCGCCCGGCGCCGGTCGCCGACCACGCCGGAAACGCGGCAAAGGCGGCGTCCGCAGCGGCAAACGCATCGCCGACCGTGGCGGCCGCCTGCGTCGTCACCGCCTCGCCCGTGAACGAGTTGACGACGTCATGGGTGGCCCCCGACGCCGCATCGCGCCACGTGCCACCGATGAACAGCTGCTGGGGAGTGGACATCTGACCTCGCTCGGGTTCGTGTAAGTCGTTCCGTGGCCGCGGCCACTTCGCGCAGCCTACTGCCGCCGCACACTAGGCTGGCGATATGGAGCGCGACGAACTTCGGGCTGTGCAGGCGCCGCTCAAGGAGCGCTACGCGGACGACCCCGACGCGGCGGTCGTGACGCTGGCGGCCAGCGGCGAGCTGGGCGACGGGATCTCGTGCTCGGTCAACACCGGGCGCGCGCTCGCGCAGGCCGGGTTGCACCCGGCGTCAGGCGGCGACGGGACGCTGCTGTGCTCGGGCGACATGCTGCTCGAGGCGCTCGTCGCATGCGCCGGGGTGACGATGCGGGCGGTGGCGACATCACTGGGGATCGCGGTCGGGTCGGGCACGCGTGCGGGCCGAGGGCGACCTCGACTTCCGCGGCACGCTGGCCGTCGATCGCGACGCTCCGGTCGGCTTCCGCGACATCCGCCTGAGCTTCGAGGTCGACAGCGACGCGACCCAGGACGAACTGGACACGTTGCTGCGGCTGACCGAGCGCTACTGCGTCGTGTTACAGACGCTCTCCGTCTCCCCCCGCCTGTCATCTACACTGGCCCGCGAGGCTGGGTAGCTCAGCTGGTCAGAGCGCACGACTCATAATCGTGAGGTCGGGAGTTCGAGTCTCCCCCCAGCTACTCCACAAAAACCCCGCTAATGCGGGGTTTTTTCGTTCTCGGGGACGGTGTCGTCAACGGTCCCAAGAGCCCCCGAAATCGTCTCCAGTGCACATTGGTGCACAAACCCCGCCGCTCACGAGCGCCCGTAGCTGCTCACGGTCGCCATCGCGGAGCGCCATGGTGTGCGTGTAGATCCGGAACGTCACGTTGATGTCGGCGTGCCCCGCGTCGCGGCTGCGCCCCGCTCCCGGCGCGCCCCGGCCCCTTGCGGTCGAACCTCCGCGTGTCGGCGGCGAGGGGCACCTTGGCGGCGAGCAAGGCACCGGAAGTTGGGTCGTTGTCGCATCGTTCTTTCGGCACGGCTGCGCAGCGAGGGACACGGCGGCGCAGACGGTCGCACACGGCCCTCGCGGCGTTCTTGGACAGGTGCGCCGCGGGGGCTCATTTGCTCCACGCCGCCTCGCCGTCGATCTCCGAGGATCAGTGGCGAGAGGTAACCGCGTTGTGCGTAGCGAGCGCCTGCGTCGTGCCGCGGGCCCTCCGGATCGGCGAAGCGAACCTGCGGCGCGCTTGACGGGGGTCGAGCGAGGCGTGAGGCTTGCGCGTCCTTCTGGATCAACGTCGGGGAATGGGGTGGTGTCCGTGCGGTTCTGCGTCGGACGGTTGTCGGAATTGGTCGTTGGCAAGTGGCTTGACCTGCGGTCGTGGGTGCAGTGTGTGTGGTGGGGTCGGCCGGTGCATATCCGACCGTCGGGGGTGACGAGCTGGACGATCGCCGGCACCGGCATCGCGTGCTATCCCCGCCTACGGCGGCGTGCGGTGACGGCGGTTCAGCGAACGACCGCCAACCTCAACGGCCCGTTCGCGGTAGCGGTCGATGCGGCCGGCAGCGTCTACATCGCCGACACAAACAACAACCGGATTCGCAGAGTCACGCCCGGTGGGGGGATCTCGACGATCGCCGGCAACGGCACGGCGTGCTCGTCCAGTAAACCGCGGCGTGTGGCGATGGTGGTCCGGCGACCGCCGCAAACCTGTAACATTCCCGTTCGCCCTGGTGGTCGATGTCGCCGGCAACGTCTACATCGCCGACACCTTCGACAACTGCGGATTCGCAAGGTCACGCCCGACGGTGTGATCTCGACAATCGCCGGGACCTGGAAACCCTTGTGCTCGCCTCAGACTGCCTCTGTGTGGTGATGGTGGTCTCGGCGACCGCCGCCGCCCATCAACGCCCCGTCAGGACGTTGTGGTCGGATGCGGCCGGCAACGTCTACATCGCCGACACGAACGACCGCCGGATTCGCAGAGTCACGACCGGGTGGTGGGATTTCGACGATCGCCGGCAACGGAAACCTTGTGCGTGCCCTGCCACGGCGACGTGTGGTGATGGTGGTTTTGCTGACCGCCGCCAACCTGAGCACTCCGGACCAGGTGGCGGTCGATGCGGCCGGCACCGCCGTCTACATCGCCGACGCAAGCACCAACCGGATTCGCAGAGTCACGCCCGGTGGGGTAATCTCGACGATCGCCGGCAACGGCACCGCGTGCTCGCCTATCACCGCAGCGTGCGGTGACGGTGATTTGGCGACCGCCGCCAACCTGAACGCCCCATCCGGGGTGGCGATCGATGCGGCCGGCAACGTCTACATCGCCGACACCGGCGATCTTCGGATTCGCAGGGTCACGCCAGGTGGCGTGATCTCGACAATCGCCGGCGACGGCACCCAGTGCTCGCTCTCGAACGCGGCGTGTGGCGATGGTGGTTCGGCGACCGGCGCCCACCTGAGCACCCCGGAAGGGGTGGCAGTCGACGCGGCCGGCAACGTCTACGTCGCCGACACCGCCAACAGCAGAATCCGGTGGCTGACAGGCCCCCAACCCGGAGCCGGCGGGACGACCGGTCCACAGGGAACAGCGGGTCCACAGGGCGTTCCCGGGTTGCAGGGATCGGCCGGCCCGACAGGGCAGACCGGCCTGACCGGTCCCGAAGGACCGCGAGCGACGGCGCCTGCGTTCGTGCTGGTGGCCTACCAGGCCAAGACCTCGCCGACGCGGGTGACCGTCAACTACGCCACGACCGCAGTCGCCCCGGTGACACTGCGCGTCAAACCGCCACGCGGCTCGACGGTCACCGTCGCGCACGCGAGCGCGAAGGCCGGCCTCAACCACCTCACCTGGAACCGCAAACTGAACAGCAAGAAGGCCCCGCCCGGCAGCTACAAACTGACCATCACCGCCACCATCCAAGGCAAGACCACGTCCAGCGCGCTCACCGTGCACATCCGCTAACCGAGCGTTCGTCAACGCG
Source organism: uncultured Actinomycetes bacterium (assembly GCA_963846975.1). Classification (GTDB taxonomy): domain Bacteria; phylum Actinomycetota; class Thermoleophilia; order Solirubrobacterales; family Solirubrobacteraceae; genus AC-49. The sequence goes on from CAWJXY010000002.1 coordinate 83,412, forward strand.
CCGCGCGGCAACCACCCCTCGCGCGGCGCCGCGACGACCCAACGAACCGGCAGACCGAGCCCCGCTGCGAGCAGCGCGCGGAGTAGTCACACGGTGCTCCTTCCGGCACGGGACATCTGGGTGATGTGGGATTCTCCGGCACGGCTTCCCTCCCGGCCGACGGCGTCATCCGCCCGTCGGCGGCTGCATGTCGCGCTCGAGCTTCACCAGGGCGTTGTTGAACGTCACGGCCGCGTCGGAGATCTTGCCGCCCTTGCGCACCTTCGTCCCGGCACTGCCTGCGTACGGCGGCGGGTCACGTTCCCACAGTAGGTCGAGCGCGATCGCGGCGTCGCCGGCGGTCCGCAGCCCACGGTAGATCTTCGCCGCATTGTCGACCTCGTTGGAGGGAACCTGGCCGAATCGGGCGCGTATCGTGCGCCCGTCCTTGCCCATGCCGCGAACCACGGCGCCGGCGCCAGCGAAGTCCCGCCGGCGCAGTCGCGCGTCGAGCTGGCGGAAGTCAGTCACGAACCGATCGTTCTGGCGGGAGACGGCCACCACCCACGACGTTGCTCGCGCCGACGCGCGACGGGCGTGCGTCGTCGTCGGCGACGAGCCACCACACGACACGGTGCCGGCGGCCAGTGCGATCGCCAGCGCAGCCCCGAGAGCACATCGGGCGGAACGCATTGGGGGTCTAACGTGCATCGCCGGCCTCGGCGAGCCAGCGGTTGATCGGGAGTGTCCGCCCGTGCTGGATGCCCAGCCGTTCGAGATCCCGGCCGAGGCGCATCCAGGCGCTCGAGTTCCCCTCGAGCAAGTCGAGCTCGGCCTTCCGTCGTAACACGAGATAGTCGACGGGGACGTAGTTGAGCCACTCGCTTACGTACTCGTCGTCTACCTCTGGATCGAGATCCTGGTGGACGGTGGTGCGGAACAGCGCGACGAGCTGAGCGCCGTCTTTGAGGAACTCGGGCCGGAACAGTTCCTCGTCATCCCCGTATGCGCGAGCCCAGGCAAGCCGTTGCGAGACCAGCGTGCCCCGCTTATTGATCGTGCGGATACCGAACGGGAACCGCGGGACGGCCATTCCACAGCCACAGAAGCAGTCCGTCATCGCGCTTCGAACCTACCCGTCCGGGGGTCGAGCCGACAACCTCGGTTTGTGCGCTTGCGCCGATCCAGTGCACAAACCCGGCCGAACTGCGCCTAACCGGGCGGGATGTCGGCCGCCGCCCCCTGTCGAATCGCCCGGTTCTTGGCTTGTCTATGCCGTTTCTCGCCGTTCGTCGCCCTGTTCGGATCGGTCCTCATAATCGTGAGGTCGGGAGTTCGAGTCTCCCCCCAGCTACTTCGCGAGAGCCCTGCTCACGTCGGGCGGCCCGGGAGACCCCGCCCAACGTGACGCGGGATGGTTTGACGAGAAAGGCGTCCGCGGTGCAACGCAAGGAGAACCGCGTTCGCGGCGTTGTTTGATGGCACGCGAGGCCCTGGGGCGACCGACGGATTCGTGCCGCCTCAGTAGTGCGTGGCTCGCCTCCGCACGATCGGCTGTGGATCGTGCGGGGCGAGCCATCCAATCGCCAAGGGCATCGCCGCCGCCGCGGCGGCAATACCGTGACGGTGCGCTTCGACAGGGCGGTCAGCGACGCCGCCCGGCGGGCCGCGCAGGCCAGGTGAGGAATCGCCGTCCGCCTAACGCTCTTTGGACCGGCCGCGCGAAGTTGCGGGCGGCTTCGGCGCCTGGGAACGCGGAGGATCCGCCTCGGGGCGCGACCGGCGCTTGTAGCGGTCGAGGATCTCTTGGACGGCTTGCGCGTGGGTCTTTGCGAGGCGCTTCATGGCTGGATGACTGGCGTCGATGCGTTGAGTTACGGTCTGACGTTCGGCAGTCCGCGGGTGCGCACCCATGAGAGCACCTCCTGGGGCCTCGAAGTGAGACCAGGTGGTTGCCGCCGAGCCTGGATCGTGAGGCCCCCTGGAGGGCTCCCGGACCCGTATCGGCCATACGCCTGGCCGACTTGAGCGCGTCAGATCCGCTGCGGGGGCGGGCCGATGCTCGGGCGCGGTGAATCCGAAGCGGCCCAGCGCTGCCGGGCGGACCCCCTGCGTCACGCGGTGCAGGGGTCGTGGTCGATCAGCGCCGTTGGGCTCCACGTCGCCGTCACACGGACGAGCCCGGCGTGGGTGGTCGTGACCGCGATCGTGTCCCCGCGGGCCGGGCGCACACACGCACCGGCCGAGGCGTGCCAGTAGGACGTGTAGTGAACGGCCACGGTCGCCGTGCCGGGCGCGCCGAATCGCAGCGCGAGGCCGGCCTGCTCGAGGCCGACGAGCGCGGCCCCGGTGGCGATCGGCTGCGGATCGGCGACGGCGAACAATCGCCAGTGGCGGCCGCGCCAGACCAGCCTCAGGTAGGGCGGTGGCTTGGAGAGGAGCCGTGCTTCTGCCGCTCCCGAGCTCTGTGGGGTGCTGTCGGAGATCGCGACGTACCCGACGCGCAACCGCGCGAGCCACCGCCGGTAGGCCCGCGGGGGGATGACCGATCGGTAGAAGAGGTCGTTGTAGCTGCGGTCGAGCTGGGTTTCCCAGCCCCGCGCCAGGGGCGTGTTCTGCGCGACGTAGACCGACTCCCAGCGCGTCGACGTCGGCACCACCTCAAGGCGCTCGTTGACGACGTGGACCGCCCGCAGCTCCCGGACCAGCGGCGCGAAGTACGCCGCGTGCGTCGCGTCGGAGTCCGCTGCCCTGACGGTCTCGGTCACCGGTCCCTGAAGCTGCCACGCCAGGAGCGCGACCGCGCAGGCGGCGAACGCCGGCGCCGTGCCGCGCCGGCGGGCGCACAGGGCGATCGGCCCGAGGGCGAGGATGCCGAGCCGCGCGACGTTGCTGCCCATCGGCGTCGGCAGCACATAGGCCGCGATCGAGGCGACCGCGTACAGCCCGACGGCCCGGCGCAGGAAGCGCTCGCGCGGGTCGAGCAGCATCCCGACCGCGACCGCCGTCGCCGTGGTGGCGACCGCGGTGAGAATCCCGTCGGGCTGCTGTCCGCCATCAGAGAACAGGACCGCGCCGATCGTCAGCGTCAGCGCCAGCGCACCGCCGGCGGTGAGGACCATCCGCGTCGGAGCGGCGCCCCAGCCCGCGACCAGGATCAGGCCGAGGAACAGCCCCGCCACGGGGCTGGTCAGGGCACACGCCACGCACAGCAGCGACCCGGCGAGCAGCCATCGCCGCGTCAGCGCGACCAGCGCGAGCAGCGCGACCGCGGTGCCCAGCACGAAGGTCAGCCGGCCGATGAACAGATCCCCGACGGCCGCGGCGGCAAACCACGCGCCGACCAGCGGCCCCGTGCCGGGCCGCAAGCGCGTCACGAGGTCCTCGACACACAGCACCGAGATCGCGACCGACAGCAGGCCGACGGCGCGCAGGCCGATGCCCGACGCCAGCGGCGGGAAGACGACGCTGTAGCCGAGAATCTGATGGCCCGCGAACCATGCGTTGTCCCACAGCGCGAAGCCGTCACGCGCGAACAGGTCGCTGCGGTAGACCTGCGCCGCGAGGTCGGCGGTGCGCGGCTCGAAGATCGCCCACAGTGCGCCCAGCACCGCGGTCAACAGCAGCGACGGACGGAGCAGCCACCTGGGCGCCGCGCTGATCGGGAGTGCTGTCGCCACCGTCGTGGGCTACCACGGTCGGTCTGAATCGCTCCTGAACGTGGCCCGCTGAGGCCGTTCAGGAATGCGTCAGGCTCGTCGCGTCATTGTATGACCGAATGCTCGCCTGCCCAACGCGGCGGTGCGTCTGCCTGTTCGGCGCCGTCGCCGTCGCGATCTTCACCGGGCTCGGATGCGGTGCGACCCGACCGAGTCCGCCGGCGGGCGCGCCCGAGCCAGCCACCACGCCGACGGCCGCCGCGTCCCCCCCACCCGCGGCGGTCCGTCGACATCGCTCGGCAACCTTGCGCGTCATGGCGACCGCGCGCCTGCCGGCGCCGATCCAGCTCCCAGGCGTGGGCAGCGACGGGCACAACGTCGTCGCCGTCGGCGGGCTGGATGGCGCCGATACCTCGGTCGGGGAGCATCGTCCACGTCGCTCCCGGACGCGCGCACGCCGTCGCTTCGCTCCCACGACCTGCCCACGACATCGGCGTCGCGACGCTGGGCCACACGACCTACGCGTTCGGGGGCGGCACGGCCTCCGGCCCGATCGACGCCATCTCGGCGATCACCGCGACCGGGACGCGGGCCGCCGGGAAGCTGCCGGTGGCGATGTCCGACACGACGGCCGTCGCGATCGGCCACACCGCATATGTGGTCGGCGGCGATGGGCCCGCCGGGGCGCTGCGCTCGGTGCTGGCCTTCCGCCCGGGCCAGCCGATCCGCCAGGTCGCGACGTTGCCCCACCCTGTTCGCTACGCGGCGGCCGCCGCGGTCGGCTCGCGGATCTATGTGGCCGGGGGAACCGACGGCACGACGGCCCGGCGCGAGGTCCTGGCGATCGATCCGGTGTCGCACCGGGTGCGCGTCGTCGCGATGCTGCCGGCCCCGCTCGCCCACGCCGCGGGCGCGGCGCTCGGGCCGACGTTCTACGTGCTCGGCGGCCGCGGCGACGCGCTCACCGCCCAGCGGGCCGCGATCTGGGCCCTGAACACCGCCACCGACCACCTGCGGCGCGCCGGACGGCTGCCGGTCGCCCTGTCGGATCTGTCGGCCGCCACGGCGGGCCGCCACATCGTCGTCGTCGGCGGTCGCGACGCGGCGGGGCGGGTGCACGCAGAGCGCTGGACGCTGACCGCCGGCGCGGGCGCCGCACCCACCGCCGTGCGCAACGTCTACGCTGCGGACTTCCGGGGTGGCTTGTCCCCGGTGGTTGCGCGTGATCCGGCGCGGGTCTATGTCCCCAACTCGTTGTCGAACAGCGTCGATGTCGTGTCGCAGCGCACGGGGCGTGTGATCGCTCAGTTCGCGGTCGGCGCGCAGCCTCAGCATGTCACCCCGTCGTGGGATCTCAAGACGCTGTGGGTCACCAACGACCTGGGTAACAGCCTGACGCCGATCGACCCGCGCACCGGGCGCCCGGGGCGCCCAGTCGCGGTCACCGACCCCTACAACCTGTACTTCACCGCCGACGGCCGCCGGGCGATCGTCGTCTCCGAGGCCCGGCGGCGGCTGGACTTCCGAGACCCGCACACGATGGCGCTGCGTCACAGTCTGCGGGTCCCCATGTGTGACGGCGTCGATCACATGGACTACACGGCCAGCGGGCACTTCGCGCTCGTCTCGTGCGAGTTCGCGGGCCGGATGATCGTCGTCGATCTGCGCCGCGAGAAGGTCGTCAAGACGATCGAGCTGCGCCCCGGCGCGATGCCCCAGGACGTCAAGATCTCGCCCGACGGCCACACGTTCTACGTCGCCGACATGGCGTCCGGCGGTGTCTGGCTGATCGGCGCCGCGACGATGACGAAGCTGCGCTTCCAGCCCACCGGCCGCGGCGCCCACGGGCTCTACCCCAGCCGCGACGCCAAGCTGCTGTACGTGTCCAACCGCGACGAGGGCAGCATCACCGTGCTGTCGTTCCGCACGCACCGGCCGATCCGCAAATGGCGGATCCCGGGCGGCGGCTCGCCCGACATGGGCGGCGTCTCGGCCGATGGCCGCGTCCTGTGGCTGACCGGGCGCTACAACGACGTGCTCTACGCGATCTCGACACGACCGGCCGACTGCTACACCGAATCGCCGTCGGCCGCGGACCCCACGGCGCATGCGTCTGGCCCCAACCCGGGCGCTACTCGATCGGCCACACCGGCATCCTGCGCTGAGCCGGCGACACCGGACGTAAGCTGAATCGATGGCGCCACGCATCCTCGTGGTCGACGACGACCCCTCGGTGCTGCGCATGCTCGTGCGGACGCTCGGCGCCGAGGGCCACGAGGTCGAGGCGGCCCCCGACGGCGGCGCGGCGCTGGTCGCCGTCGAGCGCCGCGCGCCCGACGCCGTGGTCCTCGACGTCGCGATGCCCGGGCCTCGACGGGCTCGCGGTGTGCCGTCGGCTGCGCGGCGGGCGGCCTGACCGCCCCGGTGCTCCTGCTCACCGCCCGCGACGCGGTCGCCGACCGCGTCGCGGGGCTGGAGGCGGGCGCCGACGACTACCTGCGTCAAGCCGTTCGCGGTCGAGGAGCTGCTCGCGCGCCTGGCCGCCATCCGGCGCCGCGGCAGCGCCCGGGCCGGCGTCCTCGCCGTCGGATCGCTGCGGCTCGATCGCGGTCGCCCGCGAGGCGCGTCGCGGACGGCCGCGACATGGAGCTCACGGAGCGCGAGACCGCGCTGCTGGAGCTGCTCATGCGCCACCCGCGCACGGTCGTGACGCGCGAGCGCGCGCTCGACGAGATCTGGGGCGCGGCCGCGCGTCGAGAACGTCGTCGACCGCTACGTCAGCGACCTGCGCCGCAAGCTCGGCGAGCCCGGAGCTGATCCGGACCGTGCGCGGCGTCGGCTTCGTCCTGGAGCCATGAGGGGCCGCTCGCTGCGGCTGCGGGTCGCCCTGGCCGCCGCGGCCGGCGTGTTCCTCGCCGTCGCCGCGCTGGCGATCGCCGCCGCAGCAGGTCGTCCGCCACGAGCTGCGCGCCTCGCAGGACCGCGGGCTGCGCGAGCGGGCCGACGACCGTCGCCCGCCTCAGCGTGTCCGCGCCGGCGCTGCTGACGGCGCCCGGCGCCCTCGACGCGCCCTCGGGCGGGCAGGACCTGCTCGTCGAGGTGCTCGACGCCCGCGGGCGCATCGTCGCGCGCTCGGCCACGCTCGGCGGGCGCCTGCTCCCGGCGGGGGCGCTGGTGCGGCCGGGCGATCGGCCAGGGCCGCACCGGCTCCGCCGGCGGCGAGCTGACGGGCGTGCCGCTGCGGCTCTTCGTCGCCCCGCTGCCCGACGCGGGCGGCCTGGCCGCCGGCGGCGCGGTCGTCGTGGCCGTCCTCCACGCGGGAGATCGAGCGCACCGCCGAGCGCGTGCGCTCGCTCATCCTCCTGTGCGCGCTGCTCGCCGCCGCGGTCGGCGCCGCGGCCGCCGCGGCGCTCACGGGCCGCGGCCTGGCGCCGCTGCGGCGCCTCACGCTGGCCGCCCGCGACATCCAGCGCACCGGCGACGCCGCGCCGGCGCCTGCCGCCCGCGGCCGGCCGCGAGGTGGGCGAGCTCACGCGCACGCTCAACGACATGCTCGCGGCGCTCGAGCAGGCGCGCGCCGGGCGAGCGGCGCTTCCTGGCCGACGCGTCGCACGAGCTGCGCACGCCGGTCACGGCGCTGCGCGGCAACGTCGAGTACCTCGTCCGCCACGGAGCCGACGCCGACGCGATCGCCGACCTGCGCGCGGACGCCGAGCGCCTGGCGCGCCTCGTCGACGACCTGCTCGTGCTCGAGCGCCAGCAGCGCGTCACCGCCCGCGACGCGGTCGAGCTCGACGGCGTGGCGCGCGCCGCCGCCGCCCGGCACGGCGCGCGGGTGGCCGTCGCGGCGCCGCGGCGCCGGTGCCCGTCGTCGGGGACGCCGAGGCCGCTGCGCCGCGCCGTCGACAACCTCGCTCGCCAACGCCCTGACCCACGGGCGCGGCGCGGTCACCGTCACCGTGGCCGCGGTCGGGCGGGCGGGCCCGCCTGGCGGTCGCCGACGAGGGGCCGGGGCTCCCCCCGGCGAGGCCGAGGCCGCCTTCGAGCGCTTCTGGCGCGGGCCCGGCTCCGCGGCGCGCCCCGGCTCCGGGCTCGGGCTGGCGATCGTCCGCGCCACCGCACGGGCGCACGGCGGCGAGGTCGACGATCGCGGGCGCCACGTTCACGCTCGACCTCCCGCTGGCCGGCACCCCCGGGTCGATCGTCAGAGAGCCCTCAGAGCAGGGGCGTACCGTCCAGGGCCTCCCCCTCAACGCCTGACCCCGGATCCCGCATGCTGCGCCGCCTCCCCACCTCCCGCCTCCTCCTCCTCGTCGCGCTCGTCACTCGCCGTCCTGGCCGGCGGCACGGCCCTCGCCGCCGGCGCGCTCGGCGGGTCGGGCCCGAAGCCCCCGGCCAAGCCGCTCGCCGTCGCGCTGCACGACGCGCTCGGCGGCCAAGCCCGTGGCCGGCGTCACCGCCCGGATCACGTTCACCAACCGCCTCATCGACAGCTCGAGCATCGGCGCGGGCGGCGACGCCGCTGCTGTCCGGCGCCAAGGGCCGGCTGTGGGCCGCGCCCGACGGGCGCTTCCGCCTCGAGCTGCAGTCCGACGCGGGCGACGCGCAGATCACCGGCGACGGCGCGCACCGTCACGCTCTACGACGCGACGACGAACAGCGGCTACCGCGTCACGCTCCCGCAGGACGCGGCGGGCGCCGGGGCCAAGGACGCACCACGGCGTGCCCGACCGTCGCCGCCATCACCCGCTTCCTCGGGCGCGTCATGGGCCGGGCGGACCTCTCCGGCGCCCAGCCCTCCACCGTCGCGGGCCGCCCGGCCTACACGGTGCGCATCGCCCCCAAGCACGACGGCGGGCTGATCGGCGCGGCCGAGCTCGCCTGGGATGCGCAGAGCGGCACGCCGCTGCGCGCCGCGGTCTACGCCTCCGGCGCGGCCAAGCCCGTCCTCGAGCTCGAGGCCACCGACATCTCGCTACGGGAAGGTCGACGCGGCCGCGCTCGGCGTGACCGCCCCGCGCGGCGCGAAGGTCGACGACGGTCGACCTCGGCGACGCGGCGCACCGGGGCCCCGGCGGCCCGGACCGGCCCGCCGTCAGCGGCCCGGGCGCCGTCTCGGCCCGCGTGCCCTTCCGCCTGAGCGCCCCGGCCCGGCTCGTCGGGCTCCCCCGCCACGAGGTGCGCCTCGTCGGCTCCGGCACGGACAGCCGGCGCCGCTCGTGACCTACGGCAAGGGGCTCGGCGGCATCGCGGTGCTCGAGCAGACCGCGCCGGGGCTCGCTGCGCGCCGGCGGGACCGCCGGCCTGCGGCTCCCGGAGGTCGCCCTCGGCGGCGGCACGAGCGGGCAGGAGCTCGCCACCGCGCTCGGCACGGTCCTGCCGGTTCGAGCGCGGCGGCGTGCGCTACACGATCATCGGCTCGGTCCCGCCGGCCGCCGCCGAGGCCGCGGCCAAGGCGCTCTAGCCCGTGCCGGCCCCCGCGCCCGTCGAGGCCCGCGGCCTGGTCAAGCGCTACGACGACGTCGTCGCCGTCGACGGCGTGGACCTCACCGTCGAGCCCGGGGACGTCTACGGCTACCTCGGGCCCAACGGCGCGGGCAAGACGACCGTGCTGCGCATGCTGCTCGGGCTCATCACCCCGACCGCCGGGGAGGTCCGCCTCTTCGGGCGCGACCCGCTCGTGCACGGGGCCAGCGCGCTCGACGGCGTCGCCGGCTTCGTCGAGGCGCCGCGCTTCTACCCCTACCTGACGGGCCGCAAGAACCTCGAGCTGCTGGCCGCGCTCGACGGCGGAGACGCGGCGCGCGCGGATCGACGAGGTCGCTCGACGTCGTCGAGCTCACCGACCGCCAGCGCCACAGGGTCGGCGGGTACTCGCACGGGATGCGCCAGCGGCTCGGCGTCGCCGCGGCGCTGCTGCGCGACCCGAGGCTGCTGCTGCTCGACGAGCCCGCGACCGGGCTCGACCCGGCCGGCATGCGCGACATGCGCGCGCTCGTCGCGCGCCTGTCGCTCAGCGGCACGACCGTCCTGCTCTCGAGCCACCTGCTGACCGAGGTCGAGGAGCTCTGCAACCGGGTCGCGATCGTCCGCACCGGCCTCGTGGTCTTCGAGGGCGCGCTGGACGACCTCAAGCGCACCGCCGGCGGCGAGTGGCGGCTGCGGACGACCGACGACGCCCGCGCCGTCGGCATCCTGCGCAGCCAGCGCGGCATCGACGGCGTCCGGCGAGGACCCGCTCGAGCTGCGCTTCGAGGCCACCGAGGAGGCGGCCGCCGAGCTGTCGGTCGCGCTCGTCGAGGGCGGCGCTGGCGATCCGCGCGCTCGCGCCGCACAGCGCCACGCTCGAGGACCTCTTCTTCCGCCTGACCGAGGGCGACGCCGCCGAGCCGCCCCGGAGCCGACCGAGGACCGGACCGCACCGACCGCGCGCCGGCCGCCTGATGGTCGCGCTGCGCACCGTCTACCGCTGGGAGCTGCGCAAGCTCGTCGCCCAGAAGCGCACCTACCTCGGGCTCGGCGCGGCGGTGGCCGTGCCGATCATCTTCGTCGTCGCGCTCGCCCTGCAGTCCGGGCAGCCGAACGACGTCGCCTTCGGGCGCTACGTGCGCCAGTCCGGGCTCGCGATCCCGCCGGTGATCCTCATCTTCGGGTCGACTGGCTCTTCCCGCTCATCACCGCGCTCGTGGCCGGCGACATCGTGGCCGCCGAGGACCACAACGGCACGCTGAAGACGATCCTCACCCGCTCGGTCGGGCGCGGGCGGATCTTCGCGGCCAAGGTCCTGGCCGCGTTCACCTACGCGCTGGCCGCGCTCGCTGGCCATGGGCGTCACCGCGCTCGTCGGCCGGCGTCCTGAAGTCCGGCTTCCACCCGCTCGTGACGCTGTCGGGCACGACGGTGGGCGCCGGACGGGCGCTCGCCCTGCTCGGCGCGAGCCTCGCCGTCTACGTGCTGCCGCTGGTCGCCGTGGCGGCGATCGCGCTCCTGCTGTCGACCGTCACGCACAACTCCGCGGCCGCGGTCGTCGGCGCCCTGATGATCAGCCTGCTGCTGCAGCTCGTGCACGATCATCCCCGGGCTCGGCGGCGCTCGAGCCCGTACCTGCTGCCGACGCAGTTCAACGCCTGGCAGGGGTTCCTGCGCGAGCCGATCGACTACGCCCCGGTCGTCCGCGCCGTCTGGGTGTGCGCGCTGTACGCGATCCCGTGCCTGGCCGCGGCGTGCGCTGTCCTTCCTGCGCCGCGACGTCGCCGGCGGCTGACCGGTCTCTGGCGGCGCCCCGCAGTCAGGAGTCGTTCAGGTTCCCAGTGGCACCGTTGTGCTGAAGCAATGCACCCCAACGCGCGCCTGATGCCGATGGTCACTGCCTTGATGGTGGGGCTGGTCGCGGGCACTCTCGCCCGCTCGGCGCTGGTTGCCGCTCTGGCCGGCTGTCTGGTCCTGTTCCTGATCACCGCGACGGAGGACGGCCGGCGACGATGATCGCCCACCACGCCCCGGTGACGATCGGGATCTGCGAGGACGACGCGGACCTGTGCTCGGTACTCAGGCGGGCGCTCGAGGCTCAGGGCATGATCGTCCACACGACGTCGACCGGCCACCAGGCGGTAGAGGCGTTCTCGGCGTCGCCGCCTGATCTGCTGGTGCTCGACATCGGTCTGCCGGACTCCGACGGCCGCGATGTCTGCCAGGCGCTGCGTGTGCACGGCACTCGCGCGCCGGTGCTGTTCCTGACCGCGCGCATCGCGTTGACCGATCGGCTCTCGGGCTTCCGCGCCGGCGGCGACGACTACCTCGCCAAGCCGTTCGCCGTCGCTGAGCTGATCGTGCGCATCGCCGCGCTGCTGCGGCGCGCGGATCACAGCGACGAGCCGTTGGATCCGCACGGCGTCCGCCTCGACCCGGCGACCCACGCCATCCGGATCGGCGACCGCTCGCAACCTCTGACGCCGACGGAGTTCCGGCTCTTCGCGGCGCTCGCGGCGCGCCCGGGAGAGGTCGTGCGCCGTGACGAGATGATCGCCGCCGGCTGGCCGGAGGGCGCGATCGTCCACGACAACACCCTCGACACCTACGTCGGGCGTCTGCGCCGCAAGCTGCGCGACCTCGAGTCCCCTCAGGAGATAGCGACCACGCACGGCGTCGGCTACGCGCTGCGGTGAGACGACTTCGCATCCGGGACCGGGTAATGGTCGCAACGGCGCTGACGCTCGCGGCGGGGCTGGCCGTCATCACACTTGCCGTCGCGCTGCTCCTCGCCAACCGCCTCGACCGCGATGCGACGTCGGTGCTACACGAGCGGGCGGGCGCCGTCCTGACGACGCTGACCATCCGCGACGGGCACATCCACGTCCGCGAGCCGCCCAACGATCGACTGCTTGACCACGACACCTGGGTCTTCGGTTCCTCCGGGGTCGTTGAGGACCCCCAAGCGTCGTCGCGCACGAACCTCCGAGCGGCCGCCGCGCTGGCGCGGACGCCCCACGGCGGCACCCGCACGCTGGCGAAGACCAAGCTACTGGCGGTCCCGGCCTACGGACCGGACGCGCGCCGCGCGGGCACCGTCGTCGTCGGCGTCGATCCGTGCCCTACCACCACACCGAGCACATCGCGCTGGCCGGAATGCTCGTGCTCGACGTGTTCGTCCTGCTGGCCGGCGTCCTGCTCTCCCGTCGCGCGGTCGGCGTCGCGCTTCGCCCCGTCGCCGACATGACGACCAAGGTGGCGGAGTGGAGCGACCACGACCTCGACCAGCGGTTCGACCTCGGAACACCCCGCGATGAGCTGACGGCGCTGTCGGCGACGCTCGACGCGCTTCTGGCCCGCATCGGAGCGAGCATCCGCCACGAGCAGCGGTTCTCGGCCGAGGTCGCCCACGAGCTCAACACGCCGCTCAGCGGGCTGCGCGCCGAGGCAGAGCTGGCGCTCCAAGCCAATGCCACCGACGCGGAGCGACGCGAAGCGCTGACCCACATCATGCGCACGACCGACCGCATGGTGGCGGTGATCCGGACGCTGCTGGACGCGGCGCGCACGAGCGGCGAGCACTCGCCGGGATCAAGCGATGCGTCGACGGCGCTGAGCGTCGCGATCGACGCGATCGCCACGGAGGCCAATGCCCAGGGCATCGAGATCCGGGCCGACGCGCCGGGCGCCTCGCTGCTCGCCGGAGCCGACGTCGATCTGATTGCCCAGGCGTTGCACCCGCTGCTCGACAACGCGGTCCGCCATGCAGAGCATCGGATCGACGTGCACCTCGAGCGGCGCGCCGACCAGGTGGTGTTCGCCGTCGGCGACGACGGCCCCGGGATCACGCCGGAACTGAACGGGCGGATCTTCGAGCCCGGCTCCAGCGACCACGGCAGCGCCGGACTCGGGCTGCCGCTGGCGCGCCGGCTGGCCCGCGCGTGCGCGGGCGACGTGACGCTGGCCGCTTCCGATCACGGTGCGTGTTTCGAGCTGAGCATCCCGGCGATCGACCACTGGCGCTCGGTCGTACCCGGCACGCCGGCGCGGGGCTGATCGCTGCAGATCACCGCCAGATCTGCGCGATCGGCCGGGCCCGCGCGGCCCCGGCGAGGTGCTGCGCGATCCCGAACCCGTCCTCGAGTGTGCGCAGCAGGCTGTAGTGCGAGTACGGGCCGCCGCGGTAGACCCCCGGCCTGACCTGGCGGCCGAGGGCCATGAACAGGATCTGCGTGTGCTTCGGCGACGTCCCGGAGTCGTAGGTGATGATGATCGTGCCGCCCGCGCGGTAGGCCGGGGAGGCCTGGATCCGCGGGATCTCGCGGCGCAGGAAGTCGTCGAACTGGCGCACACCGTCGTTGGTCGGCCGGCACGGGTCGTGGCCGTCCTCGCAGTCGTTGGGGACGATCAGGTTGAAGCGGCCCACACGACCTTTGGCGAGCGCCGCGTCGAACGCAGACGTGTCATTGGGCGCGGTCGTTCCCATCGCCGGCGTGGCGGTCCGGCAGAGCCGGGTCGGTGTCAGGGCCTCGTCGTAGCCGCGTCCGTGGAGGCGGGTGAGATAGAGCGCCGGCTGGTGATGCGCGGTGTAGATGTTGCTCGACCAGGCGCTGCCGTGGTCGAAGATGTCGCATGCGCTGTCGGCCGACTCGGCCCACTCCCGCCACGACGCGCCGCGGGACTCAAGCTGGCCAAAGAGACTGTCCCAGGGGTGGCTGCAGCGCGAGCTCGGCAGGTCGTCGGCGAGGTCACAGCGCGTGAATCGACCGGCGACGATCCCCAGGTAGTTGGCCAGCGATCCGCCCAGCGTCACCCCGGTGTAGGAGGTCAGGAACGCCGAGCGTGGCTTGAGCGCCCTCGTCAGGAACGGCGACCGCGACCGCGTGATCGCGTTGAGGCCCTGGTTCTCGCCCATGATCAGGAACACGTGGCCGAGGCGGGGCACCCCCTCGAGCGCGGGCGGAGCGCCGGACACACGACCACCCGCCGCCGCAGCCGCAACCGCGATCAGCGCAACGGCGAACACGGCTGCCGGTCGGCGCCGCAGGCCCATACCGGCACTGTCGCGCAGCGAACCCCAACGATTCCTGAACGCGTCCGGCGCGTTCAGGACTGCGTCATGCCCCCTGTGCCATCACTGGACGCCGTGCAATCGCACCAGCCTCTGGACGCCCGCCTCGCTCTGCCCGTCAGGGGCCGGGCGGTGGCCGCGCCGGTGGTGGGATCTCGCGCGTGGGCCGGGATCGCGCTCGGCGCGATCGTGCTCCTGGCCGCCTGCCTGCGAGTCATCGCGCTGGCCAAGGTGGACGGGAACCCGTTCTACGACGCCGCGGTACGCAGCATGAGCCACTCGCCGCGTGACTTCTTCTTTGGCGCGTTCGAGCCGTCGGGCGGCGTGTCGATCGACAAGCCGCCCGTCGACCTGTGGCTCCAGGTCGCGTCGGTCAAGCTGCTGGGGTTCAGCGGAACCGCGCTCAAGCTCCCCGAGGCGCTGGCCGGGACGCTGTCGGTTGCACTGCTCTACGACGCGGTGCGGCGCGTGTTCGGGACCGTCGCCGGGCTCGGTGCCGCGCTCGCGCTGGCGGTGTTGCCGGTGGCCGTACTCACCGCCCGCAGCGACACGATGGATGCGGTGATGGGCCTGCTCCTGATCGCAGCGTTGTGGTCGCTGGTACGGGCGGCCCAGACCGGGCGGGCCCGCTGGGTCCTCGTCGCTGCGGCGTGCGTCGGTGTGGCCTTCAATGTCAAGCTGCTCGAGGCCGTCGTGCCGGTGCCGGCACTCGCCGCCGGAGCCTGGGTCGCGCTGCCGGGGCCGCGGCGAAGGCGCGTCGCGACGATGATCGCGGCGACGTGCGTCCTGGTCGCCGTCAGCCTTTCCTGGCTGACCGCCGGCTCGCTGATCGGCTCGGCTCCGTACGCGATCGGCTCGACGAACGGCAGCGCGTGGAATGCGGCGTTCGTCTTCAACGGGCTTGATCGCATCGGGGCCAGCCCGCCGTCGCACGTGAACCCGGCGCGCCACCGCACGTCGATCACCCCACCCGGCCCGGGCCGGCTCCTGGCGCGGCGCGGGCAGCTTCCGGTCACGCGGCTGGGGCTCGAACTGCTCGCCGCGCTCGTCCTCGGGCTTCCGGCGCTATGGGCGCGGCGACACGAAAGCCGTGCGGCGCTCGCGATCGGTCTCACGCTCGCGTTGTGGGTCGTGATCGGCGCGATCGGGTTCAGCGCAATGGCGCGGCTGCACCCGCGCTATACCGAGGCGGCGAATCCGGCGACCGCCGCGTGCTTCGGGATCGGCGTCGCATGGCTCGGCCGGGTGGCCGGGTGGCGACTGCTCGCGGGCGGCGCGGCCGCGGTGGCGCTGGCGGGCTTCGCGGTGTGGGCGGCTCTCGGGTCGCCCGGGGCAATGCTGGGCGTCGGCCTGACGGTGGCGGGAGTTGGGCTCGTGGCTCGGGCGGCGCTGCGCCCGACGGCGCGCCGGGCGGCCGCGGCGCGGCTGGTCCATGCGGGCATCGCGCTGACCATGGCCGGGCTGCTCTGCGCCCCGATGGCCGAAGCGGTGCACATCGTTCAACGGCATCTGTCGGACTCCGGCCGGCCGGGCGAGATGCCGCGATCGCGCGTGCGCCACCTGTCGCACTACCTGCGCACGCATCGCCACGGCGCGCGCTACGAGTTCGCATCGGCAGCCGCCACGCAGGCGGGACCCCTGATCGTGCACGACGGCCAGCCCGTGCTGATCCTCACCTCGTTCAACGGGCGCCCGCTCGTCACGACCGCCCGGCTGGCGGCGGAGGTCAAGCGCGGTGAGGTCCGGTACGCGCTGCTCGGCTCCGCGACCTGCCGCAGCGACAACCCGGCCCTGGCCGTGTGCTCGCCCGCGGCGAGCTGGATCCGCCACCACGGCATCGACGTGTCGTCGCGCGCGCACGTGTACCCCGGGTTGCTGTGGGAGCTCGGGCGCCCCGCCGAACTCGCTCGCGCCCGCGCCGCGAGGGCGCGGGGCTGACCGGCGGAATCGTGACGAAGACCTGAATGCCTCATGTACAACGCGAAACCCTCGGGTTACCTTGAATTCACCGTGAAACAGACCCGGGATCCGCGTGGCCGCGCGCGCGACGCACAGGTCGTCGCCGCGACAATTCGTCATCTTCGGCGCTATGGCTACACGGCGCGCTGGGAGGTTCTTGAGGGTCTCTATATACCTGGCATGAGTGTGCGTCAATTGGCGCGCGCGTGGCTGGATCGCGCGGAGGTTTGATGTGAATTGTTTCCGCGCGTTTGGCCGAGTTGTGCCATGTGTGTTCATCGTCGTCTTGGCGATTGCCGCCATCTTGGCCACGAGCCCTGCCTCGTCGCAGACCCCCGCGAGCTGCGCGGACACCGCGCAATCAGAGCTGACGACGATCATCCATCGGATCTACGACCAGGCGGTCCACGGACGCAACGAGGCCTCCGCCGTAAAGCGCATCGGTCGGTCGACGAGGCTCGCCCGGGCAGTCGCCAGTGGGCGCCCGGCCACGGTGCGGGCCGAATTGGCGAAGCTGATCAAGAGCCAGATCACGCGGATCTCCGTCTTCACCCCCAAGGGAAGAATCGCCCAGATGGGCTCGATCCCGTCATACGCCCCGGTTCGCGGTCAGATCGTCCTCTCCAACCACCAGGTCGGGACCTATGTCCTGTCGGTCGCCAGCGATGCATCGTTCTCGTCCCTGGTCCACAACCTGACTGGCGGCAGCGCACGCTTCGCGCGTGGCGCCGCACGCTCGGCCCGGTCGTTCGCGGCAACCGTGTACCCATCCGGCAACGCGAACGTCGCGATCTCGCTGCCGGCCGCGCCGCCGTCGGTCTGCGCCGCGGCGACGGCCGACACCCAGCTCAACACGATCGGGCTCGTGGCCGCCAGGGTCATGAACCAGGAGGTGCACAGCCGGGAGGCGGCCTCGACGCTCAAGTACGTCGAGGGAAACATGGCCTTCCGCAACGCCGTGGCGGCCGGTAATCGAGCCGCGGTCCGCGCGGCGATCGTCGGTTTCTTCAAGTACCCCCGCTTTCACATCGTGCGCGTCAGGGCCTGGAAGGGGACTCGCTTGATCAATGACGTTGGCGGCCCATACGTTCTCAGTCCGGCGTCGGGTGCGATCCGCGGACCGAGCGGCCGGGTCGTGGGGCGTTTCATGCTGGCGATCCAGGACGACACGGGATACATCAAGCTCGTTCACCTGTTCACCGGCGTCGACGTCGTGCTTCACACCAATAGGGGAACGGTCCCGGGCAGCAACCTCGAGCCCGGCCCGCCGTTCACCGCCGGCCTGAGCACGACCACGTACAACGGGCACACGTATCGCGCCTTCGGGCTTACCGGGACCATGTTCCCCACCGGCACACTGCAGGTGTCGCTGCTGCAAGCAGGCTAGGTCCTGACAATGGGCCTCGCCAACGTCTCGGCCCGGATCCCGGCTCGGCCGGCCCATCGATCGCGCAACGCCGCTTCACTGCGCGCGACGGTCGGCGTGCTGGGTATCACAGCGCTGCTCACGGGAGTGACGTTGGTCGTGCTGGTCGCCACCAGTCGCGCCACGTTCCTTGTTCCGCCCGATCGCGCCGGCTTCCCGCGGTGGATGGTCGGACCGCTGGACGGCGTCCTGCGTTCCTTCGATCCCACGCGGGCCCAGCTCAAGGTCGAATTCACCGCGGTCATGGGCGGGCTGTTCCTGGCCTATCTGCTTGTACTGATCGGAGCCCCAGCGCTTCGGATTCGCTGGATCGCGGTGGCCGTGATCGCGCTGCACCTCGTGCTCGCGTTGTCGCCGCCGTTGTCGCTCACCGATGTCTTCAACTACCTCAACTACGGCCGGATGGGCGCGTTGCACCACCTCAACCCGTACACCGTGCTCCCGGCGTCCGAGCCCCACAGCGATCCGGCGTTCGCGCTGAGCAACTGGCATCACCTGCGCAGCCCCTACGGGCCGCTCTTCACGTTGCTGACGTACGCCCTCGCGCCGCTCGGCGTGCCGACCGGATTCTGGACGCTGAAGTTGCTCGTGCTCGCCGCCTCGCTGGGCACCGTGTGGATCGTTTACCGCGCCGCGCTGCACCTCGGGCGCCCGCCAGTGCTGCCGGTGGCAATCGTCGGTCTCAACCCCCTGATCCTCGTGTGGGGGCTCGGGGGCCAGCACAACGACAGCCTGATGATGTTCGCGCTCACCGGAGCGGTGCTGCTCGTGATGCTCGGTCGCGAGGCGCTCGGCGGGGCGGCGGCGGTGATCGCAGTGATGATCAAGGCGCCGGCCGCCGTGATGGTGCCGGTGTTGCTCGTGGGCGCCGCCCGCCGTGGGCGCGCGTTCCTGGGCGCCGTGGTCGCCGCCGTGGTGTTGGCGGGCGCAAGCTACGCGGCCTTCGGACCGCACCTTCCCGACCTTGCCGACCAGAGCCGGGTGGTCGCGGCGGTCTCGATCCCCAACCTGCTCGGGTTCGGGCTGGGCTTCGGCGGAGTCACGGACACGATGCGCGCGTTCCTGGAGGCCGGGCTGGCCGCGGTCGTGATCGTGGCGTGCGTCCAGGTCTGGCGCGGGGGCGAGCTGACGACGTGGCTCGGCGTGACCGCAGTGGCGGCGCTGGTGACCCTGTCCTGGGTGCTGCCGTGGTACGTGCTCTGGCTCGCGCCGTTCGCCGCGCTCAGCTCGTCACGCGCGCTGAAGGGTGCGGCGATCGTCCTCAGCGCATGGCTGATCTTCTCGTGGATCCCGCTGCTGCCCGACGCGATCCACAGCATCGGCCTGCGCCCGACGCACACGGCGCTCGGCCACCAACACGCGCGTTAC
Organism: uncultured Actinomycetes bacterium; assembly: GCA_963846975.1. GTDB lineage: Bacteria > Actinomycetota > Thermoleophilia > Solirubrobacterales > Solirubrobacteraceae > AC-49. The sequence goes on from CAWJXY010000002.1 coordinate 102,343, forward strand.
GTGGAGCAGCTGTTGCGTTAGGTGGCCGAGTTGGCGCCAGCCGGTCGTGCAAGCTTGCTCCCATCCGCGTGGCTGATCTAGTTCGCGGCGCCGGATGCCGATTGGGGAAGCGATGCAGCCGGCCACCTACACGCTCCGGATCGTCGGGTCGATGACGGTCGGCGAGTTTGCGCCGGTGCTGGCGCGCCCGCGGCGAACGCCCGCTCAGCCGCGC
>CAWJXY010000003.1:0-80577 GCA_963846975.1 uncultured Actinomycetes bacterium
CCGCCGCTTAACTTCACGAACGAGCCGTCCCAGCGTGGGGCGGCTCGTCGTCATTCTGCGACGATCCCTGGCGTGTTCGGCGACGTCCTCAACACCGCGCTCGCGTTCATCGGGCTGCTGGCCGTCATCGCCCTGGTCTGGTTCATCTCGCGCCCGAACACCGCGCGCGAGGAGGAGGACGCGGCGCGCGCCTACTTCGACGCGCACGGGCGCTGGCCCGACGACCCCGCGGCCTGACGGCGGGGCGTGGGCACCACCGGCTCCGGGCGCAGCGGCGTCACGCACACGTGGCTCCGCGGCGCCCCGCCACCGGGCCGGCGCTCGCGCCAAGGCGAACGCAGGGGCTGCCGGTGGGGGTGCTGCGCCACAACGCCGGCGGGCCCGTGCGCGCTCGGGGAATCCTCGAGCAGAACGAAGGCGCGGGCGAGGCCGGCGACACGCCGCACGGCGTCGCGCCACGAGGGCGCTGCCGGGCGGGAGAGATCACGTCGTGGGAACATGTGTTCGCAGTCTCGGCCGCCCACCGGACGGAACGCCTGTACGCCTGCCCGAGCGGTCAGTTTTGGCTCTACAGAGCCAAAACGACTGCAAACGAACTTGCAGCTACCCGCCGCCGAGCGACGACCAGACGTCGAGCTTCGTCGTGATTCGCCCGATCACGTCGGTCGTGAACTCGGTCGTCGTCGACGCACCGGCGAGGTCGGGCGTGCGCACGCCGCCGGCCACCGCCTCGAGCACGCTCTCGTACACCGCGCGCGATGCCGGGCCTGCCGCAGCGTGACCGCCCACGTGTGCGTAGTGCAGCAGTGCGCCGCACGCGAGGATCATCGCCATCGGGTTGGCGATGTCCTTGCCCTCGAGCGCCGGCGCGGTCCCGTGCGGCGCCTCGGCCATCGCCACGCGCGTGGTCAGCTCGTCGTCGAACGCCAGCAGCACGGACTCGGCGCCCGCGATCGACCCGAACATCGGCATCACGAGGTCGCTCAGGCAGTCGCCGTCGCGATTCAGCGCCGGGATGACGAGCGGCGCGTCGGCGGCGCCCGAGATCAACCCGGCGTACGTCGCGTCGATCAGGACCGGCTCGTACGGGACGTCGGGATAGCGACCCGCGGCGTCGTCCAGCTCCTCCTTGAGCATGCCCTCATAGACTGGGGACACGGTCCACTTCGGTCCGCCGTAGACGCGCGCGCCGAAGTTCTTGGCGGTCCGGAACGCGTATTCCGCGACCGCGCGGCACGTCGACCGCGTCAGCTTCTCGGTGCGAAACGCGACCTCGTCGGGTGACCCGGCCTCGCCCTCGCGCCACTGCTCGGCGCCGTAGGCATCCTCGACCGCCATCCGCACGACGCTGATCGGGTGGTGCACACCGGCCACCGGGCTCACCCCGGGGATGCGCCGGCCGGTGCGGATGATCACCTTGCCGCCGACCTCCTCGCGCAGGATCCGGTTCGGCGAGCCGACGTCGTCGCGCCCCTCCGGCGTGATCGTCGCCGCCTTCAGCGCGTACCCGGCCTCGTTGGCCGCCGCGGCCGCCTCGTGGACGATCGCGTTGGACGTCTCGCGGCGGCGCTGCAGTGAAAGGTCAAACCGCGTCAGCGCGAACTCGAACCCGAGCACGTCGGGATCAAGCACCCGCAGCGCCTGCTCCAGCAGCTCCTGGCCGGTCTGGTCGCCGTCGAGGACGACGATCTCGAGCGTCTCGCCCATCCGCTGCGCCACGATAGCGCCCGCTCGCGCGCACAACGACGCGGCGAGCGGCTACGCGGTCGCTGCGGCCAGCGTCGCGCGCCGCGACAGCGTGAACAGGCCGCCGCCGGCCGTCACCACGCACCCGCACAACAGGGCCGCCCGCCAGCCTGACGCGTCGACGAGGATCCCGGCCGTCGAGGCGCCGACCGCGACGCCGGCCGTGATCCCGAGCGTCATCCACGTGAACGCCTCGGTCAGCGAGCCGCGCGGTGCGACGGCCGGCACAAGCTGGTTCTGAGCCGCGACGAGCGGCGCGATCGTCGCCCCGGCCAGCAGCGCCAGCACGCCCATGACCGCCATCGAGCCGGCGGCGAGCATCAGCGCGAACGCGGCCGGGATCGCGAACAGCAGCGCGAGATAGTCGATCAGCAGCGATCGCTCGCCGGGCTTGCGCGCACCGAAGGCGAATCCGCCGACGCCGCTGGCCAGCGACACGCACGCCATCAGGAACCCGGCTTCGCGGGCCTTGCCCTGGGCCGCCGCGAACGCCGGCAGCCCGACCTCGAGCGAGCCGAACATGACCCCGACCGCGAGCGCCGCGAGCACGAGCGTCAGCAGCCCGGGCGCGCGCAGGGCGCTGCGGCGATGCTCGTCGCCGTGGTCGGAGCGCCAGGTGCGCGACGCCGGCGCGCTGGAGAACACGATCGCGCCGGCGACGACGAAGCCGATCATCGCGCCCAGCCCGGCCGCCGGCGATGCGACCGCGATGATCAGCGAGCCGATCAGCGGCCCGGTGACGAACCCGACCTCGATCAGGATCGCGTCGAACGCGTAGGCGCCGGCCAGCGCCTCTTCGTCGTCGCCGATGATCACCGGCAGCAGCGGCCGGATCAGGGCCGAGACCGGCGGCAACGCGGCGCCGCCGACAGCCGCCAGCACGACGAGCACCGCCGTCGACGCGCCGCGCTGGCCGGCGACGATCAGGGCCGTCATCCCGGCGACGTAGGCCGCCACCGGCAAGAGCACCGCCCATGTCTGCCCGCGACGGTCGGCCAGTCGCCCGTAGACCGGTTGCATGATTCCGGCGCCGATCGTGTAGGCCGCCAGCACGGCGCCCGCGGCGCCGAACGAGCCCTCGACGTCGCGCACGAACAGCAGCGTCATCAGCCCCGTCCCGCCGAGCGCGATCCGCGACAGCGTCAACCCGCCGAACGCGTGCAGCGCGCCGGGCGCGCGCATGATGCGGCCGTAGCGGCCGAGGCTCACGGGTCGCCGTCGGCCGAGCCGTCACAGCCCAGCTCGGCGGCGTGCGGCTCGAGCGCCGCGATCACAAACGCGACGTGCGCATCGAAGTCGACGCCCAGCCCTTCGGCGCCCCCATAGACGTCGTCGCGGTTGACCGCCGCGGCGAAGCTCGGCTGCTTGAGCTTCTTCTTGACCGACTTGGGGGTGAGGCCGTGGATTCCCTGGGGCCGCACATACGCGCACGCGAGCAGGAACCCACACAGCTCGTCGCACGCGAACAGGGTGCGCTCGAGGTCGGAGTCGCGCGACACGCCCGAGGAAGTCGGCGTGCGACGCGATCGCGCGGACCACCACCGGGTCGATATCCATCTCCTCCAGCACGCGCAACGCCGTGCGCGGATGCCCCGACTCCTCGTCGTCGAGCTGCGGATGGCGTTCGTAGTCCATGTCGTGCAGCAGCGCCGCGGTGCCCCACTGCTCCTCGTCGGCGCCGTTGTCGCGGGCGTACGCGCGCACGGCGAGCTCGACCGCCCGGCAGTGGCGCCGTAGCGACTCTGACTTGACCCACTCGTGGAGCAGGGCCTCGGCGTCCGTGCGCGAAAGCATCAGTGGCATGGCTGTTACCCTAGCCCAGCGCTTCGGGACCGGCCCTCAGATCGGGGCGCGCTCGGCTATGCAGAAGTTCGTAATCGAAGGTGGCGTTCCGTTGTCTGGCACGGTCGTGCCGGCCGGCAACAAGAACGGCGCCCTACCCATTCTCGCCGCCTCGCTGCTGACCAGCGAGGAGGTCGTGCTGCGCAACGTGCCGCGGATCCGCGACGTCGAGGCGATGCTCGCGCTGCTGCGCGGGCTTGGCGTCAGCGTCGACTGGCGCGGACCCAACGAGATCGTCCTCGACGCGTCGGGCGCGTCGGCCGACATCGCGCTCGACCGCGACGCCGCCGACCGCATCCGCGCCTCGTTCCTGCTCGCGGGGCCGCTGCTGGCCCGCTTCGGCCGCGCCGCGATGCCGCCGCCGGGCGGCGACGTGATCGGCCGCCGGCGACTCGACCCGCACCTCGACGCGTTCGCCGCGCTGGGCGCCGACTACGTCCACGGCCGCGACATCGTCATCAGCGGCCGACCTGCGGGCCGGGAACGTCTACATGGACGAGCCGTCGGTGATGGCGACCGAGAACGCACTGCTCGCCGCGGCGCTGACACCGGGCGTGACGGTGATCGGCAACGCGGCGTGCGAGCCCCATGTTCAGGACCTGTGCCGGATGCTCAGCGCGATGGGGGCGCGGATCGAGGGCATCGGCTCGAACATCCTGACCGTCAACGGCCAGGCCGAGCTCGGCGGCTGCACCCACACGGTCGGCCCCGACCACATCGAGATCGGCTCGTTCATGGCGCTGGCCGGCGTCACCGGCGGCGAGTTGCGGATCGTCGACACCGTCCCCGAGGACCTGCGCATGATCCGGCTCGTGTTCGACCGCCTCGGGCTGCACACCGCAGATCGACGGCGCCGACGTGGTCGTCCCCGGCGGCCAGAAGCTGATCGCGCGCCAGGACCTCGGCGAGCACACGACCCGCGTCCAGGACGGTCCGTGGCCGGCGTTCCCGGCCGACCTCACGTCGATCGCGCTCGCCCTGGCCACGCAGTGCGAGGGCCAGGTCCTGATCCACGAGTGGATGTTCGAGAACCGGATGATCTTCACCGACAAGCTCGTGAGCATGGGCGCGAACATCACGATGTGCGATCCCCACCGCGCGATCGTCTACGGCCCGCGGCGGCTGCGGGCGCAGCGCCTGACGTCGCCCGACATCCGGGCCGGCATGGCGATGCTGATCGCGGCGCTGTGTGCCGAGGGCCGCAGCGAGATCGGCAACATCCGCGAGATCGACCGCGGCTACGAACGCATCGACGAGCGCCTGCGCGACCTCGGCGCGCAGATCGAGCGCGTCGCGACCGAGCCCGTCCACGCGTAGCCTGCGGGCCGCGGACCACACCGAACGCCCGATGAACCGCCCGATCCCCAGCGGAACCCGCGACGTGCTCCCCGACGAGATGCGCGAACTGCGCGCGATCACGGGCACGCTGCACGACGTCTTCGTCGCCGCCGGCTACGGCGAGATCTACACGCCGGCGATCGAGTACGAGGCGGTCGTCGGCGGCCACGCGGCCGACGGCGTCGGCGGCGGGTACCACCTGTTCGACGAGCACGGCAACGTGCTGGCGCTGCGCACCGACATGACGGTCCCGATCGCGCGCGTCGTCGGCAGCCGCTACGCCCACGCCGAGCCGCCGCTGCGCTTCTCCTACGCCGCCCACGTCTATCGCGTCGTGCGCGCCCAGCGCGGCCACCCGCGCGAGCTGCTGCAGGCGGGGATCGAGCTGATCGGCTCGCCGGCGCCCCACGGGACGGCCGAGGTCGTGACCGTGCTGTGCCGGGCGCTCGACGCGGTCGGCCTCCAGGGCTACCGGATCGGGCTCGGCGACGCGGCATTGATGCCCGACCTGCTGTCCGCGCTCGAGTGTGCCCCGGAGGCCGCCCGGATCGATGCTCGCCGAGCTCGTCACGCGCGACTTCGTCGGTCTCGAGCACGAGGCGTCCGAGCACGGCGTCGCCGACCAGGTGATGCGCGGCGGCGATGACGCGCGGCGGCGCCGAGGTACTCGACGTCGACGACGCGAACCCGCTCGCCGGCGCGGTGGCCGGGCTGCGCGGCGTGCACGAGCTGCTGTCGGCCGAGGTCGCCGAGCGGGTGATCTTCGACTTCGGCCTCGCGCGCGACCTCGACTACTACACGGGCGCGGTGTTCGAGGTCTACGACGAGGCGCTCGGGACGCCGCTCGGCGGCGGCGGGCGCTACGACGACCTGCTGGCGAGCTTCGGCCGCCCGCTGCCCGCGGTCGGCTTCGCGATCAACGTCGACCGGCTGCACGTCGCGCTGGCCGGCGAGGAGCGGGGCGTGCGATGACGCGATCTGCGGATCGCCGTCCCTCGCGGCGCGCTGTTCGGCGACACGCTCGATCTGCTCGACGAGCTCGGCATCGACACGGCCGAGGTGCGCTCCAACGACCGCAAGCTCCTGTTCGAGGATGCGGGCCTGATCACGATGCGGCCGTCCGACGTCCCGACCTACGTCGCTTCGGGCGCGGCCGACATCGGAATCACCGGCAAGGACGTGCTGATGGAGCAGGCCGACCGGCCGGTCTACGAGCTGCTCGATCTCGGCTACGGGCGCTGCACGATGGTGCTGGCGACCGTCGACGGGCCCGACCCGGCGGCCGAGGCGCTGCGCCGGCTGGGGGTGATGCGCGTCGCGACCAAGTACCCGCGGATCGCGGCGCAGTACTTCGAGGACACGGGCCGCCAAGCCGAGATCGTCGAGGTCAAGGGCTCGGTCGAGCTCGCGCCGATCACCGGGCTGGCCGAGGCGATCGTCGACCTGACGGCGACCGGCACGACGCTCAGGGAGAACGGGCTCGTCGTGCGCGAGGAGATTGCGGTCGCGACGGCTCGGCTGATCGCCAACCCGGTGTCGCACAAGTTGCGGGCGGCGGCGATCGACGACCTCGTGGGACGCATCCGTGCGCGCTGAGCGCTTCGGCGTCGGCGAGGACCCGGTCGGCGCGGCGGCGCGGCTACGCGCGCTGACCTCGGTCACCGGAGCGTCGGTCCAAGACGGGGTCGCCGAAATCGTCGCCGCGGTGCGCGACGGCGGCGACGACGCGCTCGAGCGCTACGGCCGCGAGCTCGACGGCCTCGACGGCGCCGATCGTCGTCCCGGCGGTGGAGCTCGAGCACGCGCTGGCCGACCTCGAGCCGGCGGTCCGCAACGGCCTCGAGGTCGCGATCTCCAACGTCGCCGCGGTCGCCGAGGCGGGGCTGGCGCCTGACCACACGGTCACGCTGCCCGAGGGCCACACCGTGACGCTGCGCGAGACCCCCGTCCGCCGCGCGGCGATCTACGTGCCCGGCGGCCGCGCGCCGTACCCCTCGACCGTCGTCATGGGCGTCATCACGGCGCGCGTGCGCCGGCGTCGCACGAGATCGTCGTCTGCACGCCGCAGGCGCACCCGACGGTGCTCGCCGCGTGCGCGCGCTGCGGTGCCGACCAGGTGCTGCGCGTCGGTGGCGCCCACGCCGTCGCGGCGCTGGCGTACGGAACCGAGTCGATCGAGCGCGTCGACGTGATTGCCGGCCCCGGCAACGAGTGGGTCCAAGAGGCCAAGCGCCAGGTGTCCGGCGACGTCGGCATCGACGGCTTCCTCGGGCCGTCCGACGTCGCTCGTGCTCGCCGACGGCACGACCGACCCGCAGCTGGTCGCGCTCGATCTGCTCGCTCAGGCCGAGCACGGGCCGGGGACGATCGTCGCGGCGGTGTCCGACGATGCGCAGTGGCTCGACGCGATCGACCTGTGCCGCGCGGCGCCGACACGGGCGCCGTGGCGGCGCTCGTCCACGCCGAGCGACCTCGACGACGCGCTCGCGTTCGCCGAGGCGTTCGCCCCCGAGCACCTCGAGCTCGTCGGCGCGCGGGCCGAGGCGCTTGCGCCGCGCAGGTGCACAGCGCCGGGTGCGTGTTCATCGGGAGCCGGGCGCGACGGCGTTCGGCGACTACGTCGCCGGCTCGAACCACTCGCTGCCGACCGGCGGCTCGGCGCGCTTCGCCTCCGGGCTCAGCGTGCGCCACTTCCGGCGTCGCTACAACGAGGTGCGCATCGGGCGACGCGGCGGGCGCGCTGGCGCGTGGCCGGAGAGCCGCTCGCCGAGGCCGAGGGATTCGATCTGCATGCGGCGTCGATGCGCAGCAGGGAGAATGCACCCGATGAGCCGCAGCGCCGAGATCGTCCGCGAGACCAAGGAGACCAGCGTCCGTCTGGAGCTGACGCTCGACGGCACCGGCGCGGGCACGCGCGAGACGGGCGTCGGGTTCCTCGATCACATGCTCGACCTGCTGGCGCGCCACGGCCGCATGGACCTCGACGTCAAGGTGACCGGCGACCTTCAGACCGGCGGCCACCACACGGTCGAGGACACCGGGCTCGCGCTCGGCCAGGCGCTCGACCGGGCGCTCGGGGACCGCGCCGGCATCACGCGCTACGGCCACGCGGTCGTGCCGATGGACGAGGCGCGCGCGACCGCGACGCTCGACATCTCCGGACGCCCGTACTGCGCGTTCGAGGCCGACCTGCCGCCCGGCGGCACCGGCGGCTTCGACCACGAACTCGCCGAGGAGTTCTTCCGCGCGCTGGCCAACAGCGCCAAGCTGACGCTGCACCTGTCGGTCGACGCGGGGTCCAACGCCCACCACATGATCGAGGCGGCGTTCAAGGCGACCGCTCGCGCGCTGCGGACCGCGGTCGCGATCGACCCGACCGAGACCGGCGTGCCGTCGACGAAGGGGACGCTGACCGCGTGAGCCCGACCGCTCGCATCGGCCTGATCGACTACGGGATGGGCAACCGCCGCTCGGTCTTCAAGGCGCTCGAGCACGTCGGCGCCGATGTCGTGATGAGCGACGATCCGACGGTGCTCGACGGTGCCGATGGGCTCGTGCTGCCGGGCGTCGGTGCGTTCCCGCAGGCGATGGTCAACCTGCGCGAGCGCGGCCTCGTCGAGCTGATCCTCGGCTGGGCGCGGGAAGGCCGGCCGCTGCTCGGCGTCTGCCTCGGCATGCAGCTGCTGTTCGACCGCTCGACTGAGCTCGGTGGTGCCGACGGCCTCGGGATCCTCGGCGGCGAGGTCCGCGATCTCGTCGACGCGCCGAAGCTTCCGCACATCGGCTGGAACCTCGTCGAGTGGGCGACCACATCGCCGCTCGTCGACGGGCTGGGCACCGGCAGCGCGTTCTACCACGTGCACTCGCTGGCCGCCCACCCGGCCGACGAGGCGATTGTGCTCGGGTACGGCGCCTACGGCGAACGCTTCGTGACCGCGGTCGCGTCGGGCAGCGTGTTCGGCGCCCAGTTCCATCCCGAAAAGTCGTCGGCGGCGGGCCTGCGCCTGCTGGAGAACTTCACGCGCATCTGCACGCGCGTCCCGGTGTCGTCGGCGCAGTGATCCTCTACCCGGCCATCGACATCGCCGACGGGCAGGCGGTACGCCTCGTACAGGGGCGACTTCGCCGAGAAGACCGTCTATCGCGACTCGCCGCTGGAGGCCGCGCGCGCATGGGTGGAGCACGGCGCGCGCTTCCTGCACATCGTCGACCTCGACGGCGCGCGGACCGGTTCGCCGCAGTCGCTGCACCACCTCGAGGAGATCGCTCACGATCTGCATGTGCCGGTCCAGTACGGCGGCGGGCTGCGCTCGCTGCCCGCGGTTCGCGACGCGCTGGCCGCCGGCGCCGAGCGCGTGATCCTCGGGACGGCCGCCTACAACAACCTCGACTTCCTCGACGACGTGCTCGGCGCGTTCCGCGACCGCGTGATCGTCAGCGTCGACACGCGCGGCGGGATGGTGTCGACGCAGGGCTGGCAGGAGACGACCGAGGTCCGGGCCGAGACGCTGATCGAGCGGCTTCAGAACCGCGGCGTGCGGCAGTTCGTCTACACGAACGTCGACAAGGACGGAATGCTCGGCGGGCCCGACCTCGACGAGGTGCGGACGATCGCCGCGACCGTCCGGGGGCGCTTCCTGTACTCGGGCGGGATCGGGGCGCTGGCCGACCTCGAGGCGCTGGCGGCGCTGCGCCAGGTCAACCTCGGCGGCGTGATCGTCGGCAAGGCGCTCTACGAGGGCAAGTTCACGGTCGCGCAGGGCCAGGCGGCGCTCTCGCCCCGCTGATGCACCTCAAGCGCATCATCCCGTGCCTGGACGTCAACGACGGCCGCGTCGTCAAGGGCACGAACTTCGTCGACCTGCGCGACGCCGGCGACCCGGTGGAGCTCGCCGAGCGCTACGACGCCGAGGGCGCCGACGAGCTGATCTTCCTCGACATCACGGCGACCCACGAGCGGCGCGACACGATCGTCGACCTGGCGCGCCGCACGGCCGACAACGTGTTCATCCCGTTCACGATCGGGGGCGGGATCCGGTCCGTCGGCGATGCCCAGGCCGTGCTCGACGCGGGCGCCGACAAGATCTCGGTGAACTCGGCCGCCGTCGCGCGGCCGCGAGCTGATCGACGAGCTGGTCGCGGTGTTCGGATCGCAGTGCGTCGTGCTGGCGATCGACGCACGCGCGTCGCGAGGTGTTCGTCGCGGGCGGCCGCACGGCTACGGGGTTGGATGCCGTGGCGTGGGCGCGCGAGGGCGTGGAGCGGGGCGCGGGGGAGATCTTGCTGACGTCGATGGACCGGGACGGGACGGAGGATGGGTATGACCTGGTGTTGACGGCGGCGGTCTCTGGTGCTGTGGCTGTGCCGGTGATCGCCTCGGGCGGCGCCGGAACGCTGGACCATCTGGTGCAGGCGCTGCAGGCCGGCGCGGACGCCGCGTTGGCCGCGTCGATCTTTCACTACGGGATCTATTCGATCGCGGAGGCGAAGGATGCGTTGGCGGCGGCGGGCGTGCCGGTGCGGCGGAACAGCAGCACTTAGGAAGTGGTGCCACCCGCGGCCGGGAGCTCCTCCGGGGCGCCCGGTTTCATCGAAGGCTGGGTTGAGGCCCATATGCGGCCTCAACCCAGCCTTCGATGCCGCCCCGTCATCAATGTGGCAGTTTCGGGTCTGAATCCAGGTACGACCCAAACCCATCCCGCCACGACGCCACCACCGGCGCCCACCCCAACGCCGCCTTCGCCCGCGCATTCGACGCCCCGCGCAGCTCCGACGCCAGCGCCGCCGCCAACGGCCCGCCGACCACACGGGCCAGCCACTTCGGCACGCGAAACGGCTTCTTCGCACCGATCGCGGCGGCGTAGGCCGGCAGCCACTCCCGAAGCTCCGCCGGGTCGTCGTCGGTGACGTTGTAGACGCCAGGCGCGCCGCCCGACACAGCGCATACGGTCGCTGCCGCCGCGTCGGCGACGTGGACGAACGAGCTGCGGCCGGTGCCGGCGCCGACGACCGGGAACCGACGGCGGCGGACCTCGGCGGCGATCGAACCGTCGGAGGCGAAGTACGTGCCCGGGCCGTAGAACTGGCCGTAGCGCAGCGCGAGCCCCTCGAAGTCCTCAGAGCCGGTCACCGCCTGCTCGTTGGCGACGAGCACCGCGACCGAATCGGTGAACGGCGCGGGCGCGTCGGTCCACGGCGGGGCATCCTCGTCGAGCACCGGCGGTCCGCCCGGCCGGGTCAGGAACGACACCGACTGCACGATGTACCGCCGCACGCCCGCCGCACGCGTCGCGGCGATCACGTTCGCGGTCCCCTCGCGCCGCACGCGATCGTTGGCCGCGTAGAACGTCGGGTCGCGGATGTTGTAGTCGTGCGGCAGCGACGTGAGCTGGTCGATGACGACCTCCGGCGCCGCCGCGGCGACGGCCGCCCGTACCGCGTCGGCTTCGAAGACGTCGCACACCACGGGCTCCGCTCCGGCCTCGCGCAGTGCGGCCGCCCGCCCCTCGCGGCGCGTCGTGCCGACGACCTCATGGCCGGCGCGCCACGAGCTGGGGGATCAGCACCCGGCCGATCGCGCCCGACGCACCCGCGACGAACACCTTCACGACGTCGGCTCCCTCCACAGCGAGGCCTTGAACAGGCCCGCGATCAGCACGGTCAGAATCGTGAGCTGGATCGCGTCACTGGCGCCCGCGCTCGACCCGGCGTGCGCGTGGTTGACGTCGATCCAGTGGTTGATCGTGTGAAAGCCGGTCGCCAGCAACGCGGCAAGCAGCGCCCCGGGCCGCAGCGACGCGTAGGCGACCGCGGCCGCGAGCGCGACGCCGATGCCCGCCTGGAGCGCCGCCGCGTCGCCGAGGTAGTGGCCGTTGTAGGTGCCGAACGGGCCGATGGTGTTGAAGAAGCCGTGTGGCGCGATGACGATCCACAGCGCGGGCACGATGTAGGCGAGCGCGATGAGCGCGGTCCCGAACGGCAGGATCCGTACGACCGGTGGGCGGGAGGCGGCGATCGAGGTCATCCCCACACGCTATGCCGCGCAGGCGTTCAGCGCTTGTAGGTCAGGATGACGACGCCGTCGTCGCCGACCTGATGAACGCCCGCCAGCTTGAGGGTCAGCGTCTCGTCGAAGTCGCCGAACAGCCGCTTGCCCTCGCCGAGCACCACCGGAAACAGCATCAGCCGCAGCTCGTCGACGAGATCGGCCGCGATCAGGCCCTGGACGAGCGGTGCGCTGCCGTGGGCGAGCAGGTCGCCCGCGACATCGGCCTTGAGCTTGGTCACGGCGCTCGCGACGTCGAAGCCGATGACGGTCGTGTTCGCCCAGGTGGGGTCGGTCAGCGTGCCCGAGACGACGTACTTGTGACCGTGTTGCCCTCGTCGCTGCGGTCAGTTGATCACGAAGACCGCGCGACCGCGGCGAACTCATCGGCCCGCGTGCAACGGGACCGGCGGCAGCTTCGTGACGAGCGGCGCCAACGGCTGACGGCGGAGCGAGATCGGCGGCTTGGCCTTGAGTTGCTTGAGGCTGCGCTGGCGCGCAAGCTGGGCCTGCACGGCCCTGGCCACCGCCCTCAGGTGCCTGAAGTGCGCGGCCCGGCGCTGGCCCGCGACGTAGCCGTGGAACGGAACGAGCGCGCGGATGCCGGTCGATCCGACGAGGTAGATCCGCTCGCCGTCGGAGACGACGGGGTTGAAGTAGCCGCGGTGAGTGCGGTAAATGAGGCGCCCGGTGCGCGCCTTGAGCGCCTCGGTCTCGTGGTTGAGCGTCGAGTACCAGACCATGTCGCCGAGCACGACCGCCGACCCGGAGATGCGGCCGGGCGCCTTGCGGATCCAGCGCTTACGCCCCGAGCGCGCATCGAGCGCGTAGAAGCGTTTGTCGTAACTGCCGATGTAGACGGTCGGGGGCCCGACCTGCCCGATCGCCGGCGAGCCGTAGACGTAGCCGCCGGTGTGGATCCGCCATGCCAGCCGCCCGCTCGACGCAGCGAATGAGTAGACGAACCCGTCCGTGTTGCCGATGTAGACGCGGCCGAACGCGGTCGCGGGCGTCGAATAGAAGCGCCCCGACGAGAACCCGAACCCCGATCCATTTGTGCCGACGCGCCACAGCTGGTGGCCGTTGCGCTGGTACAGCGCGTACATGTGGCCGCTGTAGTCACCGAAGAAGACGTGGCCGAAGCCGTCGGCGGCCAGGCCGCCCTTGACGGCGCCCGACGCGCGGAACCGCCACCGGACGCGCCCGTTGCTCTGATTGAGCGCGTAGACCGTCCCGTTCTGGGTGCCGAAGATGACCATCCCGCGGATCAGCAGCGGCGAGGACTCCGACTGGCGACAACTTGCGCGACCAGCGCGTACGCCCGGTGCCCTGGGCGACGGCGACGATCCGTCCGCCCGGCGCGCCCGGGTAACGACGCAGGATCGTGATGAACACGGTGTCCCTGTTGACGGCCGGCGACGAGGCGGCCAGCGACCCGAAGCGCCGCGCCCACAACGTCCCGCCGGTTCGCCGCGACATCGCGACGAGGCCGCCGTCGTCCTTGAGTACGAACATCAGCTTCCCGTACAGGACGGGCGGGAACTCGAGCAGCGACCTTGCCGCCGCGCTTCCAGACGAGCTTGTAGGGCGGGTACAGGCGGTGGGCCAGCGGCAGCGCGTGCAGGCGGGCGTTGTCGTAGCCGAACACCGGCCACGAGAAGCTGTCGTCCGCCGGCGTGGCGGGCTTGGGGACCGGCGGCGGCGTGACTGGCGCACTGAATTCGACGAACGGATGCGAGATGTCCTTGGTCCGCTCGGGGACGAGGATCTCGGCAACAACGAACACCGCCGCGACGACAACAGCGCCGAGTGCGAGGAGCCACGGCAGCCACCGGCGGCTGCGGAGGCGCTGACCCATCGCCGGTGATGCTAGGACAATCTCCAGACGATGACGCCACCAGCAACCGTCGACGGCGATGCGATCGTCGCCCGAGTCCCGGCTCTGCCGGGCGGCGTGGCGCTGCTCGAGGCCGCCCGCAGCAGTCCCGCGCCGGTGCATCTCGTCGGCGGCGCGGTGCGCGACATCGCGCTCGGGCACGCGCCGCGCGAGCTCGACGTCGTCGTCGACGGCGACCCGCAGCCGCTCGTCGCATCGCTGGATGGAGACAAGAGCGTGTTCGACCGGTTCGGCACAGCACGTATCGATCTACCGGGCGGCGCGACGATCGACGTCGCGCGCGCGCGCGCCGAGACATACGCGGCGCCGGGCGCACTGCCCGATGTCGTCCCCGCGCCGATCGACGTCGACCTGCTGCGCCGCGATGTGACCGTCAACGCGATCGCCGTCGACCTGCGCTCCGGGGTGCTGCGCGCCGCCCCGCACGCGCTCGACGACCTCGCGGCCGGCCGCCTGCGCGTCCTGCACGACGCGTCGTTCATCGACGATCCGACGCGCCTGTGGCGCGTGGCTCGCTACCGGGCGCGTCTCGGTTTCGAGGCCGACGACCACACGCGTGCGCTGGCCGCCGCGGCCGACCCGTCGACGGTCAGCGGGCCGCGGCTCGGTGCCGAGCTGCGCCTGGCCCTCAACGAGCCCGAGCCGGTGGCCGCGCTGCGCGCCGCGCAGGACCTCAACGCGGCGCTGTTGCCGCCCGGCTTCGCCGCGGTCCACCCCGACGACGCGCTCGAACTGCTGGCCGGCGAGGGCCGCCGCGACCTCGTCATCCTCGCCGCGAGCGTCGCCGGCATGGACGTCTCGGCGCTGCTCGCGTGGCTCGACGACCTCGCCTTCGCAGCCGACGACCGCGACCTCGTCGCCGCGGCCTCGCGACCCAGCACCGGCGCACCGCTGCACGCGGCCCAGATGCCGTCGCAGATCGCCCGTGCCGCGCGCGGCGCCCCGGTCGAGGCGGTCGCTTTGGCCGGCGGGCCCAACGCGCGGCGCTGGCTGGGCGAGCTGCGCCACGTTGCGCTCCAGATCGACGGACACGACCTGTTGGCGGCGGGGATCGCCGAGGGCCCGGAGATCGGCGCGCGCCTCCAGCGCACGCTCGATGGTGTGCTCGACGGCGAGATCGCGCCGAACCGCGACGCCCAGCTCGCGGCGGCGCTGCGAGGCGCCGATGGCTGACCCGCGGCTGCCGGCACCGTTTACGTGGACCGGCGACCACATCGCCTTCGACCTCGGCGCCGCGCACGTGCGCTTCACGACGCGCCGCGGCGGCACGTCGGCCGGGCCGTACGCATCGATGAACCTCGGGGGGTCGACCGACGACGACCCCGCCGCAGTGCGGGCCAACCACGAGCTCGTCGCGCGGGCGCTCGGCTACGACGCCGCGACGCGCGCGTGGGGACGCCAGGTCCACGGTGCCGAGGTCCAGATCCGCGACGACGATCCCGGCCGTGGGTCGAGCCGCCGGCCGACCGCGACGGCCAGGCGACCGCGCTGCCCGGCGTCGCCGTGACGGTGATGGCGGCCGACTGCCTGCCGGTCGCGCTGGCGGCGCCCGGCGCCGTGGCGATGCTCCATGGCGGCTGGCGCGGACTCGCCGGCGGGGTGCTCGAGGCGGGCGTCGCCGCAATGCGCGAGCTGGGCGCCGACGGCGAGCTCGTCGCCGCGATCGGGCCGGGCGCCGGGCCGTGCTGTTACGAGGCGGGCGACGAGGTCCATGCGGCGCTCGGCCACAGCGCCGGGCAAAATGTCGACCTCAAGGCCGCCGCGCGCGACCGCTTGCGCGGTGCGGGCGTGGCCGAGGTCCACGATGTCGGGTTGTGCACGATCTGCTCGGACGCCGGCCTGTTCTTCTCCCACCGCCGCGACCGCGGCGTGACCGGCCGCCAGGCGGGGATCGCATGGCGCAGCTGATCACGGGGCTCGATCCGGCGCGGATCCGCGCCAACCTCGACGAGGTCCGCGACGAGATCGGGCGCACCGGCCGCGACCCCGCCGGCGTGCAGATCCTGGCAGCGGTCAAGTACGTCGCCGTCGACGAGCTCGACGCGCTCGCCGAGGCGGGGATCGAGCTCGTGGGGGAGAACCGCGCCCAGGACCTCGCGGTCAAGGCCGCCGCCCACCCGGGTTTCACGTGGGATTTCATCGGCCATCTCCAGAGCCGCAAGGTGGCCAGTGTCCTGCCGCTCGTGCGGTGGATCCATTCGGTCGACTCCGAGTCGGTCCTCGAGCGCCTGCGCCGCCACGCCACGCCGCAGACCGAGGTCCTGATCGAGGTCAACATCGCCGGCGAGCCCGGAAAGGCGGGGATCGCCCCGGCCGACCTCGGGGCGTTCATCGAACGCTGTCCGGCGACGGTCGTCGGGCTGATGACGATGCCGCCGCTCGCCGCGCGGCCCGAGGACTCGCGGCGCTGGTTCGCCGCGCTGGCCCAGCTGGCAGGCGACCACGGCCTGCGCGAGCTGTCGATGGGCACGACCCAGGACTTCGCCGTCGCGGCCGCCGAAGGGGCGACGATCGTGCGCATCGGCACGCGTCTGTACACATAACCCGAGCGTCGCCGCGGGCGGGGAGATGCAGGATTTCGCCTCGTGGCGAGGTACATTTGGTGAACCGATGGCGTTCCGGGACTTCTGGCACAACGGGCTGGTCTACTTCGGGTTGGCCGAAGAGCGCGACGTGTACACGTCGGACGAGCCCGCGGTCGAGCCCGAGGCGGAGCTCCAGGAGGCCTACCGCGAGCGCCCCAACGTCCGCCGCCTGTCGACGCGGCGCCGCGGCAACGACTTCGACGACATCTTCGCCGACGACGACAATGACGGCGCCCCGCGGGCGACCGCTACGCTGCGTCCGGTGCGCGCCAACGGCCGGGGCGACGTCCGCGTCCACCTCGTGATCCCCAAGAGCTTCAACGACGCCCAACAGGTCGCCGACCGGTTCAAGCAGGGGATCCCGGTCGTCATCAACCTCCAGTCGAGCGACACCGAGCTGTCCAAGCGCCTGATCGACTTTGCCAGCGGCCTGACCTACGCGATGGACGGCGGGATGCAGCGGATCGCCGACAAGGTCTTCATGCTGACGCCGCCCGGCGTCGAGATCTCCGCCGAGGAGCGCGCGGAGCTGATCGACAAGGGCTTCTTCAACCAGTCCTGACCGCGTGACGCAGCTCGGGTTCATCGGGTCGGGGAACATGGCCCGTGCCCTTGCCCGGGGCATCGGCGAACCGGTCCTGTGCACCGACGCCGGGTCGGGCCGCGCGAAGCTGCTCGCCGACGAGCTCGGAGGGGAGGCGCTGGCGTCCAACGCCGAGCTGGCGCAGCGCGCCGATGTCGTCGTCCTCGCCCACGAGCCCGACGAGCTGCGTGAGGTTGCCGACCAGACCGACGGGCCACGCCAAGGCGATCCTGTCGCTCATGGGCCGCACGACCCTCGACGCGTTGTCGCAGACCTACCCGGGCATCCCGGTGTTCCGCGCGATGCCCAATACGCCGGTCGAGATCGGCCGCGGAGTCATCTGCATGGCGCAGACGCCGGGCGTCGAGTCCGAGCTCGAACGCCGCATCCGCGAGCTGCTCGAGCGCGCCGGGACGGTCGTCGTCGTGCCCGAGCGCCTGATGGGGATCGCGACCGCGACGACCGGCGTCTGGCCCGCCTACCTGGCGATGATCATCGAGGCGCAGGTCGACGCGTCGGTACGCGCCGGCATGTCGCCGCGGATGGCGGCGGAGCTGATCACGGCGACGATCGAAGGCGCGGCGGCGCTCGTCGCCCATCGCGACTACGACACGCTGGCCGTGCGGCGCGAGGTCACGTCGCCGGGTGGCGGAACCGCGCGCGGGCTGCGGGCGCTGGAGGACAGCGGGCTGCGGGCGGCGTTCGCGGAGGCGACCGACGCCGTGCTGAACCGGTGACGGCGATCCTCGCCAGCTCGGTGCGCGACGACGTCGCCAAGTACGTCGCGGCGGTCGCCGGCGTCTACGGCCTGATCATCATCGCCTACATCGTGAGCTCGATGTACTTCACGCTCGGCGGCCGGATGCCGTACTCGCGGGCCGGCACGGCGGTCCTTGGCTTCCTGCGCGATACCACCGAGCCGTACCTGGCGATCTTCCGGCGGATCCTGCCGCCGTTCGGGATGATCGACCTGTCGCCGCTCCTCGCGCTCATCGCCCTCGGCATCGTCAGCAGCCTCGTCGTGAACCTGATCCAGGGCTAGGGTCACCCGATGACCGCGCGCACCGCCTGGCTGCGGGCGGGCCTTGTCGTCGCCGCCGTCGTCGCGGTCGATCAGGTCAGCAAACAGCTCGTCCGCGACAACATCGCGCACGGCGCGCACGAGACCGTGATCTCGGGCGTCGTCAAGCTCACCCACGACACCAACAACGGCGTCGCGTTCAGCACGTTCTCGGGCGCCGGGCTGGATCATCGGCGTGTTCATCGCCGTCGCGGTCGTCGGGCTGCTCGTCTACTTCGCCCGCAACGCGACGCGCCCGCTGGCATGGCTGGCCGTCGGTCTGCTGGTCGGCGGCGCGCTGGGCAACGCGGCCGACCGCGTCGCCAACGGCGCGGTGACGGACTTCGTCAAGTTTCCGCACTGGCCGGCCTTCAACGTCGCCGATGTCGCGATCACGTTCGGCGTCATCGTCCTCATCTTCGTCCTTGAGCGCCGTGCGCCTGACGGTTGACCCCGAGCACGAGGGCCGGCGCCTGGACGCCTATCTCGCGCCCGCGCTCGGGCAGCCGGGCCCGCGCCGCGCGCCTGATCGACTCCGGGGCGGTGGCCGTCAACGGGGCGGTCGTGGCCAAGCGCCACAAGCTGGCGGCCGGCGACGCGATCGAGGTCAACGAGCCCGCCGGTGGCGGTTCCGGAGGCGATCGAGGTGCCCGACATCACGATCGTCCACCAGGACGAGCAGCTGCTGGTCGTCGACAAGCCGGCGGGGCTCGTCGTGCACCCCGGCCGGGGCCACCAGCAGGGAACGCTCGCCCAGGCCCTGGCCGGCCAGGCCGCGGGCGGCGACCCCGACCGACCGGGCATCGTCCACCGTCTCGACAAGGACACCTCGGGACTGCTCGTCGTCGCCCGGACCGAGGCCGCCCACCGTCATCTGCGAAACCAGCTCCAGCGCCGCGACATCACCCGCGAGTACACGGCGCTCGTCGAAGGCCGCCCGCCGGCGCGCAGCGGGACGATCGACGCGCCGGTCGGCCGCGACCGCCGTCACCGCACGCGTATGTCGACCGACACCGACACGCCGCGCGAGGCGCGCACGCACTTCGAGCTCGTCGAGGCGCTGCGCGGCCACGACGCTGCTCGACGTCCGCCTCGAGACCGGCCGCACCCACCAGATCCGTGTCCACCTGCAGGCGATCGGCCACCCGGTCGCCGGCGATCCCGAGTACGGGACGGCCGGGCTGCTCGGCCTCGAGCGCCAGTTCCTGCACGCGGCGCGCCTGCGCTTCGCCCATCCGCAGACCGGCGCCGCCGCTGGACTTCCGCAGCGACCTCCCGCCCGACCTCGCCGCCGCACTCACGCGCGCACGAACCTGACTTCGTACAATCCCCGGTTCAACCCATTCCCGACCCCGAGGGACAACGGGCGGGTGGCGCTCCCTGACCGGAATCGACCGGTTGCGCCGCAGAACCGCACGCTCGGGCGCAGTAGCCAACACGTAAAACGACAAGGGAGCACTCCGCATGGCCGAAATCGGCATCAAGGAGCTGCTGGAGGCCGGCGTTCACTTCGGCCACCAGACACGCCGCTGGAACCCCAAGATGAAACGCTTCATCTGGGGCGAGCGCCAGGGCATCTACATCATCGATCTGCTGCAGACGCAGCGCCTCCTGAGCAACGCCCAGGAGTTCTCGTCGCAGGTCGCCCACCGTGGCGGGACGGTCCTGTTCGTGGGGACCAAGAAGCAGGCCCGCGACGGGGTCCGCGACCTCGCCGCGGCGTGCGACATGCCGTACGTCAACCACCGCTGGCTCGGCGGTCTGCTGACGAACTTCCAGACGATCAGCCTGCGGATCAAGCGCCTGCACGACCTCGAGCGCTACGAGGCCGAGGGGCAGCTCGCGCTGCTGCCGACCCGCGAGCGCATGGCGGCGCTCGCCGACCTCGAGAAGCTGCGCGCGAACCTCGGCGGGGTCAAGAACATGCAGCGCCCGCCCGACGCGATGTTCGTGATCGACCTCAAGACCGAGGAGATCGCGGTCAAGGAGGCCCGGCGACTGCGGATTCCCGTCATCGGGCTGGTCGACACCAACTGCGACCCCGACGGGATCGACTACGTGATCCCGGGCAACGACGACGCGATCCGCTCGTGCACGCTGATCACGAAGGCGCTGGCCGACGTGATCGACGAGGGCCGCGAGATCTTCCGCGCCCAGGAGGAGGCGGCCCGCAAGGAGGCCGAGGAGAAGGCGCGCCGCGAGGCCGAGGAGCGCGCCGCCGCCGAAGCAGCCGAGCGCGCCCGCCAGGAGGCCGAGGTCGCAGCGGCCGCCGAGGCCGCCGCGGAGGCCCAGGCCGCCGCAGCGGCCGCGCAGGCGCGCCGCCGAGGCCCAGGCGCCGGCTGAGCCGGAGCCCCGCCCCCCCGCCGCGAGGCGCCGGCCGCCGAGGCCGCCCCCGAAGCAGCTGCTGAACCGACCCCACAGGAGGCCCCCACCGATGGCTGACATCACCGCGTCAGACGTCAAGGCCCTGCGCGACAAGACCGGCGCGGGGATGATGGATTGCAAGCGCGCCCTGACCGAGACCGACGGCGACCTCGACAAGGCGATCGAGCTGCTGCGCGTGCAGCTCGGCAACAAGGTCGGCAAGCTCGCCGGCCGCGAGACGACCGAGGGCACGATCCAGTCCTACATCCACGCCGGCGGCAAGGTCGGCGTGCTCGTCGAAGTCGACTGCAACACCGACTTCGTGGCCAAGAACGACGACTTCGTCGGCTTCGCCCGCGAGGTCGCGATGCACATCGCCGCCAGCCCCGAGGTCAAGTGGATCTCCGAGGACGACGTGCCCCAGGAGGCCAAGGACGCCGAGCTGCGCGTGTTCGAGCAGCAGGATCAGGACAAGCCCGAGAACATCCGCCCGAAGATCGCCGAGGGCAAGCTCAAGAAGTGGATGGAGGGCGTCGTCCTGCTCAACCAGACCCACGTCAACGAGGGCAAGCACGAGTCGGCGACGATCGAGCAGCTGCGAGCCAACCTGTCGGCCAAGACCGGCGAGAACGTCGTCATCAGGCGCTTCACACGGTTCCAGGTCGGGGAGTAGGGTCCGCGCATTCCTGAGGCGGTCTTCCAGCGCATCCTGATCAAGCTGTCCGGCGAGTCGCTCATGGGCTCGCTGGACTACGGCACCGATCCGGATCGCGTGACCGCGGTCGCAGCAGCGATCAAGGGCGTCCACGACCGCGGCATCGAGATCTCGATCGTCGTCGGGGCGGGCAACATCTACCGCGGGATGGCCGGCGTCGCCGAGGGGATGGACCGCGCGACCGCGGACTACATGGGGATGCTGGCCACGGTGCTCAACGCGCTGCCGCTCCAGGACGCGATCGAGGCCCAGGGCGCCCACACGCGGGTGATGAGCGCGATCAGCATCGCCGAGGTCGCCGAGCCGTACATCCGCCGCCGCGCGATGCGCCATCTCGAGAAGGGCCGGATCGTGATCTTCGCGGCCGGCACGGGCAACCCCTTCTTCACCACCGACACCGCGGCGGCGCTGCGGGCGGTCGAGATGCACGCCGAGGCGATCCTGATGGCCAAGAACGGCGTCGAGGGCGTCTACAGCGACGACCCGCGGACGAACCCCGAAGCGATGCTGATCCCGGAGATCACCCACATGGACGCGATTCAGCGCCAGCTGCGGGTCATGGACACGACCGCGCTGACTCTGTGCATGGAGAACAAGCTGCCGATCCACGTCTTCAACATGGATGACGAGCGCAACATCGACCGGATAGTGTGCGGCGAGCGGGTCGGAACCCTGGTGACGACATGAGCGAGATCACCAACGAACTGATCGCCGATGCGGCGGACCGGATGGCCAAGTCGGTCGAATCCACCAAGCACGAGTTCAGCTCCGTGCGGACGGGCCGTGCCAGCCCGGCGCTGCTCGACCGCATCATGGTCGACTACTACGGCGCGCAGACGCCGCTCAAGCAGCTGGCGACGATCTCGGCTCCCGAGGCGCGACTGCTGACCCTCGCGCCGTACGACGTGTCATCGATCAAGCAGATCGAGAAGGCGATCCTCGAGTCCGATGTCGGCCTGACGCCCAACAACGACGGCAAGCTCATCCGCCTGGGCATCCCCGAGCTCAACGAGGAGCGCCGCAAGGAGCTGGTCAAGGTCGTTCGCCACATCGCTGAGGAGGGGCGGATCGCCGTGCGCAACGTCCGCCGCGACTGTATGCACGACCTGCGCGAGCTCAAGGAGGCGGGCGAGACCGGCGCCGACGACGAGCACCGTGCCGAGGCCGAGCTCCAGAAGCTCACCGACGAGCGGGTCGCCGAGCTCGATGCCGCGCTCAAGAGCAAGGAAGAAGAGATCCTCGAGGTCTGAGGTGGCAGAGGGCGCCCCGGCGCGCTACGTCGCGATCATCACCGACGGGAACGGGCGCTGGGCCAAGGCGCGCCGGGTGTCCGTCGCGCGCGGACACGAGGCCGGAGCCGACACGGTCAAGGCCCGGCTGCGCGACGCCGCGGAGTGGGGCGTCGAGCAGCTGACCGTGTACTCGTTCTCGACCGAGAACTGGTCGCGGCCGCGGGCCGAGGTCAACACCCTGATGGCGATGATGACGCGACGGATCGCCGCCGAGACCCCCGAGCTCAAGGGCGAGGGCGTACGGCTGCGGTTCATCGGGCGCCGCGAGGGCGTCTCGAAGCGGCTCGTGCGCCAGATGGAGTGGGCCGAGCACGAGACGCGTGAGAACGAGCGCATCACGCTGTTCGTCGCGTTCAACTACGGTGGGCGCGCCGAGGTGATCGACGCCGCCGCGCGCTACGAGGGCGGGGGCGAGGAGGAATTCCGCAAGCTGCTGTATGCGCCCGACATGCACGACCCGGACCTCATCATCCGCACCAGCGGCGAGCAGCGCATGAGCAACTACCTGCTCTGGCAGGGGGCCTACAGCGAGCTCGTGTTCGCCCCGCAGCTGTGGCCGGACTTCAGTCGCGAGGCGTTCCGCGAGGCGCTCGACGAGTACGAACGCCGCCAGCGCCGCTTCGGGGGTCGCTGATGGCCGCCGCCCGCCCGCACGCCAAGCGGATGCGCCGCGCCCGGCGGCGCAACGCGACGGGCGACCTCGCGGCGCGCCTGCTGGTGGCGATTCCGGCGCTGATCGTGGCGGCGATCGTCGTCTACCTCGGCGGCGGGGTGTTCGCGCTGACGCTACTCGTGCTCGGCGTGCTGTGCATGCACGAGCTGTTCGTGATGTTCGCCAACGCCAAACCGGTGCGGCTCGGCGGCTTCATCGGCCTGCTGGCGCTGATCGCGGTCGCTCAGTTGTCGGGCGAGCACGTCGGGCGTGCCGACCAGGTGTTCGAGGCGCTCGTGTTCACGCTGCCCGTCGTGTTCATCATCGGCGCGCTCCAGGGGCGCGGCGCCGGCGCGCCGGGGATCAGCGTGACGATGCTCGCGATCCTGTGGATCGGCGTCGCGCTCGCCCACGGCGTGCTGCTGCGGCGCCTGCCGCACGGCGACGGAATCGTCATCGACGTGCTCGTCGGGACGTTCGTCGGCGACAGCGCGGCGTATCTCGGCGGGCGCGCGTTCGGCCGCCAGCCGCTCGCCCCGCGGATATCGCCGAGCAAGACGATCGAGGGGCTGGTCATCGGGATGGTCGTCGGGGTGATCGCCGTCTGGTTCGCGGGCCTGTACCAGGACTGGCTGAGTGGCGTCCACGCGCTCGAGCTCGGCCTCGCGATCGTGATCGCGGCGCCGCTCGGCGACCTGTTCGAGTCCTACCTCAAGCGCGACGCCGGCATGAAGGACACCGGGAGGCTGTTCGGGGCCCACGGCGGCGCGCTCGATCGCCTCGACGCCGTGCTGTTTGCCGCGGTCGCCGGCTACTACATGTGGGTGGCGATCCTCAACGGCACGTTCTGATGGCCCGTCGGCTGCTGATCCTCGGCTCGACCGGCTCGATCGGGACCCAGGCGCTCGACATCGTCCACGCGGCCGGCGACGAGCTCGAGCTCGTCGGCCTCAGCGCGGAGCGGTCGTGGGAGACGCTGATCGAGCAGGCGCAGCGCTTCGGCGTGACGCGGATCGCGCTCGTCGACCCCGACGCGGCAGCCCGGGCGAGCGAGGCGTGGACCGGCGGCGAGGTGCTGGCCGGGGCCGAGGGCCTGGTGACGCTGGTACTCGAATCGGGCGCCGACCTCGTCCTCAACGCGCTCGTCGGCTCGGCCGGGCTGGGACCGACGGTGGCGACGCTGGGGGAGGGGATCGACCTCGCGCTGGCCAACAAGGAGTCGCTCGTCGTCGGCGGCGAGCTCGTCATGGCCCTGGCCCAGGCGACCGGGGCGCGAATCATCCCCGTGGACTCCGAGCACTCGGCGCTGCATCAACTCGTCGCCGGCGAGCCGCCGGGGACCGTCGAGCGTCTGACCCTGACCGCGTCGGGCGGGCCGTTTCGCGGCCGCTCCCGCGACGAGCTCGCGGCGGTGACGGTCGAGCAGGCGCTCAAGCACCCGACGTGGGCGATGGGGGCGAAGATCACCGTCGACTCGGCCACGCTGATGAACAAGGGCCTGGAGATCATCGAGGCCCATCACCTGTTCGGGGTCGGCTATGACGCGATCGACGTCGTCGTGCACCCGCAATCGATCGTCCACGCCCTCGTCACCCTGTGCGACGGCGCGCAGCTCGCCCACCTCGGCCATCCCGACATGCGCGTGCCGATCTCCTACGCGCTGCGCTACCCCGACCGCACCGACGTGCCGGCGATCCGCCCGCTCGATCTGGCCGAGGTCGGCGCACTGACGTTCGAGTCGGTCGACGACGAGGCGTTCCCGTCGCTGGCCGTCGCGCGCGCCGCCGCGGTCGCGGGCGGGACGGCGCCGTGCGTGCTCAACGCGGCCAACGAGATCGCGGTCCACGCGTTCCTTCGCGGCCGCCTCGGGTTTCTCGACATTCCGGCGGTGATCGAGCAGACGCTGGCCCGGCTGCCGGCCGAACCGGTGCGCGCGTTCGAGTCGCTGTACGACGCCGATCACGAGGCGCGGGCGGTGGCAGCGGAGCTCGTAGCTGGCGTGAACGGACAGGGCATGCCGTAGCCTCAAACGCGTGGGATACGTCTTCGCATTCGTCGGCATCGCGCTGCTGATCGTCCTTCACGAGCTCGGCCATTTCGCCGCGGCGAAGGCGGTCGGGATGCGCGTCGAGCGCTTCTCGCTGTTCTTCGGCAAGCCGATCGCCAGCGTCACGCGCGGCGAGACCGAGTACCGGATCGGTGTGATCCCGCTCGGCGGCTACGTGCGGATCACGGGCATGAATCCCTACGAGGAGCTCGACCCCGACGTCGCGCACCGCGCGTTCCTGCGCCAGCCGGCGTGGAAGCGGATCACCGTCATCGCCGCCGGGCCGCTGGTCAACCTGTTGGTCTTCTTCGTGCTCGTGTTCGGGCTGCTGTGGCACCAGGGTCAGGCACACGGATCGTTCAGCGTCTCGAGCATCGAGCGCAAGACGCCGGCCGCCCAGCAGCTGAGGCTTGGCGATCGGATCCTGTCGGTCGACGGCCACCCGGCTGCGCTGACCCAGCCGAGCGACAAGCAGTTCAATGCGCGAACTGCCGCGATCTCGGCGGCGCTGGCCAAGCACGCGTGCGAGCCGCCGCGGCGGCTCGGCTGCGTCGCCACAACGCCCGCGCGCGTCGTCGTACTGCGCGAAGGCGCGCGCAGGACGGTCCTGATCAAGCCGCACTACGGCAATGGCGGCAACGGGCGCCGGATGCTGCTGGGCATCGGCTGGGACAACTGGATCCAGCCGGTCGGCCCCGTCAAGGCCGCATCGGAGACGCTGAGCACCGGCTGGGACGCGACGAGCCAGACCGTGTCGCGGATCGCCGGCATCTTCACGTCGGCGCAGGACCGCAAACAGCTCTCGAGCGTCGTCGGCGCGGGGGAGATCACGCGCGAGCAGTTCGAGAACGACGGGTTCGTGACGGCGCTCGGCACCCTGGCCCTGATCTCGCTCTCGCTCGCCCTGATCAACCTGTTCCCGTTCCTACCGCTCGACGGCGGCCATATCGCGTGGGCGATCGTCGAGAAAATCCGCGGCCGCGCCGTTCCGTTCCGCGCGATCGAGCGCGCGAGTGCGGTCGGCTTCGTCCTGATCGCGTTCGTCTTCATCATCGGCCTGAGCAACGACATCGGTCACCTGACCGGGTCGGGCTTCGGCGTGCGAAATCCGTAGGGCGGGCCGCGGCTCTGGTCGGAGCTATTCCGACTCAGAGAGCCCGCGCACCCGACCCGTCACGTGCTCCCGCGTGATGTCCGCCACCGTCGGCGTCCCCAGCAACGTCATCGCCGTCCACAGCTCGATGCCGAGGATCTTCAGCACGCGCCGCACGCCGCGTTCGCCGTCGGCGGCCAACCCGTAGAGGGCCGGCCGGCCGACGAGCACCGCGCGAGCACCGAGCGCGACCGCGGTCGCGACGTCGGTGCCGCGGCGTACGCCGCCGTCGACGAGGATCTCCACGCGGCCGT
Source organism: uncultured Actinomycetes bacterium (assembly GCA_963846975.1). GTDB lineage: Bacteria > Actinomycetota > Thermoleophilia > Solirubrobacterales > Solirubrobacteraceae > AC-49. The sequence continues at coordinate 26,574 of CAWJXY010000003.1, forward strand.
CGACCGCGTCGACGATCGGGGGCAGCATCCGGGCCGTGGGGGCCACCGTGTCGAGCTGGCGCCCGCCGTGGTTGGAGACGACGATCCCGGCGACGCCGGTCTCGGCGGCCAGGCGTGCGTCGGCGGCCGTCTGGATGCCCTTGACGAGCACCGGTAGTGGCGCGTCGGCGACGAACCGCTCGAGGTCGCGCCACGTCAGCGTCGGGTCGATCAGGCCGAGCAGGTTCTGGGCCGTGATCGGCTCGTGCGAGATGCCGCGCGCGAGGGTCACGGCGTGGACGTCGATGTTCTGTGGGACCGAGAAGCCGACGCGCAGGTCGCGCTCGCGGTGGCCGGGCACCGGCGCGTCGACGGTCACCACGAGCGCCTCGTAGCCGGCGTTGACGGCGTCGTCAACGAGCGCCTGAGTGATGGATCGGTCCTTGAAGACGTAGACCTGGTACCAGCGTGGCGCGCCGGGCGCCGCGCTGGCGACTTCGCTCGGGGTCGCGGTGGCCAGCGTGGACAGCGTCAGGATCGTCCCGGCGGCCGCGGCGCCGCGCGCCATCGCGAGCTCGCCATCGGGATGCGCCATGCGCTGCATCGCAACCGGGGCGACGATCACCGGTAGCGCGATCTCCGTCCCGAGCACGGTCGTGCGGGTGTCGATCGCCGACACGTCGACGAGCACGCGCGGCTGGAGCTCGTAGTCCGACCACGCTTCGACGTTTGCGCGCAGCGTGCGCTCGTCGCCCGCGCCGCCGGAGAAGTAGGCCAGCGGGCCGGGATCGACCCGGTCGGCGGCGAGGCGCTCGTAGTCGGCGACGTTCAAGGGGTCCACGAGCCAAAACCTAGTGGTCGGCGCCAACGATCAGGGAGACCCCGAGAAATCCCCGGCGGCACGACGGTCCAGCCGCATGCCGACGTCGGACCGGCCGGTAGCCGCACCCGCTCGTACACTCCGCGCATGCCCTCGACCCGCCAGGTCAACGTCGGCGGCGTCCTGATCGGGGGCGGCGCGCCGGTCGCCGTGCAGACGATGACGAAGACCGAGACGGCGAACCTCTCGGCGACGATGGATCAGATCCGCCGCGTCGCCGAGGCGGGCGCCGACATCGTGCGGGTCGCGGTGCCGCGCGACCGGGACGTCGAGGCGCTGCGGACGATCGTGCGCAGTCGCCGATCCCGGTCATCGCCGACATCCACTTCAACCACACGCTGGCGCTCAAGGCGATCGACGCGGGCGCGCATTGCGTGCGCCTCAACCCCGGCAACATCGGCGGCCCCGAGAAGGCGGCGAGGTCGTCGAGCGCGCCAAGCGCGCCCGGCATGCCGCTGCGGATCGGCGTCAACTCCGGCTCGCTGCCCGCGCACCTGCGCGAGCTCGAGTTCACGAACCCGGTCGAGGCGCTCGTCGCCGCCGCCAGCGAGTGGGTCGAGCTCATGCAGCGCCTCGACTTCACGACTTCAAGGTCTCGATGAAGTCGACGATCGGTGCCGAACACGATCGCCTCGAACCGGCTGCTGGCCGAGAAGATCACCACCCGCTGCACCTCGGCATCACCGAGGCGGGCACGAAGTGGACCGGCTCGCTCAAGAGCGCGGTCGGCCTCGGCACGCTGCTCGCCGACGGGATCGGCGACACGATCCGCATCTGGCTCTCGACCTTCCACGCCGAGGAGGAGGTCAAGGTCGCCTGGGAGATCCTCAAGGCGCTGAAGCTGCGCGAGCGCGGCCCGGTACTGATCGCGTGCCCGACGTGCGGGCGGCTGCAGTTCGACATGGACACGCGTCGTCGTCGAGATCGAGCGCCGGCTGGAGGCGTACGACGACCCGATCGAGGTCTCGGTCCTGGGCTGCGCGGTCAACGGGATCGGCGAGGCGCGCCACGCCGACTTCGGGATCACGGGCGCCAAGGACTCGGCGATGATCTTCTCGCAGCGGCGAGCCGCTCAAGAAGGTCGCGACCGAGAACCTCGTCGACGAGCTGTTCGCCGAGATCGACCGTTACTACGCGGCCGGCAAGAAGGTCGTCGCGCGACGAGCGCGAGGCCGCCGAGGCCGCCGCTGGCTGGCCGAGAACGAGGACGAGACCGCGATGACGCCGGAGCGCATCGCCGCGATGGAGAAGCAGGCCGCGCTCGACGAGACCGACTCGCCGGTCGACGGCCGCCGCTTCACCCGCGCCTAGCAACCCAATCAAATGCGCGCGCCGCGCGTCCATGGGTGGTGAGTGATACGGGCCGTCGCCCTCACCGCAACCATCGCCATGGCTCTCATCAGCGTGGGCAGCGCCGCGCGGCGTCGCTCGTCGACCTGACGCCCGGCTTCGCGGTCAACGACGATCCGCTCTCGGGCATCGATCCCGAGGGCTTCCTGTCGCCGACGTTCGACAGAAGCTCCGACGACACGGGCGGCGCGCTCGTGGAGGGGGCGGCGCGCGTGCCGTGGGCGGTCTCTGCACCGCGCGGGCGGCGACGACCAGGTCTTCGTGCGCGCGTTTGTCGGCGGTCACTGGGTGACGCGCGGCCACGGTACGGTCGGCGGGCTGTCGAGCGCGTCACCGCTCGTGGCGTCTTCGCTGAACTTCTCCGATGACAGCGAGGCCGAGCAGCCCGCGATCGACTTCGCGGGTGCGGGGCGGACGGTCCCGTGGGCGGTGTGGGCCGAGCACAACGGGCGGTTGCCGACCAACGGCGCCCCGGCGCACGCGCAGATCTTCGCCAGCCGCTTTCACCCGGCCGGCGATCCGGTGCACCCCGATCGCTGGGAGTTCGGCGGCCAGGATCGGCCGCCGCTGGTGGCATCCCGCTGCCGTCGCTGAACCTCCACGTCGATCGTGACGCGGCCCAGCCATCGGTGGCCGGCGGGACGCTCGGTGATCCGGCGCCACCCGGCCCGTGGGTCGCGTGGCGCGAGGACGGAGCGCACGCGCCGGGGACGGGTGTCGCGCAGATCTTCGTCGCGCGACCGAGTGCGCCCGACGGATCCACCTGTGACCCGAGCGTTCGGCTCGGCGACCAGACCGGCGGGACGGCCCTCGGTGGGTTCTGCTTCGGCCAGGTCGGCGCGCAACGGCTCGGCAGCGACACTTCGCTCAACGTCGACCGCACGCGGGCCGCCGCCGATCCCGACATCGCGTTCGCGGGCGCGGGCGACGCCGTGCCGTGGGTCGTGTGGCGCGAGCACGGGCCGACGCAGACGACCGGCGACGGCCAGCTGCAGGACAACTCGATGATCTTCGCCGCCAAGGGCGTCGCGGCCGCGGCCGGGGCGCAGGGCGTCGACGGTGGCCTTCAGTGGCGCGTCGTCGGCTCCGACTCCCAGGGCGACCTGGACGCCGGGCCGACCGGTGGATCCTGTGCCGCCGACGCGCTGAGCGAGGCCCTATGCACGCTCAACATCAACGCGAGCGGCGACGCGTTCTCGCCGCGGATCGCTCCCGGCACAATGACCGCGGGCAGTCCGACCGTCCCGTGGATCGCGTGGGCCGAGAGCAACGGGACGCGGACCGCGATCTTCGTGGCCCGGCTCGTCGGCACCGGTGCCGACGCGCACTTCGAGTTCGCCGATCGCGGCCACCAACTCGGGTTCGGCTCGCTGCCCGACATCGCGTTCTCGGGCCACACGCCGTACGTGAGCTGGGTCGGCGAGGATCGCCTCGTCCATACCGGTCATTTCACCGACCCCGCGACCTTCGTCGCCGACCACGTCTCGGCGTCGCAGACCTTCCAGCGCCCGCCGCTGACGTCGCTGTGCACCGCGGACCCGTTCACGACCGATGGCTCGGCCTGCCCAGGGGCGAGTCTCGGGACACCGTTCGTCCAGTTCGACGACGCCGTCGCGGCCGGCGACCCGCCGATCGCGCTGCGCGGCGCGACCTACCCGGCGGGCGAGGTCGAGACGGGGGACGCGACTGCGGTGACGGATGCGACCGCGGTCGTCGCCGGCGTCGTGACCCCGAAGGGGTCCAGGGCGACGGCCCGGATCGAGTACGGCCCGACGACGGCCTACGGCTCCCAGACGCCCATCCGTGACATTCCGGCCGACGGCGCGCCCGTGGCGCTCGACGAGCCGTTGACGGGCCTGCCGTCGGCGGCGACGATCCACTATCGCGTTGTGGTGAGCACCGACCTGACGAGGGCGGCGGGCAGCGACCGGGTGTTCATGACGACGGCTCCGGGCGGGGCGCCCCCGGAACCGCCTGCGCCCTCGACGACCGTCTTGCAGTCGCCGCCGCCACCGCCGACGGTCGTCCCGCCCGTGGATCCGCCCGCGCCGGTCGTGACGCCGGTGCAGCCGACCGCGCCATCCGTTCCGATGACGAATCCGGTCACCAAGCCGCACGCGCCGGTGCTGCGACTCCTCTCCTCACCGGTTCACCGCGCCGACCGTCGCATCCGTGCGCAGGTCGACGTCGACGCTGCGGCGACCGTGTCGATCGCCGCGACCCTGAGCGGCGCGCGGCACCATCGCGCGGTCGCACTCACTCTCGGCCACGTCACCGCTCGCTATGGGCGCGGCGGCCGGCACACGATGTCGCTGACGTTGACGTCGACGGCCCGGCGCGCGCTGCGGACGTGGCGGACGGTTCGGATCTCGATCCGCGCGAAGGCCACGTCGACCGGCGGCACGACGACCGTCCGGCGGACCGTAGTGGTGGGACGCTGAGCCGGTGCGGCAGCGCCCTACGCGCGCTTGACCATCACGACGATGAACGCGACGAGCGCTGTGAGGCCGAAGCCGAGCAGCAGCCAGACCCACCACTTGGGTTCGGTCGAGTCGCCCCAGCGGACGGCCAGACGCGCCGGGTCGGGCACGGTGCTGATCTCCGGCTCGGACACTCCGAGCTGTGAGCTATCGACCGGTTGGTTCTGCGCCGGGAGCGCCACGAAGTCCCGCGTCAGCGTCGACGGCTCGAGGTCGTTGCCCTCGGTCCGCGTGATCCATTTGCCGTCGAGATAGCGCTTGAACTGGCTGGGGACAGCCGGATTGAGCTTGGCCACCGCGCCGCTGTACATCTCATGCAGCGGCGGCACCGACACCGCCTGATCGCCGACCACCCACAGATCGACGCTCACCGGCTCGGTGCCGAGCTGCTCCAGCCGCATCGGGTAGATCGCGAGCTTGGATGCAAACCGGATGTCGAGCGGGTCCAGCGCGCCGTCGGCCTTCCGGGCCAGCCGCACGGCGACGAAGCTCCAGCCGTCGCTGCAGGTACGACGCGATGATCGGATCGGCGCCGTCGGGCAGCGTGTAGTGGTGTGAGGCGAGCCAGTCGCTCAGCGCGCCGGCGTCACTGTCGGCACCGAGCGTCGCCACCTGGTAGCCGCTGATGCGCTTGTTGGAGATGACGTGGACGCCCCGCGGCGCTCCCGCCGTCGCCTCGTCGCCGCCCCCCGCCGCGCTGACGACCGGCACCGGCGGCGCCGTCGCCTCCTCGAGGTACTCGAACAGGCCGCGCTTGACCGGCGCGACGGTCGGCGGCGCAGGGACCGGCAGCGACGACCGCGCCGTGCGCGCCGGTGCTCAGCACGTCGAACGACACGACGAGCTGCTCCTGGCCGTCCGTGGTGACGATCAGCGCCCGCTGGGCGGGCACCGTCGCGTCGATCGCGACGCCGCACCCACAGGCGCTGGAGGGGGAGGCGACGACGACCGCCGCGAGCAGGACGACCGACGCGACCGTGAAAAGCCGGATCACGGCGCGAGGCTATCCGACCCGCGACGGGCGGGGCAGGCTTACTTCGCCGTGGCGTAGCGCTCCGCGACCACGCTCCAGTTGACGACGGCCCACCACGCCTTGAGGTAATCCGGGCGGCGGTTCTGGTAGTTGAGGTAGTAGGCGTGCTCCCAGACGTCGTTGCCGAGCAGCGGCGCCGCGCCGTCCGACAGCGGGCTGTCCTGGTTGGCGGTGCTGGTGATCTTGAGCTGGCCGCCGTCGAGCACGAGCCATGCCCAGCCGGAGCCGAAGCGCCCGACGCCGGCCGCCTCGAACTGCGACTTGAAGTCGTCGAACGAGCCGAACGCCGCGTCGATCGCCGCGCCGAGGTCGCCGTCGGGGGCGCCGCCGCCGTCGCCGCTCATCGACTCCCAGAACAGCGTGTGGTTGTAGTGGCCGCCGGCGTTGTTGCGCACCGGGCCCTGCTTGTCGGCGGGCAGTGCGTCGAGGTTCTTCAGCACGTCCTCGACCGACGCGTCGGCGTAGTCGGTGCCCTCGAGCGCGTTGTTGGCGTTGTTGACGTAGGCCTGGTGGTGCTTGTCGTGGTGGAGCTCCATCGTCTGCTGATCGATGGTCGGCTCGAGCGCGTCGTAGGCGTAGGGCAGCGGGGGAACCTCGAATGCCATCAGGCAGTCCTTTCGCAAGTTTCGGATGGATCGTCTGAAACATACCCACCGTCGAGCGATCTACCCTGTGGCGATGCGCGCCCGCTCCAGCCTGGCGACGGTCGTCGTCGCCCTCGCGGCGGCTGCGCCGGCGCACGCCTCGGTGACGATCGGCCGCGACCTCACCCAAGCGCCTACGCTGACCGAGAGCTGCGCGCACCCGGCCTGCATGTACTCGGTCACCAGTGTCGGCGATGCGTCGCCGATCGACGGCGTCGTCACGTCGTGGAGCGAGCGCTCCGAGGCGGGGCTGCCCGCGAAGATGCGCCCGCGCGTCGTGCGCCTGGGCACCGGGACGAGCTACACCGCGGTCTCCAACGGCGCCCGGACCACGATCACGACGACGGGCGTGCAGACGTTCGCGACCCGGCTGCGGATCGCCACGGGCGACAACTTCGCCGTCGAGGTCGGCGATCCGGCCGCCAACGGCACCATGACGACGCCGACGATGTTCGGGACCAGCGGCGCCGGCGGCACCGGGATCTGGGACCCCAGCCCGGCCGACGACGTGCTGACCGCCTCCACCAGCGGCTCGAGCACCAACGTTTCGGTCTCGGCGCGGATCGAACCCGACGCCGACGGCGACGGCTACGGTGACGAGACCCAGGACCCGTGTCCGGCCGATGCGGTTGACCACGTCACGCCGTGCGGCGCGGTGACGATCGGCACGCCGATGTTCCCGCGCGGCGCCTCGGCGGGCGCGGCCGGATGCTCGGGCGCGAAGTGCCTGTGGTTCGACCCCGATGTCACCGCCCCCGGTGCGGGCGTGATCACGCGCGTTCGCACCTACGGCAGCTCGCCGGGCGGCACGTACCGCCTGCGCACGCTGACGCTGGCTCCCGGCCGGACGACCGCCGCGGCCCACGCGCTGTCGGCCGAGTCGGGCACGTTCGGGTCGGCCGCCGACCCGTTCCTCGACGCCTACGCCGTCACGATCCCGACCCGCCTTGCGATCGCAGCCGGCGACCGGTTCGCGATCGAGGACGTGACGGCGCCCGGCCACGGCGTCCAGTTCGAGCGTGGCGCGACCGGGCACACGCTGTCCGACGCGGCCGCGGTCCCCGACGCCCCCGGCTCTGTCGCGGTCACGTCGGCCGACGACGAGCTGCTGTTCGCCCAGGCCGACATCGAGCCCGACATCGACAACGACGGCTACGGCGACAGCACGCAGGACGTCTGCCCGCTCGACTCCGCGACCCACGACCGGCCGTGCACCGCCGACCTGGCGCTCAGCCGTGGGCTCGGTGTCGCGATCCTGGTCTTCCCGGGCAACCCGGCGCCGACCCCGGCGATCCAGCTCGTCAACAACGGCCCCGTCGACGCCACGCGCACGGTCGTCACGATGACGCCGCCGGCCGGCGCGAAGCTCGTCACCGCGTCGTCCTCGACCGGCGCCTGCCTCGTCGCGGTCACCGTCACGTGCACGGTCGGCACGCTGCCCGAAGGCGGCCACGGCAACGCTCGGCGTCAGCACGATCACCAGCGCGCCGGGAGCGTTCCCGATCGCCGTCCACGCGTCCAGCGACACGCCGGACTCGAGCACCGCCAACAACGACCTGACGATCACGGCGACCGTCGCCAACCCGGTCATCGGGCCTGGCCAGAATCCCGGCCAGAATCCGCCCGACCCGCCGTGCCATGCACTCAAGAACGGCACGCTCGACTCGGAGGCGATCACGGGAACCCAATACGGCGACAAGATCTCGGCCGGTGCCGGGCGCGACATCGTCCGCGGACATGACGGCGACGACTGCATCTACGGGGGCCTCGGCGACGACGTGCTATACGGCGACAACGGCAACGATCGCGTCTACGGTCAGTCGGGCAAGGACCGCGTGTTCGGCGGCGCCGGCAACGACACGCTGACCGGGAGCACCGGCAACGACTACCTGGCCGGCGGCGCGGGCAACGACTCGATCAACGCCGGTCCGGGCAGGGACATCGTCGCCGCGGGATCGGGCAACGACACGGTCAGCGCCCGCGACGGCACCCGCGACGTCGTCGACTGCGGTTCGGGAAGCGACACCGCAAGCGTCGACCGCCACGACCGCGTGACCCACTGCGAGCACGTCAGGCGCCGTTGATCGTAGGCTTGCCTGCGTGACCCGGCTATCCGAGCTGTTCCTGCCCACCGAGCGCGAGGCCCCCGCCGACGCGGAGGCGCTCTCGCACAAGCTGCTCGTGCGCGCCGGGATGGTGCGCCAGGTCGGCGCCGGCCTGTGGACGTGGCTGCCGGCCGGTTGGCGCGTGCACCAGAACGTCGTCCAGATCGTGCGCGAGGAGATGAACCGCGCAGGCGGGCAGGAAATGCTCGCGCCGCTGATCACGCCAGCCGAGCTGTGGCAGCGCAGCGGTCGCTACAACATCCCCGAGGTCTTCCACCTCAAGGACCGTCGCGAGGCCGACCTGATCCTCGCCCTGAGCCACGAGGAGACGATGACGCTCCACGTCGCCCAGTCCGTGCGCTCGTATCGGGACCTGCCGTTCATCCTCTACCACTTCCAGATCAAGGGGCGAGACGAACCGCGACCGCGCGCTGGGGTGCTGCGCACACGCGAGTTCGTCATGAAGGACGGGTACACGTTCGACCGCGACACGGCGGGCCTCGACGAGGCCTACGAGCGTCTGCGCGCGGCCTACGGCGTGATCTTCGATCGTTGCGGCCTGGAGTGGTACGAGTGCGAGTCCGACGTCGGGGCGATGGGGGGGACCGGCGCGCACGAGTTCATGGCTCCGTGCGTGGCCGGCGAGAACGACGTCGCGATCGCGCCGGGCTACAGCGCCAACGTCGAGATCGCCAGCGCGCAGCCGTCGCCGGCGCAGCCCGCGACCGAGCTCAGCGGTGAGCTTCAGACACCAGGCCTGACGACGATCGCTGACGTCGCCGGCCACCTCGGCGTGCACGCGTCGGCGCTGCTCAAGGCGTTCCCGGTCATCGTGGAGGGTCGCGGCCTGGTCATGGTCTTGCTGCGCGGCGACCATCGCATCAACGACATCAAGCTCGGCAACGCGCTCGGTGGTGCGCCGTGGCGCCCCGCGCAGGCCGACGAGCTGCCCGGCCCGGCCGGCTTCCTCGGCCCCAGCCCCGACGTCGACACCGTCTACGACGACGCGGTCGGCCCCGGCCCGTGGATCGTCGGCGCCAACCGCCCGGACCTCCATCTCGGTGGGGTGATGGTCGACGGGCCGCGACTCGACGTCCGGACGGTCGAGGCCGGAGACACGGTCGATGGGAACCCGATCCGTATCGAGCCGGCGATCGAGATCGGCAACATCTTCAAGCTCGGCACGCGCTACAGCGACCCATTGCAGGCCACCTACCTCGACGAGAACGGCAAGGAGCAGCTGATCGTCATGGGCTCCTACGGCATCGGGCCTGCCCGCGTCGCCGCCGCCGCGGTCGAGCAGCATCGGCGACGATCGCGGCATCGCGTGGCCGAAGTCGATCGCGCCGTGGGAGGTCGAGCTTGTCGCGATGGGCAAGAAGGACACCCCCGAGCGCGCGCGCGCCGAGGCGCTGTACGAGGAGCTGCGCGGCGCCGGGCATCGACGTCCTGTTCGACGACCGCGACGCCGGGCCCGGGCGAGAAGTTCGCCGATGCCGAGCTCGTCGGCTGCCCGCTGCGCCTGACGCTCGGCAAGCGCTCGATCGACTCCGGACGGCTCGAGGCCCAGGCGCGCCGCGGCCGCGCCGACCACGACGGGGGCCTTGCGCTCGACGACGCGGCGCCGGCGGTGCGCGAGCTGTGGACGACGCTCCCGTAGAGCGCCCGCACGGCTTCGCCAAGCTGTCGGGGCTCGATCGCTCCGACCCGTCGCCGCCGCAGACGCTCAGCGGTGCGCCGCTGAACCCGTGGACGATCCCCAACGCGATCGGGTACCTGCGGATCGCGCTGCTGCCGGTATTCCTGATCACCGCGCTGAGCTCCGACACCGGCACCGACCCATTGCCGGTCGTGCTGTTCACGGTGATCGCGTGGGGCGACTACATCGACGGCCTCGCGGCGCGGCTGACCGGGCAGTACAGCCGCCTCGGGGCGCTGATGGACCCGGTCATCGATCGGCTGCTGGTGATCAGCGGCGTGATCGTGTGCTGGAAGTTCGAGCTGCTGAGCCGGCCGCTGCTCGCGGTGCTCGTGGCCCGCGAGGTGTTCATGCTCGTGGCTGGGCGAATCGCGCTGCGCCGCGGCCGCGAGCTGCGCATCAACTACGCGGGTCGCCTCGCCGTGACCCCGGTGATGCTCTCGATGTTCTTCGGCATGGTCGGTTGGCGCACCGCAGGCAACATAACACTGATAATCGGTGTGCTGCTGGCGCTGACCGCCACCGTCCTGTACATCCGCGACTTTGCAAGACCCTCAACCCCTGGTTGAGGACCCTGCGAGCGCTGCTATGCTCGCCCACGCGCCACGCGACCCGTTGTTGAGGAGACCCCGCACTTCATGGACACCTTTCCCGACCTTGGCTCTCTGACCGACCAGGAGCTCAAGGACCTCATTCGCCTCCTCACCGAGGAGGAGGTCGACATCTCCTACAAGCGCCGGATCCTGCACGGCAAGATCGACATCCTGCGCGCCGAGCTCGTCAACCGCCTGCGCAAGAAGCACGAGGCGGGCGACGACGTGATCACCGGCGCCGACGTCCAGCGCTTGACCGACATCCTCGCCGGGCGCGGCGCGGAAGCCGTCGACGAGGCCGACTAGCAGGGGACCGCATGGCGGTCCACTGCCCCGAATGCGGGTTTCTCAACGCCGATGGCGCGAACTACTGCTCCAAGTGCGGGGCCTTCGTGGGCCAGGCGCCGGCTGCCGGTGACCCGGCTACGACGGCGACGTACCGAGTGGGGGAGACCGGCGAGCTCATCGCCGTCGACCTCGAGGACGTCGTCTCCGACGAGGGCGCGGCGCTCGTCATCCGGGCGGGCGGCGGCCGCGTCGGCGAGAGCTTCCCGGTCGTCGGCGAGCGGATGTCGATCGGACGGCGCCCGGACAGCGACGTGTTCCTCGACGACGTGACCGTGTCACGCGATCACGCGCTGCTGGTCGCCCGCGGCGGCGCGTTTCACATCGACGACCTCGGGTCGCTCAACGGGACGTACGTCAACCGCGCACGGATCGACAGCCAGAAGCTGGCCGACGGCGACGAGATCCAGATCGGCAAGTTCAAGCTGACGTTCCTGAGCCGATGACCGACACCGGCGCGATCATCGACACCGACCTCGACGGCGGCACACAGCGGCGCAAGAAGTCGATGACGATCGGAGCGGTCTGCAAGGCGCTGGCGCCCGAGTTCCCCGACATCTCGATCTCGAAGATCCGCTACCTCGAGGACCAGAAGCTGCTCTCGCCGCGCCGTACGCCGGGCGGCTACCGCCTGTACAGCGCCGGCGACGTGAGCCGGCTGAAGACGATTCTGCGCCTCCAGCGCGACCAGTTCCTGCCGTTGCGGGTCATCCGTCAGGAGCTCGCGGCGGGCGCAAGTGCCGAGGACATCGCCTCGACCGCCCCGGCGTCGGCCGAAGCGGTGCGCCGCGCCCACCGGCGCCCGTCGGTCCGCGACCGCGGCGCGGTGTACCCGCTCGAGGAGGTGCTCGAGGAGACGCGAGCCGACCCGGCGCTGGTCGCCGAGCTCGAGGAGTACGGCGTCATCAAGGGCGATACGCGGGCCGGGGTCAAGCACTACGACGAGACCGAGCGCGAGATCATCCGCGCCGTCACCGAACTCGCCCGCTACGGCGTCGGCGGGCGCAACCTGCGCGCGTTTCGCACGTCGGCCGACCGCGAGGCCGCGCTGCTCCAGCAGATCCTCGCCCCGTCGCTGCGCTCGCGCAATCCGCAGCGGCGCAAGGAGGCGCTCGAGGCGCTCGAGAACCTCGCGGCGGTCACGACCCACCTCAAGCACCTGCTGCTGATCCGGGATCTGCGCAAGATCGCCGGCTGAGCTGCGGTCTACGGCTCGGGAAGGTGCGGAAGCGCGCCCTGGAGGACGACCGGACCAGGCTTGAGCGGTACTGACGTCGTCTCCTTGGTCAGCTCGAGCGTCTTGTAGGAGTTGACGTTCTTGGGCAGCGGCGCCAGCACGCGCGTCAGGACGCCCGCTTTCACGTTCGGTGTGAAGCCGATCTTCAGCGGATCGATGTTCGCCCCGACGAGCCAGATCGCATAGGCGAACTCGTGGCCACCGGGCGGCAGGTCCTGGGCGACGATGTTGGCGGCCAACGAGCCGTTGAGCGAGAACACCTCGGCCGATCCGATCGGCTTGGTCGCCTTGCCGCCGGGAACCGCGAGGTTGATCGAGGCGATGTCCTGTGGCTTGTTCGTGTTGGTCGTGGTCGTCGACGGATTGGAGGTCGTGGGCTCGGTCGTCGACGTCGGGGGGGTCGTGTCGGTCGACGTCGGCTTCGTGGTGCTCGTCGTCGTCGAGCTCGGCGCGGTCGTCAGGGTCTCATGGGGCGTGGTGGTCTTCGGCGTCGTCGTCGCAATGTCGCCGAACGGCCCGCCCTTGTCGTCGCCGCCACTACTGATGGCGAGCACGAGGGCGACCGCGATCAGCACGCCGAGGCCCCCGAGCAACAGGAGCCCGCCGAGGCGCGACTTCTCCTGCGTCTCGCCCTCGGCCGCCGTGCGCTCGTCGAGTGCCTCGAACGCCTGGTCGACCTCGGCCGGGTCGGCGGGGATCTCGGGCAGCTCGTCGGCCGCCATCGGGCGCAGCTGGGCGGCCATGTTGCGCGCCCACGCCCGTTCCTCGGCCGAGCCCTCGAGCAGTTCGCGCGTCTCGGCGCGCTCGGACGCCGTCTGCTGGCCGAGCAGGTAGTCGACGGTCCGCCAGTGGTGTGCCTTCGATCGGCGCGTCCGGCTCGGGTGGCGCCAGCGAGTTGACCGCGGTGTGCGCACGCCAGCGCACCGACTCGCGGTCGATCTTCAACATCGTCCCGACCTCGTCGTAGGTCTTGCCCTGGCGGAGCAGCAACCCGAGGACGGCTTGCTGGTCGGGAGGCAGCGATTCGATAGGACTCATCCGGCTGGCGAGCCTAGCGATTCCGGCGGCGATATCGTGCCGCCACCGTGAACCGAATCCCACTGCTCCCGCCCGAAGAGTGCTTCGACGCCCTGTATGGCATGGAGATCACCAAGCGAAGCCCGGACGAGATGCGCGCCGAGTGCGTCGTGCGCAACGCGGTCAAGCAGCCGATGGGCCTCGTCCACGGCGGGGTCTATGCGTCGATGGCCGAATCGATGACCTCATGGGGAACGATCCTCGGGGCGCCCGAGGGCAGCATCGTCATGGGGCTGTCGAACCAGACGAGCTTCCTGCGCCCGATCACGGAGGGGACGATCCACGCGGTCGCGCTGCCGCAGCACCGCGGGCGCACCACGTGGGTGTGGGAGGTCGAGATCACCGACGACGCCGGGCGCCTGTGCGCGCTCGTGCGGATGACGATCGCGATCCGGCCGCTGCGTCCGCCGGCGGACGCCACCTAGCCGGCCAGGACGGGCGGGCTATCCCCGATACCGGTTCGTGATCGGCACGCGGCGATCGCGGCCGAACGCCTTCTCGGTGATCTTGACGCCGGGCGGGTTCTGGCGGCGTTTGTACTCGGCGAGGTCGACGAGCCGGATGATCCGGTCGACGTCCTGCGCCGGCAGGCCGCGGGCGATCAGCGCCTCGCGGCCAAGGTCCTCCTCGACGTAGCCCTCGAGGATCGCGTCGAGGATCTCGTAGGGGGGCAGCGAGTCCTGGTCGCGCTGGTCGGGGCGCAGCTCGGCGCTCGGCGGGCGGGTGACGATCGTGTCGGGCACCGGGTCGTGGTGGGGGTCGCGGCGCCGGCGCGTGGCGACGAGCCGGTAGACGGTCTGCTTGGGAACGTCCTTGATGACCGCGAAGCCGCCGGCGCTGTCGCCGTACAGGGTCGAGTAGCCGACCGACATCTCCGACTTGTTGCCGGTCGTCAGCACGAGCCAGCCGAACTTGTTCGACAGCGCCATCAGCAGGTTGCCGCGGATGCGGGCCTGGAGGTTCTCCTCGGTCAGGTCCTCGGCGTGGCCGTTGAACGTGCCGGCGAGCGTCTCGTCGTAGGCGGACCGGGCGGCCTCGATCGGCAGCTCGAGCAGCTCGACGCCGAGGTTCTGGGCGAGAACGTGCGCATCGCCGCGCGTTCCCTCTGACGAATAGCGCGACGGCATCGTGACGCACGTGACGCGGTCGGCGCCCAGTGCGTCGACGGCGATCAGCGCGACGAGCGTCGAGTCGACGCCGCCCGACAGGCCGATGACGACGTGCTCGAAGCCGTTCTTGGTCACGTAGTCGTGGGTGCCCAGGACGAGCGCCGCGTACGTCTCCTCGTCGGTATCGAGCAGCGGCGCGATCGTGCCCGGCCGCCCGGTTCCGTCGGGATCGAGGTCGCACATCAGCAGGTGCTCTTCGAACTGCGGCGCGCGGGCGATCAGCTCACCGCGGCGGTCGACGACAAACGACTGGCCGTCGAACACGAGCTCGTCCTGGCCGCCGATCAGCGCGCAGAACACGAACGCCGCGTCGTTGTCCGTCGCCCGCTGGCGGACCATCGCCTCGCGTTCGAGGCCCTTGCCGACGTGGTAGGGCGAGGCGGAGATGTTGAGGATGATCCGTGCCCCCTCGCGCGCCTCGACCGTCTCCGGCGGGCCCTGGATCCAGATGTCCTCGCAGATCGTCAGCCCGAGCCGCACGCCGTTGACGTCGACATGGCCGCCGGCGCGCGGGCCGGAGGCGAAGTAGCGGCGCTCGTCGAAGACGCCGTAGTTGGGCAGATGGACCTTGCGGTAGACGTGGGCGATCGCGCCGTCGCGCAGGATCGCGGCGCTGTTGTAGACGTGATCGCCGGCGCGCTCGGGGAAGCCGACGACAGCGACGATGCCCTGCGTCTCGGTGGCCAGTCGCTCGATGGCGGCGCGGGCGTCGGCAAGAAAGTGCTCTTTGAGCAGCAGGTCCTCAGGCGGGTAGCCGGTGATCGCGAGCTCGGGCACCAACACGACGGCCGCACCCCGCTCGCGCGCAGCCTCGATCTGCGACGCGATCAGACGCTCGTTGCCGGCGATATCCCCGACGGTCGTGTTGATCTGGGCCAGCGCAATCCGCACGACACACATTCTCCCAAGCCGCGCGAAGCAGGCGAACGCGCCTCGATAGTGTGCCGACGGTATGCCGCTGCGCGGAGCTCCGTTCTACGACCTCATCCGGCCCTACTACGAGCACGCTCGCGCGCCGTATGACGGTCTGGAGTGGTTCGACGCCCACACGCACGTCGGGCACAACGACCCCGACGGGCTCGAGGCCGACCCGCCCGACCTGCTCGAGGCGATGGACGCCGCCGGGCACCAGCGGGCGCTGCTGTTCCCGCTCCACGAGCCCGACGGCTACGTCGAGGCCAATGACCGCGTGCTCGAGGCCCAGGCGCAGCACGACGGACGCTTCCACGTTCTCGGTCGCGTCGATCCCAAGTCCGACGGCGCTCTCGACGAGGTGGTACGGGTCCTGGATGCTGGGACCGCGGGGATCAAGCTCCACCCGCGGTCCGATGACTTCACGCTGCCCCATCCGGTCGTCGACGACATCGTCGCGGAGGTCGGGGCACGCGGGAAGATCGTGCTGTTCCACGCCGGGCGCGGGATCCCCAACCTCGGGTCGCAGGCGATCGACCTCGCCCGCGCCAACCCGGACGTCAAGATCATCCTCGCCCATGCTGGCGTCAGCGACCTCGGCCTGATCGCACCGCGGGTCACCGAGGTCGACAACCTGTACTTCGACACCGCCTGGTGGCAGATGTCGGACATGCTGGCGCTGTTCACACAGGTGCCGCCGTCGCGGATCCTGTGGGCGACCGACATGCCCTATGGGACCCCGCTGCTGGGCGGCATGTCGATCCTGCGGATCTGCGAGTCGCTCGGCATGTCGGAGGAGGTTGTGCGGTCGATCGTCGGCGGCCAGCTCGGCCGCCTGGTCGCGGGCGAGGAGCCGCTCGATCTCGGGCCGCCGCCGGACGTGTCGGCGCTGGGCCCGCGGCTGATTCCGGCTGAGCGCGCGCTGGCCTACATCACCGGCGTGTTCATGGCCGTCGTCGGCGGCGGGCGGCCGGTCGAAGGGCTGGCGCTGGCACGGCTGACGTGCCAGACACCCGGCCCCGAAGACCCCAACTACGAGATTCTGTGCCACATCGACCGGATGCTCGAGCTGTCCCAGCAGCTGTACGCCGACGACCCCGACGAGCCGCGTCGCACCCTGATCCCGGCGATCATGGCCCAGTCGCTGGCCGGCACGCCACGGGTCTCGCTGCCAGAGCTGCCGGAAACTGCGGTCGCGCTGTCGGCCGCTGTGTGATTTTGATCACATAGCGGCGGTCTACTGGGCCGAAACACGGAGTACCCGGGGTACTCTCGAAGTCGTTGTTTTGATCGCCGAGTCGCGTCCGCCCACTGCGGGCGCGAGCGGGGGACCCACTGCCGGGCCGGAGGATCTCCGGCCGGGATGGGGCGAATCCGGGCACTGAATCCCGCCCGGTAGCGCCGCGCCGAGTCGCGCCAGAAGCACGGCCGGGGCGTTGCGAGCCCGACAGCTAACCCCGTAGGCGGCTGCATTCCCAAAGGAGGACGACCTCGTATGAGGCCGTTTTTGTATCTGCGCGCCAGCCGCGCACTGGTGGCCGTCGGCGTGCCGGTGACCGCGTTCGCGTTCGCGGCGGTGCCCGCACTGGCGAACAACACCCTGGATACGACGACGCACGCGGTCGCACCGGCGTCGTCGGCCAACGTGGCCCCGGTCGCGCATGCCGCGCGGGCGCGGGTCGTGATCCATTCCCGCCGGCTGAACGTCGTCAGCGGCCATCACACGACGGTCTCGGGGCGCCTGGTCGGCCGCGGTCGCGGGCACATCGTCGTGCTCCAGCGTGTCGGAGCCCATGGTCGGTGGGTGACCATCGACCGTGATGCCACGAACCGCACGGGCCGCTTCCGGCTGTCGAGCCGGGTGTCCCGGATCGGGACGACGATGGTCCGCGTACGCGTGCGCCCCGACCGCGCGGTGCGCGCCGGCGGGCGGACGGTCGGGCACCTGAACGTGTTCCGCTCTGTCAACGCATCGTGGTACGGCCCCGGGTTCTGGGGTGGGGCGCTGGCGTGCGGCGGGAGCCTCGGCTTCAAGCACGATGGGCGTCGCGAACAAGACGCTGCCGTGCGGGACCAAGGTCACGCTGCGCTACCGCGGCCACACCGTGCATGTCCGCGTCATCGACCGCGGGCCCTACGTCGCCGGCCGTGAGTACGACCTCACGGCCGCGACCAAGGCGGCGCTGCACTTCGGCGACATCGGCACGCTGCTCGCCACCAAGTAGCGCGATTGGTCCGGCCGAGGGCGGGGGGAGAATCCCTCTGTGCCCGGCCGGACCGTCATCGCGCATGTCGACATCGACGCGTTCTATGCGTCGGTGGAGCTCCAGCGGCGCCCGGAGCTGCGGGGCAGGCCGGTCATCGTCGCCGGCAGCGGACCGCGTGCGGTCGTGACGACCGCGTCCTACGAGGCGCGGCGCTACGGCGTCGGGTCGGCGATGCCCGCCTCGCGGGCGCGGCGGCTGTGCCCGGACGCGATCGTCATCGCGCCCGACTTCACGGCCTATCGCGACGTCTCGCGCCGCGTGATGGCGCTCGTGCGCGCCGCCGCCGACGAGGTCGAGGTCATGGGCCTCGACGAGGCATACCTCGACCTGTCGACCCTGCTGTCGCCGAAGGCGGCGATGCGGCGGCTGGTCGTCGACATCCGCGAGCAGACCGGCATGAACGCGTCGGTCGGGATCGGTCCCAACAAACTCGTCGCCAAGGTCGCCTCCGACGCCGAGAAGCCGACGGGCTTCGTCGTCCTCAGCCGCGAGATGGCGTGCGAGCGCTTCGCCGGCGCGCCACCCGGGCTCGTGCCGGGAATCGGCCCCAAGACCGCCCAGGTCCTCGAGGCGATGGGCATCACGACGCTCGGCCAGCTCGCCGCGACGCCCGACGACGTCCTGATCGGCCGCTTCGGCACCCGCCACGGCCCGTGGCTGCGCTCGCGGGCGCGGTTCGAGAGCTCCGACGCGGTCACCAGCGTGCGGATCGCGGTGTCCGAGTCGCGCGAGACGACGTTCGACTCCGATATCGACGACCGCGAGCGCCAGGAGGAGATCCTGTGCGAGCTCGGCGCGCGGCTGTGCGAAGGCCTCGGCCGCCAGCAGCGCCGCGGGCGCACGATCGCGATCAAGGTCCGGCTCGACGACTTCACGACCGTCACGCGCGCGCGGACGATCGCGACCGCGACGAACGACCCCGATGTCGTCTGCGGCCTTGCCGTCGAACTCCTGCGCGAGTACGCGCCTGCGCGGCCGCTGCGGCTCCTGGGGGTGCGCGTCGCGGCGTTCGAGGAGGCGCCGGACGACCAGCTCGCGCTGCCGGTCTGAACGCCCTAGTAGAGAGCGGCCGCCAGCCGACGCCGCGCGTCGCGCGCCAGCGGGTGCTCCACGCCGAGCTCGTCGAGCAGCCCGACGACCACCATCCGCAGGTCATCGGTGTGTCCCGGCGCAACGGCGATCGCAGCGATCAGCGCGTCGACGCCGGTCTCGATGTCGCCGGAATCGATCGCCCGCCACGCGTCGTCGAGCGCGACATCGTCCGAGTCCTCGAGCCGGATCCGCGCCCCGAGGCCGTCGGCCATGAACGAGCCGCTGACCGCTTCCAGCAGCTCCCGGGCCTCGTCGCGCTCGCCGCGCTCGAGCAGCAGCCGCGCGAGCTCGATCGACGCGTCGGCGCGCCCCGGTTCGAGCTCCAGCGCGCGGCGCAGCGACGCCTCGTCGCCCGACTGCGCCAGGCCGTCGGCCTCCGACGGCAACAGCCCGGCGAAGAATCGCTCGACCGCCGCCGGCGACTGCACGCCGACGAACTCGTCGACGACCTCGCCGTCCTTGAACGCCTTGACAGCCGGGATGCCCTGGATCCGGAACGCCTGCGAGATCCGGGGGTTGGCGTCGGTGTCGAGCTTGGCGAGCACGACGTTGCCCTCGTTGCGCGCGGCCTCGCGTTCCAGCAGCGGCCCGAGCTGCCGGCACGGCCCGCACCACTCGGCCCAGAAGTCCACGACGACCGGGGTCGTGCGCGACCGATCGATCACCTCGGCCTGGAAGTCCTGCTCGCTCACATCGACGACGGTCATGGTCATAGGGTATGGGTCTCGATGGCCGAGCCGATGTTGCACGTGGTCGAGACGGGGGACGGGACCCCGGTGGTTCTGCTCCACGGGCTCACGGCAACCCACCGCTACGTCGTGATGGGCTCCAATGCCCTGGAGCGCGCCGGCCACCGCGTGCTCGCCTACGACGCGCGCGGCCACGGCGCCTCGCCGCCTGGCGACCGTTACGACTACGACTGCCTGACCGGCGACCTCGAGCGCGTCCTCGATGACGACGGGATCGAGCGCGCGGTGATCGCGGGAGCGTCGATGGGCGCGCACACCGCGCTGCGCTTCGCGCTCGGGCGCCCCAGGCGCGTCGCCGGCCTCGTGCTGATCACCCCGGCCTACGACCCCGCGACGTTCCCGGCCGGCTTGGCCGGTTGGGACGCGCTGGCGGCCGGCGTGCGCAGGGCGGGGTGGAGGGCTTCGTGGCCGCCTACGACACGAGCGCGGTCGACCCGCGCTGGCGCGACACGATCGCGACCGTCCTGCGCCAGCGCATGAGCCTGCACGAGCACCTCGGTGCGGTCGCCGACGCGCTCGAGCAGGTGCCGCGCTCGGCGCCGTTCGACACGATGGCCGACCTCGAGCGGATCGCCTGCCCGACGGTCGTGGTCGGCGACCGGGACGAGTCAGACCCCCAGCACCCGCTGCGCACCGCCCAGGCCTACGCGCGTGCGATTCCCGAAGCCGAGCTCGTCGTCGAGGAGCCGGGTGCGTCGCCGATCGCCTGGCAGGGCGCCCAGCTGTCGAAGGTGATCGCCGCGCTGGCGCAGCGCGCGACCGTCTAGCAGCGCGGCGTCACCGGGGCCGACCCCGAATGCAGGTGGCTGCGCAGCCAGCGGGCGATCTTCGTCAGGTTGGCGGTGCCGCTGTTGAACGACCCGTCGCGGGGCACGGTCGCGATCGTCACCGCCACCTGATGTGACCCAAACGACAGGATCCCCATCTGGCGCACAAGGTAGGGGCCGGAACGCGACGGGCCCCAGCCGCCCTTGTACACGGCCCGCGCGCCCGACGAGCCCAGCCCCCACTGCTGCGAGGGCACGATCTGGCTCATCAGGCCGAGCACCGGCAGGCCGTGGGGCAGGCACGTCATCACCGGCCATGAAGTCCAGCTGGTTGCGAAGCGACCAGCTCGTCTGGCCGAACGCGCTGTAGCCGGGGCGCGAGACCGTCGAGTGCACGGTCGTCTGCGTGTCGCCGGCCGCCGACAGCACGCGCTGTACGAGCCCAGCCGCACGCGTGCCGCCGCCGAGGTGGTCCCACAGCGACTGGGCCGCCGCGTTGTCGGACTCGGTGATCGCGCGGCGGATCAGCGCCTGGGTGCCGGCGTTCGGGCTCCCGTGGGCGCGGTCGTAGGTCGCGATCGCGATCGCGGGTTTGATCGTCGACCACGCGACCCCGCTGCGCAGCGACCCGAACTCGGTCACCGCCTGGCCCCGTCCGAGGTTCGACACCGCGACGCCGTTGCGCCCGCCCAGCGACGCCGACAGCCGCGCGAAGCTGGCCCGGTCGCCGCTCGTCAGCAGCTGCGCCGCGGACGCGGGCAGCGCGGGGGAGGCGGCGGCGAGCGTCAACGCGACAGCCAGGGCACGCAGTGCGGTCATCCGCACATTGAACCGACAAGCTGAGCCGGATCGGCCGCTTCGGGACGCGGACACCTCCTCGCGCCCGTATCGTGGTCCGCCACCTGAGCCCGAACCGCACCTATACGACGACGCTGCCGCAGAAGCTCGGTCTGGCCGACGGCCAGACCGTGCTGTTCATGAATGCGCCGGAGAACCTGCCGGCGTTGCTCGGGCCGTTGCCCGACCGCGTCACCGTGCGCAAGCGGATCGGGCGGTCGATCGACCTGCTGATGTTCTTCACCGAACGACGCGCCGAGCTCGCGGTGCGGATCGAGGCCCTGCGCGAGGCGATCCGTCCCGACGGGATGGCGTGGGTAGCGTGGCCGAAGAAGGCGTCGGGCATCACCACCGACATGAACGAGAACATCGTCCGCGATGTCGCTATCCCGATCGGCCTGGTCGACACCAAGGTCTGCGCGATCGACGAAACGTGGTCGGGCCTCAAGCTCGTGATCCGCCGCGAGCTGCGATGACCGAGCCGATGTTCCGCACCGAGGGGGACACGTTCGTCCCCGGACCGGCCGCGCGGGGGCCGTGGGATCCGGGCGCGCTGCACGGCGGCGCGCCGGCGGCGCTGATCGCGCGGGCGGTCGAGCTCGTGCCCAGCCCGGTGCCGATGCGCTGCGCGCGCCTGACGCTCGACCTGATGGGCGCGGTGCCGATGGCGCCGCTGCAACGTGTCGACGCGCGTGCTGCGCGAGGGGAAGCGCCTCCAGGTCGTCGAGGCCGAGGTCAGCGCCGTGGGGACCGACACGGTCGCGGTGCGCGCGCGGATCGTGCGCATCCGCACCGAGGAGACCGGGATCTCAACCGAGACGCTGCCGCCGCCCGGCCCGGGGCCGCAGGACTCGGCGCCGCTGTCGTGGGACCGCATCAACGAGGTCAACTTCGCCACCAGCGCCATGGAGCTGCGCTTCGCGGAGGGGGCGTTCGAGGAGACCGGGCCCGCCCGCTGCTGGTTTCGCTGCGCGATCCCGGTCGTCGACGACGAGACGCCTTCGCCGCTTCAACGCGTGATGGCGGCCAGCGACTTCGGCAACGGCATCAGCCGCGTGCTCGACTTCGAGACGCACCTGTTCATAAACCCCGACCTCACCGTCTACCTGTCGCGCGAGCCGCGCGGGGAATGGGTACAGCTGGCGTCGGTCAGCGCGATCGAGCCCGACGGCATCGGGCTGGCGACGTCGACGCTGTGCGACGAGGACGGCCCGATCGGCGTCGCGGCGCAGTCACTGTTCGTGGCGCGCGCTAGACGGACTTCAGAAGTCTTCGGGCAGGATCGCGTCCGCGGCCAGCGCGGCGGCGAACCGCTCGATCTCGAAGGACTCGAGGTCGCGCTCGAGCGCGGCGTAGCCCTCGTCATAGCGGCTCAGCAGGTCCTCGAACATGCCGGCGCGGACGATCGCGAGCTTGCGCGTCCCGCAGTTCGCGCAGCGCAGGCCGACGACGAGCCGATCGTCGTGCAGGCCCATCAGCCGCTCGGGAACCACGAACTGCTCGCCGCAGGCGACGCAGATATCAAGACGCTCATCGACCACGATGGAACCATCGGAAGAGTCGGTAGGAGGGCGGTATGCGAACGGCCTGCGACTGGACGGATCGCCCCCCTCGCCCAAACCGACAATGCTCGATAACGCCGATTATGACGACAACTCAGCCGCAAAGCGGGCCAAAGCTGCCTACATCTTCGCGCAATAGGCCGCGACCTGCCTGAGCATCGCCGGCCAGTTCTTCATGTCGTCGGCGTACTTCGCGGCCACGGTCTTGCGCGCTTGCTTGGCCTCGTCGACCTTGCCGCCCGCGACATCGACGTTGGGCTGCAGCGCCCGCTGCTTCGCGATGAGATCGTTGATCTGCTTGTTCAACGCATCGACCTGCGTCTGAGTGAACCCCGAGGTATCGGTGCTCATGATCGCGTCGATCTGCGGCTGGATCGCCTTGTACTGCGCTTTCAGGGCCGTGTACTTCGCCTGCGCCGCCGCGATCTTCGCCCGTGCGGCCTTCATCGCGCCCGGATGGGCCTTGATCTCCGCGTCACGCATCCCACGGTCCTTCTTGAGGATCGCCAGGCACTGCTTCTTGGTCGCCGGAGGAGCGAAGTCGCCCTGGGCGGCGACCGCGACAGCGGTCGAGCCGAGCGTCAGCGCAGCCAGGGTCACGACGGAGGTCGCGCGCACGCGAAAGGAGTTCATAACGTCGTTATCGGGTCGCGCGGCCGCCGACTTGACGCAAGCGCCGGGCGTCACGGCGCTACAGCGGCCCGGTCCTCGGCGGCGGCGGGCACGCGACGCGGATCGAGATCCGGTGCGGGCCGACCGTGGTGTCAAACGCCAGGCGCCGTCCGACGCGCCGCGGCACGCCGCCGAGGTAGTACAGATCGCTGCCGACGAGCAGGTACGCGTCGTCGGACCCGTAGCGGAACAGCAGCCGCACGCCGTCGGAGAACTTCGTGTCGAAGTAGCGCCCGCGGCATCCCAGCGGCCCGCTGTAGTCGAGCTGCGGCGCGGCAGACTGCTCGACCTTCGCGGTGCCCGACTGGCGCACGTCGATCGTGCGCCCGTCGATCGTGAATGTCGCCTCGTCGCCCTTGCCGACGGTGCTTGACGACCCCGAGCCCCCGGACGATCCGCAGCCGCAGACCACGATGGCGGCGCAGATCGAGATCACGACGGTGCGTGCCACGGTCCAAACCTACGGCCCCGCCCGGCTAGGGAACGTTGATCGTCCCGAGGTCGGACCGCGATGCTACGCCTCCCGCCGTCGAAATCACAGCCGCCGGTATCCCACCGCTTCACGCCACCTCGAGCAGCGGCGCGAGCTTCGCCCGGGCGCGGAAGCAGCGGCTCATGATCGTGCCCTCGCGGACGCCAAGCCGGGCCGCGGCCTCCTTGCAGTTCAGGCCCGCGACGTGCACTGCGACCAGCGCGTCGCGCAGCGGCGCGGGCAGGCCGGCGACGGCCGACAGAACCTCGCGCGCCACGACGGCACCCTCGACGCTCGGGGCGACCGCAACGTCGAACGAGTCCAGCGACTCGGGCATCGCCACGGTCGTCGGCCGCGCCGTGCGACGGCGGTGGTTCGACACGGCGGTGTTGTGCAGCGCACGGGTCAGGTACGCGAGATCGCTGCCGCGCACGACGCGCGGGCGGCGCAGGACGATCTCGAGCGTGTCCTGGACGAGATCCTCGGCCTCGTGGGTCGAGGAGCACAGGCCCCGGGCGATGATGTACAGGCGATCGAGGTGCTGCCCGACGCGGTCGGGATCGAGGATGTGGACGCGGGCGGTGGCGGTGCGAAGCGGGATCGGGCTCATGGCCGCGATGCTCGCCTGCGGCCCCCGCGCCCCGGTATCGGGGAAACCCCTGAACTTCGCTACTCCGGAAGCCGGCGTGCAGACTGTCATCCTGCAAGAAACCCTGCAAAGAGGAGGAATTGGCGCAGGTAGGGTCGACGGCGTAGTTCCCTGGTCGCACCACATGAATCGTCGTCTCGCACAACAGCTCCTCGCGCTGGTCGCGATTGGGACCGCGCTGGCTGCTCCCGTTCCGGCGCTGGGCCACGCCCACGAGGGCGATGTACGCGCGCTGCAGCGCGCGCTCGGCGTGCCGGCCGACGGTGCGTTCGGCCCGGCCACCGTGCGCGCGGTCCGGACGTTCCAGCGGGCACACGGGCTGACCGCCGACGGCGTCGTCGGGCCCGCGACGTGGCGGGCGCTCGGTGTGCCCGGGCACCGCCCGGTGCTGCACCGGGTCAAGCTCCACCCGCATGCCACGGCCGCGAAACACCACCGCGCCAAGCACAACGCCGCCCACCACACGAGCACGCATGCCGCCCCGGTGCACCACTCGCGCATCCCGGGCGCGATCCGGATGCTCCAGCACCGCCTGCACGTCGCGGTCGACGGCAAGTTCGGCCCCGGCACCAAGTCGGCCGTGATCGCGTTCCAGAGCGCGCACGGGCTGTCGGCGGACGGCGTCGTCGGCTCGAGCACGTGGAACGCGCTCGGCCTGCCCGGCCACCACCCGCTGCTCAAGCGTGGCCGCAAGCCGCACTTCCACCACGCCCAGCGCACAGCACCAGACCACCACCCACCACGGACACACGAAGACGCGCAACGCCCCGCACGCGCTCGTACGGCTGCTCCAGCGCCGTCTGCACGTCGCGACCGACGGCATCTTCGGCCCCGGGACCAAGGCGGCGGTCGTTGCCTTCCAGAGCGCACACCAGATGAAGGCCGACGGCGTCGTCGGGCCGGCGACCTGGCACCGGCTGGGCGTGCACACGCACGAGCCGGTGCTCAAGCGCGGCAACACGATCGTCGTCCCCACCGGCCCGCCGTCGCAGATCGGCCAGGCGATCGCCGCCGGCAACCGGATCGCCCGACTGCCCTACATCTGGGGTGGCGGCCACGGGTCGTTCGACGCCTCCGGCTACGACTGCTCGGGCTCGGTCTCCTACGTGCTGCACGCGATCGGTCGCCTGTCGGTTCCCGAGGACTCGGGCCAGCTGATGAGCTACGGCGCGCCCGGCCCCGGCCGCTGGATCACGATCTACGCCAACGCGGGCCATGCGTACATGACGATCGGCCACATGCGCTTCGACACGTCGGCGCAGTGGATCGACGGGCTCGCGCTGGACGTCGGAGGCGCGCCCGAGCGACGGCTACGTCGTGCGTCATCCGCTCGGTCTGTAGCACCCGTCGAGGATAGGATCTGCCGATGACCACGGCAGACGAACAGCGCCAGGCGACACTCCGAGCCCTGGCCGACACCGTCATCCCGTCGATCGCCCGCGACGACGACCCGGACGGCTTCTGGGCCCGCAGTGCGACCGACCTCGGCGTCGACGTCACCGCCGACCAGTTCATCGCCGACCTGCCCGACGCGCAGCGCATCGGCCTCGGGATGCTGCTCGACGCCCTCGGCGGCCTCGGCCTCGCCACGACCGACGACCAGACGGCGCGCGAGCAGATCGTCCGCGGCGTCGCCGCGTCCTCGCCGGGGGCCGGAATCGGAATTTCGTCGCTGGTCAGCCTGATCCAGTTCCTGCACTACGGCGCGCCCGACCCGGCGACCGGCCGCAACGCCAACTGGGACGTGTTCGGGTATCCAGGCCCGCCCAGCCCGCACCGCGGGGTGGGTGGACCGAGTGACGTGCCCAAGCCGATCGCAACGCTGACCCCGAACGGCGACACGACGCTCGACGCCGACGTGTGCATCGTCGGCTCCGGCGCCGGGGGCAGCGTGATCGCCGGGCGCCTGGCCCAGGAGGGCCACAGCGTCGTCGTCCTCGAGGCGGGCGGCTACTACACCGAGTCAGACTTCACGCAGTACGAACTCCAGGCTTACCAGGACCTCTACTGGCGCGGCGGGCCGGTCGCCACCGCCGACGCGAACGTCACGATGCTGTCGGGAACGGCGCTCGGCGGCGGCACGATCGTCAACTGGACCAACTGCCTGCGCACGCCCGACTGGGTGCGCAAGGAGTGGGCGACCGAGCACGGCCTCGAGGGCGTCGACGGCCCCGACTTCGACGCTCACCTCGACGCGGTGCTCGAGCGCGTCGGCGCCAACGATCAGTGCAGCGACTACAACGACCCGCACCAGCGCATGGTCGAGGGCTGCGAGGCGCTCGGGCTGCGCTACAAGCGGATCGTCCGCAACGCCTCGCCGGACGGCTACTCGCCCGACACTGCCGGCTTCATGGGCTTCGGCGACCGGTCCGGCAGCAAGCGCAGCATCGACAAGACGTTCCTGCTCGACGCGTTCGAGGCCGGCGCGCGGATCCTCGTGCGCTGCAAGGCGCGACGCGATCGTCGTCGCCGACGGGCGCGCGGCGGGGGTCGAGGCTACCGCGGTCGACGCCGACGGCAACCTCGGTCTCGGTGACCGTCAACGCGCCGCGGGTCGTCGTCGCCTGCGGCGCCCTGGACTCCCCGGCGCTGCTGTTGCGCTCGGGCATCGGCGGCCCCGCGGTCGGCGACTATTTCCGCCTGCACACGTGCACGTCGACGTTCGGGATGTACGGCGCAGATCAGAAGGCGTGGTGGGGATCGCCGCAGGCGATGCTGTGCCACCACTACGACAACCCGGGCGACGGCTACGGCTTCATGATCGAAGGCTCGCACTACTCCCCCGGCCTGATCGGCTCGAGCATCTGGCCCGGCGGCGAGGCGCACAAGGAGCTGATGACCAAGTTCCGCAACGGCGCGGCGTTCATCTCGCTGACCCGCGACCACGGCCACGGCCGGATCACGATCGACGAGGCGGGCGAGTCGGTCGTCAGCTATCCGGTCGACGACCCGCTCGACCAGGAGAACCTGCGCCGCGGGATCGACGTCCAGATGCGCCTGCACGAGGCGGCGGGAGCGACCGAGATCTACGCGATCGTCCCCGGCGTCGAGCCGTGGCGCCGCGGCGACGACCTCGACGCATACATCAAGATGCTCCAGGAGATCCCGCTGCGGGCCGGCGGCTGGCGGCTGTTCGCCGCCCACCAGATGGGTTCGTGCCGGATGGGGTCCGACCCCGCAACGAGCGTCGCCAACCCGTGGGGCGAGCTGCACGACACGCCCGGCGTGTGGATCGGCGACGCGAGCGCGTTCCCGACCACGTCGGGAGTGAACCCGATGGTCACGATCATGGCGCTCGCCCACCGTACGGCGCAGGCGATCGCCACCGACGCGGCCGCGCACAGCGAAACAGCGGCGCCCGCCTAGGCAGGCAGGCGCCGCCCTCGCGGGGCGCCCCTTCGGGCGCCCCTAGGTTGCTATCCCGCCGGTACGGCGGTTGCGCAGCTCGGTGGAGACGATCACCGCGACGAACAGCGCGGCGCCGTTGAACACGTCGTTGACATAGGACGGCAGGCCGGCGAGCTCGAGCCCGGAGACGGTGGCCGCGAGGAAGTAGATCGCGATCACCGTGCCCTCGACGTTGAACTGCCCCGGCCGGATCGCCGTCGCGCCGAGGAACACCGCGGCCAGCGCCTGGAGCGTGTCGAGGATCGTGCCGGCGCCCGGCGAGCCGGTGCCACTGTTGGCCAGCAGCACGATGCCGGCCAGGCCGGCCAGGGCGCCCGAGAACACGAACGCGCTGAGCTTGATCCACGGCACCGGCAGGCCGACGAGCTGTGCGGCGCGCGGGTTGGAGCCGATGCTCGTCAGGTAGCGGCCGTACGGCGTCTGGTTGGCCACGTACCAGACCACGAGCACGACGCCGAGCGCGAGCAGGCAGACCTTGGGGATGCCGAATATCGACGTGGTGGCGCCGAAGTTGATCACCGACGGGTGGATGCCCTCAGCGATCGCCGAGCCCTTCGTGTACCAGTTGATCACGCCCAACAGCACCCCCGACGTGCCCAACGTGACGATCAACGAGTTCACGCCGACTCTGGCCACCGTGTTGCCGTTGATGAAGCCGATCGCCGCGCCGAGCACGACTGCGACGATGAAGCACTCGCCGAAGCTGAACCCGTGTTTGCTCATGGCGACGGCGGCGCCGATCTGCGAGAACCCGGCGATCTGGCCGATCGACAGGTCGAACTCGCCGCACAGCAGCGGGATCAGCAGGGCCATCGACAGGATCACGATGTAGGCCTGCTGACCGCCGGCGAGGTTCTGGAAGTTGGCCGCCGTGCCGAACGACGCCGAGGTCTTGCTCCAAGTGCTGAAGAAGATCATCACGCCGATGAAGGCGATCAGCAGCGCGTAGCGCTCGAAGAAGTACGCGGTCTTGCCAGGCCCGCGGTGGACCGGCTCGAGATCGGCATCGCCCCCAGCCGAGCCCCCGTTGGCGCTCTGGTCGACCGGCACCTCGGTGGCGACGGGGGCGTTGCCGTCGGTCGCCGCGGGGGCCTGAGGGGCGGCCGGCGCCTGCGGGACGACAGGCGGCTGCGGGGCGACCGGCGCCTGCGGGGGCACCGGGGGCTGCGGAGGAACAGGACCCTGCGGTGGCGCAGCGTGGCCGGGCAGCGGCGGCTCGCCGCCGCCGCCTGTCGTCTCCCCCGTGGTCATTGCTGCTCCTTACCCGTCGTTGCTGTGAAGTTCGCCTGCTGCCCGGCGTCCTCGACGGGCCGCATCGCGAGTTCTCCGAGACGGTCGGGATCGATGCCCGGCCCGTGGAGCTCATTCGTAACGCGACCTTGACGCATGATAAGCACGCGGTCGCAGAGCAGTGACAGCTCCTCGTTGTCGGAGCTGACCAGAATGATCGACGTACCGGCCTCGGCGGCCTCGTCGATGAGCTTGTAGATCTGCGTCCGCGCGCCGATGTCGACGCCGTGCGTGGGCTCGTCGAGCAGCAGGACGCGCGGCTTGTCGCGCAGCCAGCGAGCGATGATGACCTTCTGCTGGTTGCCGCCCGACAGCGTCGAGAAGACCTGCTCTGTCGCCTGACGTGCGCACCCCGTACTCTTCGATCAGCGCCTTGGCGTCGGACTGCTCCCTGCCGTGGCGCAGCTTCATGCCCTTCCAGTAGCGCCCGACGTTGGCCGCCGACAGGTTCTCGCGCACCGACATGCCGGCGAACGACGCCTCGGTCGTGCGGTCCTCGGGGACGTAGGCGAAGCCGCTGTTCATCGCCTCGCCTACGGTGGCAAAGCGGATCGGCTGGCCGTCGAGGAGGATCGTTCCGCTGTCGACCTTGTAGGCGCCGAACAGGACCTTGAGCAGCTCCGAGCGCCCGCAGCCGACGAGGCCGGCGATGCCGAGCACCTCCCGCTCGCGCAGGTCCATCGTCACGCCGTTCAGTCGCGGGCCGTGGAGGTTGCGGGCATGAAGGATGGCCCCCTCCGAGCCGCTGGACACCGGGTGGTGATCGCGCTCGAGCGTCTCCAGCTCGCGGCCGACGATCAGCTCGACGATCCGCTCCTCGGTCAGCCCCGCGCCGTCGACGGTGGCGACCTTCTTGCCGTCTCGCAGCACCGTGACGCGGTTGGCGAGGCCGAGCACCTCGGGGGTGCGGTGGCTGATGAACAGGACGCTCTGGCCGCTGCGGGCGAAGATCCGCAGCGCGCTGAGCAGGGTCTCGACCTCGGGCTCGGGCAGCGAGGCGGTCGGCTCGTCGAGGACGAGGACGCCGCCCGAGTGCTCGTCCTGGTCCTGGAGCGCGCGGGCGATGGCGACCATCGCGCGCTGCGCGGGACCGAGGTTCTGGAGCAGGTCGGTCGGGCGCACGTCGATGTGGTAGCGATCGAGGATCTCCTGGCGTTCGACGGCGCAGGAAGCGCTTGCGGATGGCCCACGGACCGCGGGTCGGGAAGCCGCGCCCGATCGCGATGTTCTCGGCCACGTTGAGCAGCGGGAAGATCGCGGGGTCCTGGTGGACGAAGTGCAGGCCGGACGTGCGCGCCCAGTCGGGCGACAGGTCGGCGACGCCGACCGGATCCGCGCTGCCGACCTGGACCGTGCCCGGCCCGGAGTCGGCGGTGTAGACGCCGGCGAGAATCTTGATGAGGGTCGACTTGCCTGACCCGTTGCCTCCGACGAGGCCGTGGACCTCCCCGGGCGCGAGCTCGAGCGACACGTTGTCGAGCGCCAGCCCTCCCGGGAACGTCTTGGAGACGTTGCTCGACACGCAGCGCCGCCGCCGTCCCCCCAGTCATGAACGGGCGCTCATAACTGGAGAGAACGACGGCAGCACAGGACTACTTGCGTGTCAGGTCGGCCTACGGCCGGGACTACTTGCCCCAGGCCTTGCGGTAGGCGGCCTTGTAGTTGACGTTCTGGACGTGGTTGTTCTGCTTGTCCACGATCGTCCAGCCGATGCCCGACGGGTGCGTCTTGGCTTGCCGGTGAAGGCGCTGTTCAGCGCGTCCACGGCCGACCAAGCGGTCCAGCGCGGAGTCGATGACGTTGACGGCGGTGATGGTGCCGTTCTTGACCAGAGCGAGCTCGTCCGGGAAGCCCTCGCCACCCATGACGGCCTTGCCCTTGGCGTGAGCCGCAGCGCCGATCTGGCCGAGCGTCGTGGCGGCCGCGTACGGGCTCTTGACCCAGTTGGCGTCCGGGTGCTGGAGCAGGGCGTTCTCGACCTTGCCCTTGAGCTTGCCCGACAGCGAGGTCGGAGACCTGGAAGTTCAGGGTCCCGACGACCTTCGAGCCACCCGAGGCGGCGATCGTGCTGTTGAAGCCCTGGGCGGTGTACTTGAGGACCGTGAACTCGGGGTCGTTGATCAGCAGGACCTTCGCCTTGTTGTTCGTCTTGGCGATGATGTAGTTCGCCTGGTCGGCGCCGTACGAACGGGTGAAGTCACCCGAGGTTCGTGCAGGGACGGTTGGCGTAGTTCAGCACGTCGAGAAGAACGAGCCGCCGCCCGTGGAACCGCCGACGGGGTCGTTGCAGTCGAACGCGTAGATCGGGACGGTCAGGATGTGCTTGGCCTTGGCCTGCGTCAGCGGGCCCTTGACGGCCGAGCAGTCGATGGCGTCAAGGACGATGCCCTGGGCGCCCTGCGCGATGGCCTTGCTGACGAGCCCGGCGTACGTGCTGGGCTGCAGGTTGCCGTCGAGCAGCGTCATGTTCCAACCGAGCGTCTTGCCCGCTTCCATCGCGGCGTCGCTCGGGATCTTGCTCGACTCAGCGACCTGACCGGCGCTGATGACGAAGACGCGCTTGCCGCTTGGCGACGGGGCGCTTCGGTGGTGTCCGGCAGCTTGTTGGTGCCGTGCTCAGCAGCCTTGGTCTTGGCCTGAGCGGTCTTCAGGGCGCTGGCTGCGTTGCCAAACGCGCCCGCGAGTCCGATCGTGCTGAGGCCAACGACGGCCAGACACACGACCAGCACGGACGAAATTGTCCAGTTGCGACTCAAAGTAACCTACCCTCCTCGGGGAAATTTGCGACCTCGCCGGCGACCCATCTGCCGGCGTGTGGATGCCGTAATTAGAGCACACGAAATTCGGCCAAGCGCTGGGTCTTGCGCCCCCTCGGGGGCGTGACCGAATCCGTGCTACCTGAGTAGCCTCGCAGATCCTGGGCGATCATGCGCCGATACGCCTCGGCCCACCTTGAGTCGCTAGGTCCCCCGGGATACGGGCGACTACTTGCCCCAGGCCTTGCGGTAGGCGGCCTGATAGTTGACGTTCTGAGCGTGGTTGTTCTGTTTGTCGACGATCGTCCAGCCGATGCCCGACGGGTGGCTCGGCGTATGGGTGAAGGCGCTGTTCAGCGCGTCCACCGCGGCCCAGGCGCTCCAGCGCGAGTCGATCACGTTGACCGCGGTGATCGTGCCGTTCTTGATGAGCGCGAGCTCGTCCGGGAACCCCTCGCCGCCCATCGTGCTCCGGTGGGCGCGGGAAGCGGCTGCGCCGATCCCTCCGAGGGTCGTCGCCGCCGCGTAGGGACTCTTGACCCAGTTCGCGTCCGGGTACTGCAGGAGCGCGTTGTCGATCTTCCCCTTGACCTTGCCCGACAGCAGGTCTGAGACCTGGAAGTTCAGGGTGCCGACGACCTTCGAGCCGCCCGATGCCTTGAGCGTGTTCTGGAAGCCGAGTCGCGGTGTACTTCAGCACCGTGAACTCGGGGTCGTTGACCAGCAGGACCTTCGCCCGGTTGTTGGTCTTGGCGATGATGTAGTTGGCCTGGTCGGCGCCGTAGGACTGCGTGAAGTTGCCGAGGTTCGAGCAGTTCAGCTTGTTGTAGTTCACGCACGTCGTGATCAGATCCGGGCCGCTGCGCGTTCCGCCGACCGGATCGTTGCAGTCGTACGCGTAGGTCTGCACGGTCAGGACGTGCTTGGCCTTGGCCAAGGTCAGGGGAGCCTTTGCGGCCGTGCAGTCGATGTTGATGAGCACGATGCCCTGGGCGCCCTGCGCGACCGCCTTGGCGACCAGCGTCGGATAGGTGCTGGGCTGCAGACCGCCGTCGAGCAGCGTCATGTTCCAGCCGAGCGTCTTGCCGGCGGCCATCGCCGCGGCGGCCGGGATCTGGCTCGACTCGGCCCCCTGGCCGGCGCTGACGACGAAGACGCGCTTGCCGCTGGCGACCTTGCGCTTCGTGGTGTCCGGGAGCTTGTTGGTGCCGTGCATGGCAGCCTTGGTCCTGGCCTGGGCGGTCTTCAGGGCCGACGCCGCGTTGCCCGATGCGCTGACCAGTCCGATCGTGCCGAGGCCGACGACGGCCAGCAGGACCGCGATGACCGGAATAGTTGTCTTCTTGCGACGCATGATTCTCCTCTTGACCGGTCAGGTCGGAACGCACTATGCGTCGACCGGTACAACGCACTCGACCCAGGGTGGCACGTTTGGCGACGCCCACATCCCGGTTGTCCCGCGAGCGAGCGGGGCGAACCCGCAGGTACCGTCGCCGTACCTGTAAGGTACCCAGCGTGACCGGGTCGCTCGTCGCCTCCCACCATCAGGTGAGTCCGCTGCTCTCCGACCGCGCGCAGCGCGCCAAGCTGCTCGAGGCGATGACCCAGCTCGTCGCCGAGAAGGGCTACGAGGCGGCGACCGTGACCGACGCCGTTAAGCTTGCGCGCGTCTCGCGCGGGACGTTCTACGAGCTCTTCGAGTCCAAGCAGGCGTGCCTCGTCGCCGCCTATGAGCTGGGCATCGATGTGCTCGAGCAGCGGATCGCCGAGGGCGTCCGCGGCGCGCCCGACTGGCTCACCGAGCTGCGCCTCGGTCTGCGCGCCTACCTGTCCGCGCTGAGCACCGAGCCGCTGTTTGCACGCATCCACCTGCTCAACTGGCAACTGCTGGGCGCCGATCGCGACCGCGCGACCGAGCGCTTCGTGCGCCGGTACGCCAAGACCTTCGCCCGGTCCGGGCGGCCCGTGCCGCCCGACGACGCGCTGTTTGCGCTGTCGGCCGGGATCGACCAGCTCGTCCGCGCGCGCATGCGCGCCGGCGAGGACATCGTGAACCTGGAGGACACCCTCGTGGCCTGTGCGGCGAGATTGATCGGTGAGGAGACACCATGGACCTGACATTCAACGAACGCGAGCTGGCGTTCCGCGACGAGCTGCGCGGATGGCTGGCCGACAACAAGCCCGACGCCCGTCCGGGCAACGACGAGGACGACGCCGGCTATCAGTGGCGCCGCGACTGGCAGCGCAAGATGTACGAGGCCGGCTGGGCGGCGCCTGCATGGCCATCGGCCTACGGCGGCCGCGACGCGACGCTGACCGAGCAGGCGATCTACTTCGAGGAGCTGAGCCGCGCCCGCGCGCCGCAGGCCGCCAACACGCTCGGCATCCTGCTCGCCGGCCCGACGATGATGGTCTGGGCCAGCGAGGAGCAGAAGCAGCGTTACCTCGCCCCGATCCTGTCGGCGGAGGAGATCTGGTGCCAGGGCTTCTCCGAGCCCGACGCCGGCTCCGACCTCGCCGCGGTCAAGACGCGCGCGGTCAAGGACGGCGACGAGTATGTCGTCACCGGCCAGAAGGTGTGGACCAGCGGCGCCCAGTACTCGAAGTGGTGCATGCTCGTCGCGCGGACCGACCCCGACCAGGCCAAGCACAAGGGCCTGAGCTACTTCATCATGGACATGGAGCAGCCCGGCGTCGACATCCGCCCGCTGCGCCAGATCACCGGCTCGGCGGAGTTCAACGAGCTGTTCCTCGAGGAGGCGCGGATCCCGGCCGAGAACATGCTCGGCCAGCCCGGCGACGGCTGGAAGGTCGCGATGACGACGCTCATGAACGAGCGCGCCGGCCTCGGCTTCGCGCTGCAGATCAGCCTGCGCCACCTGCTCGACGAGCTGATCTCGGTCGCGGCCGAGAAGGGTCTGCTCGACGACGCCTACTACGCCGACCAGCTCGCGGAGCTGCACCTGCGCTGCGAGTCGACGCGGCTGCTGGCGTGGCGCGGTCTGACCAACACCGAGAAGTACGGCCAGCCGGGCCCCGAGGGGTCGCTCGTCAAGTGGCTGTGGTCCGACACCAACCAGCTGGCGACCCAGTTGGCGGTCGACATCATCGGCCCCGAGTGCCTGACCATGGGCAACACGTGGAGCTACGCCCTGATGCGCGCGCGCGGCAACACGATCGAGGGCGGCACGACCGAGATCCTCAAGAACATCGTCGCCGAGCGGGTCATGGGCCTGCCGCGGCTCAAGACGGCCGCTTAGGAGGCAACCATGGACTTCGGACTCACTGAGGACCAGCGCGAGATCCAGCGCAACGCCCACGACATGCTCGCTCAGCGGGCGTCGGCGGCGAAGGTGCGCGAGCACGCCGAGGCACGCACGACCGACACCGACCTGTGGAACGAGCTGCGCGAGCTCGGCTGGCCGGGCATCGCGGTCAGCGAGGAGCACGGCGGCATGGGGCTCGGCGCGGTCGAGCTGGCGATCCTCGCCGAGGAGCTCGGCGCGACGCTCGCGCCCGTGCCGTTCCTCGGCTCGGTGCTGGCGGCGACGCTGATCGAGCACGCCGGCTCGGACGCCCAGCGCGAGCGCTGGCTGCCCGGGCTCGCGTCGGGCGAGATCGTCGGCGCGGTCGGCCGCGCCAGCGACGGAACGGCGGGCCTCGTCATCAGCGCCCCCGAGGCGCAGGTGATCGTGCTGATCGAGGACGACACGGCGACGGTGGTGGCCGCGCAGGACGCCGAGATCGAGGCGATCGAGGCGATCGACCCGACCCGCTCGGCCGGCCGCGTGACCGTCCCGGCCGGCGCCGGCGAGGCGCTCGAGGGCGACGTGCGCTCGGCGATCGACCGCGCGCTGATCGTGATCGCCGCCGAGCTGGTCGGCGTCGCCCAGGCGGCGCTCGACATGACGACCGAGTACGTCAAGGAGCGCAAGCAGTTCGGCACGCCGGTCGGCGCCTACCAGGCGGTCTCGCACCGCTGCGCCCAGATGCTGCTCGACACCGAGCGCGCGCGCGTGCTGACGTCGTTCGCGTCGTGGGCGGCCGACGCCGAGCCCGAGCGCCTGGCCGAGGGCGCCGCGATGGCCAAGGCCGCGGCGTCGTCGGGGGCCAAGGAGGTCACCAACGCGGCGATCCAGATGCATGGCGGCATCGGCTTCACGTGGGAGGCCGACGTCCACTGGCTGTTCAAGCGCGCGCAGGTGAGCGCCGACCTGCTGGGCGGCGCGGGCCTGCACCGCCGGCGCCTGGCCGGTATCGCGGCCGAGCAGGTCGCGGCGGCCAAGGCGTGACGCAACCGACGATCGGAAGATCGCGCTGGTCACCGGCGCGGCGAGCGGCATCGGGCTGGCGACGGCCCGGGCGCTCGCCGCGGCGGGGGTCGGGCTGGTGCTGGCCGACCGCGACGCCGACGGCGGCGCCCGCGCGGCGCAGGAGCTGGGCGGTGAGTTTGTCGCGACCGACGTGTCCGACCTGGCGGCCAACGAGGCGATGGTCGCGTTCGCGGTCGACGCGCTGCGGCGGCGTGGACTACGCGTTCCTCAACGCGGGCGTGACAAGCGGCTGCGGCATCGGCGATGACTTCGACCTCGCGCTCTACCGCCGCGCGATGAGCGTCAACCTCGACGGCGTCGTGTTCGGCGCGCACGCGGTGCGCCCGGCGCTGCGCCAGCGCGGCGGCGGGGCGATCGTCGCCACCGCGTCGCTGGCGGGCCTGACCGGGGTTGCGCTGGACCCGATCTACGCCGCCAACAAGCACGCGGTCGTCGGGCTGACGCGCTCGCTGGGCCCGGCGCTGGCGTCGGAGAACATCCGCTTCAACGCGGTCTGCCCCGGCTTCACCGAGTCGGCGATGACGGCACCGATCCTCGACGCGATAGCGACGTTCGGCGTCCCGCTGATCGAGGCCTCGACGGTCGCCGATGCGGTCGTCGAGCTGCTGACCGACAGCGACGCCAGCGGCGAGTGCTGGTACGTCCAGCCGGGCCGCCCCGCGGCCGCGTTCGGCTTCCGCGGCGTCCCCGGGCCGCGGGTGTAGCGCGTCACCTACCGCTAGGCGTGCGTCACGCGGGCGGGCGCGCGAGTGGTGCGGCACATGCGGATGCCGTGGGTGACGCGGTGCGCGCTGGTCCCAGACGCCGCGATGCGGGCGCAGCGCAAGGCGGGGCCGCGACGCTTGGCGTGGCGCTTGACGCGGTGCCTGGCCTTGGCCTTCGGCTTGGCCTTGGCCTTCGGCTTGACCGTCACGTCGACCGTCGGCGCCTGGTGGGCGTCGGGCGCGTGGACGACCGTGGTGTCGGCCACGTGGCGGCCGAAGTCGTTGGTGTACGTCGCCCCGGCGAGCGTCGACGTGGTCGGCGTCCCCATCGCGACGCCGAGCCCGATGTCGGAGTAGTTGCTCGAGAGGATGTTCTCGCGGTGGCCCTCGCTGTTCATCCACGCGTTCATGATCGAGCGCGGCGTGGCCAACGATCCCTGGCCCCAGGCGATGTTCTCCCCTGCCGCCCACTGACCGCTGCCCGGCAGGTAGCCGACCCCGGTCAGGCGATCGACGACCGTCTGCGCCTTCGGGGCTCGTGTGATCGAAGAACCGCTCGGCGACCATGTCCTGCGAGTAGGCGGTCGCGGCCTGATCGAGGCGCACGTTCTCGACGAGCGCCGGCAGGCCGGCCGCGGCGCGCTGCTCGTTGAGCAGGCACAGCGTGGCGCGGTTGAGCTGGGCCTCGCTGCCGGCGACGGCCGGCGTGTCGGCGCCCGAGCAGGCGGTGTCGGCCTGGGCGGCTGCCGCGGGAACGGCGATCAGGGCACAGGTGAGCGCAAGCGAGGTGAGTGCGCGCGCGCGGGACACATCCCGGCATTCGGCTCACCGCGCTCGCGGTGCACCCGGTTTGCCCCGCGATGGACGACTGTTGTAACGGTCCTGCTAGGCGACGATCAGCGACTGGGCGTCGTTCGGATCGACGCGCACCGACACCGTCGCGCCGGGCTGGAAGCTCGCAAGGGCGACCTGCGCGATGACCTGGCGGTGAGTCACGGGGTACGGCGCCGAGCCGTTGACGGTGACCTGGAGGTCGAGGTCGCACTCGGGGTTGTAGTTGACGATCGTCCCGGTCTGGCGGATCGCGGTGATCGTCGCCGAGCCGACCTGCCCGGTGGCCATCAGGTACTGCACCTTCTCGCCGTCGGACGCCAGCTGCCCGAGCGTCTGGTTGGCCTGGGCGACGCCGTCCTTCATGGCGCGAACGCCGCCCATGACGCCACGATGCTCGGGCGGCGTCATCTCACGCGCCGTGTCCTGTAGCTGTTTGAGGTCCTTGAAGAAGCCCATCGTGTCCTCCTGGTGCAGTGCCGTCTCGGAAGTCCGAATTCGACCCTAGGACCGGTACTGAGGGGCGACAATGCCAAGCTGGTCTCAGACCGGTATCACTGCGCCGCGCGCACCCGGAAGCTGCCGCGGCGTGCGTGCGGCGATGGCGCCGCACGCATCACGCGACGTCGGGCTGGGTTACTGCGCCGGGAGGACCCGGAAGCTGCCGCGCATGAACGGGTGGATGCGGCAGAAGTAGTTGTAGGTGCCGCTCGGCAGGTTGCTCGGCGTCGACCAGGTCACGCGGCCCGCCGTCGGCGGCCCGCCCTTGCCGAGGACGCCGGCGTTGATGCCCAGCTCGCCCGAGTCGAAGTCGATCGGCCCGTTGGCCAGCGGGTAGGCGATTCCGGTCGTGGCGTTACACGGCGCCTTGCACGACGTGATCGTGTGCCACTCACCCGGACCGATGTCGGCGTCGTTGTTGACGAACGTCAGCGACTGGCCCTGGTGAACTGTCGGCGGCTTGCCGGCGTTCCCGGTCAGGGTCAGGTCGCCCTGGCCGTAGATGAAGTTGTTGATCGGCACCGAGCCGCCGTCGAGCAGCGGGCCGTTGGCGAGCGTGGCCGCGTTGGGCAGGATGGCCGCGCCGCCGCCGTGGTGGTCGTTCTCGGCCAGGTGGCCGTGGTTGAGCACGCCCTTGACGGCGACGTTGTGGGTGAACGGATCGAGTCCGCCCGACGGCCCGTTATTGGTAACCGCGATCGGCATGATGCCCATCGCCTCGTACCACGACGACTTCGACGAGTCATACGTCGCCGACAGGCTGATCACGTCGCCCTTCTTCACCGCAACCCGGTACGTCGGCGGCGTGCCGATCATCGCGACGTCCCACGACACGGCACCCGCCGGTTCGAAGTAGTGCGCGGCCGAGCGGAAGATCAGCACTTTCTTGGCCACGCCGTTGATGACCCGCGTGTCGTACATGCTGTCGTAGAGGCCGCCTGGGTGCAGGTGGCCGACCATCCCGACGATCGTCGAGTCCTGCGGCACGACCCACTGGTTGCGATGCTGGCCCGGCGGGTAGGCGTTCGGGTCCTGGTCGGGGTACGTGAACTTGCCGTTCGTCCCCGAGCCCTTGTGGACGTCGAACACGGGGTACACGCCCGGGTGGACGTCGATCCACTGGGTGTGGACCGGGATGATGCCCTGGGCATACTTCGAGGTCGCCGGAATGAAGCCGATGTCGTAGGTCAGGCAGACCGTGTACGGCGTCGGCGTCAGGTTGTGGATCATGTACGTCAGCGCCCAGCTGTCGGTCGTCTTGTACTGCTGGGCGTACGGGAACGGCGTGTAGACGCGCGTCTTTTCCTCACCGGCCGCGTACGTCGGCGCGCCGTTGACCAGCCATACGCCGTGGTGCAGGTGGATCACGTCGACCGGCGGGACCTGCGACTCCTTGACGATCGCCGGGCAGACGCCGTTCTTGGCGTACACGAGGTTGGGGACGAACGAGGTCACCCAGCCGTCGACCGGCGGGCGCTGCTTGACGACATCGAATTTGATGTTGTTCTGACCGGGCGAGACGAGGAACGGCCCGAAGTTCAGGTGCAGGGTCTGGATGTCCTTCTTGGGCCACGTTCCCGCCATCGTCGCGATGTCGGGGGGCGTCTTGGGCGCATGCTTCTTGACGTGCTTCTTGGCGTGTTTCTTCGCATGCTTCTTGACGACCTGGTGCGAGCTGGACGTCGTCGCACCGGCGAGCGCGGGGACGGCGAACGCGGCGATGGCAACGGTCAGCGCCGCGACGAGCGCGCGGGAACCCCGGAGAGACCTCATGAGCGACATTATGCTGACCTGTCTCCTAGACGATGGCGGTTGGGGTGGTGGTGGCTAGTCCGCGATGACGCGGAAGCTGCCGCGCATGAACGGGTGGATCCGGCAGAAGTACGTGTAGGTCCCTATCGGCAGATTGGCCGGCGTGGACCAGGACGTGCGGTTGGCCGTGGGTGGCCCGCCAAGCCCCAGTTCGCCCGAGTCGAAGTCGATCGACCCGTTGGCGAGCGGGTAGGCGATCCCCGTTTGGGCATTACAGGGTGACTGACAGGCGGTGATCGTGTGCCACTCGCCCGGGCCGACATTGAAGTCGTTGTTGACGAACTTCAGCGACTGGCCCTCGTGGATCGTCGGCGGCCGGCCGGCATTGCCGGTCAGCGTCAGGTCGCCCTGGCCGTAGACGAAGTTGTCGATCGGCACCGTGCCGGCGTCGGTCAGCGGGCCGTTGGCGAGCGTCGTCGCGTCGGGCAGGATGCCGGCGCCGCCGCCGTGGTGGTCGTTCTCCGGCAGATGGCCGTGGTTGAGGACGCCGGCCACGGCGACGTTGCGCTTGAACGGGTCGACGCCGCCGTCGTCCTCGCTGGTCATCTGGACCTGGATGATCCCCATCGCCTCGTACCACGAGCCACGGGCCGAGTCGTACGTCGCGCTGATCGAGAGCACGTCGCCCTGCTTGACCTTGACGCGGTAGTTGGGCGGCGTCGTGATCATGGCCACGTCCCACGACACCGTGCCCGCCGGTTCGAAGTAGTGCGCGCGCGAGCTGAACAGCAGCACCTTGCTCGGCCTGCCGTTGACGATGCGGGTGTCCCACAGGCTGTCGTACAGGCCGCCCGGGTGCAGGTGGCCGGTCATCCAGACGATCGTCTCGTCCTGCGGGACGGTCCAGTTGTTCTCGAGGCTCGCCGGCGCGCCGGGCTGCTGGTCGGGGTACGTGAACCTGCCGTTCGTCCCCGAGCCCTTGTGGACGTCGAACACCGGGTACAGGCCACCGATGACGTCCATCCACTGCGTGCGCACGGTGATGATGTGCTTGGCGTACTTGGACGTCAGCGGGATGAAGCCGAGGTCGTAGGTCAGGCAGACCGACGTCGGGTTCGGTGTCAGGTCGTGGATCATGTACGACAGCGTCCACTGGTCGGTCGTCGAGTAGGAGTAGCCGAAGCCCTGCGGCGAGCGGAACATCGTCTTCTCCTCGCCGGCCGCGTAGGTCGGCGCGCCGTTGACGATCCACACGCCATGGTGCAGGTGGATCACGTCGACGGGCGGGACCGAGCCGTTGCACCGGTTGCCGCGGGCGTAGACGAGGTTCGGCTTGAACGACGTGATGTAGCCGTCGACCTTCGGACGCTGCTTGAGGATGTCGAACTTGATGTTGTTCTGGCCCGGCGAGATTGGAATCGGGCCGAAGTTGAGCTTGACGTGCGTGACGTCGGCGTCCGGCCACCAGCGCGCAGCCGCCACCGGTGCGTGCTTCCTGGGGGCGTGTCGGGGCTTGGTCTTGGCGGCCGCCGGCGCGGCGAACACCAGCAGCGCGCACGCGACGAGCACCCAGATCCCTCGGTCCCCTCTCACCGCCCGGGAGTATGACGCATCATTCCGCGGATTTGTTCCACGGCGGTGAACGCGTGTCTGTCAGCCCTTGATGACGCGGAACGAGCCGCGCATGAACGGGTGGATCCGGCAGAAGTAGTTGTAGGTGCCGCTCGGCAGATTGTTCGGCGTCGACCACGTCACACGCCCGGCGGTCGGCGCCCCGCCCTTGCCGAGAATGCCGGCGTTGATGCCCAGCTCACCCGAGTCGAAGCTCGGCTGGCCCGGCGGCACGCTGGCCAGCGGGTAGGCGATGCCGGTCGCCCCGTTGCACGGCGCGGCGCACGACGTGATCGTGTGCCACTCGCCCGCGGCGATGTCGGCGTCGTTGTTGACGAACGTCAGCGACTGGCCCTGGTGGACCACCGGCGGGCGGCCCTTGGTGCCGCCGAGCGTCAGGTCGCCCTGGCCGTAGACGAAGTTGTCGATCGGCACCTGGCCGGCGTCGGTCAGCGGGCCGTTGGCGAGCTTGGCCGCGTCGGGCAGGATCGCCGCGCCACCGCCGTGGTTGTCGTTCTCGGGCAGGTGGCCGTGGTTGACAAGTCCTTTGACCGGCGACGTTTTGATGAACGGATCGAGCCGCCCGCCGGCGCGGAGGTCGTCAGCGCCGACATGATCCCCATCGCCTCGTACCACGAGCCGCGCGCCGAGTCGTAGGTCGCGGTCGTCGAGATGATGTCGCCCTTCTTGATCGCGACTCTCCAGTCGGGCGGCGTGTTGGTCATCGCGACGTCCCACGACACGGTTCCCGCCGGCTCGAAGTAGTGCGCGTAGGAGCGGAACAGCCGCACCGTCTTGGGCACCCCATCGATCACGCGCGTGTCGTAGAGGTCGCCGTACAGGCCGCCCGGGTGCAGGTGGACGAACGCGCTGACCAGCGTCGCGTCGTTGGGCACGACGTGCTGGTTGAGGTGCACGCCCGGCGGATAGGCGGTGGGGTCCTGCGGTCGGGTACGTGAAGCTGCCGTTCTTGCCCGAGCCCTGGTGGACGTCGAACACCGGGTAGACGTTCAGGCCCCGGACGTCGGCGCCGCCCTGATAGACGGGGATGATCCCCTGCGCGGCCGGCGACGTCGCCGGGATGAAGCACGATGTCGTAGTCGAGCTTCACCGACGTCGCAGTGGGCGTCAGGTTGTGGATCATGTACGTCAGCGCCCACGTGTCGGTCGTCTTGTAGGGCATGCCGAAGCCCTGCGGCACACGGACGCGGGTCTTC
Organism: uncultured Actinomycetes bacterium; assembly: GCA_963846975.1. GTDB lineage: Bacteria > Actinomycetota > Thermoleophilia > Solirubrobacterales > Solirubrobacteraceae > AC-49. Next base: position 69,548 of record CAWJXY010000003.1, read on the forward strand.
TCCTCGCCGGCCCCGAACGCGGGATGGCTGTTGACCAGCCACACCGCGTGGTGCAGGTGGATGACGTCGACCGGCGGGACCTTGCCGTTGGGGTAGGTCAGGTTCGGGGTGAACCCGACGATCCAGCCGTCGACCTGCGGCTTCTGTTTGACGATGTCGAACTTGATGTTGTTCTGGCCCGGCTCGACGCGGAACGGGCCGAACTGCAGATGCAGGTGCTGGACGTCGGTGCTCGGCCAGTAGCTGCCGGTGTCGACAGCGCCGTGGACGATCTTGCGCTGGTGCGTGACCTTCTTGTGTGTCTTCTGCGTCTTGTGGGTCGCCTTGGGGCTGGACGTGGCCAGCGCGACACTCGCGCCGGCGAGCAGACCAACCACGAGCACAACGAGCAGCGCAACTGACCCGACCCCCGAGCGCAGTCTCATGGGCGGGCAGTATGCCCTATGCGGCCAACGTGTCGCCGGTTTCGAGGGGATCGCGACTGCCGACCACAAGTTCGGCGTAGCGCCCGGCGCGGGCCATCAGCTCGTCGTGCGTGCCGCGCTCGGCGATCCGCCCGCCGTCGAGCACGATGATCTGGTCGGCATCGCGGACGGTCGAGAGCCGGTGGGCGATGGCGATCGTCGTGCGGCCGCGCGCGAGGCCGTCGAGCGCCTCCTGAACGGCGCGCTCGGTCTGCGTGTCGAGCGCACTCGTCGCCTCGTCGAGGATCAGGACGGGCGGGTTGCGAAGGACGGTGCGGGCGATCGCGATTCGCTGTTTCTCGCCGCCCGAGAAGCGGTGGCCGCGCTCGCCGACCATCGTGTCGAAGCCATCGGGCAGCGACGCGATCAGGTCGTGGATACGCGCGGCGCGTGCGGCGTCCTCGAGCTCTGAGTCGGTCGCGTCGGGGCGCGCGAAGCGCAGGTTGTCGGCGATCGAGGCGTGGAACAGGTAGGTGTCCTGGCTGACGAGCCCGACGGTCTGGGTCAGCGAGTCGAAGCTCAGGTCGCGGACGTCGACGCCGTCGATCGTGACCGCTCCGTCAGTCGCGTCGTAGAGCCGCGCGACGAGATAGCCGGCCGTCGTCTTGCCCGCTCCGGTCTCCCCCACGATCGCCGTCGTCGTGCCGGCCGGGACGATCAGCGTGACCTCGTCGAGCGTCGGCGGCGCATCGGGGCCGTAGGCGAAGCTGACATGGTCGAATGCCACCTCGCCGCGGACGGCGTCGGGGTCGAGCGCCACAGGGTCGGCGCGCTCGGTGATATCGACCGGCATGTCGAGGTACTCGAAGATCCGCGCGAACAGCGCCTGCGAGGTCTGGATGTCGACGCCGACCGAGAGCAGGCTCTGCATCGGGAAGAACATCCGCGTCTGCAGCGTGGTGAACGCGACCAGGGTGCCGATCGAGACGGTCGTCGCGCCGACGCCGGCGGCCCAGTAGACGAGCGCCGGCATCACCGCGAACGCCATCTGCACCGACGCCATCCGCCAGCGACCGGCCATCCGCGAGCGGACCTCGAGGTCGGCGAGGCGCTCGGACTCGTCGGTGAAGCGCTGGGCCAGTTCCCGGCCGCGCCCCATCGTCTTGCCGAGCAGGATCCCGGACACCGACAGCGACTCCTCCACGAGCGACGATATGTCGGCCAGGCTCCCCTGGCGCTCGGATGCGATCCGCTTGCGCTCGTTGCCGACCCGGCGCGTGAGCCAGATGAAGAACGGCAGCAGGGCGAGCGAGAAGACAGCCAGGCGCCAGTCGAGCACGACCATCGCGACGATCACCGCGATGACGGTCGTGACGTTCGAGGCGATCGAGGTCGCCGTCGTCGTTACGACGCTCTGAACACCCCCGATGTCGTTGGCGATCCGCGATTGCACCTCGCCGGTCCGCGTGCGCGTGAAGAAGGCCAGCGAGAGGCGCTGGAGGTGCTCGTAGACGGCGGCGCGTAGGTCGTGCATGACGCGCTGGCCGACGACGTTCGACAGCCACGTCTGGGCGACGCCGAGCGCGCCGGTCGCGATCGACAGCCCGATCATGCCCGCGACGAGGAACGTCAGCAGCTGCGTGTCGTGCTCGGGCAACGCCGTGTCGAGGATCGCCTTGAGCAGGAACGGCGACACCATGTTGAGCGCCGCGGAGAACGTGATCAGCCCCAGGACCGTGGTCAGGCGCGCGCGATAGGGACGGAACAGGGCGGCGATTCGGCGGCTGTCGGACACGGACGTATGGTACATTCAATAGTTGAGGGTCGTCAACTGTATTGGACGAACGTAGCGTCGCGATCGTCCTGCGCGATGCCTACTCTGGTGGCGTCATATGGCCGCTCGCCGCTCCAATCGCGCCGCCATGCGCCCGACATTGCCGTCCCATGTGTGGCGCCACGCCCACGCGCTGGACGACGGCGCCAGGACGACCGTGCACGTCGCACGCTACGAGCCCGACCGCTTCCAGCTTCGCGTTGCCGTTCTGCCCCGGCCGATGGCGCTCGAGGCCTGGTGCGCGCGGGCGCGGGTGTCCGACGCCTTGGTCGGCGGGTTCTACGTTCGCCCGCACGGGACGCCGTTGGGCGAGGTTCGCACCGGCGGCGTCGTGCGCCGCCACGAGCCGTTCGCCGCGCCGTGGGACGCCGTGCGCGCGTGCGTGCACGTCGCGGCCGGGACCGTGCGAATCGCGTGGCGCGACGAGATCGCCGACGCGCCTCCCGGCGACCTGCTGCAGGCCGGGCCGCTGCTGGTGGCGTCGGGCGCAGTCGTGTCCGGCGTCGACGAGGGCTTCTCCGCTGGCGCCGCGCAGTTCGATTCCGACATCACCGAGGGTCGCTACCCGCGGGCCGCGCTGGGCCTCGCGGCGGACGGGACGTTGATCGCCGTCGCGTGCGACGGGCGCTCGGATCAGGACTGCGGGCTGACGATCGCGGAGCTGTCGTCGTTGCTCGTCGCGCTGGGAGCCGAGTCGGCGATCAATCTGGACGGCGGAGGATCGACGACGCTCGTGTGCGACGGCGTGCTCCGCAACGTCCCGCGCGAGACCCATGGCGTCGAGATCCCGGGCGGGCGCGCGGTGTCGACGGCGCTCGTCTTTGCCCCGCACTGAGGGGCGGGCCTCACCGCGGCCGGTTCTTCCTGCGTTGCGCCTTGGCCTCCCGCCCCTTCGCCCGGCGCCTGGCCTTGACCTGGCGGTGGCGGTGCAGGGAGGCGGTCTCGCCGCCGAGGTCCTCGGGGGCGGCGACGGGTGCCTTGCTGCGCGCGTCGCCGACGATGATGATCGCGATCACGACGATCAGTCCGATGCCGAACGCGAACAGGCCGATGGTCTCGGCCGTGTTGAGGCCGCCGTCGCCGTTCGAGGTCGGCGCCTTGGTCACGGTCTGGGTCGGCTGGGGCACCGTCGGCGGCGCGATCTGGGGCGTGTTGAGCAGGCCCTGCGCGCCGGCGGCAGCCGGCCACGCGCAAAGCGCGATCACTACGGACAGGCAGGCGAGTCTCCTCATCGGGCCGCGACCCTACAATGCCAGCCATGGCCAAGCAGCGCCAGATCCGCATCGAACAGAAGAGCGCCCTCGCCGCGATGCAGGCGCTGGAGTCACGCACCGACGAGCAACTCGAGGCGGAGACCAAGCTGCGAGCCGGCGCCCAGGCGATCCTCGGCGCCCGTGCCGCCGAACGCTACGACGCCAAGGCCGCGCGCGAGCACTTCCGTAAGGCGATCGCCGCCGCCCGGCCGCAGGAGCGGATGCAACTGCGGCGGATGGCCGACGCCTCGCTGGCGCTCGCCGAGCGCCGGCCCGACGACCTCAAGGAGGCCGTCGAGCGTCTCGGGCAGGAGGCGCCGTCGAGCCGCCAGCTGTTCATGTTGCGACTGATGGGGCTCGTCGCGCCGCCGCCCGGCTCGAGCTGGGTGCGCCGCATCCGCGGGTACGCCCTGATCCTGTTGCTCGTCGTCGGCCTGCTGCTGGCCGGATTCCTGGTCGTCGAGCTGATCGCGTTGCCGTTCGGCGGCACCGCGACCGGCGGGGCGATCCTGCTCGGCTTCCTGCTCGTGATCGCCGTGCTCGGCGTGCTCGCCCTGCTGGGCCGCCGACGCCAGGCCAAGGCCCGCGCCCAGCGGGCCGCCCCGCCGCGCTGATGTGCGGGCGCTACACGCTCGCCACGACCACGCCGGCCGACCTTCGCACCCGCTTCCCGGTCGGCGAATCGATCGAGATCGCGACCCGCTACAACGTCGCGCCGGGCGACGACGTGCGTGTGCGTCACGACCGACAAGGAGGGCGCACCGCGCGGCGAGCTGCTGCGCTGGGGCCTCGTCCCGTTCTGGGCCAAGGACACCAAGGATGCGTTCAAGCGCATCAACGCCCGGGTCGAGACGGTCGCCGAGCGCCCGGCCTACCGCGACGCGCTCAAGACCCACCGCTGCCTCGTGATCGCTGACGGCTTCTACGAATGGCAGGCGACCGGCAACGGGAAGCAGCCCGTGGTGGATCACGCGTGACGACCACGCGCCGTTTGCGTTTGCCGGGCTGTGGTCGACGTGGCGGGCGCCCGACGACTCGCAATTGCGCAGCATGACGATCATCACGACCGAGGCCCGCGGCGGGCTGCGGGACCTGCACCACCGCGCACCGGTGATCCTCGAGCCCGGCGCCGAGACCGTGTGGCTCGACCACGCGACCGCCGACGGCGAGCTGCGCTACGCGCTGGCCGGGATCGACCAGGCGCGCACCGCGACGCGCGCCGTCGGAACGGCCGTCAACGATGCCCGCTACGACGGTCCGGCGTGCCTCGACGATCCGGCCGAGCCCGCCGGAACGCTTTTCTGACAACGCAGCCTTACTATTGCCTGAAGCGCTGGGAAGTCGTATCCTGCGCGCCGATGGCTGGGGGTACGCAGGCGATCGCGCACTTGGATCCGGATACGGCTGCCGAGCTGCCCTGAGAACCTCGACCGGCTCGCCGCCTATGCGACCGTCGACTCCGGGTGCCCGATCGATCCGGGCGACCTCGAGTTCGTGTGCAGCGCGCGCATCGGCCGGCTGCGGGCATGGGCGTGGCGCTTCGACGCGGGCGGCGACCCGGCGTGGGCCATGGTTGCGTTGACCGACAGCGGCCGCGTCGTGCGCTCGTGCCTGTTCGAGGGCGTCGACCTGCCGGCACCGGTCGACGTCGAACAGGCCCTGCTCAGCGACTTCGGCCCGTTGGCACGTGCGACCTAGTTGAACGCGTCGGCGATCTCGCGATAGGCCTCGCGCACGCCGTCGGCGAAGCCATACGTCCCCTCGTCGCGCAGCTCGATCGCCGCGTTGGCGAGCTTCGCGTACGACGCCCACGCGAACATGCTGCCGATCGAGACACGCTGTACGCCCGCCTCTCCGAGCTCGGCGATCGACGGCAGCCCCGGGAGCACGAGCACGTTGACCGGGAGGTCGACCGAGCTGACGACGGCGCGGATCTCCTCGATCGTGCGCAGGGCCGGCGCGTAGAGCGCGTCGGCGCCCGCCTCCTGGTAGGCCTGAAGGCGCGCGATCGCGTCGTCGAGGTCGGAGTGGCGGCGCAGGAGGTTCTCCGCCCGCGCGGTCAGCGCGAGCTTGACCGGACCTCCGTGCGCCGCCTCGGCGGCCGCCGTCACGCGCTCGGTCGCCTCCTCGATCGAGTACATGGCGCTGCCGTCGTAGTCCTCGATCGAGCACGCGACGATCCCGGCGTCGATCGCCTGGCGGACGGTCTCGGCCGCGCCGTCGGCGTCATCGGCGAAGCAGTGCTCGAAATCGCCGTTGACCGGCAGCCCGGTGGCGTCGCCGACCGCCGCCGCGTGGGCGATCGCCTCGTCGCGGGTGACGTTGCCGTCGCCGCGGCCGAGCGATGCGGCGAAGCCACCGCTCGTCGTCGCCAGGGCGGTGAATCCGAGCGTGGCGAGGATCTTGGCCGAGCCGATGTCCCACGGATTGGGGATCAGCAGCGGCGGGTCGGAGCGGTGCAGGGCGAGGAAGTCGGCAGCAGTTGCGGGCATGCCGCCAGTTTTGCAACTCGCTCTGGCGGCCTTCGGACTTCGACGTCAGTGAGCGCTGACCGTCGCGCTGCGGATCACGACCGGCGACACGGGCATCTCGTTGCCCTGCGTTGGCTGCGCGGCGATCCGATCGACCACCTTCATCCCCGCCGACACGTGGCCGAGCAGCGCGTAGTCGGGCGGTAGCCCCGCATCGCGGCCGGTGACGATGAAGAACTGGCTGCCCGACGTGCCGGCGGGCTCGGTCGCCGACTTGGCCATCGCGACGACGCCGCGCGTGTAGTCGGTGTGCGGCGGGGGCTGCTCGGTGACCCGGTAGCCCGGCCCGCCGAGGCCGTCGCCGAGCGGGTCGCCGCCCTGGATCACGAACGGCGTGCCGTCGGGCTGGTTGGCGATGCGGTGGAACGTCAGGCCGCTGAAGAACCCGCGGTTGACGAGCCCCGCGAACGCCGTCGCCGTCTTCGGCGAGTCGTTGACGTCGAGATCGATCGAGATCAGACCGCAGTTCGTGTCGAGGAACACGGTCCACTTCTTCGACGGATCGAGGCGCCCGGCGGCCGACGCCTCGTGCGTGCGCTCGGGGTGCGACGTGGGCGCCTGGCTGACGGGGCGACAGCCGCCCGCCGTGGTGCTGGTCGGCGCCTGCACGGTGACCGTGTGCGTCTCGGTGCGGGTGCTGCTGGTGGTCGCCTGGCCGAACTTGTCGCCGCCGCCGCCGCAGCCCGCAACGCCAACGGCGATCACGGCGATCAGGGCGATCAGCAGGCAGCGCATCCGGCGCGGGATCGTAGCCGCCGGACCACCCGGCACGAGCCGATCCGCGAAGATGGGTGCGGTGCCGGCACGCGACGTCGTCCTGATCGTGAACCCCTCGGCCGGCGGTGGGCGCGGCGCGCGCGCGCTGCCCGCGGTGCTCGAGCGGCTCACCGAACTCGGCGTCGACCACGACCGCGCAGAGCACCCGCGACCTCAACCACGCGCGCGAGCTCGCGGCCGAGTCGGCGGGCGCCGGCCGGATCACCGTGACGCTCGGCGGCGACGGGCTGGCCGGCAGCGTGGCGGGCGTCCTGCGCGAGCATCCGGGCTCGGTCATGGGGATCCTGCCCGGCGGGCGCGGCAACGACTTCGCCCGTGCCAACGGCATCCCGCTCGACCCCGAAGCGGCGTGCGACGTGATCGCCGACGGGACCGAGACGCTGCTCGACGTCGGCGACGTCGACGGGCGCACGTTCATCGGCATCGCGAGCCTCGGCTTCGACTCGCTGGCCAACCACCACGCCAACCAGGCGCCGGCGCGACTGGGCCGCGGCGTCTACCTGTACGCGGCGCTGCGCACGCTGGCCACGTTTCACCAGGCGACGTTCACGCTGACGATCGACGGACAGCCGGAGTCGTTCACCGGCTGGAGCGTCGCCGCCGCCAACGCGCGGACCTACGGCGGCGGGATGATCGTCGCCCCGGACGCCGATCTCAACGACGGCCGGCTCGACGTCGTCCTGATCCGCGGCTCGTCGCGCATGCGCTTCCTGCGCACGCTGCCGAAGGTGTTCAAGGGCCGCCACATCGAGAGCCCGATGGTCGACGTCGTGCGCTGCGGCGAGGTCCAGGTCGCCACCGACCACCCGTTCACCGTCTACGCCGACGGCGACCCGATCGCCGTCACGCCGTGCACCGTCCGCGCGATTCCGGACGCGATCCGCGTCCTGTTGCCGGCGTGAGGGCGGCGGCGGCAACCGCGGTCGCTCGTGCCGCCGCGGCGCGGCGTCGCGGATCGCCGGGCGCGGCGGCACGAGCCTGCCCGGCAAGGTGCTGCTGCGCGCTGGACCCGGGCGCGCTCGCGCGGCTCGCCGCGCCGCTGCGGACGCGCGTGATCGTGTCGGCGACCAACGGCAAGACGACGACCGCGGCGATGATCGCGTCGATCCTCGGGCGCACCGGCGCCCGCCTCGTCCACAACCGCGCCGGCGCGAACATGGCGGGCGGCGTCGCCGACCGCGCTGCTGCAGGGCGACGGCGATCACGGCGCTGCTCGAGGTCGACGAGTTCTGGCTCCCGACGGTCGCCGCGCAGGTGCGGGCCCGACGCGCTGCTGCTCGGCAACCTGTTCCGCGACCAACTCGACCGCTACGGCGAGCTCGAGTCGATCGCGGCGCGCTGGGCCGGCGTGGTCGGCGACCTGCAGGCCGGCACGTCGCTCGTCCTCAACGCCGACGACCCGATGGTCGCCGACCTCGGCCGCGACCGCGACGCCGTCTACTTCGGCGTCGAGGACCCGGCGATCGCGCTGGCCGAGATCCAGCACGCCTCGGACGCCAAGCACTGCCGGCGCTGCGGCGCCCCGTACGTCTACGACGCCCACTACCTCGGCCACCTCGGCATCTACCACTGCGACTCGTGCGGGGCGCGGCGCCCGACGCCGTCGGTCGTCGCGACCGATATCGCGCTCGACGGCGTGCGCGGCGCGCGGTTCGCGCTGCGGGCGGGCGACGCGAGCGCCGTCGTCGCCCTCCCCCTCCCCGGGCTCTACAACGTCTACAACGCGCTCGGCGCCGCGGCGCTGGCGACCGCGCTCGGCGTCTCGCTCGACGACATCGTCGCCGGCCTCCAGGACACCGCGCCGGCGTTCGGCCGCGCCGAGTCGGTCCACGTCGGTGGGCGCGAGCTGTCGATCCTGCTCGTCAAGAACCCGGCCGGCGCCAACGAGGTCCTGCGCACGCTGCGCCTCGAGGACGGCCGCCACGACGTGCTCGCCGTGCTCAACGACCGCACCGCCGACGGCCACGACGTCAGCTGGGTCTGGGACGCCGACTTCGAGCTGCTCGCCGACCGCGTCGACCGCGTCACGTGCGCGGGCACCCGCGCCGCCGAGATGGCGCTGCGGTTCAAGTACGCGGGCGTCGACGAGTCGCGGATCGCGGTCGCGCCGTCGCTGCGCGAGGGCCTCGATGCGGCACTCGCCGGGCGCGACGGGCCGCTGTACGCGCTGCCCACGTACACGGCGATGCTCGAGCTGCGCGAGCTTCTGGTCGCGCGCGGAGCGGCCAAGGAGTCGTTTCAGTGACCGAGGTCGTCTGGCACGACCTCGAGTGCGGCCCGTACACCGCCGACCTCGCGCTGTGGCGGGCGCTGGCCGACGACGCCGCGGGGCCGGTGCTCGATGTCGGCGCGGGCAGCGGGCGGGTGACGCTCGACCTCGCGCGCCACGGCCACTCGGTGACGGCGCTCGATGTCGATCCCGATCTGCTCGCGGCGCTGTCGGCCCGGGCGGCGACCGCGGGCCTGCGCGACGTACGGACCGTGTGCGCCGACGCGCGCGAGTTCGTGATCGACGGCGAGCCGTTCGCGCTGATCATCGTCCCGATGCAGACCGTGCAGCTGCTCGACGGCGCGCGCGGCCGGGTGGCGTTCCTGCGCACCGCGCGTGAGCACCTGCGGCCCGGCGGGCTGGTGGCGCTGGCGATCGCCGATGCGATGGACGGCGATCGACGATGAGCACCGCTATCCGCCCGAGGCCGACCGCTGCGAGCTCGACGGCGTGACGTACACCAGCACACCGATCGACGTGCGCGACGACGGGCACGCGGTCGTCATCGAGCGCGTGCGCGAGATCCTCGACCCGGGCGGCGCGCGGCAGGTGATCGCCAACCGCGTGCGGCTCGACCATCTCGACGCGGCGCGGCTCGAACTCGAGGGCGAGGCGATCGGGCTCGGGCCCGAGCCGGCGCTCGCGCGTTGCCGCCGACCGACGAGTACGTCGGCTCGACGGTGGTGATGCTGCGTGGCTGATCGCGTGTTGCGCGTCTGCGCGCTGTATCCCGACCTGATGAACATCTACGCGGACCGCGGCAACCTGCTGCTGCTCGAGCGCCGCTGCGCGTGGCGCGGGATCGGGTTCGAGGTCACCGCGGCCGGGCTCGGCGACGCGATCGACCCCGACGCCCACGAGCTGTTCTACCTCGGCGGCGGGCAGGACCGCGACCAGCTCCTGTGCGCCGAAGACCTCGTGGCGACCAAGCGCGACGCGCTGCACGCGGCGGCGGCGCGCGGACGCGGTGGTGCTCGGCGTGTGCGGCGGTTTCCAGCTGCTCGGCCACGAGTACGAGCTCGGCGAGGAGACGGTTCCCGGCGTCGGGCTCGTCGACCTGCGCACCGTGCGCAGCGACGGCCCGCGGCTGATCGGAAACGTCGCGATCGAGGTCGACCTGCCGGGCGCCGGCGGGGCGCACGTCCTGGCCGGGCTTCGAGAACCACGGCGGGCGCACGCACCTGGGCGCCGGCGAGCAGCCGCTGGGACGCGTGCTGCGCGGGCACGGGAACACGGGCACGAGCGGGTACGAGGGCGTGCTCTCGCGGGACCGTCATCGGCACCTACCTCCACGGGCCCCTGCTCCCCAAGAACGCGTGGTTCGCCGACTGGCTGATCGCGACGGCGCTGGGGATGCCGGAGCGGGCTGGCGCCGCTCGGTGACGAGCTCGAGCGCGCCGCGCATGCGTCCGCGCGGCGTGCCGCCGGCGTCTGAGCCGGCTGTCCGACGGGACCCCCAAGTCGCCGGCCGACCACGCAAGCGGTATAGGCTGATTCCGTCCTCGTGCGTCCGTACACCGCCCAACCGGAGGGGCCGTCGTCGTTGCCGAATGGCGGGGGGCCGGTGCGGCGGAGCTCGAGCTGCGCAAGGTGTCCAAGCGCTACCCGGGCGCCGCGTCGGCCGCGATCGCGGACTGTCGCTGACGTTCCGGCCGGCGAGATCTGCGTGCTCGTCGGGCCGTCGGCTGCGGCAAGACGACGGCGATGCGGCTGATCAACCGCATGATCGATCCGACCGGCGGCGACATCCTGCTCGACGGCCGCTCGGTGCTCGACCGCGACCCGGCCGACCTGCGGCGCGAGATCGGCTATGTCATCCAGCAGGTCGGCCTGTTCCCGACCTGACGATCGCCGACAACATCGCCACCGTCCCCCGGCTGCTGGGCTGGAAGCGGGCCCGGATCGCCGCGCGCGTCGACGAGCTCCTCGGGCTCGTCGGGCTGAGCGAGATCGACGGAATCG
>CAWJXY010000004.1:0-134979 GCA_963846975.1 uncultured Actinomycetes bacterium
GTTCATGCCGTGCTCGGCGGCGGAGATCCAGTAGGCGTCGATCGCCTTGACGTGATCGGGGTTGGCCTCGCCGCGCCAGCGGATCAGGAACCGCTCGGGGATCGATGTGGCCTTGTCGACCTCGCGCTGGGGGACCGGCGGACGGCCCGTGCCGCGCGCCGACTGGGCGACGAAGCTCAGCGCCATGACCGAGGCGCGAGCAAGGTCGGAACGCGCCTGTTCGTCGGTGATGTCGATCAGCGCCTTCATGCCCCACTCGGGGGCGAGCATCGCCAGGCAGCTCTGGACGTCGACGCGCGGATCGCCGGAGCGGACGGTCAGCGGCCACGGCTCGGCCGGCGGCAGGCCGGGCTCGAACGTGCCGTCGACGAGCAGACCCCAGATCTGCTCGTAGTGGACCTTGCCGACGAGATCCTCGATGTCGACTCCGCGGTAGCGAAGTGCACCTCCCGCCTTGTCGGGTTCGGCGATCTCGGTCGCGAAGGCGACTACGCCTTCGAGGCCGGACTGGACATCGGAAACATCGGGCGCCTGAACGGTCATGGGCAGATCGTCGCACAGGCGAGCTTCCCACTACCTTTGTGTTCCGGTGTGTTTCACACGGACTCGCAGCGCCATCCTGTGGGTTAAGTAGCTCGCCTTTCGTCGTCGCAATCGTTATCAAGTAGGGCATGCGACGCCTCACCCGGGTCTGGGTCCTCACCGCCATCGCCCTCTTCACCCTTGCCGCGCCGGCCGGCGCGCAGATCATCTACGACCACGGGCTCGACATCTGGGCAATGAACGACGACGGCTCCGGCCAGCACGCGCTGATCGGCGCGCTCACCGTCCCGGGCATCACCGACCTCGACGAGCCGGCCGTTGATCCCAACGGCACGACACTGGCGTTCGTGGGCGAGTGGGCCGGCGCGAACGTCGAATCGACGCGCTGGAACCCCGACGCGCCGGGCGCGTGCGGCGCCAACTGCGAGGGCGTCTACACATTGGTCGGCGGGGCGATCAAGCGCCTGTCGCCCGATCCACTCTCGTGCCCGCTGAACCCGTGCGGCAGCTTCGACGCCAACCCGCAGGTCGCATCCGACGGCGACGTGCTGTGGGAGTTCTCGTTCTATAACGACCCGAGCCTGTGCGGCAGCCCGTTCGTCTACTGGTGCGTCGATCTGGTCGGCGCCGACCTGTACAACGAGCCCGCGACGGGCGGCAATCGCACGCAGATCCCGACGCCGTGTGACACCCCGAGCACCCCGAGCGGCACGCTGGCGGGCCAGCCCGAGAAGGTCGCGGTCAACCCGGCCAACGCACAACAGATCGCCTACGCCGACTGCCACGACCCCACATCGCATGATCCGATGGTGCAGCTCGGCAGCCGCGACGGGGCGACCCACACCCCGCTGCTGTTCGACGACCAGGACTTCGCGAGCGTCGCCTTCACGCCCGACGGCTCGCACATCATCACGCTAGAGAACGGCGACAACCCGGGCATCTGGGATTACCCGATCGCCGGCCCGATCGGGCCCACCGACCAGGTGCTCGCCGACCCGATGAACGTCACGTTTGCGACGCCGCGCGAGATCTCGGGCCACCGGATCGCGTTCATCGCCGACAAGAACGTGTGGACGGTCCCCGACACGTGCACATCAGCGACGTGCACCTACCCGACCAATGCCACACAGCTCACGACCGATGGCACGTCGCTCGGCCTGACGTGGACCGCGCTATCGGTCCCAGCGCCGGGCGGCGGCACCGGGGCGCCGTCGGGCGGCGGCACCGGGACGACCCCGACCACGCCCACGACCGCGACGACGCCCACGACCCCGACGCCCACGACCGCGACGACGCCCGCCGTCACCAAGCTCAAGCTGGCATCGACGAGCATCAAGAGCGGCAAGACGACCACGTTGACGTACACCGACTCGGAGGCCGCGACGATGACGTTCGTCATCAACCGTGCCAACAAGGGCAAGCGCAAGGGGTCCAAGTGCGTGAAGCCCACCCGCGCGCTGCGTCACGCCCGAAGCTGCACCTACTACACGAAGGTCAAGTCGCTGAGCCACAAGGACGTGGCCGGCGCCAACAAGCTGACGTTCAGCACCAAGGGCCTGAAGGCGGGCACGTATCAGCTCGTCGGAACCCCGCGCAGCAGCTCGGGCAAGGCGGGCAAGCCGATCACAATCACGTTCCACGTGAAGTGACCGGCGGCGCTTTCGTAGAATGACGCTCCCCGTACGAAACGAAGAAGGAACGCCACCCCCTTATGGCCTACGTGATCGCCGAGCCGTGCATCGGGCAGAAGGACAACTCCTGCGTCGAGGTGTGCCCGGTCGACTGCATCCACCCGACGCCGGACGAGGCTGACTACGACAACGTCGAGCAGCTGTACATCGACCCGGAGGAGTGCATCGACTGCGATGCGTGCGTCGAGGCGTGCCCGGTGGACGCCTGCTTCGCCGAGGACCAGCTGCCCGAGGAGTGGCAGAAGTTCACCCTGGTCAACGCGAAGTACTTCTCGAAGTAGCCGCGCGCGATGAGCGCGATCGACAAGCTGCTGGGCAGCGCGGTCGACTACGCAGCGACGTTTGACAGAGGCGACCTCCCACGCACGCCGGCTCGCCGGCTGGCGATCCTGGCGTGCATGGATTCGCGCCTGGACCTATTCGCGCTGCTCGGACTCGCGGAGGGTGACGCCCACATGCTCCGCAACGCCGGCGGCCTGGTGACCGACGATGCGATCCGGTCGCTGGCGATCTCACAGCGAGCGATGGGAACGCGAGAGATCATGTTGATCCACCACACCGACTGCGGCATGCTCGACTACGACGATGACGCGTTCAAGCGCTCGATCCTCGAGGAGACCGGCGTCATGCCCGCATGGGTGCCGGAATCGTTCCCCGACGCCTACGAGGACGTGCGCACATCGTTGGCGCGGCTCAAGGCGACGCCGTTCATCCCCCATCGCGACAGCGTGCGCGGCTTCGTCTACCACGTCGAATCGGGCGAGCTGCGCGAAGTGACGTGACGACCTTTGGGCTGATCCACGGCGCGTGGCACGGCCCGTCGGCGTGGGATGCGTTGGTCGCTGAGCTGCGCACGCGCGGTCATGACGCCGTTGCACCCGACCTGCGTGGTGACGACGTCACCCGCGGGACGGCCGAGTACGCGGCGACGGTCATCGACGCGCTGCAAGGCGCGGACGATGTTGTCGTGGTCGGACACTCGCTCGGGGGGTTGACGGCGCCGCTGGTCGCCGGTGCGCGCTCGGTGCGCCACGTCGTCTACCTGTGCGCGCTGCTGCCGGTCCCCGGCGCCACGCTTGCGTCGCAGTTCGCCGACGAGTCGCCGTTCGCCCCGGGCGCCGACGAGGGCCGCGGGCCCGACGACCAGGGGCGCAGCGTCTGGAACGACGGGGCAGCCGCGACGCGCATCCTGTACGGACGCTGCGAGGCCGACGTCGCGGCGGCCGCGGTCGCCGCGCTGCGCCCGCAGGCCTCGACGCCGTCGACCACCGCCTGCCCGCTGGCCGCCTTGCCCGATGTTCCGGCGACGTACATCCTCGGCCGCGACGACGCGATCATCTCGCCGGCCTGGTCGCGGATCGCGGCTCGCCGGCGGCTCGGCGTCGAGCCGATCGAGCTCGACAGCGACCACTCGCCGATGCTGTCGTGCCCGGCGGCGCTCGCCGACGTGCTCGTGGCGCGCGCCGAGCTTGGCGGCAAACCGACGGGTGGCGCGCCTCGGGGTGACCGATGATGTACAGGTGCCCGTGCCACCACCCGCGCCGCGCGTCCTGATCGTCGACGACCACGCTCGCTTTCGCGCGCTCGCCCGGCGCACGCTTCAGGCCGACGGCTACGACGTCGTCGGCGAGGCGCCTGACGGCGCCGGAGCGCTCGCCGCGGTGGCCGAGCTACGGCCCGACCTCGTCCTCGTCGACGTCGGGCTGCCCGATGTCAGCGGCCTCGACCTTGCGCGCACGCTGCGCGACGGCGGCGACGGGCCGAACGTCGTGCTCGTGTCGACGCGTGACGCCGAGGACTACGCGCAGCTCGCGGCCAGCCACGGTGCGCTCGGGTTCGTTCCCAAGGCCGAGCTGTCGGGCGACGCCCTGCGGGCGCTGCTGGCCGGATAGCGTCCGCGCGATGGCGCCCGAACTTCCCGCACCGACGCTCGACGCCTACGAGTTCGCGCTGCGCGCGCTGGGTGACGGGCTCGGCTGGCGCGTCGCGACGGCGTGGGAGCCGCGCGAGGACACGCCGGTTGCGCTGCGTGTCGATCTGGTGCGCCGAGCCCGACCGCGTCGCGCCGTTCATCGCCGCGACCCGGGAGATGGTCATGGGGCCGGGCGAGGGCATCCCGGGGCGTGTCTATGAGTCGGGCGAGCCACTGTGGCTGATCGACGCCGGCGCGAACCCGACGCTGCCGCGGCGCGAGGCCGCGCGCGCGTCGGGTCTGCACAGCGTGGTCGCGTTTCCGGTGCGCAGCGAGCGTGGGATCGTCGGCGTCGTAGAGCTCGCCACCGACGTGCTGCGCAAGGCCGACCCTGAGCTGACGTCGCTGCTCGTGTCGCTCGGGGTGCAGCTCGGGCACCTGGTCGAGCGCCGGGCCGCCGAGCGCGCGGTCGCCGAGAGCGAGGCTCACACGCAGGCGATCCTCGACGCCGCCCTGGACTGCATCGTGACGATGGACGCCGAGGGGACCGTCGTCGCGTTCAATCCGGCAGCTCAACGCGCGTTCGGCTACTCGATCCACGAAGCGATCGGGGCGAACATGGGTGAGTTGATCGTTCCGCCGGAACTGCGCGAGCGCCATCGCGCCGGACTGGCCCGGTACCTGGCGGGCGGCGAGCCGACCGTGCTCGGGCGCCGTATCGAGATCGAGGCGATCGACTCCTCCGGGCGGCGCTTCCCGGTCGAGCTGACGATCACCCGCGTCGCCGGCGACGGGCCGGCGCTGTTCTCCGGCTACCTGCGCGACATCACCGACCGCTACGAGGCCCAGCGCGAACTGCTCGCGTCACGCGCGCGTATCGTCGCCGCGGCCGACGCGGCGCGCCGGCGCCTGGAGCGCGACCTGCACGACGGTGCCCAGCAGCGGCTGGTCGGGCTCGCGCTGATGCTGCGCCTGGCGCGCAACGCCGCCGGCGATGGCTCCGAGGCGGCGACGCTGCTCGACGAGGCGGCACAGGAGCTCGCCGACGCGACCGCCGAGCTGCGCGAGCTGGCCCGCGGAATCCACCCTGCGGTCCTGACCGACGGCGGGCTCGATCCGGCGCTGCGCGCGCTGGCCTCGCGCTCGAGCGTCGCCGGTGACGCTGGAGCGGGTGCCGAGCGAGCGCTTGCCGAGCGCGGTCGAGGCGGCGGCGTACATGACGGTTGCCGAGGCGCTGACCAACGTCGCGCGCTACTCGGGGGCCGGCCGAGCCGATGTCAACGTGTGGCGCCAGGACGCGGCGCTGATCGTCGAGGTGCGCGACGACGGCCGCGGCGGGGCCGATCCTGAGGTCGGGACCGGGCTGCGCGGCCTGACCGACCGAATCGCGGCGATCGGCGGAACACTCGAGATCGACAGCCCGTCCGGTCAAGGGACGACGCTACGCGCCGAGATGCCATGCGTGTCCTGATCGCCGACGACTCGGTGCTGCTGCGCGAGGGCGCCGCGCGGATCCTGTCCGATGCGGGCTTCGACGTCGTCGCCCAGGCGGGCGACGCCGAGGACCTGCTGCGCAAAGCCCGCGCGCACAAGCCCGACGTTGCGGTCGTCGACATCCGCATGCCGCCCGGGTCACGGCGACGATGGCCTCCAGGCCGCCCGCACGATCCGCGCCGAGATGCCCCAGACCGGGGTGCTGCTCGTGTCGCAGTACGTCGAGGAGCGCTACGCGGTCGAGCTGCTCCAGGACGGGTCGGCCGGGGTCGCCTCCTCAAGGACCGCATCGCCGAGATCGAGCGGTTCGTCGACGCGGTGCGGACGGTCGGCGAGCGGCGGTTCGGTGCTCGACCCCGAGGTCGTCGCCCAGGCGCTCGGGCGTCGCCGGGACGCCGACCCGCTGGCGGCGCTCACGCCGCGCGAGCGCGAGGTGCTCGAGCTGATGGCGCGAGGGCCGCGACCAACCGCGCGACCGCGGGCGTCATCCATCTACCGAGAGCGCGCGGTCGCAACGCAACGTGACGCTGCGATCATCGAGAGGCTGGGCCGGCCGTATCCGAGCGACGGCCGACGACGGCCCGGACGGCGTCGGGCTGGCGGTGACCGACGATCTTGCGGACGAACGGCGCTCGAGTCGGGCCGTGCATCGAGCGGGGCGGATCGAGCGCCTGTCCATGAGCCTAGTGATTCGTCCCTGCGCACCTCGCGGAAGGCCGCCGCCTGTCGGTTTTCCGCCAAAAGGTCGGCGGCCCGCACCATTTCCGCGACGCCCGCGCGACGACGAAGCTGGCGGCATGACGATTCCATGCCGCGCCAAGCGCACCCTCATCGCCGGCCTGGCCCTCGCCGCCGGCTGCCTGACCACCGCCCCGGCGCTCGCCGCGGCGCCCGCCAACGACGACTTCGCCAACGCCGCCTCGCTCGGCACTGCGAAGGCGCTCGGCCACCCCGTACACGCTCGACGAGGCCACCGGCCAGGTCTTCGAGCAGCACCCGCAGGGCGGGCTGGGCAACTCGCGTCTGGTACTCGTGGACGGCTCCGACCGACGGCCACGTCCAGGTCCTCGCGTGTACCGCCAACGGCACGATCTACGACCACGCGACGGTCTACGAGGGCCCGCAGCTCAGCGCGCTCGTCTGGCAGTCGAGCGTCGGCCCGGCGCTGTGCGGCGCGGGCTCGACATTCCAGGCCTGGCAGGGACACACGTACCGCATCCAGGTCGAGGGCAACTACGGGTTCGCGCATGCCGGCGTCGGCCCGCTGCAGCTCGACTTGCGCACGACGCCGAGCGCGACAATCGCGCTGCCGGCGAAGATCACCAGCAACGCCGACGGGTCGGGCAACGCCAAGCCGTCAGGCCTGACCTTCTACGGGTTCGACTGGAGCGTCCAGCCCGCCCAGGGCGAGTGCACGATCGACGGAAGCCTGAACCTGCACATCAAGTACTGCTACGCCGGCTCGCTGGCCTGGACCGGCCTGTCGGTCGGCGACCACACGCTGAAGTTCCGCGCGATGGACCCGTGGGGCTTCTGGTCCAACACCGTCACGTCGACGATTACCGTCCCCGCGCCGGCGCCGCAGTCGCCGGGCGCCCCACCCCTCCAGGTGGCCCCGAAGCCCCCGGCGACCACGCCCGACCCGCCGGCCACGCCGGTCGATCCTGTCGGCCCAGCCGGCCCGGTCGTCCCAGCGCCGAGCGGCCCGGCCTGCTCCGGCAAGCCTGTCCTCACGTCCTCGGCCAAGCTCAGCCTGCGCACGCTGCGCGGCCGCGGCGCGCGCGTGAAGTTCGCCGCCAGCAGCACGTGCCCGCTCACGTTCACCGTCACCGTCGCCGGCCACAAAGGCACCCTGGCCAGCAAGAAGGGCGTCAAGAGCGGGACCGCGGTCACGCTGAAGCCCTCGCGCGCCGCCCTGAAGCGGCTGCGCGTCCACCGCGGCGCGCGCCTGAAGGTCACCGCGACCAACGCGGCCTCGGCCCACACCTCGATCACGGTCCGCGTCACGGCGTAAGTCGCCGCGCGAAGTGCAGTTACTCCCTCAATAACACCGGATTGGAGATCATCATCATGAAGGCCCTCACCACGATGCTCGTCGAGCGCGCGATGGACAAGCAGGAACAGCCCACCGACGGGCTGAACGTCTGGCGCGACGCGGCGCAGGCGCAGATGACGGAGCCCGTCATCGACGCGTGCCTGTTCTCGCGTCCGAGCAGCTACGGCGCCAACAAGGCGGCCGGTCAGCTCGGGTTCATCGCCTACAAGCTGCTCAAGAAGAGCCAGGAGATCCAGGCCGGCGGCCTGCCCCAGCACTTCATCCTCGCGGTCACCGGCGACGAGGTCATCGCGCTGCGACGCACGATCAAGGCCCGCGGCCCGCAGACCGGCGTCCCCGGCGAGGAGGTCGCCCGCTGGAAGCGCCCCGACCTCGAGGTCTCGTGGCGCGTCGCGGGCTACCTGCTCAACGTCACGCTCGCGTCGCCGACCGACGGCGAGACCGTCAAGTGCTGCGTCGGCAACAGCCCGCTCAGCGAATCGTTTCTGGCGCTGCTGGCCGACCCGACGGCGACCGAGCCCGCCCGCGCATGAGCATCCACGTCCGCCGCACCGGCTCCCGCGCCTCATGGCTTGCGTTGATCCTCGCGATCGCGTTCGTGCTCGTCGCGCTGGCGACCGGCTACTTCGGCCTCAGGCCGTAGAGCGCACGACAACAAACCAGCGCCCATCGAACAGGCTCTCGCCGCCGAGCTCGGCGGCAAGGCCGGCGGCGGTGAAGTAGCGCTTGTAGACGCGGTGCTCGGAGCCGTCGTTGAGCACGCGAGTCTGCCATTGCTCGTTGGGGAGGTCCTGGTCGTAGAGGCCGGTGTCGACGACGACCAGCTCCGGGGCGACACGGCGAGCCTCGGCCAGGAACGCCTCGCGTTCGGCCGGCAGCAGGTGGCCGTAGAAGTGGCCGGTGATCACGCGGTCAAACGCGCCGTCGGCGAACGGCAGCGGCACCGCCTCACCCTGAACGACGTTCGCGTGGGGCATTCGGGCCGCCGCCACCGCGACCATCCGCGGGCTCTGGTCCAGCGCGGTCACATCGCCGCGCAGGTGGCGGGTCAGGAACGCCGTGCCACACGCGACGTCGAGCACCCGCACCGCCGACAACCCGGCCAGCATGTCGATCAGCCGCTGGACCTCCTCGTTCCACCCCGGTCGCATGCGCCGCATCCACAGCCCGGCGTCGTGCCACCACTCGTCGTACTCCTCGGCGCGCGCGTCGTAGTAGGCGCGCATCTCCTCGTCGACGATCGACGAGTTCGCCATTGCGCCTACGCCATCGGGAGCGCGATGCCGGTCGGCTTGGGCGCCTCGGTCGCGGCGCCGACCCGCCGGCTGGAAGACCGGCAGCTCGACGGGGAACAGCGCCAGCAGCCCGCGCGCCGCGTGGCGGATCGCCTGGGCGGCCGGGTCGTCCGGATCGGTCAGGACGAGCGGCAGGCCGGCGTCGGCCTGCTCGCGCAGCGGCATCGTCAGCGGCACCTGGCCGACCAGCGGGACGTCGAGCTCGTCGGCGAGCTCCTGGCCGCCGCCGGTGCCGAAGATCGCGAAGCGCTCGCCGCTCGGCGTCGTGAAGCCGGCCATGTTCTCGATCACGCCGCAGATGTCGAGCGACACCTTGTGCGCCATCTCGGCGCTGCGCCGCGCGACCTTCTGGGCGGTCGGCTGTGGCGTCGTGACAATGAGGAACTTGGCCTGCGGCAGGAGCTGGGCGAGCGTCATCGAGACGTCGCCGGTGCCGGGCGGCAGGTCGAGCAGCAGGAAGTCGAGCTCGCCCCACTCAACATCCTCGAGAAACTGCGTCAACGCCTTGTGCAGCATCGGGCCGCGCCATACGACGGCAGAGTCCTCCTGGACGAAGAAGCCGATCGACATCACCTTGACGCCGCCCTCGCCGTCGAGGGGGACGATCTTGCGGCTCGCGTTGACCGCCGGCTTCTGGGCGCCGAGGCCGAACATGCGCGGGATCGAGTAGCCCCATACGTCGGCGTCGAGCACGCCGACCTTCTTGCCCTCGGCGGCCAGCGCCGCCGCGAGGTTGGCGGTGATCGTCGACTTGCCGACTCCGCCCTTGCCCGATCCGATGCAGACGATGTTCGAGACCTGCGCCAGCGCGCCGGCGGGCAGCGAGCCGCGGCCGAGCTTGCGCTGGAGGTCGCCCTTCTCGGAGTCCGACAGGACGTCGAACGCGACCGTCACCGCCTTGACGCCGTCGAGCGTCATCACGGCCTGGGAGACGGCGGTCTCGAAGTGGCCGCGGATCGGGCAGCCGGGGGTGGTCAGGGAGACGGTGACGGCGACGGTCGCGTCATCGATCGGCTCGGCGCGCCGGACCATCCCGAGCGTGACGATGTCCTGGCGTAGCTCGGGATCGATGACCGACTCGAGCGCCTTGAGGATCTGCTCGGTGGAAGGCATATCTGTCAATTCTCGCAAACGCCCGGTCAAGTGACGCGATAGGCGTCGTAGCGGACGGTGCGCCCGTCGAGTACCGCGGCCGCCACGAACACCGCGCGCATCAGCCAGTCGGCGCCGCCGGCGACGATCTCGACCTCGAACCGTGCGACGAACTCGAGCTCCGGGTCGCGGGTTTGAGGGGCACTAGATTCCATCCTAGTGGTGGAACAGATCGTGATCCGCGAGCTGGCCGGCGGTGAGCCGGTCGTCCCTGAGCGCGCGGCCATCGACGCCGGACGCGGGCTGCGCGGCGATCGCTACTGGAGTCAGATCGGCACATGGTCGGACGGCGACCCGAGCGGGCGCGCGCTGACGCTGGTCGATGCCGCGGCGCTCGAGGCCGCGGGGCTGACCGGCGAGCAGTCGTACCGCAACGTCGTGATGCGCGGAGTCGACCTCGACGCGTTGGTCGGCCGGCACTTCTGGATCGGCGCCGTCGAGTGCTTCGGCGCGCGCGATTGCCCGCCGTGCGCGCTGCTGGAGCGCCGCACGCGGCCGGGGGTGCGGCGGGCGCTCGCGCGTTGCGGCGGCCTGCGGGTCGACGTCCTGACCGACGGCGAGATCGCGGTCGGCGACGCCGTCGTCGTCGTGGGATGATCGAATCGCAACAGCGACCACGGGAGTTCCATGATCGAACTGATCGAAGGCCTGCCCGACGACACGGTCGGCGTGAGCCTCAAGGGCAAGATCGAGTCCGGCGACTACGAGAAGGTCCTGATCCCAGCGCTCGAGGCTGCGCGGTCCAAGCACGACAAGGTCAACATCCTCGCCGTCATCGGCCCCGAGTTCGACACCTACTCCGGCGGTGCGCTGTGGGACGACACGAAGTTCGGCGTGCGCCACCTGTCGGGCTGGGGCAACGTGGCGATGGTGTCCGACCGCGACTGGGTCCACCACCTGTCGGGCGTCGGGAAGATCTTCTTCGGCAAGCGCTTGCGAATGTTCCCGATGGCCGACCTCGAGCAGGCCAAGGCGTGGGTGGGACAGCACGGCTCGGACGACGACGACTGACCCGGAATGCAAACGGGCCGCCCCCGAAGGGACGGCCCATGCAAGGCGCAGCGTCGGAGGAGAGGAGAGAGGCTACGCCCGGGTGGGGACCTTCGGCAGGCGCTCGGCGAACTTGCCGCCGACCGTCTGCGCGGTCTCCACGATCTGATCGACGGCCGCGCGCGGCGTCTGCGTGCGGGTGTCGAACTCGGCGCGCAGCGACTTGATGTCGTGCTCGACGCGCTTGCGGTTGGACTTGGCCTGCTTGGCCAGGTTCGCGCGGCGGGAGCGGATCTGCGTCTCGACGCGCTTGCGCGCGGTCGCGCCGCGGCGCTCGGCCGCCTTGAAGTCGGTGCCGGCGATGCCGCTGACGGCCTCGACGAAGTGGTCGCGCGCGATCAGCACGGCGCCGACCTGGACGAGGACGGCCTTCTCGGCCGCGCTCTGAACGCGCTTCACCGGGGTCGCGGGCGCCTTCCTGGGCGTCGCGGTCGCCTTGGTGGCGGTCGTCTTCCTGGCGGCCGTCGTGCGCTTGGGCTTGGCCTTCGCCCTGGGCTTGGCGGCGGCCGCGGTCGTCTGCGTGGTCTCGGGCGTGATGTCGGTCATGAGTGTGTCGATCTCCCGTCTACGGGTTCAGAAGCCTGTTCGTATGGTTGTTCGATTGTCGCACATCATCGAACACATGTTTGTAACCCGCTTGCAAACGGAGGTTACAGGGCGAACCGGTGTTCTTACTCAGGCCGCTGCGCGACCGGTGCGCACGAGCCACGCGCCCGGGTCGCGCAGCTCGGTCGCGGTGGGGGTCAGCTCGGGGGCCGACCAGGCGTCGTTGAGGCGCGCGATGCCCTCGCGCGCGACGATCTCGTCGCAGAAGCGCTTGCCGACCTCGTACTGGGCCATCTTCAGATCGAGGCCGAGGACCTTCTCGAGCAGGCGCATCAGCGGCGGGCGCTCGCGGCGGCGGCGCTGGAGCGCATTGCGCAGCGACGGCAGGTCGGGCAGGACCTGCTCGCCGACCGCATCCATCACGTGCTCGGCGTGGCCCTCGATCAGCGCCATCTGCGCCTGGATCGTGTCGAGCATCGCGCGGCGCTCGGGCCCGGCGACGATCGATATTGCGCCGCCCTCGCGCATCGCGTCGCGCCAGCCGCGCAGATCCGACCGCGTCGGCAGGCGCAACATCCGCTTCCAGTCGACCTCGACCTCGAGCGTCGCCAGCAGTTCGCGCAGCAGTCCGGCCATCCGGTCGCGCAGCCACGGGACAGCCGTGAACTGCACGACGTGGGTGACCTCGTGAAAGGCGACCCAGTCGAGCAGCGCGCCAAGGTCGGCGTCGAGGTTGTCGGCGGACTCCTCGAGGTTCGGGGCGACGAACAGCAGCCGCGCCGGGGCCCCGGGTTCCAGCAGCGCCAGCTCGTACTGGCCGAGCACGCGCCTCGACAGATAGCCGGTGATCGCCCCAACCTCGGCCGAGATCAGCGCTGTCGCCGCGATCGCGAGCGGCGCCGTCGACGAGCCGAGACGCGAGTTGGCCTGCGTCACGACCGGGTCGAGCGTCGCCTTGAACGACGTCAGGTTGGCGTCGATCCAGCCCGCGCGGTCGACCGCCTCGGGCGGCGGCGGGGGACTGACCGGCTCGAGTCCCGTGTACGACACGACGAGCTCCTGCGCGCGCTCGCAGCGCGCGGCCAGGTCACCGGGCAGATCGGTGCGCCCCGGCGAGCCGGCGAGCCGGCCGGCCAGTGACGACGCTAGCTTCCAGTCGATGCCGCTCACAGCTTCGGAACCCTGACGAGGCGCGCCAGCGATTGCGCCGTTCGGGCCGCCGCAACGGCCGAATGGGGCTCCAGCCCGAGCGGCGCGGCCAGCGGCGCGTCACCGGAGCCGAACGCCACGACGCCGCCCGCCTCGCGGACGATCAGCTGCGCCGCCGCCGCATCGACACCACGCGCACGGCGCAGCGTGACCATCCCGTCGACCCGGGTCGCCGCCACCTGGCACAGCGAGATCGCGATCGAGCCGAACGCCCGCAGCCGGTGGGCGACGACAAGCAGCTCGTCGATCGATGCCGCAACCCAGCGCGGGTCGGCCGACTCGATCGCCAGCAACTCCAGGCGCCCGCTGGACACCTGGCGCTCGGGTGGCGCGTCGATCCGGACGTCGTTGAGGAACGCCCCCTCGCCCCGTGCCGCGCGCCACTCCTCGTCCGGCCCGAGGTCGTGGACGTAGCCGAACACGACGTCGGCCATCGTTGGGCCGTCGGAGACGGCGATCGACAGGGCGTGGGCCGGCAGGCCGCGCTTGGCGTTCATCGAGCCGTCGATCGGGTCGACGACGACCAGCACGTCGGGGTCGCCGAAGTCGACGATCCCGCGCTCCTCGCTGACCGCGGTGAAGCGCGCGCCGTCGTCGTGCAGCGCCTGCAACTCGGCGAACACCGCGTCCTCGGCCTGCGAGTCGATGACCAGCGTGCGATCGCCGCCCCCACCGCGCTCGCCGGTCTCAACGACCCGCTCGCGACTCGTCGGGCTGTCGCGCAGAACCTCGCGCAGCCCGTCGGTCGCTCGGCGACAGGCGCCGAGCCAGTCGACTTCGAGCAAGGTCGTCAAGGCTGACATGAGGGACATATCCTAGGTAGGTGCCCGATCCGGACCCGCTGCAGGCCGCCGTTGGTCACCGAGGCGGTCCGCTGCTGGTGCTCGGCGGCGCCGGCACCGGCAAGACGACGCTGCTCGTCGAGCGCTTCGCCGGGCTGGTCGCCGAAGGCGTCCCGGCCGAGGCGATCCTCGCCGTCACGCTGACCCCGGGGGCGGCTGACGACCTGCGCGCGCGGATCGAAGAGCGCCTCGGCGATCGGGCGTTCGAGGAGCTGTACGTGTCGACGGTCCCGGGCTTCTGCGCGCGGCTGCTGCGCGACGAGGCGCTCGACGCGGGCCTGGACCCGTTCGTCGCCCCCGCCACGACCGCCGACCGGCTGGCGATGCTGCTGACCCGCGTCGACGATCTCGTGATCCGCAGCCACGACTTCAGCGGTGACCCCGCCGCGATGCTGGCCGGCGTCATCTCCCGCATCGACCGCCTCAAGGACGAGCTGGTCACGGCGGAGCGCTTCGGGGAGTGGGCGACGTCACTGCCGGCGCAGGACGTCCACGCTCAGCGCGAGCGCGAGTTCGCGGCGCTCTACCACGCCCACGACCGTCTGCTGGCCGAGCAGGGGCTGCTCGACACCGGCGACCTCGTCCTTCGCGCCCAGGCGCTGCTCGACGAGCGTCCGGACGTGCGCGAACGGACCCGTGCCCGCCACACCCATGTGCTCGTGGACGAGCTCCAGGACCTCACGCTCGCCCAGGTTCGGTTGCTCGGCGCGTTGGCCGGCGATGCCGGCCGGATCACCGCGACCGGCGACGACGACCAGTCGCTGCACCGGGTGCGGGGCGCGTCGACGCGCAACCTGCGCGACTTCGCCGCGACCCACCCCGGCACGTCGACCGTCGTCCTCGACCACTCGCGCCGCTGCCGCGGGCGGATTCTCGACGCCGCGCGGGCCGTGGTCGCCCCCAACCCCGATCGCCTCGACAAGCCGCTGACCGGCGACGAGGGCGGTCGCGTGCTGTTCTGGAGCGCGGCGACCGAGCGCGCCCAGGCCCAGGCCGTGGCCGCCGAGATCGGGCGGCTGATCCGCGCCGGCGAGCGCCCCGAGCGGATCGCGGTGCTCGTGCGGTCGGTGCGCAGCGAGGGTCAGGCGATCGCGCTCGCGCTCCAGGAGCGCGCGGTCCCCCATCGCCTGTCCGGCGCGGCGGCCTTCTTCCAGCGCGCCGAGGTCCGCGACGTGCTGGCGTGGCTGCGACTGCTCGATCGACCCCGGCGACGCGGGCGCCGTCGTACGCGCGTTGGCGCGGGCGCCGATCGGGCTGCGCTCGATCGACCTCGCGCGCTGCATCCAGATCGCGCGGCGGCGCAAGCTCGACATGGTCGGTGCGCTCGTCGCGGCGACCGAGTCGCCGCAGATCCCGCCCGAGGCGCGCGAGCGGATCCTCCAGTTCCTCAAGCTGCACCGCGGCGCCGAGGCGGCGCTCGACGCGTCGCGGCCGGATCTCTATGTCCACCGCCTGATCGAGCGCCTGGGCCTGCGCCGCCAGCAGCTGTTCGCCGCGCAGGCCGACGTCGTCGAGCGCCTGCGCAGCCTGTCGCGGCTCACCGAGCTCGCCGCCGCCTACTCGCGCCGCGCGCCGCAGGCCACGGCGCGCGAGTTCGCCCAGTACATCGGCGCGGTCGCCGAGGCCGGCCTGCGCGAGGAGGAGCCCGACCGCGAGGCCCACCCCGACGCGGTCGCGATCCTCGCCATGCACGCGGCCAAAGGGCTGGAGTTCGACCACGTCTTCGTCTGCGGCCTGCACTCGTCACGGATGCCGGGCGCGCGGCGCGTCCTCGCCGACCCGATCCCCGACGCGCTGCTGGCCGAGGAGCTGCCGCCCGACACCCGCGAGGCGCACGTCGCGGGGATGCGGCGGCTGTTGCACGTCGCGATGACCCGCGCCCGCAGAACGTTGGTGCTCGCCTACAGCGAGCGGGCCGAGCGCGGCGCTCCGCAGCAGCCGTCGCCGTTTGCCGAGGAGGCGCGCCTGGCGCTCGGCGCCGAGTGGCAGGCTCACGACGAGGAGCTGTTCGGCCCCGACGAGGCGCTGCATGCGACCTTCACGGCGCTGCGCGACGAGCTGATCGCCGGCATCCCCCGCGTCGGCGCGCGGCTCGGCGAACTGCGCCTGGACACCGACGTCGACGTCGCCCACGGCACGGCGCGCTACCTGGAGCTGGTCAAGCTCGCGGCGCTGATCGCGCTGCCCGAGGGACAGACGATCGAGGACGCGCTGCCGCAGATCAACGCCGCGATCCTCCAGTCCGCGACCTCGCAGCAGCGCGAGATCCTCGAGACGAGCCCGCTCGACGAGATGCTGCTGGGCGCCGATGCCGACGCGCGGGCGCGCACGGCGGCCGTCGCGGCGCGCGACGAGCCATCGCTCGAGGCGTTCCTGCCGCGCCGCGGCGAAGGGCTGGCCCTGAGCGCGTCGGACATCGACACGTACCGGACGTGCCCGCTGAAGTACAAGTTCGCGCGCGTCTTCAGGATCCCGAGCGAGCCGACGGTGTACCAGCGATTCGGGATCGTCGTGCACCAGGTGCTCGAGCGCTACCACGCCGACGGGGCGGCGCCGGGCGAGCACCGCGCGCGGTCGCTGGACGACCTGCTCGACCTGCTCGAGGTGAGCTGGCGGCGCAGCGGCCTCGGGTTCAGCGAGGAGGAGCGCCAGCTTCGGTCCAAGGCCGACGGCGCGCTGCGCCGCTACCACGAGCGCTTCGTCGAGGAGGACGCCGAGCCGATGTGGCTCGAGCGCGCGTTCCAGTTCCGCCTCGGCCGCCACACCCTGCGCGGTCGCGTCGACCGCGTCGACCGGTTGCCCGACGGCGGCTACGAGCTGATCGACTACAAGACCGGCCGCCCGAAGTCGGTCGCGCAGCTGCGCGACGACGTCCAGCTCTCGCTCTACGCGGTCGCGTCGCGCGAGGCGTGGGACATCGACTCCAGCCGCCAGACCTACCACTACGTGCTCGACGACCAGAAGGTCCCGGTCCCGAGCGCCGACATCGACCGCGACTGGATCGCCGAAACCGTCGCCGAGGTCGCCGACGGCATCCTCAGCCAGGGCTTCGAGCCGACGCCGTCCTACCCGGCGTGCTCGATGTGCGACTACCGGATCGTCTGCCCGGCGGCCGAGCGCTGACGGCGCTCAGACGGTCGCCACGTCGGTCGCGCGGCCCCACAACTCGAGCGTGCGCTCGTAGTGGCGCTCGGCGCCCGCTTCGTTGTAGACGCGGGCGTCGGCCATCGCGAAGCCGTGGATCGTGCCCTCGTAGACCTCGATCGTCATCCGGACGTCGTGGCGCTGCGCCTCGTCACGCAGGGCCGCGAGCTGCTCGTCGGACGATGCCTCGTCCTGCTCGGCGAACCCGAGGTAGAGCTCGCCGCGGATGCCGGCGAGCTCGCGGTGCGGTGAGCCGTCGTCGTCGGAGACGAGCTTGGCCGGGTGGATGCCGGCGCCGGCCACGACGCGGTCGCCGAGCGCGGCGAGCGTGTGGATCACGTGGCGCGAGCCCATGCAGAAGCCCAGGCACACCCGCGGTCCGTCGTCGGCCGCCGGCTCGGCGTCGAGCTGGTCCAGGACCGCGCGGGTCAGGCCCTCGCCGACCGGCGCCGTGAGCCCGCGGACGTAGCTGAACATCCGCCGCCCCTCGTCGCTGTCGAAGCCCTCGGCTCGCACACGGTTGATGTCGATGATGATGTCCTCGCCGAACGGCGCGTACATGTCGGGCGCCGCCACCAGATATCCGCTGGCGGCGTAGCGACGGGCGACGTCGCGCAGCGCCTCGCGGTATCCCGGCGCGTCCATGTAGATCACGCCGGCCGGGAACGGCCCGTCGCCGTCGGGTTGCGCGATGAAGGTCCGCATCGGCCCGGAGGGCGTGTCGAGGCGGATCTCGCGCTCCGGCATCGGCTAGCGCACTAGTTGTCGTCGTCGCCGCGCTGGCGCAGGAAGCGCTGGAACTCACGGGCCAACAGGTCGCCCGACGGCAGGTCGGTCGGATCCTCGTCGTCGGTGTCCTCGGCGGCGCGCTCGAGGCGCTCGACGAATGCCTGGACCTCGGGGTCGGACTGCACGGCGAGCCCGACCTGGCGCTCGTACTCGGCCGAAGCGGTCTCGAGATCGGTCGCGTCGACGGCGATCCCGACGAGGCCCTCGACCTTGCGCACGAGCGCGAGCGCGGCCTTCGGGTTCGGCGCCGCCGCGACGTAGTGCGGGACGCTCGCCCACAGCCCCGCCGACGGCAGCCCGGCCTCGGCGCACGCGGCGTGCAGCACGCCGGTGATCCCGGTCGGGCCCTCATACGAGCTGCGGCGCAGGTCCATGCGGCCGACCAGCGACTCGTCCGAAGAGATGCCGGTGACGTGGACGGGCAGCGTGTGCGGGACGTCGGCCAGTAAAGCGCCGACCGTGATGACGAACTGCACGCCGAGCGCTTCGGCCAGCTCGACGATCAGGGCCGTGAACGTCCGCCAGCGCATCGACGGCTCGGGCCCCTGGAGCAGGATCAGGTCGCGGTGGGCGCGCGGCACCCGCGCCTCGAAGATCTCGACCTGCGGCCACGTGATCTCGCGTACGCGAGATTCGGTCAGCCGCACGCGCGGGCGCTGCGCCTGGAAGTCGAAGAACTCCTCGGGATCGATGTGGGCAAAGCGCGTCGCGCCGAGGCTCGTTCCGATGAAGCTCAGCGCCGCCGATGCGGCGTCGCCGGCGTCGTTCCAGCCGGTGAAGGCGCAGAGCAGCGCCGGAGCGCGGAGCCCGTCTGGACGGCGGTCCCACAGCAACGGCTGCATGGGGTCACCGTACAGGATGACCCGATCCGGATCGCGCGATCGCCCCCGTCAATGGTGGTGTGTGGCGACCTTGTGACGGGGCTTGCGCTTGTGCGGCACGGCCATTGAGAACGACACCGGCTTCGTCGTCTTCGTCCCCGCCGACGGCAGCTGATGGACGACGCGCAACTTGGACCGGTTGGCGTGCTTGGGCACGACGATCGTGCCCAATTTGCACTTGGCGGCCTTGAGCTTTGCCTTCGCAGCGGTGGCCGTCAGCCCCTCGAGGTGCGGTACCCGGCACGGCTTGACCGTCTGCACGACCTTCGGCGGGTTGGCCGAGTTGACCGGCGTCGGATCGAAGTACGGATCGTCGGGGATCGGCAGCGTCAGGCGGCCGATCTTGCTCGCATCCTTCTCGGCGAACCAGATGTTGCCGTCGGGCCCCGCGGTGATTCCGAGCGGGCCGCCGTGGACGGTCGGGATCGCGTAGTCGGT
Organism: uncultured Actinomycetes bacterium; assembly: GCA_963846975.1. GTDB lineage: Bacteria > Actinomycetota > Thermoleophilia > Solirubrobacterales > Solirubrobacteraceae > AC-49. Next base: position 19,043 of record CAWJXY010000004.1, read on the forward strand.
CACGAGTCCGGCCGGCGTGACGCGGCCGATCTTGTCGCCGTTGCGCTCCGTGAACCAGACGTTGCCGTCCGGGCCGGCGGTGATCCCGGACGGGCCGGAGCCGGGGGTCGGGATCGGGAACTCGGTGATCGCGCCGGCCGTCGTCAGGCGCCCGATCGAGTTGGTCGCCGTGTCGGTGTACCAGAGGTTCCCGTCGGGGCCGCTGGTGATCTCGCTCGACGTCCCGTGCGGCGGCAGCGACCCAGTCGCCGGCAGCGTGCCGAGCGCCGCGACAACGCCCGCCGCGGTCACTTGGAACAGCGTCGGCGCGAAGCTCCCGGTCGTCCAGACGTTGTGGTCGGGCCCGGTAACGAGGTCCTCCGCGACCGCGGAGTCGTGCGGGTCGGCCGGCGGCGGGTTCTGGAGGCGGTACTCGGTCGCCGCCCCAGCGGTGGTGATCTTCGCGACCTGGCCGAGGTTGGACTCGGCGATCCACAGCTTGCCGTCGGGTCCGTTGGCGATCGCCGGGATCTGCGAGGGCGAGATGCCGCTCTCGTACTCGTGGAGCAGCACGCCCGCCGTCGACATCTTGCCGACGCCGTCGACGCCCGCCGAGAAGCCCCACTCGCTGAACCACAGGTTGCCGTCGGGTCCGGCGACGATGTCGGTCGGCGTTGTCTTCATGCCGCCGAACTCGCTGACCGCCCCGTCCGGGGTGATCTGCCCGATCCTGCGCGGGTTGATCTCGGTGAACCACAGGTTGCCGTCGGGTCCGGCGGTGATCTGCTCCGTGTTCGAGTTCGGCGTGATGCCGTTCGTGAACTCGGTGATCGTCGGCGGGCCGGCCAGCGCGACGCCGGCGCCCGTACACACCCACACCGCTATCGCGATGACCGCTCCCCTGAGCACCTGCGCAATGCTACGGCCTCGCGCACCACGTTCCAGCGTCCGGCCCCCGTCCGGCCGACCGTCGAAGATCGACGCACACGATGGCCGCCACCGCCGACCCACCGACGATCGCCACCCTGCGCCCGGGCCAGGAGCTGGTCGGAACGTTCGCCTGCACCCGCAAGGACCGCCTGACGACGCGCGCCGGCGCGCCGTACCTCGCCGTCGAGCTGCGCGACCGGACCGGCAGCGTCCAGGCGCGCGCGTTTCGCGACGCTGACACGCTCGCGGGGCGCTTTGACCGCGGGGATCTGGTGCGCGTTGCGGGCCGCGTCGAGCGCTTCCGCGACGAGCTCCAGGTCGAGCTGCGGGCGATCGCGCGCGACGAGACGGTGGCCGCCGATCCGGCCGCGTTCCTGCCCGTCGCCTACCGCGACCTCGACGAGCTCGACGGCTTCCTCGAGCACCTCGCGGGCGAGGTCCGAGACCCCGGCTACGCCCGGTTGCTTAACGCGTTGCTAACCGACGACGACGCTCCGCGCCGAGTGGCGCCGAGCCCCGTGTACGCGCGGCGGCCACCACGCCTACCTCGGCGGCCTGCTCGAGCACACGGTCGCGGTCGGCACGCTCGCGCTCGAGACGTGCGTGCTGCACCCGCGGCTGCGCCACGACCTGCTCATCTGCGCCGCGCTCGTCCACGACCTCGGCAAGACGCGCGAGTTCACCTACGGCGCCGAGATCGCGGTCAGCGACGAAGGCCGGATGCTCGGCCACGTCGAGCTCGGCGTGCGGCTGATCGGCGAGCGGGCGGCGGCTCTGGGACTCGACGACCAGCGCCGGCTCGAGCTCGAGCACTGCGTCCTGCTGCACCACGGCGCCGAAGGCTCCAAGCGCTTCGCCAGCGCCGAGGCGGTCGCGCTGTACCGGCTCAACGCGCTCGACGCGGGGGTCAAGGGAGTGTTGGAACACGGACTTCCGGCGTAATATCGCGCCGTCCAGGCCGTTGGACAGGCAGTCCGCCCACACGGAGGAGCAAAGGACATGCACCGGATTGGTCTCGCGGCACTCGCCGCGACAGCACTGTTCGTCACCTGCGCGCCCGCGGCGTTGGCCGCCGACGGCGACCTCGACGCGACGTTCGGCAACCCCGCCACGCCCGGCTTCCGCGCCGACCACTTCGATCTCGGCGGGACGCTCGGCTCGTTCGCCGACGGCCTGGCGCTCGGCCCGGGCGACGCGCCGTTCGTGACGTCGTTCGCCGCCGACGCGACCGGACACGGCCAGTTCACGACGACGAAGTACCTGCCCAACGGGTCGGCCTTCGACACGAGCTTCAACACGACCGGCATCCGCCGCGACCAGCGCGGGTTCGGCGCCAACCCGTTCAGCGACGCGGGCGACCACTTCGTCATCGCGCCCGACGGGACGATCGTCATCGCCGGCCAGGCGGTCGACGACGGCGCGCCGATCCGGCCGAGGGCGACATCCAGCGCTACACCGCGACCGGCGGCCTGGCGACCGGCTTCGGCGGCGGCGGCGTGCGCTCGAACCTGAGCTTCTTCGCCCCCGCGCACCGCAGCGCGTTCACCGACGTGGTCGCGCTGCCCGACGGCTCGGTCGTCGCGGCCGGCAGCGACGCTCAGACGGCGACTCGCTAGGAGACGCTGGTCGCCAAGTACACGCCGGCCGGGATCATCGACACGAGCTTCGCCGTGCCGACCGGCGTCCTGCACCAACAGCTCGGCTCCGGCACCGACGACAGCTTCTGGGAGCCGGATCGTGATGCAGCCCGACGGCAAGCTCGTGCTGTTCGGGCAGTCGTCGGGCTCGACGAACGGGATCGTCTCGCTCGTCCAGCGCCTGAACGCCAACGGCACGCCCGACCTGAGCTTCGGAACCGGCGGCCTGGTCAAGATCCAGCGCAGCACGCTCACCCCGGCGACCGAGACCAAGACGGTCGCCGACGGGCTCGCGCTCGCCCCCGACGGCTCGATCTACGTCGGCGCGAGCGTGTCGGACTTCATGCTCGGCGTCGACGACGACACGTTCAAGGTCGGCGTGACCAAGCTGATGCCCAGCGGACGCCGGACCCGGCGTTCGGTACCGCCGGAACGGTCCTGCATCAGTTCGGCACCACCCCGCCGGGCGGCCACGCGGACTCGCGATCCGCGACATCGCGCTGGCACCCGACGGCAAGATCGTCGCCGCGGGCGAGGCGAGCGACGCCGCGGGAAGTCCCGCACGCTCGTCGTGCGCTTCCTGTCCGACGGGACGCCCGATCCGTCGTTCGGCACGGGCGGCGGCGTGACGCACGAGTTCGCCGACCCGGCGTCGACGACCAACACATCCAACGCGTTCGCGGTCGCAGTTGCGTCGACCGGCGCGATCCTGATCGCCGGCAACGCGCCCGACGCGGCCGGCAAGGCCCGGACGCTGCTGGCGCGATTCGTCGGCAACACGGCGCCGACGGCGGCGATCGCGCCGGTCGCCGACACGCCGGAGGGCAGCCCCGTCGCGCTCGACGCCGGCGGCTCGAGCGACCCCGACGGCGGCATCGTCTCCTACAGCTGGGACCTCAACGGCGACGGGACATTCGGCGACGCGACCGGCAAGCAGTACTCCGGCACGTTCGCACCCGGCCCGCACACGGTGTCGGTGAAGGTCGCCGACGTCTACGGCCTGACCGCGACCGCCTCGACCTCGTTCACGGTCATCGCCACGCCGGGGCCAAGCCCAAGCCAGGGTCGATCGGCACGCTGCCCGGCACCGGGTCGGTCAGCGGCTCGACCGCGTCGATCGTGCTGACCTGCAAGCCGGGGCGGCGTGCAACGGCGCGATCGCGCTTTCGTCGGTCACCGGCATCCACGCGACGAGCGCGAAGGCGAAGCACAGTCCAAGCCGCGCAAGGCGGTCAGCTACGGCAAGGGCACGTTCTCGATCGCGGCCGGCGGCCACAAGACGATCAAGATCCACCTGACCGCGGCCGCTCGCAAGCGCGCTCAAGCATCACACGAGCCTCAAGGCGTGGATGATCGTCACGACGAGAGCCGGGGCGACTGTCGCGGTCCAGCCACAAGACCATCACCCTGCGCGTTCACCGGACGACGTCCAAGCACAAGAGTTCGCACAAGAAACACTGAGGTTCGGGCACACTCTGCGGCGTGCGTGAGGCCGCCGCAGCGATCCCGATCTCCCGGCGGCGGTGGCGCGCCGCGCTCGTCGAGGCGACGGGCGTCGTCGCGCTGCTCGGCCTGATCGCGGCGTCGCTCGTGATCGCGGTCGACGCGGCGGCCGCGCCGTCGTTCCTCGTCCCGGCCGGCCGCCATGCGTTCCCCGGCTGGCTGGCCGGGCCGCTGCACCCCTTGCACCTCGGGTCGCTGACGACGTGGCACGACCTCGGCGGCGTGCTGATCGCGATGAGCGCCTGCTGGCTCGTCGTTCTGGCGTGCCTGGGCGCGATCCGCACCCCCGCCCTGATCGCGGGGATCGTCGCCGCCAACGTCGATCTTCCTGCTCGCGCCGCCGCTGTTCTCGGCCGACGTGTTCGGCTACGTCGGCTTCGCCCGCGAGAGCGCCCTGCACGGCCTCGACCCCTACACCCACGGCTGGGCGGCGGCGCTCGCAGCACGATCCGATCCGGCCCTACATCCAGTGGCATGACGTCAAGTCGGCCTACGGGCCGCTGTTCACCGTCGCGTCGTACGCGCTCGTGCCGCTCGGGGTCGCGGGCGCGATGTGGACGTTCAAGGCGATCGCGTTCGTGTGCAGCCTCGTGACGTGCTGGCTCGTGTGGCGGCTGGCGGAGCGCCGCGGGGTCGACCCGCGCATGGCCGTCGCGCTCGTCGGCCTGAACCCGGCGCTGCTCGTGTTCGAGGTCGGCGGCGGCCACAACGACATGCTGATCCTGCTGCCCGCGCTGGCCGGGATCGCGCTGATCCTGTCCGAGCGCGACATGGGCGGGATGGCGGCGGTCGTCGCGGCCGCGCGGGGCGAAGATCTCGATGATCGTGATCGCGCCGTTCGCGCTGATCGGCTGCCACGACCGCCGCCGCGGGCTGATCGGCGCCGGCGCCGCCGCGGTCGGCGTCGCGATCGTCGGCACGATCTTCTTCGGCGTCCGGCGGCGAGCGGGTTCCTGCACACGCTGCCGGCGACGAATTTCGTCGCCACCCACGCGGTCCCGGTGCAAGCTGTCGCACGACGTCTTCAACCAGCCGACGTTCACGCACACCGCGCGCGTGCTGGCCGACCTGTTCATCGCTCGCCGGCGTCGGCTGGGCGCTGTGGCGCGCGTGGCGCGGGCACGACTGGATCGCCGCCGCCGGCTGGGCGACGCTGTTCGTGCTGATCGGAACGACATGGCTGCTGCCCTGGTACGTCGTCTGGACGCTGCCGCTGGCGGCGGTGGGAACGAGCCGCCCGCTGCGCGGTGCGACGGTCGCGTTCACGCTGTACGTCATCGCAACGCGCATCCCGTTCCTGTTGGGCTGACCGCCGCGGGGGACAATGGACGGCATGTCCGTTCACCGCCGAGCTGGCACAGGCGCTCGCGCCCATGGCTCGCCGACCCGCCGCGCAGCGCCGTGCTGCTCGATGTCGACGGGACGCTGGCGCCGATCGTCCGCCACGCCGACGACGCCCACGTCCCCGACAGCACGCGCACGCCGCTGATCGCCGTCGCGCGGCGCTACGGGCTCGTCGCGTGCGTCAGCGGGCGCCGCGCCGCCACCGCGCGGCGGATCGTCTCGCTCGGTTCGATCCACTACGTCGGCAACCACGGCGCCGAGCTACTGCGCGGCGGCGAGGTGACGGCCCGAGACCGACGCTGCGATCGCGCCGTGGGCAGCCCGCGTTCAGGCGTTCGCCAATAACGCGCTGACGCCGCAGCTGCGCTCGCTGCGGGTGCGGCTCGAGGACAAGGACGTGATCGCCGCGCTGCATTGGCGCGGCGCGCTCGACGAGGACGCGGCCCACGACGCGCTGCGCGACGTCGCGGCGCACGCCGAGGCGGCCGGGTTCGTCACCCACTGGGGGCGCAAGGTGCTCGAGATCCGCCCGCCCGAGCCGCTCGACAAGGGCCGCGGCGTGGCGCGGCTGATGCGCGACGTCGACCTCGACTCGCGCGCTGTACGCGGGCGACGACACGACCGACCTCGACGCGTTCGCCGCGCTGCGCGAGCTCGTGCAGCGCGGCCGACTGGCGCGCGCCCTGTGCATCGGGGTACGGTCGGACGAGACGCCGCCGGAGCTCGAGCAGTCGTCCGACCTGCTCATCGACGGGCCCGACGAGGTCCGGAGCGATGCTCGAGGCCCTGGCGGCCTGATCGAGATCACATGCGCTTCGTCGAGTTCCTGCGAACGACCGTCCTGCTGAGCGCGGCGTCGGCGACGCTGCTCGCCGTGATCACCGTCGCCGCCGCGAGCGAGGCCGACGACGACCGCATCGTCCTGTTCGCGGCGGGCTGGTGGCTGATCGCGACGGTGATCGGCGCGTTCCTCGGGCGTCGGGCGAGCGTCACCGGTGCGATCGGGCGGCTGCTCGCCGACGCGAAGGCGGCCACGTCGATGCCCGAGCACCGACCCGCGGCGGTCGTCATCAACCGGCTGTGGCCGCTGTTGCTGGCGACGATCGTCGCCGGCGTGCTCGGCGCCCTGTCGCCGAAGATCCCGGCGGTGGCGACCGGCTTCGCGATCATCTGGGCGCTGTCGTGGCGCAAACAGCACCGCGCCGTGATCGCGATCGAGGAGCGCGACGGCGCGACGTTCTACGTCGAGGACACGTCGCCGATCCGGCCGATGGAGCTCAAGCGCACGCCGGGCATGCGGCGCGAGGTGCCGTCGATCAACGGCGGCGGCGCGCTCGTAGTACTGATGGTCGACGTGCTGATCGTGTCGCTCGGCTCGACGGCCGGGCTGCGGGCGTTCGACGCACAACTCGCCGAGTCGCTCGGGCGCGCCGGCGCGACGCGTCGAGGTCGTGGCCGCGGCGCGCCAGCGCCAGGTCCGCACGCTCGCGCTGACCGACCTGCTGTGGGCACGGGCGGCGCGGCGCGGCGGCGGTCGACGGGATCGCCCGCCACGCGCCGCGCGCGATCGTCTACTCGTCGACAACCGCCGCACTGCTGTGGCCGCGGCCGGGGGCGATCCGCTTCGACGCGCTCGCGATGGCCAACCGGCCCGGGCGCCACGGGTTCTGGCAGCGCCCGCTGGAACGGCGGCGGCTGGGCGCAGGCGACGCTGCTCGTCCCGACCGCGGCGAGCGCGCTGCCCGACCCGGCTGCCGGCCACGCCGGCGGTCGTCGTGCCGGTGGCCGTCGAGCCGAGCGATTCCGGGCCGGCCGACGAACGTGACATCGCCGCCGTCGCGTACACGGCCGACCCGCGCAAGAAGGGCCTGGACCGGATCCTGACGGCGTGGGCCAGCGCGCGGCGCGACGGCGAGGAGCTCGTGATCTGCGGCCTGCGAGCGCCCGGCCGGCGCCGCGCCGCCCGGCGTGCGCTTCGCCGGCCTGCTCCCCGCCGCCGAGTACCGCGCGCTGCTGCGCCGCGCGCGCGTGTTCGTCGCCGCGCCGCTCTACGAGGACTACGGCCTCGCCCAGCTCGAGGCGCTGGCCGACGGCTGCCGGCTCGTCACGACCCGCGGCGCCGGGCCCTACGTCGCGCTGGGCCTCGCGCAACAGCTCGACGAGCGGCTCGTCTCCGACGACCTGCCGACCGCGCTGCGCACCGCGCTCGACGATCCCGTCGCGGACTACCGCGAGCGCGCGCTCGAGCTCTTGGCGCCCTTCCGGGCCGCCGCCGTCGACCGCGCCGGTCGAGCGCGACCTGCTGCCCGCCTTGCTCGGCTGAACCGCGGCGCCACCCGCTCGCTTGCGCAGCGGCGCGAACTGCTTCCACGGCAGCGTGTTGGCGACGTCGTCGCTTCGTCAGCCACGCGCGCCGCGCCGTCGCGATCCCCCAGCGCGTGTTGGCCAGCGTCTCGATCCGGTGAGCGTCGGAGTCGATCAGGATCCGCACGCCTGCCTCCTTGGCGGCGCGGGCGTGGACGTCGTTCATGTCGCGGCGGTCGGGGGCCGAGTTGATCTCGATCATCGTCGCCGGTCCGCGCCGCGGCCTCGATCACGCGCCGCCATGTCGATCGCGTACGGCGCGCGGGCCTCGATCTTGCGGCCGGTCGGGTGGCCGATCGCGTCGACCCACGGGTGCTCGCAGGCGGCGACGAGCCGCGCCGTCATCTGCCTCCGAGGACAGCCCGAACGACGTGTGGATGCTGGCGATCACCCAGTCGAGCTCGGCGAGCACGTCGTCGGCGTAGTCGAGCGAGCCGTCGGGCAGGATGTTGACCTCGCTGCCGATCAGCAGGTCGAAGCCGTCGAGCCCTGCGTCGACCGTGCGCACGCGCTCGATCTGGCGGCGCAGCTCGTCGGGCTGGACGTCGTCGCCGAAGCCGTGGCTGGCCGAGTGATCGGTGATCACGAGGTACTCGAGCCCCAGCTCATGGGCGGCGTGGGCCATCTCCTCGATCGTGTACTTGCCCGTCGGAGGCGACGGTGTGGCAGTGCAGGTCGCCCTTGAGGTCTGACTGCTCGATCAGGATCGGGATCTCGGTCAGGTCGAGCTCGCCGCGGTTCTCGCGCATCTCCGGCGGGATCCACGGCAGCCCGAGGTACCCGTAGACCTCTTCCTCGGTCGTGAACGTGTGGGTGACACCGTCGGCGTCGTCGAGGATCCCGTACTCGGAGACGTGCAGCCCACGGCGCACCGCGCGCTCGCGCAGCGCGATGTTGTGGTCGCGCGCGCCCGAGAAGTGCTGGAGCAGGTTGCCGAACTGCTCGGGGTTGACGACCCGCAGGTCGACCGCCAGGCCGTTGTGGGTGCGGGCCTTGGCCGCGTTGTCGCCGGGCTTGGAGCACGCCTCGAACGCGTCGAGCTGCGAGAAGGCGTCGAGCAGCGCCTTGGGATCGGAGGCGGTGGCGATGATGTCGAGGTCCTTGATCGCGTCGACCATCCGCCGCGCCGATCCGGCCAGCTCGACGCGCTCCGATGCGGGGTGCGCGCGCAGCGCCTCGATGATCGCCTCGGCGACCGGCAGCGCCTGGTACAGCGGCAGTCGCACCGACGCCTTCGTCGGCGGCGCCGGAGTCGAGCGCCGCGATGACGCTCTGCTCGAACTTCTCGCCGAACCCGCGCACGTCGCGCAGCTCCTGGGCCTCGGCGGCGGCGCGCAGCGCGGTCGAGCGAGTCGATGCCGAGCTCGTCGAACAGCTTGCGGGCGCGCTTGGGCCCGAGACCGGGGAGCCTGGTCATCTCGACAAGCCCGGCCGGGAACTTCGCCCGCAGCTTCTCGGCGGCCGGGATCGAGCCGGTCTCGATCAGGTCGACGATCTTCTCCTGGAGCGTCTTGCCGATCCCCGGCAGATCGGTCGCCTTGCCGTTGCGCGCCAGCGCGGCGACCGAGACCGTCGACTCGCGGACCGTCTTGGCCGCGGTGCGGTAGGCGACGACGCGATGCACGACCGCTCCGTCGAGCTCGTACAGGTCGCCGAGCTCATCGAGGACGGCGGCGATTTCGGCGTTCGGGGACGTCGGTCATGCGTGTAGCGCTCTAGGGTACGCGGCCGGTCATGCCCGGCCCGCCCTGGCTCATCCTCCCCACCTTCAACGAGGCCGAGAACATCGAGCGCCTCGTGCGCGCGTCGCTGCGACGTGCTGGAGCAGTGCGCGCCCGACGGGCACCGGATCCTGATCGTCGACGACAACTCGCCCGACGGGACCGGTCGGCTGGCCGACGGGCTGGCGGCCGAGCACGACGCGGTCGAGGTCCTGCACCGCACACAGCGCGCGGGCCTCGGGCCGGCGTACCTCGCCGGCTTCGACCACGCGCTGCGCAACGGCGCCGGCTTCGTGCTCGAGATGGACTCCGACTTCTCGCACGACCCCAAGGACATCGCGCGGCTGCTGGCCGCGGTGCGCGACGGGGCCGACCTCGCGCTCGGCTCGCGCTACGTGGACGGCGGCGGCGTCGAGGACTGGCCACCGCTGCGGCGCTTCATCAGCCAGGGCGGCTCGACGTACGCGCGCGTCGTCCTCGGCCTCGGCGTGCACGACCTGACCGGCGGCTTCAAGTGCTTCCGCCGCGAGGTGCTCGAGGCGATCGACCTGCCGACGCGTGCGCTCGGCCGGCTACGGCTTCCAGATCGAGCTGACCTACCGCGCCGCCCAGCGCGGGTTCAACGTCGTCGAGGTCCCGATCGTCTTCCGCGACCGCGTCGAGGGCACGAGCAAGATGTCGTGGCGCATCGCCGCCGAGGCGATCTGGCTCGTCCCCGCCCTGCGCTGGCGCCGCGGCTGACCACCGCTGTCACAGCTCATCGGGGTGTCTCGTCAGTCTCGCGTAGACACACACGAGAAGGAGGACGACATGCGTATCGTCGTCGCCGGCGCCACGGGCGCCCTGGGCAAGCAGTTGGTTCCGCGGCTGGTGGAGCACGGACACGAGGTCACAGGCATGACGCGCACGCCGGCAAAGCAGGAGCTGCTGCGCGGGCTCGGCGCGACGCCGGCCGTCGCCGACGCGCTGGACCCCGAGGCGGTTGCGCGCGTGGTCGCCCGAGGCCCAGCCCGACGCGATCATCCACGAGCTCACCGCGTTGTCGCAACTCGGGATGATGCGCAACCTCGACCGCGCCTTCGCGCAGACCAATCGCCTGCGCACCGAAGCCACCGACCACCTGCTGGCCGCCGGCCGCGCGGTCGGCGTCAAGCGGTTCATCGCCCAGAGCTTCGCCGGCTGGCCGGCCGAACGGTCGGCGGCCCGGTGAAGACCGAGGACGACCCGTTCGACACCGATCCGCCGAGCGCGGTGCGCGAGACGCGTGGCCGCGATCCGCTACGTCGAGGAGGCGGTCACCGGGGCGCGAGTGGACCGTCGGGATCGCTCTGCGCTACGGCGGCTTCTACGGCCCCGGCACGAGCTTGGACTCCGCCGGCGGGCGAGCACGTCGACCTGATCCGCAAGCGCCGGATGCCGATCGTCGGCAGACGGGCAGGGCGTGTGGTCGTTCATCCACATCGCCGACGCCGCCGAGGCGACGGTCGCCGCGCTGACCCACGGCGAGCGCGGCGTCTACAACATCGTCGACGACGAACCCGGCCCCGGTCGCCGAGTGGCTGCCCGAGATCGCAGCCGAGCTCGGCGCCAAGCCGCCGATGCACGTCCCGCGGTTCGTCGGGCGCGCGCTGGCCGGGGAGGCGACGACGGTGATGATGACCGAGATCCGCGGCGCCTCGAACGCCAAGGCCGGGCGCGTGCTGGACTGGAAGCCCGCGCACCCGAGTTTGCGCGGCGCATTCGCGGGTAGCGCAACGGCATGACCGCAAACGGCGAGCAGCTGCTGGCCGACCTGCGCCCGACGACGTTCGCGGTCGCCTACCGGATGCTCGGCAGCGTCGCGACGGCCGAGGACGTCGTCCAGGAGACGCTGCTGCGCGTCCACGAGGCGATCGAGACGGGCAGGCGATCGAGTCGCCGCGGGCGTTCGCGGCGACCGTCGCCACGCGGCTGTCGATCGACGAGCTGCGGTCGGCGCGGGTGCGGCGCGAGCACTACGTCGGCGAGTGGCTGCCCGAGCCGGTGCTCGGCGACGCCGCGACCGACGGACCCGGCGCGGCGGCCGAGCTGGCCGACTCGCTGTCGCTGGCGTTCCTCGTCGTCCTCGAGAGCGCTGTCACCCGAGCAGCGCGCGGCGCTGCTGCTGCACGACGTGTTCGACTACGGCTACGACGAGGTGGCCGAGATCGTCGGCACGAGCGTCGACAACGCGCGCCAGCTCGCCACGCGCGCCCGGCGCAGGTCGCCGAGCAGCGCCCGCGCTTCGATCCGTCGCAGGAGCAGCGCGCGCAGCTCGCGCACCGCTTCTTCGCGGCGGCGCGCGACGGCGATCTCGAGGGCCTCGAGGCGCTGCTGGCCCACGACGTCGTGCTGCACGGCGACGGCGGCGGCAAGGTCCCGGCGCTCGCGCGGGCGCTGCGCGGCCGCAACCGCGTCGCGCGCACGCTGCGGGCGTGGGCGCGCCAGGGCGTTCGCACCCGCGGCCTCGAGATCCGCGAAACGGTCGTCAACGGCCAGCCGGGGGCGATGTTCATCGACCCCGACGGCAGCGTCTCGGGGTCATGGCGCTCGACATCGCCGACGGCCGAGATTCAGGCAGATCCGGTCGATCATCAACCCCGACAAGCTCGCTCATTTGGCGGGCTGAAGCAGCTCAAGCGCACGCGCCGAGGCCGATCTCCTCGGGGGATGGACCCCAGTCGCTACGCCCTCGTCCAGGGCATCCAGGACACCCGCTCGACGCTGCTCCGCTGGCGCGGCGCGCCGTGGACGTCGCTGCGCCCGTGGCTGCTCGGCGCGTTCGGCGGTCTGCTTCGGCCTGCTGCTGGCGACCTACGTCGTCGCGCGCCACTCGACGCCCGACGTGTCGGGGCTGCCGCTGTCCGGCCATGTCCGGCCGGGGACGCTCGGCGACGTCGGCCACATCCTGTTTCGCAACTCGCTCGTGCTCGCCCTGCACGGCTTCGCATGCGTCGCCGGATTCATCGCCGGCAGCTCGCTGCCGATGCAGGCCGAGCAGCACTCGGGCTGGAAGCGCACGCTCCACGACCGGGCGGGCCAGGGCGCGATCCTGTTCGTGATGGCCGCGACGTTGTTCTCGCTCGGCACCCAGGCCTACGTGCTCGGCAGCGCAGGCCTCGACGCTCGCCTGGCAGGAGGGCATGCCGATCTCGGTGCTGCTGCTCGGGCTGACGCCGCACGCGGTCCCCGAGCTCGTCGCGCTGTTCCTGCCGCTCGCCGCGTGGATCATCGCCAGCCGCCAGGAGCGCTGGCACGAGCTGCTGGCGGCGACGTTCGTTACCGTGTCGATAGCGATCCCGATGCTCATCGCCGCCGCGTTCGTCGAGGTCTACGTGAGTCCGCACATCGTTCGTCGCGCTCGCGCGGTTAGAACGGCGGGAGCCCGCGGCACTTCATTTTGTATAGTTAGTCGGGCAACGATCCCCGAAGGAGCTACGCATGGCCACTCACGAAGTCACCGACTCCAGCTTCCAGGCCGACGTCATCGAGGCCGACGGCCCCGTGCTCGTCGACTTCTGGGCGCCGTGGTGCGGGCCGTGCCGCGTCGTCGGGCCGGTGCTCGAGGAGATCGCCAAGGAGCGCCCCGAGCTGACCGTCGTCAAGCTCAACGTCGACGACAACCAGGAGACGGCCGCCAACTACGACGTGCTGTCGATCCCGACGCTGATCCTGTTCCGGGGCGGCCAGCCGGTCAAGAAGGTCATCGGCGCCTACCCCAAGAAGAAGCTCGAAGCCGAGCTCGAGCCCGTCCTGGCGTAAGCGCGGAACGGGCTCGGCCCAGCAGGTCGTCACTTGGACGGCGCGAGGACGTCGTCGATCTCGTCGATCTTGCCGTTGGATGCGGCGATGTCGGCCTTGACGACCTTCGCCTGATTGACGTGCAGCGTCCCGTCCTTGGCCGCCAGCTTGACGTCGCTGCCCTCGAGCGTCTTGGCCGACGTCATCTTCTCGAGCTTGCTCGCCGGGACGTCGCCGGAGATCGCGTGGTAGAGCAGGACCCCGGCGAGGTCCTTGGTGTTCTTGGTCAGCTTGTCGAGATCGGTCTTCGACAGCTTCTTGAACGCGTCGTTGTCGGGCACGAACACGGTCACCTTCTTCGAGCTCGACGAGAACGTCTTGTCGAGGCCGGCCTTCTTGACCAGATCGACCCACATCGACATCTGCGGGTCGGCCTTGGCGGTTTCGAGGACGGTCTTGTCGGACCTCCCGCGCCCGCGGCCCGGGACGTACTACGAGGCATGGCTGCTGACCGACACCCGCCACCTCGCGCCGATCGTCGCGTTCGACGTCGACAGACACGGCCATGCGGCGCTCGTCCTGCGGCTGCCGCAGGACCCCCACCATTACCGCTACCTCGACATCTCGGTCCAGCGCGTCGGCGGCACCGCGCACTCGGGCCACAGCGTCCTGCGATCGCGACTGATGTGACCCTGCGCGTCGTCGCGGCGGTCAGATCTTCGCGACGGCGATGTTCAGCGTGCGGCCCTTGATGTCCGCCCGCTCGCCCGCTGCGCCGTCGCCGTCGTAGGCGACGCTCGACGCGAGCGTCTCGCCGGTCACGTAGGGCTCGTGCGCGCGAGCCGCCGCGACGAGCTCGTCGTCGCCGCCGAGGGTCAGCGCGATCCGGTCGGACACCTCGAGCCCCGCGTTCTTGCGCGCGCCCTGCACCGCGTGCACGACCTCGCGCGCCAGGCCCTCGCGGCGGAGGTCGTCGTCGAGCGTCAGCTCGAGCGCCACCGCGTGCGAGCCCTCGCGCTCGAGCTGGTAGCCGTCGAGCGGCCGCATGGCCAGCAGCAGGTCGTCGGCCGTCAGGTCGTGGTCGGCGCCGCCGACGTTGACGCCGACCGTCCCGCCCGCGTGCACGGCGGCGGCAACGTGGTCGGGGTTCAGCCCCGCGACCGCGTCGGCGACGTCGGGCATCGTGTTGCCGAAGCGCGGCCCGAGCGTGCGGTAGTTCGGCTTGACCTCGTAGGAGCCGAGCTCGTCGGCCTGCTTCACGAACCGCAGCGCGCGCACGTTGAGCTCCTCGCGCACGACCGCGTCGAGCCGTTCGATCGCGGCGCGTTCTGGCCCCGCCGCGACGACGACCGCCTCGGCCAGCGGCTGGCGCAGCGCGATCTTCGCCTGGCCGCGCGCGGCGAGCCCGAGGCGCACCGTCTCGCGCGCGACCGCCATCGCCGTCTCCAGCGCGATGTCGCGGCTGCGCTCGTCGGCGGCCGGCCAGTCGCACAGGTGGACCGACGGCTCAGACCCGTCGAGGCTCTCGTAGAGCTGGTCGGCGACGAACGGCGTGAACGGCGCCAGCAGCTTGGCGACCGTGACCAGGCACTCGCGCAGCGTCGTAAACGCGCTCGGGTCGCCGTCCCAGAAGCGCCGCCGCGAGCGACGCACGTACCAATTGCTGAGGTCGTCGACGAACGTCGCGATCGTTCGGCCAGACGTCGTCGTGTCGAACGCATCGAGGCGCTCGGTCACCTCGGCTACCGTCGCGTGCAGGCGGGAGATGATCCAGCGGTCGAGGTCGGTCGGCCCGCCGTCCGTGCCGTCGGGCGCGTAGCGGTCCATGAACGCGTGCACGTTCCACAGCTGGCGCATGAACAGCCGCACGCCCTCGCCGACCTTGTCGGAGTCGAACAGGTAGGAGTCCCACGGCTGCTTGGCGGTGAAGAAGTACCAGCGCAGTGCGTCGGCGCCGTGGCGCTCGATGACGTCCCACGGGTCGACGACGTTGCCCACCGACTTGGACATCTTGCGCCCCTCGCCGTCGAGCACCAGGCCGAGGCACAGCACGCGCTTGTACGAGGACCGGCCGAACAGCAGCGTCGAGACGGCGAGCAGCGAGTAGAACCAGCCACGGGTTTGGTCGAGCGCCTCGCAGATGTAGTCCGCCGGGAAGCGCTGCTCGAAGCGCTGCTCGTTCTCGAACGGGGCGTGCTCCTGGGCGAACGGCATCGCGCCGGAGTCAAACCACACGTCGATGACCTCGGGCACGCGCGCCATCGGCTCACCGCACTGCGGGCACGGGAAGCCGATGTCATCGACGAACGGGCGGTGAGGGTCGTCGACGAGCGTTCCGCTGAGCTGCTCGAGCTCGCCGAACGAGCCGATGACGTGGATGTGGTCCTGGCCGCAGCGCCACACCGGCAGCGGCGTGCCCCAGTAGCGCTCGCGCGACAGCGCCCAGTCGACGTTGTTGCGCAGCCAGTCGCCGAAGCGGCCCTCCTTGATGTGGTCGGGATGCCAGGCGATCGCGTCGTTTGCGGCCAGCAGCTGGTCTGAGATCTTCGACGTCGCGATGTACCACGACGGCTTGGCGTAGTAGATGAGCGGCGTGTCGCAGCGCCAGCAGTGCGGATAGGAGTGCAGGTAGTCCTCGGCGCGCAGCAGCCGGCCGCGGCGGCGCAGGTCGTCGATCAGGTCGGCGTCGGCGTCCTTGACGTAGCGCCCGGCGTACGGGCCCATGCGGTCGTCGTACGTGCCGTCGCCGCGGACCGGGTTGACGACCGCCAGCCCGTAGCGCTCGCCGAGGCGGAAGTCGTCCTCACCGAACGCGATCGCGGTGTGGACGAGGCCAGTGCCCTCGGTATCGGTGACGAAGTCGGCGAGCAGCACGCTGTGGCCGAGCTCGCCCCACAGCTCGCCGGGTAGGAAATCGAACGGCGGCGCGTAGCGGGTCCCTTCGAGCTCCGAGCCCGGGAACTCCTCGAGGATCTCGACGGTGGTATCGGCCCCGAGCACCCGCTCGATCAGGTTCTCGGCGAGCACGACCGGGTGCTCCTGGCCCGCGGCGCGCGCACGGACGTACCGGAGGTCGGGGTCGACGGCGACCGCGGCGTTGGATGGCAGCGTCCACGGCGTCGTCGTCCAGACGAGCAGCTCGTCGCCGGTGTCGAGCGGGCCGTGGTCCTCGGTGACGGCGAAGCGGACGTACACCGACGGGTCCGACACCTCCTGGTAGACGCCCGGTTGGCCGAGCTCGTGCGAGCTCAGCGACGTGCCGCAGCGCGTGCAGTACGGGACGACCCGGTGGCCCTCGTACAACAGGCCCTTGTCGTGGATCTGGCGCAGCGCCCACCACACGGACTCGACAAACGTGGCGTCGAGCGTGCGGTAGGCGTCGTCGAGGTCGATCCAGAACCCGATCCGCTCGGTCAGCGTGTTCCAGTCGTCGACGAACGCGAACACCGACTCGCGGCAGCGCGCGTTGAACTCGGCGATCCCGTAGGCCTCGATCTCCTCCTTGGACGAGATCCCCAACTCGCGCTCGACCGCGATCTCGACCGGCAGCCCGTGGCAGTCCCAGCCGCCCTTGCGTTGGACGAGGTCGCCGCGCATCGTGCGGTAGCGCGGGTAGATGTCCTTGAACACGCGCGCCAGCACGTGGTGGGCGCCCGGCTTGCCGTTGGCGGTCGGCGGACCCTCGTAGAAGACCCACTCCGGCGCGCCCTCGCGGCGACGCAGCGACTCGGCGAACACGTCGCGCTCGCGCCAGCGCTGGAGGACCTGCTGCTCGAGCTGTGGGAAGGATTGATCCGGGTCGACGGCCATGGGGTCGTCGGATTGTAGGTACGGGCGGTTGTGCCGGGTCCGGAACTGCCAACGCTACGCCGCGAGCTTCCGGCAGATCTCCGCCAGCGACCGCTTCTCCGCCTCGTCCAGCACCGCGAACGCGTCGCTGACGCGCTCCGTGTGCTCGGGGAACAGGCGGTCGACGACCTCGCGCCCGAGCGCGGTCAGCGAGACCATCGCCGCGCGACGGTCGTGGGCCATGCGCGTGCGTGCGACGAGACCGCGCGCCTCGAGCGTCGAGACGACCTCGGTCGCGTTGGCCTTCGACGTGTGCAGCCGCGCTCGGAGCGCGCGCAGCTCGAGCGCACCGCCGGCCGTCGTCAGGACGACGAGCACCGAGAACCCGGACGCCGAAAGCCCCTCGCGCTCGAGGTCGGCGCTCAGCCGGCGGCGGACGATCGCCTCGGCCTGGAGCAGCGAATCCAGCGCGCGATGCGCCAGCGGGTCACCGGGGACGAGGGCCATGGGGCGCACCGCATTTTGGCGGCGCTTGCGGATGGATCAGGGGATTGCGACCGCCGCTTGGTCGCACCCACCGCGAGCGGTGATGCTCGGCCCACGCGTCGAGATCGGCTCGCCGGCGCGGCGGTCCATCTCCGCGAACAGAGCATCGCGGGCGGCCAGCGGCCGCGACCCGAGGCGCTCGACCGTGCTCGCGCCCGTCTCGGGCAGCGCGCCGCGGTAGTCGAACACGCAGACCCTGTCGCCGCCGACGCGGCGCGCGGCGTAGACGATCCTCCCGAGAGCGTCGAGCGACGCCCGGCGCCCCGTCAGGACCACCGCGCGGGGGTCCAGGGCCTTGAGCGCACGCCCGACGCGATCGGGGTCAAGCTCGACGTTGAGGGTCAGCGTCCGCATGCCGCCGCGGCGCAGCACCAGCTCGAGCGCCTGCGCATGGAGCGCGTCGACGTCGACCGGCTGCGACGCGTCAAAGATCAGCGTGCCCTCGTCGCGCGTCGGTGCAGGGGCGACGCGCATCGCGGCGGCGAGCCAGCTCGAGGCCCAGCGCCACGCGAAGCCGTACTCAGGACCGGGAAGCTGGTCACACTCGCGCAGCGCCTCGACGGCGGGCAGCATGACCTCCTCGACCGTCCGCTCGACCGAGCGCACCGCGAGGCTCTCCTCGAGCACGCGATCGGCCTCGCCGTCGTCGAACCGCGCGAACGCCGAGCGCAGCCGCGCGGGGGTCGCGGGGCCGGAGCCCCGCTCACGGGCCATCGAGATCGCCGACGAGACGTTGTGGGTCTCCTCGAACGCCGTCCGCAGCGCCTCGATCTCGACGAGGTCGAACTGGCGGTGGCCGCCCTGGGTGCGGCGCGGTGCCGGATATCCGAAACGGCGCTCCCACGAGCGCAGCGTGTTCGGACTGACGCCGAGCATGGCGGCGGCGGCGTTGGTGCGGATGACTCCCATACCTGAGAGTTATCGAAGTTACTCAAACCTGCCGCAACCTATGCAGACGAAGCTGCAAGCGGAGAGGTTCCGTGCGCGTTATCGACCAGGAAGGAGTGCGAAGACGCACCGCGAAAGCGCGCGGGTCACTCGTCAAACACGAGCAGCGCCGCCTGCGGCGGGCCGCACGAGCCGATCCGCACGCGGTAGCGCACGCCGAACTCGTCCGGCGGGCGCACGACGGCGGCCGCGCCGACGTGGGCGTCGGACATGGCGCCGATGATCAGCGCGGCGAGCTCAGGGGCCGACGCGGACGCGTCCGCCGGCACGAGGAAGTCACCGAGGTGGCGATTGACGGCGTCGAGCTCGCTGACGCACAGCAGGTCCTCCGCGGCGCCGGACATCCCGCACACGGTGAGCGCGCGGTCGACGGTCAGGAACGCGGCGCCGGGCGCGGGCGCGAGCTCGGCGTCGGCCTCGAGCACGAGACCCAGCCCGCAGCGCCCGCAGACGCGCGGGGCCGGCAGCGTGACCGGCGGCGCCCCGCAGTGGCCGCAGAAGTGGGCCCGCTCGCGGCGGCCGGGGAGGGGTTCAGCGACCAGGCGCAGGTGCGCAGCGTTCGTCATGCGCTCATTGTCCTGCGGCGGGCGGCGCGACGAGCGGCGTCGCTGCGCGGGAACGTGGTGACGCGGTCGGGCGAGGTCACGGTCGCGTGGTGCGTCTCGGCCATCGCCAGCACCTGGCGCTGCGCGTCGCCCGGCGATTCGGGCAGCGTGCGCGCGCCGGTCGCCATCGCCCGGCGCGGCTCGCGGTTGCGATGGAAGAGTGCCATCGGGAGCGCACCGGCCGCCGAGCGCACGGTGTAGGCCCAGCGCGCGACGTCGTCGTCGGAGGCATGGCGAGCCGGCGATGACGACGGCGTTCGGAGAAAACGCCCCGACGACGTCGGTCAGGCCGCCGACGCCAAGGACGGGCAGGGGCAGGACGCGCGCCCCGGCCCGAAGACAGAACAGCTCCATCGCGTGCATGCTCAGCGCGTCGAAGTCGAGCTCGTCGCGGCGTGGCGTCGCCGATCAGGATCGCCCCCGGCCGCTGCGGCGCGGGCGCGAGCCGCTGCGCGCGCTGCAACCAGCCGCCGGCCCAGCGCGCGGCGAACGCCCACGGTGCCGAGTCGAAGCCGTTGCGCTCGCCGATCTCCTGGAGCGACGGCAACAGCACCTCCTCAACCGATCGCTCGACCGACCGCAGCGCCAGCGCCGCCTCCATCGCGGCATCGGCGCGCTCGAGCTCGAAGGCCGCGATCGCGCTGACGAGCGAGTTCGTGTCGGCGGTCAACGCCTCGCGCGCGCGTGAAACGGCCGACGAGATCGACAACCCCTCCTGGAGCGCGTCGCGCAGTGCCGCGACCTCGCCGTGGGTGTACAGGCGGTGCTTGCCGGGCGAACGCTGCGGGTGCGGATAGCCAAAACGGCGCTCCCAGGCACGCAACGTGTTCGGCGACACGTTGAGCAGAGCGGCGGCTTCGGAGGTCTTGAGGGTGCGCACCTGTGCAGAACTGTCGGTGGTCGAGACAGCTTTTGCGTCGATATTGGCACAAAGTGCACATATGTTCGAACCAAAGTAGTGCTTAAGCCTCAGAAGTCGTCTAGATCCCCTTTGCATAGGCACCCGCAGGGGGTGCGGCGGACCCGAGGAGGCACCGTGCACTACAGCCGCGGTTAGTTACCCGCCGTCGAGGTGATCTGATCGCTGCCTGCGGTTCGCGGCGCTACCGTCTACGCCATGTTGCGCGACGCGCCGGGCCGTCAGCGAGCGTTCGTTGTCGTCGGCACCAGTGTCGGATTCCTCCTCGCCGGGCGTGGTTCTCGCCGTCGTCACCTGGACGGGCGAGACCGCAGACGGCCTGTTCTGGGTCCTGTTGGGCGCCGCCGTGTTCGCGCAGTTGATCATGACGTCCATCGATCGGGAGCGCGACATCTCGGTCTCGGGCGTCCTGTTGTGCGTGGTGCTCGCGATCGGCTTCCTCGACCCCGCCTGCGCGATGGCGATCCCGATCATCACATCCGGCGTCTGGCTGATCCAGCGCCGCTATCGCTGGCAGGCCCTGCTGGTGAACGTCGCCGGCGCCGCGACCCCCGATGCGTTCGCGGCCTGGGGTGTCGGCCAGCCTGGGGATCCCCCAGGACGGCGTCGCGTTCCCGTTCATCCTCGCCGCCGTCGGAGCGCTCGTGCTGCTCGTCAACATCGTCTTCGTCGACGCCGAGATCAATCTGCTCGACGGCCTGCCCCAGCACCTGCCGCGACTGCCGCTGGACTACCTGCTCGTCACGGGACTCAACCTCGCGCTTGCCGCAGCGCTCGCCGCCGTGTACGTCCAGACCGGCGTCGCCGTGATCGCGTTCGCGCTGCTGATGGTGCTCGCGTTCTCGTACATGATGCGGCTCGTCTCGATCGCCCGCGTCGCGCACGCGCCAGTACGCGAACCTCTCCTGGGGCGTGCTGTCGAGCCTCATCCGCACGCTCGACGAGCGCGACCATCGCGCTGCGCGCCACTGCGCGGCCGTCGCGCGCTTCTCGCGCGACATCGCCGGGCGGGCCGGGATGAGCGAGCGCGAGCAGGAACTCGCCCACACGGCCGGGCTGCTGCACGACATCGGGCGCTTCGCGCTGTCAGACCGGGTGCTCGAGCCCGAAGGTGAGCTGACCCAGGACGACTGGCGCGTGGTGCGCCTGCACCCGAGCATCGGCGCCAACCTCCTCCAGGACATCGGCGTCTACGGGCCGGTGGCCGAGATCGTTCTCGCGCACCACGAGCGAATCGATGGCCGCGGCTATCCGAACGGCATCAGCGGCGACGAGATCCCGCCGATTGCCCGGATCGTCGCCGTCGCCGAGGTCTACGACACGTTGACCGCGCCCGACACCTACCGCGAGCGGATGACGTCGTTCGAGGCGCTGACCGAGTTGCGCCGGGTTGCCGGCCGCCAGCTCGACGAGCGCTACGTCGAGATTCTGGCCCAGCTCCTGGCCGGCCAGGGCACGGACTACCGCCACGCCGACGAGGCCGACTACGACCGCGAACTCGACATCGAGCGGCGACTCAACGAAGCGGCAGCAAACTAGGCGTCGTCCGTCTAGAATTCGGGGCCGTGCAGTGGACGACGCGACCGGTCGGGGTGGGCGCCGTGCTGACCGCGCTGTTCGTCGCGGCGGCGGTGACGTCGGCGCTGGCGACGAGCGACAACCCGGTCTGCTCGCCGCCGATCCAGGGCGTCTCGTGCACCGACGGCGCCAGCCGCCAGACCTCGGGCGGGAACGGCAAGGTCAGCCACGCCGGCTGGCCCAAGATCAACGGCGTGCTGCGGATGGCCGACGATGTCAAGGGCATCTACACCTTCGGCGGCGGCCCCGACAACGACGAGCTGCTCGGCGCCCGGGGAAACGACCACATCACCGGCTTCGGCGGCAACGACGTGATCTGGGGCGACCAGCTGATCGTCGGCAACGGCCCCCATCAGGTCGACACGCTCGTCGGCGGCGCGGGCAACGACTGGATCTACCCCAGCCACGGCAAGAACATCATGCGCGGCGGCGCCGGCGACGACCAGATCATCGCCTACTACGGGCACGGCTCGATCGACTGCGGCGCCGGCGACGACACCGCCCAGGTCCGCACCAACGGCGCCTACACGCTGCGCAGTTGCGAGCACATCAAGCACTTCTGCGCCAACGGAGCACGGCCCAACGGCGAGTGCAAGCAGGCCGGCGAGCGCGCCATGATCGCGCGGCGCTAGCGGTGACTACTGGCCGCGCGGGGCGTTGCCCTGCTGCAGCGAATCGAGGAACTCGTCGAGCTGCTCGACCGAGAAGCGGCGCTGGCCGCCCGGGGTGCGATAGCCGAGCAGGTGGCCCGTGTTCGACCACCGGCGGATCGTGCTCAGCGATACGCCCAGGTGTTCTGCGGCCTCGCTGGTCGTCAACCCGAGTCGACGGCTCGGCTGCGTTGCGCTCATGCGCTGGAAGTACGGCAGACGCCCGACACCCTGAGCCCGGCTGAGTGCCTTTGCAGAGGTTTGGCGCCCCGATCCCGCGGGGCGTGGTACTCAGCGCGCCCCGAGCACGACCCACCGGTCCCCGGCGAAGCGAAAGGCGAGCGGGACACAGCGCGCGACCATCAGCGCGTTGAGCCCCCACCAGACGCCGCGGATGCCCCAGCCGAAGTGCAGCGACGCGAGCGCGATCGGCGCGAACACGCAGAACGCGAACAGCATCGCCCCGGCCAGGAAGCGGCCATCGCCGGCGCCGATCAGGATCCCGTCGAGCGCGAAGACGAGCGCAGCGATCGGCATCATCAGAGCAAACAGCGGCCACATCTCGTGGGC
The DNA here is from genome assembly GCA_963846975.1 of uncultured Actinomycetes bacterium. Lineage (GTDB taxonomy): Bacteria > Actinomycetota > Thermoleophilia > Solirubrobacterales > Solirubrobacteraceae > AC-49. The sequence continues at coordinate 41,885 of CAWJXY010000004.1, forward strand.
TCGCACCAGGACCAGCACGTCGTCGGTGAACAGCCGCGGGATCGCGTCAATGCCGGCCAGCAGCCCGATCGCAAAGAAGCAGCCCACGACCAGCGACCACATGATCATCCGCCGCGCCGCGTCGCGGGCCTGCGCGCCGGCGCCGGCGCCGAGGGCGCGACCGACGATGATCTGCCCGGCGATCGCGACCGCGTCGAGCACGAGGGCGAGGAACGCGAACAGCTCAAACGCGATCTGGTGCGCGGCCAGCGACGCCGGGCCGACGCGCGCCAGCACCGCGCTGGCGACGAGGAACGAGGCATACAGCGACGCGGTCCGCAGAAGGATCGCGCCGCCGAGGCTCATCAGCGAAGCCATCGCCGTGCGGCGCGGAAGGCGGCTGCGGGCCGGGGCGGCGAGCAGCAGGGCCGCGAACGCGAGGCCCATCCCGAGCTGGGCAATGACGGTGCCGAGCGCCGAGCCGTCGAGCCCCATGTCCAGCCCGTAGACGAAGACGAGCTCGAGCACGACGTTCGCGACGTTGGAGACGACGACGATCACGAGCGGGATGTGCAGACGCCCGATCCCGCGCAGGTAGCCCTGGCCGCTCAGCGCCAGCAGCGCCGCGGGCAGCCCGATGGCCGAGATCCGCAGGTAGCGCGCCGCCAGCGTCGCGACGACGCCGTGGCCGCCGAGCGCGGTCATCAGCGGCAGCGCGAACACCGCGCAGATCACGCCGAGCAGCGACCCGATCCCGAGCGCCAGCCACAACGCCTGGGCCGCCAGCTCGCCGGCCTGCTCCTCCTCGCCCGCCCCGTGCAGCCGGGCGACGCGGGCCGTCGTCGCGTAGGTGAGGAAGTTGCACAACGCGACGCTTCCGCCCAGCAGCGTCGCGGCCAGCGCAAGCGCCGCGAGTTGCACCGTCCCCAGGTGTCCGACGATCGCCGTGTCGACGAGCAGGTACAGCGGCTCGGCAATCAACGCCCCCAACGCGGGCAGGGCGAGACGCAGGATCTCGCGGTCGTGCTCGCGTGACGGCATCGCCGTGACTCTACGATCACGCCATGCGCGAGCCGCTGCGTCTCGGACTCCTGCTCGTCGCGGCGGCCGGCGCGCTCGCCGGCTGCGGCGCGCGCCACCACGCGCCGCTGTCGGCCGGCGTGCACCGGTGACGCGCAACGGATCGTCGACGCGGCGCGGGCCGGCGGCACGCTGCCCGACGGCACGCTGCTGTCGCACTGCGTGGCCGACGCCCAGACCGACGCCGATCTGCAGAACGTCGCGTCGGCGTTCACGATCGCCGCCGACATGCTCGCTGCGCAGGCGGCCCACGACGCCGGTGCCGCTCGCGCGCTGGGGATCCTGATCGGTGCCGGGCAGCGCGGCGCGGCCGACAGCGAGGGCAACGCGACCGAGCTCGCCAACCGACTGGGGGCCGACGCGCGGCGCGTGCACGAGACCGCGCCGCGGCTGGACCGCGTCGTCAACCGCGGCACGGCCGATGGCCGGGCACGCGGATGAAGCTGCGCCTGTTTCATCACTCTGACGGCGCGCGCGTCGCCTACCGCGACGTCGGCAGCGGGCCAACGATCGTCCTGCTGCACTCGGCACTGCTGTCGCACCGCGAGTTCGAGCCGCTGGTCGCGGAGCTGTCGGACCGCTTCCGGCTCGTGCTGCTGTGACCTGCCGCTCCACGGCGACAGCGAGGACCGCCCGCGCCACCCCTATACGCCGCAATGGTTCGCGGACGTGATCGCCGCGTTCTGCCGCGACGTCGCCGGCCCGCGACCGCTCGTCGCCGGGCACGGCCTCGGCGCCGAGGTCCTGCTGCGCGCGACGCTCGATGCCGGCCTCGAGCCGCAGCGGCTCGTGCTGATGCCCAACCGCCTTCACCGCGACGGCGGGCAGGGCCTGTTCGGAGGGCCATGGCGTGCGGGCGGCGCGGGCGGCGGCGCTGCCGGGGCTCGACCGCGCGCTGGCGCACGCCGCGCGGCTCGTGTTCCGGCCGCGCTCGGGACTCAAGCTGTCGGCGCGCGGGAATCGCGAGGCGCGCGACCTCGTCCGCCACGCCTTCGACGACGTCGGCGGCAACGCCAACCTCGCGCGGTCGTGGTCGCGGTTTGCCGCGAGCTGGCCGTCGCGGCCGTGGCGCGAGCTGCTCGACGCCTACGAGCGGATCGACTGCCCGGTCCTGCTGCTGTGGGCCGACCAGGACCGTATGCATCCGCTCCAGGGGCCGCAGGAGGCGCGCGACCTGCTGCCCGACGCCCACCTGCGGGTGCTCGACGACACCGGCTACCTGATCGCGTACGACGATCCGGTCGGCGTCGCGCGCGAGCTGGCGGCGTTCCTCGTGTGAGGGCGAGCACGCTGCGGCGGGACGATCGGCGATAGCGTCAAGAGGTTCTTCTACGAGACTTCAGGAGCACACCACCACATGGCCAAGAAGCGCCTGTACGGCGGCGAGACCGCGAAGGCGATCAACAACTTCCCCGTATCCGGCGAGCCGGTGCCCGCGACCGTCGTGCACTGGCTGGGCGCGATCAAGGGCGCCGCCGCGCGCGTCAACGCCGATCTGGGGCTGCTCGATCCCAAGCTGGCCAAGCGGATCGCCGAGGCGGGCGACGCGGTCGCCGCGGGCGAGCACGACGACCAGTTCCCGATCGACGTCTTCCAGACCGGCTCGGGCACGTCGTCGAACATGAACGCCAACGAGGTCATGGCGACGCTGGCCGGTGACGGCGTGCACGCCAACGATCACGTCAACATGGGCCAGTCGTCCAACGACGTGTTCCCATCCGCCGTGCACCTGGCGGCGCTCGACGAGGCGACGAACACGCTGCTGCCGGCGCTCAAGCAGCTCGAGCGCTCGCTCGACCGCAAGGCGCGGAGTTTCAAGAACATCGTCAAGTCGGGCCGCACCCACCTGATGGACGCGGTGCCGGTGACGCTCGGCCAGGAGTTCGCGGGCTACGCCGCGCAGGTCCGGCTCGGCCAGGAGCGCGTCGAGGCGGCGCTCGTGCACGTGCGCCAGATCCCGCTCGGCGGAACGGCGACCGGGACCGGGCTCAACACGCACCCGAAGTTCGCCGCCGGAGTACGGCGCGAGCTCAGCCGGGCGTCGAAGCTCAAGATCGAGCCGCCGGCCGACCCGTTCGAGTCCCAGGCCGCGCGCGACGCGCTGGTCGAGCTCTCGGGGGCGCTGAAGGTGATCGCCGTCTCGCTGACCAAGATCGCCGGCGACCTCGCGCTGATGGGCTCGGGCCCGCGCGCCGGCATCGGCGAGCTGCTGCTACCCGAGCTGCAGAAGGGCTCGTCGATCATGCCCGGCAAGGTCAACCCGGTCATCCCGGAGGTCGTGCTCCAGGTCTCGGCGCAGGTGGTCGGCAACGACACGGCGATCACGATCGGCGGCATGCAGGGCCAGTTCGAGCTCAACGTGCGAATCCCCCTGATCGCCCGCAACCTGCTGCAGTCGATCGCGCTGCTGTCGTCGACGTCGGTGCTGTTCGCCGAGAAGTGCATCGACGGCACCGTGGCCAACCGCGCCGGCAACAAGCGCTCGGCCGAGTCGACGCTCGCCGTCGCCACGGCGCTGAACCCGATCATCGGCTACGACAAGGCGGCCGAGATCGTCAAGGAGGCCGGCGCCTCAGGGCGCCCGGTACGCGAGGTCGCCCTCGAGCTGGGCGTCTCGGCCAAGGACTACGACGGCGCGGTCGACCTGCGCAAGATCGCCGCGGGCAACATCGGTTAGGAGCCGCACGAGGCGGTCACATGGCACCGCGCAGCGACGCCAACGTCCGGCGCTGGCGCCCGTCGGCGTCGAAGTTCTCCGGCTCGAGCCACGCCTCGAACGCCGCCCGCAGCGCCGGCCACTCGCCGTCGAGAATCGAGAACCAGGCGGTGTCGCGGTTGCGGCCCTTGAGGACCTGGGCCTGGCGGAAGATGCCTTCGTAGACGAAGCCCAGGCGCTCGGCCGCCGCGCGCGAACGCGCGTTCAGCGCGTTGCACTTCCACTCCAGGCGCCGGTAGCGGAGATCTTCGAACGCGTGGCGCGCGAGCAGGTAGATCGCCTCCGTTGTCACCGGCGTGCGCTGGATCGCGGCGCCGAACGTCAGCGACCCGATCTCGATCGAGCCGTCGGACGGGAAGATCCGCAGGTAGGCGCCGACACCCTGGGCCTCGCCACTTCGGGCTTCGACGAGCACGTAGAACTGCGCGTCCGTCGCGGTTTGAAGCGACCGCAGCCAGCCATCCCACGCCGGGCCGAACGGCCGTGAACGGCCCCGACGACAGGTAGTCCCACACCGCCGGATCGCGCTCGTCGTGCAGCGCGGCGAACAGTTGCTCGCGGTCGCGCGCCGGGTCGACGGGGCGCAGCGTCACGAACCGCCCGACCAGCTCGACGCCGGTCGGCGCCGTCGCACCGACCCATCCCGGGACAGGCCGCCCGAGCCGCGTGTCGTCGTCGCCGCTACCCAAGCTCGGAATACAACGTCATTTCGAGCTGCTGCAGCGCGCCGATGATCCGCGCATCGAAGAACGGCAGCACCTGCGTCATCGTGGTCACGCAGATCCCCGTCGCGCGGTCGACGAAGAAGAAGCAGTTGCACAACCCGGCCCAGTTGCCACTGCCGGCGCGGCGCATGCCCGGGAGGTCCTCGAGCATCAGATTGAAGCCGAGCCCGAAGCCCTGCTTGAACGGCAGCGCCGGAACGTCGTTGGCTGAGCTCCGGAACCGCGCTCTTGGAGCCCTCGGCCGGCAGCGGGGCCCCGTGCAGGTGGTCGCTGAACGCCAGCTCGACCGACTCCGGCGTCAGCACGCGCTCGCCCTCGAGCTCGCCGCCGCGCAGCAGCGCGCGCAGGAAGCGCGTGTAGTCGCCGCACGTCGAGAACAGGCCGCCGCCGGCCGACAGGAACTCCTGCTCGCCGGGGGGCCCGATCGGCGACAACGTCGGCGGCCCAGCCGGCGACGCGGTGTGGATCGCCATCGCCCGCGCGCGCTGGTCGTCGGTCGGCAGGAACGTCGAGTCGCGCATCCCGAGCGGCTCGAAGATCCGCTCGCGGCAGTGGGTTTCGAGGTCCTGGCCGCTGACCGTCTCGACGACCTGGCCGAGCCAGTCGAGGCTGATGCCGTACTCCCAACGCTCGCCGGCGTCGAACAGCAGCGGCAGCTCGAACACGCGGGTGCTGCCGCTGAACGGGTCGGGCAGCCCCGTGACCTCGTGGTAGCGGCGCACGTCGGCGTTGCTGAACCAGTAGCCCAGTCCCGACGTGTGCGTGAACAGGTGGCGGATCGTCGCCTGGCGCCGGGCCGGGCGCAGACGCGGCTCGTCGCCGTCGAAGCCCTCGAGCACCGGCAGCTCGCCGAACGCGGGGATCACGTCGGCGACCGGCTGCTCGAGCTCGAGCTCGCCGCGCTCGATCATCCCGATCGCCGCGACGCTGACGATCGCCTTCGTCATCGACGCGATCCAGAACATCGTGTCGGCGCGCACCGGCTCGTCGCCGTCGACGCTCAACCGCCCGAACGCGCCTTCGTAGAGCAGACCGTCGCGATCGCCGACCATCGCAACGATGCCCGGGAACACGCCGTCGGCGACCGCCTGCTCGAGCTGGCCGTCGATGGCGGCCGAGGTGATCGTCGCGCCGGCTATGGCGTCAGCCTGACCGGCAGGGTCTTGAGCTGGTTGACGAACGGCGACTCGGCGTACACCGGCTCACCGTCGAGCTCCATCTGCGGGTAGCGCGCCAGCGTCTCCTCCCAGAGCACCCGCAACTCGAGGCGCGCCAGCGCGGTGCCGAGGCAGAAGTGCCGCCCGCCGGCGCCGAACGCCTGATGATCGGGCGTGCGGGTCACGTCGAAGCGTTCGGGATCCTCGAAACGCGATTCGTCGCGATTGGACGACGGGTACCACATCGCGACGCGATCGCCCTTGGCGATCGGCTGGCCGGCGATCTCGGTGTCCTTCGTCGCGGTCCGGCAGAAGTGCGAGAACGACGGGAACATCCGCAGCGACTCCTCGACCGCGTTGGGAATCAGCGACGGGTCGTCAAGGACCCGCTGGCGCTGGTCGGGGTTCTCGATCAGCGCGCGCATCCCCGAGCAGTACGTCGCCTTGGTCGAGTCGTTGCCCGCCGCCATGAGCAGGAAGAACCCCATCGCGATCTCCTGGTCGGTCAGCTGCTCGCCGTCGATCTCGGCGTGTACGAGGACGCTGGTCAGGTCGTCGGTCGGGTTCTCGCGTCGCGCGGCGGTCATCGCCGCACAGCGCGCCATGACTTCAGGGACGTCGTTCTCGGCCACCATGTCCGGGCCCTCGGGGTTGAGGTCGGGATCGCCGGCGCCGAGCGCCGCGTTCATGATCCGCGCCCAGATCTCGTCGTCCTCGGGCGGGACGCCCATGAAGCTGCCGATGACGCGCGAGACGACGGGCTGGGCGACGTCGGAGACGAGGTCGCACGTGTCGCGGTCGCCGAGGCGGTCCAGGACCTCGCGCGTGATCGCGCGAACGGCGTCCTCGTGCTCGGCGATCCGCTTCGGGGTGAACCCGCGCTGGAAGAGCTGCTTGAGGCGGTCGTGCTTGGGCGGGTCCATCCCGATGAACATCGCCTGGACGAACTCGAGCGGCATCGACTCGATCACCGTGATCCCGAGCGCCGACGAGAACGTCTGCCAGTCCAGCGACACCTTCGCCACGTCCTCGGCGCGCGTCAACGACCAGAAGCCTGGCTGCTCGGGAAACTCGGTGACGTGGGAGGTCCAATGAACGGGACACTCCGCGCGCAGGCGCTTGAACGCGTCGTTGGGCGGGCCCTCGGACCAGGTGGTCCGGTCTGCCATGAGCAGTTGGTCCAGCGGTACCTCTTGGAGTCCGGCAGCGTCGGCTGACATGAGCGCGACTTTACACCGCCGCTGGACGGTCGTTCAGGTTCTCAGTCGTCGTCGCGCGGCGGCGGGCGGAACAGCAGCGCCTTGACCTCGTCGACCGTTCCGCCGCCGAGGCGCAGCGCGGTCTGAAAGCCCTCGGCGCCGAGCTCGCCGGCGTCCAGGGCACGGCGCAGCTCGTTGACCGTCGCATGGTCGTCCTCGGCGACCTGGTCCTTGGCCGCGTCGATGAAGATCAGGTGGCGCGGGCGCTTGTTGGCGATCGCGAGGCGCACGTAGCGCTCGCGCTCCTCGGCGCCGACGCCCTGCGCCGGGACGACGACCGTCTCGCTGGCCGCCATCCGCTTGACCATCGCCGCGCCGAGCAGCTCGGCGGCGCGATCCTCGACCTCCTCGTCGGGCACGCGGCCCTTGAGCAGGCTGCGGACCTTGTCGAGCGACAGGATCGAGCCGCGGTCGTCGATCAGGCGCTCGACGAACCGGTCACGCTGGGCCGGCGAGCCGCTGACGACGACCACGAGGCTTCCGGGCGAGTAACGCAACCGATCGGCCGGCCGCAACACGCGGCAGCGCACGGCGACGTTCGCGGGGCGCGGTGGCGCCCCGTCGCGACGCGGGCGATCGGACGACCAGCCACCCCGTTCGTCGTCGGAGATCCGGACAGAGCGGGTGGGCGGGTTCGTCGACATTCCTTCATGTTCGCGCATGCGCGACTTCGGCCTGCCGGTCGCGGCGCGAAACGCTCCGTGCTAACCGCGGCAGCCGCGCAGCGCGGGCGTCTACGCGGCGTCGGCGGCGGCGCGCTCGGCCGCCTCGCGCGCGTCGGTCGCGATCTTGGCGCCGGCGGTGACGTGGCGGAACATCGCGGCCTCGGCCGCCGCCACGTCGCGGGCTTCGATCGCGGCAACGATGCGCCGGCACGACGCGACGGTGCGGTGGTGCACTGACGGCCCCGAGTAGGCGGCGATGTCCGTCGCAATGCGGATCGCCTCGGCGACACCGTGAAGGATCCCGGCGAGCAGGCCGTTGCGCGTCGCCTCGCCGATCGCTGCGTGCCATTCGGCGTGCAGGGACAGGCGCTCGGCCCGGGTTTCGGCGCCCTCAAACCGATCGACCACATCGTGCAGCCGCGCGATGTCGGCTTCGGTGCGCTTCGCGGCGGCGATCCCGGCGCACGCGGGCTCGAGCACGAGCAGCGTCTCGACCAGCGGCCGGTCGTCGAGCCCCGCGCCGCGGACGAACGCGGCTACCGGGCGCCCGATCGACTCGGGCCCGGGAATCCGGACCACGGCGCCGCCGTTGCGTCCCGAGCGGACCTCGATCAGGCCCTCGGCCTCGAGCGCGCGCAGCGCCTCACGGACCGATCCGCGGCTGACGTCGGCCTGCCCGGCAAGGTCGCGTTCCGACGGCAGCACGACGCCATCGGCAAGTTGGCCGGTCAGGATCGCCTCGCGAAGCCGCTCGGCCAACGCCCGCGAGGCGTGCGAGTTCTTCACCGGCGTGAGAACGAACTCAGTTGCCATTTGAAAGCAGGATAGCTACTCCGTTGCCCCGGGTTGCAGAGTTAACCCCGAAATCGGGATTTTGCAGGCGGTTTGGGCATTACGCGGCTGTCACCAGCAGCTGCTGGAGCGCCTTCTTGTCGAGCTTGCCGACCGGCGTGAGCGGCAGTTCATCGAGGATGTGGACCTCGCGCGGGTACTTGTAGCCACCGATGTTCTCCTTGGCCCACGAGACGATCTCGATCGGGCTGGCCTCGGCGCCGGGCGCGAGCTGCACGAACGCGACGACCTCCTCGCCGTGGCGTGGATCGGGCCGGCCGATGACGCCGACGGTTGAGATCGCATCGTGCTCGAGCAGCGCCTCGGCGACGTCACGCGGGTACACGTTGAAGCCGCCGCGAATGATGATCTCCTTCTTACGGCCGACGATGGTCACGAAGCCCTCGTCGTCGACGCGGCCGAGGTCGCCGGTGTGCAGCCAGCCATCGCGGATCGTCTCCGCCGTCAGCTCGGGCGCGTTCCAGTAGCCCTTCATGACGGTGCCCGAGCGGGCGACGATCTCGCCGACCTCGCCGACCGGCAGCTCGTTGTCGTCGCTCGTCGACGATCCGCAGCTCAGCGCCAGGCACCGGTTGGCCGACCGTCCCGGGCTTGATCGCGTCGGCGCGCATCGCAGCACAGCGACGCCGCGCTCTCGGTCAGCCCGTACCCCTCGCGGACCTGGAGGTTGGGCAACCGCCGGCTCAGCTCGTCGCGCGTCTCCATGGCCAACGGCGCGGCGCCCGAGCCAATGATCTCGAGCGACGACAGGTCGTAGTCCTCGAGCGGCTGGCGCAGCAGGGCGTAGAGCATGGCGGGGACGAACGCACCGCCCTGGACGCGGTGCTCGGAGGCGAGCTCCAGCCACTGCACCGGCTCGAACCACTTCATCAGTACCGAGGTCGTGGGATCGTCGGCGTGCAGCGCCGCCGCGAGACCGAGGACGCCGAACGAGTGCGACAGCGGCAGGCACGAGATGAACCGCGTCAGCTCGCTGCCTTGGCGCATCTGGCGCGCCGCCCAGCCGGCCTGCCACAGATTGGAGTGGGTGAGCATGACGCCCTTCGACGCACCGGTCGTCCCGCCGGTGTACAGAAGGACGGCCAGCTCCTCGTTGGGGCGCATCACGATCTCGCCCGGCTCGTGACTCGACGAGCTCCTCGAGCGACAGGACCGCGTCGTCGCGCGCAGGGGCGGGTTCGGACGTCGCGATCTTCAGCCGCAGCGTGTCGACGCCCTCACTCGCCTCGGCGACGGTGTCCAGGAAGTTCGGCGCGCAGATGATCGTGCTCGCGCCCGAGTCGCTGATGATCCGCCGCAGGTCCTTGGGCTGGAGCAGGAAGATCGCCGGCGTGATCACGGCGCCCGCACGCCAGATCGCCTGGTAGACGACGTTCACGTCGGGCGAGTTCTCCATCATCACGACGACGCGGTCGCCGGGCGCCACGCCCAGGTCGACGAGCGCCGCCCCGAGTCGCGCCGCGCGGTCGGCCTGGCGGCCGGTGCGGTACCACTCGCCCTCGAAGAACAGGGCGTCGCGATCGCCGAGGCGCTCGAAGCAGGTCTCTGCGGCGACGGCGAGGTTGCGGTCGGTCTTGGGCGGGATCATGACTCCTGCGCCGCTCCCGACGGCGTCGAGACGGCGGCCCCGGTGGCCCGCATCCCCGCCGGCGCCTTGCCGTCCGGGAAGCGCTCGAGCAGTTCCTCGAGCAGCGTGTCGGGATCCCAGCCGTCCTCGCTGTAGAACAGCTCGCCGGACCACCACGGCGTCAGGCAGTTGACGGCCCCGCCGCGCACGTGGAAGACCTGGCCGGTGATGTTCTGGGCCTCGTCAGCGCACAGCGCGACGACGATCTTCGAGTTGTGCGAGGGGTGCGCCGGGTCGGGGCCCTCTTCCGGCGCCGTGGCGATGCCGCCGCCGAGGTCCTCGGTCATCCGCGTACGCGCGCTCGGCGACAGGCAGTTGACGGTCACGCCGTAGCGGGCGAGCTCCTGCGCGGTGACCATCGTCAGGCCCGCGATGCCCGCCTTGGCGGCGCCATAGTTGCCCTGGCCGACGTTGCCGAACAGGCCCGAGGAGCTCGACGTGTTGATGATCCGGCCGCGGACCGCCTCGCCCGCCTTGGACCGGTCGCGCCAGTAGGCGGCGGCGTGGTGCAGCGGACCGAACGTGCCCTTGAGGTGGACGTTGATGACCGCGTCCCACTCCTCCTCGGTCATGTTGACGATCATCCGGTCGCGCAGGATCCCGGCGTTGTTGACCAGGATGTCGAGCTGGCCGAAGTGGTCGATCGCCTGCTGGATCAACTCGCCCGCGGCGGCGAAGTCGGCGACGTTGGCGCCGTTGACGATCGCCTCGCCCCCGAGTGCCTCGACCTCCCTGCACGACGTCGTGGGCCGGACCCTCGTCGGCGCCCGTCCCGTCGCGCTGCGCGCCGAGGTCGTTGACGACGATCTTCGCGCCTTCACGCGCCAGATGAAGCGCGTGCTCGCGACCGATCCCGCGCCCAGCGCCGGTGACGATCGCAATCTTCCCGTCCAGGAATCCCATCCGTTCTCCTGTTCCCTCCGATGCCTGACAGGACGGAATCTACAGGTCGGCACGTGGTCTGACCTTTTGGTTATGCTGCGCCGCGATGGCGCTCCTTGAGCTGCGGAACGTCGGGTTGAGGTTCGGGGGCATTACTGCTCTGGACGACGTGTCGATGGACGTCGAGGCCGGAAAAGTGGTCGGTCTCATCGGTCCCAACGGCGCGGGCAAGACGACCGCCTTCAACGTGATCACGAGGCTGTACCAGCCCGATGAGGGCTCGGTGATGTTTGACGGCCAGGAGCTGCTCAAGGTCCCGCCGCACAACGTGATCCGGCGCGGGGTCGCACGCACGTTCCAGAACAATGAGCTGTTCCCGACGATGTCCGTGATGGACACGGTGCTCATCGGCGCCCACTCGACGACGCGCCTGAAGCGCGACGCGGAGTGCCGCGCCGCCGCGCGCGAGGCGCTCGCACTCGTCGGCATCGAACGCTACGAACGGCGCTTTGTCGCCGGTTTGGCGTTCGGCGCCCGCAAGCAGGTTGAGCTCGCCCGGGCGCTGGCCTCCAGGCCACGCCTGCTGCTGCTCGACGAGCCAGCCGGCGGCCTCAACCACGAGGAGGTCGCGCAGCTCGGCGCGTTCATCCAGCGGCTGCGCGACGAGCTTGACCTCACCGTCCTCTTGGTCGAGCATCACATGAACCTCGTGATGCGGATCTCGGACTACGTGCACGTCCTCAACTTCGGTCGCATGTTGGCCAGCGGCGCGCCTGACGAGATCCAGCGCAACCCGCACGTCATCGAGGCCTACCTCGGCGGCGAGATCGACGACTCAGAGTCGGCCGCCGATGCGGCCGACCACGCGTCCGAGGTCGGACAGGCCCAGCTGGAGGGCGAACTGTGACGGCCGTTTTGGAGCTGGACAACGTCGACGCTCGCTATGGCGACCTTCAGGTCCTGCGCGGCGTGTCGCTGCGGGTCGAGGAAGGGCAGATCGTCACGGTGCTCGGTGCCAACGGCGCGGGCAAGACGACCGTGCTGCGGGCGATCTCCAACGTCGACGTCAAGCGCACCGGGCGGATCGACTTCATGGGCTCGCCGCTCAAAGGCGCCACGGAGTCGATCGCGCGCCAGGGCATCGCCCACGTGCCCGATGGGCGCGGCACGTTCTCGGAGTTCACGGTCTGGGAGAACCTGCGGCTCGGCGCCTACTGCCGGCGCGGCTCGCTCAAGGAGGACTTCGCGCGGGTCCTGTCCTACTTCCCGTGGATCGAGGAGCGTCGCGACCAGGAGGCGGGGACGCTGAGCGGCGGCGAGCAGCAGATGCTCGCGCTCGCCCGCGCGTTCATCAACCGTCCGAAGCTGATGCTGCTCGACGAGCCGTCGCTCGGGCTTGCGCCGATCATCACCTCGGACATCTTCCGCATCATCAAGGAACTCAACCAGCACGAGGGCACGACCGTCCTCGTCGTCGAGCAGAACGCGAACATCGCGCTGCAGCTCGCCGATCATGCGTACGTTCTCGAGGTCGGCACGATCGCCATGGAAGGCACGAGCGAAGAGCTGCAGGGCAACGATCAGATCCGCCGGAGCTACCTGGGGTACTAGATGGCCGACGTCGCCGCCGCACCACCCGTCGAACGCCCGCGTCACCTGTCGCCGCCGGGGCTGCCGACGGTGTGGCTGTTTTTGATCGGCGTCGTGATCGCGCTGACCATCGGCGCGCTGATCAGCGTCACGTTCGGGCAGACCGTCGTCTTTGGGCTCGTGCAGGGCTCATCGTTCGCGAGCCTGTCGGTCGCCCTCGTGATCATCTACCGCGCCACCGGCGTCTTCAACTTCGCCCAGGGTGAGATGGCGATGGCGACGACGTACGTCATGTACCAGATCAACAGCGGCTGGCACGTGGCCTACTGGCTCGCATTCGCGATGACGCTTGCGTTCGCGTTCGTGTTCGGTGCCGTCTGCTACTACCTGTTCATCCGGCCGGTCGAGCGGCGCTCGATCGTCGCCGTGGTGATCATCACGATCGCGCTGTTCCTGCTCGTCGACGGGATCGTCCAGTGGGTCTTCTCGCCGGAGCCGCTGTTCATGAACGCGCCGTTCCCGAACTGGGACGGTCGGGAAGCGGGCTCGGCGTCGGGGTGACCTGGCAGGACGTCGGCACGCTCGCCACGACGCTCGGCTCGGTGTTCCTGATGTGGCTGCTGTTCCGCTTCACGAAGCTCGGGCTCGGGATGCGGGCGGCCGCGTTCCGGCCCGCCGCGGCGAAGCTCGTCGGCGTGCGCGTCAGCCCGATGCTCGCGATCGGCTGGGGCATCGCCGCGATGCTCGGCGCCGTCTCGGGGATCATGTACGAGGCCGGTTCCGCCTACGTGCTGACCAATGCGCTGATGGTGCAGGTGCTTCTGTACTCGTTCGTGTCGGCGGTCATCGGCGGGCTCGAGAGCCCGCTCGGCGCGGTCATCGGCGCGCTGCTGTTCGGCGTCGTGCTCGCGCTCGTCGCCCAGTACGTGACGTTCGTCGGCACGGCGTTGCAGACGCCGTTCGCGCTCGCGGTGCTGCTCGCCGTCCTGGTATTCAAGCCAAACGGGCTGTTCGGCAAGCCCGAGGTCACGAGGGTCTGATCATGCCGCTGCCCGGCCGCCTCAAGGTCATCCCCGCCGCCCTGTTCCTGTTCTTCGGCCTGATCATCGCGATCCTGCCCCACGGGGTCCTGTCCTCGTACCACACCGACACCGCGACCCGCGTCGGCATCTACTTCATCGCGATCCTGAGCCTCAACCTCGTACTCGGCTACTGCGGCCAGATCTCGCTCGGCCAGGGCGCCTTGATGCTCGTCGGTGCGTACACAACGGCGATCCTCAACGCCAAGCACGGGTGGACGATCGTCGAGACGCTGCCGGTCGCGTTCATCATCTCGTTCATCATCGGCGCGCTGCTCGGTCTGCCGGCCCTGCGCCTCGGCGGCATCTACCTGGCGCTGGTCACGTTCGCGTTCGCGTTCGCGATGCCGCAGCTGCCACTCAAGTTCGACAACTTCTTCGGCGGCGGTAACGGCCTCGCCTTCGAGCCCAAGTCGGCGCTCTGGGTCTACAACATGACGTGGATCCTTGCCGGGCTGCTGCTGATCGCGGTCTGGCTGCTCGTGCGCGGCCGCACCGGGCGCGCGTTCCGCGCGATCCGCGACAGCGAGACGGCGGCCGTGTCGGCGGGCGTCAGCCTGCCGATGTACAAGGTGATCGCGTTCGCGATGTCGGGCGGCATCGCCGGCCTCGCCGGGTCGATGTTCGCGGCCGTCAACAACAGCTTCGTCAGCCCCGGAGCGTTCACCGTTCTGCTGTCGCTGACGATCCTGATCGGCGCCGCGGTCGCGGGCTTCGGCTCGCTCTACGGCATGCTCGTGGGCGCGCTGTTCGTCGGCATCCTGCCCGATCTGTCATCGAGCATCCCGGTGATCGGCACCGACCACGGCCTGACCGTCGTCTACGCCGGCACGGTGATCCTGGTCACGTTCCTGATGCCCAACGGCTTCGCCGGCGTCCTGCGCGACCTCGTTCTGTTCCTGACGCGATCGCAACGACAGGCCGCCGTCGCGGGCGCGCCACCGCCGCCGTCGCCCAATTCGCAGCCGCCGCACCCCCCTGCGCCGACGCCGCCGAGCGCCGTCGAGACCGTCTGAGCGCGGTCCGATCCCCCAAGCGGCGCACGAGTTCACCGCGTCGGATAGCCTCGCGCGAACTCCCAGCCCGGGGTCGGGGAAAAAAGGTCGGACCAGTCCTGAGAAAACTGGCATACTCGGGCCTGCAGAGTTGGGGGAAGGTCAACCTGGAGGGGAATTCAATGGCTAGAAGGTTCCTGTTGCTCGGAGCGGTCGCCGCGCTTGCGCTGGCCGCCTACGTTGCGCCCGGCATGGGCGCCAAGGCGCTTGATCCAGGCGTCACCAAGACGCAGATCACCGTCGGCGCGACCTATCCGATCACCGGATCGGTCGGCAGCGTGTACGGCACGATCACGCGCGCGGTTCAGGCCTACAACGACGACTTCAACTCGAAGAACTCGATCAACGGCCGCAAGATCAAGACGATCTACGTCGACGATCAGTACGACCCGTCGAAGACGGTGGCTGGCACCAAGCAGCTCGTCGAGCAGGACCACGTGTTCGCGATCGTCGGCGCTCTGGGTACCGCGCCGAACGAGGCGATCCAGGGCTACCTGAACGCCAAGAAGGTCCCGCAGGTCCTGATCGCGACCGGTGACGCGTTCTGGAGCCTCCCGTGCGCGAAGACGAACGCGGACGGCACGCTGAAGTCGACGCCGACGACGTGCCCGGCGATCAACCAGAAGACCGGTCACTACTGGACGTTCGGCGGTCTGGGCACCTACGCCGGCGAGGCGAAGCTGATGGCCGGCTACCTGAGCAAGAACGTGCCGGGCGCCAAGATCGGCGTCCTGTACCAGAACGATGCGTACGGCAAGCCGTACCTCGCCGCCCTGAGGAAGTACCTGGCGAAGAACACCAAGATCGTCGCCGCTCAGGCGTACGACGCGTCCGCTCCGCCGGCCGGCGTCGCGCAGCAGGTGGCGCAGCTCAAGTCGTCGGGCGCTGACGTGCTCTACAACATGGCGCTGCCGCTGCAGTCGATCAACGCGTTGATCGCAGCGAACAAGCTCGGCTGGAAGCCGCGGCAGATCATCGTCAACGCCGTCGCGGCGGCGCAGCCGTTCATGCAGGCGGCGGCCAAGGGTGGCGCGGACATCGATGGCACCATCTCGTCGGCGATCGGGCCCAACCCGAACGACCCGGCGAACAAGAACCTGCCTTCGGTGAAGGACTACATCCGAATCATGAAGGCGCACTACCAGCTGCAGGGCACGCAGACGATCGATGCGGCGATCGCCGACCAGAACAACTACGCCGGTATGGGTGGCGCCTGGTTGACGATCCAGGTTCTGAAGCAGTCGGGCAACCCGCCGACGCGCCTCGGGCTGATGAACGCCCTGACGCACCTGAACATCCCCAACGACCCGTACCTCTTCAAGGGGTACAAGGTGCGCACGAGCCCGACCAACCGCTTCCTGTACCCGTGCTCACGGGTCGTGAAGTGGACCGGTGGCCGTGCTGGCATCTTCCGGCCGACGAGCCCGCTCGTCTGCGGTCTGACGTTCTAGACCCCCGGGTTAGAAACACCGCATGAACGCGAGGGGCCGGCAACTGCCGGCCCCTCGTGCGTTGTGGCTCGCCATCACGGCACGATCGCGACGGCGCGCGTGGGTCCGGCGCTGGCGCCGACGACCCGCAGCGGGAAGCACGACACGGTGAACCCGTGGTCGGGCAGCGCGTCAAGGTTGAACAGACGCTCGATCTGGGAGTAGGCGAGATCGCACTGGTGGGCGGCCCAGAAGATCCCGGGCTCGTCGCGCTCGATCGCCTCCTGGGCCTGCACCGGTAGCGGCTGGTCCCAGCCCCACGCGTCGATGCCCATCACGCGCACGCCGCGGTCGTACAGCCAGTGGGTCGCCTCGGCGGTCACGCCCGGGCCCATCGCCCAGTAGCCGGGCTGGTCGTAGAACTGATCACGGCCGGTGTGGATGAGCACGATGTCGCGCGCCTGGAGGTCGTGGCCGATGCGCGCCAGCTCGGCCTCGCAGTCCTGCGGCGTGACCGCGTCGCCGTCGGCCTTGGCGCGCATGTCGAGCTTGACGGCAGGCGCATGGAACCATTCGAGCGGCAGCTCGTCGATCGTCTGCGCCCGCTCGCCGCCGATCCGGGAGTTGTAGTGCCATGGCGCGTCGACGTGGGTCGAGTTGTGCGTGCCGATGTGCAGGACCTCGGCCGCCGCCCACTCCTCGTTGCGCATCAGCCGGCGCGGCACGCCGAGCGTCTGCGAGATCTGCTCGGCGCCCGCGTCGTGATCGGTGAACTCGATGTCGACACGCAGGAACGGAGGCTGGATGTCCGGTGCGGTCGCCGTGATCGGGGCCGACAGATCGACGAACGTTGGCATGCGCGGCAGCGTATCGCCGGCGGGACCGGGCGCTACTGGAGCGCTGAGGCGGGGAGAACGAAGCGCATCGGCGTCTGGGAGCGCGTGTCGTGGCGCTCGGCGTGGAGGCCGGGGCCGGCCGGTGCGGCGGCGACCGCCTCGGGCTCACCGGCGTGCGCGGTGATCCAGGCCATGATCTGTGCGCTGTCGGACCCCTCGGCGAGAACGGCCGCGCGCTCGATGACGCGCCCGCCGGATGGGTGCGGGCGGGTCAGTCGCTTCACCACGGCCCGGATCGCTTCGTCATCCACGAGTCCCACCCTACCGCGCCCCCTGTAGGTTCGGGCCATGTCCGAGACCAATCATGCGTTCCGCCTCGCCTCGCGCCCCGTCGGCCTGCCGCCGCGCGACACCTGGGACTACGTCGAGGAGCCGATCGGCGAGGTCGGCGACGGGCAGGTGCTCGTCAAGGTGCTGTACCTGTCGCTCGACCCCGCGATGCGCGGCTGGATGAACGACATGCCCTCCTACGTCCCGCCGGTCGGGATCGGCGAGGTCATGCGTGCGCTGGGCGCCGGCGTCGTGCAGGCGTCGAACTCGCCCGACTTCGCGCCCGGCGATCACGTCGTCGGGCCGCTGAACATGCAGGAGTACGTCGTGCTGCCCGGTGGCGCGCTGAACAAGGTCGACACGAGCCTCGCGCCGCTGCCGGTATGGATCAGCACGCTCGGGCATGCCGGGCATGACGGCCTACTTCGGGCTGCTGGACATCTGCGACCCGCAGGCGGGCGAGACGGTCGTCGTCTCCGGCGCCGCCGGCGCGGTCGGCAGCGTGGTCGGCCAGCTGGCCAAGCTCAGGGGCGCCCGCGCGATCGGCATCGCCGGCGGGCCCGAAAAGTGCTCCTACGTCGTCGACGAGCTCGGCTTCGACGGGGCGATCGACTACAAGAACGACGACGTCGCCACCGGGCTGCGCAACCACTGCCCCGACCGCATCGACGTCTACTTCGACAACGTCGGCGGCGAGATCCTCGACACGGTGCTGGCGCAGATCGCGCGCCGCGCGCGGATCGCGATCTGCGGGGCGATCTCGCAGTACAACGCCACCGAGGCGGTCATCGGCCCGGCGAACTACCTGTCGCTGCTCATCAACAACGCCACGATGACCGGGTTCACGGTGGTCGACTACCTCGACCGCTACGCCGAGGGCCTGACCGAGATGGCCGGCTGGTACGCCGCGGGCAAGCTCACGTCGCGCGAGGACATCGTCGACGGCTTGGAGACGTTCCCCGAGACGTTCCTCAAGCTGTTCAGCGGCGAGAACAACGGCAAGCTGGCGATCCGCGTGGCGGCCGAGTAGCGGTAGATTCGCCGCATGCCGACGACCAATCACGCCTACCGCCTCGCCGCCCGTCCCGTGGGCATGCTGACCCGCGAGATCTGGGATTACACCGAGGAGCCGGTCGTGGGGCCCGGCGAGGGCGAGGTCCTGGTCCGGTCGCTGTACCTGTCGCTCGATCCGGCGATGCGCGGCTGGCTCAACGACGTGCGCTCCTACGTGCCGCCGGTCGGGATCGGCGACGTCATGCGTGCCGGCGGGATCGGCGAGGTGGTGGAGTCCAACGATCCCGGCTTTGCCCCCGGCGACCACGTGTACGGGACGCTCGGCATCCAGGAGTACGCGGCGCTCCCAGCTCGCCATCTCGAGAAGGTCGACGCGAGCCTCGCGCCGCTGCCGAAGTGGCTCAGCGTGCTCGGAGTCACAGGGCTGACCGCGTACTTCGGTCTGCTCGACGTCTGCTCGCCCCAGGAGGGCGAGACGGTCGTCGTTTCGGGCGCCGCGGGCGCGGTCGGCTCGATCGTCGGCCAGATCGCCAAGATCAAGGGCTGCCGGGCCGTCGGGATCGCCGGCGGGCCCGAGAAGTGCGCGTGGCTGGTCGACGAGCTCGGCTTCGACGCGGCGATCGACTACAAGTCCCAGGACGTCAACCAGGGTCTGCGCGAGCACTGCCCGGACGGCGTCAACGTCTTCTTCGACAACGTCGGCGGCGACATCCTCAACATCGCCCTGGCCCGCCTCGCGATGGGCGCGCGCGTTGCGATCTGCGGCGCGATCTCGCAGTACAACAACACCGAGCCGCCCCAGGGGCCGTCGAACTACCTGTCGCTGCTCGTGCACTCGGCGACGATGGCCGGCTTCGTCGTCTTCACCTACGCCAAGCGCTACCCGGAGGGCCTGGCCCAGCTCGGCGCATGGGTCGCCGAAGGCAAGCTCCAGTCGCGCGAGGACATCGTCGACGGGCTCGAGACGTTCCCGGAGTCGCTGCTGATGCTGTTCAGCGGCGAGAACACCGGCAAGCTGATGCTGAAGGTTGGCGACGAGTGAGGTCGGTCGAGGGCGGCGCGGGCGGCCGTGGTCGCGAGCACCGGGGTCGTCGGCAGCGCGGCGTCATCGGCCGGCGCTGAGCGCCTGCGCAAGCCCGTCGCGCAGCCGCGGCACGGCGGTCCCGTCGTCGTGGTCGGGGTTGAGCTCGGTGACCGTTAGCGCAGCGACGCGCGGATCGCCGAGCACGACGGTGAGGGCCTCCAGCGCCCCGGCCAGCGTGGCGCCTCGTGCGCGCTCGATGTTCTCCGACAGCGGCGCATCGAGGAAGTTGACCACGTCGACGTCGAAGTGCACGGCCAGCGCATCGTGGCCGGGCAGGCGCCTCCAGGGCCGTGGCGGCCGCGGCCCGCGGGTCGGCGATCAGCGCCGCCATCGGCACCGTGCGCAGCTCGAGCTGCGCGATCGTTGCCTGCTCGTGCGGTGTGGCCGGCCCCTCGTCGTAGCCGAGCAGGACGACGTCGCCGGGCGCCAGCAGCGGTGTCGTTGCGGCGATGTCGCGCAGCGGCGGACAGCACCCGTCGACGGCGAGCATGTGCGCCATCCCCATCCAGTCCAGCGCCCCGTCGGTCGTACTCGTCGGGATGTTGAGGTCGGGGTGCATGTCGATGTAGACGACGCCGGGTGCAACACCGTGGGCGGCACGCAGCCCGGCGACGGTGCCGACGCCGACGGTGCAGTCGCCGCCGAGGACGAGGGCGCGATCGCCGTCGCTGGCGATCCGCTCGACGCGTTGGGCGACCGCGCGGGCGACGGCCACGACCGTCTCGACATGCTGCGCCCGCGGGCTGTCGCGGTCGGGCCGCCAGCGGAAACCCTCGACGTCGCCGTCGTCGACCACGTCGCCGCCCAGCGCCGCGAGCAGTCCGGCGGACCGCAGCGCCGCCGGCGCGCGCTCCTGTCCCGGCGAGTACGCACCGGCGCTCGACGGCGCTCCGAGCATGTGCAGGGTCATTGGCACACAGCCTAGGCCGCACACGTGCACTGAGGCGGCGCGTCGGTCTTCCGCCATCACGCAGACGGGTTGCTCCCATAGCCGGGGTCGCCGCACGCGGGCACGATGGTCGCATGAGCCTGTTCATCGAAGTCCCCATCTGGCCGACCGGGATGGCGCACTACGACGGTGCGATCCTCGAGGTCACGACCGGTGAGGGCCTGCGCATCGCCCCGCGCGACATCGTCTCGGTCGAGATCAAGCCGGCACGCCGCGGTCGCCTGACGCTCGAGGTCCGCTACCGCTGTGGCCTGGACACGGTGACGCGCGGGTACTGGGTCGAGGAATCGAGCGAGTTCGCGCTCGAGCGCCTCGTCCAGGCGGCGGGCAACTCAGCAGCGGTCAGCGCCAGCGCGTAGCCTGCGGCGCGTGGTCTCGGTTCGCTTCGTCCTCACCCAGGCCGAGTTCGTCACCGCGACGCGCGGCTATCTCCTGCGCCAGCGCAAGCTGATGGTGCTGGTCGGGCTGAGCGTCGTGTTCCTCGTGATCGCGATCGCGACCGGGCAGTCGTTCGCGATCGCCGCGTTCGTCACGCTCGTCGTGTTCGAGGCGCTGCTGATCGTGCTGCTGCCGGTCGTCCTGTGGCGCAAGGTGCGCGCGATCGCCGACAACGAGCTGACGTACGAATTCGGACCCGAGAACATCGACATGACGGCCGGCGGCGAGCTGCACAGCACGGTGCCGTGGAGCTACATCGCGTCGGTGCGGCGGATGGGCGACGTCTACGTGCTCGTCACCGCCACGCGCCAGCAGATCATCGTCCCGCGGCGCGCGTTCGACCCACCCGCAGACGAGCAGACCTTCGACGATCTGGTGGCGGCGCATGTCCAAGCGTGAACCGGCCGTCGCCGGCAGTGTCGCGACGTTTGCCAGCGCCGGTGTCGCGGGCAGCATCAGCACGTTCGCCAGCGCCGGTGTCGCCGGCAGCATCGCGACGTTTGCCAGCGCCGGTGTCGCGGGCAGCATCAGCACGTTCGCCAGCGCCGGTGTCGCCGGCAGCCTCGGGACCGTGTTCGGCCTCGCCAACATCGGCTGCGTCGGGTGTGTTGGCTGTGTCGGGTGCGTCGGGTTGTGTCGGGTGCGTCGGCTGCGTGGGGTGTATCGGGCTGCGTGGGGCCATCGGCGCGGTGGGCGCGGTCGGCGAGCGTCCGGGCGCGCGCCGCCGCTAGCGCGTCACCGGTTGCCGACGTTCATCGCCACGTACTTCGTCTCGAGGTACTCCTCGATGCCCTCGGTCCCGCCCTCGCGGCCGAAGCCCGACTGCTTGACGCCGCCGAACGGCGCGCCGGCGTTGGAGACGATGCCCTGGTTGAAGCCGATCATCCCGGTCTCCAGGCCCTCGATGACGCTGAACGCGCGGTCGATGTCCTGCGTGAACAGATAGGCGACGAGCCCGTACTCGGTCGCGTTGGCGGCGGCGATCGCCTCGTCGTCGGAGGCGAACGACTTGACCGGCGCGACCGGGCCGAAGATCTCCTCGCGCAGCAGCTCGGCGTTGTCGGGGATGTCGGCGAGCACGGTCGGCGCATAGAAGTAGCCGGGGCCGTCGAGCCGCTCGCCGCCGGTGACGACCGACGCGCCCTTGACGCGCGCATCCTCGACGAGGTCGGCGACCTTGCCGCGCTGCGTGTCGTCGATCAGCGGCCCGACCTGGGCCCCGTCCTCGGTCCCGCGCGCGACCTTCAGCGCCGCGATTCGCTGCGCGAGCTTGGTCGTGAACTCGTCGGCGACCTGACTCGTGGACGTGGAAGCGGTTGGCGCTCGTGCACGCCTCGCCGCCGTTGCGCATCTTGGCCAGCAGCGCGCCCTCGACCGCCTTGTCGATGTCGGCGTCGCCGAACACGAGGAACGGGGCGTTGCCGCCGAGCTCCATCGAGACGCGCAGCACCTGGTCGGCCGACTGGGCGATCAGGACCTTGCCGACCTCGGTCGAGCCGGTGAAGCTGAGCTTGCGCGTCCGCGGGTCCTTGATCAGCGGCTCCATGATCTCGCCGCTGGAGCGCGCCGTGATGACGTTCAGCACGCCGTCCGGCAGCCCGGCCTGCTGGAGGATCTGCGGCCATCGCGAGCATCGACAGCGGCGTCTGCTTGGCCGGCTTGACGACCATCGTGCAGCCCGCCGCGATCGCCGGGCCGACCTTACGCGTCCCCATCGCCAGCGGGAAGTTCCACGGCGTGATGAACACGCACGGCCCGACCGGCTGCTTCATGACCAGCACGCGCCCGGCGCCGGCCTCGTTGGGCGTGTAGCGCCCGGCGATCCGCACGGCCTCCTCGGCGAACCAGCGGAAGAAGCTCGCGGCGTAGGCGATCTCGCCCTTGGACTCCGCCACCGGCTTGCCCATCTCGAGCGTCATCAGCAGCGCCAGCTCGTCCTGGCGGTCCATGATCGCCTCGTAGGCGCGGCGCAGGATCTCGCCGCGCTCGCGCGGCGCCGAGTTGCGCCAATCGGCGAACGTGTCGTGGGCCGCGGCCAGCGCCGCCTCAGCGTCGGCGTGGGTTGCGTCGGCGACTTCGGCGATCGTCTCGCCCGTCGCCGGATCCTCGACGGCGACCGTGCCGCCGCCCGACCCGTCGCGCCACTCGCCGCCGATCAAAAGCTGGTGGGGAACGCCGTCGACGACGGTCTGTTCAGCGGATGCGATAGCCATGGTCCCGAGCCTACTCCTGGCAGGATTTCGCCCACGTCCGCCGACGGTGGCAGGGTGGGGATGCGGGTACGACGAATGGGTTTGCGATCTACCCTGGGCTCTCCGAGATGAGTCAGAACCGCCACGTCATCGCCGCAACCGCGGCCGCCGCGCTGGCCCTCGCCGGGCCCGTCGCCGCGCGCGCCAAGCCCGCGCTCTACATCTCGGGCGCGGGCTTCGGGCACGGCATCGGCATGAGCCAGTACGGCGCCGACGGCTTTGCCCGCCACGGCTACGACTACACGACGATCCTCGGCCACTACTACGCGGCGACGACGATCGGCTCCGCTCGCACCCGACCTGCACGTGCGGGTCCTGATGGCAGACGCGCGGCCGGGCGTCGTTCAGCGGCGCGTCGCGGGCCGGGGGGCACACCCTGTCGCCGTCGCGGCGCTATGCGGCGGTGGCGTCGGGCGGGATGGTGGCGCTCGTCGGCGCCTCCGGGGCGACGCTGGGCACGTTCTCGGCGCCGCTGCGGATCAGCGGGCCGGGGCCGCTGCGCGTGTACGGGACGGCGGGCAACGGCGTGCGTGACGGCCGCTACCGCGGCGCGTTGGAGCTGCGGCCGGTCGGCGGCCAGGTGCAGGTGGTGAACGTCGTCGCGCTTGAGAGCTACGTGCGTGGTGTCGTCGCGGCCGAGGTGCCGGCGTCGTGGCCGGCCGCCGCGCTGGAGGTCGCAGGCGGTGGCGACGCGGACGTACGCGATCGCGGCGACCGTCACCGGCCAGGCCTACACCCAGTACTCCGACACGCGCTCGCAGGCCTACCACGGCGTCGGCGCCGAGACCCCGGCCACCGACGCCGCGGTCCGGGCGACGGCGGGCGAGGTCGTGACCTACCTCGGCAACCCGGTCGCGACGTATTTCTTCTCGACGTCGGGCGGCGAGACCGAGGACGTTCAGAACGTCTTCCTCGGGACGTCGCCCGATCCGTGGCTGACGTCGGTCGCCGACCCCTATGACGCGCTGTCGCCCTACCACCGCTGGGCGCCGATCCGGCTGTCGGCCGCGCAGGTGCAGGCCAAGCTCGGCGGGCTGATCAAGGGCAGCTTCAGGGGCATCCACGTGACACGACGCGGCGCCTCGCCGCGGATCGTGTCGGCCCAGGTGCTCGGCAGCGGCGGCGCGACGACGGTCACCGGGCCCGAGCTCGCGCAACGACTCGGCCTGCGCGACACGTGGGCCTACTTCTCGACGACGCACACTCCGAGCGTGCCGCCGACGCCGTCGTCAGCATCCGGGCCCGTGGTGACGACGACCGTGCCCGGCGACCCCAACACCGGCGGCGTGTCGACGCCGGGGACGACCCCCGCGACGACCACGACGCCGACCGGTGGGGCGACCGCCCCGTGACGGCGAAGAACGCCCGCGGGCCGCTGCTCGTCGTCGACGCGCCGTCGCTGATGTACCGCGCGTTCTTCGCGCTGCCCGACTCGATCCTCGGCCGCGACGGGATGTCGGTCAACGCGCTGCTCGGCACGGCGAACCTCGTGCTCCAGGTCGTCGAGCGCGACGCGCCGCGCGCGGTCGTGCTGTGTTTCGGCGCCGAGGCAGGCGGTGTACCGCAAGGCGCTCTACGAGCCCTACCACGGCGACCGCCCCGAGATGCCCGACAAGCTCGTGCCGCAGTGGGCGGCGGCGCGCGAGTTCTTCACCGCGTTCGGCTGGACGGTGCTCGAGCACGACGAGGTCGAGGCCGACGACCTGCTGGGCTCGCTGGCCGCGATCGAGAGCGGCGCGGGCGGGCGGGCGCTGCTGTTCACCGGCGACCGGGACATGTTCCAGTGCGTCGGCGACTCGGTGGCGGTGCTGTGGCCGGGCAGGGCGCGAGCCGCGATGGGCCGGAGCTGATCGACGCCGACGGCGTGCGCGAGCGCTACGGGATCGAGCCCGGGCAGGTGCCGGACTTCATCGCCCTGCGCGGCGACCCGTCCGACGGTCTGCCGGGGGCGAAGGGGATCGGGGAGAAGACGGCCCGCGACCTGCTGCGAGCGCACGGCACGCTCGAGGGCGTGATCGCCAACGCGAGCGCAGCAGACGCCGCGCATCGCGGCGGCGCTGACCGGCCAGGCCGAGGAGCTGCGCGCGTTCCTCGACATCGCCACGCTGCGCAGCGTCAAGCTCAAGCGCCCGCCCGACGCCCCGCTCGACCGCGCCGCTGCCGCTGCCGCCGCCCGCGACTTCGGCATGAACCGCCTCGCCGACCGCCTCGCCCCCTGAACGGGGTCAGACCCGCTAACACGGTGTTCACAAACGGCGTGGTTTCATCGCACCGATGAGGTGTGCATCGTGGGTCGCGGCGCTGCCTGGTGATCGGGCTCGGGGCGTTCGCGCCGGCGGCGCTGGCCGACCCCAGCGACGGCGACAACACCGTTCATGTTTCGATTGCCGGCGCGATCAAGTCGGACCT
This sequence comes from uncultured Actinomycetes bacterium, assembly GCA_963846975.1. Taxonomy (GTDB): domain Bacteria; phylum Actinomycetota; class Thermoleophilia; order Solirubrobacterales; family Solirubrobacteraceae; genus AC-49. Next base: position 67,293 of record CAWJXY010000004.1, read on the forward strand.
CGACATCCTCACCCCGACGCTCACGCCGACGTTCTCGATCCAGGTGCTGCAGCCCGACGTGACGATCACGTGCCAAACGGGCGACCTCGGCGGCTTCGGCGTGCCGTGCGGAACCCAGCAGACGACGGGCTGCCCGGCCGTGCAGTGTTGGACGTACAGCCCGGCGTTCCACGGCGACAACGACGCCTCCCTGACCGTGTTCTACACCTTCCTGGACGGCCCTACCAAGAGCTTCGACTTTCTGTTCACGATCATCTCCAAGCCGCCCGAAACAAAGCTGGCCGGGCCGACCGACAATCCGTACTACGGCCCGCCGTCGGGCTCGCAGCGCCCGCAGTTCGACATCACGCCCTCCAGCAGCGACGACAAGGTCCCAGTGACGACGCAGTGCACGCTGTGGAAGGCCGGGACGAACCCCGGCCCGTGGCGGCTCGTGCAAGATGCCCCGTCTCGACCTGCTCGGCGTCTACAACTTCCGCGCCCGCGCCGATCGACATCTTCCACCGCCCCGACCCGACGCCCCCGCCGCCGATCCTGTTCAGCCCGACGCCCTGTCGCGCCACGGCACCGCGCGGCGTCCACGACCTGCGCCAGATCGTCAGGCACGGGCTCAAGCTCACGGTCAAGTGCATCGGGAAGACGAAGTTCGAGACCGACCTCGTGCTACCCAACGCGACCGTCCGCCGCCTCGGTCTGCCGTCGGGCGTGCTCGGGTTCGTCAAGGGCCAGTCGACGAAGCCCCGCCAGACGCTGCACCTCACGCTGCACACGCTGCGCGGCCTGCCTGCCGTCCTGTTCACGGCGCCGACGGTCACGATCGACCTGCCAACAACGCCGCTGTCGGGCTACGGCGCGATCGCCCGCGGGCGGGTGAAGATCAGGGGGTGAAGCGGACGGTGATCACGTCGCCGTCGGTCATCACGTAGTCGCGGCCCTCGATCCGCAGCGTGCCGCGGTCGCGCGCGCCGGCGTAGCCGCCGGCGTCGACCAGCGCCTCCCAGCCGATCACCTCGGCGCGGACGAAGCCCTTCTGGATGTCGGAGTGGATCTGCGCCGGCGGCGTGCCAGGCGGTCAGGCCGCGCCGCAGGTGCCACGACTGCGCCGGCTTGTCCTCGCCGGCGGTGAAGAAGGCGATCAGGTCGAGCAGCGCGAAGGCGCCGCGCGACGACCCGCTGGAGGCCGGACTCGCCGATCCCGAGCTCGGCGCGCATCGCCGCCGCCTCCTCGTCGTCGAGCTCGCGACAGCTCGGCCTCGATCCGCGACGAGACGGCGACCGCGCCGCGCGCCGTGCGCCGCGGCGTGCGCGGCGACCCCGGCGGGCACGTCGTCGTCGCCCTCGTCGACGTTGGCGACGAACAGGACCGGCTTGGCGGTCAGCGGCGAGAGGTCGCGCAGCGCGTTGGGCGCGTCCTCCGGCGCCGGCACCGTGCGCGCCGGGCGCCCCGCCTGCAGCGCCGCGATCAGCTCGCGCAGCCACGCCTCCTCGGCGACCGCCGCCTTGTCGCCGCCGCGCGCCGTCCTGCGCGACGCGGTCGAGGCGCCGCTCGGCCTGCTCGAGGTCGGCGTAGATCAGCTCGGTCTCGATCGTCTCGATGTCGGCGCAGCGGGTCGACGCGGCCCTCGGGGTGGATGACGTTGTCGTCGCCGTGCGCGCGCACGACGTGGACGATCGCGTCGGTCTCGCGGATGTTGGCGAGGAACTTGTTGCCCAGCCCCTCGCCCTCGATGCGCGCCGCGCGACGAGGCCGGCGATGTCGTGGAAGGCGATCGTGTCGTGGACGAGCTTCGACGCCCCGAGCGTCTCGGCGACCGCTCGAGGCGCTCGTCGGCGACCGGCACGACCGCGACGTTCGGCTCGATCGTCGTGAACGGGTAGTTGGCCGCCTCGGCCCCGGCCCGCGTCAGCGCGTTGAACAGCGACGACTTGCCCGCGTTGGGCATGCCGACGATGCCGACCTTCATCGCGTCGCCCAGCCGCCCGATCGCGTCGCCCAGCAGCGCCACGCCGGCGACGATGTCGGACGGGTAGTGCACGCCGAGGTACAGCCGCGACAGCGTCATCGCCCCGGCCAGCCGCGTACAGCGGCGCACGCCGGCGCCCGGCGCGCGCAGCACCCGCGCGCCGCAGCAACGACGTCGCGGCGTGCGCGCGACGGGAAGCTGAGCTGGGTCTGGACGTCGTCGTCAGCTGCCCGGCAGCCCGGGCAGTCGCGGGCGCGGCCGGCGCACGGCGAGCTTGATCGCCTGGTTGGCGGCGTAGGTGCCGGCGACCGCCGCCGCTCGCCGCGCAGCCAGCGCGCGCCGGCGCGCGCGCGTCGAGCGCGGCCGCCGGCGACCCCGAGCGCGAGCCAGCAGGCGCCGTGCTCGCCGAGCGTGCGGAGAAGCGCGCGCACGGCGCGGTCGCGCGCCGTGGCGTGTGCGCGCGGCGCGGCGCGGGCGCAGGCGGCGAGCGCCAGCCTGCGTCGAGACGGCTGCCATCGCGCGGCGCGCTCAGATCGCCGAAGCCGACGCGGTGCTCGTCGCGTCGATGCGCACGAAGACGACCTACGCGAGGTCGAGCGCGATCGTGCCGTCCTCGGCCTCGAGCTCGTGCCAGCTCGGCCGTCGGTCGAGCGCCTTGCGCAGCTCGTCGAGCTCGTCGGCCGCGCACGCGCAGCGACAGCCTGCCGCCGTGGAAGCCGATCGTGATCCGCTGCTTGTGGCGTGCTCGGCCATCAGTGACTCCTCCGCGGGTTGGACGATCTCGGTCAGGACGCCGCCGGTCGAGGCGGGGTGGACGAACGCGACGCGCGAGCTGCGGATGCCGGTCCGCGGCGTCTCGTCGATCAGGCGCGATGCCGGCGGCCTTCAGCGCCGCCAGCGTCGCGTCGATGTCGGCGACCCGGTAGGCGACGTGGTGCAGGCCCGGGCCCTTCTTCGCGAGGAACTTGCCCGACCGGCGTGTCGGGGCCGAGCGGCGCGAGCAGCTCGACGTGGTTCTCGCCGACGTCGAGCAGGACCGCCTCGACGCCCTGCTCGCTCGACGATCTCGCGGTGCACGACGCGGCATCCCGAGCAGCTCGCGCGTAGAGCGCGAGCGCGGCGTCGAGGTCCTCGACGGCGACGCCGATGTGGTCGATCCGGCCGAGCATGCGCGCCGGAGTATAGCGACGTTGGCGTCGCGCTCGCCGTGCCGGCGGCGGCGATGCCGACGCGCGGCGACGGCGCGGCGGTCGTCCGCGGCACGCTCGGCCATGCATCGCGGTCGATGTCGCGCGCGCTCGAGGACCTCCTCGCTCGAGCAGCGCGGCGGCGAGCGCGTCGAGCTTGGCGACGGTGGTCGCTCAGCAGCGCGAGCGCGGCGCGATAGGCGCCGTCGGCGAGCTCCTGCTGCTCCTCGTCGCGCAGGCGCAGCGTCGCCTCGGCGGCCTGCTCGTCGGCGGCCAGCGCGCGCGGCGCAGTCGTGCGCGTGCCCATCGCGTACTCGTCGACCATCGCGGCGGCGATCTCGGTGACGCGCTGGAGGTCGCCGGCGGCGCCGGTCGTGACCGAGCCGAACACGAGCTGCTCCGCGACGCGGCCGCCGAGCAGCATCGTCATGCTGGTCGATCAGCTCCTCGCGCGTCTTGAGGTAGCGGTCCTCCTCGGGCAGGTTCAGCGTGTAGCCGAGCGCCCGGCCGCGCGGGACGATCGAGATCTTGTGGACGCGGTCGACCGCCGGCAGCAGCTCGCGCACAGCGCGTGGCCGGCCTCGTGGTAGGCGACGATCCGCCTCTCGTGGTCGTTGAGCGTCGCGCTGCGACTGCATGCCGGCGACGACGCGCTCGAGCGCGGCGTCGAAGTCGCGCGCGACCGATCTGCTCGGCGTGGCGGCGGGCGGCGCAGATCGCGGCCTCGTTGCAGATGTTCGCGAGGTCGGCGCCCGTGAGGCCGCTCGTCTGCTGCGCGATCAGCCGAGGTCGACGTCTCGGCCAGCGGCTTGCCGCGCGTGTGGACGCCGAGGATCCGCTCGCGGCCCTTGACGTCGGGCGGCGACGACGAACACCTGGCGGTCGAAGCGGCCCGGGCGCAGCAGCGCCGGGTCGAGCTTCTCGAGCAGGTTCGAGGCGGCGATGACGACGACGTCGTCGCGCGTCGGCGAAGCCGTCCATCTCGACCAGCAGCTGGTTGAGCGTCTGGTCCTTCTCGCCCGAGATGTCGTCGGTGCCGCGCACGGCCGCCGACGGCGTCGAGCTCGTCGATGAAGATGATCGCCGGCGCGTTCTTGCGCGCGTCCTTGAAGAGGCGCCGGATGCGCGCCGCGCCGAGCGCCGGCGAACATCTCGACGAACGACGGCGGCCGACTGCGCGAAGAAGTGCGCGCCCGACTCGTGCGCGACGGCCTTGGCGAGCAGCGTCTTGCCGGTGCCCGGGCGGGCCGTGGAGCAGGATCCCGCGCGGCACCTTCGCGCCGAGCTTCTTGAAGCGCTGCGGGTCCTTCAGGAACTCGACGACCTCGCGCAGCTCGTCCTTCGCCTCGTCGACGCCGGCGATGTCGTCCCAGGCGATCTGCGAGCTTGGCCTGCGGCTTGATCTGCTGCGGCTTCGTCCGGGGCATCAGCTGCAGCGTCCGCCACAGGACGAAGACGATCGCGCCCATGAACAGGACGCTGAGCACCGGGCCCCATTGCAGAAGAAGTTCTGGACCTGATGCGCGAACGAGGTCGTATGGGGCTGGTCGTCGCCGTCAGACGTGCTCGCCCATCGTCTCCGTGACCTGTAGACCGCCGCGACGAGCTCGCGACGGGCAGCCTCGAGCTGCTTGAGCGCAGCGGCTGTGCGCAGGGTCAATGGCGGCTGGACGCCAGGCAGGGCCACGTCTAGTCAATCGGCAGGTTCGGCATCGGCTATACCCTGATTGTCCCGCGTCGCCGAGCAGTGCGCGGCAGGCGTCGGCGAAGAAGCGGCCGCGAGGCCGAGGTCGCGCACGTCGATGCGCTCGTCGGCGCCGTGGACGAGCGGCGCGCGACTCGTACAGCGACTGGTGGCCTGTGCGGGAAGAAGCCGTAGGCGACGCAGTCGGGGAACGCCTCGCGGAACGTGCGCGAGTCGGTGAAGCCGGGCAGGATCATCGGCACGGCGCCGCGCGCGGGATCGTCGCTGTGCGATCCAGCCGTCGATCGCGTCGCATGCAGCGGCGAGTCGAGCGGCGAGCCGTTGCCGACGACCTGCTCGGTGAACTCGACGCGAAGCCCTCGTCGGCCGGGTCGCCGAGCACCTCGGCGATCGGCGCGCGCACCTCGTCGTCGCCGAGGCCGGGCGGCACGCGGCAGTCGACGTGCAGCTCGGCGCGGCCGGGATGACGTTGATCTTCTCGCGGGCGCGGACGCAGCGTCGGCGTGAACGTGACGCCGAGCATCGGCTCGAACAGCATCGCCAGGACGCGGGTCCCGCGGCCTGCGAGCGTCCGTCGAACGTCACGCCGAGCCCGTCGAGCAGCGCCTGCGGGGCACCTCGGTGACGTCGTAAGCTCGGCTGGCGCGCGCCGAGCCGCTCGAGCAGCGGCGCGAGCTTCAGCAGCGCGTTGTCGCCCATCTTCGGCAGCGAGGCGTGGCCGGCGACGCCGTCGGTCATCGAGGCGGAAGCGGAAGACGCCCTTCTCCGCGCAGCAGACGCCGTAACACGCGGCTGCCGTCGTACGGAAGCACCGCGCCCGCCGCCCTCGTTGAGCAGGTAGTCGCAGCGAACCTCGTCGGGATGGTTCTCGCAGATCCACTGGGCGCCCAGCGCGCCGCCGGTCTCCTCGTCGACGACGCGAGCAGATCAGCAGCTCGCCGCGCGCCGGGCCGCCAGCCCTCGCGCGCGAGCGACGCCGCGGCGACGATCTCGGCCGCGGTCTGCGACTTCATGTCGAGCGCGCCGCGGCCCCACAGGAAGCCGTCGGCGACGTCGCCCGACCACGGGTCGTGCGTCCACTCCTCCGGGTGTCGCGAGCACCGTGTCGACGTGCGCCGAGCAGGCACAGCGTCGGGCCGTCGGCCGCGCCGCGCAGCCGCGCGACGAGGTTCGGCCGCTCGGGCGTCGCGCCGAGCAGCTTGCACTCGAAGCCGGCGTCGGCCAGGTAGGCCCCGAGGTGCTCCTGCGCCGCGCGCTCGTTGCCCGGCGGGTTGACGGTGTTGAAGCGGATCAGCCGCTGGAGCAGCTCGACGGTCTGCGCTTGGAGGTCGGTCATGGTCGATGAGCCTAGACCGCCGTTGCCACGGCCTGCACGGCCGGTGCGATCGTCCCGACGACGAGAATCCACGGGCGGGGATACTGCTGGATAACGCGATGTCGGATCAGCTGTTCACAACCGAGCAACAGGACGACGGCACGGGCAACGCCGTCGATCCGAACGCGCCGCTGCCCGCGCGCATGCGCCCGCGGACGGCTCGGAGCTCGTCGGCCAGGAGCACGTGCTCGGCGAGGGCAGCGCGCTGCGCCACGCGATCGAGGAGGGGCGGCCGTTCTCGATGGTCCTGTACGGCCCGCCGGGGACCGGCAAGACGACGCTCGCGCGGATCGTCGCCACGAGCGCCGACGCCGCGTTCGAGGAGCTGAGCGCGACCGCGGCGGGCAAGGCCGAGGTGCGCGCGGTGATCGAGCGCGCCGAGGTCCGGCGCAAGGGCGGGCGCGCGACGATCTTCTTCCTCGACGAGATCCACCGCTTCAACAAGGCCCAGCAGGACGCGCTGCTGCCGGCGGTCGAGGACGGGCTGCGTGACGCTGATCGGCGCGACGACCGAGAACCCGTACTTCGAGGTCAACGGGGCGCTGCTGTCGCGCGCGCAGCGTGATCGAGCTGCACGAGCTGAGCGCCGCCGACGTCGAGATCGCTGCTGCGGCGCGCGCTCGACCGCGGCGAGTGCGGCGGGCGTCGCCGTGGCCGACGACGCGATCGCGTTCCTGGCCGACGCGCAGCGGCGGCGACGCGCGCACCGCGCTCGCGGCGCTCGAGCTGGCGTGCGACACGGCGGCCGGCGGCGGCGTGACGCTGGCGAACGCCGAGGACGCGCTGCAGCGCCGCGATCCTCCTCTACGACAAGCGCCGGCGACCAGCCACTACGACACGATCTCGGCCTGGATCAAGGCGACGCGCGGCAGCGACCCCGACGCCTCGCTCTACTACCTCGCGGTGATGCTGGAGGGCGGCGAGGACCCCCGCTTCATCGCGCGGCGGATGGTGATCCTCGCGTCCGAGGACGTCGGCAACGCCGACCCGCAGGCGCTGGCGGTCGCCGTCGCGGCGGCCGACGCGGTCGAGCACGTCGGGCTGCCCGAGGCGCAGTTCCCGCTCGCCCAGGCGGCGATCTACCTGTCGCTGGCGCCGAAGTCCGACGCCGCCAAGCGGGCGATCGGCGCCGCGCGCGGCCACGTGCGCGACCACGGCGCCAGACGCCGCCCGGTACCTGCGCGACAACTCCTACCCGGCGCGGCGGCGCTCGGGCGCGGCAGGGCTACGACTACCCGCACCCGCTTCCCGGCCACGTCTCGCCGCAGGAGCTGCTGCCCGACGCGCGTGGCCGGCGCAGCGCTTCTACGACGCCCGACGACGCCGAGGCCGCGCTGGCGCAGCGCCTGGCGGAGATCCGCCGAGCGCGCGGGCCGCGACTGACGTGTTCGACCTCGACGCCTACCTCGCAGCGCATCGGGCTCGAGCGGCCGCCCGAGCGGTCGAGCAGGTCCACCGCGCGCAGCGATCGCGATCCCATCGAGAACCTCGACCCGCGCCGCGGCGTGCCGGCGTCGCTGCATGTCGCGAGACCTCGAGCGCAAGCTCGTCACCGAGCGCCGCGGCGGCTACTGCTCGAGCAGAACCTGCTGCTGGCCGAGGCGCTGACGGCGACGGAGCTGCGAGCTCACACGAGTCGGGCGCCCGCGGATGCGCAACCCGGCGCTCGACGCGCTGCCGACGATCCGCCCGCGACGCACTGCGCGCTGCGGGTCACGACGCCGACGGTGCGGTCTGGCACGTCGACGTCGGCTTCGGCCTCGGCACGCCGCTGCGCCCGCATGCGCTGCGTCCGGGCGACGAGCACGAGATCGACGGCTGGCGCACGCGGTAGTCAGCGACAGGTCGAGCTCGCGCTCCAGACGCGACGGCGGCGGACGTAGCGCGACCTGTACGTGATCGGACCCGCGGCCGGTGCCGCGCATCGACTACGAGACGCAGCGCCGGGTCGTCGGCGGCGTACGGCGTGCCGGCGGGGAAGCGGCCGGACGGCTCGGACAGCTCGCCGCGCACCTGCTCGTGCATCGCGCGGACGCGCCGCGTCGCGCGCTCGGCCTCGGCGCGCCGGGCCGTAGACGACGAGGTCGACGATCCGCGCGGTGCGGTGCAGGCGCTCGTACGGCTTCGTCCTTGACGCGGCGGTGCTGCGCGAAGAAGCCGGCGAACGCGACCGGATGGGCGGCCTGCATCAGCAGCGCCGGCGGCCCGGACAGCGCCATCACGTGCTCGCGGTGGACCGCGGCGGATGATCGCGTCGTCGTCGCAGACCCCGGTCGCTCGCCATGCAGCCGAGGTAGTGACCACGCGACCGCGTACCCTGTGGGAGATGCCGGCCGCAGGCCTACAGCGGCAAGGAGTGCGTCTGCCAGCTCCGCCAGGGGATCTGCGACCAGTCCTGCGTGCGCGACATGCTGGAGACGCCGTTCTACATCGCCTGCCTGAAGCTGAAGGGGCGGCGCTGCCTCGTCGTCGGCGGCGGCGACATCGGGCTGGAGAAGGTCGAGGGGCTGCTCGCCTGCAACGGCGACGTGACGGTCGTCGCGCCCGAGCCGCAGCCGGAGCTCGCGGCGCTACGCCGCGCGAGGGCTCGATCGCGTGGGAGCGCGCGAGTACGGGCCCGCCGACCTCGAGGGCGCGTTCATGGTCATCGCGGCACCGAACGACCGAGGTCAACATCGCGTCTACGAGGACGCCGAGCAGCGGGCGATGCTCGTCAACGTCGTCGACGTGCCGCCGCTGTGCAACTTCATCCTGCCGGCGATCGTGCGCACCGGCCCGCTGGCGATCGCGATCTCGACCGCCGGCGCCTCGCCGGCGCTGGCCAAGCGGATGAAGCGCGAGATCGGCGAGCTGTTCGGCGAGGAGTACGCGCGGCTGGCCGTGATGCTCAACGACGCGCGCGGCTGGGCGAAGGCGACGCTGCCGACCTACCAGGACCGCAAGGAGTTCTTCGAGTCGATCGTCAACGGCGAGCCCGACCCGATCGAGCTGCTGCGCGCCGGCGACGAGCGCGCCGTGCTCGACCTGATCGCCGCGGCGCAGCGCGCACGCGCGAGCCCTGCGATGATGCGCGATGGGCGAGCTGACCCACCTCGACGACGAGGGCGCGCGCGGATGGTCGACGTCGGCGGCAAGGCGGTCACCGACCGCCGCGCGATGGCGCGCGCGGTCGTGCGATGAGTCCGGCGACCGCGGCGGCCGTGCGCGACGGCGACGCGCCGAAGGGCGACGTGCTCGGGACGGCGCGGATCGCCGGGCATCCAGGCGGCCAAGCGCACCGGCGAGCTGATCCCGCTCTGCCACCCGCTGCGGCCTCGACCACGTCGACGTGAGGTCGGCGGCCGTGGCGGGCGGGTCGACGCTGATCGGCGACGGCGCCGTGCACGGCGCGCACCGGCGTCGAGATGGAGGCGATGACCGCCGCCGCCGTCGCCGCGCTGACCGTCTACGACATGGTCAAGGGGCTCGAGCACGGCGTCGCGATCGAGCAGGTCGAGCTGCTCGAGAAGTCCGGCGGCCGCAGCGGCGACTGGCGGCGCGCTTGAGGTCGGCTACGCCTCGAGCTGACCCGCCGGCGAGCGCCGACGGCGGTCAACCGCGGGCGCAGGTTGTCGATCCCGCCCGGGTAGTCGGCCTGCGCCGATTCCTCAACGGGGTCAAACCCTCCTAACGTGTTAGCGGGGTCAGACCCCGCTAACGGGACGCCAACTGTCGTGGCAAAACAGCGCAGCGAAGTTAAAGGGGTCAGACCCCTTTATGTTGGAAGTGCGGCGGGGGGTGGAGGGAGGCGCGCGGGGGTGCGGAGGAGGTCAGGCGATGGCGGGGACGCCGTCGGGGAGGGTGGCCAGGGCGGCCTGTTCGGCGGCTTCGTCGAACTCGGGGTCTTCGAGGCTCGCCGGACAAGTACGCGTCGTAGGCGCTCATGTCGAAGTGGCCGTGGCCGGAGAGGTTGAACAGGATCACCCGCTCCTCGCCGGCGTCGCTTGGCGGCGAGCGCCTCGTCGATCGCGACGCGGATCGCGTGCGCCGGACTCGGGCGCCGGGATGATCCCCTCGGTGCGCGCGAACGCAAGCGCCGCCTCGAACGTCGGCGTTCTGGCGCACGCGCGCGCGCCTCGATCAACCCCGCCTTGACCAGCGCGCACAGCAGCGGCGAGTCGCCGTGGTAGCGCAGCCCGCCGGCGTGGACCGGCGGCGGGACGAAGTCGTGGCCGAGCGTGTACATCGGCATCAGCGGCGTCAGGCCGACGGTGTCGCCGTAGTCGTAGGCGTAGACGCCCTGGGTCAGCGTCGGGCACGCCGCCGGCTCGGCGCCGATGAAGCGCGTCGTCGCCCCGTCGCGCAGGTTGCGGCGCAGCCACGGGAACGCCAGCCCGGCGAAGTTCGAGCCGCCGCCGACGCAGCCGATCACGACGTCGGGCTCCTCGCCCGCCATCTCCATCTGGGCGATCGACTCCTGGCCGATCACGGTCTGGTGCAGGCAGCACGTGGCTCAGCACCGAGCCGAGCGCGTAGTTGGCCTCCGGGTCCTGCGCCGCGACCTCGACCGCCTCGGAGATCGCGATCCCGAGCGAGCCGGTCGGGTGGGCGGCCTGCGCGCGGCCGGACTCGGTCAGCGTCGACGGCGAGCGGTGCACGGTCGCGCCCCACGTCTCGATCATCGAGCGCCGGTAGGGCTTCTGGTCGTAGGACGACGCCGACCATGAAGACCTCGCACTCGAGCCCGAACAGCGCGCACGCGAACGACAGCGCGCTGCCCCACTGCCCGGCGCCGGTCTCGGTCGACGAGCCGCTTGATCCCCGCCTGCGCGTTCTCGTAGGCCTGCGCGACGGCCGAGTTGGGCTTGTGCGACCCGGCCGGCGAGACCGCCTCGTTCTTGTAGTAGATGTGCGCCGGGGTGTCCAAGCGCGCGCTCGAGCGCGACGCGCGCGGCGCAGCGGCGTCGGGCGCCACGCCTGTAGGCCTCGCGCACCGGCCTCGGGAATCTCGACCTCAGGCTCGGCGCGAGACCTCCTGCAGGATCAGGGCCATCGGGAAGATCGGCGTCAGGTCGGGCGGCCCCGCCGGCTCCTTGGTCTGCCGGGATTCAGCGGCGGCAGCGGGTCGCCGGGCAGGTCGAGGCGCGATGTTGATCCAGTGGCGTGGGGATCTGGTCCTCGGTGAGCAGGAACTGGGTGCGCGCGTCGGCCATTGTCGTCTCCTCGGGCGGGGGCCCCGATCCTATGCCCGGGCGCGACGGCAAGCTACGCCGGACTCGATAGGGGCGGCCGCGCCCCGCGGGGCCGACCAACTGCGAGATCACGCACATCGGCGGGCCCGAAGGCAGGCACTCCGCGCCTCAGGCGCCCCCGGAGCGCACCGTGTCACGCAGGACGTAGCGACCTGCCCGTAGGCGTACCCTCTGCGCGGTGCGCACCGGCGTGCTGACCATTTCCAGCTCCGTCTCGCGCCGGGAGACCGAGGACGTCTCGGGGCCGCTGCTGGCCGAGCTCGCCGAGGCGGCCGGCTGCGACGTCGAGTCGATGGAGGTCGTGCCCGACGACTTCGGCGCTGATCGAGGATCGGCTGCGCCACTACGTCGACGACGAGTTCGCGCTCGTCTTCACGACCGGCGGCACCGGCTTCACGCCCGACGACGTCACGCCGGAGGCGACGCGCGCGGTGATCGAGCGCGACGCGCCCGGCATCGCCGAGGCGATGCGCGCCGAGTCGCTGCGCCACACGCCGATGGGGATGCTCTCGCGCGGCGTCGCGGGCATCGCCGCGCGCACGCTGATCGTCAACTTCCCCGGCAGCCCGAAGGCGATCGAGCGAGCTCTTCGGGGTGCTCGCGCCGGCGCTGCGCCACGTCGTCGCGCACGCTGCACCCGACGGTGGACGGGCACCCGGCCATTGAGCTGCGCGGGCTGGCGCGCCGCTACGGCGAGCGCGCGGCGCTCGCACGGCGTCTCGCTGACGCTGCCCGCCGGCGCGACGCTCGTCGTCTTCGGTCCCAACGGCGCCGGCAAGTCGACGCTGCTGCGCGTGCTCGCGACGCTGCTGCGCCCGCACGGCGGCGACGCCACGCGTGCTCGGCCACGAGCTGCCGCAGCGAGGCGCTGGGCGGTGCGCGGGCGAGATCGGCCTGCTCGGCCACGAGCCGCTGCTCTACCGCGACCTCATCGGCGCGCGAGAACCTGCGCTACCACGCGCGCCTGCACGGCGTCGCCGAGCGCGCGGTCGACGAGCTGCTGGACGCGGTCGGCATGCGCCGCGCGCGCCGACGAGCCGCGTGCGCACGCTGCTCGCGCGGCATGGTGCAGCGCGTCGCCGTCGTGCCGCGCGGTGCTGCACGACCCGAGCTGCTGCTGCTCGACGAGCCGCGCGCCAACCTCGACCCGGCCGCCGCCGAGCTGCTCGAGCCGCTGATCGGCGCGCGAGCGGGCGCACGCGCGTCGTCACGAGCCACGACCCGGCCGGCGGGCTGGCCGAGGCCGACCTCGTCGCTCGGCCTGCGCGCCGGGCGCGCCGCGCTGCCGGCGCCGGCCGCCGAGGTCGACGCCGCCGCGATCGGGGCGCTGTACCGCATGAGGCGCGCGACGACGCGCCGTGCTGCGCAAGGAGCTGCGGCTCGAGCTGCGCACGCCGCAGTCGGTCCCGGCGATGGCGCTGTTCTCGTCACGACGTTCGTCGTCTTCCACTTCGCGCTGCAGCGCGACGAGGTCGACGGCGAGCTCGCCGCCGGCGTGCTGTGGGTGACGCTGCTGTTCGCCGCGATGCTCGGCATCAACCGCCTGTTCGTCGCCGACCGCGAGGAGGGCGGCTTCGACGGCTTCCTGCTCGCGCCGGTCGACCGCACCGCGCTGTTCGTCGCCAAGGCGACGGCGCTGCTCGCCTTCCTCGTCGCTCGTCGAGATCGTCGCGCGTGCCGGCGTTCGCGCTGCTGCTGCTCGGCCCGCGCGGTCGGCGCGACGCTGGCCGGCCTGATCGCGGTGCTGGCGCTCGCCGACGTCGGCATCGCGGTCGTCGGCACGCTCGTCGCCGCGCTGGCGATCCAGACCCGCGCGCGCGACCTGATCGTCCCGCTGATCGCGCTGCCGCTGCTGCTCCCGGTGCTGATCGCCGCGGCGCAGGGCACCGCCGCCGCTGCTGGCGACGGCGGCGCACACGCCCTCGCCAGCGCGCTGGCCGGCTGGTCGCTCGGCGCTCTATGATCTGGTCTTCGGGCTGCTCGCCTACGCCGTCTTCGACTTCCTCCTGGAGGACTGACTCCCACATGTACGGCAAGGGCCTGCGCGCGCTCTCGATCGCCACCGCCGTCACCCTCGTCGGCGCGTTCGCGCTGGCCTTCTTCTACGCGCCCGAGGACGCCGACCAGGGGTTCGTGCAGAAGATCTTCTACCTGCACGTGCCGATGGCGATCGTCGCGCTGTGCGGCTTCGTCTTCGGCGCGATCTGCGCGATCGCAGCACCTGCGCACCGCGACCGCACGCTGGGACCTGCGCTCCTACGTCGCGATCCACATGTCGCTGATCCTCGGCGTCGGCGTGCTGCTCACCGGCGTCGATCTGGGCGCGCGCGTCGTGGGGCCACTGGTGGGTGTGGGACGAGCCGACGCTGGTCTGGTTCCTGATCATCTTCCTGCTCTACGCGACCTACCAGCCGCTGCGCTTCTCGATCGAGGACCCCGAGCGCAGGCGCGCTACGCGTCGGTCTTCGCGATCACGCGCCGGCGCGTTCGTGCCGCTGAACTTCCTCGCCGTGCGCCTCGCGCAGGCCTACATCCCACCCGCGCGTGCTCGGCAGCGCGGGCAACCTGCCGGGCCCGATGCGGCTGACGTTCCTCGTCTCGCTGCTCGCCATGGCGCTGCTGTACATCACGCTGTGGAAGTACGAGATGGCCGCCAAGAACGTCCACGCGCCAGGCTGCGCTCGCTGCGGCGCAAGCTCGCCGGCGACGAGTCGCTGACCCCGCGCCGGCGCTCCGCCGCTCCGTCGCTGCCCAGCCCATGATCGCCGCGAACATCCACTTCCCCGACCACAGCGAGTACGTCGCCGCGCGCCTATCTGGTCTTCCTCGCGCTGCTCTTGATCTACGTCGCGATCATGGCGTATAAGTCCCGGGTCGAGCGCGAGCTCGTCGAGCTCAACGAGCTCGCGGCTCGAACGCGCGCGAGAGGACGCGAGCTCGATGGGAGAGCACGGCCGCATGAGCGAGCTGCTGCGCGCTCGGCATCTCGCACAAGACGGCGCCGGTCGCGCTGCGCGAGCGGATCGCGCTGACCGACACCGAGGCGCGGCGCTTCACGCGGACGCTGCTCGAGGCGACCCGAGGTCCACGAGGCGGTCGCGATCTCGACCTGCAACCGCACCGAGCTCTACCTCGTCGTCGGCGACCCGGTCGCCGCCGAGGGCAGCGTGCTGTCGGCGCTGGCGACCCAGGCCGGCATCCGCCCGACCGAGCTCGCCGGCGATCGTCTACGCGCCGCGCAACTGCGACGCCGCGCGCCAGCTGTTCCGCGTGACCAGCGGCCTGGAGTCGATGATCGTCGGCGAGGCCGAGGTCCAGGGCCAGGTCAAGCGCGCCTACGAGGCGGCGCTCGAGGCCGGCACGACCGGCCCGCTGACCAACCGCCTGTTCACGGCCGCGCTGCAGACCGGCAAGCGCGTCCGCGCCGAGACCGCGCTCGGCGGGCAGCCGCGTCAGCGTCGTCGAGCGTCGCGGTCGACCTCGCCCGCGAGCGCGGTCGGCGACCTGCGCGACCGCGAGGTGCTGATCATCGGCGCCGGCGAGACGAGCGAGCTGACCGCGCAGGCGCTCGCCGAGCAGCGGCGTGCGCACGATCTTCGTCGCCAACCGCCACGCCGACCGCGCGCTGCTCGGTGGCCGAGCGCTTCGGCGGCCGCGTCGTCGGTCTCGACGCGCTGCCCCACCAGCTGCGCACGGCCGACATCGTCGTCGTCGTCGACGTCGTCGCCGCATCCGATCGTCGGCGCCGAGGAGCTGGCCGCGGTCATGCGAGATGCGCGACCAGCCGCTGCTGCTGATCGACATCGCCGTGCCGCGCGACATCGACCCCGCCTGCGCCGAGCTCGACGGCGTGACGCTCTACGACATCGACGACCTCCAGGCGGTCGTGGCCGCGCAACCTGCGCGTGCGCGAGTCCGAGCGCGAGGCGGCCGAGGCGATCGTCGAGGACGAGATCCAGCGCTTCGCCCGCTGGCTCGGCCACGCTCGAGGTGCTGCCCGACGATCGCCGCGCTGCGCGCGCACGGCGACGAGATCGTCGAGCAGGTCTGGCCGAGAACGCCGGCCGCTGGGAGTCGGCGTCGCCGCGCGACCTGCGCGCGGATCGACGCGATGTCGCGCGGCGATCGTGTCGCGGCTGCTGCACGAGCCGACGATGCGGCTGCAAGTCGAGCGCCGGCCACGGCCGCATGAAGGCGCTGCGCGAGCTGTTCGGGCTCGACGACGCCGCGGTCGACCGCCGAGCCGCCGAGCGCGCGTCGACGACGTCCGACCGCTGCACCGCCGCGACCCACAGTGAGGATCGCCACCCGCGGGCAGCGCGCTGGCGCTCGCCCAGGCCCACGCGGTGGCGGCGACTGCTGGGCGGCGACGGCCACGAGCTCGTCGTCGTGACGACGGCCGGCGACCGCGGCGCGACCGGCGGGCGACAAGGCGCGCTGGGTGACCGAGATCGAGCAGGCGCTGCGCGATGGCGAGGCCGACCTCGCCGTGCACTCGCGCCAAGGACGTGCCCGATCGAGCTGCCCGACGGCCTCGAGCTCGCCGGCGACGCCGGCGCGCGAGGATCCCCGCGACGCGCTCGTGCGGCGCCGACGTCGCTGGACGCGCTGCGCCGCGGGCGCCCGCGTCGGCACGAGCTCGCTGCGCCGCCGCGCCGCAGCTGCCGCGCTGCGCCCCGACCTCGAGCGTCGTCGAGCTGCGCGGCAACGTCGACACGCGGCTGCGCAAGCTCGCCGACGGCGAGGCCGACGCGCTCGTGCTCGCCGCCGCCGGGCTGCGGCGCCTGGGCCGCGCCGACGCGATCGGCGCGGCTGCTCGACGCAGCTCGTCCCCGCGCCCGGGCAGGGCGCGCTGGTGCTCCAGACGCGTGCGGGCGAGGCCGAGCGCGTCGCCGCGATCAGCGACGCCGCGGCGCTGCGGCGCGCTGGCCGCCGAGCGCGCCTGCGCGCGCGCAGCTCGGCGGCAGCTGCGACACGCCGCTCGGCGCGCACGTCGGCGGCCGACGGCGTCCTGCGCGCGTGGTCGGGCTGCCGGACGGCTCGGAGTGGATGACGCGCCGAGGGCGACGACGCCGGCGGCGCAGATGCTGGCCGCCGGGCGCCGCCGAGCTGCTGCGCCCGGGCGCAGGAGATGGCGTGAGCGCCGGGCGCGTCTACCTCGTCGGCGCCGGGCCGGGCGACCCCGGACTGATGACGGTTCGCGCGCGCGAGCTGATCGCGAGCGCCGACGTGATCCTCCACGACCAGCTGATCCCGCCCGGGGCGCTCGACGGCGCCCGCGCCGACGCGATCGTGATCGACGTCGGCAAGCGCGGCGGCGGCGCGCAGGTCCCGCAGGACCGCACGAACGACCTGCTGCTGGAGCACGCCCGCGCCGGGCGCACGGTCGTGCGCGCTCAAGGGCGGCGACCCGTTCGTGTTCGGCCGCGGCGGCGAGGAGGCCCAGCTGCTGGCGGCCGACGGGATCGCCTTCGAGGTCGTGCCCCGGCGTGACGGCCGGCGTCGCGGCGAGCCGCGTACGCCGGCATCCCGGTGACCCAGCGCGGCATGGCGAGCGCGGTCGCGTTCGTGACCGGCCATGAGGACCCCGGCAAGGAGGGCGAGGCGATCGACTGGGCGGCGCTCGCCGCGTTCCCCGGGACGCTCGTCTTCTACATGGGCGTGCGCGCGCTGCCGCAACATCACCGCGTCGCTGATCGCGGCGGGGCGGGCGGGCGGCGAGCCGGCGGCGATCGTCCAGCGCGGGACGTTCCCCGACCAGCGCACGTTCCTCGCGACGCTCGACGACGATCGCTGCGCGCGCGCCCAGGACGAACAGGTCACGGCGCCGTCGATCACGATCGTCGGACCGGTCGCCCAGCTGGCCGACGAGATCGCCTGGCTCGGGGACCGGCCGCTGGCCGGGCGGCGGATCGCGGTACTGCGCGCACGCCCGCAGGCCAGCGCGCTCGCGGCGCGGCTGCGGGCGCTCGGCGCCGACGTCGTGCAGGCGCCGGCGATCGCGATCGAGCCGCTCGCGGCACAGCCGCCCGACCTCGGCGCGTACGACCTCCTTTGCGTGACGAGCCCCAACGGCGTCGCTCGCCTGTTCGAGCTCGTCCGCGACGCGCGCGACCTCGCCGGGCCGCGGATCGCGGCGATCGGGCCGGGCACGGCGGCGGCGCTGCGCGAGCGCGGGATCGAGCCCGACGTCGTGCCCGAGCGCGCGGTCGCCGAGGGACTTGTCGAGGCGCTCGGCGACGCTGCGGTGCAGCGGGCGTTGATCGCCCGCGGCGAAACCGGCCGCGACGTCCTGCCCGACGCACTGCGCGAGCGCGGGGCGCAGGTCGACGTCCTGGTCCTGTACCGAACCGTCCCGGTACCGCTGGACGACGAGACGCGCGCGGCGGTGCTCGGCGCCGACGACGCGTTGTTCACGTCGGCGTCGACCGTCGAGGCGCTCGTCGAGGCCGCGGGCGGCGCCGAGGCGCTGCGCGACGGTCCGCGGCTGTGCTCGATCGGGCCGGCGACGAGCGCGGCGCTGCGCGCGCACGGGCTTGAGCCGGGGCTGGAGGCGGCGACCCACACGCCCGACGGACTCGTCGATGCGCTCTTGGCGCAGGCGAGTGTCTAGTCTGAGAGGCGGATGAGCGGGATGCGCAACGTCTGCGTGATCGTGTTCGCAGTGCTCGGGCTGGCGGTCGCCGGCTGCGGCGGGTCGGGCAACAAGAACACGACGGCATCGACCGTCGCGCGATCGATCCCGCCCACCACGACGCCGTCGCAGCAGCAGCTGGCCAAGCGTCCCGGACTCAAGGACGTCAAGCGCCGCCTGCGCCGCGCTGGGCTGTTCCCGACCGAGGTCGACCTCGGGCTCGACCACACCGGGGCGATCGAGGTCCGCCACGTCGACGCGATCGACTTCCGCACCCAGGCGGCGATCGACAAGTACAAGGGGTTCCTGGCCGACTTCTTCCGCACCAAGCCCGACAGCGTTACCTCGCGCACGTTCGGCAGGCGCCTGTACTGGACCGGCGACGAGCACCCGTTGACCCAGGCGCAGCTGCGCAACTTCCGGCGGATCGTGCGCATCGGCCAGGGCGAGAGCGGCTCGTAGTGGGCCACTAGCCGGCGCGCGGGCCCGTGGTCGTCACGTTCCTGTCGGACTACGGCCTCGACGACGAGTTCGTCGGCGTCTGTCACGCGGTCATCGCGGCGGTCGCACCCGAGGTGCGCGTAATCGACCTCACGCACGCGATCGGGCGCCACGACGTGCGCCGCGGCGCGCTCGCGCTGCGCCGCGCGGTGCGGTTCGCGCCGAGCGGCAGCGTGCACCTCGCGGTCGTCGACCCGGGGGTCGGGTCCGAGCGCCGCGCGGTCGCGATCCGCGCCGGTGATCGGGTTCTCGTCGGGCCCGACAACGGGCTGCTGCTGCCCGCCGCGACGCTGCTCGGTGGCGCGGCGGAGGCGATCGACATCGGCGGTTCGCGCCATCGCCTCGAGCCGGTCTCGGCGACATTCCACGGGCGCGACGTGTTCGCCCCGGTCGCCGCGGCGCTCGCCGCCGGCGCGCCGCTGCACGATGCCGGGGAGGCGCTCGACATCGCGGCTCTGACCGGGCTCGAGCTGCCGCGCGGCCGGATCGTCGCCGCCGGCCACGCCGAGGCACACGTGCTCGACATCGACACGTTCGGCAACATCGACCTCGACTTCGACGACGTCCGCGTCCTGCCCGAGCTCGTCCGCGTCAACGGGCAGCGCGCGACCGTCGCACGGACGTTCGCCGACGTGCCAGCGGGCGAGCTCTTGATCTATGTGGACAGCTCCGACGCGCTCGCGCTGGCCGTCAATCAGGGCTCCGCAGCCGAGCGCCTGAACCTCGAACTCGACGCCGACGTGCGGATCGAGTGGACGCCGTGAAGCTCGGCTCCCCGCGCGTGCATCTGCGCGAGATGGGCTCAACGAGCGACCGCGCCCGCGAGCTCGCGAGCGCCGGAGCGCCCCACGGGACGCTGGTCACGGCGGGGGTCCAGACGGCCGGTCGCGGGCGCCAGGGGCGCACATGGACGGCGCCGCCGGGCAGCGCGTTGTTGATGTCGCTGGTGTTGCGAGACGCGCCGGGGCTGCTGCCGCTGCGGGCCGGGATCGCGGTCGCCCAGGCGATCGGCTCAGGCGCGCAGATCAAATGGCCCAACGACGTGCTCGTCGACGGGCGCAAGGTCGCCGGGATCCTCGCCGAGGCGCGGCCGGCCGAGGGCTGGGCGGTGCTCGGCGTCGGGATCAACGTCGCGCTGCGCATCGACGACCTGCCACCCGAGCTGCACGATCGGGCGGGAACGCTGGGGCGCACGAGCGCCGACGTCGAGCCGCTGCTGGCCGCGGTTCTGGACGCGCTCGGCGACGCGCTCGCGCTCGAACCCACCGCGGCGCTGAGCGCGTTCACGACCCGCGATGCCCTGCGCGGCCGCGAGATCTCGTGGGGGACCGAACTGCGCGGCCGCGCCGACGGCGTCGACGACCAGGGACAGCTCGTCGTCGTGCTCCCCGGCGGCGGACGAACGGAGCTGAGCGCCGGCGAGGTGCACCTGGCCCGCGTGGCCCACTAGTGTGGGCACATGGCTGTAGGGGGTCGGCCGGGAGAGCTGCGCATCGGCCTGACGATCGCCGGCGCGGTCGCGCTCGGGGCGTTCGAGGGCGGCGCGCTCGCGGCGCTGATGCACGCGGTCGGCGCGACGAACCGCCGGCGACCGGACGCACTGCGCGTCGACGCGATCGCCGGCGCGTCGGCCGGCTCGATGACAGCGGTCGTCGCCGCGCGCACGCTGCTCGCAGGCCTGGACCCGATCGACGCGATGTGGGAGGCGTGGGTCACGACGCCCGCCCTGTCGCGGTTGCGCGACGGCCTCAAGGCACCGCTGACGCTGGCCGGGACGGAGGCCGCGGCGCGCCGGCTGCTGACGATGCCCGGCGACGCGCCCCTTCAGACGGCGCCGGTGCGCGTCAACCTCGCGCTCGGCAGCCTTCGTCGCCTCGACTACGAGATCGGCCGCATCGGCGGTGCGCCGGTCCGCGCGACGACATACCTCGACTGGCAGCGGATCACGTTCACGACCGAAACACCGGGCGACACCTACATCGCCGCCGGCAATGCGATGGACGCCGCGCTGGCGTCGGGCTCCCACGGCGTCGCGTTCCGGCCGCGCGGCCTGGACCGCAGCGCCGACGCCATCCAGCAGGCCTACCGTCGCCACCGCATCGACTTCCCACCGCAGTTCGCCTGGTACACCGACGGCGGCACGATCGACAACCAGCCACTCGGGCGGGCGCTCGACCTCACGCTCGCGCTCGACGGCTCGCCCGACGACCCACGCGGCGGCGCCGGCCGCCTGCACCTGCTGATCACGCCCGACCCGCCACTGCGCCAGGCGCCGACCGACCGCTGGACGGATCCCGACCACCAACCGCGCTGGCTCGGAACCGGCGAGCGGCTCGTCCCGCTGCTGTTCAACCAGCACCTCTACGACGACCTGCGGCGCGTCGAGAAGACGAACTCGCGGATCGCGTGGACGCGCGAGCTCGAGACCGTGCTCGGCGCGATCGTCGACGGCACGGCACCCGACCCCGAGGCGGCGCTGCGCTACGTGATCGCGTCGATCGAGCGCCAGAAGCGCCAGCTGTACGACGACGGCGGCGGCGTGCCGCCGGCCGACCGCGCGCCGTCGTCCGAGGCCGGCGCGCTGCTGCGCCACGCACTCGAGCTGGCGACCGGATTCGGCGAGAAGGACTACGTCGCGCTGGCGATGGTCTCGCCGATGAACCTGCCCAATGTGGCCGACGGCTCCAAGGCGCCGGCCGATGTGCTCGCCGGTCGCTTCCTGATGGCGTTCGGCGGCTTCCTCAACCCGGCCCTGCGCGAGAACGACTTCGCGGTCGGCTACGACTCGATGCGCGCGTGGATGGCCGGCGACGATGGCCTCGCCGCGCGCGGCCTCGACGCGGAGCTTGCCGCCGCCACGCTTCACGACGTCGACGCCGCCCGCGCGGCGCGTGCGTGGCGGACCGACCTCGGCGGCACGACGCTCAAGACCCGCCCGCTGCGCGAGAAGCTCGCCGTGTTGCGCCTCGCCGCACGCAGCGCGGCGATCGTCGTCAACGACGTGCTGCGCAGCCGCGGTTAGGCAACCGACTGCTCGGGCTCGTCGTCGCCCTCGGCCGGCGGACGCGCCTTGGCGGCCAGCAGCGACTTCAGCGCGGCGTCGATCGCGCCGACCGCCTCCTCGTCCGAGGGCGGCTCGATCGGCTCAACGCGCTGCACCTCGACGGCCTCGGCGGCCGCGACGCCCTCCACGACCTCGAGCCCGGTCTCCAGGGCCTGCCCGTTCTCGGTCGCCGCGGCCACTGCCTCGCCGTTGGCCGCGCCGTTGCCCTTCTTGCGCCGCCGCCGGCTGCGGCCGCGCTTGCCGCCCTTGGGGAAGTTGCGCAGCAGCTCGCGGCTCAGCGCGCTGGGCTTGCGCGCCATCCGCGTGCGCGCCCCGCGCAGCACCTCCTCGGCCTCGGGCGTGTGCGCCACCGCGGCCGCCAGCAGCGCCGCCGACAGCCGCCGGTCGTGCTTGCGCGCCGCGTGCACGAGGCGCCGCGCGTTGCGCGCGTGAGCCGACCCGGACGAGTTGACGAGCAGCCCGAGCAGCCGCTTCGTTTCCGGCCAGCGCTGGACCGCGTACTCCTCGTGGACGTCGCGCGTGTACTCGGCGAGGCGCCAGATCCACGCGTTGGCCTGGTCGCGACGGCCGATCCGGCGTTCGGTCAGCGCCTGAAGCGCGACCTTGACGCCCTCGCGGCGTTCCTCGCGGCCCCACGTCCCGATCACGTCGATCGCGTAGTCGAACGCCTCGGCGTCGCGCGCCGCGGCGATCTCCTGCAGGGCGCGCACGCGCAGCTGCCCGTTCTTGTTGCGCTCGACTGCGGTCGACAGGAAGCGACCCTTGAGCTCACCGGTGGCGTCGAACTGGAGCATCGCCCGCGCCCGGCGCCAGCCGTTGGGGGCGACACGCGCGCCGGCCAGCGCGGCCCACATGTGCTGCTCGGACCAGTCGAGGTGCTCGACGGCGATCCGCCACAGCTCGCGCTCGAAGACCTCGTGCCGGCGATCCTGATCGGAGGCGACCGGGATCACACGGCGCTCGACGCGCACCCGGCGCCCGCGGCCGCGGCGGACCGGGCCGACGACGATCGCGCCGCCGCGATAGACGTCGCGATCCAGAAGCGAGTGCAGCGTCACGACCGGGTCGTCGTGGCGCGTGGCGGGATGGACGAAGTCGACGACGACGCCGGCCTCCTTGCCGGGGTGGCGGCGCGTGACGCGGCCGACGCGCTGCTGGTAGATGCGCTTGGACGCAGTCGGCGCCAGGTGCATGCAGATCGTCGCGCGCGGCGAGTTCCAGCCCTCGGCCAGCAGCTGCGCGTTGACGAGCACGTCGATGTCGCCGCGCTCGTACCGGGCGAGGATCTCGGCCAGCTGGCGCTTGGGCGTCTCGCCCGACACCGCTTCGGCCTTGATGCCCTGGTCGCGGAACGCCTCCGCGACGTTGTAGGCATGGCGGACACCGGCCGAGTAGATGACGCCCGGCACGCCGTTGAAGCGCGTCTTGTAGAGGTCGGCGATCGCGTAGTTGAACGGCGCCTGGTCGAGCAGCTCGGCCAGCATCTCCTGGTCGAACTCGACGTCGACCTCGCCGCGGCGCAGCGGCACCTTGGCAATCGTCCGCACGCCCGGCCCGGGCGGGATCCGCAGGCCGCGCAGCGGCGCGATGACGCCGCGCCGTGCGGCCTGGGCGAGGTCGAAGCGCGACGTCTGGGTCGGGAACAGGTCGGTGACGTGGCGGGCGATCAGCGCGCCGGTCGCGGTCATGCCGACGAAGATCGGGCCGGTCCACGCACGGATCGCGGCCGACGTCTTCTCGCCCAGCGCCGTGTGGGCCTCGTCGCAGATGACGATCGTGTACGCGCTCGAGATGCGCCCGGCGTTGCGCACGAACCACTGGTAGGTCTCGACCGTGACGGGTCCGTCGCCCTTGATCGTCGCGTCGTCGAGCAGCGCCGGGGTGACGCGCTTGGCGTAGCCGCGGGTCTTGAGCTCGCCGTGGAACTGGTCGACGAGGTTGCGGCGGTGGGTGAGGATCAGCACGCCGCCGGTCCGCGACGCCTCGACGAAGCCCATCGCGGCGACCGTCTTGCCGGCGCCGGTCGCGTGCTCGAACCAGAAGCGCTTGAACGCGTTGGGGTCATCGGCGGCGCCCTCGATCACGTCCTCGTCGACCTCGGGCTCGTCGTCCTCGTCCTCGGTGTCGGGCGGCATGGCCTCGACGGGCTCGTCGTCCTCGACCTCGACTTCGACCTCGATCTCGATCATCTCGAGCTCGTCGTCGTCCTCGTCGACCTCCGGCGCAGCGGCCGACTCGAGCTCGGCGTCGCCCTCGAACTCGGAGTCGAGCTCGTCGTCGTCCTCGTCGTCGTCGAGGTCGTCGTCGGGTTCGGCCTCGGCCTCCGCCTCGGGCTTGGCGTCGTCGGTCGACGCCGGCGGCGCCCCCTCGTCGTCGAACGCCAGGACCGGCGCCGCGACCTCGGCCAGCGCGCCGTTGCCGTCCGTGCGCTGGCTTTCGGCCAGCAGTGCGGTCAGCGTGCCCGACAGCGCGTCGACCTGGTGGGGGTTGAGCAGCGTCCCGTCGGCGAGGTGCGGCTCCTCCTCGGACAGCAGGCGCTCAAGGCCGAGCAGCAGCGAATAGCGGCGGCTCCACTCGGTCGACGGGCCCTTTGCGCCGCCCTCGAGCTCGGCCATCGCGGCGTCGAACGCACGCCGGCGCGGTGTGCCGACGGCTAGCGCGATCGCGGGGTCCTCGCCGTCGAGTACGAAAGGCTCGCGCGTGAACTTCGCGGCGCGCTCAAGCTGCGCCGCGGAAGGAACGGTGGCCGCGTCGGCCACGGACGTTGAATCAGCCATGAAAGGGCTCGTCTACTTTGGGCGAGGCTGCCGCGGAGCGTTGGACCGTCTCGCGGCACTTCGGTGTTCCGGGGCCGGATGGCCTACACGGGAACGCGACAAGTCTACCCTACCGGCAGCACATACGAGCGGATGTGACACGATCACCGACGATGAAGCAGCGGCTTCTGAGGTACGGCATTCCGCTGGTGATCGTGGCCCTGTTCGTCGTCGGGCTGAGGGGGATCCACCAGGTCAAGGCGCCGAAGAAGACGGGTTTGACCCTCAAGGGCATGCAGGCGCAGCTGCGCGGCTCGCCGCCGCGGCTGGCGACGCTGCACAGCCAGGGCGCCGAGCTGCTTCCGACGACCAAGAAGGACTTCAAGGCCAAGATCGCCGCGTTCAAGGGCACGCCGGTCGTGGTCAACAAGTGGGCATCGTGGTGCGGCCCATGCCGCTTCGAATTCCCCTATCTCCAGCGCACCGCGACCCAGTTCGGCCGCAAGATCGCGTTCCTCGGGCTCAACTCGGCCGACTCCAGCGGCGACGCGCGGGCCTTCCTGCGCCGCTTCCCGGTCCCCTACCCGAGCTTCACCGACCCGCTCAACCACGTCGGCTACGCGCTGGACATGCCCAGCGGTGCGCCGGTCACCGAGTTCTACAACGCGGCCGGCAAGCGCACGTACACCCACGCCGGCGTCTACGCGACGCGCGCGCTGCTGGTCGACGACATCCGCCGCTACGCACTCCAGCAGTGAGCGTCGACGTTCGCCAGGTGGCGGGCCGGGAAGAGCTCGCGGCGGCGCTCGTGCTGCGCGCCGAGGTGTTCGTCGACGAGCAGGGGGTGACGGTCGAGGAGGACCGAGACGGCCGCGACGACGACGCGACGCACTTCGTCGCCCTGGACGACGGCCGCGTGATCGGCGCGTGCCGGGTGCTGGACGACGGCGACCGAGCGCGGTTCGGGCGGCTCGTCGTCGCGCGCGAGCGACGACGGGAGGGCGTGGGGAGCGCACTGCTGGCGGCGGCCGAGCAATGGGCCCGCTCGCAGGGCGCGACGGTGATCGTCCTCGCCGCCCAGACCGACGCGCAGTCGTTGTACGAGCAGGCCGGCTACGCCACGCGCGGCGCGCCGTTCATGGACGCACGCCTCGAACACGTGATGATGGACAAGGCGCTTGTCTGAGATCCGCATCGACCCGCTGACCGGACTGCGCACGATCGTCGCCGCCGACCGCGCATCGCGCCCCGGCGGCGGCCCGTCGGTCGCCCCCGCCGATCCGATCGACCGCGATTCCGACCCGTTCGCCGAGGGCCATGAGGACCGCACACCGCCCGAGGTCTTCGCAGTACGACCGAACGGCAGCCGCCCCGACAAGCCGGGCTGGCTCGTCCGGGTCGTCCCTAATCTGTACCCGGCGCTGACACCCGACGCGCGCGAGCCGACGGCGTACGCCCAGCGTGACCTGTTCACCTCGGCGCCGGCCCATGGGCGCCACGAGGTCGTGATCAACGCGCCGACGCCGGTCGTGTCGCTCGGCCAGCTCGAGGTCGACCAGGTCGCCGAGGCGATGGCGGCATGGCGCGAGCGCATCCGTCACCACGTCGCCGCCGGGGCGGCGTACGTCCACGTGATCGTCAACGAGCGCCGCGAGGGCGGCGCGTCGCTGCCCCACACGCACGCGCAGGTCTACGCGCTGGACTTCGTCCCGGCCGCGGTCGCCCGTGAGCGCGAGCGCTTCGGTGCCCACGCGCAACGGACGATGGGTGGGAACCTGCTCGCCGATCTCGTCCAGGAGGAGGTCAAGCTGCGCGAGCGGATCGTCGCAATCGATGACGAGGCCGTGCTGATGGCACCGTGGGCGAGCCGCCTCCCCTACCAGCTGCTGCTCGCGCCGCGCATCCCGCAAGCCCGCTTCGAGGACGGCGGGCCGCTCGGGGCGGGCCTCCTGCACGACGCGCTCAACCGGCTGGCGCGCCGCTTCGGAACGCCGCCGCCGCTGAACCTGTGGCTGCGCACGGCGCCCGCCGACGCCGATCAGTTCTGCTGGCGGATCGACATCGTGCCACGCCTGACGCATCTCGCGGGGCTCGAACTCGGCGCCGGGATCGCGCTGAACATCGTCGGACCGGAGCGAGCGGCCGCGGAATTGCGCGACGCGTGAGGGCGGTCGTGACGCGCGTGTCGCGGGCCAGCGTTGCCGTCGACGGTTCGGTCGTGGCCGAGATCGGCGCGGGGCTGCTGGTGCTGCTCGGGGTGGCGGTCGGCGACACCGACGCCGTCTGCGACCGGATGGCCGCGAAGGTACGTGCGCTGCGCGTGTTCGCGGACGGCAACGGGCGTATGAACGAGGCGCTCGGCGAGCGTGGCGTGCTCTGCGTCAGCCAGTTCACGCTGTACGGCGACACGCGGCGGGGCAACCGTCCGTCATTTGTCGAGGCGGCGTCGGGTGACGTGGCCGAGCCGCTGTACGAACGCTTCTGCGACGCGCTCGGGGCGGCGCGCGGCGTGTTCGGCGCGCACATGGACGTCGAGTCGATCAACGACGGGCCGGTGACGCTGCTGCTGGAGCTATAGCCTGCGGGGCCTGATGCCCGCCGAGCCGCTGTTCGTCCCCCGCTTTGCCGCCGAACCCCCGCAGGACGCCGTGCCGAGCGGCCGCTGGGCCCACAAGCTGCGCGAGGAGTTCTATGGCGCGTGTCTGGCGATCGAGGGCACGGACGCCGAGATCGGTGAGCCGGGCGACCTGACGTTCTACCCCGACCGCACGTACCTCGGGCGCACGTACGTGCCGATCAGCGCGCCGACGACCACGGGGCTCGAGCTGTACGGCTACGTGTCGTACGTCGCGCCCGAAGGCGAGGATCCCGGCGACTTCCACAACACCGCCGACTACACGCCGGAGACGGCCAGCGCGCACCCGGAGTGGGCGATCGACCTGTGCGACGAGGTGATCGGTGGCTGGCGCGGTGACGGCGGCGAGGTGGTGGCGATCACGCTCGTGTGGGGGCGGCCGATGGTCGACGCGGCGGCGCTGGCAACCGCGCAGCTCGGCGACGTGGTCGTCGATCGGTGTGCGATCGAGGACGGGCGGTTCACGCTGGTCGCGCCGGACGACTATCACGGCCAGACACTCGACATCCGGCTGTTCGGCGCGGCCGACGACGAGCTCGCATGCGAGTCGCTGTACGACGACGACTCTGACGACGACTCCGACGCCGGCGCCGGCGCGAGCGAGGACGGCGGCGGTTGACCCTCGCCGACGCGATCCGGGGCCGTCGCACGCACAAGGCCTACGGACCCGAGCCGGTCGACCGCGCGACGCTTGACGAGTTGCTCGACCTTGCGCGCTACGCGCCCAACCACCACTTGACCAACCCGTGGCGCTTCCGCGTCCTCGGCTCGGGCGCGCTCGCGCGGCTGAAGGAGGCTGCCGGGCCGGAGGCGGCGGCGAAGCTCGACCGGGCGCCGACGCTCATCGCGGTCTCAGCGCTGCGAACGCCTGACGACCCCGTCGCCGACGAGGAGGACCTGCTGGCGACCGCGTGCGCGGCGTACATCGTGCTGCTGGCCGCGCATGAGCGCGGGTTGGCCGGGTACTGGCGCACGCCCGGCGTGCTGCGCAGCGAGCCCGGCCTGTCGGCGCTGGGGATCGGCCCCAGCGAGCGGTTCGTCGCGCTGCTGTACCTCGGAACCGCGCGCCAGGACCCGCCGGTCCCCGAGCGCGTGGCGACGGACGACGTCACGACATACCTGGACTGAGGCGAGCGTGGCCGCACCGCGCCGCCCGCCCGATGGCCCGACGCACGCGCCGTCGCGGCCCGACCTACCTGACGAGCCCGCGACCGAGGGGTGGATCGAGGCGCGGGTTGAAGGCGCCGACCACAGCGGCGCCGCGCACGGCAGCCTGCGAATCGCCGACACCGAGCTGATCCGGTGCAACCTCGCCAACGCCCGGTTCGGCAGCGCGGAGCTGTCGCGCGTGCTGCTGCGCGGCTGCCGCATGACCGGGATATCGCTCGCCGACAGCGCGCTGCGCGATGTCGTGTTCGCCGACTGCCGCATCGACCTCGCATCGTTCGCCGGCGCGCAGTTCGAGCGGGTCGTGCTGTCGGACTGCCGGCTCACCCAGTCCGACCTCCAGGGGTCGCAACTGCACGACGTACGCTTCGAGCGCTGCGATCTGACCGAGGTTGACCTGACGGATGTGTCGACGCGCAACAGCGAGATGCGCGGCTGCACACTGACGGGGATGCGGGGGGTACAGGCGCTGCGCCACATCGGCATGCCGTGGCCCGACATCCTCGGCTCGGCCGACGTGTTCGCCGCCGCGCTCGGCGTGCGCGTGCTCGAGGACTAGGCGGGTTCGGGTTCGGGCGCCAGCAGAACGCGGCGCAGCAGCGCGGTCGCGGTAGTGCGGACGGTGTCGAGCGGCCGGTGCTCCTCCTGGGCGATCAGCGCCATCTCGACGATGCCGGCGGCGAGCATTCGCGCCGTCTCGATCGAGATCGGGTACAGCCCGAGCTCGGGCTCCTGGCGGCGGGCGTCTTCGGCCAGCGCATGGATCGTGCGGCCCGCCCGGTCGTTGACCGAGCGCATCAGGCGCCGCCCGCGCTCGCCGGTCAGGTGCAGCTCGAGGAAGAAGCTGAGCGTCAGCTCCGGGTCGCGTTCGAGGGCTTCGAGGAACGTGCCGACGGCGCGGTCGAGGCGCTGCGCCGCCGTGCCCTCGCCGGCCATCGCCTCGGCGATTGCGCGCATGATGTTCTCGCTGAACTCCTCGAGCAGCGCCAGGTAGCAGTCGGCCGGCTCGGAGAAGTACTCGTAGAACGTGCGGCGCGAGGCACGCGCCTCGCGCACAACGTCGGCCAGCGTCGTGTTGCGAAAGCCGTTGGCGCGGATGGCGACGGCCATCCCGTCGAGCAGCCGCTGGCGGTGGTCGCCTGGGAGCGGGCCGCGCGCCCCGGGGCGCCGTGGGGTGTCGATCGAGGGGGGAGACATGACAAACTCGGTACTAAATGGTACCGTATTTTCCCGATGGCTTCACAAACACGTTCGCGCCCCGCGCCGGCGCGGGGCGAGCGAGTCGGTTTCGCGGCGTCGCCCGCCGGTCCGCTCGACGGCGCACCGGCGCTCGTCCTCCCTCCAGAACTTCGCCAGTCGCCGGTCATCCAGACCGCGCGCTTCGTCGGCCGCACGCTGCCGTTTCTGTTCGGGGCGCAGCGCGAGCTCGGCGAGACGTTCGCGTTCCGCCCGCTCGCCAACCGCGGCGAGCCGATCGTCGTCGTCACCCATCCCGACCACGTCAAGTCGCTGTTCTCGGCCCCACCCGACCTCGTCCCGTCGATCACCAGCGAGTCGCCGCTGCGGCCGGTGCTCGGCCCGCGTTCGGTCCTGATCACCAACGGCCCCGAGCACCTGCGGCGGCGCAAGCTGCTGCTACCGCCGTTCCACGGTGAGGCGATCGCGCGCTACGCGCAGATGATCGAAGACCTGATCGACCGCGAGATCGACACGTGGAATCCCGGGACCGAATTCCCGATGGCCAAGCGCATGCAGGCGGTCACGCTCGACGTGATCATGGCCGGAATCTTCGGCGTCAAGGGCGAGCCCGCACCGGGTACGCCGGAGCGCGCGCTGCGCGACACGACACGGCGGCTGCTGGCGTTCTCCGAGAGCTGGGCGTGGCAGCTGCTCGAGCTGGCCCAGGGCCGACGGCCGGAGCCGCGCGGCGTTATGCGCCTGCTGCTGGATTCGAGCAATCGCCACTACTACCGGGTGATCAAGGCGCGGCGCGGCGCGCCCGCCGAGCAACGCGGTAGCGACATCCTGTCTCTGCTGCTGTCGGTGACCGACGAGGACGGCGTCCCACTGGACGACGAGGAGATCCGCGACCAGCTGGTGACGCTCGTTCTGGCCGGGCACGAGACGACGGCCAACACGCTGGCGTGGGCGGTCGAACGCCTGACGCGGGTGCCGGCGGCCTACGACGCCCTGCGCGACGCGGTGCGCGGCGCCGACAGCGAGGCGGGCGACGCGTACGTCGAGGCGACGATCCACGAGACGATGCGGGTGCGGCCCGTGATCCCGATCGTCGGCCGGCGCCCGTCGCGGCCGTGGCAGCTCGGCGACTACGTGGTTCCGGAGCGCTCGATCATCGCAATCGGGATCGTGCTGCTGCACCACCGCGAGGACGTCTATCCGTCGCCGTTGGCGTTCGCGCCCGAGCGGTTCCTCGGCGAGGCGCCCGGGACGTACACGTGGATCCCGTTCGGCGGCGGCACGCGCCGCTGCCTCGGTGCCGCGCTCGCGATGGCCGAGCAGCGGATCGTCCTGCGCGCGATCGCTCGCCGCGTCGACCTCGAGGCGCCCGACCCGCGCCCCGAGCGCGGCCAGCACCGCAACGTCACCCTCATCCCCCGCGCCGGCGGCCTCGTCCGCGTCCGCGCCCGCACCTAGCCGCGCGACCGCCCCACGCGCGTTTGTTAGCGCCCGTTAGCGGGGTCTGACCCCACGTAAAGTCGCGGTACAAAGGGTCAGACCCCACGTAAAGTCGCGGTACAAAGGGTCAGACCCCACGTAAAGTCGCGGTACAAAGGGTCAGACCCCTTTATGTTCGTTGGGGTAGTGGCAGGCGACGAGGGTTGGGCCGTGGGGCTCGAGTTGGGGCTCGGTGACGTCGCAGTGGCCGGCGACGAACTTTGGGCAGCGGGGGTGAAAGCGGCAGGCGGGCGGCGGGTCGATCGGGGACGGTGGCTCGCCGGGGAGCAGGACCGACGGGTCGAGGCGGTTCGCCGGGTCGGGCACGGGCACGGCGCGCAGGAGCGCGGCCGTGTACGGGTGCCGCGGCGTCGCGTAGAGCTCGTCGGACGGCGCGATCTCGACGAGCTGGCCGAGATACATGACCGCCACCCGGTCACAGACGTGACGCACCACCGCGAGGTCGTGGCCGATGAAGACGATCGTCAGCCCGAGCTCGCGCCGCAACTGCTCGAGCAGGTTGAGGATCTGCGCCTGGATCGAGACGTCGAGCGCCGATACCGGCTCGTCGGCGATGATCAGCCGCGGGCGCAGCGCGATCGCGCGGGCGATCCCGACCCGTTGGCGCTGACCGCCCGAGAACTCCCCTGGCAGACGGTGCTGATCGGAGGGATCGAGGCCGACGAGCCCCAACAGCTCTGCGACCCGGCGTCGCCGTCCGGCCGCCGAGCCCTCGAGGCCGTGGACGACCAGCGGCTCGCCCACGATCGAGCCGATCGAACGCCGCGGGTTCAGCGACGAATACGGGTCCTGGAAGATCATCTGCACGTCGCGCCGCGCCGCGCCCAGCGTTCGCCGCGACGCGTGGGTGATGTCGCGCCCGTCGAACGCGATCGACCCCGCGTCGGGCTCGAGCAGCCGCGCCACGAGCCGCGCGACGGTCGACTTCCCAGCGCCCGACTCGCCGACCAGCCCCAGCGTCTCGCCCTCCTGCACCTCGAACGACACGCCGTCGACCGCATGCACGTGCTCCGAGGAACGGCCGAGCACGCCACCGCGCACCGGGAAGTACTTGAGGAGGTCGCGGACGGAGAGCAACGGGTCGCTCACGACGACCCCCCACCCCGCGCCGCCCAGAGGGCGCGGCGCTCGTCGCCCGACAACAGGCACGCCACCTCGTGCCCGCCCGAACTGCCCGACGCGCCCGCATCGCCCGCCGGTTCGAGCACCGGGTCGATCTCGAAGTGCGACGGCTGCGCGTACGCGCAGCGGGCCGCGAACGCGCAGCCCGGCGGGCGTGCCGTCGGCGATGGCGGTCGCCCCTCGATCGGCACGAGATCGCTGCCGCGCGGGCGGTCCAGCCGCGGGATCGCCCCGAGCAGCCCCCACGTGTACGGGTGCTCGGGCGCGGCGAACAGGTCGCTGACCGACCCGCGCTCGACGACCCGCCCCGCGTACATGACGCACACCTCATCGACGACCTGGGCCACCACCCCGACGTCATGCGTGATCAATATCAGAGCCATCGAAAGCTCCGCCCGCAGCCGTGCCAGCAGCTCCAGGATCTGTGCCTGGACGGTCACGTCGAGCGCCGTCGTCGGCTCATCGGCGATCAGCAACGCCGGCTCGTTGGCCAGCGCCATCGCGATCATCGCCCGCTGGCGCATGCCGCCTGACAACTCGTGTGGGTAGCTGTCGACCCGCCGCCGCGGCTCGGGGATCCCCACCAGCGCCAGCAGCTCCGCCGCCCGTGGGCGGGCGGCCCGCAGCGACCCTGCGCCGCCATGTACGACGATCGCCTCCGCAACCTGGTCGCCGACGCGTTTCAACGGGTGAAGCGACGACAGCGGGTCCTGGAAGACCATCGCGATCCGCGCCCCCTGCACCGATCGCAGCTCGGCCACCGGGCACGACACCAGGTCGCGCCCCTCGAACTCGACCGACCCCGAGACGCGCGCGGTCGGCACGTCGCGCAACAGCCCCATCGCCGCCAGCGCCGTCACCGTCTTGCCGCATCCCGACTCACCGACGATCCCCAGCGCGCCGCCCGCGGCCACCGACAGCGACACCCCGTCGACCGCCCGCGACGCGACCCCGTCCTCGCCGACGAACCCGACCCGCAGATCGCGCACCTCGAGCAGCGCGCTCATCGGTACCTCACCCGCGGGTCGAGGAACGCATAGGCGATGTCGACCGCGATGTTCAGCACCACGATGAAGATCGCCCCCACCAGCACCGTCCCCTCGATCACCGGCAGGTTGCCCGACTCGATCGAGCTGAACGCGAGCGACCCGATGCCCGGGATCGCGAACACGGCCTCGGTCAGGATCGCGCCGCCGAGCAGCACCCCGAGGTCGACCCCGAGGATCGTCACCACCGGCGCCAGTGCCGCCCGCACCCCGTGGCGCCAGATCACGTCGCGCTCGCGCACGCCCTTGGCCCGCGCCGTGCGGATGTAGTCCTCGCCGAGCACTTCGATCAGGCTCGCGCGCATGAACCGCGCGTAGATCCCGACGAACGACGCGGCGAGCACGATCCACGGGAGGAACAACGTCGGTGCCACGGCAAACGGCCGCGTGAACAGGTTGCCGCTCAACGGGTAGCTACCGGACCCGTCAAAGATTCCGACCACGCCGATGTCCTTGGAGAACAAGAACAGCGCCACGAGGCCGAGCCAGTAGACGGGCGCCGACATCAGCAACATCGACATCCCGGTGGCGGCGCGGTCGGCCGGGCGCCCGTGGCGCACCGCGGCGAAGATGCCGAGCGGAATGCCGATCGCCAGCCACAACACCACCGCCCCGAGCGCAAGCCCGATCGTCGCCGGCAGCCGATCCAGCAGCTCCGCGCGCACCGACGTGTCGTTGAAGTAGTCGCGGCCGAAGTCGAAGTGCAGGACCAGCGCCTTGAGCTGGATCCAGTACTGCTCGTACCACGCCTTGTCGAGCCCCAGCGCGTGGCGCACCGCGCGCTGAACCTCAGGCGACGCGTTGCGCCCGGCCCGCATCGCCACCGGATCGGCGGTCGGGAGCACCGAGAAGATCACGAACGTCAGGAAGCTGATCGCCAGCAGGACGAAGATCGCCCACAGAACCCGCCGCGCGATGTATCCCCACATCGAAACCGGGCTCCCCGTCAGCGCCCGCGCCGGTGGCCGCCGAGCGCGTCCTGGAGGCCGTCGCCGAGCAGGTTGAAGGCGAGCACCGTGATCAGCAGCGCCACGCCCGGGAAGACCATGAACCACCACGCGCTGTCGAAGATCGGCGTCGCGCCGGCGATCATCGATCCCCACGAGGCGGTCGGCGGCTGCACGCCGACGCCGAGGAACGACAGCGCCGCCTCGAACAGCACGATCCCCGGCACCAGCACGGTCGCGGTGACGACGAGCGTCGACGTCAGGTTGGGCAGGATGTGGCGCGCCAGGATCCGCCGGTCCGACGCGCCGATGCAGCGCGCCGCCTCGACGAACTGCTGCTCGCGCAGCGATAGCGTCTGGCCGCGCACGATCCGCGCGACG
Organism: uncultured Actinomycetes bacterium; assembly: GCA_963846975.1. Lineage (GTDB taxonomy): Bacteria > Actinomycetota > Thermoleophilia > Solirubrobacterales > Solirubrobacteraceae > AC-49. The sequence goes on from CAWJXY010000004.1 coordinate 101,705, forward strand.
TAGGGCCAGCTGGCGATCGCGATCACCACGACGACGTCGGTCAGCCCGGGTTGAATCAGCCCGCCGACGCAGCCATTGCCGACCGAGCATGCCGCGCCGAGCCCGAGCGCGAGCAGCAGGACCGGGAACGCGAGGAAGATGTCGGTGATCCGTGACAGCACCGTGTCGACCCAGCCGCCGTAGAAGCCCGCGACGACCCCGATCACGGCTCCCACGAGCACGGTCAGCGCCGTCCCGAGGAGCGCAACCTCGATCGAGACGCGCGCGCCGTAGATCACACGGCTGAACACGTCCCGACCGAGATCGTCGGTGCCGAACAGGTTGTGCGACGACGGTCCGGTCGGAGCGCCGCCCGCGTCGAGGTAGCGCGTCGACTGCGCGTCGGGCGCCCGCGCCCCCGCCAGCTTGACGATCAGCGGCGCGAGGATCGCGATCGCGACGAGCGCCACGATCACGCACAGCGCGACGAACGCCACCCGGTCGGATCGCAGCCGCCGCCACACCACACGCGCGCGCGTGGGACCGAGCGTCGCGGCATCGGCCGGCGCTGTCGTACCGGGCTCGGCGGTCATGTCACACCACCTGCGGACTTCGCGCTGGCGCCGTGACCCCCTGCCGGGCCGTCACAATGGCAAGGACCGGCCCTCGTAGCTCAGTGGATAGAGCGCCGCTCTCCTAAAGCGGGTGCGCAGGTTCGACTCCTGCCGGGGGCATCAGACGATCCGCACGTAGTGCAGGTCGAAGTCCTTCTTCCACCCGTCGTCGCCCTTGCCGCTCTGCCACTGCCCGTCGATGCGGTCACCGTCGTCACTGAACGTGCCGACGAAGCGCTGGCGGAAGTCCAGCGGCGTGAAGTCGAGCTCGTCGCGCAGCAGCGTCCAGTCGCGGTCGGCGAGCGTCATCCTGTAGATCCGCACGACACCGCGTGAGTCGAAGTAGTGCTGGGTGAAACGGTCGACCTGCTCGTCGTAGGCGACGACGATCAGGCTGTCGGGGGCCTCCGGATGCGGGATCTCGGTTCGCTGGACGAGGTATTGCCCGCCGAGCGCCCACTCGAACGTCGCGCGGCCGGGCGGGGCGCCGGGCAGGTCGACCGTCAGCTCCCACGTGCCGACGAAGCGCTCGAGCTGCCGCATCGCTTCGGATCTCGTCGTCTTGCTCTGCATACTTTTCCGACTACCCGGCGACGGCGATGTCATCGCCGCGCGTGCACCTACTCGGCCGGGCGGTCGGGATAGACGTCGTCGATCGTCGTCAGCGGCTCGTAGGGCGCGCCGGCGGCGGCCGCCGTGATCGCCTCGCCACCGCCGGCCAGGCGGTCGAGCACCGCCGTGACGCCGACGATCTCGAGGCCCGCCTCGCGGACCGCTTCGATGGCCAGCAGCGTCGAACCACCGGTCGTCACGACATCCTCGACGATCAGGCAGCGCGTGCCGGCCGCCAGCAGCGGACCTTCGACGCGCCGCTGGAGCCCGTGCGCCTTGGTCTCCTTGCGGACGAAGAACGCGCTCACGTCGGCGCCGCCCGCCAGCGCCGAGCAGGCGACCGGGTCGGCGCCCATTGTCGTCCCTCCGACCGCGTCGGCGCCCCAGCGCGCGGCGAGCTCGGCCACCAGTTCGCCCAGCGCCGCGAAGCCAGGCGGCCTCAAGATGGCCCGCTTGGCGTCGATGTAGTAGGTAGCGACCCGACCGCTGGTGAGCGTGACGTCCCCAATCACGAGAGCGTGCGTTCGCAGTTCCTCGATCAGGCGGCCGCGGGCGTCCATCTGAAACCCGATCCTACCCGCGCCCCTCCATGCTCTCTGCGCCCATCCGTATCGCCGGCATCCTCTGCAGCTGCATCATCGGCCTCAGCTTCATCTTCTTCATCGTCGATCAGAGCAAGGGCGGTTCGGACGCTGCTCAGGCCGAGATCGCCGGCAACGAGCACCCGACGGCGGTGGTCGTGACCGACCACAAGCAACCGCGCAAGTTCATCGACACGGCGGCGCACAAGCTGACGGCGCCGTTCAACAACCTCGTCAGCCACAGCGACGAGTGGGCGAGCCACCTCGTCCCGACGATCCTCGGCCTCCTGCTGTTCGGCTTCGGCTTCGGGTTCATCTCCCGAACGGTTGCCAACCGCGATTGAGTCAGCGGCAACGAAGCCCTACGGGTACACGTCGACCGCGTCGCCCACGCTGATCCAGTTGTAGATCGCGATCGCGTCGGGGATCCACGCGCGCAGGCAGCCGTGGCTGGCCGCAAACGTCGGCGACGGGTCGTAGCCGTGGATCGCGTAGCCGCGGATGAAGTAGCTCGAGAAGTACATCCCCTCCGAGTTGTAACCCGGGGACTTCATGTACACGTGGAAGATGCCCTGGACGGTCGGCGTCGACGGCTTGCCGGAGCTGATCGGGTAGAGCTTGACGATCCTGCGGTGGTTGATGAGCGCGATGAGCTGGCGCGACAGGTTCGCCTCGATGTGCTTGCCCTGGCGCGGGTAACGGATCTTGAAGAGCCCCTTGCCGGCGACCAGCCTGCGCAGCGTCGCCAGGCCGGCGACGCTCGTGCGCGGCAGGCCGACGAGCTTCTGGTAGCCGAGCACGCCGCGGCCGGTTCGGTCGTCGTAGGCACCGGTGGTCTGGACCGCGAAGTGCTCGGCCTCGAGCATGTGCTGCAGCGCGCGCACCGCCGGGCCGCTCGCGCCAGGGCCGAGGTGCGACGGGATCACGTCGACCGACTTGGTGCGCGAGCGGATCGCCTTCAGCTTCGAGCTCGGACGGTGGCTTGCCCGGACGCTGATCGTGCCGGTGCTCTTCGTCGTGAAGCCGACGACGAACGTGCCCGAGCTGCCGTGCGCCGACGGTGAAACGTGCGCCGCCTTGGCGCCGAGCTTGTGGCGGCCACGGTAGAAGCGGACCGTGACCTTCTCGCCGGCGACGTAGGGCTTGAGCAGCCCGCGCACACGCCACCGCTGGCCGGCCAACACGACCCCCCGGGGCCCGACCCGCTGGAGCTTGATCGTGATCGTCCCCGACTTCGCCACGGGCTTGGGCTTCGGCTTCGGCTTGGGCTTGGGCTTCGGCTTGGGCGTCGGGACCGGCGCCGGAACCGTGGTCGTGGTCGTGGTCGGCGGCGGTGCCGGCGGTGCGGGCACGGTGTCGGTCGCCGGGTCCTGGGCAAGTGCAGGGACGGCGGCGTAGACGAGCGCCGCCAGCACGGCGACGGCGAGGGCGATGAGGCGGCGCATCGACTGGATATTAGGTGACCGGACGGCGATCGGACGGCGGTCCTGAGGCGCGGTTGTCAGGCTCCCTGTGTCAGGTTGACTGGCGTTCGAGGCCTGGTCTAGCTTCGCGCGCGCCCCGCAGTTGCAACACGAAATCAGGGAGCGACATGGATGAGAACGGGCTCGTCCAGCCGCTGGCCGGCTTCCGCGGGCTCATCAACGGCACGCTGGTCGTGCTCCAGGAGCCGGCTCTGCCCGAGCACGAGGTCTGCGTGACTCTCAGGAGCGACCAACATCCTGCTCCAGAACCAATGCCCCAACGATCCGGTCGCGCATATCGGCATGGCACAGGACATGCCGCCGCTGCCGTCGGCCGGCGGTGACGCGTCAGGAGCCCTGACACATCGTCAACATCAGGTTGACTGTTTTGCGCCACGCATTTAGTTTGCGTGACGAGGTTCCGGGGACAGGAGAGAACGCCGCCACGGGGTCGCGTGAGCGGCGCTCCTCCCAAACATGAGACTCCGGGGCGGACCGACCCACCCGCTGGTGGACCGTCGAGCCGGCGTTTCAGCGCGCCGGCTCGACGCGTCCGAATGTGTTCCAGCGTCCGATCGCGAACCGCAGCAGGATCGCGATCGTCAACAGCGCGCCGGCCAGCATCGCGATCCCCACCCCGACACGCGCGTGCTCGAGTGACGCGAACGCGATCGAGTTATTGACACAGTGCAGCGCGATGCATGGGTACAGCGAGGTCGTCAGCTCGTAGAGCAGGCACAGCATCACCCCGAAGACCGCGAGCGGCGCGAGGTAGCCGACCTGGGCTGACCCGAGGTGCACGGCGCCGAACAGAACCCCGACGATCAGCGCCGCCGGCACGACACCCCGCCAGTTGCGAAGCGCGCGGAACATATAGCCGCGAAACAGGAACTCCTCGCACACCGGCGCGACGACGCACGTCAGGAACCCGACGAGGGCCAGCGCGATGTTGCTCTCGTCTGCTCCCAGGGACTTGGGCAGCTTGTCGTCGGGGGAGAGGTTCAGGGCCTTGACCCAGATCGCGGCGATGACCAGGAACGCGATGTAGATGGCGACGACGAGCACGATCGCCAGCCGGCGGTTGTGGGGCGGGCGAAGGCCGAACTGCTCGGGGCGCGGGAACGCGACTCGGGACGCCATCCACAGTGCCGCCGCGACGAACCCGGCGTCGCCGACAAACGTCCCGATCAGGTTCTCGGCCGACGTCGGCTCGGTGCTGTGGGTGACGACCTCGCCCAAGACCAGGATGAACGCCAGCGCGACGAACGGGACGACGATCCCCAACAGCAACGCGAAGATCGCCGACCATGGACGCCAGCGGTCGGCCGGATCGGCGCTCGGTGCGAGGAGCGGGCGCTCGGGGGCGATCAGCGAGCCGGGAGGCCCGGCAGACGGCGGGGGCGCAGCGGTGTGCATTCCGGCGCCGGACTCTACGCCGTGATGCGGTGCAGACCCGCCAGTGACCTGAGCACCGTGACGTCGTCGCCGGCGTCCGCCACAACCCCGTCGCGGGCGATCAGGACGGGCCGCAGACCCGCCGCGCGGGCGCCCGCGACGTCGTTGTCGACGTCGTCGCCGGCGTGCAGGGCCTCCTCGGGCTCGACGCCCGCCAGCTCGAGCGCCGGGACGAAGATCGCCGGGTCGGGTTTCGACGCGCCGATCTCGGCCGACGTCACGACGCCCTGGACGAGTTGGTCGAGCCCGGTGTGCGCCAGCACCTCGTGCAGCGAGATGTCCCAGTTGGAGACCACGACGACCCGGCGTCCGGCGGCGCGCAGCGCGTGCAGCTCCTCGACGACCTCGGGATAGGGGTGGAAGCGCAGCGACGCCAGCATCGCGGCCTCGAGGTCGTCGGCGGGCACATCGCGGGCCGCCGGTCCGAGGCCCGCACGCAGCACCTCGGTGCAGTCGGCGCGCAGCGCCGCGAGCGACGGCGCGTCGCGCGCGGTGTGGCAGTTCTCGCGGTAGTGGAGCATCTCGGCCCGCATCGCGATCTCCGCCTGCGCCTCCTCGACCATCGCCCCGCGCGCCGCGAGCTGGGCGACGAGGGTCGGCCACGGGCGCTGAAGCTCGAGCAACGTGCCCAGCGCGTCGAGGAAGACGGCGCGGATCATGCGACCCAGTGCCAGGTCGCGAATTGCGCGGTGAACGCGACGAGCCCGATGACACACACGCCATACACGGCGACCTTCCGCCCGCGCGGTCCGCGCGAGACCCACCAGCCCAGCCACATGAACAGCGGGAAGATCACGAGCATGTAGCGCGAGAACGACGCCAGCGGCTGCGGGACCACCGGGTAGGACAGCACGAGCATCAGCGCGACGACCGCATAGGCCCAGTAGGCCAGCGGCAACCGGCGGATCGCGCCGATCAGCATCCAGAACGCCGCGATCACGAATGGGATTGGCATCAGGTCGTGCCACGCGGCGACGAACGGTGGTCCGCCCGCCGGCTTGAAGTAGCGCGGCACCTCGGAACCGCTCAGCAACTGACGCGCCCCGTCCCAGCCCGCGACGGCGCCCTTCCAGATCGCACTGAACGGCCCATCGAACTCGCGGTGCCAGTACTTCGCGGCGTGGAACATGTCGGTGAAGCTGCCGCCGTGGGAGCCGGTCCAGACGCCGAATGCGATCAGCCCCACCGGGATCATCGCGATCCAGAGGAGGTCGAGTGGCGGGTCGCGGCGCTGCCACCACAGCAGCACGAGCGGCAGCATCAACAGGATCCCGGCGTTGCGGGTCGCGGCCGCGAGCACGCCGGCCGTCGCCGCCCACTGCCAGCGCCCGGTGCGCGCCGCGAGCACCGCGCCGACCGACAGCATCAGGAACAGCGACTCGCTGTAGATCGCGCTCAGGTAGTAGGCCATCGGGCTGAACGCCAGGATCCAGACCGTGTGCCGGGCCGCGTCGGACCCGAGCTCGATCTCGGTCAGGCGGTGCAGGAAAGCGAACGCGAAGAATGCGCAGACGCACGAGATCACGATCCCGCAGATCAGCGGCGAGCCGAAGATCGCGCCCCCGGTCGCGATCAGCAGCGGATAGAGGGGGAAGAACGCCGCGCGACCGGGCGGGAACTGGATGTAGCCGCTGTGGGCGATGTCGAGGTACCAGCGCGAGTCCCAGCGCGCGAACGGCGCGACGAGCGTGTCGCCGGTGTGGCCGAACGGCGCGAGGATGCCGTCGGGGTCGAACAGTTGGTGGGGCCCGTTGAGCCCCCAGACCAGCACCGAGCCGATCCCGACGACGACGATCAGCAGCCGCGACGTCCACAGCGCGCGCCACGCCACGGCGGCCGAGTCGCCGAGGGCCAGCCGGGCGATCGGACGTGTAGCGTCAACGGCCATCCGTGTACATCGTCGCTGACACGTGGGTCGAACGCCACAGTACGGAGCTGACGACGGCGCTCGGCAGCATCGTCATCACGCTGATCGTCGCGTGGATCGTCGACCGGTTGATGCTGCGTCACGAGCGCCGCACCGCGGGCGATTTCAGCGCCGGCTTCAGCACGCGGCTGCGGATCCTGCGCCGCGTCACGACGGTGTCGATCATCGTCGTCGGCGTCGCGATCGCGCTGACGCAGTTCGCGGCCGTCAACCGCGCCGCCGCCGCGCTGCTCGCGTCAGGTGCGATCGCCGCCGCGGTGATCGGCTTCGCCGCGCGCTCGACGCTGGCCAATGCGATCGCGGGCATCCTGATCGCCGTCGCCCAGCCGATTCGTCTGGGAGACCTCGTGACGATCGAGGGCGAGACCGGGGTCGTCGAGGACGTGCGCCTCAGCTACACGTTCCTGCGTACGGCCGACGACGTGCGGATCGTGATCCCCAACGAGCGCCTGGCCTCGAGCGTGATCCGCAACGCCAGCATCGCCACGGTGCGCGTCCGCACGTCACTGTGGCTGGCGGCCGACGCCGACATCGGGGCGGCGCTGGCCGCCCTCAATGCAGCGCTCCCCGACAGCGCTCCGCGGGTCGCCGAGACGACGCCCGAGGGCGTGCGGATCGTGCTCGGCGGCGGCTCGGTCTCGGTCGGCGACCGCGACCGTGTCGAGGGCGAGTTGCTGGCCGGCGCGCTGCATGCTGTGCATGCCAAGAGCGGACCGTCCGGCAGGACGACCGCCGCGGGCGACGAACCGCGCTCCTAGACTGTCCTTCGCATGTCGGCCTACAGCGCACGCATCCGGCGCCGGCGCACGCATGCCGCTGGCGCATCGCGCGTGATCATCATCCTGATGGTCGTGCTCGTTCTGGTGCTCGGCGGCGCGATCGCCGGCTCCACCGCCTACGTCCTGAACATCGCCCACGGCGTGCATCTGTCCGACCTCAAGCCGCGCACCGCGGGCTCGATCTCGGTCGTCTACGCAAGCGACGGGCACGGCGGCACCGTCCGGCTCGGGTTCATCAAGTCCGACGTGCTGCGCACGGTGCTGACGACGAGCGCGATGCCCCAGAAGATCCGCGATGCGACGGTCGCGATTGAGGACGAGCGGTTCTACAAGCACAAGGGTGTCGACTACCAGGGCCTGATCCGCGCCGCGGTCAATAACGTCCTCAACCACAAGGACGTGCAGGGCGGCTCGACGCTGACGATGCAGCTGATCCGCAACATCTACACCCACGACCGCAAGCGCACGTACAAACGCAAGATCCAGGAGGCGTCGCTCGCCCAGCAGCTCGAGAAGCGCCATCCGGGGCGCGCGGGCAAGGAGTTCATCCTCACCCAGTACCTCAACAACGTGCCCTACGGCACGACGCTCGGCGGGTCGCAGGCGATCGGCATCCAGTCTGCGGCGCGCGTGTACTTCGACGAGCCGGCAAGCAAGCTGACGCTGCCCCAGGCGGCGCTGCTGGCCGGGCTGCCGCAGGCGCCGACGCTGTACGACCCGTTGCGCCACCCGCAGGCCGCGCTGCGGCGCCGCAACCAGGTGCTGTTGAAGATGGCGCAACTGCGGATGATCACGTACGCCCAGGCGCGCGCCGCCAACCTCACGCGCCTCAACCTGCACCCCAACGCGTACTACAACCAGCAGCGCGAGGGCTACGTGATGGACTACGTCCGCCGCCAGCTGATCCACCACTATGGTGCCAAGATCGTCCACAAGGGCGGGCTGCGTATCTACACGTCGATCAACCTGCAGTGGCAGAAGCTCGCGCGCAAGGCGATGAAGCAGGCATTGCCGCTGGACAGCGACCCGTCCGCGGCGCTCGTCGCGATCAACCCGCGCACCGGGCAGATCCGGGCGATGGCCAACTCGATCCCGTACGGCAAGGCCAACAACCAGTCGAATTTCAACATCGCCGCCAACGGCCAGCGCCAGGCCGGCTCGACGATGAAGGTCATCGACCTGATGGGGGCTATCAAGGAGGGCGCCGACATCAAGCGCGTCGAGTACGACTCGCACCCGCTGAAGTTCGTCGACCCGGGGACCGGCACCCCGATCGACGTCCACACCGACGACAACAGCTACTCGGGCCCGACGACGCTGTTCGAGGGCCTCGTCAAGTCCGACAACACCGTCTACCAGCAGCTCGACCTCGACCTGACGCCGAAGGTCGTGACAAAGACCGCCCACGAGATGGGCGTCATCAGTCACTTCGACAACTACCCGTCGGAGGGACTCGGCGGCTTCACCCGCGGCGTGACGCCGTTGGAGATGGGCGTCGCCTACGCGACCGTGGCGTCGCACGGGGTGCGTCACTACCCGACCGCGATCACCAAGGTCATCTTCCCCGACGGCCACGTGGACACCAGGATCGGCCACCCGAAGGGCAAGCGGATCTTCACCGACGGTCAGACCGATCAGGCGATCCAGGCGATGCACGCCAACATCCAGCGCGGGACGGGTACCGGCGCGAACTTCGGCTGCGATTCCGAAGCGGGCAAGACCGGGACGACGTCGAGCTTCACCGACGCGTGGTTCAACGGCTTCGTCCCGGGGCTCGAGACCGATGTCTGGGTCGGGTATCCGAAGTCGACGATCTCGATGGTCGCCGTGCCGGGCTACGGCGAGATGTTCGGCGGCCTGGCCCCGGCGGACATCTGGCACACGTTCATGAGCACCGTCGCTCCGTGCAAGCCGTGGCCGGCGATCAAGACGCCGTTCGTGTCGGGCAAGTTCACCGGGCGCTACGTGCTCGGCGAGGGCACCTCGGCGTGCGACGTCGATCCCGCGGCCTGCACGCAGACGACGACCACGCCGGCGAGCACCCCGACGACGCCGACGACCAAGGTCAACGGCACCGGCGGCACGAAGATCCCGCCGTCGATCTACCAGCCGCCCAGCCACACGCCAACGCCAACGCCGACGCCGACCCCGACGCCGACCCCCACTCCAACCCCCACTCCGACCCCGACGCCCCAGCCGCCGCCCGGCGGCGGCGAGGGTCAGGGCGCTGGTGGCGGCGTGGTGGCCCCGACGGGGTAACCTTCCCCGTACATGCCCAAGGAAGAAAAGGTCGAGTTCGAGGGCGAGGTCGTCGAGGCGCTGCCCAACGCGATGTTCCGCGTCAAGCTCGACAACGACCACCTCGTGCTCGGTCACGTCGCGGGAAAGATGCGCCGGTTCCGCATCCGCATCCTGCCGGGAGACCGGGTCCGGGTCGAGCTGTCGCCCTACGACCTCGACCGCGCGCGCATCGTCTACCGCCATCGGTAGGGCTTACGGAGGACACGTGGGTTCAACGGGCGAGCACGCGCTGATCGCAGCGTTCGAGCGCCTGTTGACCAACCGCTCCGGCGATGTCGTGCGCTGGGTCGGTGACGACGCGGCGGTCGTACGTGGCCGGCCGCTGACCGTGACGAGCATCGACACGACCGTCGACGGCGTCCACGTTCGCCTGTCGGATCCTCGCGTCACACCGGCCGACGTCGGGCCACCGCGCGCTGGCGACGGCGCTGTCGGACCTCGCGGCAATGGGCGCGCGCCCCGGCGAGGCGTACGTCGCGCTCGGCGTTCCCGGCGATTTCGGTGCCGACGCCGCGATCGAGCTCGTGACCGCGATGGAGGCGCTCGCCGCGCAGGAGAGCACGACGATCTGTGGGGGTGACGTGACCCTGGCCCCGGTCGTGACGATTGCGGTCGCCGTCGTCGGCTGGGCCGACAGCGAGGACGAGCTCGTCGGCCGCGACGGCGCCCGCGATGGCGACGTGATCGCGGTGACCGGCGCGCTCGGCGCCGCCGCGGCGGGGCTGGCGATCCTCGACGGGCGCGCCAGCGCGCCCGAAGCGGTCGCCGCCGCGTTGGTCGAGGCCCACCTGCGCCCGCGCCCGCTGCTGCACGAGGGCCGGCGGCTGGCGGCCGCGGGCGCCCATGCGCTGATCGACCTGTCCGACGGCCTGGCGACCGACGCCAACCACATCGCGCGGCGCAGCGGGGTGCGCGTCGAGATCGACCTCGAGTCGCTGCCGCTCGCCGCCGGCGTCGCCGATGTGGCGGCTCAACTCGGGGTCTCGGCCTACGAGCTGGCGGCGACCGGCGGCGAGGACTACGAGCTGTGCGCGGCCCTGCGGGCGCAGACCGCGGCCGAGCTCGGCCTGACCGTGGTCGGGCGCGTCGTCGACGGCGACGAGCCGCGCGTCGTGCTCAGCGACTCTGCGGGCGTGCGGGAGCTGACGGGCTACCACCACGCTGTGTAGACCCGGACGGCGCGAGGGCCCGCCGGACGTGCAGCAGCAGAGCCTCGGCGACCTTCTCGACGTCCAACACGTATTCCCCGCGGCACACACGGGCCTTGAGCTCAGCTTGCAGCACCAGGACTGTTCATCGACCGGTTACGTAGAGCCTTGACTGGTTCCCGGCGATGCTCGACAAACGACCGGACCGGCACGACGCTGGCCAGACGAGCGAACACCACGATCCGCTTCGACGCGCTGAACACGGGCGCGCAGGCCGAAAGCACGAGGCGGTCATAGGCGCGCCGGCGCAGGACCCAGGTCGCGTCGGGCGCCACCGTTTGCGATCCCTGAACCGTGTAACGGAAGTCGGCGTACGGCATCTTCAGCTCGATCGTGTCGCCCCGGCGCAACTGGTCGAGGTGGCGAAACGGCGCCAGGTACGTCGTGCGGTGACCAGCGATCGCGGTCGTGCGTGCGGCGCCGGGGAACGGCGTCGAGTCGTAGATTCCCGGCCCCTCGTGCAATGAGCCGGCGTCCGAGCCCTTGACGACCACGACGCTCTGGTGCAGGCGGGGGATCTTCAGGCGCCCCGCCGCGGCGCCTCGGCCAAGGCGCCCGCGCAGCGAGCGCGCCAGCAGCTCGACGCGCCGATGAAGCGTCGGCAGGTGACGCATCTGGGCGAGCTCGAACGCCGTCGGCCCCTGCGCCTCGAGTGTGTCGAGCTGGCCGCTCAGCTCGTGCTGGTGGCGCAGAGTGATGAGCGCCGTCACCGGCTCCTGCCACACGAGCGTGATCCCGACGTCGGCGAGCACGAGCACGCCGGCGATGATCAACACCGTGGACAGGCCACGCGCGACGCGCCGCGCGCTCACAGCGCCGAGTCCGTCCCACCGAGCGACCCGGGCCCGGCGTAGGTCAGCGGGCCGCGGACGGTGATCGGCGTGTCCTCCCGCGGCGGCGCCGCGCGCGAGCGCAGCGCGAGCACACACGTCCCGACGACGCAGGCGCCAACGAGACTCCACAGCACCCACGTCAGCACGCCGACCTGCCCGGCCGCGACGAGCAGCAGCCACAGCCACGCGAGGTCGTCGGCGCCCATCCGCAGCGATGCGGCGTCGGCCAGTGCGACGAGCACGAACGGCAGCAGGCCGAGCACGAACAGCGCGACGGCGGCGGCGCGGCGCATCGACACGCCGGGAGCGTAGATCGGCAACCACAGGTGCAGCGCGGGCACGAACAGCAGCGCGGCGAACGGATTGGACAGCCACACACAGAACGCGATCGCCGACAGCACGAGCAGCAACGCGCCCGCCCCGCCGGGGCCACTGACGGAGCCGTCGGACGCATCGCCCAGCCGCGCGATGCGGGCACGCGACATCCCCATCGACACCAGCGCGAAGCACAAGGCGACGGCCAGCATCGCCGTGCGGGCCGTGCCGTCGAGCGCGATCGCGCCCGGTGCGACGGCGATCCGCGGCGTCGCCGGCAGCAGGCCGAGCACGCCGAACAGCCGCACGAGCAGGAACACGGCCAGGAACGGGACCGCCCGGCGGGCGATCCACACCAGCCCCGCGACGACCGACTCGTGGCGACGGCGCAGACGCGCGAAACCGTCGACCGCGCATACGAGCGGGGCGAGCAACAGCGCGGCGACGAGCACGCGGATCGCCCACGTCGGCACCGACTTGCGGCCGGTCACGAGAACCGGCGACGGCGCGCCGGCGACGCTCGGCCCGCGATCGAGCGCCGTCATCGCGCGCAACACTCCACGGCCCGCACCGGTCATCCGCACGACACTGACCGGCGCGTCGGCCGGTGGCGGCCGCTCGCCGCTGACCGACAGCGTGACCGCGGCCATCCCCGCCTGCCCGAACACCCCCTGGTCGCCGAGGGCGAACGGGAACGCGAACCGCGCGAGCTGGGTGCCGGTCGACGGCGTCTCGCTCTCGAGGCCGGTCTGCTGGCGCAGCGCGAACGCGATCGTGCGCTGGAAGCGCAGCGGGGCGACGCCGCCGTCGGCCGACCACGCGACGACGAGCGGCTGGTGGGGCTTGAGCGACGCGAGGTCGCCGAGCGCGATCACCGCGTCGACCGGCCGCTGGAGTTTGGCCGCGGCCGCGGCCGCGCCGCCGCCGTCGCCGCTCGTCGAGATGAACGTCAGCGTGCGCCGCAGCGGCCCCTGGGCGAGCACCCGTGCGAGCTCGAGCATCACCGCGGTGCCCGACAGCTGCGCCCGCGCGCCCACGCCGAGCGCGGCGCGGTCGGCGACGACGACGATCTGGCCGCCCTGGCCCGCGAGCCTCGTCCCCATCACCGTGCGCACGGTGCGCTCGCCGTCGACCGTCTGGGTCGTCGTGTCCAGCGTGCGCACACGGTAGGCGCCGGTCGCCCGCAGTTCGGTCGCCACGGCCCGCGCCATGTCGTCGTCGGCCGGTGTTCCAGGCCGGCGCACCGGGAAGTCGCGGGCGAGCCGGTTGAGCGTCGCCGCGACGGCCGGCCGCTGGAACGCGTCGGGCGCCTGCGTCGTCGCAAGCGGGGTCGGCAGGTCCTGAAGCGAGAACGCAGCCAGGATGACGGCGAGCACGATCGGCGCCAACATCGCGCGGTAGAGGCGCGGATTCAGCATGTGCCGGATCGATTCAACCGCAGCCGGTCCCCGGACAGCGGCGTACCCTTTGTGGCGCGATGACACAAACCGCGCGCATTTTGCTCGCCGACGACGAGCAGGCGATCCAGACAATGCTCAGCTACCCCCTCCAGAAGGAGGGCTACGACGTCGTGCGCGCGTCCGACGGCGAGGAGGCGCTCGAGCGCTTCGCCGAGCAGCAGTTCGACCTCGTCGTGCTCGACGTGATGATGCCGCGCGTCGACGGGCTGGAGGTCTGCCGGCGGATGCGGGCGACGAGCACCGTCCCGATCATCATGCTGACCGCCCGCGCCGAGGAGATCGACAAGGTCCTCGGCCTCGAGCTCGGCGCCGACGACTACATCACCAAGCCGTTCTCGCTGCGCGAGTTCTCGAGCCGTGTTCGCGCACTCCTGCGCCGCGCGGCGATGAGCGTCGACGGGGCGGGCGAGCCGGCCGAGGCGGTGCTCGAGGTCCACGGGCTGCAGGATCGAGCCGGCCAAGCGCCAGGTGTCGCTCAACGACGAGCCGATCGCGACGACGTTCGTCGAGTTCGAGATCCTGCACGCGCTCGCCGCCAACCCCGGGCGCGTGTTCACGCGCGACATGCTGCTGACGCGCATCTGGGGCGACAGCGCGTTTCGCGACCAGCGCACGATCGACGTCCACATCCGTCATCTGCGCGAGAAGATCGAAGCCGATCCCAAGACACCCGAGTACCTGTTCACGGTGCGCGGCGTCGGCTACCGGTTCCGCGACTCGAACGCCTGATGCACTCGCTCGCCAACCGCCTCGCGCTGCTGTTCGCGCTGATCGTCGCGGCCGCGATCGCGCTCGTCTACCTCTACGTCGTCCCGGGCCAGCTGCACTCGTCGCTTCAGAACCAGAAGATCGCCGCGCTGCTTCAGGACGGCCGCTCGTTTCAGAACCAGCTCGCCCGAGCACTCACCACCAACGGCGACAACATCCCGTACACGATCTCCGCGATCGCGAGCTTCACCGGCGACCGCGTCACGCTGTTCGCGGTCAACAGCCGCGGCGGAATCTACCGTCGGATCGACTCGAGCACGCAGGCGCTGTCGACCGACCTGAAGTTCCCGCTCGCGACCCAGGCCCTGCGCAAGAACGCCGCGGTCACGGGCACCGAGCGCGGGCTGACCGGCCTGTTCGCCGAAGCGGCGCTGCCGGTCGCCGTCCGCGATCCCAGCAACCGCCCGGTGGTCGCCTACGTCGTCGTCTACTCGGGGTCGCTGGCCGGGGTCGCCAGCAACGTTTCGCTGATCGCCCACCGGATCCTCGTCGCGGGCCTGATCGCGCTGATCATCGCCGTGATCGCCGGCATCCTCGTCGCGCGCGCGTTCAGCCGCCGGGTGATCCGGCTTCAGCGCTCGGCGGCCAAGGTCGCGGCCGGGGACTTCACGGCCGACTTCACCGACACGGCGCGAGACGAGCTGCGGCGATCTCTCGCGGACGCTCGACATGATGCAGCGCCAGCTGTCGGAGCTCGACACGGCGCGCAAGCGCTTCATCGCCACCGCGTCGCACGAGCTGCGCACGCCGATCTTCTCGCTCGGCGGCTTCCTCGAGCTGCTCGAGGACGAGGACATGGACCCCGACACGCGGCGCCAGTTCGTGCGCGAGCTTCGCGAGCAGGCCGCCCGCCTGACCCGCCTGGCCACCGACCTGCTCGACCTGTCACGCCTGGAGGCCGGATCGGTCGACCTGCGCGCCGAGACGACCGACATCGGCGCGCTGTGCCGGATGGTGGCCAGCGAGTTCAGCCCGCGCGCCGACCAGCACGGCTCGGAGCTCGCGCTCGCGCTCGACGACGAGCCGATCGAGGTGACGTGCGATCCTGACCGGGTGGCCCAGATCGTCCGCGTCCTGCTCAACAACGCGCTGACGCACACGCCCAGCGGCACCGCCGTCGCGCTCGGCGCGCAGCGCAGCAACGGCAGCGTGGCGCTGCGGGTCACCGACGATGGGCCGGGGATCGCGGTCGCCGATCGCGAGAAGGTGTTCGAGCCGTTCTACACCTCCGACGAGACCCAGGGCTCGGGGCTCGGTCTGGCGATCGCGCACGAGCTCGCCGAGCGCATGGAGGGCGACCTGTCGGTGGCCAGCCGCCCGGGCCGCACGACGTTCACGCTGGCGATCCCGGCGTGAGAGGGCCGAAGACGATCGCGGCCGTCGTCGTGGCGGCCGTCTTCGTGGCGGGCTGCGGCTCGGGCTCGACGAAGACGGTCACCGTCGCCCGAACCGTGCACGAGACGACGCACGTCGACGTCCTGCGCCCGTCGGAGACCGGGCCGTCGCAGGGGACCGACCCGCAGGACGTCTACCGCGCCGAGGCGCCAGGCGTCGTGACGATCATCGGCCAGGGCGTCGGGCCCAACTCGACGGACGGCCTCGGGTCGGGCTTCGTCGTCTCCGGCGACGGCGACATCGCGACCAACGCCCACGTCGTGACCGGTGGCAGCGGGAACAACGTCCACCGCGCGCGCCACGTCTTCGTGCGCTTCAGCGACGGCGACCAGGTGGAAGCGAAGATCGTCGGCTTCGATCCCAACTCCGATGTCGCCCTGCTGCGCGTGCCGCCGGCCGGGCTGAACCTGCACCCGCTGCCGCTCGGCAAGATCGGCGACGCAAGCGTCGGCGCACCGGCGATGGTCATCGGCAGCCCGTTCGGCGAGGACCAGTCGCTGTCGGTCGGCGTGATCTCGGGCCTGAACCGCACGATCAGCTCGCTGACCGGCTTCACGATCGAGGGTGCGATCCAGACCGACGCCGCGATCAACCACGGCAACTCCGGCGGGCCGTTGCTCGACGCGCGCGGCCGCGTGCTCGGCATCGCGTCGCAGATCGACACGTCCAGCGGCCAGGGTTCGGGCGTCGGCTTCGCGGTCCCGGTCGACACCGTGCGCCGCTCGCTGGACCAGCTGCGCTCGACCGGCAAGGTTCGCTACGCGTTCCTCGGCGTGCGCACGACCGACGTCTTCCCCCAGCTCGCAAAGCGCTTTGACCTGAGCGCCCAGCGCGGCGCCTACGTCGAGGACGTGCAGGCCGGCGGGCCCGGCGCCAAGGCCGGCATCCGGGCCGGTAGCGGGAGCCGGTCGGTCTTCCAGGGCGTGCCGTTTCGCTCCGGCGGCGACGTGATCGTCGGCGTCGGCGCGACGCCGGTCCACCAGGCGTCCGAGGTCGCGCGCGCTCTCGCCCCGTACCGCCCCGGCGACCGGATAGCGATCCACATCGTGCGCGACGGCAAGCCGATGGCGGTCAACGTGAGACTCGGGACGCGGCCATCGGCCCCCTCGCCGTAGTCCTGCGTCGGTAGATTGCCGCCCCGTGCTCCAGCCAGTCGCCATCGGCACCAAAAGCCTTGCCGACTACACGCACATCGTCGGGCGTGACCTGATCGCCGAGATCCGCGAACTTGCGGAGCCGCTTCAGGGTGCCCGCGTCGTGCACGTGTCGGCGACCGCGTTCGGCGGCGGGGTGTCGGAGATCCTCTACACGCTCGTGCCGCTGATGAAGGATGTCGGCCTCGACGTCGAGTGGCAGGTCATCTACGGGCGCGAGGAGTTCTTCAACGCGACGAAGCTGATGCACAACGCGCTGCAGGGCGCGCCCGAGGACCTGTCGGCCGAGCAGTGGGACACGTGGCAGCGCTACAACGAGATGAACGCGCGCGAGCTGGTCGGCGGCTGGGACGTGGCGCTGATCCATGACCCGCAGCCCGCGGCGCTGCACACGCTGGTCCCCGAGAAGGCCCGGGGCTGGGTGTGGCGCTGCCACATCGACCTGTCGACCCCCAACCCGGCGACGATCGCGCGTCTGTTGCCGTACATCACGACCTATCCGCAGTCGCTGTTCCACATGGCGCAGTACGTGCCCGAGGGCATGGGCGGGAAGGTCAACATCGTGCCGCCCGCGATCGACCCGCTGGCCCCGAAGAACATGGCGCTGTCGCCTGAGGACGCCGCGTACGTGTGCAGCCAGTTCGGCATCGATGTCGACCGCCCGATGATCTGCCAGGTGTCGCGGTTTGATCCGTGGAAGGACCCGCTCGGCGTGATCGACGCCTACCGGATCGTCAAGGAGAGCCACCCCGACGTACAGCTCGCGCTCGTCGGCTCGATGGCGTCCGACGACCCCGAGGGCTGGGACTACTTCAACGCGACCGTCGCCCACGCGGCCGGCGACCCCGACGTCCACATCCTCAACAACTTCAACAACGTCGGCGCGATCGAGGTCAACGCGTTCCAATCGCAGTCCGACGTGCTGATCCAGAAGTCGACGCGCGAGGGCTTCGGGCTGACCGTGTCGGAGGCGATCTGGAAGGCCCGGCCGTTCGTCGGCGGGAACGTCGGCGGCATCCCACTGCAGGTCGAGAACGGCGTCAGTGGATTCCTCGTCGGCACGGCGCAGGAGTGCGCGGAGCGTACGATGGAGATTCTGGCTGACCCGGGCCTGGGCAAGACGCTCGGGCGCAACGGCAAGGAGCATGTGCGCACCCACTTCCTCACGCCCCGCTACCTTCGTGACTACCTGAGAATTTTCGGAGAGCTCCTGGCGACACCGTGACCGACGCGCCCCCGATGGACGTACCGGACAACGGCGGCCATGCCCCGCTGGTGCTCGTATCCCATCGCGGACCGGTCACCTACGACGACGACGGCACCGTCTCGCGCGGGACCGGCGGCCTCGTCACCGCGCTGACCGGCCTGGCGTCGCACCGCGACGCGGTGTGGATCGCCTCGGCGATGACCGAGGGCGACGTCGAGAAGGCCGAGCAGGCCCGCGGGCAGCCGTTCATGGTCCACTCGCCGGCCGGCGGCGAGTATCACGTGCGACTCGTGGTGTCGGACCCCGACGCCTACTACCGCTTCTACAGCATCTTCGCCAACCCGATGCTGTGGTTCATCCAGCACTACCTGTGGGACCTCTCCAACGCGCCGGACATCCGCCGCAACGAGGTCGAGGCGTTCGAGTTCGGCTACAACGTCGTCAACGACGACCTCGCGCGGGCGGTCGTCGACGAGATCGACGGCCAGGTCGACCCGGTCGTCATGGTCCACGACTACCACCTGTACACGCTCCCGGCGCTCGTGCGCAAAGCGCGCCCCGACGTCTTCCTGCACCACTTCATCCACATCCCGTGGACGCAGTCGGACTCGTGGCGCGTGCTGCCCAACCGCATCCGCGAGGACATCTTCTGCGGGATCCTGGCCAACGACATCGTCGGCTTCCACACCCGCTCCTACCGGCGCAACTTCCTGCAGTGCTGCCGCGACCTGATGGACCTCGACGTCGACTTCGAACGCGGCGTCGTCCACTTCGAGGACCGCGAGGTCTGGGTCCGCGCCTACCCGCTGCCGATCGACGCGCGGGCGACGCGCGCGGTGGCGGCGAGCGACCGCACGCGCGCGTTCGAGGAGGTCTTGCTGGAGCGCAAGCGCCAGCATCTGATCCTCCGGGTCGACCGCGCCGACCTGTCCAAGAACGTCCTGCGCGGGTTCAGCGGCTTCGATCTGTTCCTCGAGCAGCACCCCGAGTTCCGCGAGCGGATCACGTTCATCGCGCAGCTGATGCCGTCGCGGACCGACGTGCCCGAGTACCAGGAGTACCTGGAGCGGATCGAGGCGCTGGTGGCGGTCGTCAACCACCGCCACGGGACGACCGACTGGATGCCGATCCAGCTCAAGCTGCGCGACGACCTCGAGGAGGCGGTCGCGGCCTACAAGCACTACGACGTGCTGCTGGTCAACGCGATGTTCGACGGGATGAACCTCGTCGCCAAGGAGGGGCCGCTCGTCAACGAGCACGCCGGCGTGTCGATCCTGTCCGAGAACACCGGCGCCCACGAGGAGCTGGGCGAGTTCGCCCTGTCCGTCAATCCGTTCGACATCCAGGAGCTGGCCGACTCGATCCATGCCGCGCTGACGATGGGGTTCGAGGAGCGCCACCGCCGCTCGCAGGGGCTCAAGGAGATCGTCACCGCGCGCGACCCGGGCGACTGGATCGACGACCAGCTCGCCGACATCGCCAAGAAGCGCGCGCTGACCGGCGCGCCGGCGTCGCCGGCCTGAGCGACCTAGAACTCGCTCGGCGGGAACTCGCTGCTGACGCTCGGCGGCGCGACGTGCGGGTGGGCGATCGGTGGCGCGGCGCGGCGGCGACCGGTGGTCGCGACGGCGCGGGCGCGGGCGGCGGTTGTGACGGTGGCGGCAGGGCGGGTACGCGGTGGGGCCTGCGCTTGACGGCGGGATGGCTGGTGGACCGGCTTATGCGCGTGGGCCTTGTGATGACGACGGTGCGCCACGGCAGGCGTGCGCGCGACCGGGGCGGTGCTCTCGACGCCGAACTCCGGTGGTGGCGGCGGCGGGGTCGTGCGCGCGGTCGTCGCGCGCAGTGCGCTGACCGGCCGCGGCGCGGCGGGCGGCAGCGGTGGCGCCTGGGCGCGCAGCGACGGCCACGCGACGACCAGCCCACCGGCGACCAGCACCATGACCACGATCGCGACGTTGCCCCATCGCACGCGTGCGAGAACGGACAGATCGGGAAATGGCGGCATATCCCTATGAGGGCCTGGGCAGCAGATTTTCGCCCCCGTGGTGCTATCGTGGCTGCGCCCCGGCAGGGGTTTTTCCATGGCCGCAACCAAGCCCACATACGACATCGTGCTGCTGCTCGACACCAACGCCGACGACGAGGTGCGCGCGAAGGTCGTCGCCGATGTCGAGGCGATGATCACCTCGGGCGGCGAGCTGATCGGCAAGCACCCGTGGGGCCGCCGCCACCTCGCGTTCGAGATCGATCACAAGTCCGAAGCCGAGTACCACCTGTTCCAGTTCCACGGAACGCCGGAGCTGCTGGCCAACCTCAACCGCACACTGCGGATCACCGACGGCGTCGTTCGCTTCCGAATCGTCAAGCTCGCGCCCGGTACGCCGCCGCCGCCGGACATGCGCGCGTCCGCGACGCCGACGCACACCGAGCGACTCCGAGCACGACCAAGAGCAGTCCCCGGTCGGCGTCGCCGCCGAGCCCACCGACGAGGACTGACGTGCGCGCGGGCCGGCGCCCGCAACAAAACAGCCGCAGATTACGGCCGGAATTCATGACGTCCGCGGGGTGCGGTACCACCCGCTCTAGACTCGTTCGCAGCCGAAAGACTTCGTGAAAGGAGCCACAGCGTGGCTGGAACCAACATCAACCGGGTGGTCCTCACCGGAAACCTCACCGCCGACCCCGAGATTCGCGCCCTGCCCAGCGGCACGTCGGTGTGCAAGCTGCGGGTGGCGTCGCAACTCGCGCCGCAAGGACGGCGCGAGCGGCGAGTGGGTCGACAAGCCCAACTTCTTCGACGTGACGGTCTGGGGCGCGCAGGGCGAGAACTGCGCGCGCTACTTGGCCAAGGGCCGCGGCGTCGCGATCGACGGCCGGCTCGAGTGGCGCGAATGGGAGACCGAGCAGGGCACCAAGCGCTCGGCGATCGACATCATCGCCGACTCGGTCCAGTTCCTCGGCGGCCGCGATGATGCGGGCCGCCCGCCCGGTGGTGGCAACGGCTTCACGCCGCGCGCCGACATCCCCGTCGACACGAGTGACTACGCCGCGGCTCCAGCGGGCAGCGGTGGCGGTGGCGGCGCGGCGTCCGACGAGGACATCCCGTTCTAGTGAGCTAGCCTGGTTTCATGGGCAGCCGCCGTGAGACGGACCTGCCCTCGCTGGCGGCGTTCGTCCGCGAGGGCGACGGCGACGGGCGCGCAGCGTCCAGCGCCGTCGCCGCGCTGACCGTCGCGCTGGCGACCGACCTCATCGGCCAGGTCGCCGAGGCGTCGGTCGACTGGGACGACCGTGGCGGGGCGCTGGCCCAAGCCGACGCGCTGCGCGCCCGCGCGCTGGATCTGGCCGGCGAGGCCGAGGAGGCGTTCGCCGACGCACTGGCGGCGCTCGAGCAGGCGGCGATCGCCCCGTCGGGGGCCTCGCCGCGCAGCGACGCCGAACTCGGCAGCGCGCTCGACCTCAACGTCCAGATCCTGCTCGGGATCGGAGCGGCGGCCGGCGACGCGGCAGAGCTGGCCGGCATTGTCGCCCGCGACGGCGAGCCGACGGTCCGAGCCGATGCCGTGGCCGCGTCGATGCTCGCCGTTACGGCGGCCGAGATCGCCACCCACCTGATCGAGGTCAACCTGCTGATCGGCTCAGACGACGATCGCGCCGGCCGCGCACGGCAGCTTCTGACCACGGCGCGCGGGAACCGCGACGACGCCCAGAAACTGACGAAATGACGGGCCGGGAAGAAAACCGCGGCGGCGACCGTCCTGAGGACACGATGTCTGCGCCGACCGAACGAGAGCTGGCCGCGCAGCTGCGCGTTCTGCGGCCCGCGCCCGCGGCCTGGATCGCCGCTGCAGCTGCGATCCCGCAGGGCGGGCTGCCCGCGCCGGAGCCGTCGGCCGAGGTGACGGCGCCCGAGCAGACGATCGCGACGACCCATCACGACAGCGCCTCGTGAGCACCGGCCCAGAGGAACAGGCGCGCCGACGCGACTCCGAGCTCGTCACGCGCTGCCTGGACGGCGACCAGGACGCGTGGACGGCGCTCGTCCAGCGCTACTCGGCCTACGTGTTCACGATCCTCACCAACGGCTTCGGGCTCGACCCGGCCAGCGCGCAGGACGTCTTCCAGGAGGTCTTCACGCGCGCCTTCCGGCGGCTGGACACGCTCAAGGACCGCGGCGCCCTGAAGCCGTGGATCGCCCAGCTCGCGCGCCGCGCGGCGATCGACCGCATCCGCGCGACGCGGCCCGAGGTCGACATCGACGCGGTCGTCGAGCGCGGCGAGTTCGACCCCGAGCTCGAGCGGATCGAGCACGCGATGGCGGTCCACCGCGCGCTGGACCAGCTGCCCGAGATGTACCGCGACGTCGTCGCGCGGTTCTTCATCCACGACGACAGCTACGCGGCGATCGCCGAAGACCTCGGCCTGCCCCATGGCACGATCGCCTCGCGCATCTCGCGCGGCCTGGCGATGCTGCGCGCGGCGCTCTCCGAGCCCGCGCTGCAACGTGCGTGACGCCGCCACGGCGATCCGTGGCACAATGTGGCAGGCGCGCCGTCCGGGCGCGCTTGCACGTGCTCGCAACACGGAGACTTCGCAGTGGCAAAGCAGCGCAATCGTAAGCCGGTACGCCGGCGTGACAGGAAGGGCCCGGGCGGCGGCGGTCGCCGCAAGCCGTGCCCGTACTGCAAGGACAAGATCGAGCAGGTCGACTACAAGGACGCGGGCGGCCTGCGGCGGTTCGTGTCCGAGCGCGGCAAGATCCGCTCGCGGCGGATCACCGGCGCGTGCCGGCGCCACCAGGCCCAGATCGCCCAGGCCGTCAAGCGCGCCCGCGAGTTGGCGCTGCTGCCGTACGCGGCCGAGGGTCAGCGTGAGGAGGGCCCGCGCGGGCGCGGCGGCGCGGTGACCGCGACGACCGGGACCGCGACCGCTAGGCCGATGCCCGAGGCGATCCTCCTCCAGGACGTCGAGTCGCTCGGCGAGCGCGGCGCGGTCGTCGACGTCTCGAAGGGCTACCTGCGCAACTACCTGCTTCCGCGCAAGCTGGCGGCGGTCGCCACCAAGGGCGCGCTCGCCGACGCCCAGAGCCGCGTCCAGGCGCAGGAGCGCGCCGTCGCGGCCGCGCACGACGCGGCCGAGGAGCAGGCGGCGACGCTGAGCAAGACGGTGCTCACGATCGCCCAGCAGGCCGGCGACGACGGCCGGCTGTTCGGCTCGGTCACCAACGCCGACATCGCCGCGGCGATCCAGGAGGCCCGCGGCCTCGAGATCGACCGCCGCAAGATCCACCTCGAAGAGCCGATCCGCAACGTCGGCACGTACATGGTCGTGGTCGAGGTCGGTGACGGCGTCACCGCCACCGTCAAGACCATGGTCGTCGAGCAGAAGTAACAAATCTCCGGATCGTGCGGGCGACTCTCGCTCGTGCCGGGTGACCCCGCAGCTATGGTCACCGCGATGTCCGCCGAGCCCGAATTCCCCGCCCCAGGTCGGCCTCGCGCCGCCGCACTCGCTCGAGGCCGAGCAGTCGGTGCTCGGGGCGATCCTGCTGTCGGAGAAGAGCGTCTACGGGCTCGTCATCGAGGAGGGGCTGCGGCCGGAGGACTTCTACCGCGGCCGCCACCAGCTCATCTACGAGACGATGCTCGCGCTGTACAACGCGGCCGAGCCGATCGACCGGCTGACCGTCACCGAGCACCTGCGGTCGCGCGGCAAGCTCGAGGACGCCGGCGGCGAGGCGGAGATCGACGGGCTCACCGGCGCCGTCCCGGCGGTCGGCAACATCCGCCAGTACGGGCGCATCGTCCGCGACCACGCGCTGCTGCGGCGGCTGCTGACCAAGACCTACGAGATCCAGTCGTCGGTCCTCAACCACGAGGCGCTGCCGCGCGAGATCGTCGAGATCGCCGAGCGCGGAATCCTCGAGGTCGCCCACGACGACCGCACCAAGGACTTCGTGCGCGTCGGCGAGGTCCTGCACACCGAGATCGAGAAGTGGCAGGCGCTGTCCAAGCACGGCAAGTCGCTGACCGGCACACCCATCGGGCTTCGCCGACCTCGACGAGATCACCGGCGGCTTCCAGCCCGGCAACCTGATCATCATCGCCGCGCGCCCGTCGATGGGGAAGTCGAGCCTCGTCACGAACATGGCCGAGAACGTCGCGCTGCACCCGACGACGCCGGGCGCGGTCGCGCTGTTCAGCCTCGAGATGTCCGAGGCCGAGCTCGCGCAGCGCTTCATCGCGTCGCAGGCCTCGATCAAGGGCGACGACCTGCGCAAGGGCCGGCTGAAGAACGAGCGCTCGTGGAAGAAGGTGCTCGAGACGGCCGGCCGCTACGACGACGCGCCGCTGTACGTCGACGACTCGTCCGACATCGGGATCATGGAGATCCGGGCCAAGGCGCGGCGGCTGCACAGCCAGCACCCGGGCGGCCTCGGGCATGATCATCGTCGACTACCTGCAGCTGATGCGCCCGGAGCCCGGCTACGACAGCCGCGTCCAGCAGGTCGGCGAGATGAGCCGCGGCCTGAAGATCCTCGCGCGCGAGCTCAGCGTGCCGGTGATCGCGCTCAGCCAGCTCTCGCGTGCCGTCGAGTCGCGGTCGGCGACCGACAAGCGCCCGCAGCTGTCGGACCTGCGCGAATCGGGCCAGATCGAGCAGGACGCCGACCTCGTGATGTTCATCTACCGCGACGAGTACTACTTCCCCGAGACGACCGAACACCCCGGGCGAGGCCGAGCTGATCATCTCCAAGCACCGTAACGGCGCGCTGGGCACCGTCAACATCACGTTCCAGCCCGAATACCCGCGCTTCCTCGGCATCGCGCGCGCCGCCGCCTGACGCCGGGCGCTCCCTACACTTCCCAGCGTCATGCCCGGCATCGTGATCGTGGGCGCCCAGTGGGGCGACGAAGGCAAGGGGAAGGTGGTCGACCTGCTCGCCGAGCGGGCCGACGGCGTGATCCGCTTTCAGGGCGGAAACAACGCCGGCCACACGATCGTCCGCGAGGGCGAGACGTGGAAGTTCCACCTGATCCCGTCGGGCATCCTGTACCCGGGCAAGCGCTGCATCATCGGCAACGGGGTCGTGATCGACCCGAAGGTGCTGTGCCACGAGATCGACGGTCTGCGCGCGCCGCGGCATCGACGTCGACGCGCTGAAGGTCTCCTCCAACGCGCACGTGATCATGCCCTACCACCTGATGCTCGACCAGGCGGGCGAGGCGAAGCTCGGCAAGCTCGAGATCGGGACGACGAAGCGCGGCATCGGCCCCTGCTACACCGACAAGGTCGCGCGCCTCGGGATCCGGATGCAGGACCTGCTCGACGAGAAGATCCTCAAGAAGAAGATCGCCGCCGCGCTCGATCCCAAGAAGCTGATGCTGCGCCCGTTCGCCAAGGACATCGATCTGTTCTCGATGGCCGAGGAGTACCTGACCTACGGCCACCGGCTCGAGCAGCACATCGCCGACACGGCGGCGCTCGCCTGGGAGATGCTCGACAGCGGCGGCACCGTGATCTTCGAGGGCGCCCAGGCGACGCTGCTCGACATCGACCACGGCACGTATCCGTTCGTCACGTCGTCCAACCCGGTGGCCGGCGGCGCGTGCGTCGGCGCCGGCGTCGGGCCCAAGGACATCGACGAGGTGTGGGGCGTGAGCAAGGCCTACGCGACGCGCGTCGGCGCCGGCCCGTTCCCGTCCGAGCTCGACGACGAGGTCGGCGAGCGCATCCGCGCAGGCCGGCGGCGAGTACGGCACGACGACCGGGCGCCCGCGGCGCTGCGGCTGGCTGGACATCGTCGCGCTGCGCTACGCGGCGCGGATCAACGGCCTGACCGCACCTGGCGATCACCAAGCTCGACGTCCTGACCGGCTTCGACCGGATCTCGGTCTGCACGAGCTACGTCGGCCCCGACGAGGCCAGGTTCACGTCGTTCCCCTACCACCAGTCGGTCCTGCACCACGCCCGCGGTGAGACGATCGAACTCGACGGCTGGACCGAGGACCTCGGCGAATGCCGCGTGCCGAGCGACCTCCCGCAGGCCGCGCGCGACTACCTGCGCTTCATCGAGGAGAACGTCGGTGTGTCGAGTCGTGCTCGTCGGCGTGGGCCCGGGGCGCGAGCAGATCATCTGGGCCGATGAGTCTGACGCCGTGCCCCGCGCGGCGTAGTGGGCCGGCCCCGTATCGAAACCGCTCGACCGGTCCCCCTCCGGCACCTGACGCACCACCCGCGCCGGAACGCCCATGACAACCGCGCCGGCCGGGACGTCGTTGGTCACCACGGCGCCGGCGGCGATGAACGCCTCCTCGCCGACCTCGACGCCGGGGATCAGCACCGCGCCGCCGCCGATCCGGCAGGCGCGCCGCAGGGTCGCGCCGCGGAGCTCCGGCGCGCCGTGGTGACGAGCCATCGTCTGATCGTTGGTCGTCATCGCGCATGGGCCGATGAACACGTCGTCCTCGACGAGGCTGTGACCGGTCAGATAGACGTGCGACTGCATGCGGACGCGTTTGCCGATCACGACGTCGTTGTCGACCGAGGAGCCACGGCCAATGACGGTTTCGTCGCCGATTCGCGCGCGCTCGCGCACAAAGGCCTGATCGCCGATGATCACGCCCTCGCCAATGGTCGAGCCCGCGAACACGATCGCCTGCGCGCAGATCGCCGCGCCGGCGCCGATCCGCAGCGGCTCCGCGATCGCAGCCGCGTTGTCCGACCGGGTCGACAGCCGCGGCACCTTGCCGAGGATCGCGCCGTCCTGGATCGTCACGCCGTCGCCGATCACCACGTCGTCATGGACGATCACGTGGGCGCCGAAAACCACATCGCGTCCCACCGTGGCTCGCGGGCTGAGCACGAGCCCGGGGCATCCATATCGGCCATGCCGGATACCCTAGAGCGGTCGTGACCGACACCCCCTCCTCATCCGCGCTGCGAGGCGCGGTGCTCGGGCTCGGCATGATCGGGCGCCACCACGCGCGGCTGCTTCAGGCGATGCCCGACGTGCGCTTCGCCGGCGCCGTGGACCCGGGCGGCGACCGCTTCGGCGCTGCCCCTCCCGGCTCGCTGTTTGCGTCGGTCGACGAGCTGCTGGCGTCCGGCGCGCCGGACTTCGCGATCGTCGCCGTGCCGACGGAGGAGCACCTGAACGCCGTGCGCGCACTGGCCGGCGCCGGCGTGCACGTGCTCGTCGAGAAGCCGCTGGCGTCGTCGGTCGACGCCGCGCACGAACTGATCGACATCGTCGAAGTGGCCGGCGTCCACGCCGCGGTCGGCCACGTCGAACGCTTCAACCCGGCGCTGGTCGCGCTGCGCGACAGGCTCGACGAGCTCGGCGACGTGTTCCTCGTGCGCACGGAGCGCGTCGGCCCGTTCCCGGACCGCGTCCGCGACGTCGGGGTCGTGATGGACCTCGCGACCCACGACCTCGACCTCGTCCGCTGGCTCGGCGGCGCGCCGGTCGCCCGGGTCGCGGCCCAGACCAAGCATCAGATCCGCCGTGACCACGAGGACGTGGTGCTCGTGACCGGGGCTTTGGACAACGGCGTTGCGTTCAACTGCATCGTCGACTGGGTCTCGCCGACCAAGGTCCGCCGCACGCGAGTGCTCGGCGAGCTGGGGATGCTCGAGGCAGACACGCTGACCGCCGACCTGACGCTCTACCGCAACGGTCAGGTGACCTCGGAGTGGGACGCCGCGCAGGCGCTCAAGGGCGTCAGCGAGGGCGACGCGACGCGCTTTGCCCTCGAGCGCCGCGAGCCGCTGCTGATCGAGCTCGAGGCGTTCTGCGCGCTGCTGCGTGGCGACGCGGATGCGCCGGTCGTCACCCTCGCCGAGGGGCTGGAGACGGTGCAGGTCGCCGACGCGGTGCTGCGCAGCGCGCGGGCCGGCGAGACGGTGCTGCTGCGCGTGAAGGCGGTCGTCGTCGCGCTCGGCAAGGTCGGGCTGCCGCTCGCCGCGGCGATTGCTCAGGCCGGCCACGACGTCGTCGGCGCCGACATCGACCCGCGGGTCGTCGAGGCGGTCAACGCGGGGCGCGCGCCATTCCCCAACGAGGCCGGGCTCGAGGCGGTGTTGGCCGAGACCCCCGTCCGCGCGGTCGGCGACACGACCGCCGCTGTCGCCGACGCACCGGACCTCGTGATCGCCGTGCCGCCGCTGTTCGTCGACGACGCGGGCGCGCCGCAGTGGGACGCGCTCGACGCGGTGGCCGACGTCGATCGGGGCCGGACTGAAGCCCGGCACGACGGTCGTGCTCGAGACGACGGTCCCGGTCGGCACGACACGCGACCGCTTCGCCCCGGCGCTCGAGCGCAGCGAGCGGCCTGCGCGCAGGTGAGGACTTCCACGTCGCGTTCTCGCCGGAGCGCGTGTCGAGCGGCCGCGTGCTCCGCGACCTCGCGACCTACCCGAAGCTCGTCGGCGGGCTGTCGCCGGAGTCCGAGACGCGCGCCGCCGAGCTGTACCGCGACTTCATCACCGCCGAGGTCCGTGAGCTCGGTGGCACCGAGGCGGCGGAGCTGACGAAGCTCGTCGAGACCACATACCGCGACGTCAACATCGCGCTGGCCAACGAGTTCGCCCGCCACGCCGACGCCCTCGGGCTCGACATCGCGCCGATCATCGACGCCGCCAACAGCCAGCCCTACAGCCACGTCCACCGCCCGGGGGTGGCGGTCGGCGGCCACTGCATCCCGGTCTACCCGCGCTTCTACCTGGCCGGCGACCCCAGGCGCGCCTGCCCGCGCGTGTCGCGCGACGTCAACGAGGCGATGCCGGCCTACGCGACGCAGCTGCTCGCCCAGGCGCTCGGCGCGAGCCTCGACGGCGCCCGCGTTCTGATCCTCGGCGTCGCCTACCGCGGCGCCGTCAAGGAGACCGCGTTCTCGGGCGCGATGCCGCTGCGCGACGCGCTCACGCATGCGGGCGCGACGGTGCTCGCCTCCGACCCGCTGTACAGCGCCGACGAACTGCGGACCCTCGGCTTTGAGCCCTACGACGGCGCGCCGATCGACGGCGCGGTGGTCCAGGCCGACCATCCCGAGTACGCGCGCCTCACCCCCGCCGACGTCCCGGGCGCCCGCGCGCTCGTCGACGGCCGCGGGATCGTCGACCGCAGCGCGTTCGACGCGGCCGGCGTGACCGTCACGGGGATAGGAACGCCGTGAGCGCGGCGACGACCCGCTCGCCGGCGTTGCCGTCGCCGTAGAGCTCCGGATGCTCGTGCGGGATCGGGCGCGCCAGCGCGGCCCGCACCGCCTCGGCGTCGAGATCGACGAGCACGTTCCACCCGGCGGCGACCGTCTCGACCCACTCGGTGCTGTCGCGCAGCGTGATGCACGGGATCCCGGCCAGATAGGCCTCCTTCTGCACCCCGCCCGAGTCGGTCAGGACCGCGCGCGCTCCGAGCAGCAGCGCGGTGAACGCCATGTAGCCAAGCGGCGGTGTCAGCGTGACGTGCTTGGCCTCGCGCAGCGTCTCGAGCAGCCCGGCGGCGCGCAGACGCGCCTGGGTGCGCGGGTGCAACGGCAGCACGACATCGATACGCAGCCCGAGCAACAGGTTCACGAGCTCCTCCAGGCGCTCGGGGTCGTCGACGTTGCCCGCACGGTGCGCGGTGACGAGCACGTATCGCCCCGCCTCCACGCCGGTGCGCTTGAGCGTGTTCTCGTCGGCCTGGGCGCGCGGGCGCACGAGCAGTGCGACATCGATCATCACGTCGCCCACGAGCTCGATGATCCCCTTGGCCGACTCGGCGCCGAGGTTGTCGACCGCGGTCTGCGACGAGCACAGCAGCAGGTCGGACGCATGGTCGGTCAGCACGCGGTTGAGCTCTTCGGGCATCGCGCGATCGAATGACCGCATCCCCGCCTCGACGTGGGCGACCGGTACCCGCGCCTGGGCGCCGGCGAGCGCGCCGGCGAGCGTCGAGTTCGTGTCGCCGTAGACGAGCACCGCGTCGGGTGCTTCGTCGGCGAGCAGCGGGCCGATCGCGGCGAGCATCCGCGCCGTCTGCTCGGTGTTCGTGCCGTCGCCGAGGCGCAGCTCGTGCTCTGGGGCCGGGACACGCAGCTCGGTGACGAAGACCGTCGACAGGTCGTCGTCGTAGTGCTGGCCGGTGTGGACCAGGACCTCGGTGTGCTCGCGGCGCAGCATGCGCGACACGGCCGCCGCCTTGACGAACTGCGGCCGGTTTCCGATGACCGTGAGGATCTTCATCCGGCGACGAGCAGCGCGCCGACTCGCTCGCGAACCGCGTCGGCCGCCGAGCGCGTCACCGGGCCCGGCACCTGCGGTAGGTCGCGCCCGTCGATCGACCGGACCGGGTGCACCTCGCGCAGCGTCGACGCCGCGAACGCCTCCCGCACCTCGACCAGCTCGTCCGCGGTCAGCGATTGCTCGCGCACTTCGGTCGCCGCAAGCACGTGGCGGCGGGTGATCGAGTCGAGGATGTGCTCGCTCAGCGGCGGCGTCGACAGCACCCCGTCGCCGAGCACGTAGAAGAACGACTTGGTGGGGAACTCGAGCACCCGCCCGTGCGGGGTGACCAGCAGCGCGTCGTCGGCGCCCTGCTCGCGGGCCAGGCGCGAGCACAGCATGTTGGCGCCGTAGGACAGCGATTTGATCTGGTCGAGCACGCGCGTTGGCGCATAGGTGATCGTCTGCAGGGCCAGCGTCTCGGGGAGCTCGGGCATCGTCTCCAGCAGCGCGATCCGCCGACCGCCGCGCGTGCACAGGAGGCGAATCAGGCCGGCCTCGGGATCGGCACCGCCGGCGTCGATCAGCGCCGTCGCCTCGGCCAGAACCTGCGCGGCGTCGAACGGGAGCCGCAGACGCTGCGCGGAGCCCGCCATGCGCTCCATGTGCTCATCCATCGCGAACGGCCGTCCGTCGTACAGGCGAACGACCTCGAACACGCCGTCGCCCCGCAGCAGCCCCTCGTCGTCGACGCCGATCACGGCCTGCGCGGGTGGCCCGATCGTGCCATCGACGCTGGCGAGCAGGACAGCCACCCGCGCAGCCTATCTCGCCGGTGGCCTCAGCCCGGCCCTTCGACGGCCGCCGAGTCGCGCGCGAAACGGCCGGTCGGCTGGCGCCCAGGCCAGTACGTGACCGCGGGATGGCGCTCGGAGACGAGGATCGCGTCGCGGTCGTCGGAGGCAAAGAAGTGCAGGTTGGCGCGCTCGCCCTCGCTGGTCTCGAGGATCGCGACGTGCGCGAAGTGCGGGGTGAGGTAGGCGGCGAGGTCGGCGGGACCGTCGAGCGCGATCTTCGTGTAGCCGTACACGTTGCGGCGCTCGATGTCAGCGACACCGGTCAGCACGCCGCCACGGGTCAGTGCCGCGGCCGCGCCGCCGATGATGAACGCGATCTCGGCGTCGCTGAAGTGCGTCAGCGCCCCATTGAAGACGACGCGCTCGAATGGCCCCTCTGGCATTTCGGCGGCGATATCGCTGACCTCGTAGCGGACGTTCTCGGCCGCGTGGGCACGCCGTGCGAACTTCACTGCGCCGGCGTTGTGGTCGAGCCCCAGCACGCCGGCGACGCGCGGCCCGTAGCAGCGCTGGGCGAAGAAGCCATCGCCGCTGCACAGCTCGAGCACACGGTCGGTCGGGAGCATCGGCACGGCCGCCAGCACGCCGCGCTCGAGGAACTCGTTGCGGCCTCGGCGCGGCCATTGCCAGTGGACGTCGATCTCGTGGTCGAACCACTCCGCGTCGCCCCGCAGCGCACCCTCCGCCTTGTACTGGAGCCAATGAGTAGCGGCGGTGAGCCTACGGATCAGGGCGTTGAGCCCCCTGATCGGCCCGACGACGAGCGCAACGAGCCAGCTGGAGTTCGTGGTCACGCGACCGTCCACGGTACTCCAACCGACGTCGCACGGACCGGAACCTTCCGGCGATACCCGTCAGATGTCCGGTGCGCCGTTAGGCTCGTCCGGACGGTGATGATTGCCCGTCCATGCGTCGGGGTACGAGGTTGGGAAACCGTTGGGAAGGGTCGCGATGAGCAACCGCACTGGACGCCTGTGTGCGTCGATACTCGCTGTATTGAGCTTCGCAGCACTCACTGCGCTGGCATCCGCGCACGGTCACGATCAAGGCGGTCACCACGGCAAACCGCACGGGCACCCGGTCAAGGGTCATCACAACGGTCATCACCCGTTCCCGCACCCGCGTCACGCCGCCCACCTGAAGCACGTGTTCGTGATCGTCCTTGAGAACCACTCCCGGAACGGCGTGATCGGCAACCCGAACGCGCCGTACATCACCGAGCTCGCGCAACGTACGCGAGGCCGGCCACTACTACGGCGTCACGCACCCGAGCGAGCCGAACTACATCGCGATGACGCCGGCGACAACTTCGGGATCCACAACGACAACCCGGTCAACCTCGACGCGCAACTCGTCGACCAGCTCGAGGCCCAGGCCGCATCCGTGGGGCGCCTACATGGAGCGAGCCTCCCGGCCGGCTACCTGGCGCTTCGGGCCGACCGGCGACGACTGCGCTGTACGCGAACAAGCACAACCCGTTCGTGCTGTTCGCCGACATCCAGAACAACCCGGCCCGGCTGGCAAAGATCAAGCCCTACACCGGCTCGGTGCCGACCTCGACGCGAAGAAGACGCGCCGAGTTCGTCTAGATCGGCCCCAACCAGTGCCACGACATGCACGGCGGCGTGTACGACACGGTCGCCCCGGGGCACCGCGGGACCCCCTGCCGTACGGCAGCGACCAAGGACGACACCAACGACGCCTCCCTCAAGCAGAAGGGCGACGCGTTCGTGCAGCAGGCGGTCCGCACCATCAAGGGTCGAAGGCGTGGACGCGGGAACAGCGCGATCTTGATCGTCGCCGACGAGAACGACTACACCGGCAACAGGAGACCGGTGGCTGGGAGAACGCCGAGGGCTGCTGCGACTCCCCGTTCGTGTCGAAGGGCGACCCGGCGGGTCACGCCGACTGGCCCGGCGGCATGTACGGCGGCGGGCTGATCCCCGCGATCGTCGTCTCCGCGCAACGGCCGGGCACGTCACCACACGCCGTACAACCACTACTCGCTGCTGACCACGATCGAGCAGAACTGGCACCTGCGCTACCTCGGCCACGCGGGTGACACGGCCGGTGGCGTGCAGCCGATGAACGACCTACTCGGCCACTGAGAATGCAGTTGGGCTAAGCGGTGCCCTGAGCCGGCTGGACCGCAGCGCT
>CAWJXY010000005.1:0-110956 GCA_963846975.1 uncultured Actinomycetes bacterium
TCCCCGGGATGGGCGTCCTGCAGAGCTTCGGCTACCGCCCGGCGCTGCGGCCGATCCTGGTGTCGACCGGCGGCTCGACGGCGGCCGGAGCCGTGTTCGGTGCGTTCGGCGTCAACCTCGCCGCGATCACCGCTCCGCTCGTCGCCGGGCCCGACGGCGGCGAGGACCGCAGCCGCCGCTGGGTCGGCTCGGTCACGGCGGGCGCCATCTACGTCGGGCTTGGCCTTGGCGCGGCACTGCTCGTCGCGTTCGTCTCCTCGTCGCCGCCGCTGCTCGTGGAGTCGGTCGCCGGGCTGGCGCTGCTCGGCACGCTCGCCGGCGCGCTGTCGGCCGCGCTGGCGGACCCGAGCTACCGCGAGGCGGCGATCATCACGTTCGTGCTGCCGGCCAGCGGAATGACCGCACTCGGGATCAGCGGGTCGTTCTGGGGGCTGTTGGCGGGCGCCGGGGTGCTCGCGCTGCACGGCTGGCCCGCACCCCAGGCGACCGGCGCGTAGATGGCTGATTCCACAGTCGCCACGTCGACCGCGCCAACGCCGCCCGCCGCGACGAAGAACACCGCCTGGCAGGTCCAGTTCGTCGCGCTGGCCGCGATCTGGGGCTCGAGCTTCCTGTTCATCAAGGTCGCGCTCGATGACCTCGCGCCGCTCGATGTGGCGTTCGCCCGGATCGCCATCGGCGGCCTGACCCTGTTCGCGGTCGCCCTCTTCACCCGGCAGCGGTTCCCGCGGGACCTCCGGCTGTGGCGGCATCTCGCCGTGATCGCGGTGCTGATGAACGTCGTGCCGTTCACGCTGTTCGCGTACGGCGAGCAGCACGTCTCGTCGGTCGTAGCGGGGATCTGGAACGGCACGACGCCGCTGTTCGTCCTGCTGTTCTCGATCTCGATGCTCCCGGGCGAGCAACCGACCCGGGAGCGAGTCGCGGGCCTGCTGGCCGGTTTCGCCGGGGTGCTGCTCGTCCTCGGGCCGTGGCGCAGCCAGGAGTCCGGCGAACTGATCGGCCACCTCGCGTGCATGGCCGCCGCCGTCTGCTACGGGCTCGGGTTTCCCTACGTCCGCCGGTTCCTGAGCGACCGGCCGGAGTCCGTCGTCGTCCTGTCGGCCGGCCAGCTCGCCTGTGCGACGGTCCAGACGGCGGCCTTGATCGTCGTGTTGGGCCAGGGCGGGCCCGGCGGGGTGAGCCTGCAGACCGTCGGCGCGATCCTCGCCCTCGGGGTCCTCGGGACCGGGATCGCCTACCCGCTCAACTACGCCATCGTTCGCGCGGCGGGGGCCGGCACCGCGTCGACCGTCACGTACGTGATCCCGCTGTTCTCGACCGTCCTCGGGATCGTCGTCCTCGGCGAGGCGCTGAGCTGGAACCAGCCCGTCGGCGCGGTGGTTGTCCTGGTGGGGGTCGCCATCTCCCAGGGCCGGATCCGGTGGCCGGCGCGGTCCGACTGACCGCCTTGCGGTTCGTGGGCGCTCGACGTAGGCTCGCCGATGCATGCCTCGGGCACACATCTCCGGCGACGCGAACGCGATTGCGGCGATGGCACTGCTGGTCGCCGATCGGGCGCGCGTGGCCGCCGAGGCGGCGGCCGGATCGACGGGCGCCGTGGCGCCCGCCCTCTGCGCGCTGCATGAGTTCGCCTCCGGCAGGCCGATCGACGTGCTCGCCGGCGCGCTGGGCGTGTCGCACTCACGCGCCGTTCGCGTCATCGATGGGCTGGCCGAGCGCGGCCTGGCCCGCCGCCGAGCCGCGCCCGATGATGCGCGTGTCGTCCATGTCGCGCTGACCGCGCCGGGGCGTGCGGCGGCGCGGCGGGTGCTCGCTGCGCGGGCGCAGGCGGTGGAGGACACGCTCGCCGGGCTCGATCACGACGAGCGGGCGCAGATGGCCGCCCTGGCCGGCCGGGTGTTCGACAGGGCGGTGACGGGCCGTGCCGTGGCGCGGCGGGTGTGTCGCTTCTGCGACGCACACGCCTGTGGCCACGACGAGGGTCGCTGCCCGGTGACGCTCGCGGCCGACCGCGCCGAGGGTGCTCCGGCGTGAGCGCGGCGCGCGGGATCGCCGCCGCGGCCGGCCTGGGGTGGCGGCGGGCGCGCGTCGCCCCCGGACGCTGGGTCGCCGTGGCGGTCGGCGTAGCGCTCGCGACGGGGCTGCTCGGCGGCTTGTCCGCCGCCGGCGTCGTCGCCGGCGATCACGCGGCGCGCCGGACGATCGCCGCGTTGGCGCCCGCTCATCGCACGGTACTGCTGTCGTGGAATGGCGGCGCTCCGGCCGAGGTCGACCGCTCCGCGCGGCGGGCGCTGGCGCGGGCCGGGGGCCGCGGTAGCACCCGCGCGCTGATGATGTTGGCGACGCGGGTCGCCGACCGCGGGACGGTGCGCCTCGGTGCCGTGGCACCGGCGGGCCGATGGCTGCGCCTGACGGCGGGCCGGCTGCCGCGCGGGCGCTGCACCGCCGCGCGCTGCGAGGTCGTGGCGATCGCAGGCCGGCTGCCGCCGTCGCACATCTCGGGGCGCGGGGTGCATCTCGTCGTCGTCGGCCGTGGCGCGCTGGCCTCGGTCATCCCGCTCGGCTTCCGTACGCACGGGCCGTCGCGCCGGGCGCGCGGCCCATCGATGCTCGTCAGCGCGGACCCCGCCGGCGTCGACGGGCTGACCGGTGTCGACGCGGTCTACCGCACGCAGACGTGGAGCGCGATGCTGGCGCTGACGCAGCTGCACTCGTGGCAGTTGCGCTCGGAGATCGATCGGATCACCGGAGCCCTGAGCGGTCTGGACCGCGACCTCACGGCGACGGCGCCCGACGCGACGCTCGCGCTGGCCCGCTCGCGCGCCCAGGCGGCGCCCCGGCGCCTGCGGGCCGCCGGCGCGACCGCGGCGGCGGCGCTGCTCGCCTTCGTCATGCTCGCCGCCGGCGCGCTGCGCGCGGGGCTGATGGCCGAGGACGGGCGCATGTGCCGCAGCGGCGCGACCGCCGCCCAGCGCGCGGCGCTCGTCCTGACCGAGACGGTGGTGCCAGTGGTCTGCGGGCTGTTGGCCGGCCTCGCGCTCGTGGTCGTCGTCGCGCTCGCCCGCGCCGCGGCCGGCGGCGTCGACGGTGGCCATGTCGTCGGCGCTGCCCTGGGCGGGGCGGCCGGACAGCTCGCGACCGGCGGGCTCGTGGCGTGGGCGGCGGTCGTGCTCGTCGCGCGGACGCCGGCGCGCTGGGGCCGGCCACTCGCCGTCGCCGGTCTCGTCGCCGCCGTCGCGCTGCTGATCGGCGTCCTCGCCCCGCGGGGCAGCGGCGGATCCGATCCGTTGCCCGACATCGTCGTCCCGATCGCCGCGATTGCCGGCGGCCTGCTCGTCGGCCTGCTCGCCGCGCCGGCCCTGCGCGTGCTCGCGCGTGCGGCGCCGCGCGGTCGGCCGCACGCCCGCCTCGCGCTGCTCGAGCTGGCCCGCGAACCGGGCCCCGCGACCATCGCGATCGCCGGGATCGCGGTCGCGGTCGGCCTCGGTGGGTTCGCGGCCGCCTACCGCGCGACGCTCGACCGCAGCCGCGACGACCAGGCGACCCAGCGCGTGCCGCTCGCCGCGACGGTCGTCCCCGGCGCGTCGCTGCAGTCGCCGTTGAGCGTGCGCGCGCGGGCCTTCTGGGATCGGCTGCCCGGCGTCACCGCGGCACTGCCGGTCGTGCGCCGCTCGGCGAGCTGGGTCGTCGGGCCCGACACCGCCCCGGTGACGCTGCTCGGATTGCCGCCCGGCGCCGGCCTGGATCCGAGCCCACCGCGCGCAACGCCGTCGAGCGGCGGGATTCATCTCCCGGCCGATGCGCGGACGGTGTCGGTCCGGGCACGGTCGTCGGCATTGCTCGACGTCTCCGCGGTCGTCCGCACGCGTGCCGGAGGGACGATCGAGACGGTCGCGCTCGGCACGGCCGGCCCCGCCCCGCGGACACTGCGGCACGCCATTTCAGCGGCGGCGCGGGGCGGGACGGTGATCGGGTTCGAGCTCGCGCCGCCGAGCGCGCTCCTTGCCACTTCCGGACATCAGCTCGCGGAGGGCGGATCGGGCGGCGAGGTCAGCGCGGGCACGGCGGCCCTGAGCGCGCTGAGGGCCGGTCGCGCCGCGCCGGTGGCGCTCACCGGCTGGGCCGGGCACGGCGCCGCGAGTCGCGCGGCCGGTTCCCTGCGCTTCTCGTTCGGTTCCGACCTGAGCGCGATCGTGCGTCCGCCGACGCCGACCGACGCGGCGCCGCTGCCGGTGCGCATCGACGCGGACACGGCGGCCGCGATCGGCTTTCGGCGCTTCACGGTCGACGTCGTCGGCGTGTCGCTGCCGGTCAGGGTCGTGGGCACCGTCGGCCGGGTGCCGACGATCGCGGCGGGCGACGGCGTCGTCCTGGCCGACTCGACTGCGCTGCGCGACGCGCTCGACGCCGCGTCGCCGGGCCTCGGGGACCAGCGCGAGCTGTGGCTGCGCGCGCCGAACCCCGGCCGCCTCGACACGGTCCTCCCGCGCGTCGTTCGTCATGCCGGTCTGCAGGCACGCACCCAGGACGGGGTTCGCGCCCAGATCGCGTCCGAGCCGTTGGCTCGCGAGGTCCTCGGCGCGCTCGCCGCGGCGGCGCTGCTCGCCGCGCTGCTGGCCATCGCCGGCGTGGCCGTGACGATCCGCCGTGCCCTACGCGACGGCGCCGATGCGCTGGCCGACCTCGAGGCCCAGGGCGTGGGTCCGGCAGCGCTGCGGCGTGGCCTGCGGCTACGAGGGGCGGTCGTGGTCGTCCTCGGCGTCGTCCCCGGCATCGTGCTGGCCGGCGGCCTGACGCTGCTCGTCACCGGCGCCGTGCGCGCCGGGGTCGGTGGCGCACCACCCGACCCACCGCTCGTGGTGGTCGTCGGCTACGGCGCCGGTCTCGCCGCGGCGATCGCACTGGTGGTCGCCGCCGGGCTGCTCGCGGCATTGGTCACGGGACCGGCGCTGCGCGAGCCCGCCCTCCGTCGCTCGGCGGGTGAAGCCGCGTGACCGGCGGGGTCGTGTGTCGCGACCTGTTCAAGGTGCACCGCACCGCGGAGGGCGACGCCGCTGCACTGCAGGGGCTGACGGTCGATGTCGCGCCGGGCGAGATGCTCGCCGTGCTCGGTCCCAGCGGCGCGGGCAAGAGCACGCTGCTGCGCATCCTCGCCGGCCTGGAGCGACCGTCGGCCGGGACCGCGGCGGTCGCGGGCCTCGACATGGGACGCCTGTCTGGCGCCCGGCGCGCCGCGGCGCGGCGCGCGCTGATCGGCGTCGTGGGTCAGCACGCCGAGCGCGCGCTGCCGCCCGCGCTGACGATCGCCGAGGCGGTCGCGCTGCCCCTGCGCCTGCGCGGCGAGACCGGCCGCGAGGCTGCGGATCGCGTCGCCGAGCTGCTGGCGCGCGTCGACCTGGCAGACGCCGGGCCCGCCCGCGCCTACGAGCTGTCCGGCGGCGAGCGCCAGCGCGCCGCCGTGTGTGCGGCCATCGCCCACCGGCCGTCGGTCGTGCTCGCCGACGAGCCGACCGGCGAGCTCGATGCGGACGCCGCGGGCGCCGTGCTCGGGCTTCTGCGCTCGCTCGCCGACGACGGCGCGACCGTGGTGCTCGCCACCCATGACCCGGTCGGCGCGTCGACCGCGCATCGGCTCGTGCGGATCCGCGACGGTCGCGTCAGCTCCGAGAACGACGACGAGGTGGTCATCGGGCGCGGTGGCTGGCTCCACATCCCCGAGCACCTGCTGATCCGGGCCGGGATCGCTGATCGCGCGGCGGTCGATGCACGGGACGGCGCGGTCAGGCTCACGCCGCCGCGTAGGGGAGGGGGCACGCACGCCGCCGCGCCGCCCGCGACGGCCGCTACGCCGGCGCCAGACGATCCGCCGATCGTGTTGCCGGCCGTGTCGGCCGCGGTTCACGCTGTGCACAAGGCGTATCGCACGCGCGTCGTGTTCCGCGGTCTGGACGCCCGGTTTGCGCCGGCAACGCTCACCGCGGTCGTCGGGCGCTCCGGGTCGGGCAAGTCGACGCTGCTGCGGATGCTCGCGGGCCTCGAGCGCCCGGACGCCGGCGACGTCGAGGTCGGCGGGGCTTCACTTCACGACACCGGTCGTGAGGCGCTCGCCGCCCTGCGGCGCCGCCGGATCGGCGTAGTTGGACAGGAGCCGCGGCTCGCGCCGTTCCTGAGCGCTGCCGAGCAGGTGGCGCTGGCGCCGGCCCTGGCGGGCGCCGACCCCGACCGTGCGCGCGCCGTCGCCGAGCGCTGGCTGGCGGCCGTCGGGCTCGGGCAACGGGCCGGTCAGAGGGTCGGGCGCCTGTCCGCGGGCGAGCGCCAGCGGGTCGCCATCGCCCGGGCTCTCGCAGCCGGCCGGAGCCTGCTGCTCGTCGACGAACCGACGTCGCGGCTCGACGAGGCGAGCGCCGCCGCGATCGCCGAACTGCTCGCGAGCGCCGCTCATGTCCATGGGGCCACCGTCGTCTGCGCCACGCACGATCCCGTGCTCGCCGATGCGGCTGACGCGCGGATCGTGCTCGATGCGACGTAAGGCCTCGCTGCCCCGCACGTAAGGGATCGGGGCACATAGTCCGCACCATTCGCCCGTTGTAGGCGGTTTCTCTTAGTCCATGATCGACGTATGCCCGACCGACAGGACCGCATCATGACCAGGAACCCCAGCCCCGGCCCATCGCGCGTCGAGCTTCGGCTCGCCACGCCCGACGACACGCACACGCTGCGACGCCTCGCCGCGCTCGACGAGCAGCGCGAGCTCGAGGGGTCCGTACTGATCGCGTTCGTCGACGGCAACGCGGTCGCGGCGCTCTCGGTGAGCGACGGGCGGTCGGTTGCCGATCCGTTCGTCCTCACGCGGGAGCTGGTGGCGCTGCTGCGCCTGCGCGCCGAGCACCTGACCGGCGGAACGTCCGGTCGCGGCCGCCGGCGTTGGTCGCGCCTGCGCCTGCGAACCGCGCCAGCCTGATCGCCCGCGGGGCCGAGCACGCTCATCAGCAAGACTGTTGAGCGTGCTCGAGTCGCAGACCACGATCACCGACGCGGTCCGGCTTTCCTGGCCCCAGGAGGCCCGACGCGGATTTCTGAATACAGCGACCGTCGGCCTGCCACCGCGCGCCGGGCTGGAGGCGCTGCACGCGCACATCGCCCAATGGCAGGACGGACAGCTCATCGCCAGCACGGTCGACCCCGAGGTCGACCGCTGCCGAGCCGCCTTCGGGCGCCTGGTCGGCGTCAGCGGCGAGGACGTGGCGGTCGCCGGCGCCGCGAGCTCGTTCGTCGGACTGGTCGCTGCGTCGCTGGCATCGAACGCGCGGGTTCTCGTCGCCGACGGTGACTTCACGTCGATCCTGTTCCCGTTCCTCGAGCAGCGGCGCCGCGGAGTGCAGGTGCGCTCGGTGGCGCTCGACGAGATCGTGGACGCGATCGACGGCCGCACGGACATCGTGGCCGTGAGCGCTGCGCAGTCGTCCGACGGCCGCGTGATCGACCTCGAGGCCCTCGCCGCGGCGGCCCGCCATCACGGTGCGGACGTGCTGCTCGACACCACGCAGGCAGCGGGCTGGATGGAGATCGACGCCTCGCAGTTCACCTACGTCGTCGCGTCCGCGTACAAGTGGCTTTTGTGCCCCCGCGGCGCCGCCTTCCTGGCCGTCGACCAGGAAACGGCGCAGCGCCTGATCGCCCACCACGCCAACTGGTACGCCGGACTCGACCGCTGGGAGAGCATCTATGGCTCGCCCCTGCGCCTGGCCTCGGGGGCGCGGCGGCTCGACGTCTCACCCGCATGGGCGTCGTTTGCGGGCGGCGCTCCGGGGCTCGAGCTGCTCGCCGACCTCGGGCCGGCCGTCATCGGTGCGCACAACGTCGAGCTCGCCAACCGCCTGCGCCGCGAGCTGGGCCTGCCCGAGAGCGCGAGCGCGATCGTCAGCGTCGCCGCTCCCGGCGCCGCGGATCGGCTCGCCGCGGCGGGTGTGCGGATCGCGACCCGGGCCGGGAACGCGCGCGTGTCGTTTCATCTCTACAACGACGAGGACGACGTCGACCTCGCGCTCGCGGCGCTACGCGGGTGACGTCGAGATGCCGCGTCGCGGCACCGGCGAGGACTGCATGATCGCGCTGGTGGTCTGCCCATAGGCCGCGAAGCGGTCGATGACCTGCTCGAGGTGCTCGACGTCACGCACGAAGGCGGTCATGACGTAGCAGTCGTCGCCGGTGACACGGTGGCACTCGACGACCTCGGAGCTGTCGCGTGCGAGCGCGGCGACGTCGGCGAGCTGGCGCGGGGCGGGACGGATCCGGATCACCACGCCGAGCGTGTAGCCGAGCCGGCGGGGATCGATGTCTGCGTGGTAGCCGCGGATGACGCCGGTCCCTTCGAGGCGCTTTATGCGCTCGGCGACCGCCGGCGAGGACAGCCCGACACGGCGACCGAGCTCGGCGAGCGACACGCGCGCGTCGCGCTGGAGCTCCCCGAGCAGGCGCAGTCCGGTGTCATCAAGAAGGCCACCATCGGTCAAGGACCCGTTCTGCCTTGCTTCCGTAGACATGCGAGCCATTCTACCTGTGATTCGCCATGTACATCGCCCGTATGACCGGGCATCGTTGTGTTATGCCCGACGTTGTCCATCGCGCCCCGCCGTCGGCGTACTTCATCGTCAGCGCGGTCTTCCACTACCTCGGCCCGGCGTTCGCGGTGCTCCTGTTCGCACGCGTGGATGTGCTCGGTGTTGCGTGGCTGCGGATCGTCTCGGCCGCGGTGATCTTCGCGCTGTGGCGCAAGCCGTGGCGCGCGTTCGCCGCGCAGGACCGCGCCGGACGCCGCCTGCTCGTCACGTGGGGGACGGTCCTGGCGCTGATGAACGTCTGCTTCTACACCGCCATCGATCGGTTGCCGCTCGGCACGGTCGCGGCGATCGAGTTCTTCCCGGTCATCGTGCTCGCAGCGCTCGGCGCGCGAACGCCGCGTAACGCCGCCGCGCTGGCGCTCGCCGTCGTCGGGGTCTACCTCCTGACCGACGTGCGACTGACCGCCGAGCCGCTCGGGCTCGCGTTCGCGTTTGCCAACGCGACGCTGTTCAGCGGCTACATCATGCTCGCCGACCGGGTGGCCAAGCGCCCGGGGCTCAGTGGGATCGACGGCCTCGCGGCCTCGATGCTGATCGCCGCGGTCGTCGTGACGCCGATCGGCGGGTCGGCGGCGCTCGCCGCGGCCGGTCACCCGCTGCTCGTGCTCGCAGGGATCGGCGTCGGGATCTCCTCGTCGGTGATCCCCTACGTGGCCGATCAGCTCGCGCTGGCGCGTCTGCAGCGCGCGACGTACGCGCTGATGGTGTCGCTGCTCCCGGCCACGGCGACGGTGATCGGGATCGTCGTCCTCACCCAGCTGCCGAGCGCCGCCGAGATTGCCGGC
Organism: uncultured Actinomycetes bacterium; assembly: GCA_963846975.1. Taxonomy (GTDB): domain Bacteria; phylum Actinomycetota; class Thermoleophilia; order Solirubrobacterales; family Solirubrobacteraceae; genus AC-49. The sequence continues at coordinate 9,410 of CAWJXY010000005.1, forward strand.
GTCGTGCTCGTGGTCGGCGGTGTGGCACTGCACCGTGCATCGTCAGGCGACCTCGAGGGCGATCCCTCCCGTGAGCGTGAGCAACTCGTCGAAGCTCGTGGCGAACATCGTGTGCTTGTCGCCGCCGCCCGCCCACAGAACGGGGAACTGGGACAGCTCGACGTCGACGACGCTGCGCAGGCGTGTCGGGTGCCCGACGGGGGCTACCCCGCCGACCTCCTGACCGGTGTGCGCAAGGACGAACTCAGGGGTTGCCCGGCGAATTCGGCCGCACGCCAGCCGACCCGCCAGTTTCTCCGTGTCGACCCGATGGGCGCCGCTGGCGAGCACGAGCAGCGGCTCATCATCGACGGCGAACACGAGGCTGTTGGCGATCGCCCCGACCTCGCAGCCCAGCACGATGGCCGCCGCCGCGGCGGTCGGAACCGTCTCGGTGAACGTACGCGGCTCGGTTTGCACGCCGGCGGCGCGGAGCGCGGCCCGTACTCCATCGACGGCCGGCGAAGTCATGGCGCGGATCGTAATTCGGGTAGCGGGATCACAGATCTCTGACTAAGATCAGAGAATGCCCGACACCGCGGTCGAGCAGGTCCGGAGCTTCACGCGCACCGTGACGCAGCGCTCGGGAGCGCTGAACGATCGATTCCTGGCGCGCGGCCGGCCGTTGGGCCAGGCCCGAATGCTGTGGGAGATCGGGACCGAGGGCTGCGAGGTGCGGTCGCTTCGGTCGCGCCTCGGCCTGGACTCGGGACATGCGAGCCGACTGATGCGCGCTTTGGAGGCGGACGGCCTGGTCTGCGTCGAGCCGAGCCCCGACGACCGCCGCATCCGGATCGCCCGGCTGACCGCGGAAGGTCTCGCCGAGCGCGCCGTTCTGGACCGGCGCAGCGACGACCTCGCCGCTTCGATCCTCGAACCGCTCGATCAACCCGAGCGCGATCAGATGATCGACGCGATGCGGACCATCCGACGCCTGATGGCGAGATCGCTCGTCGAGATCGTCGTCGCCGATCCGGCGGGCCGGGACGCCAAGCGGTGCATCCGGGCGTATTTCGCCGAGCTCGACCGCCGCTCGGAGTCGCGGTTCGACCCGACCGCCGGCATTTCCGCGGAACCGCACGAACTCGTCGCGCCGGCCGGGGTGTTCCTGATCGCGTACATGTATGGCGAGCCGGTCGGGTGCGGAGCGGCCAAGCACCACCCGGGCGCGCCGTCGCACATCAAGCGCATGTGGGTCGCGGAGTCGGCGCGCGGTCTGGGGATCGGCCGTCGCCTGCTCACCGAGCTCGAAGGGCACGTCGCGCGCTCCGGCGCCACGGTCGCCCAGCTCGAAACCCAGCGAACGCTCGTCGAAGCGTTCGCCATGTACCGCTCGGCCGGCTATCGCGAAGTGCCGGCATTCAACGCCGAGCCGTTCGCGCATCACTGGTTCGAGAAGCGCGTCGGTTGACATCGGACCCCGCGCGCGGCGACCGGCTCACAGGAGCACGGGCGTACCGCGTGGCACCACGAGCACCGACCCCGTCGATCGGTCGAGCATCGCGCGCGCTGTCCCGCCCAGCCCGACGCGCCCCGGCGCCACCGTCGCCGCGGAGCCGACGATGACCAGATCGGCCGCGCCCGGGTCGGTGCTGACCGTCGCCCCGATTTTGGCGGCGAGCGAGTCGGCGGTCTGCTGCGCCGCGTCGTCGTCGTCGGCCTGGAGTACGCGGATGGTCGAGATCGCCGCCTGCGGGTCGATCCGCACGCCGGCCGCCGCGATCGCGATCGCGATCGAGCCGTGCTCGAGCAGATAGGTCGCCGACGCCCCGGGCTCGGTGCGGCCCGGCGGCGTGCGGTACTCGGACCCGAACACGATCAGCGACGCGCCCTCGGACTCGGCGAACTGCCGCAGCCCATCACCGGTCGAAGCCGCGAGCAGGACGTGCTTGGGGATGTCCGGGTCGCCCAGCCGCGCCGCGCCGACGTCGAGGCGCTTCTCGGCGTCGAACTGGGCGAGTTCCTCTCGGCGCTCGCCGAATGCGCGCGAGTGGCGCACGTAGGCGAGCGCGAGGCTCGCGCCGGCGCCCGCGAGCCGGCCGGCGAGGGTCAGGCCGTCGTCGTCGTTGTCGCTGCCGTCGTAGGAGACGATCACGTTTGTGCTCATCGGCGGAGTCTTGTGACCCGTCGGTCGAGACGCATTGGACCGACGGGCCAAAAGCGTGACCCGCGCGCTCGCCATGAATCAGGAGCGCGCGGGTCGTCGTCGCTACGTGTCGTCGCGGTCGGCGACCTCGAACCGCGTGAACGGCGAGCGGCTGCCGGCGGCGTCGCGGCCGCCGAGATAGACCGCTCGGGCGCGGTACTTGCCGGGGCCTGGCGGGTCGTACGACGCGCTCACGGTGCCGGTGCCGGTCACGTGGACCTCGCGGGCGAACAGCCAGCCGGCGAGCGGGTCGTAGCGCTCGAACGTGACCACATAGCGCCCGGCGCTGGCCGGGGTCGTCGTGACCTTCGCAGTCAGCCGGTGCGCGTCGCCGCCCAGCGACGTGCGCGTGCGCGTGACGACACGCTCGATGCGGGTCAGACGGTAGTGGCCGCGGCCGTCGCCGTTGGCGCGAACGACGACGTAGTAGTGCCCGGGTGCCAGCGTCGTGCGGATCGACGCGTCGCCCGAGCCCAGGTGGGTGCCGCGCTGGTTGACGAGCTGGAGGAACAGCTTGTGGCCGCCGGCGAGGCGCAGGTAGGTGACGCTGCGCCTGGTGATCGTGAAGCGGTACAGGTCGAGCATGTCGATCTGGTCGCCGTGCAGCACGCCGCGGACGGGGACGCCGGTGCGCAGCGCGAGGCCGGGGGCGGTGTCGTCGGGTCCGGCGGGTGCGACCTGGAGGTGGTAGTGCTGGGCGCCGCTGATGTTGCGGTTGGCGAGCACGCGCAGCGAGTAGCGCCCACCCTGGCCGGGGCCGGGCGTGAACAGCCGGTACTGGCCGCAGCGCATCTCGGCCATGATCCGGTCGTCGTCGTCGAAGCTCCTGGTGCCGGGCTCGAAGATGGCCGCGTGGGCCGTGCAGTGGTCGTCGTGGCTGGAGAGGTGGATGCGGTAGGAGACGCCGACGCGGAAGCGGTAGGACCACGCGTCGTCGGGGTTCTGGAAGCGGTCGAGCGTCCGCGTCACGCCGGCCGCGTGCAGCGCCTTGCCGGGCGGCTGGGCCGGCGCGATCGGCGCCGAGACGTTGAGCGAGAACGTGTTGGACTCCGAGCCCGAACGCTCGCCGACCCGGATCAGGTAGTCACCGCCCGCGGCGGCGTTGAAGTCGGTGGCGGCGTTGCCGTTGTCGTCGGACACGTCGCAGGTCTGCGACTCGGTCTGCGAGCGCACCTGCTTGAAGACGTCAACGACGAGGTCGAGCTTGCCGTGGGCGGCGACCGAGACGACGATCCGGCCGGTCGTGTGAGGCTTGACCTCGTACCAGACGGAGTTGTCCGGGGCGGCGCACTCGCCGCGCGGTTCGGCGTGTTCGACGGTCGCGCCGACCGTCGTTCCGGTCACGGAGGTCGGCAGCTGGGTCAGGGCCGCCGCGTCGGCACGGTCGTCGTTGGCGGGCGCGGTCGCCGCGTGGGCGGCAGCCGGGATCATTGTGGCGAGGGTCACGGCAAGCAGAGCTGTGGCGTTGAGCGGTCGCATGCATCCGACAACGCGAGCGTGCCTGAGAGGTGACGCGCGGATTACCCTCACGCGATGCTCCGCCTGCGCAAAGGGGTTGTCACGATGGCCGAGGCGCCCAACGGCGGCGGGCAGCGGCTCGAGGTCGACCATGGCGGCCTGACGCGGCCCGCGCTCGCCGACGTGTCGATGGTCGGCGAGACGGAGCCCGGCGACGAGGTGATCGTCAACGTGGCGGCGCTCGATCTCGACCTCGGCTCCGGTGGCTTCGACGTGGTGCACGTCAACCTCACGCGCGGCCTCGGTGCCGTTCAGGTCTCCGACGACCACGTCATGAAGCTCAACTACACGTCGCTCCAGCACGCGATCAGCCCCGTCGAGGGCCCGGAGCTCAACGTCCCGATCGACCGCCCGGTCGCGGTGCTTGCGCTCCACGGCCAGCTCGCGGGCGTTGCCTTCGCGTTGAACCAGGCTCGTCCGGGCGTGCGGGTGGGCTACGTGCAGACTGCGGGCGGGGCGCTGCCGGGCCACTCGCGCATCGTCCGGGCCCTGCGTGAACGAGAGCTTCTGTGCGACTTCGTGACGGCGGGGCCGACCTACGGCGGCGAGGCGGAGGCAGTGACGACGATCGGCGCGCTGCATCACGGGCTCACGATCGAGGGGTGGGATGCGGCGGTGTGCGGCCCCGGTCCGGGAATCCTCGGCTCGGCGTCGGCGCTCGGCCACGGCGGGATGGCGGCGCTCGACTCGGCCCACGCCGCGCAGGCGCTCGGCTGCCCGGTCGCGCTGTGCCCGCGGATGTCGTCCGGCGACCCGCGCGAGCGCCACCTCGGCGTGTCGCACCACACGCGCACGGTGGCGCGGCTGCTGCTCGCGCGCGTAACGATCGCCGTGCCCGCCGGGGAGGACGCGATCCCGCCGGAACTCATCGGTCACGAGATCCGCGAGCTGGCCGTCGATCTCGGCGCCTACGCGGCCAGTGGGCTGCCGCTGACGACGATGGGCCGCGGGATCGACGAGGACCCGGTCTTCTTCGCGGCCGCGCTGGCGTGCGGTACGGCGCTCGCCGACATGCTCGTCGCGCCGCCGTCCGGCACCTGACAGGCGCGTTGCAGGGCGAGGACCATCGGCGGATCGGCCGAAACCATCGCCATGGCCGTTGCCCAGGTCCCCCTCGCCGAGCGCAGCTATGAACACCTCGTCCTCGATTTCCTGGCCTACCTGGAGTTCGAACGGGGCCTGTCGCGTAACACGCTCGATGCGTACCGCTCCGACCTTCTCCAGCTCGGGGCCTACCTCCAGCGCCGCCACGTGTCGGTGCTCCAGGCCGGCCACGAGGAGCTGGCCGGGTTCCTCACCGACCTCGCGCGCGGCGGCCCCGACCGGCCGCCGGTCGCGGCGGCGACGCTCCAGCGCAAGGCCGCATGCATGCGCTCGTTCTTCCGCCATCTGCGCCGCGAGGGGATCGTCCGCGGCGACCCGACGGCCGACCTGCGCGCTCCACGCAAGAGCCAGCGCCTGCCGGAGGTGCTGAGCCGCGACGAGGTCGCGATGCTGCTGCGCGCGCCGCGCGGGACCGACCCGGCGGCGATCCGCGATCGCGCGATGCTCGAGCTGATGTACGCGTGCGGCCTGCGCGCGACCGAGGCGATCGACCTGCTGCTGTCCGATGTCGACCTGCACCACGGGACGCTGCGCACGCGCGGCAAGGGCGCCAAGGAGCGCCAGGTCCCGGTCGGGCGCCAGGCGATCTCCGCGCTCAAGACGTACGTCCGCCGGGCCCGCCCGCAGCTCGTCGGCGACCGCGAGGAGCCGCACCTGTTCGTCAATCGCCGCGGCGGCGGCCTGACACGCCAGGGGCTCTACAAGATCGTCCAGCGCCACGCGCGCACGTGCGGCCTCGATCAGAAGATGTCCCCGCATACGCTGCGCCACACGTTTGCCACCCACCTGCTGGCCGGCGGCTGCGACCTTCGCTCACTCCAGGAGATGCTCGGCCACGCCGACATCGCCACGACCCAGATCTACACCCACCTGTCAGCGGATCGGCTGAAGGACGTGTACTTCAAGGCGCATCCGCGGGCGACCGTGGGCTGAGCGCGCGACCGCGCGCGCCGGTCTACGCTGGTGCGATGACCGACTACCCCGGCCTCGCCGTCGCCGCCCATCACGTCGAGCCCGCGCCGCGCCGCGTGCGCGCGCTGCTGGGCGGCGAGACGGTGTTCGACACGACGCGCGCCCTGTACGTCTGGGAGTTCCCGCCCTACCCGCAGTACTACGTCCCGGCGGCCGACGTCCGCACCGAGCTGCTGGTCAAGGAGCGTGACGCGCAGTCCAGCCCGCTCGGCGCGGCCGAGCCGCACGGCCTACGCGTCGGCGACGTGCACCGCCCGCACGCCGCGCGTGTGTTCACCGAGTCGCCGATCGAGGGGGTCGCGGGCACCGTGCGGTTCCAGTGGGACGCGCTCGACGCCTGGTATGAGGAGGACGAGCAGATCTTCGTCCACCCACGCAACCCGTTCGCCCGCGTCGACGCGCTGCGTTCGTCGCGCGCGGTGCGCGTCGAGCTCGACGGCGTCGTGCTCGCGGAGTCCGGCGCGCCGGTGATGGTCTTCGAGACCGGCCTGCCGACCCGCTACTACCTCGACCGCACCGCTGTTTCATTCGAGCACCTGGAGGCGACGGACACGGTCACCGCGTGCCCGTACAAGGGCGTGACGAGCGGCTACTGGACGGCACGCATCGGCGATGCCGTCCACAAGGACCTCGCGTGGGCCTACGACTTCCCGACGCCGGCGCTGTTGCCGATCGCCGGCCTCGTCGCGTTCTTCAACGAACGCGTCGACATCAGCGTCGACGGCGTCGCGATGGCGCGACCGGTCACGCCGTTCTCGTGACCTGGCGCTGCCTAATTTCAGGGTCGGGACCCGATTGCCAGGGTGGCGCGTCATCGGTTCCCTTGTGGAGGGATGCCCCGAACCCCCGCAACTGTGGCAGTCGTCGTCGCCCTCGCCGCGGCCCTCGCGCCGGCGGCGGGAGCGGCGACGCTGCCCGCGGGGACGACCGCGATCATGTCCGGGACCCCCGACCTGCTCACCGCGCTCGCGACGCCGGCCGCGCCTTCGACCGCGACCGGCCAGGTCGTCAGCCACGACGGGAGCCGGGTCGCATTCGTGTCGCGCGCCGACGCCATCTTCGACGGCGACGACGACAGCGTTCAGAATGTGTACGTCAAAGACGTCGCCAGTGGGGCGGTGACGCTGGTCAGCCGCGCGACCGGCTTCGGTGGGGAGCCCGCGCGCGAGGACTGCTCCGCGCCCGCGATCAGCGCCGACGGCAACGTCGTCGCGTTCGTATGCGCCGGTGCGCTGACGACGCAGGACACCAACGGGGCCGGCGACGTCTACGCGCGCAACCTGACGACCGGCAACACGTTCCTCGTGAGCCGCGCCAGCGGTGCCGGAGCGGTCGGTAATGCGGGGTCGGACAAACCGGCGATCAGTGCCGACGGGGCGTTCGTCGCGTTCCAGTCCGTGGCGACGAACCTCGTGCCCGGCGATCCCGCGGGGTCGACGCTGTCGCGCATCTACCGCCGCCAGATCGCCAACGGCGATGACGGCACGACGATTCGCGTCAGCCCGATCACGGACGCGTCCGGCGCCGCGGTGCGTGACGGCGCCCAGCGCCCGTCGATCAGTGATGACGGCGCGAAGGTCGTGTTCGACTCCGGTGGCCGCTTCAACGCCGACGACACGAACAACTTCCTCGACGTATGGCTGTCGACGATCGCGGCGAATGTCCCCGGCGCCCCCGTGCTGGTGAGCCGCAAGAGCGATGGCGCGACCAAGGGGGCGATCGGTGACGGCCACTCGGTCGACGGGCTGATCAGCGGCGACGGCGGCACCGTGGTGTTCGAGTCCGACGCCAAGAACTTCGACCCGGCCGACCCGACCGGCGAGCAGGGCGTGTACAGCCGCACGCTCGGAGCGGTGGGCGTCACGAAGCTGATCGGGATCGACGCGCAGGGCCACAAGATCCCCGGCAGCACGTTTCCCCTCGGCGTCAGCGGCGACGGGGCCACGACCGTGTTCGAGGCGTCCGGTGGCGACACCGCGCTCGGCGGTAGCCTCACGACGCGCTTCTACGTGAGCAGCGGCGGCTCGTCGCGCCCGATCAGCGCCGCGGTCGCGCTCGCGTTCGACGATGGGGCCGGGATCAGCCGCGATGCCACCAAGGTTGCGATGACGCTCGAGCCCGGCCCTGACAACGCCGGCAGCGTGTCGATCGTGTCGCTGTTGGACCTGGCGACCGGGGGCACGCAGACCGTGTCCCGGCCGGCCGGGAGCCGCGCCGTTTGCCAATCTGGGCGGCAGCGGGATCGACGGTACGGTCAGCGCCGACGGGCGCTACGTGGCGTTCGCTGTCCGACGCGCCGGCGCTCGTCGCGTCGCCGGGCCTGGAGGTGCTGGTCCGTGACACGGTCACCGGGACGGTGACGGTCGCCAGCCGCCAGGACGGTCCCGCCGGGGCGCTGTTCGACCTCCCGTTTCCCGCGCGCATCAGCGCCGACGGACGGCGCGTCGTGTTCGGCGCCGGCGGCCAGCTATACGTGCGCGACCTGCCATCCAACCGAACGTTCCTGGTCAGCCGCGGCGACGGCGACGGACCGCCGGGCGACGCCGTCAGCTTCGACCCATCGATCAGCGACGACGGCTCGCGGGTGGCGTTCGATTCGGAGGCGAAGAACCTCGGCGGCGGGACCACCGGCAACGTCACGCAGGTCTACGTCCGCGAGGTCGATGCCGCGCATACCGTGCTGGTGAGCAGGGTGAACGGCGCGGCCGGCGCCCCAGGCGACGACGACTCGCGGGACCCGTCGATCAGCGGCGACGGCCGCCGGGTCGCGTTCGAATCGTTCGCGGACAACCTCGGCGACGGCGATACCGACGACTCGCAGGACGTCCACATGCGCGACATCGACGGCGGCACGACGACGCTGGTCGACATCGGCGCGACCGGCGCGAAGTTCGACAGCGCGGCGAGCCCGGCGGTCAGCGGCGACGGCAACCGTGTCGCATTCCTCGCGACAACCGCGGGCGACAGCGAGTTGTACGTGCGGGATCTCGCCGACAAGCAGCTGATGCTCGCCGGCCGCGCCGACGGCGTCGGTGGCCTGCCGGTGACGGTCGACGCGGCGCCCGGTCTCTCGCACGACGGCAACGTTGTCTCGTTCCTCGCGGCGCCGCTGTCGGTCATCGCCCCGGGTGCACCGGGCGACGGCGTCCCGCGCCAGTACGTGCGCCGACTCGCGGCCGCGCAGACGCTCCTGATCTCGCGGCGCTCCGGAGCCGACGGGCAGGAGGTGAGCGCGCAGGTCGCGGAGTTCGAGTCCGGCAACCAGCCGCCCGGGCTGACGGCCGACGGCGGCTGCGTGATGTTCGACTCGTCCGACCCCGTCGCACCCGGCGCGACGAGCACAGACTTCGTGCAGAGCTACATGCGCGTGCTGACGCCGGATTGTGGGCGCCCACCCGTCGTCGTTCCGCCGGTCACCGGAGGCGGCGGTGGCGGTGGCCCCGTTGGCGGTGGCGGCGGTACGCCGCCGCCGCGGGACCGGACGGCACCGCGGCTGACGTCGGTCCGCCTGTCACGGTCGACGTTCCGGATCGGTCCGGCGCACACGGCGCTGCGGGCGACAACCGGCCACGGGACGACGCTGAGCCTGAAGGTGTCCGAGGCGTCGCGGTTGAGCGTCGTGGTCGACCGCCAGCGTCTCGGTCATCGCAACGCGAAGAGCCATCGTTGCACGGTCGTGCGCAAGCGTCCGGCCCATGGCGCGTGTACCGCGTACTCGCATGACGGGACGCTCGTGCGCCAGGTCAGGGCCGGTGCCGTGAAGATCGCGTTCAGCGGGCGGCTGGGAGGCCGGCGCCTCGCGCTCGGCCGTCACCGCCTCACCATCACCGCCCGCGACGCCGCCGGCAACACCTCACGCTCGGTGAGCGTGCGTTTCACGATCGTCCGGTGACGCTGACCGTAGGCTGGGGGGGTGCCCGAGCTCCCCGAGGTCGAGACGATCCGCCGCCGGCTCGCGCCTCATGTTGAGGGGCGAACGCTCGCGCGCGTTGAGATCTTCGATCCGCGGTGGTGCATGCCGCTGGCGCCGGGCGATGTGGTCGATGCGGTGCAGGGGCGTCGCGTCGATGAGTTGGCCCGGCGCGGGAAGTACCTCGAGTGGCGCCTCGAAGGAGACGTGTTTCTGCTCATGCACCTGCGGATGACGGGGACGCTGCTGTACGACCCACCACCAGACACGCCGTACGAACGCGTGCGGCTCACACTGTCCGACGGCCACGAACTGCGGTTCTGCGATCCGCGGCGGTTTGGGACCGGCGAGCTGATGATCGGCCCCGACCGGCGCGACGCGTTCTACGCGACGCGGGTGGGGATCGAGCCGCTCGATGGTGACCTGACCGGCCCGGCCCTGCGGGCGTTGGCGCACGGCCGGCGCGCGCCGGTCAAGGCGTTCCTGCTCGACCAGCGGCGCGTCGCCGGTGTCGGGAACATCTACGCCGACGAGGCCCTGTTCAGGGCGCGCATCCATCCGCTGCGACCGGCCGGGGCGCTCAAGCCCGCGCAGTACGAGGCGCTCGCGCAGGCAGTGGTCGCGACCCTCGCCGCGGGCATCGACGCCGGCGGCTCGACGATCGACGACTTCCGCCATCCCGACGGAGTCAGCGGCTCGTTTCAGAACGAATTCCTCATCCACCTGCGCGAGGGTGAGCCGTGCGTCAACTGCGGTCGGCGCGTCCGCAAGATGGTCGTCGGCGGGCGAGGGACCTACGTCTGCGAACACTGCCAGCCGCGGCCGCGGCGCAAGCGCAGCGCGTGAGCGAGCTCAGGCCGCGAGCTCCTCCAGGCGCCCGGCCTCATCGGCCTCGAGCACCTCACGCCAGCCGCCCAGGACCTCACCGTCGACGACGACCTGCGGGAACGAGAACATGCCGGTGCGCTCCGCGAGCTCGGCGCGTCCCTCCGGGTCCTTTGCCAGATTGACTTCGCTGAACGACAGACCGCGCTTGGTGAGCAGCTGCTTGGCGCGCACACAGAACGAGCACGGCTCGGTGGTGTAGACGATGATCTCCGGTCCCATTACTTCACAAAGGATAGCGAGTCGGTCGCGATGCCCGCTCCGGTAAAGGCCGAGGCGATCGTGCTGCGCTCGATGCGCTTCGGCGAGGCCGACCGCATCCTGCATCTCTACACCCCCGGACGCGGCCGGATGGGCGCGATCGCCAAGGGGGTGCGGCGGACCAAGAGCCGCTTCGGCGGTCGGCTGGAGCCGTTCAGCCACGTCGCGCTGATCCTGCACGAGGGCCGCGGCGACCTGGCGACCGTGACCGGCGTCGACACCGTTGCCGCCCACGCCGGGCTGCGCGACGACCCCGGCGCGCTGGACAGCGCCAGCCGCGCCTGCGACGCCGTCGCACGGATGTTCGACAGCAACGAGGGCCACCCCGAGGTCTTCAACCTGCTGGCCAATGAGCTCACGCTGCTCGAGCGCGAGCCAGCGCGCGCCACGCTCGCCAACCAGCTCGCATTTCGCCTCAAGCTGATGCTCGCCGCCGGCTTCGCCCCGCAACTGAGCGCGTGCGCCTCGTGCGGCGAGAGCGACGAAGTCGTCGGCTACAGCGCCGCCGCCGGCGGCGTCGTGTGCGGGACGTGCGAGGCGTCGTCGTTCGCGCTGGACGAGGAGACGCACGCGTTCATGGTCGGCGCGCTCGGGCGGCCGCTGAACGAGACGCCGCCGGCGTCGGAGCGCGCCCTTCGCCAGGCCGACCGCGCGATCTCCGAAACGGTCGAGTACCACGCGCACCTGCGGTTGCGCGCGGCAGCCGGTGGGTAGGCTGCGAACCTCATGCCCGACAACGGTCCAGTAGCGCGCTGGGTCTACGACTTCGCAGACGGCTCGCGCGACATGCGCGACCTCCTCGGGGGTAAGGGCGCGGGCGTGGCCGAGATGACCCGCGTCCTCGGCGCCGACCGCGTTCCGGCCGGGTTCACGATCACGACCGAGGCATGCGTCGCCTACATGAACGCCGACCGCACGGCGCCCGACGGTCTCGCCGAGCAGGTCGCCGCCGCGATGGCGCGCCTCGAAACGCTCGCCGGCCGGCGGCTCGGCGACTTGACGGACCCGCTGCTCGTGTCGGTCCGAAGCGGCGCGCGCGAGTCGATGCCGGGCATGCTCGACACGGTCCTCAATCTCGGACTCAACGACGCCTCCACGGCCGGTCTCGCCGCCGTGACCGACAACGAGCGCTTCGCCTGGGACTCCTACCGGCGCTTCGTCCAGATGTACGGCAACGTCGTCGTGGGAATAGAAGGCGAGCGCTTCGAGGCGGCGATTTCAGCGGCCAAACGCGAGCGCGACGTCACCGACGACGCCGAGCTCGACGCCGACGCCCTACGCGAGCTCGTGCGCACGTTCCAGTCGTTCTACGACTTCCCGACCGACCCCAAGGCCCAGCTCGAAGGGGCGATCGCCGCTGTCTTCGACTCGTGGATGGGCGACCGCGCCGTGACCTACCGGCGCATCAACCACATCCCCGACGACTGGGGAACGGCGGTCAACGTCCAGCAGATGGTGTTCGGCAACAAGGGCGACACGTCGGGCTCCGGCGTCGCGTTCAGCCGCGACGAGATCACCGGTGCGCCGCACCCGTCCGGCGACTTCCTGCCCAACGCCCAGGGCGAGGACGTCGTCTCCGGCGTGCGCACACCGCGCGACCTGTCCGAGCTCGAGGACTGGCTGCCGCGCGTCCACGACGAGCTCACCGGGATCCTGACGACGCTCGAGCGCCACTACGGTGACATGCAGGACACCGAGTTCACGGTCGAGGAGGGGCGCCTGTACATGCTCCAGACGCGCAACGCCAAGCGCCCCGCCCAGGCCGCTGTGCGGTTCGCCGTCGACGCCGTGGCCGAGGGCCTGCTCGACCGTGGCGACGCGCTGCTGACGATCGAGGCCGAGAAGCTCGACGCCCTGCTGCACCCGACGTTCGACCCGGCCGCCGACTACACGGTGCTGGCCCGCGGCGTCGCCGCCTCGCCGGGCGCGGCGCGCGGCCGGATCGTGTTCACCGCCGACGATGCGCTGGCGGCCGACGACGACGTCGTGCTCGTGCGCCCGTTCACCGAGGCGTCCGATGTCGCCGGCTTCCACGCTGCGCGGGGCATCCTGACCAGCGAAGGCGGCAAGGCAAGCCACGCGGCGCTCGTCGCGCGCGGGATGGGGGTGCCCGCGGTGACCGGCGCCGGGACGGTCGAGATCGACGTCCAGGCCCGTGAGCTGCGCGTCAACGGCATCGTGCTCGGCGAGGGTGACCAGCTGGCGATCGACGGCACGACCGGCAACGTCACGACCGACGACGTGCCGCTGATCGAGCCCGAGGTCAGCCCGGAGCTGACGACGGTGCTCCAGTGGGCCGACGAGCTGCGCACGCTGGCGGTGCGTACGAACGCCGACACGCCGGCCGACGCGGCCAAGGCGGTCGAACTCGGGGCGCAGGGGATCGGCCTGTGCCGCACCGAGCACATGTTCTTCGGCGAAGAGCGCAACGAGCTGATGGCGGCGATGATCCTCGCCGACTCGCGCGAGGAGCGTGCCGAGGTGCTGGCCCAGCTCGAGCCGTTGCAGCGCAGCGACTTCGACGCAGATCTACGCCGCGATGGACGGTCGGCCGGTCACGATCCGGCTGCTCGACCCGCCGCTGCACGAGTTCCTGCCCCACGCGCACGACCTCGAGCGCGAGCTGGACCGCGTACGAGTCACGGGGCCCGACGAGGACATCGCTCGCCTCGAGCACACGCTCGAGCGCGTGCGGTCACTCGAGGAGGTCAACCCGATGCTCGGCACCCGCGGCTGCCGGCTGGGGATCCTGTTCCCGGAGCTCTACGAAATGCAGGTCCGGGCGATCCTGGCCGCCGCACGCGCAGCCGGGACGTGCGCCGAGATCATGGTCCCGCTCGTCGACTACGAACGTGAGCTCCAGCTCCTGCGCGGGCTCGTCGACCGCGTCGCCGCCGAGCGGGGCATGACGCCGGGCGACGACTATCGCGTCGGCACGATGATCGAACTGCCGCGCGCCTGCTTCCTCGCCGACCGGATCGCCGAGCACGCCGACTTCTTCTCGTTCGGCACCAACGACCTCACCCAGACCGGCCTGGGCTTCTCGCGCGACGACATCGAGAAGCGGATCCTCGCCCGCTACATCGACCTGGCGATCTTCGACCGGTCGCCGTTCGAGACGATCGACACGCCCGGGCGTCGGGCAGATGCTGCGGATGGGCGCGTGGCTGGGGCGCAAGACCAAGCCGACGCTCGAGCTCGGCGTGTGCGGCGAGCACGGGGGAGACCCCGACTCGATCGACTTCTTCCACCACTCGGGCATCGACTACGTCTCGTGCAGTCCCTACCGCGTCCCGATCGCGCGGATCGCCGCCGCGCAGGCGGCGGTTCGCGCCGCCCAGTAGCGTCCCGGCCCGCCATGGAACCGACGATCGAGTGGACCGACTTCGAGCGCGTGGAGCTGCGCGCGGGCACAGTCGTCGAGGCGCTCGAGTTCCCCGAGGCGCGCCGCCCGGCCTACAGGCTGCGGATCGACTTCGGGCCCGAGATCGGGGTCCTGCGCTCGAGCGCACAGATCACCGAGCACTACACGGCCGACGAGCTGGTCGGCCGCCAGGTTGTCGGCGTCGTCAACTTCGAGCCCAAGCAGATCGGGCCGATCATGTCCCAGGTCCTCGTCACCGGCTTCTACGACGACAACGGCCACGTCGTGCTGATCGCGCCCGACCACCCGGTCGCCGACGGCGCCAAGCTCGGGTAGCTACTCCACGGTCAGCACGGCCTTGCCGTCGACCCGGCGCTCGAGCAGCGCCTCGATCGCCTCCCGCGCCTGGGCCCACGGCGCGGTCATCGAGATCTGCGGGTCCACGCGCCCGGCCGCGACCAGCTCGGCGAGCCGGCGCAGGTCCGAGACGCCGGTCCGCGTGTGTGCGAGCTCGGGGAAGATCAGCAGGCCGTAGAGCGTCGCGCCGGCCGCGCCACCGAAGAAGTCGCGCGTGGCGTACGTCACCGGCTCGGGCACGGTCGCCGCGAAGTTGATGACGATTCCGCCCGGGGCGACGCGCGCCAGCGCCGCGCCGAGGACCGGCCCGCCGACGGCGTCGATGATCACGTCGAAGCGCTCGCCGGCCGGTTCGAGCTCGGCGATCAGCTCGTCGGCCCCGAGCTGCGCCAGGCCGGCGGTCCGTCGCGACAGCGCGGTGACGTGGGCACCGGCGAGCTTGGCGAGCTGGATCGCGAATCGCCCGACACCGCCCGACGCGCCCGTCACGAGTACGCGCTTGCCGAGCACGAACCCGGCCTTCTCGAGTGCGCGCAGGGCGGTCAGCCCGGCCACCGGCAGCGTCGAGGCCTGCTCGAACGAGATCCCGTCGGGAAGCTCGGCCAGGACCGCCGTCGAGACGGGCGCGAGCTGGGCCCAGCCGGTGAAGGTCAGCCCGACGACGCGGGCGCCGGCCGGCGGGCCGGAGCCGTCGGTCGCCGCCCGTTCGACGACGCCGGCGACGTCCCAGCCGGTCTGGGTCCCGGGCGCCGTGGCCTCGAGGCGCTTGACCTCGCCGCGGTTGATGCTGACCGCGCGCACCGCAACGACGGCCTCGTCGCGCAGCGGTTGGGGATCGGGGACGTCGGCGAGTTCGATGCGGGTCGGCAGCGGGGCGGAGACGAGTGCGCGCATCCACGCAACCTATCCAGTGGGCCGCGCCGCGCCCGCTGCGAGAATCGGGGCATGCAGTCAGACGCCCCGGGTGGGCCAGTTTCTGAGGGGTTCGCCGCCGCCCAGCAGGCGTGGGAGGAGGAGCACCTGTCGCCGCGGGCGGCGCGCTCGTACCCGGCTCGGCGCGCGCACGACGAGCCCGACTGCGGCCTGCGCACGCCGCTGCAGCGCGACCGCGACCGGATCGTTCACTCCAAGGCGTTTCGGCGTCTGAGCCACAAGACGCAGGTCTTCATCGCCCCGACGCGGCGACCACTACCGCACGCGGCTGACCCACACGCTCGAGGTGACCCAGATCGCGCGCACCGTCGCCCGCGCGCTGGCGCTCAACGAGGACCTCGTCGAAGCGATCGGCCTCGGCCACGACCTCGGGCACACGCCGTTCGGCCATGTCGGCGAGGAGTTCCTCGACGTGTGCCTGCGCGAGCGCTTCGGCACCGGCTTTCGCCACTACGAGCATTCGGTGCGGATCGTCGAGGTGCTCGAGCGCGACTACTCGGGGCTGAACCTCGTGGCTGACGTGATCGCCGGGATCGCCGGCCACAGCGGCCGCGCCGACCCGCCGGCGACGCTCGAGGGGCGGATCGTGCGGGTCGTCGACCGCGTCGCCTACCTCAACCACGACATCGACGACGCGATCCGAGCCGGCGTGCTGTCGCCCGCCGACCTGCCGCCCGAGCCGATCGCCGTGCTCGGCGACACCGGCAGTCGCGCGGATCGACGCGCTCGTTCACGACCTCGTCGAGCACTCGTTGCCGGCCGGCGACATCGTCCAGGGCGGCGGGGCCGGTGCGGCGATGGACGCGCTGCGGACGTTCATGTTCGAGAACGTCTACCTGCGCGACTCCGTGCGCCGCGAGCACGCCAAGATCGAGCGCGTGATCCGCGCCCTGTTCGATCATTTCGCCGACGATCCCCAGCGTCTACCTGACGGCGGCGGGGCACCCGGGGCCAGCGAGCAGCAGCGCGTGACCGACTACATCGCGGGCATGACCGACCGCTTCGCGATCTCGGCGTTCGAGGCGCTGTCGGTCCCGGCCGGGTTCGGGATCTGACCGCCATGACCTCAGGGGTAATCGAAATCGCGACCGCGAGACGGCAGGCTGGCGCGAAACACGAATCGACCCGGAGGCACGACATGCCCGCCTACGCAATGGCTCACCTGCACAACCCCAACATCAACGACGAGGTGCTCGAGTACCTCGAGCGCATCCAGGCGACGCTCGATCCCCACGACGGGCGTTTCCTCGTCCACGGCGGCGATCCCGAGGTTCTCGAGGGAACGTGGCCCGGAACCGTGGTGATCATCGAGTTCCCGTCGGCCGAGGCGGCTCGCGCGTGGTACCGGTCCGACGCCTACTCGGACATCCTGGCGCTGCGCACTGACAATATCCGCGGCGACGCGCTGATCATCGACGGCGTGGCGCCCGGCCACGACTCGGCGCTGATGGCGCAGGAGCTGCGGGCGCAGCTTGCGGCCTAGTTGGGCCACCAGCGCAGCCGCGGCCACTAGTCTGGATCGTCGTGGCCCGCTACACCCCGGATTCCAAGGAGCGCGTGCGCGACGCGGTCGACATGATCGACCTCGTCGGCACGCGCACGGAGCTCAAGCGCGCCGGCGCCTCGCGCTACACGGGGCTGTGCCCGTTCCACGAGGAGCGCAGCCCGTCGTTCGGGATCGATCCCGAACACAAAGCTCTACCACTGCTTCGGCTGCGGCGTGGGGGGCGACTGCTTCACGTTCGTCCAAGAGCTCGAAGGGCTCGAGTTCACCGGTGCCATGGAGTTCCTGGCCGAGCGCTACAACGTGACGCTCGAGGCGGCCGACGACGATCCGCACGCCGCCGAGAAGCGCCGCCGCCACGACCGCCTGCTCGAGCTGCTCGAGCGCACCGCGGCGTTCTACGTGCGGATGCTGTGGGAGTCCGACGAGGCGGCGTCGTCGCGCGAGTACCTCGCCCAGCGCGGGCTTCAGGAGCCGATCCTGCGCGAGTTCCGGGTCGGCTACGCGCCGAGCGCGTGGGACAAGGTGCTGACCGCGTCCCGGCGCTCGGGCTACACCGAGGACGAGCTCGCCGCCGCCGGGCTCGTATCGCGCTCGCGCGAGAACGGCCGCGTCTACGACCGCTTCCGCCGGCGGATCATGTTCCCGCTGTGCGATCGACGCGGCGCGGTGCTCGGCTTCGGCGCGCGGGCGGCGGGCGCTGACCAGCAGCCCAAGTACCTCAACTCGGCCGACGGCGAGCTGTACCACAAGGGCCGCCACGTCTTCGGCTTCCACAATCGCGCGCGCGGCGGCGGCCAAGGCGGGGACGGTGATCCTCGCCGAGGGCTACACAGACGTCATCGCCCTGCATCAGGCCGGCCTGGCCAACGCGGTCGGGCTGATGGGTACCGCGCTGACGCCTGAGCAGGTCTCCGAGCTGGCGCGGATGGCCAAGGTGGTGCAGCTCGCGCTCGACGCCGACGGGGCCGGGCAGGAGGCGATGCTGCGCGCGGCCCGCGTGGCGCGCGGCAAGGACCTCGACCTGCGGATCGTCCCGCTGCCGGCCGGGTCCGATCCGGCCGACCTCGTGCTCGCCGAGGGGCCGCAGCGCATCCAGGAGCTGACCGCGGCCAGCGTGCCGTTCGTGAGCTTCCAGGTCGACCGCGCACTCGCGGCCGGCGACGCCGACACGGCCGAGGGCAAGGATCGCATCATCGAGGCGCTGCGACCGGTGTTCGCCCCGGCGACGCTGCCGCCGGGGGCGTTGCGTGAGGAGCTGCTCAAGCGCGTCGCGGACCGGTTGAACCTCGCACAGTCGCTGGTCTCCTCGTGGCTCAGCGCCCCGGCGTCGTCGCGAACCTCGGCCGCGGAGCCGGCCAACGGCAACGGCCACGGCGGCGGGACGACGGAGCCGGCGCCGCGCGTCGCGTTGTCACGGGACGAAAACCAGCAGCGGATGTTCCTCGCGCTGTGCATCGCCGCCCCGCGCGAGGGAGCCCAGGCACTCGGCGCGCTCGACATCGAGCGCGACTTCACGACCGACATCCTGCGCGCGGCGGCACGCCACCTTCGCGATCACGCCGGCTCGCCGGTCGACGGGCTGCCGGCCGAGCTCTCCGCGCTGATCCCCGAGCTGGCCGTCCGCGCCGCCGAGCAGCGCGCGACCCCGGCGATGATCGAGCTCGAGCGCCTGCAGCTCGAGCTCGCCCGCGTCGACCGCGAGATCGTCGTCGCGCGCGGCGCCGGCTCGGGCGTCGGAGAGCTGGCCCGCCAGCGCCTCGGGCTCCAGGACGCGCTCGACCGCGCGATGCTCGTCGCGATGGAGGACACGGCGCCGACCGACGTGCTCTGAGCTTCCTCTAGAGCCAAGAGAGGATCACCGGTGGGGTTCGGATGGCTCGCCCCGCACTGTCCGCGACCGGTTGTGCGGAGCGAGCCTCCTGCGATGGGGCGCATCGTTCGGCCGCCCCAGAACCTCCGTGTAGCGAATCAACGATCGAGACGAGGGCTTCCTTGCATGCGTGCTCTTGCCCTGGGGGCAATCGTCCGGCTCGCAGCGGTGACACGCGGGCGGGCAGCGGCGCGCCGTTCTCGCTCGAGGATCTCGAGGACGGCCTGCGCGTGCGACTTCCTACGCTTAGACGCCGTTGCGATTGATCGACTCTCACAGAACGAATGCCCCGGTTGCACTCATACATCCGTCCGGTCGGCCGAGACCCAAATTGCGGGGTGTCGGACGGTCCTGCGGCCCGAGGCTCAGCGAGTCGCTGAGGCAAGAAGTACGGCTAACCGCCCCAGTAGCCGCCGTCCCAGCCGTACGGGTCAGAGCCGTACGGGTCGCTGTAGTCGGGGTCGTAGCCGTACGGGTCGCTGCCGTAGCCGTAGCCGTAGCCGTAAGGATCGTCGCCGTATCCGGCCGACGAGGCCTGCGTCGTGGAGACCGTGAACGTCGAGCCGTCGCGGTGGCGAGGGGGATGGCCGCGACGATGAAGGTCGTGGCGAGAGTGCACTTCAGTGACGAACGCATGCCCGACACGGTGCGCGTCACGACTAACCGATCTGTGGCAACCGTGTTGGCCGCCGGTTGAGGCGGCGTTGAGCGCAGAACGAGCGCTGGTCAGGCGGTGGCCGGCTCGGCCGCGCTGCGTTCCTGCGTGTCGAGGATCGGCGCCAGCCAGCGACGCGCCTCTTCGAGCGTCCAGTCCTTGCGCGCCGCGTAGTCGACGAGCTGGTCGTGGCCGATGCGCCCGACGCCGAAGTAGCGCGCCTGGGGGTGGGACAGGAACAGCCCCGACACCGACGAGCCGGGAAGCATCGCGCAGCTCTCGGTCAGCGTGATCCCGACGCGCTGCGGCGCGTCGAGCAGCGCGAAGATCGTGCGCTTCTCGGTGTGGTCGGGCTGGCAGCCGTAGCCCGGGGCGGGGCGGATGCCCTGGTAGTCCTCGGCGACCAACTCGGCGCTGGTCAGGTGCTCGTCGGGCGCGTAGCCCCACAGCTCGCGGCGCACGCGCTCGTGCAGCGACTCGGCGAACGCCTCGGCGAGGCGGTCGCACAGGGCGGCGAACAGGATCCCGTCGTAGTCGTCGTTGGCAGCCTTGAACACCTCGGCGCGCTCGCTCTCGCGATGGCCGGCGGTGACCGCGAACGCGCCGACGTAGTCCGGGACGCCGCTGGTGAGCGGGGCGACGAGGTCGGCCAGCGCGCGGTTGGGGCGGTCGGGACCGCGGTCCATCTGCTGGCGCAGCGTGTGCAGCGTCGCCAGCGGGTGTTCGCGCGCCTCGTCGGAGAACACGATCACGTCGTCGCCGTCGGCGCCGGCCGGCCACAGGCCGACGACGCCGCTCGCCGTCACCCAGCGCTCGTCGACCAGGCGCGCGAGCATCGCCTGCGCGTCCTCGTAGAGGCTGCGCGCCGTCTCACCGACGATGTCGTCGTCGAGGATCCGCGGAAACGTTCCCGACAGCTCCCAGGTGCGGAAGAACGGCGTCCAGTCGACATGGCGGGCGAGGTCTGCGAGGTCGAAGTCGTCGAACACCTGGATGCCGAGTTGCGCTGGACGCGGCGGGCTGTACGTCGCCCAGTCGGTCATGGCCGCGCGGGCTCGGGCCTGCTTGATTGTCAGGCGGCGCTCGGCGCGCTTCTCCGACGCGCGGCGCTGGGCGATCTGGAGGTACTCGGCCTGGGTCTCGGCTTCGAAGCCGGGGCGCATCTCGGCGCTCAGCAGCTGCGAGGCGACGCCGACCGCGCGCGACGCGTCGGCCACGTAGATCGTCTGGCCGCGGTTGTATTCGGGGTCGATCTTGACCGCGGTGTGGACCTTGCTCGTGGTCGCGCCGCCGATCAGCAGCGGCAGCTCGAAGCCCTGGCGCTCCATCTCGCCGGCGACGTGGCACATCTCGTCGAGCGACGGCGTGATCAACCCCGACAGGCCGATGATGTCGGCCGACCGCTCGCGCGCGGTGTCGAGGATCGTCTGCGTCGGGACCATCACACCGAGGTCGATGACCTCGAAGCCGTTGCACTGGAGCACGACCCCGACGATGTTCTTGCCGATGTCGTGGACGTCGCCCTTGACCGTCGCCATGACGATCCGCCCGGCCGTTTCGAGCTCCTGCTTCTCGTCCTCCATGAACGGCTCCAGGTGGGCGACGGCCTGCTTCATCACGCGCGCCGACTTGACGACCTGGGGCAGGAACATCTTGCCCGAGCCGAACAGGTCGCCGACCACGTTCATGCCGTCCATCAGCGGGCCCTCGATCACGTCGAGCGGGCGCACGAGACTGAACGCGCGCCTCCTCGGCGTCGTCGACGATGTACTCGTTGATGCCGTTGACGAGCGCATGGATGATCCGCTCGCGGACCGGTTGCTCGCGCCACTTGAGGTCGCGGACCTGCTCGGTCGTACCGTCGCTCTTGAAGCGCTCGGCGATCTCGACGAGGCGCTCGGTCGCGTCGGGGCGGCGGTTGAGGATCACGTCCTCGACGCGCTCGCGCAGGTCGGGGTCGATGTCGTCGTAGATCGCGAGCTGGCCGGCGTTGACGATCCCCATGTCCATTCCGGCCGGGATCGCGTGGTAGAGGAAGACCGAGTGCATCGCCTCGCGCACCGGCTCGTTGCCGCGGAACGAGAACGAGACGTTCGACAGGCCGCCGGAGACGTGGACGCCCGGCATCAGGCGCTTGATCTCGCGCGCCGCCTCGAAGAACTCGACCGCATAGTTGTCGTGCTCCTCGATGCCGGTCGCGATGGCGAAGATGTTGGGGTCGAAGATCAGGTCCTGCGGGATGAACCCGACCTGCTCGGTCAGCAGGTCGAAGGCGCGCTGGCAGATCTCGACCTTGCGCTGCGCCGTGTCGGCCTGACCCTGTTCGTCGAACGCCATGACGACGACGGCGGCGCCGTAGCGGCGGATCTTGCGCGCCGACGCAAGGAACGGCTCGATGCCCTCCTTCATCGAGATCGAGTTGACGATCGCCTTGCCCTGCACGCACTTCAGGCCCGCCTCGATGACCGACCACTTCGACGAGTCGATCATGATCGGGACGCGCGCGATGTCGGGCTCGGCGGCGATCAGGTTGAGGAACCGCACCATCGCCTCCTCGGAGTCGAGCAGGCCCTCGTCCATGTTGACGTCGATGATCTGGGCGCCGTTCTCGATCTGCGAGCGCGCGACGGTCAGCGCCTCGTCGTAGTCGCCGGCCATGATCAGGCGCTTGAAGCGCGCCGAGCCGGTGACGTTCGTCCGCTCGCCGATGTTGATGAAAGACGCGCCCTGGGCCGTCATCGCCGGCCCCTCATACGCTGACGAACGGCTCCAGGCCCGACAACCGCAGGCGCGGCTCGATCTCCGGGATGGTGCGCGGCGGGATGTCGCGGACGGTGTCGGCGAGGGCGTGGATGTGCTCCGGCGTCGTGCCGCAGCAACCGCCGACGATGTTGACCAGCCCAGCGCGCGCCCACTCGCCGAGCTGGGCCGACGTCTCGTGCGGGGCCTCGTCGTACTCGCCCATCTCGTTGGGCAGGCCGGCGTTCGGGTGAGCGGAGATCAGCGTGGCCGCGACCCGCGACAGCTCGGCGATGTAGGGGCGCATGAGGTCGGCGCCGAGCGCGCAGTTCAGGCCGACCGCGAACGGCTCGGCGTGGCTGACCGACGACCAGAACGCCTCGACGGTCTGGCCCGACAGCGTGCGGCCCGAGCGGTCGGTGATCGTGCCCGAGATCCACAGCGGCAGCTCCTCGTAGCCCTCGTCGAACAGGTCGAGCGCGGCCTTGATCGCCGCCTTGGCGTTGAGCGTGTCGAAGATCGTCTCGATCAGCAGCAGGTCCGAGCCGCCCGTCGTGCAGCGCGATGAACTGCTCGCGGTAGGCGTCGTAGATCTCGTCGTAGGTGACGGCGCGGGCGCCCGGGTCCTCGACGTCGGGCGACAGCGACAGCGAGCGGTTGGTCGGGCCGAGCGCGCCGGCGACCCAGCGCGGGCGGTGCTCGGGGTCGGCCGCGGTCGCGCGGTCGGCGGCCTCGCGGGCCAGGCGCGCGCCCTCGATGTTGATGTCGTAGACCGCGTCGACCGCGTCGTAGTCGGCCTGCGCGATGCTCGTCGCGGTGAACGTGTTGGTGCTGACGATGTCGGCGCCGACGGCGAAGTACGCGTCAAGCAACTCGGACACGAGCTCCGGGTGCGTCAGGCAGAGGATGTCCGTGTTGCCCTTCATCGCGGTCGAGTGCTCGGCGAAGCGCTCGCCACGGAAGTCCTCCTCCGTGAGCTCGTGGGTCTGGATCAGTGCTCCCCAGGAGCCGTCGAGGACGAGGATCCGCTCGCGAGCGGCCTCGTGCAGGGCGGCGATGCGGTCGGCGCGGGTCATGCCGCCACCTCCGCCGGAGCGCCGAGGCCGAGCAGGCGGCAGACCGCGATGGCCACGTCCCCCTGGTTGAGCGTGTAGAAGTGGAACGTGTCGAAGCCCTCCTCGCGGAGGTCATCGATCTGCTGGGCGGCGACGATGCCGGCGATGACGCGGCGTGTCTCGGGCTCGTCCTCAAGGCCGTGGAAGCGCTCACGCAGCCAGTCGGGGATCGACGCGCCGCAGCGGTCGGCCATCCGCACGACGGCATCGAAGTTCGTCGTCGGCATGATCCCGGGCACGAGCGGGACGTGGTCGAGCCCCGCATTGTCCATGCGCTCGCGCAGGCGCGGCGAACGCGTCGATCTCGAAGCAGAACTGGGTGATGGCGCGGGTGGCGCCGGCGTCGACCTTGCGCTTGAGCATCTCGATGTCGGCCTCGAGCGACGCCGACTCGGGGTGCCTCTGCGGGTAGGCGGCGACGCTGATCTCGAACGGGTGCAGATCGAGGATCGCGCGGATCAGGTCGGGCGAGGACTCGTAGCCGTCGTGGTGGGGAACGTAGGGCGCGCCGAGCTCGGGCATGTCACCGCGCAGTGCGACGACGTGGCGTACGCCGACGTTCCAGTAATCGTGGATCGTCTCGTCGACCTCGTCGCGCGGGGCGCTCACGCACGTGAGATGGCCGGCGGCGGGCAGGCCCGACTCCTCGGCCAGGTGGCGCAGCGTGGCGAGCGTCGGGTCCTTCGGTCGAGCCGCCGGCGCCGCAGGTGACGGAGAAGAACGTGGCACCGAGCGGCTTGAGACGCCTGACGACCGACCACAGGCGCTCCTCGGCCTCCGGGCTGCGGGGCGGGAAGAACTCGAACGAGATCGAGGTGCTCGTGTCGGTCATGCGACCTCCTGGGCCGTGGTCGTGGTCCGTTGCTGTTGCGCGGCGGGGCCTGGGGCGCGCAGCAGCCACAGGCGGACGGTCAGGCGCTCGCCGATCGCGTGCTCGGCGGGCAGCAGCGAGCGCTCGGTCTCGATCGTCAGGCCGGCGTCGGTGGCCCATGTCTCCATCTCGTCGTCGGCGATTCCGAGGTGGCGGTGGCCGTAGCCGTCACGCAGGAAGTCGAGGTCGTGGGGGGCGAAGTCGGCGACCAGCAGACGGCCCGACGGCTTGAGCAGGCGCCGCGCGTCGGCGATCGCGGCGCCGGGGTCGCCGAGCAGGTGCAGGACGTGATGCATGACCGCGACGTCGAAGCTCGCGGCCTCGAACGGCGGGCGGTGCAGGTCGCCGTGGCGGACGGAGGCGCTGGCGACGCGCGCGTCGGCGAGGTGCGCGCGGGCGACGGCGAGCATGTCGTGGCTGACGTCGAGCCCGATGCTGCGCTCGCTGAGCGGGGCCAGCAGTTCGAGGATGCGGCCGGTGCCGGTGCCGATGTCGAGCAGCCGCTCGATCGGCTCGTCGTCGGCGGCGAGGAGGTCGAGCATGTCCTGCTCGACGTCGGCCTCGGCGACATAGAGCGAGCGGATCGTCGCCCAGTCGTCGGCGTAGGCGTTGACGTAGGTCGCGGCGGCCTGCCAGCGGGCCTGACGGACGCGTTCGAGGGCCGCCATGTCGTCGGCGACGACCGCGTCGTCGACGGGGCACGAGGTCGGCGATCCGGCGCACGAGGTCGGCGGTGCCGCTGCGCTCGGACAGGCGGTAGAAGACGAACGCGCCCTCGGGCGTTCGATCCATGAGGCCGGCGTCGACGAGCAGCTTGAGGTGGCGGCTGATGCGCGGCTGGCTCTGGCCGATGACCTGCGTGATCTCGGTGACGGTCAGCTCGGCGCGGCTGAGCAGCGCGATGAGCCGCAGGCGGGTCGGCTCGGCGATCGCGCGCAGGCTCGTGACGAGGGCGTCGAAGCTCTCGGGCGTCGAAGGAGGGCGAGTCGGCCATCGGAGGATCGTAGCAGTTCGCATATCAAGATATCTGCATATGCAGAGCGTGAGCACGTTCCGCTCACGACAGGACCAACGCGCCGGAAACTCGAAGTCCGACTGGTGACAGCGGGCAAGATCGCGGGGATCGCAACGGCGGTCGCGCTGTGGGCCGGTCTGACGCTCGCGTTCCTGGCAACGACGAACACGACGTGTGCCGACATGCGTGCCGAAGGCGGCGGCGGGCCGAGCGGGATCGCGGTCGAAGCTGTGCGCGACCGGCACGATGCCGTCGCCGCTGCTGATGGTCGTCGCGCTGTTCGTGCTGGTGGCCGTGCTGTGGCGCCCGGCCGATGGCATCGCACGTGCGCCTGCCGGCGCGCGCGGTGACGATCTCTCTGATCGTCTACCTCGCGCTGTACGCCGTCTCCGTGCACATCGTGCGCGGGCACTGAGCGAGAGCTCCGGGGGAGGGACTCGAACCCTCAACCTCCCGATTAACAGTCGGGCGCATCTGCCGATTGAGCTACCCCGGAACTGCCACGTGGACTGTATCGGCATCCCGGGAAGTGTTGTTACCCCGGCCTCGACTTCGGCGTGGCAGTTTGCGCACAGGAGAACGCACTTCGCGGCCTCGGCCTGTGATCGCTCCAGCGATCGCGCCACACCGCGAAGGCTCATCGAGAACGCTTGTCGTCCGCGTCCAAGTGGTGGAACTGCAATGCGCCGACGTGACGGTCGTAGCCGCAGACGTGCAGGCGCCGCCGGCTCGTGGACCAGGATCTGCTTCACCCGACGCCGACGCCGCGTGACGGCCTCGGATCGGCACTTGAGGCAGCGAGGTCCGTTCCGTCCGACCGTACCGCGAACAGCGTCTCGCCATGGATCCGGCATTCGCGCGTCACGCGGGGCAGCGTGGCGTTCGTCGGTCGCGCCGGACGCAACCCGTACTCGCGCATCCACGCCTTGGCGATCGATCGGCCACATCGCAGGTCGCGGCGATCTCGGACACTGGAGCCCGTCGGCGACGAGTCGTGCGAGATGCTCCCGATCCACGATCCGAACACTAGTTCGCCTCGTGGACGGCTCCGCGGAGTTTCAGCGCGCGAAATCCTCGACCAGCGCCGCCGCCTCATCGGCCGGGTCGCGGGCCGCCAGCCACGCCGCGAGCTCGCCGGCGCGGCGCGCTCGCGCTGGGTCGTCCAGCGCGCGCTCGATCGCCAGCTCGAGCACCCGCGGCGAGCACAGGCGTCGTGGGACGCGCACGCCGACGCCGCGCCCAGTCGATCCGCGCGCCGTTCTCGGCCATGTCGCCGGCGGCGGGCGAGGATCAACGGCACGCAGCCGTGGGCCAGGGCCCACCCGAGCGTCCCCGAGCCCGCCGTGCATGACGACCACGTCGGCGCCCGGCAGCGCGTCGGCGTAGCTCATCCACTCCACGAGCCGTGCGTTGGCGGGCACCGGCGACGCCCGCCCCGCGCGGCGCCACGGCCAGCGCCCGCACCGGCAGCCGCGCGCACGCCTCGAGCGCCGCGCGCAGCAGCGTCTGCTCGCGGGTCCTGCGACGTCGACGGCGCGATCACCACGAGCGGCCCGTCGCCCGGCGGCGGCGCGGCGTCGGCGCTCACCGGCGGCGCCCACAGCAGCGGCCCGACGACGTGCACGCCCGGCCGGCCACGCGCGCGGGTACTCGAGCTGCGGGAACGTCGCGACCAGCGACAGCTCAGCCGACAGCGTCCCGAACGGCCGCGTCACCGGCGGCAGCCCGAGCCGCCGCCGCGTCTCGTTGAGCTGCTCGCGCCCCAACTCCCAGCCGCGGTCGGTCAGCGGCTCCAGCGCGCGCCAGAGCGCCCGCCCGCCAGCGTGCGCGGGATCCGCGCGCCGATCGAGAACGGCGGCAGGCCCGCGCGCCGGCCCCGGGTACAGGTGCGGGATCAGCGTCGCGACCCGGATCCCGCGCCGCTCGGCGGCCAGCGCCGGCGCGATCGTCAGCACGTCGTGGATCAGCGCGTCGGGTCGAACTCGGCCAGCAGCCGTCCATCTCGCGCGCCGCGCGCTCGGCCGCGACATAGGGCTGAAGCGGCCGCTCGCCGGTCGGAAACGGCGTGTACTCGGGCGCGGGGGCGAACGTCATGCCCAGCTCCTCGACGTGCGAGCGCCAGCGCTCCCACGTCTGCAGCACGACGTCGTGGCCCCGCGCGGCGAGCGCGCCGCCCGAGCGCGATCGCGGGGAAGGCGTGGCCCGGGTCGCCGAACGCGCCCAGGACGAGCCGCAGCCGCGTCGCTACGCGGCCTCCTCGGCCAGCTGCGCGATCAGCCGCAGCTGCTCGAGACGCGCCTCGCGCGTGAACGCCATCGGCGAGATGCCCAGCGTCCCGACGCCCGCTTCGCGGTACGTCCGCAGCCGCGCGCGCACCGTGTCGGCCGACCCGCACAGCGTGACCGTGTCGAGCAGCTCGTCGGGCAGCGCCGCCATCGCCTCCTCGCGCTTGCCCTCCAGGTACAGCGTCTGGACCTTCTCGGCCGCGTCCTCGAACCCGTAGCGGCGCACCAGCGCGTTGTAGAAGTTGCGCTCCCGCGACCCCATGCCGCCGACGTACAGCGCGACGATCGGACGCATCGCGTTGCGCGCCTGCTCGACGTCGTCGGAGACCATCACGCTGACCTGTGGGTGGATGTCGAAGTCGTCGAGCGACCGGCCGGCCCGCGCCGCGCCCTCCTCCAGCGACGAGCGCAGATCCGGCAGGTGCTCGGGCGACAGCAGCGTCGGGATCCAGCCGTCGGCGATCTCGCCGGCCAGCGCCGTGTTCTTCGGCCCGATCGCGGCCAGGTAGATCGGGATCCGGTCCTGGACCGGCGCGATCGTCAGCTTCAGCGCGCGGCCCGGCCCGTCGGGCAGTGGCAGCACGTAGTGCTCGCCCTCGAACTCCAGGCGCTCGCGCGACAGCGCCTTGCGCACGATCGCGATGTACTCGCGCGTGCGGTCGAGCTGGTGGGCGAAGCGCTGCCCGTGCCAGCCCTCGGCGACCTGCGGCCCGCTCGAGCCGATGCCGAGGTTCATCCGCCCCTCCGACAGCTGGTCGAGCGTCGCCGCCGTCATCGCGGTCATCGCCGGCGAGCGGGCGGGCATCTGGAAGATCGCCGAGCCGAGCCGGATCTTCGTCGTCTGCCCGGCCAGCCAGCCGAGGATCGTCGCCCCGTCGGACCCGTAGGCCTCGGCCGTCCAGACGCTGTCGTAGCCCAAGCTGCTCGGCTTCGAGCACGATCGCCTGCTGGTCGTCGCGCGTGAGGCCCATGCCCCAGTAGCCGAGGTGGACCCCGAGCTTCATAGCTCGCTGTCTCCCGGCCGCACGAACGCGATCTCGGGGACGATGCAGGCGTCGCGACATCTGCAGCAGCGGCGCACCGCGATCGCGATGTCCTCGGGCCGGATCATCTTCTCGGCCGGCACGGTGCCCTTGGTGAAGTCGGTCATCGGCGTGTCGACGAAGCCCGGGCACAGGGCGGTCGACTTGATTCCGACGGGCGACAGCTCACGGATCATGCCGTGGGTGAAGTTGATCACCGCGGCCTTCGTCGCGCCGTAGACCGAGAGCCACGCCGGGCCGTTGCGCCCGGCGATCGAGGCCGTGTTGACGACCAGCGAGCTGCCGTTCTCGGCGGCCGCCGCGCGCAGCATCTCGACGCAGTCGCGGTACATGAGGATGATCGAGCGCAGGTTCGTGGCGAGCTGCAGGTCGACCCGCTTGGCCTCGATGTCGCCGATGTTGGCGCCGATGCCGATGCCGGCGTTGTTGACGAGCACGTCGAGGCGCCCGTAGCGCTCCTTGTGCTTGGCGACGATGTCGGCGACCACCGCCTCGTCACCGATGATCCCGGCGACGGGCTGGACGTCGAACCCCTCATCGGCGAGCCCCTGGGCGGCCGCCTCGAGCTTGTCGGGCCGCCGGGCGGCGAGCGTGATCCCGAACCCCTCCTGCCCGAGCATGCGGGCGATGGCGAGGCCGATACCGCTCGACCCGCCGGTGACGATTGCTGCGCGATCTGGCATGGGCGCAGTCAACCACAGAGATGCGCATCCCGCCCGCCCCGCCCGGGCGCCGAGGTACCGGAGCGTGCCGTCACCCGCGTGCGTATGGTTCCGCCCGGTGCGCAGACTTCTGCCCCTCGTCCTGGTCGCCGTCCTTGTCGCCGGCTGTGGCTCGTCCTCGTCTGACCACTCGAAGTCGTCAACCGCCGCGGCGTCGCTGATCGGCACGCAGCAGACGACCGCGAACTTCCCGCAGCTCAACGGGCGCTCGCTGGCACAGCTCGTCAAGAACATCCCGCAGGGCCCGTCGCTGGGGCCGACGTCGTCGATCTTCGAGCCCGGAACCGACCGCATCGGCTTCGTTCTCGTCGACCGGGCGCGGCGCTTCATCAACGGTGCCACGGTCGCGCTCTACACGGCCGACGCCAACGGCAACCACGCCGCCGGGCCATTCGCCGTGCGCAGCGAGTCGCTGGCCGTCGCCAAGCCGTACGTGAGCAAGATCGTCGCCCAGGACCCGGCGGCGCCGAAGTCGATGTACGTCGCCCACGTGCCGCTCGAGAAGGGCAAGCGCGCGATCGTCGGGGTCGTGCGCCTCGGCGGCAAGATGGTCGCCACCGCGCCGCTGGGCGTCGACGTCGCGGCCGCCAAGAACGGCCCGCCCGGACGTCGGCGACAAGGCGATCAAGGTCCACACACCGACCGTCGCGTCGGTCGGCGGCGACGTGTCGAAGGTCGACACGCGGATCCCGCCGGCGCCCGACCTGTCGCAGGTCGACCTCGCCAAGGCGCTCGGCCACAAGCCCGTCGCGCTGCTGTTCGCGACGCCGCAGTTCTGCCAGAGCCGCACGTGCGGCCCGGTCGAGGACATCCTCGAGCAGGCCAAGCACGATCCCGCAGAACAAGGGGATCGACTTCGTGCACATGGAGGTCTACAACCAGAACAACCCGGTCAAGGGCTTCCGCAAGCAGCTGGGCGCCTGGCGCCTGCCGAGCGAGCCGTGGCTGTTCGTCATCGACCGCCACGGGGTCGTCAAGTCCCGCTTCGAGGGCGCCTTCGGGGCCGGCGAGGTCCAGCAGGCGCTCAACGCCGTGCGCTGACCGCCCGACCCACGCGCGCCGGCCATAAACTCGGCCCGGCCCGGGGCGGTAGCTCAATTGGTCAGAGCAGCGAGCTCATAACTCGTCAGATCCTGGTTCGAGTCCAGGCCGCCCCATGTACCGCTGAAATGACGCTGTGAACCGTCCGCGCAGCGCGTAACCTTCCGAGGTGCGATGCGCGCGTTTCCGATCATCTACGTCCGGGACGTGGAGGGGGTCGCGGACTTCTACAAGCGCTTCGGGTTCGAGGAGCGCACCCGGCTCGAGGACCCTGACGGCGCAGCCGGCTTCATCTCGATGGTTCGTGAGGGCTGCTCGCTCGCGGTGACGACCGAGGAGTCGCCGCGGATGTTCGCGGGCGTCGAGCCGGGGCCGGGGCCGCGTCACGAGATGTGGATCTACGTGGCGGACGCCGACGAGATGGTCGACGAGCTGCGCGACGCTGGCCACACCGTGATCCGCGAGCCGTCGATGATGCCGTGGGGCGAGCGGGCCGGCTACGTCGCCGACCCCGAGGGGAACCTGGTCGCCGTCGCGACGGTGCCGGACAGCCATTGAGCGGGAATCGCGCGCTCGCCGGGCGCGTCGGTTCCCACATGGTCACCCTCAACCGCATCTCGCCGCTGACCCCGTTCGACGAGCTGCGGGCCGGAATCGCCGCCGGCCTCGAGCGCGAGATCCCGGCGCACGTCCAGCGCATGGGCTGGAGTGCCGACCGCATCGCCGAGCACCGCCGACAGCGGCTGCGCGCGCTGCTGCACCGCGCGATCACGCGCTCGCCGTTCCACGCGTCGCGACTGACCCGCGCGGGCGTCGATCCGCGGACGTTCGAGCTCTCGGACCTGCGGCGCCTGCCGGTCATGACCAAGGAACAGACGACCGAGCGCTTCGATGAGGTCGTGACCGATCGGCGCCTGAGCCGCGCGATCGTCGAAGGCCACCTCGGCGTGTCGGCGACGACGCCGAGCCTGCTGCTCGGCCGCTACGTCTGCCTCGCCTCCGGCGGCAGCTCCGGCGTGCGCGGCGTGTTCGTCCAGACGCTGCGCGAATACGCGAGCTTCTGCGGCTCGGTCATGCGCCCCGGGATGGCGCGGATCCTCGCCGCCGGAGGGCCGCCGCCCGGCGGCCTCGTGCTCGGCATGGTCGCGGCCGCGTCGCCCGTGCACTCGACGGGGATGGCCGCCGCCACGGCCCTCGACGGCCCGCTGCGGATCGTCGGCGCGCCGGCGACGCTGCCGATCGATCAGATCGTCGCGCGCCTCAATGCCGGGTGCCCGCACGTGCTGATGGGCTATCCGGCGACGCTCGCGCAACTCGCCGCCGAGCGGACGGCCGGGCGCCTCCAGATCGCGCCGCTCGCCGTCACGTCGACCAGCGAACCGCTCGGCGCCGAGCACCGTGCGGCGATCGCCGACGGATTCGGCGTGCCGGCCGCCGACACGTTCGCCTCGACCGAGGGGCTCGTCGGCCACAGCGAGCCGGGGGGGACGGTACTGCGCTTCGCCAGCGACATGTGCATCGCCGAGCTCGTCGACGCCGACAATCGCCCGGTCGCGCCCGGCACGCCGTCGGCCAAGGTGCTGGTCACGAACCTCCACAACCTGACCCAGCCGCTGATCCGCTACGAGCTCTCCGACTGCTTCGTCGCCGACTCGGGCGCCCCGGCCGACGGCCACCTGCACGCCACGATCGAAGGCCGGGCCGAGGACACGTTCCGCTACGGCGCCGTCGAGGTCCACCCGCTCGTCGTCGGCTCGGCGCTTGTCGCCTGCGCGCAGGTGCGCTGCTACCAGGTCCGTCAGACCGCGGACGGCGTCGACGTGGCCGTGTGTGCGTCGGGCCCGCTCGACCTCGAGGGGCTGCGCGCCGCGCTGACCGCGGCCCTCGGCCGCGCCGGCCTCGCCGGCCCGCGCGTCGCGATCCAGATCGTCGACGACATCGAGCGCCACCCCCAGAGCGGCAAGGCCCGGCGCTTCGTCGCGCTGCCGTAGAACCCGGCGCCCCGCGATACTGCGGGCATGGCTTCCAACTCGTTGCAGGACACCGTCGCGATCGTTACCGGCGCCTCGAGCGGCATCGGCGAGGCGACCGCGCTCGCGCTCGCCGCCGAGGGCGCGACGGTCGCCGTCGTCGCCCGGCGCGCCGATCGGCTCGACGACCTCGCCAAGCGCGTCGCCGACGCGGGCCCCGAGGCGATCGTCGTCGCGGCCGACCTCACCGACGCTGCCGAGCCGCCGCGCGTCATCGCCGAGGTGGTCGACAAGGCAGGGCGCCTCGACATCCTCATCAACAACGCCGGCGTGATGCTGCTCGGGCCGATCGAGGACGCTCCCGTCGAGGAGTGGGAGCGGATGGTCGACATCAACATCCGCGGCCTGCTGCACTGCTCGCACGCCGCGCTGCCGCACCTGCTCAAGGCGGCGGACGACGGCCCCCGCAACGTCGCCGACATCGTCAATATCAGCTCCGTCGCCGGCCGCGTCGCCCGCAGCGGCTCGGGCGTCTACAACCTGACCAAGCACGGCGTCGGCGCGTTCAGCGAGTCGCTGCGCCAGGAGGTCACGAGCCGTCACGTCCGCGTCGGGCTCGTCGAGCCGGGTGCCGTATCGACCGAGCTGGCGTCCCACAACCGCCCCGAGGTGCTCGAGGTGATCGGCCGCCGCTTCGCCGACATGGAGCGCATGGAGGCCTCGGACATCGCCGACGCGATCGTGTTCATGGTCACTCGCCCACGCCACGTGGCGATCAACGAGATCCTCGTGCGGCCGACCGAGCAGGAGCAGTAGCAGCCCGACCTCGTACATAGCTTTTGCCTATGTAGATCTGTGTAGGGTCCACGGGGTGAGAGCAGCCCCGATCATCCTCGCCGCGATCGCGCTGGCAGCCACGGCTACCTGGTCGGCCATCACGGCGGCGGACGAACCGCACGCCCATCGGGCGGGCGTCTCCGCGGTCACCGTGGTGGGTACCAGCGACGTGTTCGACTCCGGGTTGATCACCAACGTGATCAAGCCCGGCTTCGAACGTGCGTACCCGCAGTACCGGTTGGACTACGTCTCCAAGGGCACGGGAGCCGCGATCCAGTTCGCCGAGCAGGGCGCGGCGAGCGGGCTGCTGGTGCATGCGGCGACGCTCGAGAACCAGTTCGTCGCGCAGGGGTATTCGCTCGAGCGCTTCGGCCGGGCGGTCTTCTACGGCGACTACGTGCTGCTCGGCCCGGCGAGCGATCCGGCCGGCGTCGCGCGCCGTGCCCCGCATGACATCGTGGGTGCGTTCGAGCTGATCGCGAGGGCGGGGGCCGCCGGTCGCGCCGACTTCGTGTCCCGAGGGGGGACGCCGGGCACGACGGTCGAAGAGCATCAGATCTGGGCACTCACCCGCGGCGTGGCGCTGTGTGAGGTGAGCATGGCCGACGGCGGTGGTCGGGCGCCGAGCGGCACGAACGGCAACGTGCGCGACGCCCCCCAACGTGCCGCAGTGGTACCACGCCACGGGGCTGACCCAGGGACCGAACATCCAGAACGCTGCGGTCTGCAGCTACGGCCACGGTGCGGACTGCTACGTCCTGACCGATCGCGGAACGTTCGCGTATCTGGAGTCGCAGCGCCCGCCGCTGACCGGGCTTCGGATCGTCACCCGCGACAACGCGCGATCGGCGCGTGGCGGTCCGACCGAGCTCGTGAACTCCTTCCACGCCTACGGTCTGCAGCCGGCAAAGCTCGGCGCGAACGCCGCCGTCAACGTGGCCGGCGTGCGTGCCTTCCTGGACTACCTGACGTCGCCGCGCGGTCAGGCGGGCGTACGCGGGTACCTGCGAAGCGGTGGCGACGCGCCATTTCTGCCCGACGCCGCACCGCGGATCGAGCTGACGAACGTGCGCACACGACGATCCAACGGCCGGACCACGGTGAACGGGAGGCTCGTCAACGCCGTGCCCGGGACTCCGGCGCTCGCCCGCCAGCGGGTAGCGGTGGTGCGCGGCCCAGCGAAGGGCGGGTCCACCGTGGCCGCGACGATGACCGCGGCCGACGGCCGCTTCGTCATCCACTTCAGGCGAGCGCCGCACGACCGTTACACACTGACCACCGGCGCCATCACCCAGATCGAGGAGGCCCGCCTGCGCCCAGTGTTCGGTGACCTGCTGGCGCCCGCGTCGCGCCCGGTCCCCTAGCCATGCAATTCGTGTGGGAAGGGGTCCGCCAGGCGGTGCACCTCATCGTCCACGGCGACGACGGCGTCTGGCAGATCACGTGGTTCACGCTGCGGTTCGCCGCGTACGCGACGGGGATCGCGCTGCTGCTCGGGCTTCCGCTCGGCGTGTGGCTGGGGCTCGGCCGCGCGCGCGGCAGACGGGTCGGCGTCACGCTGTCCAACGCAGGCATCGGGCTGCCCCCGGTCGTCGTCGGGGTGTTTCTCGTCGTGTTGATGTTGCCGCGAGGCCCGCTCGGCAGCCGGCATCTCCTCTACACGCTCGACGGGATCGTCATTGCGCAGGTCGTGCTGTCGCTCCCGATCGTTGTCGCGTTCACGAGCGCCTCGGTGCAGGCCGTTCCCCGTGGCCTGCTCGCCCAGGCGCGGGCGTTCGGCGCCTCGACGCCGCAGATCTGGCTGCTCGCGCTGCGAGAGGCGCGCGTCGGCATCTTCGCCGCCGCGATCGCGGCGGTCGGGTCCGCTCTGTCGGAGGTCGGCGCGGTGATCCTCGTCGGCGGGAACATCCAGGGCCGCACGCAAACCCTCGCGACGGCTGCGCTCCAGCGGATCGACGCCGGGGATTTCGCCGGCGGGATCGCGTTCGGACTGATCCTGCTCGGGCTGATCCTGATCATCGCGGCGTTCATGACCATGGCCCAACTACGTGGCGTCCGGGCACCAATGGGGCGGGCCTCTTGACCGCCGAGCCGATCCTCCGCGCATCGGGGCTGCGGGTCCGCCGCGATGGGGTGGACGTCCTGTCGGAGGTCGACCTCGACGTACGGCCGGGGGACGTCGTCGCCGTCCTGGGCCCCAACGGGGCAGGCAAAAGCACGCTGCTGGAGACGCTGGCCGGGGTGATCGAGCCATCGGCCGGGCGCGTCGAACGTGCAGGGCGCGTGATCGCAGCGCTCCAGTCGCCCGACCTCGCGCGGCGCAGCGTTACCGCCAACGTGCGCGCGGCACTGGCGTGGGCGGGGGTCCCGAGGGCGCAGCGCGCGCCGCGGGCGGCGCGGGCGCTGGCGGCGATGCGGGCCGAGCATCTGGCCGATCGCGATGCCGGCGCGCTGTCGGGTGGGGAGCGCCGCCGGGTGCACCTGGCGCGCGCGGTCGCGATCGAGCCCGACGTGCTGCTGCTCGACGAGCCGTTCGCGGGCCTCGACGCGGCGACCCGAGCCGACCTGCTGCACGATGCGGCCGCGGCGTTTCGGGCTGGCGTCGCGGCGACGGTCGTCGTTGTCCACGACCGCGCCGAGGCGTGGGCGCTGGCCGACCGGCTGGTGGTGCTGCTCGACGGCGACGATCGCCGCGCAGGGCGACCCCGCGCGAGCTGCTCGAGCGGCCGCCGACCGGTCGAGGTGGCGCGCTTCCTGGGGTTCGACGGGGCGCTGTCTGGCGGCGACGGCGTCCTGCTCACGCGTCCGGCCAACGTCACGATCGACCCGGCGGGCGACATTCCGGCGACTGTCGGGCGGCTGATCCCGCTCGAAGACGGCGTGCGCGTCCAGCTCGAAACCGAGCGCGGCACCGTGTTCGCGCTGGCCGACGTCCCGGGCCCCGCCGTGGGCGACCGCGTCGCGCTCAGGGTCACCGGCGGCATGCGCTACCCACAGCGGCGCCGAGAACCCAGCTAGCGGCGACTCGTCTGCAGCGGCACGAACCGCACCCGCTCGTGCGCGGTGCGCAGCCACTCGTCGCCTGGCTCGCGCACGCTGCGCACAAGGCGCTCGCGGCGGCCGGCCAGCGGGGCCACGAGCCGGCCGCCGGGCGCGAGCTGGTCCTCGAGGCCGATCAGCGTCTGCGGCCGGGCTGGCGGCGGTGACGCAGATGCCGTCGAACGGCGCCTGCTCGGGCAGCCCGGCGCCGCCGTCGCCGACCAGCAGCGTGACGTTGGCGACGCCGGCGGCGGCGAGCGCGCGGGCCGCCGCCTCCGACAGCTCGGGGCGGCACTCGATGCTCCACACGTGCGCGCAGAGGCGGGCGAGCACCGCGGCGTGGTAGCCCGAGCCGGTCCCGACCTCCAGCACCCGGTCGGCGGGTCGCAGCTCGAGCAGCTCACACATCCGCGCGACGACGAGCGGCTGGGAGATCGTCTGCCCGCACGCGATCGGCAGCGCGACGTTGTCATAGGCGCGCATCCTGCTCGTCGTCGGCGACGAACAGCTCGCGCGGGACGCCGTCGATCGCTTCGAGCACGCGCTCGTCCGACACCGCCAGGCGGAGCTCGTCGATCAGCGTTTCGGGCGCAGGGATATGGACACCGTAGTACCGGGCTGGCCGACTCATAAAGGAGTCACATAGTCCGGCGTCGAAAAAGTCGGCGCCCATGAAGAGAGCAGCGACCACGGCCCGCCCGCCGCATGAGGCCAGCGGGCACCAGACTCTGTCCGCCTACATCCAGGCCCGCTTCGACGACTTCTCGCGATCGCAGAAGGACGTCGCCCAGTACATCGTCGACCACCTCGACGAGGTCGCCTTCCAGACCGCCGAGGAGCTCGCGCGCCGGGCCAACACGTCGAGCTCGACCGTCGTGCGCTTCAGTCAGGCGCTCGGTTTCGAAGGCTTCCCCGAGCTGCAGAGCTCCGCGCGCGAGGAGTACCGCCGTCGCGTGGCCAACGGCGCGGCCGCCAACGGGCACAGCGCGGGCGACGTCGCGCCGCTGTTCTCGCTGGACCAGAACGAGTTCGAGACCGCGCTCGCCGCCGATCACGTCAACGTCGAGGAGACGGCGCGCAAGGTGTCGCGCTCCGACGTCGAGTCGGTCATCGACGCGATCGTCGACGCCGACCGGATCCTGATCGCCGGAACCGACCAGATGGCCTTCTTCGCGTCGTACCTGCGCCACCTGCTGATGCTGCTCGACCTCCGCGCGGAGACCGTCGCCTCGCCGTCGCAGGAGGCGCTGAGTCGGCTCGGGCGCGTCGACGACCAGACGCTCGTCATCGGCCTGTCGGCCGGCCGGCCGCATCCGCTCGTCGTTCGGGCGATGAAGCTCGCGCGCCACCGCAAGGCGCGGACCGTCGCGATCACCGACGCGACGCTGTCCGAGGTCGCCAAGCTCGCGCAGACCAAGCTCTACTACTCGTCCAACAGCTCCGGCTACGTGCGTTCGCACACCGCGCTGCTGGCGATGATCCAGGCGCTGGCGTGCGGCGTGTACAGCCGCGACGCCGAGCAGTACGCGGATCGGATAAAGGCCTTCCGCCTGAAGTAAGTGCTCGGCGGGCATCGTGCCCGCCTTCCGAAAACCTGCTCCGCCTCCGGCACCGCTTGACCGGCCAGCAAGCTGGCCTCCTATGATGGTGGTCAATGCGTGACGAAGCGACATTCCGCGTCAAGGCCGGCCTGGCCGAGATGCTCAAGGGCGGCGTGATCATGGACGTCGTCGACGCCGAGCAGGCGAAGATCGCCGAGGACGCCGGGGCCGCCGCCGTGATGGCGCTCGAGCGCGTCCCGGCCGACATCCGCCGCGACGGCGGGGTCGCGCGCATGAGCGACCCGCTGATGATCAAGGGCATCCAGGAGACGGTGTCGATCCCGGTCATGGCCAAGGCGCGGATCGGCCATTTCGCCGAGGCCCAGGTGCTCGAGGCGCTCGACGTCGACTACATCGACGAGTCCGAGGTCCTGACGCCCGCCGACGAGGCCCACCACATCGACAAGTGGGCGTTCCGGATCCCGTTCGTGTGCGGCGCGACGAACCTCGGCGAGGCGCTGCGGCGGATCGGCGAGGGCGCGGCGATGATCCGCTCCAAGGGCGAGGCCGGTACCGGCGACATCGTCGAGGCGGTCCGCCACCTGCGGTCGATCACCGGTTCGATCAAGCGCCTGCAGACGCTGAGCGACATGGAGCTGGCGACGGCGGCCAAGGAGCTGCAGTCGCCGCTGGACATCGTGCGCGAGGTCGCGCGCGACGGGCGCGCTGCCGGTGCCGATGTTCTGCGCCGGCGGGATCGCGACCCCGGCCGACGCGTCGCTCGTCATGCAGCTTGGCGCGCAGGCGGTGTTCGTCGGCTCGGGCATCTTCAAGTCCGAGGATCCGCCGTCCCGTGCGCGGGCGATCGTCGAGGCGACCACGCACTTCGCCGACCCCGAGCGGGTCGCCCGGGCATCCGAGGGTCTGGGCACGCCGATGGTCTCGCTCGAGTCGCGCAAGCTCGCCGAAGGCGAGCTGCTGGCCGGCCGCGGCTGGTAGGCCGTGGCGGCGCGGATCGGCGTCCTGGCGATTCAGGGCGGGTTCGATGCGCACAGCAGGATGCTGCGCGCGCTGGGGGCGGACGCGTTCGAGGTGCGAACGCCGGCCGAACTGCGACGGCCTCGACGGGCTGGTGCTGCCGGGCGGCGAGTCGACGACGCTCACGCTGGCGATGGTGCGCGACGGCCTCGAGCAGCCGCTGCGCGACTTCTGTGCCTCGGGCCGCCCGGTGCTGGCCACGTGCGCCGGGCTGATCATGCTCGACGCGCATCACCTCGGCGTGCTGAGCCTGGTCTGCGAGCGCAACGCGTTCGGGCGTCAGAGCCGCTCGTTCGAGACCGACATCGATGTCGCCGGTCTTGACGGCGGGCCGCTGCGGGCGGTCTTCATCCGTGCGCCGTGGATCGCCTCCCACGACGGCGCCGTGGAGGTCCTGGCGTCGATCGATGACCACCCCGTCGCTGCGCGCCAGGGCCACGTCCTCGCGACCGCGTTTCATCCCGAGCTCGGCGACGACCCGCGCCTCCACGAGCTGTGGCTGCGCAGCTTCGCCTAGCATCGAGGGCGATGCGCATTGCCGTCTCCTCCGACGAACGAACCGGCATCGCGGCTCCGCTCGTCGACGCGCTGATCGCGCGGGGCCACGCGGTCACGGCGCACGGGGCGCTCGCGGCGGGCGACCGCACCGACTGGGCGTGGAGCGCCGAGGCCGCGGCGCGCGAGGTCGCGGACGGCGACGCCGACCAGGCGGTCGTCTGCTGCTGGACCGGGACCGGCGCGTCGATTGCGGCGAACAAGGTTCCCGGCATCCGCGCCGCGCTGTGCGGCGACGCCCAGACCGCCGACGGCGCGCGCCGATGGAACGACGCCAACGTGCTGGCCCTGAGCCTGCGCGCGACGTCGGAGGCCCAACTGCTCGAGATCCTCGACGCGTGGTTCGCCGGGGCGGCCAGCGGCGAGCCTGAGGACGCCGCAAATATCGCCCACGTGGACGAGATCCGCTGACCGCCGAGGTGGTCATCGACGCCCGGGCTGCCGCACGGCCGGAGCTCGGAGGCGTCGAGCGCTGGGCGCGCGAGCTGAGCGCGCGGTTGCCGACGGTCGAGCCCGGCCGCTACGCCGTCGCCGCCCCGCCGGCCGCGTTCAGCCACCGCCTCGGCCACCTGTGGGAACAGGTCGTCCTGCCGCTCCAGGCCCGCCGCGCCCGCTGGCTGCTGTGCCCGGCCAACCTCGCCCCGCTCGCCCACCCGCGCACCGCGGTCGTCATCCACGACGCCGCCCCGCTGCGCGACCCCTCGTGGTACTCGCCGACCTACGCCCGCGCCCAGCGCGTGTTGCTGCCCCGCATCGCGGGTGGCGCCAAGCTCGTGATCACGGTCAGCGAGTTCGCGCGCGCCGAGCTGCGCGAGCTGCTCGGCGTCGACGCGCGCGTCGTCCCGGGCGGCGTCGACGAGCGCTTCACCCCCGATGCCGACCCCGAGCCGGTCAAACGGAAGTACGCACTTGACCGCCCGTACGTCCTCACCGTCGCCAGCCGCACGACGCGCAAGAACCTCGGGGTCCTGACCCCGGTCGCCGACGCACTCGCCGCCGATGGCATCGAGATCGTCGCGGCCGGCGGCGACCGCCCACAGTTCCGGGCCCCGCACGGCGCCGCCGTCCGGCCACTCGGCCACGTCGACGACGACCTGCTGCCCGGCCTCTACGCCGGCGCGGCCGCGTTCGTCCTGCCGAGCCTCTACGAGGGCTTCGGCCTCACGTGTCTGGAGGCGATGGCCTCCGGGACGCCGGTCGTCGCCGCCGACCGCGCCGCGCTGCCCGAGACGTGCGGCGACGCCGCGCTGCTCGTCGACCCGACCGATGCGCAGCAGATTGAGCACGCGCTGCGCGAAGCGATCGGCAACGACGACCTCCGCAACCGGGGCATGCAACGCGCCGCCGGCTTCACGTGGGATCAGACCGCGCGCGCGGTCGATGACCTCCTACGCCGCTGAGAAGACCGCGATCCCGGCGTCGTTGAGCCCTTCGACCGCGCGTCCCGCGGCCATCAGGATGTCGAGGTGGCCAAGCACCTCCGACAGCGTCAGGTAGGCCTGGGTCATCGCCACATCGCCACCCCACAGCGCGAGCGCGATCTCGTGTGCGGTGTGCGGACGCGCGTCGAGCAGCGCCTGGATCTTCTCGCCACGGCGGTCTTGGGAGGCGAGGCGCTGGTCGATCAGCGCGCGGTGGTCGGGGATCTCGTCGCCGTGGCCGCCGAGCCCGACCGACACCTCCATCTCGCGCGTGGCCAGCAGCGACTCGCGATAGACCATCAGCGTCTTGGGCCGGTCGGCGGGGTCGCCGCCGCCCATCGGCCGCGAGATGATCGGGTTCGACGAGATCGCCTTCAGCAGGTGGTCGCCGAGGATCAGCTCACCTGAGGACTCGTCGTGGAAGATCGTGTCCGACGGCGAATGCCCGGGGCGGTGGTGCACCCGCCACGAGCGGTTGGCGAACTCGAGCGTCGACCCGGGCGCCAGCGGCGTCGTCACCGTCACCGCCTCGGCCCACGAGTGAAACGTGCTCGAGACGGCACGCAGCGCCGGCGCGCATGTCGCGGGCGATCCCATGCGCCTCCATGACCGTGATCGAGTACTCGTCGTCGGCCTCCTGGTTGGCGACGTAGTCGCCGAGGTACGGCGCAAGCACATCGAGCGTGCAGACCTCGGCGCCCGAGCGGACCGCGACCGTATTGGCGAGCCCGATGTGGTCGAGATGCTGGTGGGTGATGACGATCCGCTCGAGGTCCTCGACGCGGTACCCGAGATCGCCCATCACCGTCTCGAGCTCAGCCAGCGAGCGGTCGGACTTCGGCCCGGCGTCGACGAGCGTCAGCGGGTCGTCGACGACCAGGTACGTGTTGACGCGTCCGATCTGAAACGGCGTCGGGATCGGGATACGGTGGATCACGGCGAGCTCACGACCGGATCACGGCCAGCAGCTCGTCGCGCCGCGCCTCCATGTCCTCTCGCGAGACCAGCGACTCCATGCACAGTCGCAGCAGCGGCTCGGTGTTCGACGGGCGCACGTTGAAATGCCAGTCGGCGTAGTCGACGCTGATGCCGTCGAGGTGCGTCACGGTTCCGTCAGCCCCGTAGCGCTCCTCGAGCTCGGCCATCTTCGCCGCCTGGTCTGAGACCTCGGAGTTGATCTCGCCCGAGATGAAGTACTTGGCCCGGTACTCGCCGACCAGCGAGCTCATCGACCGCCGCTCGACCGACAGCTTCTCGAGCATCAGCAGCGCCGGGATCGTCCCCGAGTCGGCGTTGTAGAAGTCGTGGAAGTAGTAGTGACCCGATACCTCGCCGCCGAACAGCGCGCCCTCGTCGCGCATCCGCGTCTTGAAGAACGCGTGCCCGACGCGGTTGATCGTGGCCACGCCGCCGACGCGCTGCACGGTGTCGGCGACCGCGCGCGATGCGCGCACGTCGTACAGGATCTCCGCGCCCGGATGGCGGCCCAGCAGGTGCTCGGCGAGGATCGCGGTCAGGAAGTCGCCGTCCACGAACTCGCCCGTGTCGTCGATGAAGAAGCAGCGGTCGCCGTCGCCGTCCCATGCGATCCCGAGGTCGGCGCCGGTCTCGCGGACCTTGGCGATGATGAACTCGCGGTTCTCGGGCAGCAGCGGGTTGGGCTCGTGGTCGGGGAAGTCGCCGTCCGGCGTCCAGTAGGTGTCGACGAGCTGGACGCCGAGGCGCTCGAGCAGCGGACCGACCATCGGACCGGCCATGCCGTTGCCGCCGTCGACGACGACCTTGAGCGAGGGGTCGACGACGCTCGGGTCGATGAACGCCAGCGCGGCGGTCTGGAAGTCGGTGTAGATGTCGACCTCCTCGACGGACCCACCGCCGGGGCCTTCACCTTCGAGAGCGCCGCCGCACACAAGGTCGCGCACGTCGCCGATTCCGCTCTCGCCCGACAGCGCGATCGCGCCCTCGCGGACCATCTTCGCGCCCGTGTAGGCCTTCGGGTTGTGCGACGCGGTGCACATCAGTCCGCCATCGAGGCCGCGGGCACCGACGAGCCAGTAGAGCATCTCCGAACCGACCTGCCCGGCGTCGACCACGTGCGCGCCCTCGGCGACCATGCCGTCGCGGTAACGCGCGGCCAGCTCGGGTGCCGACAGGCGCATGTCGCGCCCCAGCCCCAGGCGGAGCGCTGAGCGTCCTTGCCGCTCAGCTGCGCGATCACCCGCGCGAACGCCCGCCCGACTGCGCGGGCGACCTCGCCGTCGATCTGCTCGCCGGCGATACCGCGCATGTCGTAGGCCTTGAAGATGGACGAATCGACCGCCACGAGGCCCGGGACTCTACGAAGCCGGATGACCGGCCCGCGGTCACCTAAAATCCTCAGCCATGTCCGGACATTCCAAATGGGCGTCGATCAAGCACAAGAAGGCGGTCGTCGACTCACGGCGCGGAAAGCTGTTCACGAAGCTCGCGCGGGCGATCACCGCGGCCGCCAAGCAGGGCGGCGGCGACATCGCCGGCAACGCGTCGCTCGGGCTGGCCGTGCAGAAGGCGCGCGACGCCTCGATGCCCAAGGACAACATCGAGCGTGCGATCGCGCGCGGGACCGGCGCCGGGTCGGACGCCGAGAACTACGACGCGGTGCTCTACGAGGGCTACGGCCCGGGCGGCGTCGCGGTGCTCGTCGACGCGCTGACCGACAACCGCAACCGCACGAGCGCGGAGTTGCGCCACGCCTTCTCCAAGAACGGCGGCAACCTCGGAGAGCCCGGCTCGGTCTCCTACCTGTTTGAGAAGCGCGGCGTGATCGTGATCGACGCGACGACCTATTCCGAGGACGACCTGATGCCGGCGATCGAGGCCGGCGCGCTCGACATCGGTCAGGACGAGGACGTCCTCGAGGTCATCACCGAGCCGGGCAACCTGTCGGCGGTCCGCGAGGCGCTGGCGGAGGCCGGGGTCGAGATCACCAACGCCGATGTCGACCCAGCGCCCGACGACGACGGTCCAGCTCGACGAGGACGGCACCAAGGCGCTGATGCGCCTGATCGACGCGCTCGAGGACAACGATGACGTCAACGAGGTGTTCGCCAACTTCGACGTCGACGCCGAAGTGCTCGAACGGGTCGCCGGCTAGTGGCGAGCCAGCCGACGGCACGTCCGCGCCTCAACGCCGCCGCCCGCCGGGCGGCGATCCTCGAGGCGGCCCAGAGCGTGTTCGGCCAGCGCGGCT
The DNA here is from genome assembly GCA_963846975.1 of uncultured Actinomycetes bacterium. Lineage (GTDB taxonomy): Bacteria > Actinomycetota > Thermoleophilia > Solirubrobacterales > Solirubrobacteraceae > AC-49. Next base: position 53,392 of record CAWJXY010000005.1, read on the forward strand.
ACCACGGCACGTCGATCGACGACGTCGCCCAGGCGGCGGGGATCTCCAAGGCGCTGATCTACGAGCACTTCGCGTCCAAGCGCGAGCTGCACGGCGAGCTCATGGCCGTGCACGCGGGCGAGCTGTTCCGGCGCTTGTCGGCCAACGCCGACGCCGGCACATCGGGCGGCCCGCGGATGCGCGACGGCATCGACATCTTCTTTCGCTGGGTCGAGGAGAACCGCGAGGCGTGGCGGGTGCTGTTCCGCGACTCCGGCGACGAGGAGATCGCCGACATCACGGCCGGCGTCCAGGCCCAGGCCCTGAACCTGATCGTCGCCCTCAGCCACGCCGATCCGCAGGGGCCGGTCCGCCGTCCCGATCAGACCGAGGAAGAGTACGAGCGCTCGATCGAGCAGTACTCGCAGTTGCTGTCGGGCGCCGTCCAGGCGCTGGCCAACTGGTGGTACGACCATCCCGATATCCCGCGCGTCGAGCTCGTCGAGCGCGTCATGGAGTTCGCGTGGTCGGGCCTGGAACGTCAGCACCGCCCCGACGCGGGCTGACCCACGCGGCGACCGCGGTTGCCAAAGGCATCCGGGGCGCCGCGCAGAATCCCTCTCGGTGAAGGTTCTCGGCATCGATCCCGGTCTGGCCTCGACCGGCTACGGCGTCGTCGTGCGCGGCGGCGGACGGTTGGCCGCGCTCGACGGCGGGGTGATCGAGACCCGACCCGACCTGACGCCCCAGCGGCGGCTCGCCGACCTGTACGCCCGCATCAACGAGCTGCTCGACGCCCACGACGTAGATGCCGTCGCGCTCGAGCAGATCTACTTTGGCCAGAACGCGCGCTCGGCGTTCGCGGTCGGCCAGGCGCGCGGCGTCGTCGTGCTCGCCGCTGGCCAGCGCGACCTGCCGTGCGCCGACTACACGCCTCAGCAGGTCAAGGGCGCGGTCTGCGGCCACGGCCGCGCCGACAAGGCCCAGGTCACGCGCATGGTCCAGGCGCTACTCGGCCTCGCGACCGCACCGACACCCGACCACGCGGCCGACGCGCTCGCCGTGGCGATCTGCCACGCCAACCACGCCCCGATCGACGCGCTCGTGGCGGCGGCGACCGCATGATCGCGCTGGTCGCCGGGGACGTCGCGGTCCGCCGCGCCGACCACGTCGTCGTCGAGACGGCGTCCGGGGTCGGCTACCGCCTGGCCGTGAGCGCCGAGACGCTGCGCCACGTGCCGGCCGTCGGGTCGCCGGTCAGCCTCCACAGCCACCTGATCGTCCGTGACGACGCGCTCCAGCTCTACGGGTTCGCGACCGAGGAGGAGCGCGACCTGTTCCTGCTGTTGATCGGCGTCCAGAGCGTCGGCCCGAAGGTCGCCCAGGCGGTACTCAGCGGTGGGCCGCCACGCGAGCTGCTGTCGGCGCTCGCGGCTGGCGACGCGGCGCGCTTCCAGGCCGTGCCAGGGATCGGCAAGCGAACCGCCGAGCGGATAATCGTCGAGCTGCGCGAGAAGGCCGGCGTCGCCGAGCCCGACGACGGGCCGATCGTCGTGCGCCGCACCGACGACCCGCGCGCGATCGCCCGCGAGGGCCTGCTCGAGCTCGGCTATGACGCCGGCGAGGCCGATGGGCTGCTGCGCGAGGCGGCGGGGGAGACGGCCGAGGAGCTGCTCGCCGCGGCGCTGCGAGAGGCGCGCCGGTAACCCGAGGCGATGTCCGAGATCGCGCGTATCCAGTCCCCCTACTTGGTCGACGACGACGAGCTCGACCGCTCGCTGCGCCCGCGGCGGCTCGACGACTTCGTCGGCCAGGCCGCGCTCAAGGAGCAGTTGCGGATCTCGCTCGAAGCAGCGGTCGCGCGCGGCGACGCGCTGGACCACGTCCTGCTGGCCGGCCCACCGGGGCTCGGCAAGACGTCGCTCGCCCAGATCCTCGCCACCGAGCTCGACGTGCCGTTCGTCATGACGGCCGGTCCGGCGCTTGAGCGCAAGGGCGACGTCGCCGCCTACCTGACCGCGCTCGAGCCGCGGTCGATCTTCTTCGTCGACGAGATCCACCGCCTGCCGCGCGCGCTCGAAGAGACGTTCTACCCCGCGATGGAGGACGGCCGGCTGCCGATCACGGTCGGCCAGGGCGCGGGCGCGCGCGTCGTGACGCTCGAGCTGCCGCCGTTCACGCTGATCGGCGCCACGACGCGGGCGGGGCTGCTGACCACGCCGCTGCGCGACCGCTTCGGCATCCAGCACCGCCTCGACAGCTACGACGGCGCCGAGTTGACCGAGATCGTCACGCGCAGCGCCGCGATCCTCGGCATCCACGTCGAGCCCGCAGGCGCGGCGGCGATCGCCGCCCGCTCACGGGGGACGCCGCGCGTCGCCAACCGGCTGCTCAAGCGCGTGCGCGACTTCGCGGAGGTCCGCGCAAGTGGCGTGGTGACTGCCGACGCGGCCGGCCAGGCGCTCGAGTTGCTCGAGGTCGACCACCTCGGGCTCGACCGCCTCGACCGCGCGATCCTCGACGCGGTCTGCGCGAAGTTCGGCGGCGGGCCGGTCGGGCTGTCGACGCTCGCGGTCACGGTCGGCGAGGAGGCCGACACGATCGAGGACGTCTACGAGCCGTATCTGCTCCAGCAGGGAATGCTCAAGCGCACGCCACGCGGGCGCATGGCGACCGCGCTGGCCTTCGAGCACCTCGGGCTCGAGCCGCCGAGCGGGGCCGACGCGCTGTTCTAGCGGCGTCGCGTCACGCGCACGGCCGCGGGCCCGCGCGGCCGGCGTCGTCGGGCGTCCGCCCCGAGGATCTCACGTCGACCGCAGTGGTCGCGCAGGATCACGATCTAAGCTGTTGACGGCCATGGCGCACAACTTCATCTGCCCCAACTGCGGCCAGCGCTCCGCCGCCGCTGATCGGACGGCCGGCTTTCGCCGCGAAGCGCGCGGCTGCACGAACTGCGGGTTCGGCTTCCTGTTCGAACTGCTCGACGACTACTACCCGGCGCCGGACGCGGCGTTCTTCGTCGCCGACCAGCAGGGCAACCTGATCGGCGCGGGGCGTGGGGCCAAGGAGCTGACGGGGCTCGACACCGAGCGCGTGATTGGCCGCGCCGTGTCCGACGTGCTGCGGCTGCGCTTCGACGATGGGCAGGACCATGTGGCGACGGTGCTGGAGTGGGGCGTGCGTGCGCTGGGCAAGCCAGTTGAGGTCCACGCCGAGGGTGACCTGCCTGCGCGTGCGACGGCGGATCTGTTTCCGGCCTACGATGACGACGGGGGCATGCTGCTCGTGCTCACCCCGGCGAAGTAACCTGGCCCTGCGGGCCCTTCCCCAATGACCTCTCGCCACCGCAACCTCTTTGTCCTGCTGCTCGTCGCCGGGCTGTTCTTCGCGTCGCTCGCGGTGATCTCGAGGAGCAAGACGCGCCAGGGGCTCGACCTCAAGGGCGGCACCTCGCTGATCTACCAGGCCAAGCCGACCAAGCAGGCCAAGGTCGACTCGGAGTCGATCAAGCACACGCTGGACATCATGCGCAGCCGCGTCGACCAGCTCGGCGTCTCGGAACCCGAGATCACGAGCCTCGGCCGCGACCAGATCAGCGTCGCCCTGCCCGACGTCAGCAACCTGAACCGGGCGGAGCAGGAGGTGGGCAAGGTCGCCCAGATGCACTTCTACGACTGGGAGGCGAACCTCCTCTATCCGCCCGATCTCAAGCCGAAGCCCAACCAGCCCAACCAGGCCGACGGGTCCTCACCCGCGACGTCGCTGTTCCAGGCGGTCACGCTGGCGAGCAAGCGCCCGGCGATGCCGCGTCCCAACGCGACGACGAACGGCGTCTGGTACGGGGTCGACACCGGGCAGCAGAAGGTCATCTGCGGGCCGAGCGACACGCAGAAGGACGCCCAGCAGGACTGCGCGGCCGAGCTCAGGCGCCCCCAGAACAAGGGCCTGAAGGTCAGCAAGTACCTGCCGGTCCGCGAGGGCACGGTCCTCGTCCAGACCGGGAGCCCGAACCCCAAGACCCCGGCCCCCGACGCCTGGTACATCCTCAACGACGACCCCGCGGTCGCGGGTACCGACGTCCGCAACCCGCAGCAGAACTTCGCCCAGTCCGGTGAGCCCAACGTCACGTTCGGCTTCTCGGGGGCCGGCAACAAGGTCTGGCACAGGGTCACGCGCGACATCGCCCACCGCGCCGCGGCTGAGCCCGGCCAATGCCAGTTCGCGACCGCCAACTCGCAGCAGATGCAGGCCTGCGCCCAGCACTTCGCGGTTGTGCTCGACAACCAGCTGATCACGGTCCCGTACATCGACTACAAGCAGAACCTCGACGGCATCGACTCGTCGATCAACGGCTCGGAGATCACCGGCAGCTTCACGATCACCTCCGCCCAGAACCTCGCCAACGAGCTGCGGTCCGGCGCGCTGCCGCTGAAGCTCGACCTGATCTCGAGCTCGCTGGTGTCGGCGACGCTCGGCAAGCAGGCGCTGAACCAGGGCCTCGTCGCCGGAATCGTCGGCTTCATCATCGTCGCGCTGTTCCTGCTGATCTTCTATCGCGTCCTCGGCATCATCGCCGTCGGTGCGCTGGTCGTCTACGGGGTCTACTTCTTCGCGCTCGTCAAGCTGATCCCGATCACGCTGACGCTTCCCGGCATCGCCGGCCTGATCCTGACGATCGGTGTCGCGGCCGACGCGAACATCGTCATCTTCGAGCGAATAAAGGAAGAGATCCGTGGCGGCAAATCGATCGCCGCGGGCATCACCTCCGGCTACCGGCGCGGCATCGCGGCGATCGCCGATGCGAACTTCGTCACGTTCATCACCGCGTTCATCCTGTTCGCGCTGGCCACAGCCGGCGTCAAGGGCTTCGCGCTGGTGCTCGGCATCGGGACGCTGGTCTCGCTGTTCACCGCCGTGCTCGCCACCCAGGCCGTGCTCGGCACGCTCGGCCAGTCGCGGCTGCTGCGCTCGCGCCAGGCGCTCGGCGCCGGCGAGAAGCATCGCGCGTGGACGTTCGACTTCATGGGCGCGTCCAAGTGGTTCTTCTCCGTGTCAGGCGTGATCCTGCTCATCGGCGCGCTGGCGATCGGTAGCAAGGGCCTGAACTTCGGCATCGACTTCGAGTCGGGCACGCGGATCACCGCCGGGTTCGAGAAGAAGGCCGACGAGAACACGGTCCGCGACATCATGAGCGCGCAGGGCCTCGGCGACGCGGAGATCCAGCGCATCAACAACAACAAGGCGCTGGGCGACAACGCGTTCCAGATCTCGACGCACTTCCTCAACGGCCCCAAGCAGAACCAGGTGACCACGGCGCTCGACGACGCGCTCCACATCCGCGGCACTCCGCAGGCGACGTCGGTCGGCCCGACGTTCGGTCAGTCGGTCGCCAACGACGCGATCAAGGCCATCATCCTCTCGCTGCTCGTGATCTCGATCTACATCGGGCTGCGGTTCGAATGGAAGTACGCGGTGCCGGTGCTGATCGCCCTCATGCACGACCTGTTGATCACGGCGGGCGTCTACGCGCTACTCGGCCGGGAGGTGACGACGTCGACGGTCGCGGCGCTGCTCACGATCTTGGGCTACTCCCTCTACGACACGATCATCGTCTTCGACCGCGTGCGCGAGAACGTGCCGCGGATGCCGCGCGCCGCGTTCTCCCAGATCGTCAACCGGTCGATGAGCGAGGTGCTGACCCGATCGCTGGCGACGACGTTCTGCACGCTGCTGCCGGTCGCCGCGCTGCTGCTGTTCGGCGGCGACACGCTCAAGGACTTCGCGTTCGCGCTGCTGGTCGGCGTCGCGTCCGGCGCCTACTCGTCGATCTTCATCGCGTCGCCCGTCCTGACGCACTGGAAGGAGCGCGAGCCGGCCTACGAGGCGCGCAGGGCACGGATCATGGCCGCCCATGACGGCGTCCTGCCCCCCTACGCGGTCGCCAGCGATGGCTCGGCGATCGAGGTCGCGCCCGCCCCGCGCAGGCAGCGGGCCTCGATCCTCGCCACCGAGGGACCCGACCAGGGCGTCAGCGCGGGCGAGTTCGCCGAGCTGGTGCGCGACATCCAGCACGACACGACCCCGGCCGCGACCGCGACCAAGGACTCGACCGCGGACCTCAATCCCGAGGACCTCGTGCTCAAGGACAAGCCACAGAAGCCCAAGAAGCCGCGCAACACGCGCCACGGGAGGCCTCGCTAGTGGGAATTCTCGCGTGGATCATGATGGGGCTGGCCCTGTGGCACTTCACGATCTGGCTCCCCGATCGCTTCTGGGGCGGGATCGTCGGCGCGTTCCTTGGTGCGCTGTTCGGCTCGGTCCTGTTTGGCCTGATCATCAACGGCGGCACGATCCCGGGCCGCAACGACACGACGCTGACGACGGCGCTCGAGGTCATCCCCGGCGCGCTGATCGGGATGGCGCTCGTGTACTTCGAGGGCGTGCGCCGCGAGCGCCACAAGGCGCACCCGCGCTCGGCCTAGAGCAGCGCCTTCGCCCACGCCTCGAGCTGCTCGACGTGCTCGTCGAGCAACCCGGTCGCAGAGTCGGTCGTGACGAGCAGCGCCGGCCCGGGGCGGTCGGCGAGCCACTGGACGCAACGCTCGTCGTGACGGTCGTCGATCCACGCAACCGGCCGCTGCGCGCCGGCGAAGGCCTCGATCGCCTCGAGCTTCCAGTGGCGGCCGTCGCGGGCCGCGCCCTGACCGAATTCGATGTACGGGAGGCCCGCAGGAGCGCCGACGAGGTGGGGGAGGTGAAAGTCGGCGCGGTCCTCCCAGCCCGAGCACCAAACGCACTCGAATGTCTTCGCCAGCCTCGTGATACGCGCTGCCGCGTCGAGTGACAAGTGGTGCGGAACGCCCTCGACGAGCGCCGGACGCCCGGGCGGCGGGTCGGCGCGATCGAAGCCGAACAGCGAGATCACGCCGTCGATGTCGAGCAGCAGCAGCGGGCGGGGGGCGGACATCAGCTGCGCATGATGTCCGCTTCCGTCCGCCGACGACGGGATTGTGGTGACGTGGACGCCCGCCTTGAGATCCCGCCGTGCCCGCCGGAGGCGGTGCTCGGGCTCGAGCGCGCGCTCGGTGTCAGCTCGGCGCTCGGTCAGGTGCTGGTGCGCCGCGGCCTCGGCGACCCGGCGGTCGCGCGCGCGTTCCTGGCCGCGCAGGACGAGCACGACCCAGCGCTGCTGCACGGCATCGATCGTGCCGTCGAGCTGATCGGACGCCACATCGCGGCGCGGACCCGGATCACCGTCCACGGCGACTACGACGTCGACGGCGTCGCGTCGACCGCGATCCTCGTGCGCGCGCTGCGCTCGCTCGGCGGCGACGTCGACTTCTACCTGCCGAGCCGCAGCGAGGACGGCTACGGCCTGGCGGCCCGCACCGTGCAGCGGCTCGTCGCGCGCGGCACGAAGCTGCTGGTCACGACCGACTGCGCGATCACGGCGGTCGACGAGGTCGCGCTGGCGCGCGCCGAGGGCATCGACGTCGTCGTCACCGACCACCACACGCCGCGCGCCGACGGCACGTTGCCCGACGCGCCGATCGTCCACCCGCGCGTCGGTGGTTACCCGTGTCCCGACCTGTGCGCGGGCGGCGTCGCCCACAAGCTGGCGCTGGCGCTCGGCGCGCCGACCGCGCTCGAGGACCTCGACCTCGTCGCGCTGGCCACCGTCGCCGACTGCGTCCCGCTGGTCGGCGAGAACCGCCGCCTCGTGCGCGCCGGGCTGGCAGCGCTGCGGGCGACCCGCAAGCCGGGCCTGCGGGCGCTGATGGAGGTCGCAAACGTCGAGCCGACGACGGTCGACGCGCGCGCGATCGGCTTTCGCCTCGCGCCGCGGATCAACGCCGCCGGGCGCCTGCACCGCGCCGACGCGGGCCTCGAGCTGCTGCTGACCGACGACCGCGCCCGTGCTGACGAGATCGCCCCGGAGCTCGACGACGCCAACGCCCAGCGCCGCCACGTCGAGACGCGGATCCTGTTCGAGGCCGAAGCGCAGGCGGCGCAGATGCCCGAGCGCCCGGCGCTCGTGCTCGCCGGCGCCGGCTGGCACCCCGGAGTGATCGGGATCGTCGCGTCGCGGATCGTCGAGCGCCATCACCGCCCCGCGGTGCTGATCGCGCTGCCGGGCGGCGCCACCGACGACGGGACCGCCGCTGCGCTCGGAACCGGCTCCGGGCGCTCGATCCCAGCGTTCGACCTGCTGGCCGGCCTCGACGCGTGTGCCGAGTTCCTCGAGCGCCACGGCGGCCACCGCGCCGCCGCCGGCTGCACGATCGCGCCTGACCGCGTCGAGGCGTTCCGCGCCGCGTTCGAGCGCCACGCCGCGTCGGTCCTGGCGCCCGAGGACCTGCGGCCGGTCGAGCGCGTCGACGCCGTCGTCGGTGGCGGCGAGCTCGGCCTCGGGCTGGCCGAGGAGCTCGAGCGTCTCGCGCCGTTCGGTCAGGGCAATCCCGAGGTGTCGCTGCTGGTCAGCGCCGCGCGGCTCGTCGACCCACGCCCGATGGGCGAGGACAAGCACGTGCGGTTCACCGTCGAGTCAGGTGAGGCGCGCGCCTCGGCGGTCGCGTTCGGCACGCCTCGGCTACCAGCGGGCGCCGCCGACGGCCTCGACGCTACGTTCCGCCTCGAGCTCAGCGAGTACCGCGGCGCCGTGCGCCCGCGGCTCGTGCTGCGCCGGGCGCTCGCTCCGCGGGGCGGCGAGATCGAGATCGTGGGCGAGCCGGCGACGGCGTACGAGCGCGCGCTGGCGGAGCTCGACGCCGAGCTCGAGCCTCACACCGCACCGGCCGCGACCGGCGCGCGGGTCCTCGACCGCCGTGGCCACGGCCTGGCCGGCACGCTGGCCGCGGTCGTCGCATCGGGCGAGCCGGTGCTGGCGATCGGCGCCGACGCACAGCGCTGGGCGGCGGCTCTCGACGGCCGCCTCGGCGGCTTTGCGGATGACGTCGTGGCTGGCTCTGGAACGCGATCCGTCGCTCGCCGGCCCGTACGCCCATCTCGTCGCGCTCGACCCGCCGCCGACCGCCGCCGCGCAGGCCGTTCTCGAGGCGTGCTCGCACGACCGTCTGTCCCATCTGGCCTGGGGCGCTGCCGAGGTACCCTTTGCTCTGGGAGTCCATGAGCACGCCTACAACCTCTCCGAACCGCTGCGCGGCCTCTATCGCGCGCTGCGCGGCGATCCGGCCGCGGCGCTCGAGGGCGATCCGGCACGCGCGGGGCGGCTGCTGCGGGTGCTCGACGAGCTGGGGCTCGTCGAACTCGACCGCGAAACGCTGCACGCGGCGGTCGTCGACGGCGCGCCGCGCACCGAGCTCGAACGCTCGCCGGCGTTCGTCGCCTACCGCAGCAGCCTCGAGGAGGGCGTTGCGTGGCTGAGCCGCGCGACCCGACAGGCGGCGTAAGCAAGCCGATCGTGCGCCCCGGCCCGCTCGACCGGGCACCGGTCGGCGTCGCCGAGCGCCCGTCGGTCGAGCTCCCCGAGCTCGACGATCGCCGGCGACGACCTGACGCCGACCGAGCGCCGGCTGCTCGCCGATCTGTTCGCGATCGTCGAGGAGCACTCGGGCGACGCCGCGATGCAGATCCGCCGCGAGCCGGTCCGCGACGCGTTCGTGTTCGCCTGCGAGCACCACGCCGACCAGCGGCGCAAGTCGGGCGAGGACTTCATCGTCCACCCGGTCGGCGTGGCGAAGATCTGCGCCGGCATGCGGCTCGACACCGAGACGATCGTCGCCGCGCTGCTGCACGACACGGTCGAGGACACGACCGCGTCGCTCGACGAGGTCCGCGAGAACTTCGGCGACGAGGTGTCCGGGCTCGTCGACGGGGTGACGAAGCTGACCGGGATCACGTTCCAGTCGCGCGACGAGGCCCAGGCCGAGAACTACCGCAAGATGATGGTCGCGATGGCCACGGACATCCGGGTCATCCTCATCAAGCTCGCCGATCGCCTGCACAACATGCGCACGATCGACGCGCTGCCCAAGCAGAAGCAGATCGACAAGGCCAAGGAGACCCTGGAGATCTACGCGCCGATCGCCCACCGGCTCGGCATCCACGCGATCAAGTGGGAGCTCGAGGACCTGGCCTTCGCGTCGCTTCACCCGCGCAAGTACCAGGAGATCAAGGGGCTCGTCAACCAGCAGCGCGACGAGCGCGAGGTCTACGTCAACCAGGCGGGCAAGTACCTGCTGTCCGAGCTGGGCTCGCTGGGCATCGAGGCGCAGATCTCGGGCCGGGCCAAGCACTTCTATTCGATCTACTCGAAGATGACCAAGCGCGGCCGCGAGTTCAACGAGATCTACGACCTCACGGCGATGCGGGTGATCGTCGACTCGGTCAAGGACTGCTACGGCGCGGTCGGCGTCGTGCACTCGCTGTGGAAGCCGCTGCCCGGGCGCTTCAAGGACTTCATCGCGATGCCCAAGTTCAACATGTACCAGTCGCTGCACACGACGGTCATCGGACCCGAGGGGCGGCCGCTGGAGATCCAGATCCGCACGCGCGACATGCACGACATGGCCGAGTTCGGCGTCGCCGCGCACTGGATCTACAAGCAGGACCCCGGCGCGACCCAGCCGGCGGCCGAGGACGGCGACGCCAAGCTGCACTGGCTGCGCTCGATGCTCGACTGGCAGAACGACCTGTCGGACCCGGCCGAGTTCATGGAGACGCTGAAGGTCGACCTGTTCGACGAGGAGGTCTACGTCTTCACGCCCAAGGGCGAGGTCAAGTCGCTGGCCGCCGGCGCGACGCCGCTGGACTTCGCCTACGAGGTCCACACCGAGATCGGCCACCGCTGCGTCGGCGCGAAGGTCAACGGCAAGATGGTGCCGCTGCACTACGAGCTCAAGAGCGGCGACATCGTCGAGGTGATGACGGCCAACCGCGACCGCGGGCCGTCGCGCGACTGGCTGGCGCTGGTCAAGACGACACGCGCCCGCAACAAGATCAAGCAGTGGTTCAAGCAGGAGTCGCGCCAGGACACCGAGCACTCGGGGCGCACACTGCTTCAGGAGGCGCTCAACAAGGCCGGGCTGCCGGCGCAGAAGATCACCGGCTCGCCGCTGCTGGCCGACGTGATCCGCGAGATGGGCTTCCGCAAGGCCGACGACTTCTACATCGCGCTCGGCGGGGCCAAGATCTCGACCAAGATCGTCGTCAACAAGGTGCTCCAGCGCCTCAAGCAGGGCGAGGCGGCCGAGGAGACCGAGACGGCGGCCGACCAGCTCGTCTCGACCCGCCGCGAGCGCCGCCAGCCGACGGGGACGTCAACGAGCTACGGGATCAAGGTCGCAGGGCGTCGACGACGTCATGCTGCGGATGGCCAAGTGCTGCCGGCCGGTCCCGGGCGACCCGATCGTCGGCTACGTGTCACTGGGGCGCGGAATCACGATCCACCGCGACGACTGCCCGAACACGGCGGCGCTGCGCAAGGACCCCGAGCGGTTCGTGTCGGTGCGCTGGGAGGGCGACCACGAGACCGCGTTCAAGGTCGAGCTCCAGGTCGACGGCTGGGACCGCCACCGGCTGCTCGAGGACCTCTCGCGCACGTTCGCCGAGGCCGGCATCAACATCGTCGAGGCCCGCTGCATCGTCAGCAAGCCGATGGTCCAGAACCGCTTCGTCGTCGAGGTCGCCGACACACAGATCCTGAAGGCCACGGTTGGGCGGCTGCGCAACATCGACGGGGTCTTCGACGCGTACCGGGTCACCCCGGGCGCGGGCTGAGTCCGCCGCGTTTGCTTAGGAGGGTGGGAGCGCCACCGCTCCCGTTCTCCCGCCATCGAAGGCTGGCTTTCGGCCCCATATGGGCCTGAACCCAGCCTTCGACGCACGGAGCGCCGCGAGTGCCTACGAAACGACCCGCAGCCGCCGCGGGTCCAGCGAGAACCGGGCTTCCGTATGCGCGCCGATGTAGTCCCCGTCGACCTGGAGGTCGATCGGGCGTTCGTCGAGCGAGCTGATCACGATCTCCGGGACGCCGGAGAAGCCGTCGACGCCGCGGCTGCCCAGGACGCGGGCCCGCGATGACAGCAATCGGAAGATGATGCTCGGCATCAGGGTGGGGGTCGAGCGCTTGAGCAGCACGCCGGCCAGCGTCCCGGAGTCCAGCGACGCGCCTTCGGCGACGTAGATCTCGCGGCCCTTGAAGTACGTGTACGGGTCGCTGTTCTGCACGAGCGCGGTGACGCCGGTCAGGCGCGTGCCGTCGGGCAGCACAGCCTCCATGCGCGGCGGGTTGACCACGTAGCGGCGGTTGAAGATCGAAAAGCCCGACCACGCGAAGTAGTAGGGGCCGAGCGACGACTTCAGCCGCGGATGGCGGTCGACGCGTTCGACGACGCTTGCGTCGAGCCCGTAGCCGGCCGAGAACGTGAACGCGCGACCGTTGACCGACGCAAGGTCAACCGACCGCGGCCGGAAGTCGTCGGCGAGCGCGAGCAGGTGCTCGGTCGCGTCGACGATGTCGTTGGGGATCCCGAGCATCCGGCAGAAGACGTTCGTCGACCCGCCGGGCAGGCATGTGAGTGGCGTCGGTGACCCGGCCAGCCCGTTGGCGACCTCGTTGAGCGTGCCGTCGCCGCCGAACGCGACGACGACGTCGTAGCCCTCCTGCGCCGCCTCACGCGCCAGCGCGGTTGCATGGTCGCGGGCCTTGGTGTCGATCGCCTCGACGTCATAGCGGCCCTGGAGGGCGTAGACGACGAGGTTGCGCAGGCGGTCGGAGACCGTCGTTGCGTACGGGTTGACGACCACCAGCATCCGCTTGCGCGGCGCGGACGCGGGCGCGGCCGACAGCTCGGCGAGACGCTCAAGGGACTCCACAGGGGCCATCGCGGTTTACACCCCACCGCACCGCGGTCGTTACGCGCGCGCAAACGGACGGGTGTTCGACCCTGCGGCACCGCTGCTCGCGCGCTCACATCCCGCGGCCGACGCATAACACGCCGCGCGAGCCGTGCATAGAAACGGAGGGGCCCCGACGGGGCCCCTCCGGTACACGCGTGAACTATCGACTCGGCCCGCAGGCCGCCCTCGCACGGCTCAGTCGGCTACGACGTAGCCGTGATCTTGATCGGCAGCGTGCCCTCGGCGGGCACCGCGGGGGGACCGGCCTGCGCGCCCCAGCCCGTGTCCCGGCGGAACGTGTCGGCCGGGTCGGTGCCGCCGTTGTCGGCGTACTGGCCCGCGGTGTCGGTGTTCCAGAACACCTCGTCGTCGCTGTTGTCGGTGCCGGTCGACGGCGTGCCGATGACCCCGACGTTGATCGAGTTGTACGGCCCGTCCGTGCCGCGCGGCTCCGGACCCCACGTCTGCGTGTTGTAGGCGACGTCGACGATCACGTCATTCGGCAACGTGACTCCGAGCGAGCTGAGGTTGAACGTGACGTTGAACGCCATCCCGTTGTAGCACTGGTTGTCGCTGGCACGCCAAGCCGTGGGGGCGGGGTTACCGTTGATCGTGCACGTCGGGTCGGCCTCCGGGCGGCACGGGACGATGACCGCCTGCGTCACGCCGCCCAGCAGCTCGCCCGGGCGCGTCGGCGTGGCCGCGGCCGGCTTCCCGTAGACGTTGAGCGTCATCGGCATCGAGAAGCCACCCGAGGGGTACTTCTTGTTGGTCGCGGTGGAGTGCAGCGCCCAGGAGCTCATCGTCACGGTCACCGTGTTGAGGTGGCGAGACGTGCCGGCGAGGTGAACGTAGTCACCGAACTCGCTCGTCTGCTGGCCTGGTACCCGAGGCTCGGCATGTTCGGCGGCAGCGTCGTGGGGACCGCGTTGTAAACGATGTCGCCGGGCTGGTTGGCCGGCGTGCCGGCGACGCCCTGCCCGCCGGTGTCGCCCTTGGCGCCGGCCGCGCCGGGACCCGTCGCGCCCGCGGCGCCGTTGGCACCAGCCGCCGCCGGTCCCTGAGCGCCGGTCGCGCCCACGGCGCCGTTGGCACCGTTCTGGGCGCTGGCGCGCTTGATGAGCCGCTGGACGCCCGGCGTCAGGCGGTTCAGCGAGACCGTGTTCTTGTGGATGTTGTGATTGTGGATCGTGTTGGTAGCGATCTGGCTACCGGTGATCAGCGATGAAGCGGTAGCCGTGGCGGCTACAGCAACCATCGCGACGACCACGCAAGCGAGGACAGTCCTCATACTGGCGGCAACTCCCTTGACGCCGGACACCGCGAGGGCGCCCTGACATAGATGAACGTTTCCGGCGCTGCGGCCCCTCCGGGGCCGGGCACGCCATCGTCCACATTAGGGGACGAAGCTGACGCCATCGACGGCGGCACCCCACGAATGACTGTCGACAAACAAACGGAGGGGCCCCGTGGCGGCCCCTCCGGTACGTCGCGTGACTGCGACGGCGGCTAGCCGCCGAAGTCGTAACGCGCGAACGTCGAACCGAACCCGGCGACGGCGTTGTCGACCGAGATGTCGGTGTCGCTCGTCGCCGAGCTGCCGGCACCGGACGTGCCGCCGTTGTCGAACGACGATCCGGATGACCTTCGCGTCCGGGTTGCGGGCAGCGAACGCCGCCAGGGGGATCGGCTGCGCCTGCGTGCCCGCTGCCGGCGATCGCTTAGGTCGACCAGACCTTGCCCGCCAGGCACGCTGTGGCGACGTCGGCGTCGTCGCTGCCGCCCTCGACCGTTATAGCAGCGGCTCGTACACGAGCTTCGTGAAGCCCTGAGCCCGAGCCGATCGGCCGCGCTCGAGCACTTCGATCTGGAGCCCGAGGATCGGTGTGGCCGCCGGCGTCTGCCGCGTTGCGCGTGACGACCAGCGAGTGGTACGAGGCGTCGGTCAGCTAGGACAGCGCGCGGCGCCGTCGATGCCCGTGGTAACCGGGAGGATGTGTCGACGGTGCGACCGAGCGTGTCGTTGAGCGACATCTCGAGCGCCTTGGTGTACCGAGCTGGGAGCACAGGCGACGTGCCGGCGGCGACGACGCCGTGCGCCGAGCCGTCCTCGGGTCCGCGACCGTCGACGACCGAGTTCGCGCCGTAGGGCGCCAGCAGGAAGCCCTGCGTGTTGGCGCCGGTCACAACGCGCGGTTGATCGGCGTCGAGGCCGTTGGTCGCCGTTGGTGCCCATGTGTCGCCGTTGGCGCCGGTGTCGCCCTTGGCGCGCCGGGTGTCGCCCTTGGCGCCCGTCGCGCCGGTGTCGCCCTTGAGGCCGTCGGCCCACGGCGCCGTTGGCAGCCGCTCTGGGCGGCGCGCGTTGAGGAGCTTCTGGACGCCCGGCGAGAGGCGGTTCAGTGTGATCGCGTTCTTGTGGATGTTGTGGGTGTGGATCGTGTTGTCGGCGATCTGGCTGCCGGTGATCAGTGACGCAGCGGTCGCGGTGGCGGTCACCACGATCAATGCGGTCACGACGCAGGCAAGGATGGTCTTCATATCGTTCCTCCAGGAAGTCGCGGCGGCGGGATGCCGGCGCGTGACGTTGGTACTGCTGGGATCGCAGGGGACTCGTTGGACGCAGATCCGGCGGCGCCGGTCGCGGAACGTCCAACTGTCAACCCGTCTTCAGACCCGCCATCACTGTAACGGTCGTGGCGCGACGTTGCGCCGATTACCGAGGGCGGTCCTGAACGGACGAGTCTCCTTTGGCCAGGAGAGGCGCAGGGGCGGGGGCCCGCTACGCCATCAGTCCGTTCATCGGCAAAAACCTCAAGGAACTCAAGCCCCCGGGCGCGGCGCTGTCAGAGCACCTACAGCCAACCGCGTCGGCGGAAGAACACGATCATCCCGATCAGCAGCACGAGCATCGCGCCCGCGACCGCCCAGAAGCCGGCGAACGTCTGCTCGCCGGGGACGTGCGTGTTCATGCCGAAGATCCCGCTCAGCAGCGTCAGCGGCAGGAAGATCACGCTGAGCACGGTCAGGATCCGCAGCAGGTCGTTGAGGCGGTGCGACAGGACCGACTCGTTCGTCGATTCCAGCCCCTCGACGACCTCCTTGAAGTTCTCGAGCATGTCCCAGACGCGCTCGTTCGCGTCGTTGATGTCATCGAAGTAGATGTCCAGCCCCTCGGGGATGTAGCGCTTGGTGCGCTCGAGGTCGTGCAGCGCGGCGCGCTGCGGGCGGACGATCTTGCGGAAGTTGATGATCTCCTGCTTGGCGTTGGAGAGGTCGCGCACCACTTCCTGGTTGTTGCGCTGCTCGAAGATCTCGTCCTCGAGGCGCTCGAGCTTGTTGCCGATCTTGCGCAGCATCGGAAACGACGCGTCGACGCAGTCGTCGACGATCCGGTACATCAGGTAGCCGGGGCCCTGGGAGAACAGCTGGTCGCGGCGCTCGGCACGCGCGCGGCAGGACTCGAACAGGTACTCCAGCGGCGGCAGCGGCTCGTTGGGCAGCGTGATGACGTAGTCGGGGCCGACGAAGATGTCGACCTCGGCCGCGTTCAGCCGCCCGACCGACTTGTCGTAGGCCGGGAAGTGCAGGACGACGAACAGATAGTCGTCGTACTCGTCGACCTTCGGGCGCTGGTTGCGCGAGAAGACGTCCTCGTAGTCGAGGCTGTGGAAGGCGGGGAAGTGCTCCTCCAGCCACGCGCGGTCGATCGGGCGCGGGCGCTCGATGTTGATCCAGCGCACCCCGTGCGCCTCGACGATCTCGACGCTGCGGCGCCTCAGGCTCGGCGGCCCCGACGGCGACACCGCGGGCACGCGAGGACCGGCGCAAGCGAGGCTTGGGCAGGGACGGCATGCTTCGGACTGAGCGGGTCGTCGGTCAGGGGCATCTCGACACGCATTGTACCGGTGCGACCAGCGTTGATAGGCTTCTTGCCACCAGACATAGCTGGCACATCCAGAGGGGTGGAGGGACTGGCCCGATGAAACCCCGGCAACCTCCTCGCCGACCACCACGTGGACGGAGAGGAAAGGTGCCAATTCCTGAAGATGTGTGGCGCGAGTCCACTCGAACGACCTCCGCCGCACCGATCACCGCGGAGGGTTTCGAGAATGACGGCCAAGGAATTGAAGTGCAGGGAGTGTGGGGAGACGTACCCGCTCGACGCGCGCTACATCTGCCAGCGCTGCTTCGGGCCGGTCGAGGTCTCCTACGACCACTCGAGCCTCGGCGACGACGTCGCGGCGCTGCGCCGGCGCATCCAGTCGGGCCCGCAGAACATCTGGCGCTACGCCGACTTCCTGCCCGTCGAGGCGCCGCCCGGCCCCTCGGGGCGCAAGTCGTCACGCGTCGGTCTGCCGACCGGCTGCACGCCGCTCGTGAGCGCCGACCGCCTGGCCGAGGAGCTCGGCCTCGGCGAGGTCTGGGTCAAGAACGACACCGCCAACCCGACGCACTCGTTCAAGGACCGCGTCGTGTCGGTCGCCGCTGCGCGGGCGCGCGAGCTCGGCTTCGAGGTTCTGGCCTGCGCCTCGACCGGCAACCTCGCCAACGCCGTCGCCGCGCACTCCTCGGCGCTGGGCCTGGAGTCCTACGTCTTCATCCCCTCAGACCTCGAGGAGCAGAAGGTCCTGGCGACCGGGATCTACGACACGACGCTCGTCAAGGTCCGCGGCAACTACGACGACGTCAACCGGCTGTGCACCGAGCTGTCGGGCGAGAAGGAGGGCTGGGCGTTCGTCAACGTCAACCTGCGCCCCTACTACGCCGAGGGCTCCAAGACCCTGGCCTACGAGATCTGCCGAGCAACTCGGCTGGGAGCTGCCCGACCGGATCGTCGCGCCGATCGCGTCGGGCTCGCTGTTCACGAAGATCGCCAAGGGGATCGAGGAGTGGCAGAAGCTCGGCCTCGTCGAGGGCGAGCTGCCGACGTTCAACGGCGCCCAGGCCACCGGCTGCTCGCCGGTCGCGCAGGCGTTCGCCGACGGCGCCGACGTCTGCCGCCCGGTCAAGCCGGACACGATCGCCAAGTCGCTGGCGATCGGCAACCCGGCCGACGGCCCCTACGCGCTCGACCTCGCGCGAAAGACCGAGGGCTCGATCGAGGCGGTCACCGACGACGAGATCCGCGCCGGCATCCGCCTGCTCGCCGAGACGACCGGCATCTTCACCGAGACGGCCGGCGGCGTGACGACGGCGACGCTCGCGAAGCTCGCGGCGCAGGGGACGATCGGCCCCGACGAGCGCGTCGTGCTCGTCATCACCGGCGACGGCCTCAAGACGCTCGACGCCGTCCGCGGCAGCTTCGAGGCGTTCGAGATCGACCCCAGCTACGACGCCTTCGAGGAGCACGTGACCGCGGCGGTGGTGCGCTGATGGCGGCGGTCAAGGTCAAGCTGCCGACCCAGCTGCGCGACGCGGTCGGCGGGCAGTCGACGATCGAGGCCCACGGCGAGACGGTCGGCGAGGTGCTCGACTCCGTGTTCGAATCCCACGGCGAGCTGCGTGAGCGGCTGTCGGACGACGACGGCGCCCTGCGGCGGTTCGTCAACGTCTACGTCGGCGGCGAGGACATCCGCTTCGGCGAGGGCCTCGAAACACCGGTTTCCGATGGGGCAGAGGTCCAGATCCTGCCCGCCGTCGCCGGTGGTTGAGCGATTGCAAACACACAACTAAATAGTGTGAAAAAGCAGGTGCGACCGGCACATTGACGAACCTCGCGCACGTATGCTGCGCGACGTGGTGCGGGTGTTCCACTGTGACGATTCGTCGTCGTTTCGGGTCCTGGTTCGCGAGATCCTGGGCTCCTACGAGGACGTCGAGATCGTCGGCGAGGCGGGGTCGCCTGAAGAGGCGCTGGCCGGCGTCGGCGCCGCGCAGCCCGACGTCGTGCTGCTCGACCTGCTGCCGCCCGGGCCGCGCGACAGCCTGGTGGCGGAGCTGCGCCTGCTCGTGCCGCGGGCGCGGGTCGTTGTCTACTCCGGCTACCCGGTGACCGTCTCGCGCGAGCGCCACCCCGACGCGTGCGCCTACCTCGACAAGGCGGCGTCGTTCACCGCGCTCCATGCGGCGCTGCGCGCCGCCGCGTAGGCGCCTGTTTAAGCTCGGCGGGTGCCACGCGCCCGCGGCCGCGACAGCTACGAAACCAAGCGCGACTTCGCCAAGACGCCCGAGCCCCGTGGTGCCAAGCGCAAGCGAGCCGCCGATGCGGCCACCGACGCGCCGGCGCGGTTCGTGATCCAGGAGCACTCGGCGACGCGCCTGCACTGGGACCTCCGACTGGAGCGCGACGGGACGCTCGCGTCGTGGGCGCTTCCCAACGGGCTGCCCGAGGAGCCGAAGGTCAACCGTATCGCCGTGCGCACCGAGGACCACCCGCTCGAGTACCTGTCGTTCGAGGCCGAGATCCCCAAGGGCCAATACGGCGCCGGGACGATGACGATCTGGGACTCGGGCACCTACGAGCTGCTCAAGTGGGAGTCGCGCAAGGTCGAGGTCGACCTGCGCGGCGAACGCATCCAGGGCCGCTACGCGCTGTTTGCGATCGGGCGCGAGGACGGCGCGCCCGAGTGGATGATCCACCGCATGGACCCGGCCCAGGACCCCGGCCGCGGCCCGATGCCCGAGCAGGTCCTGCCGATGCTCGCGCAAGGCCGGCGCCGTTGCCGCGTGACGGCGGCGCCACCGAGTGGGCCTACGAGATCAAGTGGGACGGTGTGCGCGCGCTGGCCTTCTCCCAGCCCGGGCGCCTGCGCCTGCAGGCGCGCTCGCTGGCCGACATCACCGGCGCGTATCCGGAGCTCCAGCGCCTCAACCGTGCGCTGAGCTCGCATGCGGCGATCCTCGACGGCGAGATCGTCGCCTTCGACGCCGACGGGCGCCCGAGCTTCGGCGCGCTCCAGCGGCGGATCAACATCTCAAGCGAGGCGCAGGCCAAGCGGCTGGCCCGCGACGCGCCGGTCAGCTACATCATCTTCGACCTGCTGTGGCTCGACGGCCACTCGACGACCGGCCTCACCTACGCCCAGCGCCGCGAGCTGCTCGCCGACCTTCGCCTCAACGGCGAGCGCTGGCAGACGCCCGACCACGTCATCGGGCGCGGCGTCGACGTGCTCGCCGCGACCCGCGAGCAGGGGCTCGAGGGCGTCATCGCCAAGCGGGTCGACTCGCGCTATCTGCCCGGGGTGCGCGGCGACACGTGGATCAAGGTCAAGAACGTCCGCCGCGAGGAGGTCGTGATCGGCGGCTGGGTGCCGGGGAAGGGAACGCGCACCGACCGCGTCGGGGCGCTGCTGATGGGCCAGGAGCGCGACGGCGAGCTCGTCCACGTCGGGCGCGTCGGGACCGGGTTCACGCAGGCCGAGCTGAACCGCATCCAGGCGCTGCTCGACCCGCTGCGCCGGGACGCGTCGCCGTTCGCGCCCGGCGGGCCGAAGATCCCGCGCGAGGCGATCTACGTCGAGCCGCGGCTGCGCGCCGAGATCGAGTACCTGGAGTGGGGGGCCGAGGGCGCGATGCGCGCGCCGTCCTACAAAGGGCTGGTCGACGCCACCGATGGCGGCGGCGGCGGCGCCGCTCGAGGTCGTTTCGCAGACGCCCAAGGCGGCCCAGCTGCGCGTCGGCGGCCACGAGGTCCGGCTCGCCAACCCGACCAAGGTCCTGTGGCCGCAGACGGGCTTCACCAAGCGCGACCTCGTCGACTACCTGGTCGCGATCGCCCCGGTGCTGCTGCCGCACCTCGCGGCGCGCCAGCTGACGCTCAAGCGCTACCCCAACGGCGTCGACAGCGAGTACTTCTTCGAGAAGAACTGCCCGCGCCACCGGCCGGAGTGGGTCGACACGAGCCAGGGCTTCTGCGTCGTCGAGCACGTGGCGACGCTCGCGTGGCTGGGCAACCTGGCCGACATCGAGCTGCACACCTCGCTGGCCAAGGTGGCCGACCAGGGGCGCCCGACCGTCGTCGCGTTCGACCTCGACCCGGGGCCGGGGACGACGATCGTGCAGTGCGCGCAGGTCGCGACGCTGATCGAAGGGATGCTCGACGGCCTGGGGCTCGAGTGCGTCGCCAAGACGTCGGGATCCAAGGGCATGCAGGTCTACGTCCCGCTCAACACGCCCGTGACGTACGACGAGACGAAGGCGTTCGCCCACGCCGTCGCCCAGACGCTCGAGCAGGCCGAGCCCAAGCTCGTCGTGTCGCGGATGACCAAGAGCCTGCGCAAGGGCCGCGTGTTCATCGACTGGAGCCAGAACGATGCGCACAAGACGACGATCAACGTCTACTCGCCGCGCGCGATGGCGAGCCCGACCGTCTCGACGCCGCTGCGCTGGGACGAGGTCCGCGCCTGCGCGAGCGCCGAAGACCCCGAAATCCTGTCGTTTGAGACCGGCGAGGTGCTGCGCGCGCGTCGACGAGCACGGCGACCTGTTCGCGCCGGTGCTGAGCTTGGTCCAGGAATTGCCACGGACCTGAAATCGGGCAGTCGGAGGTGGGGTTTCGGACCGCGAAACCGTGCATCTACGCCGCAAACCGGTTCGACGGTGCGTCGGGCCGGAAGGCTGCGCAGGTGCTCATGGAGTCCTCGTTCGACCGTCCCGCCGCACCGCTGGCCGACAGCCCCTCGGTCACGGTGCGGCGGGTACAGTCGAGCGCCGGACGCGCCGTCGAGGCGGTCCGCGACGGCGCGCACATCCACATGCGCCGCCCGGCGAGGCGTGGCGCACCGAGCCCTACGTGCTCGCCTTCGAGCTGCTCGTCGAACTTCTCGAGCTCGACCCGACGGACAGCGCGCAGGCCACCGAAGCGCACATGCTGCTGCGCGCGCTGAGCGCCGGCGAGATCGCCTGAACCCAGGCGCAACAAGCGCCTCAGGCGCTTTTCAGCGTTCGTCGGGTTCTCTCGACGCATGGCCGAGTGCTTCTGTGGATGTGGCAAGCGAACCCCGATCGGGGCACGCGCGCTCAACCGGATCGGCAACGTGATGCGCGACGACATCGCGACCGTGAAGACGCTCATGCTGGCGGGCATGCGCTCGCCCCGCGGCCAGGAGTTCGTCGAGGTGTCGACCACGGTCTGCCACGCGCTGACCGACACGGTCCACACCGGGGTGCGGCCGACCGAGCGGGTCGAGGCACGGGCTCGCGCGCTGATCGCGTACGGCCGCACCCATTTCAGCGGCGACGCGGTCGCCGACGCCGTGCGACGCAGCGGCCTCTCCACCGTTGAGGCGACCCATGCGCTGCGTCACGGCCGGTTCGACCCCTACGCCGACGTCCCTCCGCTGCCATGAGCGACCACACGCTCTCCTCTTCGCGCTACGACCCCTGGGCGCTCGAGGGCGAGATTCTGGAGCTCGCTGCGCTGCGAGGGCGGGTCGGCGGCCGCGCCCGCTATCTGGCGCTCGTGCCGCTGGAGTTCGCCGCGACGTACCTGACGTCGGTCGAGGCGAACTCTGACCCCGCCCGCCCGGGGCTCGACCCGCGCCGCGTCGACGAGCTCGCCGAGCGCCTGATCGAGCGCCGGCGCGACTGGTCGCCGGGGACGCTCGTCGCGTCGTTCTCGCCCTCCGGCGTGTTCGTCGCCGTTGGCCCCGACCAGCCGCTCGGCGTCCTGCGGCTCACGCGCGCGACGCGCTTCGACGTGCAGGACGGTCGCCACCGCCAGGCGGCTATCCGCGAGGCCCTGCGCCGCGACCCGCGCGCTGGCCCGCGAAACGATCGGCCTCGAGCTCTATGACCGCGCGTTGGCCGCGCCGCACCGTCGCCGTGGCGACTTTGCCGCGCGCCAGGCGACGCGCGCGGCGCGGCTGGCCGCGCTGAACATGGCGCTCAACGGCTGCCCGCGCGAAGAGGTCGACGACTACCTGACCGCCAACTTCGGCTACGGCGACAACGCTGATCTGCTCGACGAGGTCTACTTGACGGACACAGACGGGCTCCGCGGGCCCCGGTAAGCTGACCCCCGAGCGCCCGTAGCTCAGTGGATAGAGCGCCGCCCTCCGGAGGCGGAAGTCAGAGGTTCGAATCCTCTCGGGCGCGCTAGGGGAGCTGTCAGAGCCGACGAGGAGCACAGATGTCCGACATCAACAACCCGGTCGCGGGTTGGTATCCCGATCCACAGGGTTCGGGTCAGCAGCGCTGGTGGGACGGGACGCAGTGGACGATGCAGTTCCAGCCGGCCGGCGCCGGGACGGTCTCCTCCGACGGCAAGATGAATACGCCACTGGTCGTGTTGGGCTACATCTTCGCGATCATCCCGCTCGTCGGGCTGATCCTCGGGATCGTCGCGTGGAACCGGCCCGAACGGGCGACCAGGAAGCACGGCCCGTGGATCGTTCTTGCCGCGGTCGTGGTCTTCGTCGTGGCCCTCGCCGTCCAGGCCAACAAGCACTCCTGACGGCCCGCGGCGACGCGACGAACCGGGCGCCGCGCGTCTCCGCGCTCGCTACCCTCGCCACCTGACATGGACCTCTCGCTGTTCTTCGCTGGTACCGCCGGCTCGGTTCCGTCGGCGCGCCGGGGCCTGCCGGCGATCCTCGTGCGCCGCGGCGGCGACCGGCTGCTGTTCGACTGCGGCGAGGGCACGCAGCGCCAGCTCGTGCGCTCGGTCGGCCTGCCCGACATCGAGCACGTGTTCCTTACCCACCTGCACATCGACCACTGGCTCGGGCTCGTCGGGATGCTGAAGTCGTTCGACCTGCGCGACCGCGGGACGCCGCTTACGATCCGCGGGCCGCGCGGCACCAACGAGCTGTTCGGGACGCTGCGGCGCATCTACGGGCGCCTCCGGTACCCGGTCACGATCTCCGAGATCGAGCCGGGCCAGTCGGTGTCGTTCGACGGCTACGTCGTGACCGCCTCGAGGTCCGCCACCGCGGGACGGCGCTCGGCTTCGCGCTGGTCGAGGACGGGCGGCCCGGTCACCTCGACAGCGAGCTCGCGCAGCGGCTCGGCGTCCCGTTCGGGCCGCAGCTCGGCCGCCTCCAGCGCGGCGAGACGGTCAACGGCGTCGAGCCCCGACCAGGTCATGGGGCCGCCGCGGCCCGGTCGCAAGCTCGTCATCAGCGGCGACACGCGCGCCGTGCGAGATGGTCGCGATCGCCGCCCACGACGCCGACGTGCTCGTCCACGAGGCGACGTTCAGCCACGACGAGGTCGACCGCGCGCGCAGGAGACCGGGCACACGCACCGCGCGCGAGGCGGCCGAGCTGGCCCGCGACGCCGGTGTGCGGATGCTCGCGCTGACCCATATCTCGCCGCGCTACGCGGGCGGCGAGCTGCGCGACGAGGCGCGCGCCGTGTTCGCCTCCACCGAGGTCCCGCGCGACTTCGACACGATCGAGGTCCCGTTCCCCGAGAAGGGCGAGCCCGAGCTCGTGCGCTGGCCCGGCCAGGCCGCGCCGGCGCCGCCGCCGGTCGCACCATGAGTCGGCGGCGCGTGTTCGGATGGCTCGGGCTCGGGCTGGCCGCGGCCGGCGGCTTCCTGGCCGGGGTGCTGCTGATCGTCGCGCTCGGCGGCGTCGTGCAGGACCACACGAAGACGGTCGCGCACGTGATCGTCCACACGACGACCAAGACGCACACGACGACGACGACGACGATCGGTCACGGTGACCGTCACGCCGCCCGACCCCAACCTCGTCACCGTGCCCAACGTCGTCGGCGACTCCCTCGACCATGCCGAGTCCAAGCTCCAGGACCACGACCTCGATTTCGAGGAGGACGGCGGCGGCGTGTTCGGAGTCTTCGACGCGTCGAGTTGGCGGGTCACCGACCAGAACCCGCAGGCCGGCGAACACGTCGACAAGGGCACGGTCGTGGTGCTCCAGATCGAGCGCAGCTAGTCCCGACCGTCGATCCCGTACCCTCGCTTGCATGCGGATAGGGATCCTCACCGGTGGGGGCGACTGCCCGGGGCTCAACGCGGTCATCCGCGCCGTGGTGCGTCGCGGGATCGACGCCCACGGAATGGAGTTCTTCGGCTTCACGTACGGCTGGTCCGGGGTGCTGGCCGGCGAGGGGCGGGTGCTCGACCGCGACGCGACGTCCGGCATCCTGCCGCGCGGCGGGACGATCCTCGGCACGTCACGGACCAACCCGTACGCCACCGACGACGGCGAGGCGCGCGTGATCGCCGCGCTTTCCGCCGGCGGGATCGACGCGCTGGTCGCGATCGGTGGCGAGGACACGCTCGGCGTCGCGCGGCGCCTGAATGCCGCCGGGGTGAAGATCGTCGGCGTCCCCAAGACGATCGACAACGATCTCGCCGGGACCGACTACACGTTCGGCTTCCAGACCGCGGTCCAGATCGCCTCCGACGCGATCGACCGCCTGCACACGACGGCCGAGTCGCACAACCGCGTGATCGTGCTCGAGGTCATGGGCCGTCATGCGGGCTGGATCGCCGTTCACTCCGGGATTGCCGGCGGCGCCGATGCGATCCTGATCCCCGAGCGACCGTTCGACCTCGACGCGGTGTGCGCGCACCTGCGCCGCCGCCATGACCGCGGGCGGACGTTCTCGATCGTCGTCGTCAGCGAGGGCGCTGTCCCGGCCGGGGGCGAGGGCGAGGCGCTGACCACGCACGACACGACCGACGCGTTCGGCCACGCGCGCCTCGGCGGGATCGCGGTCACGCTCGAGCGCGAGATCGAGCAGCGCACCGGCTTCGAGACGCGGATGACGATCCTGGGCCACGTCCAGCGCGGGGGCACGCCGACCGCATACGACCGCGTGCTGGCGACCCGCTTCGGCGTCGCGGCGGTCGACGCGGTCGCCGCCGGCGCGTTCGGGACGATGGTCGCGCTGCGCGGCACGCAGATCGAGCGCGCGTCGCTCGACGAGGCGCTCGGCGAGCCCAAGCTCGTCGACCCGGAGCTGTACGCGACGGCCGAAGTGTTCTTCGGCTGAGCAGGGCGCCGCGGCGTCGCGTCAGCGGACGATCCGGACCGTGCGCGTCGCCTTGGCCCGCAGCTTGCCGGAGCGGGCCGTGACCTGGGCGGTCACGGTCGGCCGCTTGTGCTGGCGCAGCGCGCGAAGGATGCCGGCCTTCATCGAAGGCGACAGCTTGACGACGATGCTGATCTTCGCGCCGGCGGGGACGCCAAAGTTCACGTGACTGATCTTGTAGCGCCGGCGGATCGGCGGGATCTTGATCGTGCCGCCGAACCCGACGTAGCAGGCGCGGCCACAGCTGATCTGGAAGATGACGCGGCCGCTGCGCAGGCGCCGGCGCAGCGGCGCGGTCAGCTTGACCTTCCACGCGTTTGCCGGGGATCGGAGCGTGCTTGGGGACGGGGTTGCTGGTGACGGTCGTCGGCTTGGTGTGCTTGCGCTTGGGGTGCTTCGGCGTGGTCGGCTTCGGCGTGGTCCGCTTGGGCGTGGTCTGCTTCGGCTTGGTCTGGGTCGCCGGGCTCGTGGTCGTCGTCGCAGGCGATGTCGGCGGCGACGTCGCACCGGTGACCGGGCCGGTCGTCTCGGTCGGCGACGTCGTCGCGGTTGTCGAGCCCGGGTCGGTCGGGTTGGTCGGCGTCGTGCCGTCGTCGGCCACCCAGTCGTACTGGAGCGTCGTGCGGGCGCCCTGGAGCTGGTTGTCATGCGCCGGCGTGCCGACCGGGAACGTGACCGTGAACTGGTAGTCGCGCGTCTCGTTGGGCGAGAACGTGGCCGAGCGCGATCGGGGCCAGGCCGCCGAGCGGGCCCGCGTAGATCGTCAGCGGCAGCGCTGGATTCGTCGTGTCCTGAATCAGCAGCTGGGCGACGCTGCTGAACGGGATCGTCGAGCCGGTGTCGCTGATCGCCGAGTCCAGCAGCGTGAAGTAGCCGTCGATGTTGCCCGAGTTCGTGATCGAGACCGAGCCCGCGCGCGATTCGCCGGGCTGCATGCCGCTCGCGTTGAGGATCGCCTGGCCCTCCAGCGAGTTGACGATCGACAGCGAGCCGCCGGCCCGCACGCCGAACGCGCGCGCGGCCGACGACTTGTGGACCGGCGTCAGGGGGAAGTTGCCGGTCGCGGCGAACGCGACGGTCAGGCCGGCCAGGCCGAGCATGAGCGTCAGGCCGGTCATGCGCACGGTCTTGAGGATGCGGCCGCGCATGACTAGAAGTCCTGGTCCAGGGTGCCGGTCTCCGTGACCAGGGTGGTGGCGCCTGCGTGGCCGCCCGGGTCGGTGATCGTCGCCGACGGTGTCCACGTCATGTTCGCCGTCTGGCCGGGCGTCGCCGACGTCGCCCCGCCGACCGCGGTCGCGGCGCTGGTCAGCGTCACGATCAGCTGCGTGTGCGCGGCGTTGGTCGACAGCGTGCCGGTGAAGCGCAGGTAGACGCCGTTGCCGGTCGCCGCGCCGCCGACGAAGTTGCGGTTGAGGTTGACGGTGCCGAACGGCAGCGTGACCGTGCCGGCCGCGTTGAGAACCTGGATGCGGTCGTTGGTCGTCGAGTTGTTGACCGCCCGGACCTGGATCGCCTGTGTGCCGGTCGTCCAGCCGGCGACGACGCTCGACAGCTGGATGCCCTGGTCGAACGTGAACGTCAGCACGTCGCCGTTGCCGATCGTGTTGTTGGTCACGTTGGCCTGGATGTCGGTGCCGCGCGGGCCGTAGTCGATCGTCGACGTCTGGATCGCGCTCGCGGTCGTGAACGCCGGGTTGGCCCCGTCGGTCACGCGGGCGCGGAAGTCCAGCACGGTGCCGTCGGCGACGACCGTCGGGGTGAACGCGCAGGTCCGCGGCGACGTCGGGTTGGCGGCCGTGCAGATCTGCGTCCATGTGTTGGCGAGGTGCGGCGAGCGCTCGAAGACGATGTTCTTGACGCCGGTGCCCGCGCCGTCGGCGAACGTGGCCGACAGGTTGGTCGCCGCCGAGATCGTCGCGCCGGGGTTGGCCAGCGTGACGGTCGGCGCGGTGTTGTCGACGGTGCCGGTCCGGATCGTGGCGCTCGTGCCGATGTTGGCAGCGTTGTCGATCGCGCGGGCCTGGAAGTTGTAGGAGCCGTCGGGCACGGTCGTCGAGTTGAACGGGCATGTCCACGGCGCGACGGTCAGTGTGCAGAACGTGTTCCATGCGCCGGGGCCGGCCGCCGTGCGCTGCTGGAACTGGACGTTGTTGAGGCCGCTGCCGCCGGTGTCGGTCGGCGCCGTCGGGTCGGTCATCGTGACCGCCGTGCCGGTGAGGACCGCGACATTGGTCAGGTTGCGCGCGTTGGGGGCGGTCGAGTCGAAGGCGACCGTCTTGGCCAGCGCGGTGCCGACGTTGCCGGCCTGGTCGGTCGGGGTGACGGTCCAGTTCTTCGTGCCGTTGAAGCCGCCCCCGGTGCCGGCGGTCTGGACGGCGCTGTACCAGTTGTACGCGCTACCGCCGACCGTCAGCGGGGCCGCGTGGTAGGTCAGCGTGACGTTCTGCGTGCCGGTGACGATGATGCCGGTCAGGGCCGCGGTCGTCGTTCCGAGCGTCGGGTCGCTGCCGCCGGTGTCGGTGATGTTGGCGTACACGCGGAACGCGCGGATCTGCGTGTTGAGGCCGGAGACGAAGTTCGGCGACAGCGGGTTGCCGGTGTCCTCGGCCGCGATCACGGCGGCCGTCGCGGTCGGCTTCGTCGTGTCGAGCGTGAACGTGTGCGCGACCGTCGTCGTCGTGTTGGCGGGCACCGAGGTGTCCGACTGCGTCGCCTGGACGGTGTAGACGCCCTGGGTCAGGACCGGGGTGGCGTTGACGGTCCACGCGCCGGCGCTGACCGGGGCGCTCAGCGTGCGCACGAGGTTCGCGGGGATGACGCTCGTGCCGGTGTAGACGCGGACGGTGACCGTCGTGGCGTCGCCGGTCGCCGTGCCCGCGGCGCCGGAGAAGGTTGTGGCGGTGGTGTTGATCAGCGCGTTGTTGATCGGATTGACGAGCGTGACGGTCGGCGCGACGGTGTCGACGGCGAACGTGATGGCGGTGCTCGTCCCGGTGTTGGAGCCGGTGTCGGACTGGCTGGCCTGGGCGGTCCAGGTGCCGTCGGCGAGGCTCGACGTGGCAGGGATCGAATAGCTGCCGCTGGCGCCGCTGCCGGTGTAGGTGAAGGCCGGCGGGCCGGTGGTGGTCGAGCCGCTCCAGATCCGCAGCGTGACGGTCGGCAGGTCGCCGGTCGAGGTTCCTGCGGCGCCGGTGAAGGTCGGGAAGTGATTGGCGATCCGGCCGGTTGGGGCGGTCAGCGTCACGACGGGCGCGACGAAGTCGGCGGCCGCGTCGATGCGGTTGTTGGGGTTGACGACCGAGGCGCTGAAGTTCGCGCCCGAGTATCCGACCGTGCACAGCGGCGTTGTCACCAACGCGATGACGATGAACGTCCGGCGGTGACGGATCAGCCACTTCATGATTTGCGTGTTGCCTCGCGCTGCTGGCGTCCGGCCTCTTCCCACAGCGAGCCGATCGCGCCGAGCGCGATCAGCAGGGCGGGGATGCCGAGGACGAGGATCCGCACGAGCGGGATGCTCAGCGCGGCGAAGACGTAGCCCAGGTAGGGGATGCCGAACACGACCCGGGCCTGGGTCGGGCTACTGAGCGCGAACGACCACGGGTCGGGCGACGGGTTGGCATCGCCCTTCGTGACATACGTGCGGATGCCGGCGGAGTTGACCCGGATCGAGTAGATGCGGTGGGTCAGGCGCCCCGAGTGCGTCCGGGTGGACGGGGGCGTGTAGGTGATGACGTCACCCTTCTTCAGCGAGCTCGTCGGAACGGTCTCGTCGAAGATCAGCGACCCCTGGTCATAGGTGCCCGTCATCGACCCGGACGTGATGACGTAGCGCTGGTACCCGAGGACGAACGGCACGAGCATCGTCAGGGCCACCGCGATCGCGGCGACGGTCAGGACGAGACCGGCACGGCGGCGCAGGACCCCGGGCGCAGGGCGTCGGGGTGTGGGGGCTGTTGCGGTGGCAGCGATGGCGGCGCGTGATCGCGGTGGACCTAGCGAACACCCCGAGCAGGGCCCGTCGCCGGGAAGGCGACGGGCCCCTATCGGGCGCGGTGGTCAGGCGATTAGCTCGCGTCCCACTGGAGGGTGAACGTCGTGTTGGCACCCTGGAGCGGGTTGTCCTGAGCAGGGGTGCCGTTGGGCCACGCGACGACGATCTTGTAGCGATGCTTGTCGCCGGTCGTGGTGCCGTTCCCGCCTACGAACGTGCCGAGGTTCAGGAGCGACAGCAAGCCGATCGGGCCCGCCGGGTACGGGATCGACGCGCCGGTGCACGTCGGTGGGACGGTGTTGTTGCTCGTGTACAGACCGCAGTCCTCGACCGAGATCGTCAGACGGGACGTCAGACCCGGCACGGCCGGGGTGTTGACGATGCTCGTCGCACTGAGCGTGAAGTCACCGGTGATGCTGCCGGTGTTCTGGATGTCGACGAGGCCGAACGCTGGAGTCGCCCGGCTTCATCGGGGTGCTCGGCGTGAAAACGGCCGTGCCGTTCGCCGGGTTGCTGCCAATGGTCAGCGTGCCCGCGGTGAACGTGTTCGTCGGGTTGGCGCTCTGCGCCGAGAAGTTGGCCCCCGAACCAATCGTGACGGCCGTGGCCGCCAGCAGCAGGGCCAGAACCGCAAGCGAGCGCTTGGGGTGCCGGACCATGAAAGCGAAACGAGACATCTACTTGAAACCTCCGTATGGGTTGGTTGCGCCAGTTCTCAGGTCGCTTGGCGCGACCGCCCATCCCTCGAATTCCGCGGCGCAAGCGGCTTCGTAGGGAGCTCTTATTGCGTGTGATCGGCCACGAACGCACGGGCTGGAGGCGGGTTGGGGACATTCGTTGGACCTAGCGACGCGCGTCCAGGTAGGGCGACAGGACCTCTCTGATGTGCTGTTGTGCACGAACACGGCGTACGACGGCGCATGCAGCCCCGTCCCTCGCCCGGTCGTCGCTCCGGCCATCCGTGCCAGACTTGCTCATGGTTGGACCGGTTTCGGCAGTTCAGCGCCACTCCGAAGCCCTGCACGTTTCTGCACGATCTCGGTGCGTTGAAGCTGCAGCGAGGCGCGGGTGCGTTCGCGCGTTATGAGCGCCCGCCGGGCGCCATAAGCGCGCCCGGCGGGCGGGAGAATCGGGCGCGATTCGGGCGCCCGGAACGGCTTACGTCAGGCGTGCGCGGCGGCGGCCTGCGCCTCTTCGATCGCCTGCACGCCACGGACCATCGCGAGCACGTCTTCGGAGGCCTTCTCGGGCGCGCCGGAGTCGAACGGGGGCTGGGGGTCGTACTCGATGCCGAGCTGGATCGCCTGGGCGACCGCGTCTCCGGCGATCTTGGCGGCGAGCGTGAGCGCCATGTCGATGCCGGCTGAGACGCCGGCCGCGGTCACGATCTTGCCCTCGATGACGACGCGATCGGGCACCGGGTTGGCGCCCAGCGCCTTGAGCTCGTCGCGGGCGAGCCAGTGGGTCGTCGCGTCGAGGCCGTCGAGCAGGCCGGCGGCGGCGAGCAGCAGGCTGCCGGTGCAGACCGAGGTCGTCCACCTGGAGGTCTCGTGGGCACGGCGGATCCAGTCGATGAGCTGCTCGTCGCCGATCAGGTTGCGCGTTCCGATGCCGCCCGGGACGACGATGATGTCGGGCGCGGGGACGTCCTCGAGCCCCTCGTCGGCGATCAGGGTGAGCATCTGCGTCTCGGTTGTGATGGCGCCCGGCTGCTTGGCGATGAAGCGCACGCGGGCGCCGGGCAGGCGCGAGAGCACCTCGTAGGGGCCGATCGCGTCGAGTGCGGTCATGCGGTCATACAGGGGGATGGCGATGTCCATCGGTCTGGTCTCCTGGGGCGGGAATGTGTTCGTTTGCTGCGGTTTCATGCCGCCGCCGGCTCGCTGATGGCGGGCCGGAAGCGGGTTCGATAGTCCGCCGGGGCGACGCCCAGGCGGCGGTGGAACGCGCGGCGCATCGTCTCGACCGAGCCAAAGCCACAGCGGGCGGCGATCGTCTCGACCGGGAGCGGGGTCGTCTCGAGCTCGGTACGGGCGCGCTCGACCCGGGCCGCCTCGACGTGGGCGGCGGGCGTCATCCCGGTCTCGCGGCGGAAGGCGCGGGCGAAGTTCCGCTCGCTCATGAACGCGCGGGCGGCGAGCGCCGGAACGCTCAAGTCCTCATCGAGGTGCTCTGGGATCCAAGCCTGAAGCTCACGTAGAGGCTCACGCTCGGCGGGATGGGCGGCGAGTTGGGCGCTGAACTGCGACTGGCCGCCGGGGCGTCGCATGAACATGACGAGGCCGCGGGCGAGGCCGAGCGCGAGCTCGCGCCCGTAGTCCTCCTCGACCAACGCGAGCGCGAGGTCCATGCCGGTGGTGATGCCGGCCGACGTCGTGATGTGCCCGTCGCGCACGAAGATCGGGTCACGTTCGACGGTGACGTCCGGGTAGCGCTCGTCGAGCTCGTCGTAGGCCGACCAATGGGTGGTGGCTCGGCGGCCGTCGAGCAGACCGGCGGCGGCGAGCACGAGCGCGCCGGTGCAGACGCTGGTGACGCGGCGTGAGCGCAGGGCGAGCGCGGCGATCTGCGCGAGGAACTCGGGGTCCTTCTCCTTGGCCCGGGTGCCGGGCCCACCGGCGACGACCAGCGTGTCGATCGCGCCGCGGACGGAGTACACGTCGCCGTCGGCCTCCAGCCGCAGGCCGCCGGCCGTCCCGATCGAGGCGCCGCCCGGCGTGACGAGCGACACGTCGTAGTTGGCCATGCCCCAGCGACTGGCCATCGAGAACACCTCGGCGGGACCGACGACGTCGAGGGCCTGGACTTCGTCGAAGGCGACGATGAGGACACGGCGTTGTGCGGGCATGGGGGAGATGATGGGTCATGGCGCGCGTGGCCGCAAGGACAGGGAGCGTGCAGATTCGGCCAACAGGGCGAGCATGAGACGAAGCGGCTACGTCAGCGAACGCGAAGCCGTACCGCCACCGGGCCCTGGTGACGCGCGAACTCGTAGCTCGTCGACCCGTCGGCGACCTGCACGGTCACCGCGCGCCGGTGACTCAGCACCGCGGGGTGCTCGATGTCGACTACGGCGGTGCCGGTGTGTCCGGCGGGCTCGGAACCGTTGAAGTCGCCGATGATGCGGCCGTGGTAGGTGATGTTCCACGACGCCTCGCAGCCCTTGGGGCAGCTGATGTTGATGCTTCCCGAGTGCGTCCCGGGGTCGTAGGTGATCCCCGACCGCAAGAGCACCGGGCACGGAACCGATGCAAGCGGTCTGGGTGCCGTGGCCACGGTGTCCTCGGAGCGGACCACGTCGTCGCCGGTGCAGTTCTGGGTCAGGTAGGTGGCGCGGGTGGCGTCGACCGAGAGCGGGATGAGGTGCGGGCGCTGCGCCCGATCGCGGCGGCGTACGAGCGCCGGCCGGTCGCCAGGTCGACGGCGACCAGCCCGTCGTCGCCGCGGCGCCCCGTGAGCACCCGCCCGCCGCCGACGACGAGGCCGGGGTACGAGTCGACCGGCGCGATTCCGGGATGGACGATGGCGCCGTCGGCCGCGATCCTCGTGATCGACTCGGAGCACGCGTCGCCCGACCCGCAGTTCGGGTTGTCGGTGGCCGCGACGACGAGCCCGTCGTCGCCCGCGGCGAGCGCATGAACTGACGTGGGATTCGTCGTCAGCGCCGCGCCGGTCACCAGGTCGAGCTGCGACAGGATCGGCAGCCGGTTCGCAGTGTCGTTGACGCCGAAGATGACGCTGCTGGGCGTCAGACCGAGCGCGATGCCGACCGTGCGCCACGCTGACGCTCGGGCCGCCGCCGATCGGCGCAACGCGGACGCCGCCGGCGCCCGGGCACAGCGATTGCGACCACGCGACGCGGTCGTCCGACACCGCCAGCTCCGGCGTCTCGTCGTGCTCCTGATCGAGCGCGACATCAAGCGTGCAGCGCAGGATCGTGGTCGCTGGGCCGCCGCCGATCGGCCCGCTGACGATCGCCTCGCCGACCTCGTGATCCGGCGCATGCTCGTTGCCTTCGGTGTTGGGCTCGAACTTGAACTGCGCCGCGACAACCCACGTCGTCGGGGTGACGGCCAGGCCAGTGACGTCGTCGAACACCTCCGCGACGGCGGGCGGATCGATCGTCGCCAGCCGCGTCGCGCGCCCACCGGTGTCGATTCGCTGCACGATCAGCGGCGATACCCGTGCCTGCGCGAGTGGTCACGGAGACGATGTGCCCGCCGCCCGCTGCCGTGAAGTGCGCGTGATGGGGCAGCGGCGTGACGACGGTCGCGGCCTGGGCGCCCGCGGCGGGCGCGCCGAGGAGGACCAGGCATCCGACGACGACACCGATCGCGTATCGCATCACGGCGTATCCAACGTGGACGCACGCGCCGTGGCAATCGGGAGGCGACCCTGAACTTTGGCGGCGCCGGTTCAAGCGGACGAGGCCGACGACCTCGGCGAACGGGTGTCCCCAAGGTGCCAGGCATCAGCACGTTCGCTTCCGCAACCGCCGCTGCTACGCTCCGACCGTCCGTCCCTTTAACCCGGTCCCGTGAGGCCAGGAAGGTGCGAGGTGCAAGACAAGGTCGTTCTCGACCGCGATGACATGCGGCGCACGTTGGTGCGGATCGCACATGAGATCGTGGAGTCATGTGGCGAGCCGGAGGCGCTCGCGATCGTCGGGCATCCATCGCCGGGGTGCGGTGCTCGCCAGGCGTCTGCACGCGCTGCTCAACGAGATGCTCGACGAGACCGAGGTCCCGCTCGGCGAGCTCGACATCTCCTTCTATCGCGACGACGTCGGCCGGCGGCCCGGACCAGCCGGTCGTGCACGCGTCGAACCTCGACTTCAACATCGACGGGCGCACGATCGTCATCGTCGACGACGTCCTCTACACCGGGCGCACGGTCCGCGCCGCGATCGACGCGCTGTTCGACTACGGCCGCCCCGAGCAAGGTTCAGCTCGCCGTCCTCGCCGATCGCGGCCACCGCGAGCTGCCGATCCGCCCCGACTACGTCGGCAAGAACCTGCCCACCTCGCGCGACGAGCGCGTGAACGTGCGCGTCGAGGAGCTCGACGGCGTCGACGAGGTCACGATCGTCGAACTGGCGGCCGTCGCATGAGGCACCTGATCAGCATCGAGGAGCTCGACCGCGCGGCGATCGAGCGCATCTGCGACCGTGCCGCCGCGTTCGCCGAGGTCTCCGGCCGGGAGATCAAGAAGGTCCCGGCGCTGCGAGGCCGCACCGTCCTCAACCTGTTCTACGAGGCCTCGACGCGCACCCGGTCGAGCTTCGAGCTCGCCGCCAAGCGCCTGTCAGCGCCGACGTCGTCAACTTCGCCGCCAGCGGCTCGAGCGTCGAGAAGGGCGAGTCGCTCAAGGACACGGTCCTCACCCTCAGCGCCCACAAGCCCGACGCGATCGTCATCCGCACCCCGTGGGCCGGCGCCGCCGCGCTGGTCTCCGGCTGGACGAGCGCGGCGATCGTCAACGCCGGCGACGGCCAGCACGAGCACCCGACCCAGGCCCTGCTCGACGTCTACACGCTCCGGTCAAGACTCGGCTCCATCGACGGCGCGAACATCTGGATCGTCGGCGACGTCCGGCACAGCAGAGTCGCGCGCTCCGACATCCTCGCCTTCCAGAAGATGGGCGCCAAGGTCACCGTCTGCGGCCCGCCGACCCTGATCCCACGCGGCATCGAGGCGCTCGGCTGCGAGGTCACCACGACCCTCGACGACCTCCCCGAGGCCGACGTCGTCTACGCGCTGCGGATGCAGAACGAGCGGATGACCCAGGCCTGGATCCCGAGCATCCGCGAGTACGCGACCCGCTACCAGATCAACGGCCGCCGCCTGCACCCGCGCCAGGTCCTCATGCACCCCGGCCCGGTCAACCGCGGCGTCGAGCTCAGCGGCGAGGTCGTCGACTCGCCGCAGGCCGTCATCACCGCCCAGGTCGAAGCGGGCGTCGTCGTCCGGATGGCCGTCCTCTACGAGGTCCTCGCCGCGCGCGCCGACGCCCGACCGCGAGCCCGCCCCGATCGAGCCGCAGCTCGCATGACCGACCCGACCGCCCTCGTCTGCGCCGCGGCCCCGCCCGCCGCGCTCCTGATCCGCGACGCCCACGTGCTCGACCCGCGCGAGCAGATCGACGCCCGCCACGACCTCCTGATCCGCGGCGGCGAGATCGCCGAGATCGGCGCCCCGAACACCCTGACCGCGCCCGACGGCGCCGAGACGATCGACGCCAGCGGCCGCCACGTGTTCCCGGCGTTCGTCGACCCGCACGTCCACCTGCGCACGCCCGGGCCAGGAGCACAAGGAGGACATCGAGACGGGCACCCGCGCCGCCGCCGCCGGCGGCTTCTGCGCCGTGATCGCGATGCCCAACACCGACCCGGTCGTCGACACCGCCCCGATCCTCGGCGCGCTGCGCGACCGCGCCGCCCGCGAGGCGCGCGTCCCGGTCGGCTTCACCGCCTCGATCACCCGCGGCCTGGCCGGCGACCAACTGACCGAGATGGCCGAGCTGCGCGACGAGGGCGCGGTCGCGTTCACCGACGACGGCAAGCCGGTCACGAGCGCCGGGATGCTGCGCCTCGCGCTCCAGTACCAGCGCCTGTGCGGCGGCGTGCTCGCGCTGCACGAGGAGGACCCGTCGCTGTCGCAGGACGGCGCGATGCACGAGGGCCAGGTCTCGGCGCTGCTCGGCGTCGCCGGCATCCCGGCCGTCAGCGAGTCGACGATGATCGCCCGCGACTGCGCGCTGGCCGGCTACGAGGACGGCGCGATCCACATCCAGCACCTGAGCGCCGCCGAGTCGGTCGCGGCGATCGCCGCAGGCCAAGGCCGACGGCGTCACCGTCACCTGCGAGGTCTCGCCGCACCATCTGTGTCTGACCGACGACGACGTCCGCACGCTCGACACGCGGATGAAGATGAACCCGCCGCTGCGCTCCGAGCGCCACCGCCAGGCCCTGATCAACGGGCCTCATCGACGGCACGATCGACTGCATCGCCACCGACCACGCCCCGCACGCGCGCGACGAGAAGGAGGTCCCGTTCGAGCAGGCGCCGATGGGCACGACCGGCCTCGAGACGGCGTTCGCCGCCGTCTACACCGAGCTCGTCCAGCCTGGCGTCCTGTCGCTCGAACTGATCGTCGAGAAGCTCACGTGCGGCGGCGAGCCGTTCGGGATCCCGGCGCCGCGGATCGCCAAGGGCGCCAGGGCGAACCTGACCCTGGTCGACCTCGCCGCGGAGTGGGAGGTCGGGGCCAGCGGCTACGAGAGCCGCTCGGCCAACTGCTGCTTCGACGGCCGGCTGCTGCACGGCAAGGTCGGGCTGACGCTCGCGGCCGGCAGCGTCGCCTACCGCACGCGGGTGCTGGAGGTGGTCGGCTAGATGGCCGAGGCCTACGTCCTGCTCGAGGACGGCACCCGCTTTGACGGCGACGCGTGCGGGGCGTTGGGGGTGGATGGTGGGAACGGTTTCCACGCGACCGGCGAGGTCGTCTTCACGACCGGCATGTCCGGTTACCAGGAGTCGATGAC
This sequence comes from uncultured Actinomycetes bacterium, assembly GCA_963846975.1. Lineage (GTDB taxonomy): Bacteria > Actinomycetota > Thermoleophilia > Solirubrobacterales > Solirubrobacteraceae > AC-49. The sequence goes on from CAWJXY010000005.1 coordinate 90,717, forward strand.
GGACCCGTCGTTCGCGCGCCAGCTCATCACCTTCACCTACCCGCACATCGGCAACTACGGCGCCGGCGCCCACGCGATGGAGTCCGACCGGCCGTGGGCGCGCGCGGCGATCATGCGCGCCGCCACCAACGCCGAGGACGCGCCCGACGCCGAGCGCGGCTGGCTGGACTGGCTGGCCGACTGCGGGATCCCGGCGATCACCGGCGTCGACACCCGCGCGCTCGTGCGCCACATCCGCGACGAGGGGGCGATGCGCGGCGGCGTGTTTCCTGCGGGAGTGACCGAGGCGGAGGCGATGTCTCTGATTCAGGCCGAGGAGCCGATGGCCGGCCTCGACCTCGCGCGCGAGGTGACCCCGGCGCAGCTGGAGGTCGCCGGTGATGGCGACATCCGGATCGCCGCGATCGACACCGGCATCAAGGGCTCGATCGTGCGCAACCTGGTCGCAGCGCGGCGCGACGGTCGAGCTGCATCCCTGCACGGCGACCGTCGCCGACCTGACCGCCAACGACCCCGACGCGATCTTCCTCGCCAACGGCCCTGGCGACCCCGCCGCCCTGGACTACATCGTCGCCACCGTCCGTGAGCTCATCGGCACGCGCCCCGTATTCGGCATCTGCCTCGGCCACCAGCTCATGTGCCGGGCGGTCGGCCTTGACACCTACAAGCTGCCGTTCGGCCACCGCGGCGCCAACCACCCGGTCAAGGATCTGACGACCGGCAAGATCGAGATCACGTCGCAGAACCACGGCTTCGCGGTCCGTCACCCCGACGGCCGCGTGCAATTCGCCGACGACGAGCCGGTCGAGTTCCAGACCGACTTCGGCGTCGCGCGCCTGTCCCACGTGAACCTCTACGACCGTACGGTCGAAGGGCTGACGCTGCTCGATGTGCCTGGGGCGACCGTCCAGTACCACCCGGAGGCGGGTCCCGGGCCTAACGACTCTCTGTACCTGTTCGATCGCTTCCTGGCCCAGATAGCGGGTTGGCGAAGCCAACCCGGTCACGAGCGGCCGGATGCCGATCGACCGTCTCAGGACGCGGGGCCGGATGCCCCGCGGAGGTGACCGTGCCTAGACGAGACGACCTCCACAAGATCCTGCTCCTCGGCTCCGGGCCGATCGTCATCGGCCAGGCCGCCGAGTTCGACTACTCCGGCGTGCAGGCGTGCAAAGTCCTCAAGGAGGAGGGCTACGAGGTCGTGCTCGTGAACTCCAACCCGGCGACGATCATGACCGACCCGGAGTTCGCCGACGCGACCTACATCGAGCCGCTGCTGCCCGGCCCCGTCGCCCAGATCATCGAGAAGGAGCGCCCCGACGCGCTGCTGCCGACGCTCGGCGGCCAGACCGCGCTCAACCTCGCCCGCGCGCTACACGAGGACGGCACGCTCGAGAAGTTCAGTGTCGAGCTGATCGGCGCCGATTATGACGCGATCGGCCGCGCCGAGGACCGCGACCTGTTCCGCCAGACGATGCAATCGGCGGGCCTGAAGATGCCGCGCAGCGTCATCGCGCACTCGGTCGACGAGGCCAACGCGCTGCGCGACGAGGTCGGGCTGCCGGCGATCATCCGCCCGGCGTTCACGCTCGGCGGCCGCGGTGGCGGCGTCGCCCACAGCGCCGAGGAGTTCGACAAGGTCGTGGCGCGCGGCATCGCCGCCTCGCCGATCGGCCAGGTCCTGATCGACCAGTCGGTCATCGGCTGGGGCGAGTTCGAGCTCGAGGTCATGCGCGACCGCAACGACAACGTCGTGATCGTCTGCTCGATCGAGAACATCGACCCGATGGGCGTCCACACCGGCGACTCGGTCACCGTCGCCCCGCAGCAGACGCTGACCGACCGCCTCTACCAACAGCTGCGCGACCAGGCGATGGCGTGCATCCGCGCGGTCGGCGTCGAGACCGGTGGGTCCAACGTCCAGTTCGCCGTCAATCCGGCGACCGAGGAGATCCTCGTCATCGAGATGAACCCGCGCGTTTCGCGGTCAAGCGCGCTGGCCTCCAAGGCGACCGGCTTCCCGATCGCCAAGATCGCCGCCCGGCTCGCCGTCGGCTACGCCCTGGACGAGATCGACAACGACATCACCGGCGTCACCCCGGCCAGCTTCGAGCCGACGATCGACTACGTCGTCGTCAAGTGGCCGCGGTTCGCGTTCGAGAAGTTTCCCGGCGCGGCGTCGGAGCTGACGACGCACATGAAGTCGGTCGGCGAGGCGATGGCCCTCGGGCGCACGTTCGGGCAGGCGTTCGCCAAGGCGATGCGCAGCCGCGAGCTCGACTTCTGGCCGAAGCTCGGCGGGCTCGACGTGCCGACGCTGATGGAGATGCTCTCGACGCCCGCGTCGGATCGCTTCGACGTGATGCTCGAGGCGTTTCGTCGTGGCGCAACGATCGACGACGTCGGGGCCGCCACGAGCATCGACCCGTGGTTCCTGCGCGAGATCGAATCGCTCGCCCACGACGCGGGCGGGCCGTTCTCAGGCTACCGCTCGTTCAAGTCAGTCGACACGTGCGCCGCCGAGTTCGAGGCCCGCACGCCCTACTACTACTCGGGTTGGGAGCGCCGCGAGGCCCACGAGGTCCGCCGCGGCGAGCGTCCGAGCGTCGTGATCCTCGGTTCGGGCCCCAACCGCATCGGCCAGGGGATCGAGTTCGACTACTGCTGTGTGCACGCCGCGATGACGGTCCGCGAACAGGGCCGCGACGCGGTGATGATCAACTGCAACCCGGAGACCGTCTCGACCGACTACGACACCTCGGACCGCTTGTACTTCGAGCCGCTGACGCTCGAGGACGTGCTCGGCGTGATCGAGGTCGAGCAGCCCGAAGGCGTGATCGTCCAGTTCGGCGGACAGACCCCGCTCAAGCTCGCGGCCGGGCTCGCCGACGCGGGGGTCAAGCTGCTCGGCACGAGCGTCGATGCGATCGACCTCGCCGAGGACCGCGGCCGCTTCGGGCAGCTGCTCGAGCAGCTCGGCTACCAGGCGCCGCCGTACGCGACCGCCGCGACCGCCGACGAGGCGCTCGCCGTCGCGCCGGGCGTCGGCTTCCCGCTGCTCGTGCGCCCGTCCTACGTGCTCGGCGGTCGCGCGATGGAGATCGTCTACACCGTCGACGGATTGCGCGACTACCTCACCCGTCACGCGCGCGAAGACCGCGAGATCTTCCTCGACCGCTTCCTGGAGAACGCGATCGAGGTCGACGTCGACGCGCTGTGCGACGGGACCGACGTCTGGATCGGCGGCGTCATGCAGCACGTCGAGGAGGCCGGCATCCACTCCGGCGACAGCGCCTGCGTGCTGCCGCCGCACTCGCTCGGCGGCGAGATGCTCGAGCAGATCGAGGCGTGGACGCGCGGCATCGCGCTGGGCCTCGGCGTCGTCGGGCTGATGAACGTCCAGTACGCGATCCACAACGGCGAGCTGTACGTGATCGAGGCCAACCCGCGCGCGTCGCGTACCGTGCCGTTCGTGTCCAAGGCGGTCGGCGTCCCGCTGGCCAAGATGGCGTGCCGGGTGATGCTCGGCGAGCGGATCGCCGACATGGGTCTGCCGACCGACCACATGAACGCCGGCCACGTCAGCGTCAAGGAGGCGGTGCTGCCGTTTGACCGCTTCGATGGCTCCGACGCCGTGCTCGGCCCCGAGATGCGCTCGACCGGCGAGGTGATGGGGATCGCGCGCGACTTCCCGACCGCGTTCGCTAAGGCCCAGGCCGCCGCCGGCTCGCCGCTGCCCAGCGGCGGCACCGCGTTCATCACCGTCACCGACAGCGACAAGGCGGCCGCCCATGCGATCGCCGCGCCGCTGCACGACGCCGGCTTCAACATCGTCGCCACGCGCGGCACCGCGCAGGCGATCCGCGGCATGGGCATCCCGTGCGAGGCGATCAACAAGATCGCCGAGGGCTCGCCGCACGTCGTCGACTGGATCGAGCGCGGCGACGTCGACATCGTCGTCAACACGCCGACCGGCTCCGGCGCGCGGACCGACGGCTGGGAGATCCGCCGCGCCGCGATCGCGCGCGGCATCCCGTGCCTGACCACGCTGTCGGGCGGCGCCGCCGCGGCACGCGCGATCGTCGCCGCCCACCAGCGCCCGCCGCAGGCCCTGTCGCTGCAGGAGGTCCACGCGCGCGGCGAGGCGGTCAGCGCTGTGAGCGCCCCGTTCGGGCGTCGGCTCGCGCGGGTGGTCTCAAACGACGCGGTCGGCGCCTACCGCGTGATCGTCGCCGACGACGCCGCCGGCCCAGCGCCGCAGCCGGGGCAGTTCTACATGCTCGCCACCGAGCGCGACTGGGGCGGGGGAGAGGACGAGCGACCGTTCCTGGCCCGTGCGCTGTCGGTCCTGCGCGAAGGGCCCGACGGGCTGCAGTTCCTGCTCGAGGACGTCGGCCCGGGGACGGCGCGGCTGTGCGCTCTGGAGCCGGGTGAGGGACTGTGGCTGACCGGACCGCTGGGCCACGGGTTCGTCGCGCCCGACGGCGGGCGCCGGGCGATCCTGTGCGGCGGCGGGGTCGGGATCGCGCCGCTGGCGATCTGGCACGACGCGCTGGGGGCCGGGGCGACGGTGCTGCTCGGCTTCCGCGACGCCGACCACGCGTCCGGCGCCGCACTGCTGTTCGGCGCGGCGGTCGCCACCGACGACGGCTCGGTCGGTCACCACGGCTTCGTCACCGAGCTGCTGGCCGCAGAGCTCGACCGCGACCCGCACGCCGTCGTCTACGCGTGCGGCCCGCCGCCGATGCTCGAGGCGGTCCGCGCGCTGTGTGCACAGCGCGACGTCCCGGCGCAGCTGGCGCTCGAGGCGCCGATGGCGTGCGGGTTCGGGGCCTGCTTCGGCTGCGTCGTGCCGGCGGCCGCCGGCGGCTTCATGCGCGTGTGCGTCGACGGCCCGGTGATCGACGCCGCGGCGCTGGCGGGGGTCGCGTGAGCGTCACGTTCTGCGGCCTCGAGCTCGAGCACCCGATCATCAACGGCTCGGGGACGTTCGACGCGATCGCCGCGCTCGGCGTGTTCGGCGACGAGCTGCGGGCCGGCGTTCCCGTTCAGCGCCTACGTCTCCAAGACGATCACGCTGGCGCCGCGGCCCGGCAACCCGGCGCCGCGGTTGTGGGAGACGCCGGGCGGGCATGATCAACTCGATCGGGCTGCCCAACAAGGGCCTGCAGGGCTACCTCGAGCACGACCTGCCGATCCTCGCCGGGCTGCCGGTGCCGCTGATCACGAACGTCATGGGCTCCGATGCCGGCGAGCTGTCGCAACTGGTGGCCGCGTGCCACGACCGGCCGGAGATCGCCGCCGTCGAGCTCAACGTCTCGTGCCCGAATGTCGCGACGGGCCTCGACATCGGGGCCGATCCGGCGGAGCTGTGAGTCGGTCGTCGCCGCGGTGCGTCCGCACACCGACAAGCCGCTGATCGTGAAGCTGACCCCGAACACGGCCGACGTGGCCGGCGTGCGCGGCCGGCGCGCAGGCCGGTGGCGCCGACGCGGTGTCGCTGATCAACACGCTACGGGCGATGGCGCTGGCAGCCGGACGGCAGTCACGAGCCATGGCTCGGCGGGCGGACCGGCGGGCTCAGCGGACCGGCGATCCGCAACGTCGCGCTGGCCCAGGTCGCGGCGGTCGCGGCCCGCGTCGACGTGCCGGTGATCGGCATGGGCGGCGTGCAGACGTCCGCTCACGCACAAGATATGCTCGATGTCGGCGCACAGCTCGTGGCGGTCGGGACGGAGACGTTCCGCGACCCGGCAGCCGGCGCTCGCATCGCGAGCGGGCTGCGCGATTTGTCCGCAAAGAGCGGGGTGAGTTGACCGCTTCGGACAGGGTCACACGAGGGTCACATCGCCAGTCGTATGGCCTAGCCCAGAAATGGCCTGCAAACGTGCGGAAAACCATCAAGCAGGCTGAATAAGCCTAGAGCTAAGGTTCAGCGTAAGGCGAATTCGCGCGTTTTGCCTTGCAGGCGGCTGCCCAGGATGTATATTCGCCCGCCGTGCCGTCGGCCACGAATACACCCCCGAAACAGGCCGCGGCCCCGGAGCGCTCACTCGTGCAACGCATGGACGCCCTGCAGCGTGCGAACCAGATTCGCACTGCTCGCGCACAGCTGAAGAAGGATCTGAAAGCGGGTCGTCGTTCGATCCATGAGTTGCTTCAGTCGCCGCCGGAATACCTGGAAACCGCAAAGGTTTTCGACATGCTCGTCGCCGTCCCCAAGTACGGCCGGGTGAAGGCGAACAAGGTCCTGACGCAGTGCCGGATCTCGCCGTCGAAGACGATCGGCGGACTTTCGGAGCGTCAGCGCACCGAGCTGTGCGTCCGCGTCGCTAGCGCGCGTCCTAACTGGTCGGACCGAAGCGCCATTCGCGTACGACGACCGGCTCGTCGGACTGTCCGCCGGCGCTGTCGTAGGTCGCCAAAGCCGCCTCGTTGTCGGCGTCGACGCCCACCCACATGCCGTAGCACGAGCGTTCGCGCGCCAGCTCGGCGAGCGCCTGCACGAGCGCCCGGCCGATGCCCTCGCGGCGGCGCCCGTCGGCCACGCCGAGCTCGTAGAGGAACATCTCGGTGCCCTTGTCGGGGTGGGTCGTCAGCACGCCGGACACGAAGCCGACCGGCCGGTCGCCGTCGTAGGCGACGAGCAGCACGTGGCGCTCGTCGGCGAGGAACGCGGCGGTCGCCGCCGGGTCGGCCGGGCCGTCGAACAGATGCTGGGCGGCGATCACCGCGCGGTCGTCTCCGGGGCCGAGCGCGCGGATCTCGATGGCCATTTGCGCGAGGCTATCGGCACCACTCCCTAGCATCGGCGCCGTGTCCAAGGTCTTCGTCATCACCGGCCCGTCGGGGGTCGGCAAGGGAACACTGATCCGGCTCCTGCGCGACCAGATACCGGAGCTCGAGCTGAGCGTGTCGGCGACGACGCGTGCGCGGCGGCCGGGGGAGTCCGAACGGCGTCGAGTACCACTTCCTCGACGAGGACGAGTTCGCCCGGCGGGTCGCCGATGGCGAGTTCGTCGAGTGGGCGCGCTACTCGGGCCGCAGCTACGGGACGCTGCGCTCGGAGCTCGAGCGGCGCGTCGCCGCCGGCCACCCGGTCGTGCTCGAGATCGAGGTCCAGGGCGCGCGCCAGGTCCGCGACACGCTGCCCGAGGCGCTCCAGATCTTCATCCGGCCGCCGTCGGACTCGGCGGCGCTGCGCGATCGCCTGATCGGCCGCGGGACCGACGACGACGACGAGGTCGAGCGGCGCCTGGCGGTCGCCGAGCGGGAGCTCGCGGCGGCCGACGAGTTCCCTCACCAGGTCGTCAACGACCGCCTCGAGGACGCGGTCGCGCAGCTCGTCGCGATCGTGCGGGCGTCTCTGGCGGACGACTGAAGTACCATGCCGATCGTGATCTCACCGAGAATCGACAAGCTGCTCGACAACGTGGACTCCAACTACGCGAGCGTCCTGGTCGCCGCCAAGCGGGCCCGCCAGATCAACTCGTACTACCACAACCTCGGCGAGGGGACGTTCGACGAGTTCCCGCCGCCGATGGTGGAGACGGGGTCCAAGAACTACCTCACGATCGCGCTCGAGGAAGTCGCCGCGGGCAAGATCAAGTACCACTACCGCTAGTTCGCCATGGCCCGGATCCTGCTGGGTGTCAGCGGGGGGATCGCGGCCTACAAGGCGCTCGAGTTCGTGCGCCTGGCCACCAAGGCCGGGCACGCGGTGCGGGTGGTGCAGACCCCGACCTCGACGCGCTTCGTCGGGGCGGCGTCGTTCGCCGGCCTGACCGGCGCGCCGGTGCTCAGTCGACGAGTTCGAGCCCGACCCGGCGCGCGGCTCCTACCCCGGCGACGAGCTGCCCAGCCACGAGCCGATCAGCCATCTGGCGCTGGTCATGAACGCCGACGCGTACCTGATCGCTCCGGCGAGCGCGAACACGATCGCCAAGCTCGCCCACGGCCTCGCCGACAACCTCGTCTGCACCGCCGCGCTCGCCGCGCGCTGCCCGGTGCTCGTCGCGCCGGCGATGAACGACGCGATGTGGGAGCACCCGGCGACGCAGGCCAACGTCGCGGCGCTGGCCGCGCGTGGCGTGACGATCCTCGAGCCGCAGGTCGGCGCGCTGGGCTCCAAGGGCGAGTGGGGGGTGGGGCGGCTGGTCGAGCCGCCGCAGCTGCTGGGCGCCGTCGAGGCGGCGATCGGCTCGACGCCTACCGGCGGTCGTGGGCCGGCGTGCGGGTGCTCGTCACGGCCGGCGGCACGCGCGAGCCGATCGACTCGGTGCGCTACGTCGGCAACCGCTCGTCGGGGCGCATGGGCGCGCGCTCGCCGCCGCGGCGGCTGCGCGCGGCGCGCGACGTGACGCTGATCGCCGCCAACATCGAGGCCGACGTCGGTCGGCCGGACGGTGCGCCGGGTCGACGTCGCGACCGCGGCCGAGCTTGCAGGCGGCGTGCGAGGAGCGATTCGATCAGACCGACGTGCTGCTGATGGCGGCCGCGGTCGCCGACTTCCGGCCCGCCGACCCCGTCGACGAGAAGATCAAGAAGGCGGGCCGGGTCGAGCTCGAGCTGCGCCTCGAGGCGACGACCGACGTGCTCGGCGCGCTCGCCGCGCGCCGGCGCGGCCGGACCAGATGCTCGTCGGCTTCGCCGCCGAGCACGGCGCGGACGCCGGCGCTGAGGCGCGCGCCAAGCTCCAGCGCAAGGGCGTCGACGCGATCGTGCTCAACGACATCGCCGCGCTCGGACATCGGCTTCGGCACCGCCGACAACGAGGTGACGATCGTCCTCGCCGACGGCGAGCGTCACGTGCCGCGGTCGCCCAAGGCGCGTCATCGCCGAGGCGATTCTCGACGCGGTCGATGGTCTGCGCAGCGCCTCGGCGCGCGCCGCGCGCGTCGTACAATGAGGCAGTCATGGAGTCGGCTTACGAGCTGTTTCGCAACGGGACGCGACTACTCGAGGACGGCGACCACCACGCAGCGGTCGTCGCGCTGACCCGCGCCCGCGACCTCGAGCCCGACAAGGACTCGATCCACGAGGCGCTGGGCCGGGCGCTGTTCCACTGCCGGCGCTACCGCGAGGCCGCCGACGAGTTCGCGGCCGTCGTCGACCACGCGCCGACCAACGACTACGCGCTGTTCTGTCTGGGGCGGTCGTTGCAGCTTCAGGGCAAGCACGCCGAGGCGCGTCACCCGCTGGTCCTGGCCGCGACGCTGCGGCCGGGGCGGGCGGACTACCGGCGGTATCGCGATCAGGCGCGGCGGCGGGCGGCGTAGGGCGCGGGGCGCCGGCGCGGGCGGCGGGTTCGAAACAGCATCACTTAGGAAAAGGGTGCCACCGGCGTTCTGGCGTGCGCGGGGCAGGGGGTGGTGCGAGTTGCGACGTGTATGTGGTCGTAAATCGCACCACGTCCGAGTGGAGCTCCGGGCGGCACGAAACTCCACTTCCTCAGTGATGCAGTTCGTCCACCACATACCCCGCGGCCCGCAACGTCGCGCAAGCCCGGTCGGCATCGTCCAACCCAACGAGCAGCCAGTCCGTATCGAACGTCGCCACCGCGAACACGGAGATCGCCGCGCGCGCCAAAGCACCGGCCAGCCCCGCCAGCACGCCCACCATCTCGGGGTCCAACGGCCCGCGGACCGCGAGCATCGCGTAGGGACCAAACGCGCGGATCCCGGGAGGCACCGCCTCCCACGCGCACACCACCGACAGCTCGGACGCCGTCCGGGTGACGCTGTGAAACGGGCCCTGCCAGGCCCACGGTGGCACCGGCGCGTCGGCATCCAGCCGACAGACGCCGAGTACCCCGGGGTGGCGCACCAACCCCAGCGAATCGCCGGAATGCGCCGGCCGTCGCCCTCGCAGTTCGGTCGCCGCGGCGACCAACAGCCCGAGCAGCCGATCCAGCGAAGAGGCGGTCACCGCCTCGGGCACGAGCTCGCCCTGGACCCACACCGCGCCGGCGCCCGTGTGGGCGAAACGAACGAGTGCCAGGCGCCGGTTGCGGACCAGCAGTTCGTGATCGGAGACGCCGCCGTCGGCCCCCAGGACCTCGGCCTGTGCGCGCAGCAAACCGTCGCGAAACGCGACGCCGACGTGCAGCGGCCAGCCGCCCACATCGTCGATCGAAAGACCCCATTGGTCGTCGGCAACCTGCCTGGTCGCGGCCTCGATCGAGGCCAGGTAGTCGGCCACCACGGCGGTCACGGTCCCAAGCACGGTGATACAGTCTGACGACAGCTTTCGATATGCCGGCCTGTGCCGGAGAGGTTCCGAAAGCGGGCGCTCGCCCGCTTTTTCTTTTGTCACAAAGGAGGGGTAGACCAACGATGAGCAGCATCCAAGCCGAGATCGAGGCTCGCCTCGCCGAGGCTGAGCCGGATGTTGAGGTGCTGCTCGCGGAGGTCGCTCCGGGCGGCCTCGTTCGCGTCTTCATCGACCATCCCGAGGGCGTCTCGCTCGAGGTCTGCGAGCGCGTCACCCACGCGCTGCCGGAGGTCCGCGAGCAGTACTCGCTCGAGGTTTCGTCGCCCGGGGTTGAGCGACCGCTGACCAAACCTGCTCACTTCCATCGCTTCCTGGGCCGCAAGGCCCGCGTCCGCACGCGCGGCGAGCACGACGGCCGCCGGTCGTTCACCGGCGAGCTGGTCGGAGCCAACGACGACGCGGTCACGATCGCCGTCGACAGCGGCGTCGTGGCGATCCCCTACGCCGACATCAACCGATCCAACCTCGTGGAGGAGTAGGCATGTCACGCGAGATCCTGGAAGCCATGCACGCACTGGCGCGCGAGAAGGGCATTTCCGCCGACAAGCTGATCACCGCGCTCGAGGATGCGCTGCTCAGCGCGTACAAGAAGCAGCCCGACTCGGCCAAGTACGCCCGCGTCGAGATGGACCCCGACACCGGCGACTACCGGGTGATCGAGCTGATCATCCCCGAGCGCCTCGAGGCCCACCTGATCGTCGAGACGATCGACGAGGGCACCTACATCGACCCGGAGACCGGCGAGTCGGTCGAGCCGGCCGATCCCGAGATCGACCCGGCCAAGTTCGCCGAGTACCGCGACCAGATCGAGGAGCAGGACGTCACGCCCGACGACTTCGGGCGGATCGCCGCGCAGACGGCCAAGCAGGTCATCCTCCAGCGGATCCGCGAGGCCGAGCGCGACATGATGTTCGAGGAGTACCGCGACCGTGTCGGCGAGCTGATCACGGGCCTCGTCCAGCAGTCCGACTCGCGCTACACGCTCGTGCAGCTGCGCGAGCGCGTCGAGGCGCTGCTGCCGAAGTCCGAGCAGGTCGACGGCGAGCGCTACGACCACAGCCAGCGGATCAAGGCCGTGATCAAGGAGGTCTCGCCCTCGACCAAGGGCCCGTCGATCATCGTCAGCCGCCGCGACCCCGAGCTGATCAAGAAGCTGTTCGAGCTCGAGGTCCCCGAGATCGCCGACGGCCTCGTCGAGATCGCCAACGTCGCGCGCGAGCCCGGCTATCGCTCAAAGATCGCCGTCATCTCCCACGCCCAGGGCGTCGACCCGGTCGGCGCGTGCGTCGGCCCGCGCGGATCGCGCGTGCGGATGGTCGTGTCCGAGTTGCGCGGCGAGAAGATCGACATCATTCCCTACAACGATGAGCCCGCCCGGTTCGTCGCCAAGGCGCTGTCGCCGGCGCGCGTGCGCGAGGTCCACGTCGACGACGACGGCAAGCAGGCGACGGTCATCGTCCCTGACGACCAGCTTTCGCTGGCGATCGGGCGCGAGGGCCAGAACGCCCGGCTCGCTGCGCGGCTGACCGGTTGGCGGATCGACATCAAGTCCGAGACCGAGTTCGCGACCGAGGGCCGCGACGAGTCCTTCGCCGAGGAAGAGGAGGTCGGCGGCCGCTGCCACGCGATCCTCACCTCGCGCCGGCGCTGCCCCAACGCCGCGCTGCCCGGCTCGCGCTACTGCGGCCTGCCCGTCCACCAGGCGCTCGAGGGGTCGGGCAGCGACTACGTCGGCGGCCCGCCGCCGGAGGAGCCCGAGGCCGAGGTTGCCGAGCTGGCCGACGAGGCAGCGGACGACGTTGTCGCCGAACAGGTTGACGAAGAGCTCGTCGCCGAACAGGTCGACGAAGAGCGTCGCCGAGCAGTCCGACGACGAGCCGGTCGCCGAGGCCGACGACGAGCCGGTCGAGGCGGAGTCCGCGTCATAGCCCGGGGTCACGAGCCAACCCGTCGCTGTGTCGGCTGCGGCACGATCGCCCCGCAGCGGACGTTGCGGCGGCTCGCCCTGAGCGGCGACACGGTCGTCGCCGATGCATCCGCCACACTGCCCGGGCGCGGCGCCTACGTCTGCGACGCCACCTGCGCACAGCGCGCGGTGGAGCGCCGCGCGTTGCACCGCGCGTTCAGGCGTGGCGTGTCCACCCCACCACTGCTCGTAGAATCCCTGTCCTAACCTGATGGCCAAGAAACGCGTACACGAAATTGCCAAGGAAGCCGGCCTGTCCTCCAAGGACGTGCTGGCCAAGCTCCAGGCCGCCGGCCTGGAGGTCAAGGCTGCCGCATCGACGGTCGAGGAGGCCGACGCGCTGAAGGCGCTCGGCGTCAACGGCGCGGCGCCGAAGGCCGCCGCCAAGCCCAAGGCACCGGTGAAGGCCGAGGAACCGGCCAAGACCGAGGCACCGAAGGCCGAGGCCGAGGCAGCCGCGCCGAAGGCCGAGGCGCCCAAGCAGACGGCCCCGCAGGCACAGGCTCCCGCGCCCGCAGCGCAGGCGACGCCGGCGGCCGCTGCGCCCACGCAGGCCGCCACCACGCCAGCCGCTGCACCGCAGGCGCAGGCGCCGGCGCCGCTGCCGCTGCCGCGCCCGCGACGCCCGGCCAGGCGCCGCCTCGCCGTCCGCCGCGCCCGGCCGCGTCGCCGCCGCCCGCGCCCGGTGACCGCCCCGCGCCCGGCACCGGCCCGCGGATCATTCCGATGCCCGAGCCGCCCGCGCGCCCGACGCGCGACGAGACCGCCGCGAGCGGCACCAGCGGTGGTGCCGGCACCGGCGCCCGACCCGCGACGGCTTCCAGGGCGAGCGCGGCGCCGGTGGCCCCGGCGGCCGGCGGCGCGTCGTCATCGACTCTCAAGCTTCGCGCCGCGCCCCCGGCACGGGCGGCCCCGGTGGTCCCGGTGGCGGTCCGGGCGGAGGCGGCCCGCCGCAGAGCCAGCAGCGCGGCCCGCGCCGCCGCGGCCGTCGTCGCCGCGAGGTGCTCGAAGAGGTCGCCGGCGACGCTCGACGTCGACGCGCGGACGCGCATCGACACGATCCGCATCAACTCCGGCTCGACGGTCAAGGACGTCGCCGAGTACATGGGCGTCCCGGTCCCCGAGATCATCAAGAAGCTGATGACGCTCGGCGAGATGGCGACGCTGACCCAGACCCTGTCCGACGACGCGATCCGCGTGCTGGCCGACGAGTTCGACCGCGAGGTCGAGATCGTCCACATCGGCGACGAGCAGCGACGCCGACATCGTCTACGACGACGAGGCGTCCGATCTCGTCGAGCGGCCGCCGGTCGTCACGATCATGGGCCACGTCGACCACGGCAAGACGTCGCTGCTCGACGCGATCCGCTCGACCGAGGTCGTGGCGGGCGAGGCCGGTGGCATCACCCAGCACATCGGCGCCTACCAGGTCCACCACGGCGACAAGGCGGTCACGTTCCTCGACACGCCGGGCCACGAGGCGTTCACGGCGATGCGCGCCCGCGGCGCCCGCGTCACCGACATCGCGGTGATCGTCGTCGCCGCCGACGACGGCGCCCGCCCGCAGACCGACGAGGCGATCGCCCACGCCAAGGCGGCCGAGGTCCCGATCATCGTCGCCGTCAACAAGATCGACAAGGAGGGCGCCGACCCGATGCGCGTCCGCACCGAGATGACCCAGCGCGAGCTACAGCCCGCGGAGTGGGGCGGCGACACCGAGTTCGTCGACGTCTCGGCCAAGACCAAGCAGGGCCTCGACGACCTGCTCGACACGATCCTCGTCGTCGCCGAGCTCGCCGAGCTCAAGGCCAACCAGGACGCCGACGCGTCGGGCATCGTCATCGAGTCAAAGCTCGACCCGGGCCGCGGCCCGGTCGGCCACCGTCCTGATCTCCGCGCGGCACGCTCAACGTCGGCGACGCCGTCGTCGCCGGTCCGCACTCCGGCCGTGTGCGCGCGATGGTCGACTACCACGGCGACCGCATGGAGCAGGCGATCCCCGGCGACCCGGTCGAGGTGCTCGGCTTCGAGGGCGTCCCCGACGCCGGCGAGACGGTCCGCGTCGTCGAGTCCGACAAGGAGGCACGGCGCCTGGCCTCCGAGCGCGCCAACCGGCTCAAGACCGAGGCCCTGGCCCGGCGCTCGGGTCGCAAGGTCTCGCTCGAGGACGTCTTCAAGCGCGTCGATGGAGGAGGATCTCAAGGAGCTCGGGCTGGTCATCAAGGCCGACGTCGCGGGTTCGGTCGAGGCGATCGAGGACGAGATCGCCCGCCTGCCGCAGTCCGAGGTCCAGGTCAACATCGTGCACTCCGGCGTCGGTGGGATCAACGAGTCCGACGTGATGCTCGCCGCCGCGTCCGACGCGGTCATCCTCGGCTTCAACGTCCGCCCGGTCGGCGAGGCGCGCCACGTGGCCGAGCGCGAGGGCGTCGAGATCCGCTCCTACTCGGTCATCTACCGGGCGCTGGAGGACCTGCGCAACGCGATGCAGGGCCTGCTCGAGCCCGAGGAGGTCGAGCAGATCGATCGGCCAGGTCGAGGTCCGACAGACGTTCCGCGCCTCGCGCGTCGGCACGATCGCCGGCTCCTACGTCACCGAGGGCACGCGTCCGCGCGTGGCGCGAAGGTCCGCATCGTGCGCGACGGGACGATCATCTACGACACGACGATCGACAGCCTCAAGCGGTTCAACGACGACGTGCGCGAGGTCCGGCCGGCTTCGAGTGCGGCATCGTGCTCGCCAACTTCCAGGACGTCAAGGAGGGCGACGTCCTGGAGGTCTACGCGACCCGCCAGGTCGAGCGCGAGCTCGTTAGGCGTGCCCATAACCGGCTCGCGTGACGGGAGGATAGGATGTCAGGCCGTATGCGCCGTGTCGATGAGGCCGTTCGGCAGGTCCTCAGCGACGCCCTGACCACTGCTCTGAAGGATCCCCGCATCGGCTTCGTGACTGTGACCGACGTCCGCACCAGCCCCGACCTGCGCCACGCCACGGTGTTCGTGAGCGTCCTCGGCGACGACGCCGAGCGCGAGGAGAGCCTCGACGGGCTGCGCTCCGCCCACGGCTACCTCCAGGGTCGCGTCGGCGGCGGAGCTGCGGCTCAAGTACACGCCGAGCTGACCTTCGAGTACGACGACACGACCGACCGCGCGCTGCGCGTCGAACGAGCTGCTGCACGAAGAGGACGACGCATGAGCACCAACGGCGCGTCGATCGGCCGCCGGCGACCGCGCGGCGGTGCTGTCAGAGATCCGCGACGCGCAGCGCTTCGTCCTCGTCACGCACGAGAACCCCGACGGCGACGCGATCGGCTCGCTCGTCGCGATGCACGGGCTGCTGACCGCGCTGGGCAAGGACAGCGTCATGTTCATGTCGATCGACGACATGCCGCTGCCCTACGAGTACCGCTTCTTCGACCTCGACGGGCTGGCCGCGGTGCCGCCGCCCGACGTCGACGAGCGCACGGTCATCTACCTCGACTGCGGCAACATCGACCGCAACCCGCTCGAGGCGGTCAAGGGCGACGACACCCACATCGTCAACATCGACCACCACCACGACAACACGCGCTTCGGCAACGTCAACTGGGTCGAGCCCGACGCGTCGTGCACGGCCGAGATGATCTGGTGCCTGTGCGAGCGACCTCGGCGTCGAGCTGACGTCGACGATCGCCGACGCGCTCTACGTCGGCCTCGTCACCGACACCGGCCGCTTCATGTACGAGAACAGCGGCGCCGCGCGCGCACCAGATGGCCGCGGCGCTGATCGAGTCCGGCGTCGACGCGCACGCGATCTACCGTCGCCTGTACGAGGACATGCCCTACCCGAAGCTCGAGCTGCTGGCGCGGGGGCTGGCGTCGGTGCGTCGCTACGACGAGGGTCGGCTGACGATGGCGCTCCTGACGCGCGAGGACTTCTTCGACTCGGGCTCGGAGTCCAGCTACTCCGAGGGCATCATCGACCACCTGCGCTCGGTCCACGGGACGAAGCTCGCGGCGCTCGCCCGCGAGCTGCTCGACGATGACAACACGACGCCGCCGCTGACCAAGCGCGTGTCGCTGCGCGCGACCGGCGGCGACGTCGACGTATCGCGGATCGCGCGCGCGGCGGGCGGCGGCGGCCATCCGCGCGCCGCCGGCCTGACGTGGCCCGGCAGCGACGAGGAGCTCGTCGCGTTCCTGCGCGAGCAGCTCGCCCAGCAGCTCGGCACCGCGCTGGCCGACGCGCCCGTCGGTTGATGGACGGGATCGTCCTGTGCGACAAGCCGGCCGGGTGCTCGTCGCACGACGAGGTCCTGCGCGTGCGCCGGGCGCTGGACGGCGTCAAGACCGGTCACGCCGGGACGCTCGACCCGTTCGCGACCGGGCTGTTGGCGGTCCTGGTCGGCAAAGCGACGCGGATTGCGCGCTACGTGCACCTCCAGCCCAAGACCTATGAGACCGTCGCCCAGCTCGGCGCGCTGTCGAGCACCGGCGACCCGACCGGCGAGATCACGCTGACCGGCAACGTGCCGCCCGACCCGCCGACTCTGCCGACCGGCGAGCTGCGCCAGACGTCCGCCCGCCTACAGCGCGGTGCACGATCGACGGCGTGCGGGCCTACGAGCGCGCACGGCGCGGCGAGACGGTGGTCGTCCCGGAGCGGACCGTGACCGTTCACCGCTTTGAGCAGCGCTGGCGCGACGGGCGACCGCGCGGGCTTCGTCATCGAGTGCTCGACGGGGACGTACGTGCGGTCGCTGATCGCCGACCTGCACGACGGCTACTGCGTCGAGCTGCGGCGCACCGCGATCGGCCCGTTCTCCGTCGACGATGCCGACGGCGAAACCGTGATGCCGCTCGGCGACGCGCTGGCGGCGATCCTGCCGGTGGTCGCACTGGCGGGCGACGACGCGCGCCGCGCGTCGCACGGGCGCGACGATCGGCCGTCGGCTCCGACGGCCCGGTGGTGCTGGCCGACGACGCCGGACCGATCTGCGTCGCCGAGCCGCTGCAGGACGGCGTCGTCAAGCCCGTCGTAGGGTTCCGCGGGTGACGATCACTGCGCTCGCCGAGGTCGTGCTGCGCGAGCGCCGCGTGGCCATCGGCGTCTTCGACGGCGTGCACCTCGGCCACCGGGCGGTGATCGCCGGCAACGACACTGTCGTCACGTTCGACCCGCACCCGTCGGCGGTGCTCGCGTCGCGCGGGGCGCCGCCGCTGCTGACGACGCTCGAGCGCAAGGGCCAGCTCGTCGCGGGGCTCGGTGTGGCGGAGCTGGTCGTGGTCCCGTTCACCGACGATCTGGCCGCCGAGCCGCCCGAGCAGTTCATCGACGAGGTGATCGTCGGCGCGCTGGGCGCGGTAGCGGTCGCGGTCGGCGAGAACTTCCGCTTCGGCCACCGGGCGTCCGGCGACCCGGCGCTGCTGCAGGCCGACGCGCGCTTCGAGACGCGGGTCGAGCCGCTGCTCGAGGTCGACGGCGAGATCGTCAGCTCGAGCCACATCCGCGGGCTGCTGCTCGGCGGCGCCGTCGACTGGGCCAACCGTCTGCTGGGCTCGAACTTCGTCGTCAGCGGGGAGGTTGTGCACGGCGACAAACGCGGCCGCGAGCTGGGCTTCCCGACCGCGAACATCGTCCCGCCCGACGGCTACGTGTGTCCCGGCCACGGGGTATACGCATGCCGGACCGGCGATGGGCGCGCCGCGGCGGTCAACGTCGGCGTGCGGCCGACGTTCGAAACCGGTCGCGGCGAGCTGATCGAGGCCTACATCCTCGATTTCGACGACGATCTGTACGGCACGCTGCTGGAGCTCGAGTTCGTCGGGCGGCTGCGCGGCGAGCGGCGCTTCGGCGACGCGGCCGCGCTGGTCGAGCAGATGCACGACGACGTGCGGCGCACACGCGAGGTCGTGGGAGCGCCCTGATCGCCGGCCCGCTTTCGCTACAGTTCGCCCCGCCTATGAGCTCGCTGACCAAGGAACGCAAAGCCGAGATCGCCACCCAGTTCGGCACCGGCCCCACCGACACCGGCAACACCCGGGTCCAGGTCGCGCTGCTCACGACGCGCATCACGGAGCTCACCGAGCACCTGCGCACCCACCCGAAGGACCACCACTCGCGCCGCGGGCTGCTGATGCTGGTCGGCCGCCGCCGCCGGCTGCTCGACTACATGCGCAAGCGGGACCTCGAGGGCTACCGCGCGCTGATCGCCGAGCTCGGCTTGCGCCGATGAGCGTCATCGCGGCGGGCACGCCGGCGCCGGAGTTCAAGCTGCGCCGCGGAGACGGGTCGGACTTCACGCGCGAGGATCTGCTCGGGACCACGACGGTCCTCGTCTTCTACCCGTTCGCGTTCAGCCCCGTCTGCACCGATCAGCTGCAGATCTACGAGGAGGCGATCGCCGACATCCGCGCCGGCGGCGCCGAGATGTACGGCGTCAGCGTCGACTCGCCCTACGCCCAGGCGGCGTTCAAGGAGCACCTCGGCGTCTCGATCGAGCAGCTCTCGGACTTCCCCGCCGGCGAGGCCTCCAAGGCCTTCGGCGCCTACTTCGAGCCGGCCAAGATGTCGATGCGCGCGCTGGTCATCGTCGGCCCCGATGGGGTTGTCGCGTGGTCCCACGAGGCCGACTCCCCCGGCGATTTGCCGGGCGTGAATCTGATCATCGACGCGCTCGCGGCGGGCGCTTCGGCGTAGGCACGTCGGCGGCGCCTCGAAAACTGCATCACCTAGGAAGGGTGGGCTCGTGCCCTCGCTTCGTCGCGCGACGGACGTGGCGCGAGTTACGGCGCATATGTGGTCATGAGTCGACGCCACCCCTGCCAACTGGCCTTGATCCCTCACTGCCTCAATGGTGCTGTTTCGCGCCCGCCGCGCGCGTCGTCATCCTGTACCCCAGTGTCCGCCGACCTGCGCAGCGCACCCGTCCCGCCACTCGCGCCCGACGACCACGTGCGGGGAAACGGCACCGAGACGGTCATCGCCTACATGGACTTCACGTGCCCACGGTGCGCGGTCGAATACCAACGGCTGAAGGACACCCCGATCCAGGTCGTCCTGCGCCACTTCGCGCTCAAGTCGCGCCATCCGCGGGCGGTGGCGCTCGCGCACGCCGCCGAGGCCGCCGCGCAGCAGGACGCGTTCTGGGCGTTCGCGGACGCGGTCTACGCCGACCAGGGCCATCTCGAGGATCCGCACCTGTGGTCGCTGTGCGAGCGTCTGGGCCTCGACGTGCAGCGCTTCGATGAGGACCGCCGCAGCACCCACACCGCCGAACGCGTCCAGCGCGACATCCGCGATGCGCTGCGGGCCGGGCTTACGGCGACGCCGAGCCTGGTCGACGCGCCGTGAACGGCCGCGTCGTCTCGGTCCAGGTCGGCCGGTCGAACCTGCTCGCCTACCGTGGCGACACGGTCAACACGGCGATCCGCAAGCGGCCGGCCGACGGCCCCGTCCACCTCGGGACGCTCGGCTTCGACGGCGACGAGCAGGCCGACCAGGTCAACCACGGCGGCCCCGACATGGCGGCGTCGTTCTTCGCCTCCGAGCACCAGCAGGAGCTGTCGCGGCGCTTCGATCTCGACCTCCAGCCCGGCGCGTTCGGCGAGAACCTGACCACGACCGGGCTGCTCGAAGACGAGGTGATGATCGGCGACGTCCTCAAGCTCGGCGACGCCGTCGTCCAGGTCGCCCAGCCGCGCGGGCCGTGTTACAAGATCGCCGCGCGCCACGGACTCAAGGAGCTGCCGGCGATCCTTGCGCTCGAGCTCAAGGCCGGTTTCCTCGTGCGCGTCATCCAGCCGGGTGCCGTCACGGCCGGCGACGCGATCGAATTGATCGAGCGCCACAGCGAAATCAGCGTCGCCGAGACGCTGCGGGTCAAGTACCGCGACCGCGGAGACGACGACGCGATCACGGCCGTGCTCGCGGTTGCGCAGCTCGCCGCGCAGACCGCCGACAGCCTGCGCCGCAAGCGTGACCGCCGGGCGGCCACGGTCGAGGACTTCGCTCCATAGCGAG
>CAWJXY010000006.1:0-251378 GCA_963846975.1 uncultured Actinomycetes bacterium
CGCGGCAGCCCGGCGAGGAGCTTCAACACGTGCCTGAGCTGGAGGTGCACGGCCTAAGCGATCGGGACGCCCGCGCGCTGCTGGGCTCGGCGGTGCGCTTCAGGTTGGATGAGCGAGTGCGCGAGCGGATCATCGCCGAGACACGTGGTAACCCACTCGCGCTGCTTGAGCTGCCGCAGGGTTGACGGCGACGCAGCTGGCGGGTGGATTCGGGCTCCTTGGCGCGGAAGGTCTCAGGGGGCGGATCGAGGAGAGCTTCGTTCGTCGAATCGCCACGCTGTCTGGTGACGCTCGGCGGCTGTTGCTGCTCGCGGCGGCGGAACCGCTTGGCGATCCGCTGCTGCTTTGGCGCGCGGCCGAGCAGCTCGGGATCGGGCCCGCCGCCGCGGGAGGGGCGGAGGCGGACGGGTTGCTTGCGATCGGTGAGCGGGTGGCGTTCCGGCATCCCCTGCTCCGATCCGCCGTGTACCGATCAGCGACGGTGCAGGAACGCCAGGAGGTCCATCGGGCGCTGGCGGAGGCGACTGATAGGGAGGTCGATCCGGACCGGCGCGCGTGGCATCTGGCTGCGGCGGCGGCGGGACCTGATGAGAACGTCGCGTTGGAGCTCGAGCGCTCGGCCGGCCGCGCACAGGCACGCGGCGGTCTGGCCGCTGCGGCGGCGTTTCTCGAGCGCGCGGTCGCGCTGACCGGCGACTCGGCGCGGCGGGGTGATAGGGCCCTCGCTGCCGCCGAGGCGAGCTTACAGGCCGGCGCGTTTGATGTCGCGCGTGGTCTGCTAGCGACGGCCGAGGCTGGCGCGCTGGACGACCTTCAGCAGGCCCGGGTGGAGCTGCTGCGAGGACAGTTCGCGTTGCTCATCACCCAAGGAGGCGATGGGTCGTCGCTGCTTCTGAGGGCCGCTCGACGCCTCGAGCGGCTCGACCTCGAGCTCGCCCGCGACACCTACCTTGACGCCTGGGGCGCGGCGCTCCTCGCCGCGCCCCGAGAGTGCGCGAATGCTTGATGTCTGTCGTGCCGCGAGGTCCGCCCCACGACCGAAGGGCCCGCCGCGACCAGCGGATCTCCTGCTGGACAGCTTGGCCACACTGGTCACCGACGGCCGCGCCGCAGCCGCGGCGCTGCTTAAAGAGACGACGAGAACGTTTGCCGACGAGCAGTTCCCGGCACGCGAGAGCCTCCGGTGGGGCTGGCTAGCCGTAGTGCCGGCCTACGTTCTGTGGGATGAGAGAAGCGAGCACGCGATCTGCGTTCGGCAGCTGCACGCCGTTCGTCAGGCCGGCGCACTCGCCCGGCTGCCGCTCGACCTGGGGACAATGGCCTTCACTGCCGTGCGTTGTGGCGATTTCGCCAGCGCCGCCGCGGCGATCGCCGAGGCCGATGCGATAGCCGAGGCGACCGGAGCCGAGGTACCGCGCTTTCACGCCATTATGCTCGCGGCTTTTCGCGGCCGTGAGGCCGAGGCTCGTGCCTTGATCGAGTCGGAGAGACAGGAAGACTCCGCCGCGGGCAGGGGAGCAGGTTTGCGGGCGGCCGACTGGATGTTGGCACTTCTGTGCAACGGCCTGGGCCGCTACCAGGACGCGGTGGCTGCCGCCCGGGACCCACGCGACGACGGCCCGGACGAGCTGTTTGTCTCCGCTTGGACGGCGATGGAGCTGCTGGAAGCTGCAACCAGGAGCGGGAACCCTGAGCTGGCGGGCGTCGCTCTCGAGCGCATCGTTGCGGCCACGGCTTTCACCAGCGGTGACTCGGCCCTCGGAATCAACGCTCGTTCCCGTGCCCTGGTGAGCGCGGGCGAGACCGCCGAGGGCCTGTATCAAGAAGCGATCGAGCGGCTGAGCCGCACCCTGCTGCGGCCCGAGCTCGCCCGCGCGCACCTGCTCTACGGCGAGTGGCTGCGCCGTGAGCATCGCCGCGTCGACGCCCGTGAGCAGCTCCGAGTCGCTTACGACGCAGTTCACGTCGATCGGCATGGAGGCGTTCGCCGAGCGCGCCCGCCGCGAGCTGCTGGCCACGGGCGAGACGGTGCGCAAGCGGACAGTCGAGACGCTCGACGAGCTGACGCCGCAAGAGGTGCAGGTCGCGCGCCTGGCCGCCGACGGGCAGACGAACCCGGAGATCGGCGCCCGGCTGTTCCTCAGCCCGCGCACCGTGGAGTGGCACCTGAGCAAGGTGTTCGGCAAGCTCGGGATCAGCTCCCGCAAGGAGCTCCGCTCGGCGCTGTCCGACGTCGGCGCCGTTATCGCGCCGTGTAGCGGGTCACGGGCCCCCGGGGTCCAGGGTCCGGGGGTCCAACCGGGGGTGGCACCGGGCGCGATCGAGGCGCGGTCACACGACCATGCGTGTGTTCCTGTCGAACCCGATCAAGAAAGGAGTTCAAGCTCATGGACTTGCAAGATTCGGTGACCGTGGTCACCGGCTCCAACCGCAGTCACCACGAACCACCTCGGACCGGGAACTCATCACCATCCCTAGAAGGGGGTCACAAACATGTTATCGAATGGACCATGCACCTGCGCTGGCGGGTGCTGATCGTCGCGGTCGCCGCAGTGGCCGCCGCGACCGCGCTCGCGGGGCAGGCGTCGGCGGCGAATCGCAGCCATCGGCACCGCACCCACCACAACCATCGCGGCGCTCGCCACGTGCGCCCAAACGACACCGGCAACACCGGATCGGCCACCGGGCTGGGGCAGCTGAGCGGGTTGCTGCCGAGGGAGAAGCTGACGGTCGAGAGCGCCCTGCAGGTCGACTTCGACAAGGAGAGCGTCCGCCTCCCGCTGTACCCGGGCAAGGCCCCCGACGGAACCAAGGTCTGGTACGTCCTGCTCGACTCGTCGGACTCGGGGCTGGCGCACGACCTCGGCATCAACTATGCGCCGAAGCTCGCGAACATCGGGATCGGATGCCCGGACGGCCGTGCAGAAGGTCAAGCTCGAGCAACCCGGCGCCCAGGCCGACAACCACTTCGGGCCCGGCGGTCGTGGACTTCGCCGGCGTCCCGGACTTCAGCCCGACCCGCGTCGCGACTCCCGGCCCCAACGGGTTCCCGCTGGACAAGTCTCCAGCCCGGTGCCGTCGCCGGACCGGGCTACAGCCCGTTCATCCGGTTCGAGGGCTCGTCGGTCGTCTACAGCGCCCCGATCGTCGCGGTCGGCGACGGTCCGTTTGACGTCACCCACCACACGAACACCGGCGACCGGGTGCTCGGCGTCCATCTCGCGTGGCCCGTCGGCGCCCGGCCAGTTCTCGGAGTCGTGGGTTGACCTGCTGTTCGTCAAGGGCTTCGACGCCGGGCAGCCGATCATCTACCTGAGCACGGATGCCGGCCAGCCGCTGACCGCGGTGCTCGAGCGCTCGACCTACGTGCCGGCGCTCGACCACGCGGCGACCAACGGCGGCGACGACTTCCTCGGCTCGGCGCGTGAGCGGCTGTTCGGGTTCATCAACGGCCAGACGGGGGCGAACAACCCGCAGGCGCAGGGCTTCCGTGCACCTCGTCAAGGACGGCCTCGCCTCGCACGACGCCTCCGCGCGGGAACACCGAGCTGATCAACGCGCTGCGCAACGGCGGCGATCTGCTCAACGTCTTCGGTGACTTCCCGACCGAGACCGACCCGCGGCACGCGCAGGCCTACAGCCCGCTGTGGGACGCGCAGCTCGGGCCTGTGGACCGACAAGGCCGTCAAGGCCGGGCTGAACACCCGCCAGATCGACGAGAACGTCAGGTGTTCAATCTGGCCGCCACCCGGCCCGACCTGCTGACGGGCGTGGACCCGGCCACGGGCCAGCCGTCGCCGTACGGCTCCGTCGGCGTCGACATCAACTGCGCGGTCATCGGCTGGTCTGGGACAAGCCGCCGACCGCCAACCTCGAGCCGCCCGTTCCGGGCTCGCAGTTCCCGCCGCGCTGAGTCGGCAAACTGGTGGGGCGACCAGCGGTCGCCCCACCAGGTCCCGGACCTCGTCGACCAGTCACGGCACGCGACCGCCACGTCCTTGGTGTGAGCCGGGCGAAGTAGCCAAGCGGGCCTCAGTCTGGGGTCGACTTGATTGGTGCTCGACGTGGACAGCTGCCCCGAGCCCGCCGATCGTGTGCTTGCGCGAGGCTTCGACCGGTCGACCGATGCGGTCCGCCGGAGCCTCCGAGTATGCGCCGCGCCGCCGCGCCCGCGCGCAGGCGACCCGCCCTGGACGAGAGCGGCTGCCGTGAGAAGCGCGCGACTCACGGCAGCTGCTGCGGCGCAGGTCGCGGCAGACGAACGCGGAGATCGGCGCCCAGCTGTTCCTGAGCCCCCGCACGGTGGAGTGGCACCTGAGCAAGGTGTTCGGAAAGCTCGGGGTCAGCTCCCGCAAGGAGCTCCGCGCGGCGCTATCCGACGTCGGCGCAGTCATCACTGCCGTGTAGCGGTCACGGGCCCCCGGGGTCCCAGGGTCCGGGGGTCCAACCGGGGGTGGCACCGGGCGCGATCGATGCGCGATCGCATGACCATGCGTGCGTCCCCTCGAACCCAATCAAGAAAGGACACCAAGCTCATGGACTTGCATGATTCAGTGGCAGTGGTCACCGGCTCCAACCGCGGGCTCGGCCGTGAGTTCGCCGCGCAGCTGCTCGAGCGCGGCGCCAAGAAGGTTTACGCCACCGCGCGCAACCCCGAGAGCGTTCAGATTGCGGGCGTCACGCCGCTCGGCCTCGACATCACCGACCCGGACTCCGTCGCCCGGGCGGCCGCGATTGCCGGCGACGCCACGCTGATCATCAACAACGCCGGCATATCGACCGGCACGAGTCTGATGGACGGCGACCTGGCCCAGATCGAGCTGGAGATGAAGACGAACTTCTACGGCCCGCTCCGCGTCACACGCGCGTTCGCGCCGATCCTGGCGTCAAACGGCGGCGGGGCGATCCTCAACGTCCTATCGGTGCTGTCGTGGCTGCACCTCCCCGCCGCCGGTGCCTACGGCGCCGCGAAGGCCGCCGCGTGGGCGATGACGGACGCCGCCCGCCAGGAGCTCGCCCCCCACGGCATCCACGTCGCCGCGCTGCATGTCGCCTACATGGACACGGACATGGCGGCCCACATCGATGCTCCCAAGGCCAACCCGGCTGACGTCGCGGCGCTGGCGCTGGACGGCATCGAGACCGACCTCACCGAGATCCTGGCCGACGACATCACCCGCAACGTCAAGCAGGGCCTCTCGGCCCCGCGCCCGCCCGTCCGCCGTCGCCTGAACGAGAAGCGATCGTCGCGGAATAGGAGGAATGCGCTGATGCGACAGGGTCCTTTGACCGGCCGTTATCCGGCGGTGGCCGCGATGGTGGTGTTCGCCCTGGTTCCGTACCTGGGTCTGTCGGCTGCGTTGCAGCCGCTCAGCCCGATCATCGCGGGGGAGCTGCACATGAGCATGCAAGCGATGAGCCTTACGCTGGGGATGGCCAACGCCGCCTACGCGATCGGCACCGTATTTGCGGTCCAGTTCGCGCTGCGACTGCCGCAGAGGCGGATGCTGCTCGCCTACGGCTTGCTGCTGGTGCGCCGGCTCGGTGCTCGCGGCCTCTGCGACCGCACCCGGCGTGTTCATCGCCGGTCACGTTCTCCAGGGGCTGTGCACCAGCCTGTTGCTGATCGCGGCGCTACCGCCCTTGATCATCGGCTATCCCGTAACCAAGGCGCGCTGGACGGCGATCATCTTGAACCTCTGCATCTTCGGCGCGGTGGCGCTGGGTCCGTTCATCGGGGGCGTCCAGGCTTCCGCGCACGCCTGGCGCCCGCTGTTCTGGATCATCGCGGGGATCGCACTAGCCGCGCTGGTGCTCTCGCTCTTGACCTTCGAGGACGTCCCGCCGGCCGACCGCAGAAGGCCTCTGGATCCGCTTGCCCTCGGGCTGGCCACCAGCGGTTGTGTGGCCGCGTTCTTCGGCGCCTCCGAGCTGCTCACCCACCGGTTCCTGGATCCCGTCACGTTCGTCCCGCTGATCGCCGGGCTGCTGTTGATCTTGGCGCTTCTGGCGGCCGAGTATCGCGGTCGGTGCGCGCTCTTGAACGTGCGGCCGCTGGTGAGCACGCTTCCCGGCGACGGGAATCCTGGTCGCGATCTGCGCGGCGGCCGCGTCGGTGTCGGCGATCGTGCTCAGTGGCGCGGTGCTGGCGCCCCACCACTCGCCGCTGCACCTGGGGCTGCTCTACCTGCCGGCGTTTGGCGGCGCTGCCATCAGCGCGCTCGTGTTCGGCGTCGTGTTCCGCACGCGTGCGTTGCACTACTTCGTCCTTGCGGGCCTGATCCTGCTCAGCGCCGGGGTTATCGTGATCGGGCGGACGATCCCGCCGAGTACGGCGGCTGCGCTGGTCGGCTCAGGACTGATCGGGGTCGGCGTGGGGTCAGCGGTGACCCCCGCGCTATTCATCGTGGGCTTCTCGCTGCGCAACACCAACCTGCAGCGCGTGTTCGCAATCGTCGAACTTCTGCGGGCGGTTGCGGCGTTCATGATCGCGCCGGTGATGCTGCACTTCGCGCTCACGGTCGGGGGAAGTCTGAGCTCGGGCACGACCACCGCCCTATGGATCTGTTTCGGGATCTCCGCCGGCGGCGCGCTTCTCGGGATCGGCCTCTACGCACTCGGCCGCGTGCGTCCGCCAACCCCTGCGTTCGACAGCTGGCTTGCCGGAAAGGGACCAGCCTGGGACTCGCCACCACTCCTGGCGGCGATCCGCGAGGCTACGCCCGAGGCGGGAGCCCCGGGGCGGCTGACCCTAGTGCCGACGGCTCATGATGGCGCCGCGCGAGGGAGTGGTCGGCCGTCGGGGGCGCCGACTGCGCGGGTTGACGACACGGCCCAGATGCCGCGCGAAGCCAGGAACGGCGAGCGGGATGACGAGCGCAAGCAACCACGCGCGTCCCCGCAGCCCGCGAGCCCGAGCTGCACGGCCAGGCACGCCGAGGGCGCTGCAGCGCGATGACCCCCGAACGGGCCACACCCGCGGCTCGCGAACGAGCGATCGGCGGGCTGGAGGTGGGGGAGAGCTTCCCGACTTTGAGCTTCTCGATCACGCCGGCAACCGCCGCCGCTTGTCAGCGCTTGTTGGCGGGGACCCGACCGTCGTGCAGTTCTTCCGAGGTTGGTGGTGCCCCAAGGAACAGGCGTTCTTCCGACGGCTCCTCGTGCTGCAGGATGACGCGGAGGTCGCCTACTCGCGGATCATCTCGATCAGCGTCGATCCACCCGAGGTCAACGCCGCGTTGCGCGCCGGGCTCGGGGCCCGCTGGACATTCCTCTCGGACCCGGATCGCGACGTCCAGTCTCAGCTGGGTCTTCGCGAGACGACCGACACCCTCCACCATCCGTACGTGCCCGCGGTGTTCGTGATTGATCCCGAACTCCGGATCCACTCGGCGTACAACGGCTACTGGTACTGGGGGAGGCCGACGCACAGCGAGCTCGTGCACGACCTCCGCGAGCTCACCCGGACGCTTCGCATCGACTGGGACGCCCCGACGCCGTGAGCCGATACTGGTTGGCCCTGATCGAGGAACCTGCCCCCGCCGCGGATGCAGCCGCCCCCGCCTTCACGCTGGACGGGCGCCCGGCGGGAACACTCGCGGCCTGGCGCCAGCGAGCAAAGCCGGTTCGTCGTGCCCTGCGTGTGGATGAGCGGATGATCGATCCCGCCGGTTCGCCGGCCTTCATCTCTCTCGTCCTGCCGCCGCCGGGCGTGCGTCTCCCATTCGACGACCTCGCGGTCCAACAGGCACGCCGCCGGGTTCTGGCTGGTCCTTTTCCCGACGCGGTGTCGACACTCTTGCGAGACGACTCCCACTTTGAGGGCGCGATTACGGTCGCGCGATCGCCGGCTGACAAGCACCGGCTGACGGACGACCCGTTCGGGCGGATCTTCCCCGCGAGAATCCTCGCCGTCGACGGTGGGATCCTCGGATCTATCGCGGCTCCAACGGGACCAACCATCGAGCGATACGGCAGCAATAACCCCTGGCCTTGGGACCTGTTCGGCTGACGGCTGACTGAGGAAAGCAGGTCCTGGATCCGAGCCCCGCCGCTGGACTCGATCCAGCGCACGCGGAAAGTCACTCCGCGGGACCCAGAGGTCCGACGGACTACCCATGTTCGAGCGAAGCAGGCACCGCTGCCGCACTAGCGCTTCCGGCGGGGCGCGTCACGCGCTGGCGCGCCGACTCGAGCACCTGTTCCCACATGACGCCCATTGAACCAAACCGCCCGCAGCGATCCCGGCGCCAGCCCAGCGGCGATCGCGACCAGCCTCGATCAGCGTCCCAGGCGACCCGTCCATGGTCAGGCGGCGGTCCAAAGGCTCACCGGCAGTCGGACGGGTACGGCGGCGACTACTACGTGTTCGAGCCCTGAGGGCCCGCGGCGTGCGAGCGCCAGATGTCCTCTGCCTTGGCCGCCCAGCGCTTGGGGAGCGCCGCGCGCAGCTCGGCGACGAACGCGTCCGGCGCCTGCGCCGTGGGCGCGGGTAGCGCGGCGAAGAAAGCGTCGATCTCGGCCGTGAAGGCGTCGACGTGCTCAGGGTGCTCCATCTCTGCCCACGTGAGGATGTTGCCGGCGACCTCTTCGAGCGAGGCGCGCTGGGCGTTCGCGGCGATCGTCAGGACGTCGGCGATGGCGAGGTGCTTGTCGCGTCCGCCCCATCGCTCGGGCTCGATCTCGAGGCGCTGGATCGCGCGGGTGATCCCGGAGGGGTCGAGCCCGATGAACTGGGCCGCGTCGCTCAGCTTCGGGAGCGCCTGGACGTAGTCGGATCGGGTTGTCGAAGCGTGAGCCATGGCCGAAAGAGCGTAGCGCAAGAGTTGCAAGTATCGCAAGCATTCCAAGATATCGGCGTTGCCCGCCTGGCTCTTGAGCCTGAGAAGCGATCGTGCCGGCATGCGGGAACGGCCGAGTAAGAGGGAGCCAGGAGAAGTGCGAGGACGAGGACCAGTGAGCGAACGCTCGACACCGCCCGAGGACTGCCCGCCGCCTCCTCCTTCCCGCACTCCCGCTCGACACCGACCACGCCTGCGCTCTCCGACTTCCCGTTCAGCCTCCCCCTCGCTCTGTCCTCCTAGTCCGTCTCTCTCTTCGCCTGACTTGACCGCCTCCTCCTGTCCTTCTCGCTGCATCGTTCCCCTCGTCGCCTCCTCGACTGCTTCCGCCCGACCCGCCGACCGCCCACCCTCCGCCTCACTCCCACCTGTACTGCCTGCTCGACATGCCAGGCGTCATCAGGGATTGCGGGCGTCGGCGGGTCGGGGCGCGTGTTCCGCTTGGAGCGGACCACCGGGAGGGAACGCCTCGGAGGGAACGGGCCGGACGCCACGGGTGTTGATCTCAGCCCTCGAGGCCGGGCAACGGGACATGTCGGACCGTCGCCGGGTTGGCGCGCTCGTCGTGGCGCGGCGGCAGCGCCGGCAGAGCCAGCGCCGTGGTCTCGCCGTCGCGGATGTCGCTTTCGAGGACGAAGAGCGTGCGGTCGCGCGCCGTGTAGTGTGCTCGTGCCCGCGCTCGGTGTGGGCCGAGAGGTGGCCGGTCAGCTCGCAGTCGGCGGCGTAGAGGAAGCTGGTCGACGGTGGTCCTCGTCCTGGCAGACGAAGATCGACGTACGGCTCGGCGCGTCAGGCCGGTCAGCGGTTCCACCACACGAGCAGGAAGGTGTCGTAGCGCAGGAACTTCTCGAAGTTCTTGTCGACGCGCCGCGTGCGGTCGAACTCGATCAGGAGCATGTGGGGCACCTCCCACTCGCGGCGGTCGAGCTCGATCACGGCGTCGGCCGGACCGGGCGAGTGGCCGGAAGTCGCGCATGCCAGCTGGTATCGTCCAGGACCGCCGCTCGGGGGCCATGTACTCGCTGCTCGCGCTCTCCCTGGTCGTCGGCGGCGGCTCGATCGTCCGTTCCGTCCCAGTCGAGCAACCGGACGCCGAGGCTGCTCGCGGTAGCGCGAGCACCCAGTCGTTGTGCGCAGGTCGTGGATCACGTAGCGGTAGTCGAAGATCTGCTCGCGGCGGGCGGTAACGTCAGCCGGTGTCGAGCCGCCCGGCTGTCGCGCAGGATCGCGTGCCCGTCGCTCGCCGAGGCAGTAGGTCCACGGGTAGGAGCCGCGCAGCGTCTGCGGCCGGAAGCGCTCGAGGAGCCCGGCATGGAACAGCCTCGTCAGCGCCGGCGCACCGGCCGCAGGCTGCGGCCGGGCCAGCACAGCTCGGCGATCTGCCCGGCCGTCAGGAACCGGTAGCGCGCGAGCGCGAGCGAGGATCTCGAGGTCCCGCGGCTGCATCGCGCACGCGGCCTTCTCGGCGCGCTCGCCCCAGCGCAGCAGCTTGCCCTCGGCCGGCGCAGCTCGGCGTAGGTGTCGAGCGTCGCGGTCACGCGACGTCGAACAGGGTCGGCTGCCGCGCGCGGAAGCGCAGCTCCTCGCGCGCCGTGCGGATGCGCTCGGCGGCGTCGATGCGCTCGCGCCGGGTCGAACTCCTCGAAGACGTGCGCGTAGGTGTCGAGCGCCATCTTCGGCGAGTGGCCGGCCTGGCGGGCGACCTCGACGACGTTGTGGCCCTCGGCGATCAGCAGCGAGACGAACGAGT
The DNA here is from genome assembly GCA_963846975.1 of uncultured Actinomycetes bacterium. Classification (GTDB taxonomy): domain Bacteria; phylum Actinomycetota; class Thermoleophilia; order Solirubrobacterales; family Solirubrobacteraceae; genus AC-49. Next base: position 10,591 of record CAWJXY010000006.1, read on the forward strand.
GGCGCAGGTCGTACGGGCGCGCGGCGCTCGAGGCCCGCTGCCGCGGCCGCCGGCCGTAGATCCGGCGACGCCAGTTCTGGTACGCCGTCGGCGTCCACGGGCCGCCGTCGTGGCCCGGGAAGACGAGCGCGGCTCGCGGTCGGGCGGCCGGCGCGCAGCCGCCACTCGGCGAGGTCGTGCGCCGAGCGGCGCGGAGCAGCCGCACCGTCCGCCGCCGGCGCGTCTTCGTGCTCGCTCGATCGCGCCGAGCGACACCGCCGCCTCGACGAGCAGCGTGCGCTCGCGGACGTGCGCCCAGTGAGCGCGAGCGCCTCGCCCGGTCGCAGCCCGGCGTAGGCGAGCACCGAGACGAGCGTCGCGTCGCGGACGCTGCTCGGTGCCGAGCAGCCACGCGCGGATCGCCTCGACGGCGTCGGGCGGGAGCGGCTCGACGGCGCGGGCGCGGCCGGCCGGCGGCTTGCGCACCGCGGCGACCGGGTTGGACGGCGAGGCGGTCCCACTCGCACGGCGCGCTGCAGCACGCCCTGGAGCAGCGTCAGCGCCTTGCGGATCGACGCGGGCCCGACGCCCTCGGCCTCGAGCTCGAGCCGGAAGCGCGTGACGATCGCGGCGTGAGCTCGCGCAGCCGCAGCGACGCCGAGGCGCGGCAGCACGTGCGTGTCCCACAGGATCGCGTAGACCTGCAGCGTCGACGCGGCGAGGTTCGGCTCGGCGTAGAGCCGCCACCACTCCTCGCCGAACTCGGCGAGCGTCTCCTTGCCGGCGTCGAGCGGCGCCAGCTCGCCGGTGCGCGCTTGCGGCGGAGCTCGGCGTCGAAGGCCTCGGCGTCGCGCTTGCGGCCCGAGGACCTTCGAGCGGTTCTGGCCGGCCTGCCGCCAGCGCACGCGCCAGACGACGCTGCCGTCCTTGCGCTCGATCCGCTCGACGCTCATGACGCCCCCTCTCGTCGCCGGCGAGCAGCCACCGGAAGCTCCCGCGCGACCGCGGAGGTACACGCGGGTACGCGGACGACGCGGGCTCGCGGCGCTCGCACGGACCGCGGCGCGCGACCCACTCGTCGAACGCCGTCGCGCGGGATCCGCAAGCGCGAGCACAGCCGCACGGCGCGCAGCTCGCCGCGCTGCGATCGCGCGGTAGATCGCCCGCGTCGACAGGCCCGCCAACGCGGCGGCCTCGGTCGGGCGCAGGAAGATCGGTTCGGGCTCGGGCGCAGTCATCGCTCTCTGCGATGAAGAGGCACCAGCGCGCGGTTGGCCCCCTCTTCCCGGGCGCTCGAACGCTCGCTCCGAGCCTCGAACACGTACCCGTTTGGTACCTCTCTGCCGGGCGGTCGCGCGTAGGCGAACAAGAAAAGCCCTGCAAACTCCGAGTGGGCGATCCAGGATTCGAACCTGGGACCTCTTCCTTATCAGAGAAGCGCTCTAACCGACTGAGCTAATCGCCCGCTTGGGCGGCCAAGTCTAGCGGCGCGCGTCGCTCGGAGACGCGCTGCCAGATCGCGTCCAGGGCGACGGCGCCGAGGACGACCAGGGAGAGCTCGGCCGGCTCGCGGAAGCGCACGCCGCCGTAGAACACGAGCGTGGTGATCGCGACGAGGACGATCGGCGCGACGATCAGCCACATGCCGACGCCGCGGCGTCGCAGGACGACGATCCCGTACACCGACAGGCCGGCCAGCGCGTAGTACATGAGGTACCCGAGGTCGACGGCGCGGCCGGCGCGGCCCTCGAGGTTCGACACGTTGCCCGGCAGCGCGAACCAGGTACGGACCTCGCGCGCAGCGGCCACGACCGGGAGCCGCGTGAGGTGGTGCTCGGCGTAGTTCGTGGCGTCGGCGGTCGCCCGGTCGATCGAATGCGCCTCGTCGCCGGGGTAGTTCTTGATGCAGTCAAGATCCCAGCCTCCGACATTCGAGCCGTAGTAGGTGTCGTGGCAGTTCGCGCCGGCGACCACCGTGTTGCTCGAGATCGGGATGAACTCATGGAACACGCGCGCGTTGCGGATCGTCCACGGCGCCATCACGACGGCGAACGCGACACACGCGACGAGCACCGCGCGTCGGCCGCCGGCCGCGACGCGGAAAGCCGGCACCATGACCATCGGTAGGAACAGGATCGCGTCGCCGTGGGTGAGCGTCGCGAGGCCGACGACAACGCCGAAGGCGATTGCGCGCCACACGGAAGGCGCCTCGAGCAATCGATAGGCACCGAGCAATGCCAGTGCCATCAGCGCCCCGTACAGCGACTCGGACATCACCGCCCCGTCGGCGGTGATCAGCATCGGGTAGACCGCGGCGAGGCCGGCCGCGATCAGGGCGGCCCGGTCGCCGGCCAGCCGCCGCGCCACGAACGCCAGCGCGACGATCGTCACAGCGCCGAAGACGCTCCCGGCCAGTCGTATCGCGTGCTCGCTGTTGCCGAACAGCTTGACGACACCGGCCAGCACGACGACATAGAACGGCGGATGGCCGACGCTCGCCGCGTGCGTGTGGTTGACGGCGAGAAACGGGTCGATGAAGCCCTGGCCGTGGGCGAGGAACTGCGCCGCGAACAGGTAGTAGACCTGGTCGCCGAGGCCGGTCGGCGGCCACGGCGCGGAGTGCAGGGTGTAGACGACGCGGAGGACCACGCCGACCAGCACGATCGCTCCGAGCCAGAGCAGGAACCTCCGCCGATCCACGCGCGCAGGCTACGCGCTCAGGTGACGGCGCGAGGCCGCACGCGGCGCGCGAATGCGATCGCCTCGTCAGCGCTTTCGAACGACAACTCGGCCTTGAACCCGGTTCCCGACGCGCGGACGCGGACCTCGGCGCCCAGCGCCGACGCCGAGGGCCGCGGTGATCTCATCGGCGGCGGCTTGCTGGTCGGGATGCACGCGCGGCGTGGCGCGACCTTCCGCCGAGGCGGCTGCCCCGTCGGCGGCCCGGGCCTTGGCCTCGAGGACGCGGACCGACCATCCCTCCGCCGCCGCGGTGCGACCGAGCGAACGCCGCGCCCCGTGGTCGGACGCGAGCAGCAGCGCCCGGCCGTGGCCCTCTGATAGCGAGCCGGCCTCGATCAGGGCCAGCGTGTCATCGGGAAGGTCGAGGATCCGCAGCAGGTTGGAGATCGCGACGCGACTGCGCCCGACGCGGCGGCCGACCGCCTCGCGCGTGAGTCCGAGCTCCTCGACGAGCGCGGCGATGGCACGCGCCTCTTCGACCGGGTTGAGGTCCTCGCGCGCCATGTTCTCGATCAGCGCGAGCTCGAGCGTTGCCGCGTCGTCGTGGTCGCGGACGATCGCCGGGATCGTCTCGAGCCCTGCGAGCTGGGCGGCGCGCCAGCGGCGTTCACCGGCGACCAGTTCGTACGTGCCGCCGGCCAGCGGGCGCACGAGGATCGGCTGGACGACGCCGCGCTCGGTCAGCGATGCGGCGAGCGCCGTCAGCCCGTCGCCTTCGAAGCGCTTGCGCGGCTGGTTGGGGTTCGGGCGGATCAGCTCGACCGGCAGATCGCGGAGGTCGCGCCGTCCCAACGGCGGCGGCTCGCCCTCGCCTCCCGAAACCGACAGGATTGCCGCGAGCCCGCGGCCCATTCCACGTGGGTGCAGCCACGTGCAGCCACCTCCTTGGCCAGTTCGAAGTACGCCTCCGACCCGGAACACAGCGGGTCGTGATGGATCACGGGGCGGCCGAAGCTCGGCGCCTCGCCGATACGGATGTTCCGCGGGATGACCGTGTCGAACACCAGCTCCGGGAAATGCTCGCGGACCTCGCGCTCGACGTCGCGGCCGAGGCGCGTGCGGCTGTCGTGCATCGTCAGCAGCATGCCGCCGACGGTCAGGCGTGGGTTGAGCTCGCGTTGCACGAGCGACAGCGTGTCGAGCAGACCGGCCAGGCCCTCGAGCGCGAAGTACTCGGTCTGGACCGGCACGATCACGCGATCGGCCGCGACCAGCGCGTTGATGGTCAGCGGGCCCAGCGACGGCGGACAGTCGAGGATCGTGAACGCATACCGGTCGCGAACGTCGGCCAGCGCCTCGCGCAGACGCTGCTCGGAGCCCGCGACGCGCGGCAGCTCGACGGTCGCGCCGGCGAGGTCGGGATGCGAGGGCAGCAGATCGAGGCCCGCGACCGCGGTCGGGACGATCGCGTCGGTCGGCGCTCGCCGCACCGTGCAGGACGTCGTAGACCGAGGGCTCGGCGTACTTGGAGTGCCCGAGGCCGACCGTCGCGTTGGCCTGAGGGTCGATATCGACGAGCAGCGTCGGGTAGCCGGCCTCAGCGATGCACGCCGCCACGTTGACGGCGGTCGTGGTCTTCCCGACCCCGCCCTTCTGATTGGCGATCGCGTAGACGGTGCCCATTGCGCGCCACGGTAGCGGCGCCGGCGGTCGGACGTGGTGCGTTGATTCGGTGGCGAACCATGACTCTCAGCCTCGAGTTGAGGCTCGGATAGGCCGTTTGCGGGCCATTCCGGGTCGGCGAGGGTAGCGGTTCGGCGTCGGACGAACCTTCGAGTAGAGGTGGAGGTGCCGGTCCCGGCTCCCGGCATAGGGCGTCACCGGGACGGACCTCGACGAGCTCGAGACCGACCTCGGAGGCCGCGGCGGCGCCGTCGGCCTCCTCGGCGGCGTCGCGTTTGCCCTTCCAGGCCACCAGCGCGCCGCCCACAACCAGCAAGCGGCGCCGCGTACTCGCACAGCACCGACAGCGTGTCGAGGGCGCGCGCCGTGACGAGGTCGTGGCGACCGGTGCCGGCGGGCCAGTCCTCCGCGCGCGCGTGGACGACCTCGACGTTGTCGAGCTCCATCGCGCGCACCGCGCGTTCGAGGAACGCGCACTTGCGCGACCCCGCCTCCACGAGGCTCACCCGCGCGGCGGGCAACGCGACGGCGAGCACGAGGCCCGGGAAGCCCGCGCCTGGGCCGAGGTCGGCGACCGCCGCAGCGCGGGCGACGGGCTCGAGCTCGAGCGCGCTCAGGCTGTCGGCGAGGTGAACGTCGCGCGCCTGTTCTGGGTCGCGCACGGTCGTCGGCGCGGTCCCGTCGGCCGCGACGAGTGCGAGCAGGGTGGCGTAGCGCTGTTCGGCATCCACGCCGCGGAGCGTTTCACGTGAAACGCGCCCATAGTCGTGTGCCGAGGCCATTGACTCAAATCGTCGCGGAGCAGAACACCTACCGCGGCGCGGGGCTTCGCCCACGCGTCGGAGATCGTGTTCGCGTCTAGTCCTTGAGCGGGGCGACGACGAGGTGTCGGTCCGGCTCGTCGCCCTCGCTGTACGTCTCGACGTCGCCGCGGTCGCGCAGGTACTCGTGCACGATCCGCCGCTCGCTCGAGCCCATCGCATCGAGCGCGACCGGGCGCCCGTAGCGCAGCGCCTCGTCCGCGGCCTCGTCCGCCTGGCGCTCGAGCGTCTCGGTCCGGCGCGCGCGGTAGCCGTCCGCGTCCACGACGACCCGGCGGCGCTCCTCGCAAACTCCCTGCACGATCCGCAGCGCCAGGTGCTGGACCGCGTCGATCGTCTGACCGCGACGGCCGATGAACAGGCCGACCTCGTCGCCGTGCAGCGTTCCGGTGACCGTCTCGCCGTCGTCGAGGACCTCGACGTCGACCTCAAGCCCCAGCGCCTCGCTGGTGCGCTCGAGCAGTTCCGCGAGCGCGCGCGCGGCGTCGGTATCGGCGACCTGGCTCATCAGCGGCGGCGCCCCGAGCGCTTCTTCTTCTGACGCGGCGGCGGGCGCGGTGCGGCCCGCGCCGGTCCGGCGGCCACCACGGCCGGCGCTCCGGACTGCTTCTTCTCCTTACGCGTCGGCGCAGGCACTCCGGCGCCGTTGTCGTCGCCCCCGCCCGACGAGTCGCCGCGCGGCGGAGTCCCCGCCGGCGCCGGTTGGTGCCCGAGTTTTCTTCGGATCACGCTCTGCTGGCCGACCGTCCACAGGTTCGTCGTGATCCAGTAGACGAGCAGCCCGGCCGGGAAGCGGATCACGAAGATCACGAACACGAACGGCAGCGCCATCATCAGGTAGCGCTGCGTCGGCTCCATCGTCGCCGACGACATCAGCACGGTCGAGGCGAGCTGCGAGGTCACATAAAGCACGATCAGCACGATCAGGACCCAGCCGGTCGCCGCCGCGGTGAGGTCCGGGATGAACCAGAACTTCGCCGAGCCAGGCGCAACCGTGTTGCAAGCCGTCCCGCCGAGCGTCGCGTGCGGGTGCTCCACCAGATAGACCTTCATCTGCGGCCCACAGATGTCGAGCTTCAGATCCTTGCGCAGCATGTAGAACAGCGACACGAACACCGGCAACTGCGCGACGAGCGGGAGGCACGAGGAGAACGGATTGACCTGGTGCTTCTTGTACAGCGCCATGACCTCCTGCTGCTGGCGCTGCTTGTCCTCCTTGTACTTCGCCTGCAGCGCCTTCATCTCCGGCGCCAGCTTCTGCATCGCCTGCATGCTGTGGTACTGCTTGACCGTCAACGGCAGCAGCACTGCCCGCACGCACACGGTCAGGGCGATGATCGACATGCCCCAGCTCAGTCCCACGCTGTCGTGGAAGAACTGGATGACCGCATCGAAGATGTCGATCAGCGGCTGGAAGATGTTGGCGGGGATGAACATGCGATTCAGTGGCCCGGGCGCGGACGGAACAGGCGCTGCTCGGACACGGGGTCGTACCCGCCGTGGCTGAACGGGTTGCACCGCAGCAGGCGCCACACGGCCAGCACGAGCCCGCGGAGTATGCCGTACTCCCGAATCGCCCGCTCGGCATACGCCGAGCACGTCGGTTCGTACTTGCAGCGCCGCGGCAGCGCGGGAGAGATCACCTTGCGGTAGACGACCAGCGGGGCGAGGACGACCGTCCGCAGGGCGCCGCTCATGCCGGCGCCACGGCCTGGTCGACCAGCTCCCCGAGGGCCGTACGCACGCCGTCCAGCCCCTCGCGCTCGGCCAGCTCGCGCACGTCGGGCCGCGCGACGACGACGACGTCGTGTCCGGCCGGCACCCGCGCGCCTTCGGTCGCGAACGCCTCGCGCAGCAGGCGCTTGACCGTGTTGCGGGTCACCGCGCCGCCGACCTTTCGCGACACCGACAGCCCGAGCCGCGTCGGTGCGCCCTCGTCCGCGTCGCGCGGGAACGTGTAGACGACCAGGTAGCGGTTGCCCTGCGACTTGCCCTGCCGGTACACGCGCTCGAACTCCGCGCTGCGCGACAGCCGGCCGCGCTTGGCGCGACGCGCAGGCGGGGCAATGTCGGCGGGATCGCGGACGGGGTCCCCTCAGACCGTCAGACGCTTGCGCCCCTTGGCCCGGCGGCGCTTGAGCACGATCCGCCCGGCATGGGTGGACATGCGGGCGCGAAACCCGTGGGTGCGGGCACGCTTGCGCTTCTTGGGCTGATAGGTGCGCTTCATCGAGCCGGGAAGTCTAAACCATGCCTGCGCAAGGCCCGCCGTCCGCCCGCTGAAGCCTTTTGTCCGCGATTTGCGACGTGTCCCCGCGCGGCGTTCGGGCGCTCAGATCGGCGGTGGTATGTTCGCTTCGCGGCCGTTGCGAACCGCCCCGCCCGCCGGGCCGCTGCCTCTGCCCGACGAACCCTCTCCAATCAGGAGTCGCAAACCGCTGCCGTGACGGACCCATCGATGCACCTGTGGAGCACGGTCGACGCGCACCTGCGCCGTGCCGTGCCTCCGTCCGTCTACGACGAGTGGCTCTCGCACCTGCGCCCGGCCGGCGTGGAGGGGTCGCGGCTGATCGTGACGGCGCCCGACAGCGTTCGCGCGTGGGTGTCCCAGCGCTTTGCGCGGGTGCTGCGCGCCGCGGCCGCCGAGGCCCTCGGCCCGGGCGCCACGATCGAGCTGATCGCCCCCGGCGGCGAGGTCGCACCCGACCCCATCGAGCGCGCGCGATGACGCGGGTCTCAACCCCAAGTACGCGTTCGAGCACTTCGTCATCGGCGACTCCAACCGCTTCGCCCACGCCGCGGCGCTCGCGGTCGCCGAGGCGCCCGGCCACACCTACAACCCGCTGTTCATCTACGGCCCGCCGGGCGTCGGCAAGACCCACCTCCTGCACTCGATCGCCGCCTACGTACGCGCGCATGGCGGCGGGCTCACCGTCCGCTACACGACCGTCGAGGAGTTCACGAACGCGTTCCTCGCCGCGCTGCACTCCGGCGATATGGAGGCCTTCAAGCAGCGCTTCCGCCGCGCCGACGTCCTGCTGATCGACGACATCCAGTTCCTGGAGTCGAAGGTTCGCACCGAGGAGGAGTTCTTCCACACGTTCAACGCGCTGTACGAGACCGGCAGCCAGATCGTCGTGACCTCCGACCGGCTTCCGCGCGACCTCGACGCCCTGCACGAGCGCCTGCGCGAGCGCTTCGAGGCCGGCCTCGTGGCCGACATCGGCGAGCCCGACCTCCAGGTCCGCCTCGCCGTGCTGCGCAAACGCGCCCAGTACGACGACATCCGCCTGACCGACCCCGGCGCTGTCCTCGACCTGATCGCCCGACGCATCACGACCAACATCCGCGCGCTCGAGGGCGCCCTGGTCCGCGTCGTCGCCTACGCCTCGCTCGTCGGGCGCACGGCCGATCCCGAGCTCGCCGCCGACGTGCTCGATCGTCTCTACCCCCAGCAGCACGACGGATCGGATCCGATCCCCCGCGGCACGACGTCGGTCCCGCAGATCCAGCAGCTCGTGGCCGAAGCGTTCTCCCTGAGCGTCGACGAGCTCCTCAGCGACGATCGTTCGGCCCGCGTCACGTGGCCCCGTCAGCTCGCGATGTACCTCGCGCGCGAGCACACCCACGCCACCTACCCGGCGCTCGGCAAGGCGTTCGGCGGGCGCAACCACACGACGGTCATCAACGCCTGCCAGCGCGTCGGTGAGCGGATCGCCTCCGACCCCGACGCGTCCGAGGCCGTTCGGACCCTGACCGCCCGCATTGGCGACCGCGATGCCTGACAGACTGCCGAGGTTCCCGACACACCCGATGTGCATCGTTTCGCCGCACTGTGCGGCTGTCATGCGCCTCCATGCACACCCCACACGCCCTATGACTCCTTCCTTCCTTCAAGAGGTCCTCATCGTGAAGATCTCCGCCGCGTGCCACGATCTCCTCCACGAGCTCCAAACCGTCTCGCGCGTCGCATCGACGCGCAGCGCAGTCCAGGCCCTGTCCGGAGTCCAGCTCGTCGTCGCCGACGGCCGCGTTCAGCTGCGTGCCACCGACATGGAGATGGGCCTCCGCGCGCCGCTCGACCGCCGAGATCGAGCGCGAGGGCACCGTCGTCCTCCCTGCGCGCCTGATGCTCGACGTGGTGCGTTCGCTGCCCGGCGACCGCGCGACGCTCGAGCTGCGGCCCGGCCGAACAGGACGTCGAGCTGACCTCCGGCTCGGCGCAGTTCCACATCCGAACGCTGCGTGCCGAGGATTTCCCGCCGCTGCCCGAGCCGGCGACCGAGGGCCGCGTCGTGCTGCCGGCCGAAGCGGTGGTCTCGACGATCAGCCGCGTCGAACGCTCGGCCTCCCACGACGAGACGCGCCCGATCCTGACCGGGATCCTGATGTCGGTCACCGGCACCGACCTCAAGATGGTCGCGACGGACTCCTACCGCCTGAGCGTCAAGGAGACGACGCTCGAGACGCCGGTCGAGCCGGGCTTCGAGGCCAACGTCCCGGCGCCGGCGCTCGCCGAACTGAGCCGCCTGGCGGCCGACGCGAGCGAGATCTCGATCACCGTCCGCGAAAACCAGGTCGTCTTCGAGATCGGCGAACGCGTGCTGTCGTCGCGCCTGATCGACGGTCAGTTCCCGAACTACAACCAACTGCTTCCCGATAGCTACGAGCACGAGCTGCGCGTCGACGCCCAGGAGATCGCCGACGTCGTTCGCCGGATCAGCCTCATGGCGCAGAAGAACGCACCGCTGCGGCTGCGGTTCGCCGAGGGCGAGTTGACCGTGTCCGCGCAGACGCCGGACGTCGGCGAGGCCGAGGAGACGGTGCCGATCCCGTTCGCCGGCGAACCGTTCGAGATCGGGTTCAATCCCGGAGTTCCTGCGCGACGGCCTCGAGAGCGCGGAGAGCGGCGAGATCGTTCTGAAGCTGATCAGCCCACTGCGCCCGGGCCTGATCGAGTCGGGCGACGGTGGGGGATTCCTCTACCTGATCATGCCCATCCGCCTCAACGTGTGAGGTCGCGGTGATCGTTCGCGCCGCCCATCTGCGCGACTTTCGCAGCTACGCCGACGAGCGGGTCGAGCTCGCCGAGGGCCTGACCGTCGTCCACGGCGCCAACGGTGCCGGCAAGACGAACCTGCTCGAGGCCGTGTACTTCGGCGCGACCGGGCGCTCGTGCCGGACCAACAACGAGCGCGAGGTCGTGCGCTTCGGCGCGCCGGCGGCGCGGGTCGAGCTGCGCACGACCGGCGCCGACGGCTTCGAGCACGAACTGGCGGTCGGGCTCGAGCCAGGCGCGGCGAAGCGGATCACCGTCGACGGGCAGCCGGTCGAGCGCCTGGCCGAGCACCCGGCGCGGCCGCTGGTGTGCGTCTTCATCCCCGACCGCCTGGAGCTCGTGAAGGGCGCGCCGTCCCTGCGCCGCGCCCACGTCGACGCGCTCGTCGCGGCGCTGTGGCCCGCCCGCGCGGCGACGCGCCGGGCCTATTCGAGCGCGCTGGCGCAGCGCAACGCGCTCCTGGCGCGGGTCCGCACGGGCCGCGCCGACCGGGGCTCGCTCGCCGCGTGGGACCTCGAGTTGGCGACCCACGGGGTCGCGCTGCGTGACGATCGTGCCGCGGCCATCGCGCTGCTGGAGGACCGCTTCGCCGCCGCGACGATCGAGCTCGGACTCGACGGCGGGGCGCGGCTGCGCTATCGCCCCCGGTCCCACGCGACATCGGCGGCCGAGCTGGCGGCCGAGCTCGAGGAGCGCGCCGACTCCGACCTCCAGCGTGGCTTCACCACCCACGGCCCGCACCGTGACGACCTGAGCCTCGCCCGCGATTCCCCGCACTCGGGGCAGTCGGCCCGCGAGCTGCGCGCCTACGGCTCGCAGGGAGAGCAGCGCCTGGCCCTGTTGTCGCTGCTGCTGGCCGAGCGCGACGCGCTACACCACGAGCGCGGCGCCCCGCCGCTGCTGCTGCTCGACGACGTGATGAGCGAGCTGGACTCCGACCGCCGCGCGCAGCTCGTCGCGCGGGTCGGCAACGCCGGGCAGACGGTCATCACGACGACCGACCTCGCCCACGTGCCCGACGCCGATGCCGACGGCGTCGCCCGACTGGCCGTTTCGGGCGGAGCGGTCCGCGCAGAGGCGCTCGCGCGGTGAGCCTCAACCGCCGCGACCCCCGCCGCATCGCCGGCGCGATCGGCGCGCTGGCCGACTCGCTGGCGCCGATGACGCTGCTGGCCGCGGTGCAGCGGGCGTGGCCGGACGCGGTCGGAGAGGCGATTGCCGCCGTCGCCCACCCGACCGCGACGCGCGAGGGGACCGTGATCGTCAACTGCGAGTCGTCGGTCTGGGCCCAGGAGCTCACGCTGATGGGACCGGAGCTGGTGGCCAAACTCAACGACCAGCTCGACGGGGCGCCCGTGGCCGGCGTGCGCTGCCAGGCGACGGCGGCGCAGAGCTGGGCCCGGGCGTGATCGGGCGCGGGCGCGTCGCCCGACGGCTGTGGTGGGAGGCGCGGGCGCTCGAGCGACCCGTGCGGCGCTTCTATCGCCGCGCCGACGCGCTGGCCCGCAAGCTCGACGATCACTTCAGCCTCGACTCGGCCACGAGACCGGCCGAGATGGCGACGCTGCTGCGCCTGGCGACCGGCCGGGCGGCCGTGGTCGAGCTCGGAACGGCGACCGCATGGACGTCGGTCGCGCTGGCGCTGGCCGACGACCGGCGGCGGGTGATCTCCTATGACCCAGTCGTCCACGCCCACCGCGACCGCTACGTCGCGCTCGGCGGCCCGGGTGTCGCGGGCCGTCTGCAACTGCGCGCCACGAGCGAGGCCGAGGGCCCGCGGCAGGGCGATCCGCCGGCCGAGATGGTGTTCGTTGACTCGACCCACGACCGCGACTCGGTGCTGCGGGCGGTGACCGTCTGGCGGCCGGCACTGGCCGTGGGAGCGGTGGTCGCGTTCCACGATTACGACCACCCTGACTTCCCGGGCGTGCGCGCGGCGATCCACGAGCTCCGGCTGCCTGGGCAGGTGCGCGGCGGGTTGTTTGTGTGGATGCCCTAATGAGGCCGCTTTTTCCGCTGTTTTGCAGGCATTTTGATACAGCTCATGCGGCGGTTGCCGGGGGTCTCTGTGGTATAGTTACGTCAACCAGCAGGACCAGCCCCGGACGCCGCCGGCCACTCTGCGGCCCCGGGGTTTTTCACGGTCATAGGACCCCACATGTCATCTGATTCCACGTCTCGCACCGACGGCTCATACGACGCCCAGGACATCACCGTTCTCGAAGGTCTCGAGGCGGTCCGCAAGCGTCCCGGCATGTACATCGGCTCGACCGGTGTGCGCGGCCTGCACCACCTCGTCTACGAGATCGTCGACAACTCGGTTGACGAGGCGCTGGCCGGCCACTGCACGCGCGTCGACGTCGAGATCCACCCCGACAACTCGGTGACCGTCTCCGACGACGGCCGCGGGATCCCGGTCGACACGATGGAGAAGGAGCAGCTGCCGGCCGTCCAGGTCGTGTTCACGGTGCTGCACGCGGGCGGGAAGTTCGGCGAGGGCGGCGGCTACAAGGTCTCGGGCGGTCTGCACGGCGTCGGCGCGTCGGTCGTCAACGCACTGTCGGAGGCGCTGACCGTCGAGGTCCGCCGCGACGGGCACGTGTGGATCCAGGACTACGCCCGCGGCGTGCCGCAGGGCGAGCTCCGCAAGGGCGAGGCGACGGGCGACCACGGCACCAAGATCACCTTCCTGCCCGACGCCGAGATCTTCGAGACGCTCGACTTCGAGTTCTCGGTCCTCGAGCAGCGCCTGCGCGAGACCGCCTACCTGACGCGCGGCCTGCGGATCACGCTCACCGACCGGCGCGGCGAGGGCCATCGGGCCGAGTTTCACTACGAGGGCGGGATCGAGGACTTCGTCACCTACCTCAACGAGAACAAGGATCCGGTCGGCAAGAAGGTCATCTTCTTCGAGCGCGACGGCGAGGAGGGTGCGGTCGAGGTTGCGATGCAGTGGAACGGCTCCTACCAGGAGTCGATCTTCTCGTTCGCCAACAACATCAACACCCACGAGGGTGGCACACACCTCTCGGGTTTTCGCTCAGCTCTGACGCGCACGATCAACCGCTACGCGCGCGAAAAGGGTGAACTGAAGGAGAAGGACGAGAACCTTTCGGGTGAGGACGTGCGCGAGGGCCTGACCGCGGTCATCTCGGCCAAGCTCACCGACCCGCAGTTCGAGGGTCAGACCAAGACGAAGCTCGGCAACCCCGGGATGGCCGGGTTTGTCGAGTCGGTCGTCAACGAGAAGCTCGCCGAGTTCCTCGAGGAGAACCCGGCCGACGCGCGCGCGGTGATCCGCAAGGCCGTCCAGGCGGCTCAGGCTCGCTCGGCGGCCCGCAAGGCCCGCGACCTCACGCGCCGCAAGAGCGCGCTGGAGAACGCGCGGCTCCCCGGGAAGCTCGCCGACTGCTCGGTCAAGGACCCCGCGCTGGCCGAGATCTTCGTCGTCGAGGGCGACTCGGCCGGCGGCTCGGCCAAGCAGGGCCGCGACCGCAACACGCAGGCGATCCTGCCGCTGCGCGGGAAGATCCTCAACGTCGAAAAGGCGCGGATCGACAAGGTTCTCCAGAACCAGGAGATCCAGGCACTGATCACGGCGATCGGCACCGGCGTGCGCGACGAGTTCGACCTCGAGAACGCGCGTTACCACAAAGTCATTCTGATGACGGACGCCGACGTCGACGGCGCGCACATTCGTACACTTATTCTCACCCTCCTTTTCCGTGAGATGCCCGAGCTGTTCGACGCGGGTTACATCTACATCGCCAAGCCGCCGCTGTACAAGGTGAAGCAGGGGCGCAACGAGCGCTACATCGAGCGCGAGTCCGAGCTCGAGGAGGTTCTGCTCGCCGACAAGCTCGAGAAGATGGACGTCTTCGATCGCTTCAACACACAGTTCAAGCTGACCGAGGCCGCGCTGGCAGCGGTTCTCGCGGCTGCTCAAGCAGCTCGACGGCTGGGCCTCGACGTTGCGCGCGACCTACGGCCACGAGCTCGTCCGGTTCCTCGCCGAAAGCCCCGTGCTGGCCGAGCAGGTCGACGGCGCCGAGGCGGCCAAGAAGCTGTTCGCGCGCGGCCAGCAGGACGGCGAGACGCTCGGGCGTCGAGCTGATCAGCCAGGACGGCGACGACATCGTCGTCAAGTCGATCGAGTCCAAGAGCGGCCTCGCGCCAGACCCACCACCTGCGGGCGTCGATGTTCGACAGCCAGGAGTACCGCTCGTTCGTCAAGGTCCACGCGCAGCTGATCGAGCTCGCCGGCACGCCGCCGTTCACGGTCACGCTCGGCGACCGCACCGAGGTCGCGCCGTCGTTCGCGGCGCTGCGCGAGACGGTGCTCGAGGTCGCGCGCCGCGGCGTGACCGTCAACCGCTTCAAGGGCCTGGGCGAGATGAACGCCGAGCAGCTGCGCGCGACGACGATGGACCCGGCCAGCCGCACGCTGCAGCGGATTTCGATCGAGGACGCGGCCGAGGCCGACCGGATCTTCTCGATGCTGATGGGCGACGTGGTCGAGCCGCGCCGCGACTTCATCGAGGGCAACGCCCTCGCCGCGACGATCGACGCCTAGGGGGTGAACTGACATGGCCATGGACGTGATCGGCGGCGGCAACGTCGAACCCCGCGCGCTCGAGGACGAGATGCGCTCGTCGTACCTCGACTACGCGATGTCGGTGATCGTCAGCCGCGCGCTGCCCGATGTCCGCGACGGGCTCAAGCCGGTCCACCGTCGCGTCCTGTTCGCGATGCAGGAACTCGGCCTCCAGCCGACCCGCGCCTACGCCAAGTGCGCCAAGATCGTCGGCGAGGTGATGGGCAACTATCACCCGCACGGCGACTCGGCGATCTACGACACGCTCGTGCGCATGGCGCAGGACTTCTCGCTGCGCTACATGCTCGTCGACGGCCAGGGCAACTTCGGCTCGGTCGACGACGACCCGGCTGCTGCGATGCGGTACTGCGTCGCGGGTGACACTCGCGTCGCGACGTCGGACGGCACCGTGCGCATCGATGCCCTCGCCGCCGGCATGGCGCCGGAGTCCGACCGGCCCGTGGACCTCGAGGTTCTCGACCGCCGCGGGCGCCCGGTGCATGCGTCGATGCTGTTCCACTCCGGCGACCACCCGACGCTGCGCCTGCGGACGACCGAGGGCTACGAGCTCGCCGGCACCCACAACCACCCGGTCCTGTGCCTCGTCGACATGGTCGGCGTGCCGCTGCTCATGTGGAAGCTGCTCGAGGAGATCGAGCCCGGCGACCGCGTCCTGCTCAACCGCACGCCGCGCGCCGTCACCGACGCTCCGCTCTCCCGCGGCGAACGCCGCCTAGCGCTGCTCGCTGGTGCGCTCGTCGCCGAGGGGTGGTTCGGCGCGCGCCGCGCTGGCTTCAACAACACCGATCGCGCGTTCTTCGATGATGTCGATCGACGCCTACGACGCGCGTCGTCGGCGGACCGCGCTACGTCACCTCGCGCGTGATCGCCTCGGGCAGCCTCTGCCACGAGCTCGACATCCACAACCTCGAGGCGCTGCGCGCGAGCCCGCTCGCACAACTGGAAGGCCAGGCCAGCGCCGAGAAGGCGCGTTCCGGAGTTCGTGTGGACCGCGGGCGCCGAGTTCAAGCGCGTGTTCCTACAGGCGCTGTTCGAGGGTGACGGCTCGTCGTCGTTGCTGCCGCGCAGCACGATCCAGGTCTCCTACTCGACGCGCAGCGAGCAGCTCGCGCGCGATGTTCAGCTGCTGCTGCTCGAATTCGGCGTCGTCTCGCGGATCTCGACATCGTCTCGCGGCGAGCACAAGGTCGTCATCACGAACCGCCGTGACGCGCGCCTGTTCGCGCGCAACGTCGGCTTCCACGGCATCAAGCAGGCCAAGCTGGAGCGCGAACTCGCGGAGATTCCGCCGGCCAGCCGCGCCCTGAGCCACGACCACGTCCCGTTCGTCGCCGACTACATCCGCGACGAGAGTGCCGGCGCTCCATACGCCGACCGCGACTGGCTGCGCCGCCACAACGTCGACCGCATCGACCGCTGGGAGACCGGCGGCACGGCGATCCTCGAGCGGATCGCCTCCGACGAGGTCCGCGGCGTCGTCGAGCCGCTGGTCAGCGGCGAGTACTACTACGCGCGCGTCGCGTCGATCGAGAACGCCGGCGTTCAGCCCGTCTACTCGCTTCGCGTCGACACCGACGACCACTCGTTCCTCAC
Organism: uncultured Actinomycetes bacterium; assembly: GCA_963846975.1. Classification (GTDB taxonomy): domain Bacteria; phylum Actinomycetota; class Thermoleophilia; order Solirubrobacterales; family Solirubrobacteraceae; genus AC-49. The sequence goes on from CAWJXY010000006.1 coordinate 27,023, forward strand.
CAACGGCTTCGTCAGCCACAACACCGAGGCCCGCCTGCACCGCCTCGCCACCGAGATGCTGCGCGACCTCGACATGGACACGGTCGACTTCGTGCCCAACTACGACGGCTCGCGGCAGGAGCCGCTCGTGCTGCCGTCGCGGTTCCCGAACCTGCTCGTCAACGGCTCGAGCGGGATCGCGGTCGGCATGGCGACGAACATCCCGCCGCACAACCTGCGGCGAGGTCATCGACGCGACGGTCGCCTACATCGACGACCCGGAGATCTCGATCGACGGCCTGATGGCCCACATCAAGGGACCCGACTTCCCGACCGGCGGCATCATCCTCGGCCACCAGGGGATCCGCGACGCGTACGAGACGGGGCGCGGGCGCGTCCGCGTGCAGGCGCGCGCGCACATCGAGCCGCTGAGCCACGGCAAGGAGGCGATCATCGTCACCGAGCTGCCGTTCCAGGTGAAGAAGGGCGGCGAGGGCGGGCTGATCACGAAGATCGCCGACCTCGTGCACGACAAGAAGATCGCCGAGATCTCCGACCTGCGCGACGAGTCCGACGGCCGCGGCATGCGTCTGGTGATCGAGCTCAAGCGCGACGTGATCCCGAAGGTCGCGCTCAACAAGCTCTACAAGCACACGTCGATGCAGTCGACGTTCGGCGTCAACACGGTCGCGCTCGTCGACGGCGTCCCGCGCACGCTGTCGCTGCGCGAGGTGATCGGCGCCTACGTCAATCACCAGCGCGAGGTCGTCGTCCGCCGCGCCAAGCACGAGCTGACGCGAGAAGGAGGCGCGCCAGCACGTCCTCGACGGCCTGCTGATCGCGATCGACAACCTCGACGCGGTCATCGCCCTGATCCGCGCTTCGCCCGATCGCGAGACCGCGCGCACCGGCCTGGTCGAGCAGTTCACGCTCAGCGTCATCCAGGCGGAGGCGATCCTCGCCCTGCGCCTGTCGCAGCTGACCGCGCTCGAGTCCGACGCGATCAAGAACGAGCACGCCGACATCGCCGAGCGGATCGCGCGAGCTGCGCGCGCTGCTCGGCGACGAGGCCAAGGTGCATGGGCGCTGATCAAGGAGGAGCTGCTCGAGGTCCGCGACCGCCTTCGCCGACGCGCGCCGCACCGACATCACCGCGTCCGAGGACGAGATCGACATCGAGGACCTGATCGCCGACCAGCAGATGGTCATCACGATCACCAAGACCGGCTACATCAAGTCGCTGCCGCTGACGACCTACCGCAGCCAGCACCGCGGCGGCGTCGGCGTGACCGGGATGGACATGAAGGACGGCGACTTCATCGAGCACCTGTTCATCTGCTCGACCCACGACTACCTGCTGTTCTTCACCAACCGCGGCAAGGTCTACCGCTCCAAGGTCTACGAGCTGCCCGAGGCCCAGCGGACGGCGAAGGGCCGCGCGCTGGTCAACATCCTGCCGCTGCGCGACGGCGAGCGCGTGCAGTCGGTCCTGTCGACGCGCGACTTCACCGAGGGCAAGTACCTCGTCTTCGCGACCCGCAACGGCATCGTCAAGAAGACCGAGTTCCTCGCCTACAACACGCCGATCAAGGCCGACGGCATCATCGCGATCAACATCCGCGACGACGACGAGCTCGTGGCCGTGCGCGAGACTCGGGCGACGACGAGATCCTGATGATCTCGCGCGAGGGGCTGGCCGTCCGCTTCCACGAGGACGGGCTGCGGCCGATGGGCCGCGCCACGTCCGGCGTGCGCGGCATGAACGTCGCCGGCAAGGACAACGCCGTCCTGGCGATGGACATCGCGCGCGACGAGCAGGAGGTGCTCGTCGTGACCGAGAACGGCTTCGGCAAGCGCACCGCGGTCAGCGAGTACCGCAAGACGTCGCGCGGGGCCAAGGGCGTGCAGACGATCAAGTTCTCCGAGAAGCGCGGCGGCCTCGCCGCGGCGCTCGTCGTTCGCCCGCACGAGGAGCTCGTGTTCATCTCCGAGAACGGCATGGTCCAGCGGACCGGCGTCGCCGGCATCCGCCAGACCGGCCGCGCCGCTCAGGGCGTGACGGTGATGAACGTGCGCGACGACGACCGCGTGTCAGCGGTCGCGCTGATCGTCGAGTCAGACGATGACGCCACGGCCGCCAAGGTGGCGCCGGAAGAGGCGGCCGCCGGGCCGGCGACCGCCGGCGTGCGAGCCGAGACCTTGAGCCGGAGCTCGGCCGTTCGACGACGACGCCGAGGCCCGAGCTGCGCGACGACGACGGCGACGAGCCGGCAGCGCTACCACGGCAATAGGCGTGCGGTCGCGGAACATCCCGCCCTGCGGCACCTGCTCGGCCGCCATCGTCGCGAGCCACACGACGCTGTCGGCTCCCTGCTGCGGCGTCGTGGCGCGGCCGACGTGCCCATGTCGGTCGCGACCCAGCCCGGGCACACGACGTTGATGCTGACACGCGCTGTTGCTCAGCTCCGCGGCGAGCATCCGCGTCATCGCGTTGAGCGCCGTCTTGCTGACGCGGTAGCCCGGCGTGCCGGAACCCATGTCGGTAGCGGCCCATGCCGGATGTCAGGCTGACGATCCGGCGCCTCGGGCGCGGCCTCGCAGCAGCGCAGTGCGGCGGTGGTCAGCCGCCAGGTGCCGAACAGGTTGACGTCGAGCGTCTGCGTGCATCATGTCGAGGTTCGGCTCGGTCGCCGGCGGCTCGCCGGCGTCGATCAGGATGCCGGCGCTGTTGACGAGCACGTCGAGGCGGCCGTGGCGCTCGCCGATCGCGGCCATGGCGGCGTCCACGCTGCGACTGATCGGTCATGTCGAGCTGCTGGGGCTCGAGGCCCTCGCCTCGAGCGCGCGCGCCGGGTCGCGCGCGCCGGCGACGACGGTCAATCCGCTGGCCGCGAGGTCCTCGGCGATCGCGCGGCCGATCCCGCGGTTGCCGCCGCTGACCAGCGCGACGCGGCTCATGCCGCGGCCAGTTCCGCGGCCAGCGGGTCGATGCTCAGGTCCATGAGGAACGCCAGCGACTCGCGGCAGGTACTCGTGCATCCGCGCCGCCACGGATGCCTGCGCCGCGTCGTGGTCTGCCCAGTCGGCCTGCTCGACGGCGGCGAGCATCGTCGTCGATGTAGCCCTCCTGCCAGTCGAGCACCTCGAGGCCGCACGGTTCGCCGTGGCCGGGATGCAGCGTCGCGCCGGCCGGGAGCTCGCGCCGCACCCGCGCGATGTTCTCCAGCCAATGCGCGTGGAAGCCGTCGGCCAGATAGCAGTGGTGGCGGTCGTAGGCGACGTCGGCGCTGAACACGATGCGCGGGTCGGCGACGAGCTGCCAGATCGAGTCGTGCGGCGACTCGCCGGGGCCGAGGTCGGTGACGCGCAGCGCGAGGTCGCCGGTCCCGACGATCGCGCCGTCCTCGACGATCGTGTCGGGGAAGCGCCGCTCGGCAGCCCACTCGTCGCCGAACATCGGGCGCAGGATCGTCTCCTTGATCGCGTCGTCGCGGGCGATCACCTCGGCGACGCCGGCCGTCGCGTGGACGGCGACGTCGTCGCGGCCAGCCAGCAGCTCGGCGAGGCCGCCGTAATGATCGGGATGGGCGTGGGTGACGACGACCGCGGTGAGCGGCTTGCCCAGCGCCTCGACCTCCTCGCGCAGCGCGCGCGCGTCGGAGACCGCGAGCAGGCCGTCGACCACGACACAGGCGTCAAGACCCTCGACCACGTAGGCGTTCACAGGCGTTTCACCGGCGTTGCCGGTGTGGCGGTGGATTATTGGAAGGGGCATGGGCGGCAACCTAGCCCGATGGGCACGACTTGACAAGTAGGCACTCTCTGGTTCCTACTGTGGGGTCCATGCGCGATGATCTGACCGTCCAGCCGAACGTCCTCGACCAGCGTGCGAGTCGCGCCAGGCGCTGGACCGGATCGCCGACAAGTGGACGTGCCTGGTCGTCTACGCGCTGCTCGACGGGCCGCTGCGCCACGGCGAGCTGCGTCGCAAGATCGACGGGATCTCGCAGAAGATGCTCACCCAGACATTGCGCTCGCTGGAGTACGACGGGCTCGTGTCGCGGACCGTGCTCGACGTCGTCCCGCCCCACGTCGAATACGAGCTGACCCCCCTCGGCGAGACACTGACCGGCCCGCTCGTCGCGATCTGCGAATGGGCGATGGATCACCTCCCGGAGCTCCAGAAGGCCCGGGCCGCGTCGGCGCGCAGAGCCTGAGCCGCGACGCCATTCAGATCGTCGCGCGAGCCTGGTACATTCGCGATACCAGAGAAAGGAGGTGGTCCGTATAAGTAGCTCTAGTTCTTGCGGGACCCTGGAGGTGGCCGGCCGCTAGGTCGACCAGGCTGGCTTCGAGCTAGCGAATCCACTCCGGGCCACCCCCGGGTACAGGTGCCGAACTGGTCCCACCGGCCGCACAGACAGCCGTGCCCGGGCCGCAATATCAAGCCAGGATGTATTCAGTGCGGAGGGCGTCTCTTTGGGGGCGCCCTCCGTCGTTTCGGGACGGCGGGAGCCCAAGCGCCCGCGGTCAGATCAGGCCGCTTCCGGCAGCCACTGCCGCCACGACGCCGGGATCGTCGGCGTCGCGACGTGGATGAAGATGTGCGGCGCCGGCGTGCGCGGGGCGCGGCGTGGGTGCATGTTGGCCTGGTGGGGGAGGTGGTCGCCCTTGCGTCTGTTGCACGGCGCGCAGCAGGCGACGATGTTCTCCCAGCTCGCCGGCCCGCCCTTCGAGCGCGGGATGACGTGATCGACGGTCAGGTTCGACCGCGATCCGCAGTATTGGCACGACCAGCCGTCGCGCGCGAACACGGCGCGGCGCGTGATCTTGCGCCGGTGCGCGTCGCGCGGGACGCTGACGTATTGGACGAGGCGGATGACGACCGGCCTCGGGAGAGTCGTGTTCTCCGAGCGCAACTCGGCGCGCGACTGGTCGACGAGCTCGGCGCGCTCCTTGAGCAGCAGCACGACCGCGCGGCGCACGGTGCAGACGTTGATCGGCTCGAACGTCGCGTTGAGAACCAGCACCCGACCATGATCACGCCCGCGCCGCCGGTGCTCAGCATCCGGCGCGGACGGTGGCAAACCTGGTGGGGACGTTCTTCCCATGGCGCGCGCTCAGTCTACTGGCCGGACCAGCGCGGCTGGGTACGTTCCGAGAACGCGCAGCTCCTGGCAGTGGTGCTCGAGGCCCGTGATCGCGTCGGCGATCGTCGGGTCCGAGGCGCGCCCGTCGAGGTCGGCGAGGAAGATGTAGTGCCCGAGGCGCCCGCGCCGCGGGCGCGATTCGATCTTCGTCAGGTTGACCGCGCGCGACGACAGCTCGGTGAGGCAGCGCACGAGCCAGCCGGGCGTCTCGTCGCCCTCGCCGGCGAACATGATCGACGTCTTGTACGCGCCGTCGGCGTCGCCGAATGGCGTCGCGGACGGCGTCCGTGGCCAGCCACACGAACCGCGTCTCGTTGCCGGCGTCGTCCTGGATCGGCGCGTCGAGCACCTCGGCGCCGGCCAGCTGCGCCGCCCGCCGCGGGCCGATCGCCGCCCACGGCTCGTCGCGCGCCATGACGATCCGCGCCGCCTCGGCCGTCGAGGAGATCGCGTGCTGCTGCGACGCCCGGGAGCTCGCGGCGCAGGTACTCGGCACACTGCTCGAGCGCCTGGGGGTGCGAGACGACCGCCTCGATCGTCGCGCGCTGCGTCCCCGGCGCCACGATCAGGCACTGCTCGATCGCGAGCACGGTCTCGCCGACGATCGACAGCGGCGAGCCGTCCTGGGTCAGCGCGTCGAGCGTCGCCGTGACCGAACCGGCCAGCGAGTTCTCGATCGGCACGAGCCCGCGCTCCACGTCGCCGCGCCGCGACGGCGACGGTGACGTCGTGGATCGTCGGGAAGCCGACCGCCTCGGCGTCGGCCGGCGCGGTCGCCAGCAGCGCCTCCTCGCGAGAACGTCCCCTCCGGGCCCAGGTACCCGAGCCGCATCAGTCCGCGTCCGGTTGGGGCGGGCCCTCGCCGGCCAGGGCGCGGCGCACCGCCTCCTCCTCCTCGGGCGCGAGCTGCACGTCGCCCGTCCCGTCGACGACCTGCTTGGCGTAGATCCGCGCCTGGTCGCGGTGGGCGATCGAGCTCAGCACGATCCCCGACTTCGACGCGTCGAGCAGCGCGATCGACGACGACTGGCGCCCCGACAGCTCGTTGTAGGCGTCGTAGCGCACGAGGCCGCGGTAGGCGACCGCCCCGTCGAGCCGCTGCTCGGCGGTGTCCAGCCGCCCGATCAGCCGCTGGGCGATGTCCTCGACGTACGCGTGGAGCGCCTCGAAGCCGCTCGTCAGCTCGGCGCTGTGCGCGACGAGGTCGCGCTCGGCGTCGCCGAGCACGACGCGCTGGGTTGCGCGCAGCCGCCGCAGGCGCACGGCCAGCACGATGCTGAGCACGAGCGCGACCAGCCCGACCGCGCAGGCGGCCAGCGCGACGATTCCGACGGTCGACGACAGCGAATCCACGACCGGCCAAGCATATGCGCCGCTGGCGGCGCGACCGGGTCACGCCGTCACGCCGAAGGCGGTCAGGAGCCGAAGACGACCGTGTAGCTGGCGTGGTTGTTCGACGTGACCTTCTCGCCGGGGACCTTGCCGATCGTCACGCTGACCAGCGACGGCCCGGTCGGCGGCGTGGCGCCGAGCGGGATCATCGCGATCCGCGGACTGCCCGGCCTTCGTCTCGGGCAGCGTCTTGGACTGCTTGATCTTCGTCGAGCCCGGCGCCGACACGGTGACCGTCACCCGCACGTCGATCTCCGGGTTCTCGCCCTGGTTCGTGAACGCGACGTTGAAGACCGGCGCCGGCTTGGCCGGCACGTGGTTGGTGCCGGTCGTCGACAGCGTCACGCCGTTGACCTTGACGCTGTCCAGGCCGTGGCCGTGGGTGCCCGGCGCCGGCTTGCCGTTGGGCCGCTTGACCGGCACCGTGGCGCCGATCGCCGACGTGACCTGGGCGTTGTTGAGCCAGCCGAAGTTGGTCAGCGACTTGCTCTGCGGCGTGACCTGGTCCTTGACGCCGCCGTCGGCGAGCGCCTCCTGGATCTGCGGGTACACGCGCTGCGAGTAGACGACGTCGGAGGCCAGCAGCGCCTGCATCTGGCCGGTGATGTTGTCGATCGCCGCCTGCGCAGCGGCGCTCGAGCCGGTCCCGGTCCCGGTCGTCGACAGCGCGGTCGGGATCTGGGCCGTGATCTCGTTGACCGCCGCCGAGCGCAGGTTGAGCACGAGCTCGAGGTTGCGCTGGGCCTGGGACATCTCACCGGGGGCGCTGAAGCTCTGGGCCTGCTTGGCGTCCTGCGGCCGCGGCCTGGGCGATCGTCTGGAGGTCGCCGATCAGGGCGCTCGGCGTCCCGCCGCTCTGGAGCGCCTGGAACAGCGGCTTGATCACCTGCGAGTTGTTGTCGGAGATGACGTTGGTGACCTTGAGGTTGTAGTCCTTGAGCGCGGCCTTGTGGCGGCTCGACAGGCAGCCGTGGACCGCCACGACGATGATGATCAGAAGGATGACCCCGATCGCCAGCGCAATGCCGCGCCGCACCATGATCTGCTGATCAACGGTGCCCGAAGTTCCGTCGCCACGCGTGCGCGGAGGACCGCTCGAAGGCTCGCGCGGCCGGGCCGGCCGCCTCACCTTTGTCGGCTCGTCATCGTCGTCGAAGAACGACAGGATTCCGCTCCTTTGCAGGCATGGGAAGCGCCAGTATTACTTCCCACGCCCCCTCGGCGCATCGGTGCAAGTTCGCGGTCACCCCGGACGGATGGGCGGTCGGGGGCAGGATCGCGGCCTGTCGGCGGCGAACGACAAAAGCCGGTGGAGACCGCCGAGTACCCCACGCTGACCACCCGCGGGCCCCAGCGATGGGTGCTCGACCGCTACCGCCTCGTGCGCCGATTGGGCGCCGGCGGGTTCGGTGTCGTCTGGCTGGCCCACGACGAGCACCTCGATCGCGCGGTCGCGGTCAAGCGCGTCGCGATCGCCGATGCCGACCCGGCGCGGGCGCGAGCGCGAGGCGCTCGCGTCGGCCCGTCTGCAGCACCCGGGGATCGTCGCGCTGTACGAGTCGGGGCGTGACGACGAGGCGGTCTACCTCGTCTCCGAGCTCGTCCGCGGGCGGACGTTCGCGCAGCTGACGGCCGACGGTGAGCTGTCGGATCGCGACGTGCTGGCGATCGGCATCGCGCTGTGCGACGCGCTCGCCCACGCCCACAAGCGCGGCGTCGTGCACCGCGACGTCAAGCCGTCCAACGTGCTCGTGCCCGACATGCCCCACGACGGCGCCGGGGTCGCCAAGCTGACCGACTTCGGGATCGCGCGGATGCTCGGCGACGACGCGCTGACCCGCACCGGCGACGTCGTCGGAACGCTCGCCTACATGGCGCCCGAGCAGGCCGAGGGCCGCCCGGCGACCGAGGCGTCGGACCTCTACTCGCTGGCGCTCGTGCTCTACGAGGGCCTGGCCGGCGACAACCCGGTCCGGGGGCGGGGGATGGCGTCGACGGCGCGCCGCCTCGGCGCGCGGATGCCGCCGCTGCAGCGCCTGCGCCGCGATCTGCCGCCCGAGCTGTGCCGCGCGCTGGACACGGCGCTGCTGCCGCGGCCCGAGCAGCGCGGCGACCTGCGGCGCCTGCGCACCGCCCTGACGCACGCGCTCGACGACGTCGACGACGAGCCCGGCACCGTCGCCACGCCCGCGCTGCCCGTGGCGCTCGCGCGCGCCCGCATCCACCCGCGCGAGCACCGCCCGGCGCCGCCGGCCGGACTCGTCGCGCGGGCCGCCGCGGCCGCCGCCGCGGCCGGCCTCACCTACGCCGCGCTGACCTCGCTCGGCGTCGACGCGACCGTGCGCCCCGCGCTCGCTGCCGGCGCTGGCCGGCGCCGCCGTCGCGATCGTGCCGCGCCTCGGCTGGCTGCTCGGGTCGCTGGCGATCTTCCTGTGGCTCGCCGGTCCGGCCCCGGGCGTCGCGCTGCTGCTGGCGTGCGCGGTGATCCCGACGCTGATCCTGTTGCGCCGCGCGCCCGGCGCGCCCGCTGTGGATCCCCGTGCTCGCGCCGCTGCTGGGCGCGATCGGTCTCGCCGGCGTCTATCCGGCGCTGGCCGGGCAGGCCCGCCGCGCCGCCCACCGCGCCGCGCTCGGCGCGCTCGGGCTGTGGTGGCTCGTGCTCGCCGAGCTGCTGACCGCCCACCGGCTGCTGCTCGGCGTGCCGCGCGGCGTCAAGGCCGCGCCGGCGTGGCGCGACTCGGCCGCCGACGCGCTGCACCATGGTCTCGCGCCGCTGACCTCGTCGGGCGTGCTCGCGTCTGGCCGTCGTCTGGGCGGGCTTCGCGGCCGTGCTGCCGCTGCTCGTGCGCGGCCGCTCGCTGCCCGGCGATGTCGTCCTGGCGACGATGTGGGCGGCGGGCCTGGCCGGCACCACGCAGGTCGATCGCGCGCACCATCCCCGGTGTGCCCGATCCCTACGGTCTCGTGGCCGGTGCCCTCGGTGCGGGGCTGATCGCGCTGCTGTGCGCAGCGTCGCGGGGCGTCGCGGCGACCCCGATGCGTGCGTAGCATGGTCGTTTCGCGGCGCCGAAGTGGCGTCGCTGGAGCGAGATGAGCGTCCTACGCAGCCTGGAGACCAAGATCGCCGGCCTGGTCGAGGGGGCTTTCGGGCGCGTTTTTCGCTCCGAGGTCCGGCCGGTCGAACTCGCGCATCGTCTGGGGCGGGAGATGGAGTCCCACAAGACGGTGTCGGTCTCGCGCACCTACGTGCCCAACGAGTACGTCGTGTGGCTGTCGCCGCAGGACCGCGAGCGCTACGTCGGGGTCGAGCAGGCGGTCGGCGACGAGCTGTGCGCGTACCTGCTCGAGCAGGCGCGCCGCGACCGCCTGGCGATGGTCGCGCGGCCGTCGGTCGAGTTCCGCACCGACGACCACCTGCGGCTCGGCGAGTTCGGCATCCAGACGCGGCGCGTGAAGATCGCCGAGGACGACGAGCCCCAGCAGGACGACCACGGCCACACGATGATCTACTCGGCCGTCGCCGGTCGCCGAGCCGGCGCCGCCGCCGCGCGCCCACCCGGGTCGGGCGATCCTCGAGACGGAGGGCAAGCGGCTGGTCATCGGCACCGAGGGTGCGGTCATCGGCCGCAGCCGCCAGTGCGACGTCGTGCTCGAGCGACGCCAACGTGTCGCGCCGCCACGCCGAGATCCGCCCGACGCCCGACGGCCACTGGACGGTCGCCGACCTCGGGTCGACCAACGGCGTGCAGATCAACGGGCGCCCGACGACGGGCGCGGCGACGATCGCGTCGGGCGACCGGCTGACGTTCGGAACCGTCGAGGCGACGTTCGAGGTGCAGTGACCGATGCTCGAACCGGTCAGCGTCGCGCTCAAGTTCGGCTTCCTCGCCGTCCTGTACCTGTTCCTGCTGTGGGTTCGCGCAGCGCGCTGCGCGATCTGCGCCGCGTCCCCGGCGCCGACAACGTCCGGCCGGGCGCGGAGGATCCACGCCGCCGGCCGACGCGACCGGCATGTACTCGGCGACGCAGGGCCCGCCGAATGCGAGCCTCGAGCCGCGGCTGATCGTCGAGCGCGCGCCCGGGCACACGCCGGGCATGGAGTACGACATCGGCGACGGCGCGGTGATGGGCCGCGGCGACCGCGCCGAGATCCGCCTCGAGGACCCGTTCGCCTCCGCCCAGCACGCGCGCCTGACCCGCCAGGGCGGCGTCGTCGTGTTCGAGGACCTCGGGTCGACGAACGGCACGTACCTCAACGAGGAGCTGTTGAAGGGCCCGATGCCGCTGCACGACGGCGATCGCATCCGCATCGGCGAGTCCGAGTTCACGTACATGTCGAGGTGACACGCGCGATGCTGCGAGTCGCCGAGCACGTCGAGCGGACCGATACCGGGCGCCAGCGGCGAGCCAACGAGGACGCCTACTTCGCCCGCTCGCCGCTGTTCGCGGTCGCCGACGGGATGGGCGGCGCGCAGGCCGGCGAGGTCGCTTCGCGGATGGCCGTGGCGGCGCTCGAGCCGGGCCTGCCCGACGGGCCGGGCGCCGCGGAGCAGCGCCTCGCCGCGCTCGTCCAGGAGGCCAACGCCCAGATCCACGCGCTGTCGCAGTCCGACGAGGGCGCGGCCGGGATGGGGACGACGCTGACCGCCGCCTACGTCGACGGCGAGCGTCTCGCTCTGGCCCACGTCGGCGACAGCCGCGCGTACCGCCTGCGCGACGGCGAGCTCGAGCTGCTGTCCAGCGACCACTCGCTCGTCGAGGAGCTCGTGCGCCGTGGCGAGTTGACGCACGAGGAGGCCGACCGCCACCCGCAGCGGTCGATCATCACCCGCGCGCTGGGGCCCGAGGACGACGTCGAGGTCGACCACGAGAGCTGGCCCGCCCAGGCCGGTGACGTCTACCTGCTGTGCAGCGACGGCCTGACGGCGATGGTTGCCGAAGCACGGGTCGCCGAGATCATGCGCAGCGGCGCAGTCGCTGCCCAATGCGGCGCGGGCGCTCGTCGACGAGGCCAACGCGGCGGGCGGCAAGGACAACATCACCGTCGTCCTGTTCCGGCTCGCCGAGATCGAGCTCGGCGCCGAGCCCGACGACCAGCCGACGATCATCGGCGCGCCGGCCGTCGTCGTGCCCGCCGCAGCCGCGCTCGACACGGCCGAGGGGGCGGGTGGGCGCGAGGTCATCGCCCGGCGCCCGCGCGCTCCCGGCGCGGCCGGCAAGAAGCGCCGCCGCCACCCGAAGCTGCGCCGCGCCGGCGTGTTCATCGGGATCCTGGCGCTCGTCCTCGTGCCGATCGCGATCGGGGCGAAGATCGTCGTGCAGTCGATCTACTTCGTCGGCACCAACGACCAGGGCTACGTGACCGTCTACCAGGGCGTGCCGTACAACCTGCCGGGCGGCGCGCACCTCTACACGACCGACTTCGTCTCCGGCGTCAACGCGCAGTCGCTGCCTCGCGAGCGGCGCCGCACGCTGCTCGACCACACGCTGCGCAGCCGCAAGGACGCGCTGTCGCTCGTCCGCCAGCTCGAGCTCGGGAGGCTGACGAATTGAGCGCCCGCAACCGCGAGCTGATCGCGCTGATCCCGGCGTCGCTGCTGCTCACGGCCGGCTTCGCGGCGGATCTTCATCCAGCGCCACAACCTGCTGTCCAACGTGTCGCTGACCTACGGGCTGATCTTCTTCGGGCTGTGTCTGGTCGCCCACGTCGTGCTGCGAATCATGCTGCCGCACGCCGACCCGTACCTGTTCCCGCTCGTCGCCGTGCTCGCGTGCTTCGGGCTGGTGATGATCTACCGCATCGACGCCGGCCTGGCGCGCGACCAGGCGCAGTGGTTCGTGATCGGCCTCGGCTGCTTCGCGGCGACGATCGTCTTGCTGCGCGACTACCAACGCCTCGAGCGCTACCGCTACCTGATCGCGATCGGCTCGCTGGCGCTGCTGCTGCTGCCGCGCCTGAGTCCGCCGGTCAACGGCGCGTTCCTCGTCGTCAAGCTCGGCTCGGTCACGTTCCAGCCCGCCGAGTTCGCCAAGATCGGCTTCGTCATCTTCCTGGCCAGCTACCTGCGCGATACGCGCCAGGTGCTGGTGCTCGGAGCGCGGCGGTTCATGGGCCTGACGATCCCGCCGCTCAAGCACTTCGGCCCGCTGCTGTTCGTGTTCGCGGCGGCGATGTTCGAGCTGTTCCTGATCCGTGACCTCGGGTCGTCGGTCATGTTCTTCGGCGCGTTCCTGGCGCTGCTGTACGTCGCCACCGGGCGCTTCTCGTTCGTGCTCGTCGGGCTGGCACTGTTCGCGTTCGGCGCCTGGGAGGTCGGCACGCACGTGCCCCACGTTCACGACCGCATCGAGGCGTGGCTGCATCCGTTTCGGCCCGAGCTCTACCACCGCCTCAACGGCGGCAGCTACCAGCTCGTGCAGAGCATGTTCGCGATGGCCGACGGCGGCGTGCCGGGCGCCGGCCTCGGGCAGGCGTTCGTCAACCTCCTGCCGGCCGCGCAGAACGACCTCATCTACGCGGTGATCGTCAACGAGCTCGGCCTCGCCGGGGCCTGCGGCCTGCTGCTCGTCTACCTGCTGGCCGCCGAGCGCGGCTTCCGGATCGCGATCCTGGCCCGGGACTCGTTCTCGAAGTTGCTGGCGAGCGGCCTGACCGCGGTGTTCGCGCTCCAGGTGTTCGTGATCGTCGGTGGCGTCACGCGCCTGATCCCGCTGACCGGCGTGACGCTGCCGTTCGTGTCCTACGGCGGCTCATCGATCGTCGCCAACTTCGTGCTGCTCGCGTTGTTGCTGTGTGTCTCCGATCGCGCAAGGCGGGAGCCGGCGCTTCAATGAATGAGCCGATCGCTCGCCTCTTCGGCCTCGTCGTCGTCCTGTTCGCGCTGCTCGTCGCGTGGACGTCGCGATGGACGGTGTTCGACGCCCCGGCGCTGCGCGCCAACACGCTCAACAAGCGCTCGGCGCTCGAGGAGCAGCGGATCCCGCGCGGGCGTATCCTCGCCGCCGACGGGACCGTCCTGGCCTACTCGACCAAGCGCACCACCGGCCCCCAGAGGGGCACCTACACCCGCCACTACCCGACGCACGGCCTGTTCGGCCACGCTGTCGGCTACGACTACCCCGACATCGGCCGCACCGGGCTCGAGCAGTTCTACGACGCGGCGCTCACCGACCGCCACAACGGCCTGCGCACGGTGCTCGACCAGCTGCTCGGCCGCCGCCGGGTCGGTCAGGACCTCTACACGAACCTCGACCCCCAGGCCCAGCGCGTCGCCTATCAGGCGCTCGGCGGGCATATCGGGGGCGTCGTGGCGCTCGATCCACGCACCGGCCGGGTTCGGGTGATGGCCTCCACGCCGACCTACAACCCGTCGACGGTCGACGTGCCGGCTGTCTTTCGCCACCTCAACCGCGACCCGCTCGCGCCGCTCGTCAACCGCGCCACCCAGTTCGGCACCGCGCCCGGCTCGACGTTCAAGACGGTGACCTCGACGGCGGCGCTCGACACGGGCAAGTTCACGCTCGACTCCCGTGTGAGCGGCAAGAACGGCGTGGTCATCTCCGGCACGCCGCTGTCCAACGACTCCAACGAGAGCTACGGCGACCTCGACCTCGTGACGGCGCTGACGAAATCGGTCAACACGGTCTTCGCCCAGATCGCGGTCGCGGTCGGGAAGCCGACGATGAAGCGCTACATGCAGCGCTTCGGGTTCGACGAAAAGCCCAAGCTCGACTACCCGCGCGACCAGATGTCGGCCAGCGGCGAGTACCGCCACAACACGATCCTGCCGCCGACCAGCACCTACGCCGACATCGGGCGGATGGGCATCGGGCAGGACAAGCTCGCGGTGACGCCGCTGCAGATGGCGCTCGTCGCTTCGGCGATCGCCAACGACGGCGTGCTGATGAAGCCGCGACTGGGCAACAAGATCGTCGACCGCGACGGGCGCGCGACCAAGATCATCCGGCCGCAGGTCCAGAAGCGGGTGATGTCCGCCAAGACGGCGAACGACATCACGACGATGATGGTGTCGGTCGTACAGCGCGGGACTGGAACCAAGGCCAGCATTCCGGGTATTCAGGTCGCCGGAAAGACCGGCACAGCCGAGACGCAGATCGGAACACAGATCAACGACGTGTGGTTCATCGCCTTCGCTCCCGCGGATCATCCGCGGGTTGCGATCGCCGTGATGATGAAGAAGGTGCCCGGCTTCGGCGGCGACTTCGCCGCGCCGGTCGCCAAGTCGGTCATGGAGTCGCTGCTGCGATGAGCGAGCGCCTCGAACCCAACGCGATCGTCGACGCGCGCTATCGCATCGACCACCGGCTCGGCGCGGGCGGGATGGCCGAGGTCTACTGCGCCGAGGACCTCCAACTCGGGCGCAAGGTCGCGCTCAAGGTGCTGTACCGGCGCTTCGCCGAGGACGACGAGTTCGTCGAGCGCTTCCGCCGCGAGGCCTCGAGCGCCGCCGGCCTCCAGCACCAGCACGTCGTCGCCGTGTACGACCGCGGCGAGTTCGACGACACCTACTACATCGCGATGGAGTACCTCGACGGGCGGTCGCTGAAGAAGATCATCACCGACGAGGCGCCGCTCGACCCGATCCGCGCGATCGAGCTGACCGAGCAGATCCTGCGCGCGGCGCGCTTCGCCCACCGCCACGGCGTCATTCACCGCGACCTCAAGCCCCACAACGTGATCGTCGACGCGGAGGACCGCCTGAAGGTGACCGACTTCGGGATCGCGCGGGCGGGGGCGTCGGACATGACCCAGACCGGCTCGATCATGGGCACCGCCCAGTACCTGTCGCCCGAGCAGGCGCAGGGGATGCCGGTCTCCGAGCGCTCCGACATCTACTCGGTCGGGGTGATGCTCTACGAGATGCTGACGGCCAAGCTGCCGTTCGACGGCGAGAGCGCGGTCACGATCGCGCTCAAGCACGTCAGCGAACTGCCCGAGCGGCCCACGACCTACAACCCGGCGATCTCGGTCGGCCTCGAGGCGGTCGTGCTGCGAGCGCTGGCCAAGGACCCGGCGCAGCGCTTCCCCGACGCCGACGCGTTCATCGGCGCGCTCGAGGCCGCGCGCATCGGCGACCCCAACGCGGCCGGCGCGCCGCCGCCCGACACGACGCAGTTCATCGGCCGCGTCGTGCCGATGGGCGTCGTCACCCCACCCCCGGCCGACGTCGCGGCCGCCTACGACGGCGCGGCGGTCGAGCCCGTGATCGGCAAGGGCCGCGGCGACGAGCGCGACAGCCGGCTGTGGCTGTGGATCGTCGGCGGGCTCGTCGCGCTGGCGGTGATCGTCGTTGCCGTGGTGTTGCTGGTCGGCGGGGGCAAGAAGGTCCCGGTCCCCGACGTGGTCGGCGCGCACCTGGCCAGCGCCCAGAGCGCGCTGCGCGCCCAGGGCTTCTCGAGCGACACGGCGTCGCTGCCGTCGTCGAGCGCCGACGCCGGGACGGTCATCAGCCAGGACCCGCCGGCCGGACGCCAAGATCGCCAAGGGCTCGACGGTTCACCTCACCGTCTCCAGCGGACCGCAGCGAGCGACGGTCCCCTCGGTCACCGGTGACGGGCGCACCGCCGCGACGAAGGCGCTCAACGCGGCCGGTTTCAAGACCGTCAAGCAGGTCTACAAGTTCTCGACCGACGTCGGCCTCAACCACGTGATCTCGGTCAAGCCCGACGAGGGCCAGCTCGTGCCGACGACCCTGACCGTCACGTTGACCGTCTCCAAGGGGACCGAGAAGGTCGCAGGTGCCCGACGAGGTCGGCAAGATCCAGAGCGACGCGATCCTCGACCTGCGCAACGCCGGCCTGCGCTACGGCCTCGCCCAGCAGGCTTCCGACCAGGACCCGGGGACCGTCCTGTCGCAGACGCCGACCGCCGGGACGCACGTGCCGCTCAACTCGGTGGTCACGCTGACCGTCGCTGCGCAGGTCACGGTCCCCGACGTGACGGGGCTGACCCAGCTGACCGCGCCGGACGCAGCTGTCGAACGGCGGCTTCAAGGTCAACGTCAAGACCGTTGACACGACCGACAAGACCGAGAACTTCATCGTCCAGTCACAGACGCCCGACGGCGGGACGAAGGTCGGCAAGGGCGCAACGGTCACGATCACCGTCGCGATGTACTCGCCGCCTCCGAAGACGACGCCGCCCACGCCGACGACCACGACCACGACCACGACCACGACGTCGTCCTCGACGACCGTCCCGCCGCCGCCAACGGCTCCGGCCGCGCCATGAGGGTCGCGGTGCTGCGCGGCGGGCGCTCGTCCGAGCACGACGTGTCGCTCGACAGCGGCGCGTCGGTCGCCCGACGGGCTCGAGGACGCCGGCCACGACGTCGTGCTGATCGAGGTCGGCCGCGACGGGACGTGGCGCGCTCGACGGCGAGGAGATCGCGCTGCGCGCGGGCGGCGGGCTGCTCGACTGCGACGTCGCGTTTCCGGTCGCTGCACGGGCCGTTCGGCGAGGACGGCACGGTCCAGGGGGTGTTCGAGATCCTCGACGTGCCGTACGTCGGCGCCGGCGTGCTGGCCAGCGCGGCGTGCATGGACAAGGTCGTGTTCAAGGAGCTGATGGCCCACGCCGGGCTGCCGCAGGTCGACTACGTGCTGATGCGCGCAGGGCGACGACCCGGCGCGCGGTCGGCGCCGGCTCGGGTTCCCGTGCTGGGTCAAGCCGGCGCGGCTGGGGTCGTCGGTCGGGATCGTGCGCGTGGCGCAGGAGTCCGAGCTCGAGCCGGCGCTCGCGAGGCGTTCGCGCCACGACCCGCGGGTGATCGTCGAGGCCGGCGCGCCGGGGATCGAGGTCGAGTGCTCGGTGCTCGGCGCACACGCGCGAGGCGCAGGCGAGCGCGCCGGGCGAGATCGTCGCTGCGCCGCGGCGCCGGGCTGGTACGACTACGAGGCCAAGTACGAGCCGGGCGGCATGGAGCTCGTCGTCCCGGCGCGGATCTCGGCCGCGGCGACGCGAGCGGGTGCGCGAGCTCGCCGTCGAGGCGTTCGCGGCCGCCGGGCTGCAGCGGCCTGGCGCGCGCCGACTTCTTCGTCGACGGCGAGGACGTGCTGCTCAACGAGCTCAACACGATGCCCGGGTTCACGCGCGACGAGCGTCTACGCGAAGCTGTGGGCGGCGAGCGGGTTGCCGTACGCGCGACGCTCGTACGCGGCTCGTGCGTGATCGGCATCGAGCGCCACGAGGCGCGAGCGCGCGTACCGCTTCTGACGTGACGCCGGCGCTCAGCGGTAGAGGTCGACCTCGGCGATCTTGACGCTGTCGCCGCCCGGCGGCAGCTCGTGATCCAGATCAGGTAGTAGCGGAACGCGTTGCCGGCGGTGTCGAGGATCGACGCCTGCTTCGCGCGTCGCGTCGGGGATCGAGGCGACCTTCGTCCAGCCCGGGTCGCGCAGCGTCGCCGGCGGGACGTCGTCGCCGGCGCGCCGTAGACGTCGCCCTTCCAGCCGGGCGTCGGCGTACAGGATGTCCATCGCGCCGGCGCGGCGACCGTCGGCTTGGCGTCGACGTAGAGCCCGACGCCGGCCTTGCCGAGGCTGCCGTCGACGTAGTTCTCGGTCGACCACGACGTGCCCGGGTCGCGGTCGAGCGCGCGCGGCCGTCTCGGGGTGCTCGCGGTCGTCGCCGAGCGGGTCGTAGTCGTGGCGCCGCGTCCGCGCCGAGCGCGAACGGCCTGGAGCGCCGGCTGCTTGTCGGCGACTGCGCGACGTCGCGGTGCCCGGTCCGCGCGCGTCGGCGCGCCGCGCTGGCGGCGATCGCGAGGACGATCACGGCGATCACCGCGACGACCGCGAGCAGCGCGAGCGCGACGCGAGCGGCGCGGGATGGCGCATGCGCAGCGGCAGCCGCCGGCGCTGCTCGCGCGGGCAGCGTGCGCAGGACCGCCGTCGCCTCGGCCCGCGTGTGCCCGGTGCGCGCCGTCTCGATCGCCAGCGCGTCCTCGAGGTCGGCGATCATCTCGTCGGCGTCGGCGTAGCGCTCGTCGAGGTCCTTGGCGGTCGCGCGGTCGACGACCGCCGCCAGCGCGCTGGAGACCTCCGGGCGGCGCGAGCTGGACGTCCGGGCAGCTCGTCGCGGACGTGGCGCATCGCGACGGCTGACCTGGTTCTCGCCGTGGAACGGGACGTCGCCGGTCAGCATCTCGAACAGCACGATGCCGAGCGAGTAGAGGTCGGACTGGCCGGTGACGGCGTGGCCGAGCGCCTGCTCGGGCGAGACGTAGTCGGTCGTGCCGAGCACGCGGCCGTCGGCGGTCAGGCCCTCCTGGTCGAGCGAGCGAGCGATGCCGAAGTCGGTGACCTTGGCCGTCGCCCTCCTCGTCGATCAGCACGTTCTGGGGCTTGACGTCGCGATGGACGATCTCGCGGTCGTGCGCGGCCTCGAGCGCGCGCGCGATCTCGATCGCGTAGGCGACGGCCTCGTCGACGTCGAGGCGCTTGCAGCGCCGGATCCGCTCCTTGAGCGTCTCGCCCTCGACGTACTCGAGGACGATGTACGGCGTGCGGACGTCGTCTGCCTCCTCGCCCTCCTCGCCGGCGTCGATCACGCCGACGACGTAGGGGTGGAGAGCTGGGCGATCGCGCGCGCCTCGCGGCGGAAGCGCTCGAGCTGCTCCGCGTCGCGCGGCGATGTCGCGGTGCATGACCTTGATCGCGACGTGCCGCTCGAGCGTGGTGTCGAACGCGACGTAGACCGTCGACATCCCGCCAGCGCCGATCTGCTGTCGAGGCGGTAGCGACCGCCGAGCAGGGTCCCGACCTGCGAGCTCACAACCGTATTGTGCGGCTATGTCAGGACTTCTCGTCACGATTCGTTGCGCTCGGCGTGGCGGATCGTCGTTGCGAGGGCCTCGCTGGAGATCAGGCCCTGGAACGCGCTGATCAGCGGACGGACGGCTGTCAGGCCGAGACGGCCGCGTGCATCGACCGGCTGGACGCGGACTTCGGCGCTGATTGCGGCCCCGTCCGTCGGCGTCGGCGACCCAGTTCGCGTACAGGACGCGAACCGTGCCCGGCTGGTGAAACGCGCGGAACGCGTCGGCGCCGTCGAGCACCGGGTAGTCGCGGCGCAGCGTCCAGATGCGCCCGCACAGGCCGCACACGAGCTCATGCTGGGCCTCGTGGAGCACGACGAACGGCTCTGACCGCAACAGCTCGAGGTAGCGCAGGTCGGCGGGCAGGCCCGGGATCCGCCAGCGCACGAGCTGGCCGAGGACGCGCGTCTGGTCGAGGCGCAGGCGCCCGCGCCGCTCGCCACAGCTCGTCGGTCGTCGCATGTTGCGTCGTGCGGCGGTGGGCGACCCGGACGGCGGGTTCGGGCAGGAACTGGTCGAGCAGGCCGGCCGCTCACAGCCGCACGGCGACGAGGCCGACCGACACGAGCACCAGCGCGACCGACAACGCCGCGAGTGCGCCCTCGAGCGGCGCCGCGATCGTCTGCGCGGTGACGCTCCTCGCGCGTTCCGTCGCTCGCCACCCGTTCGCCGCTCAGCGACGCGGTGCGACGACGCAACTCGCGCGCCGGCGTGCTCAGCCGCCGCTGGGCGACGCTCAGCCCGCAGCAGCCGGCCGCCACCAGCAGCCCCGACACGCGGAACTGCGAGCGCCTGGATCCACCAGCTCGTCAGCGCCGGGAACGCGCCCCACGCCAGCGCGAACCACAGGTCGGTGTGGAAGCGCCCGCCGAACCACTCGAGGTTGTAGGCCAGGACGAGGAACGTCCCGACGACGACGAACGGCGCCAGCGTCCACGACACGTCGACCATCACGACGACCCCGATCGCCACGGCGCCGACGAGGGCAGCGACGGCGAGCACGACCAGCGTCCGGCGCGACAGCGCGCGTCGCCAGCGGCCGGCCGTGCAGCTCGTCCAGCGCGTGCGCGCCCGACGCCGACCGCGAGGAAGAACGCGACCAGCGTCGCCGCGAGGCGCTCGGCGTGGACGACCGGCGCGGCCGCGGCGCCGAGCAGCACGTAGCTCAGGTGCCACGCCGTGTACGGCGGGTGCAGCAGCGTGACGAGGTCGCGCGCGCGCCCCGGCGCGCAGCGCGTAGAACGCCGGGCGCTCAAGCCCCGGCCGCGGCGTCGCCATCGCGCACTCCGATCATCACCACGCCCGCGCCGAAGCTCATGCGCCGCACCGTCACCTGCGAGATCCCGGCCTCGCGCCACAGCGCCGCCAGCGCCGGCAGCGGGAAGCGCGCGTAGAACTGCTCGATGTTCGGCCCGAGAAAGCGCCCGACCTCCTCCCACGCCGGCGACACGCAGCCGCCCGATCGCCGGCAGCCCGACGCGCGTGTGCCAGCGCCAGAACGCCCGCGTCGCGCGCCGCGACGGCACGCCGAACTCGACCATCCCGATCCGCCCGCCGGGCCGCACGACCCGCGCCAGCTCCGACAGCACCGCGCCCGGGTCGTCGACGTAGCGCAGCAGGTAGGTGAATGTCAGGTCGTCAAACGACGCGTCGTCGAACGGCAGCGCCTCGGCCTGGCCGACCACCAACTCGACCCGGCCGTCGCAGGCCTCGGCGTCGAAGCGCGCCCGCGCCGCCGGCGAGCATGTCCTCGCTCTGGTCGAGGCCCGACCACCGCGGCGCCGCGGCGCGCGAGCTGCTCGGCGACCAGTCCCGTCCCGGTCGCGACGTCGAGGATGCGCCGCCCCGGCTGTGGGCCGATCCCGGTGACCAGCGCACGGCGCCAGCGCGGGTCCTGGCCGAAGCTCATCACCGCCCCGGTGCGGTCGTACCTCGCCCCGAGCCCCGCGAACAAGTGCAGTGCGTGCGTCTTGCGCTCTCCCATGGCACGCCTATTCTCGACCAGCGCGGCCGTTAACGCACTCGGAAGCCGCCCCGGAGATGGGCGCCTACTTCCGGCTCTGGCTGGGAGCCGGGATCTGGTCCGGGACCGCCTCGACGTCTGATGCCGCCGCCGCCGCATTCTCTTCCCTGACCGCCGTCCAGATCTCCTCGCGGTACACAGGGATCGATTTGGGCGCGTCAATTCCGATTCGGACGCTGGAGCCGCTCGCTTCGATCACTTCGATGACGACGTCGTCACCCAGCATGATCTTCTCGCCGGGACGCCTGGTGATGATCAGCATGCGGTGCTCCTCCTTGGAGACGGGATCACAGGTTCGTCGAGCGTACCGTCCGTTCAGGCGACCTTGCTCGCGGCACCCCTCGTGACTCGCGAACGCAAACGCGCCGGACTCGAAGGTCCGGCGCGTCACGGCAATATGGGTGGTCTCCCCCGAGACCGGTCCGGCTAGGCAACGAGGCGGAAGATCTCCCCGTCGGCGTCCAACACCTCACGCAGCGTCTTCTTCATCGCGCCATGGATCTGGCACACGCGCGACTCGGAGACGCCGAGGATCTCGCCGATCTCGGCGAGGGTCAGGTTCTTCACGTAGAGCAGCACTGCGACCTCACGCTCGCGCTGTGGGAGGCGAGCGAAGGCGGCGCGGAACTTGCCCTTGGCCTCTTCGGTCGCCGCGACGTGCAGTGGGTCGAGGCGGGCATCGCTTGAGGCGACGGTGTCGATGCGCTCGATCGTCGTCTCGTCGTCGCTCAGCACCAGCGTGTTCAGCGACGTCAGGTCGGACTGCGTGATCTCGCCGCGGCGCTTGCGCAGCTCGGCGACTGTCGTGCCCATCGCGTCCGCCAGCTCCTCGGTCGTCGGGCGGCGACGGTGCAGGGCCGTGAAGGTCTCGACCGCACGGTCGATGTCGCGCTCCCAGCGGCGGACCGAGCGCGGCGCCCAGTCCTGGCGGCGAAGCTCGTCGAGCACCGCGCCGTGGATGCGGGTCCACGCGTACTGCTCGAGCGTCGCGCCCTTCTCCGGGTCGTAGCGGTCGATCGAGTGGATCAGAGCCTCGAGGCCGCACGAGATGAAGTCTTCGACCTCGCAGCGGGCCGGCATCTCGCGGACCTTCTTGTAGACGATGTACTTGACCAGCGGAGCGAACGTGAGGACGAGGCGGTCGCGGAGCGTCAGGTCACACGTACGGCGGTATTCCTTCCAGAGCTCCAGCGTGTCCTCAGAGGACAGGCGGCGATGCGGCGTAAGTGTTGCGAGCTTCATGCTCGTACAGCTCCTTCGGATCAGCGGGGGGACGAGGGGCATATCGGCGGACCACGCGGACTTCTTGATGCAACCTGAATAACCATGTGTCTAGGCAGTCCATCCCCAGAAGTGGGGAGAGCACGGTCGGACTGAAGGCCTGGGGCCTGCGGCCGACTACCCGGGACGAACGTCTCTCTCCACTTCGAGGCCGAGGCCGACGCGCTCGCCGTCGCGGCGTGCGTCGCATATCCGTCCAGCAGGGGTGTCAAGCCCGTCAAGGTGCTGACGATGAACAGGTTGAAGGGCATGAAAACGGGGCTACGGACGGTCCCGGCAGACGCTCCAGGAGGATCAAATGACCTTTGACGTGCACCAGATCGGGGTACTCGCTGCCGTTGCGGGCCCGAGCTCCGCCGTGCTTACCCACCCGGGTGGGAACGGGTTCGCGGCGGTGTACGACTTGACGGCGAAGCGTGACGAGGCTTCGCACCCGGTCATTCCCGACGAGCTGTGGGACGAGGTCGACGCTGCGGCGCGCACCGCGGCCGATCTCGACCGCGCCGGTCACGCGCTGCGCTTCGACCGCCGCCTCGACGGCCGGCTGGTTGCGCGCCTGTACGACGACGACGGCAGCGTCGTACGTCGCCTGTCGCTGTCCGAAGTCATCGACGTGGGCTCGTCCGACCCGCAGGAAGCGGCATGAGGACGATCAACTCGCTGATGGCGACCGCGTCGCAGGTGCTGCCGGCTAGATCTCCATAACACTAAACGCCCCCTAAACGGGGTCAGACCCCTTTATGTTGCCTATGTTGCAGGGTGTGACGGATCTGTCGCAAATGCGTCGCTCGTATCGCGGGGCGGGGTTGGAGGAGGGCGACCTGGCGGCGACGTGGCTCGAGCAGTTCCGCCGCTGGCTCGACGAAGCGGTCGCGGGCGAGATCGCCGAGCCCAATGCGGTGATCCTCGCCACGGCGACGCCGGACGGCCGAACCGGTGCGCGCACGGTGCTGCTCAAGGCGGTCGACGTGCGCGGGTTCGTGATCTATACGAACCTGCAATCGCGTAAGGCGGGCGAGGCGCTTGGCAACCCGCGGGCGACGCTCGTCTTCCCGTGGCTGGCCATGCGCCGCCAGGTGATCGCCGACGGCGCGGTGTCCGCCGTGTCCGACCAGGAGGCCGACGCGTACTTTGCGAGCCGGCCGCGCAGCGCCCAGCTCGGCGCGTGGGCCAGCCCGCAATCGACGGTGATTGCCGATCGCGCGTTCCTCGACGACGCGCTGGCGGCCGCGGCCGCCCGCTTCCCGCCGGACGCGCCGGTGCCGCGCCCGCCGCACTGGGGCGGCCTGCGCATCGACCCCGACGACGTCGAGTTCTGGTGTGGCCAGGCCAACCGCCTCCACGACCGACTGCGCTACCACCGCGGCGGCGACGGTGGTTGGACGATCCAGCGGCTCGCGCCGTAGCGCCGGCCGGCCGACCCCTACGCGATCCGCAGGTCGCCGATCTCGATCGCGCCCGCGCGGTCGGTCACCGTTCCGATCCGCCTCGCGCCCGGGTGGCGCGCGCCGAGCACGGCCGCGGCATCGGCGGCCCGCTCGTCGGGCACGACGGCGACGAAGCCGCAGCCCATGTTGAAGACCTCCCACATCTCGGCGTCGACGACCGCGCCGAGCGTGCCGATGAGCGAGATCACCGCCGGCACCGGTAGCGGCTCCTCGACCGACCAGCCGACCGAGCCGTTGAGCCGCGTCAGGTTGTTCAGCCCGCCGCCGGTGATGTGCGCCAGGCCGTGGACCGGCACATCCGACGCCAGCAGGTCCAGGGCGGCGCGAACGTAGATCACCGTCGGTGCCAGCAGCGCGTCGGCGACGCTCGCGCCCTCGAGCTCGTCCGGCCGCGCATCGAGACCGAGCGGCTCGAGCACGCGCCGCGCGAGCGTGTAGCCGTTGGAGTGAAGGCCCGAAGAGGGCACGCCGACGAGCGCGTCCCCTGGCCGCACGTCGGCGCCGGTGACGATCGCATCGAGCGCGACCGTCCCGACCGCCGTCGCGCACAGGTCGAACCCGTGCGGCGACGGGTGGCCGCGGATCAGCTCCGGGATCACCGCCAGCTCCCCGCCCGGGATCTCGACGCCGGCCTGCTCGGCCCCCGCGCGCAATCCGGTCGCGATCGCGTGAAGCGCGGACGGGTCGGCCTGCTCGACCGCGATGTAATCGACGACCGCGATCGGCGTCGCCCCGACGCACACGATGTCGTTGACGTTCATCGCGATGCAGTCGATCCCGACTGTGTCCAGCCGCCCGGCCTGCTCGGCCACGACGAGCTTCGACCCGACGCCGTCGGTGCCGATCGCCAGCCCGAGCGTGTCGCTGAGCCGCAGCACCGCGGCGTAGTGGCCGGGGAGTGGGACGACCCGCGACGGCGCACCCGTGTCGATTCCCGACAGGACCGAGACCAGCGCCCCGACGGCGCGGTCGGCCTGGTCGGTGTCGACCCCGGCGGCAGCGTAGGCGTCGCTCATCGACGCCCATCATCGCGCAGCGCGCGGACCACGACGGCCGCCAGCCCAAGCCGGTACAGCACGTACGGCAGCGGCGACCGGTCGCGCTCGACGAGTCGGATGATCCATGTCGACGCGAGCGTCGAGGCAAACGACGCCGCCGCCCCGGCCGCGAACGCCCGTCGCATCGACGCCGACAACCCCCCGCGCGCCAGTCGCACGCCCTTCAGCGCACTCGCGCCGACGATCACCGGCAGCGCGACATGGCGCGACAGCGCGTTGGCGTCGCGGCGCCCGAAGCCGCGCCAGCGCGCCGCGGCCAGCGTCATGCCGTTGCGTGACATCCCCGGCGCGAGCGCCAGGACCTGCGCGCCGCCGAGCGCCAGCGCGTCAGCGAGCCCCGCGTCGTCGCGCGCGCGGGAGTGCCCGCCCACGCGGTCGCACACGAACAACACGACCGCCCCCGCGGCCAGCCCGAACGCGATCGAGCCCGGCGTCCCGAGCCGTTCCTCGATCGGTTTCTCGAGCGTCAGCCCGGCAATCGCCGGCGGCAGGAACGACCCGACGATCAGGACCGCCCGACGGCGGTCGAACCCGCGTACGGCGTCGGCGACCTCGTCGCTCAGGCCGATCAGCAGCGCCGCGGCGGTGCCCGCGTGCAGGGCGACCTCGAACGCCTTGCGCAGGTCGCCGTCCATCTCGGCGTACGGCCAGCGCAGCAGCCACGGCACGAGCTCGGTGTGTCCGCTCGACGAGATCGGCAGCAGCTCCGCCGGCCCGTGCAGCGCGCCGAGCGCGATCGCGTGGCGCAGCGTGAGCTCAGATGATGGCTCAGACGCCGGCATCGACGGCCGGCTCGCCGTCCGCGGGGTCGCCACGGCGCCGCCGGCGCACGACGAACCAGATGATCCCGCCGACGATCACGACGACGGCGACGTAGTCGAGGTACCCCATCGCGTGGCGCCAGTGGGTCCAGTTCGTCCCCACCGCCTTGCCGATCGACGCGAACGTCAGCGACAGTGCCAGCGCCCCGAGCGCCGTCAGCGCGATGAAGCGGAAGTACGGCATCCGCGCCGCGCCGGCCGGGAACGCGATGAACGTCCGCACGACCGGGATGAAGCGCGACACCGGGATCACGTACAGCCCCCAGCGATCGAACCAGCGCTCTACCAGCGCGAGGCGCGCCGGCGTCACGTGCAGCTTCTTGCCGTGCTTCTCCAGCAGCTCGGCGCGCCCGAAATAGCCGATCGCCGTAGGCGATCGACGAGCCGATCACGTCGCCCAGCACGCCCGCCGCAACGACGCCGAAGAGCGTGAAGTGGTGCGAGGACTGCGGGTCGGAGATGTTGAACCCCGCGAACAGCATGATCGCCGCGGCGGCGATCGGGATGCCCATCGAATCGGCCGCGCACAGCAGCACGACCCCCGGCAACCCGAGGCTGTCGATCGTGTTCGTCGCGAAGGTGACGAGGGAGTCGGTGATCGAGGCTTCGATCGGCACGCGGCGTCGAAGGGTAGCGTTGGGCACGCATGTCGGTGCCACTCTTCGACCCGGCCGGACCGCTGCGTCCGCTGCGCGAAGAGCTTCGTGCCGCCGTCGGGCGCGTGCTCGACCGCGAGCAGTACATCCTCGGTGAGGAGGTCGCAGGCTTCGAGCGCGAGTTCGCGGCCTACGTCGGCGCACGCGAGTCGGTCGGCGTCGCCAACGGCACCGAGGCGATCACGATCGGTCTGCGGGCGCTCGGCGTCGGCCCGGGCGACGACGTCGTCGTCCCCTCGTTCAGCTTCTACGCGAGCGCCGAGGCGATCCCGGTGACCGGCGCCCGCCCGGTGTTCTGCGACGTCGACCCCGAGACGATGGTCGTCACCGCCGACACCGTGAGGGCCGCCCTGACGCCGAATACGAAGGCGGTCGTCGCCGTCCACCTGTTCGGCAACGTCGCGCCGGTCGCCGAGATCGAGGCGCTCGGCGTCCCGGTGCTCGAGGACGCCGCGCAGTCGGCCGGTTCAATGGCCGCCGGCGAGACGCGCCCCGGCGCGCTGGGCACGCTCGCGACGTTCAGCTTCTACCCGTCCAAGAACCTCGGCGCGTTCGGCGACGGTGGCGCGATCACGACCGACGACTCGCAGCTCGCCGAGCGGGTCCGCGTGCTGCGCTTCCACGGCAGCCACGACAAGGTCAGCTACCAGGAGATCGGCTACAACAGCCGCCTCGACGAGCTCCAGGCGGCGATCCTGCGCGTCCAGCTGCCGTATCTCGACGCGTGGGCCGACCACCGCCGCGCGGCCGGCCAGTGGTACGCCGACGCCGGCCTTGGCGACCACGTGACGCTGCCGCGCGCCACCGACGGCGCGCGCCCGGCCTGGCATCTGTTCGTCGTGCGCCGCTCCAACGCCGACGCGCTGATCTCGGAGCTCAACGCGGCCGGCGTCCAGTCGCGGTCCTACTACCGCGTTCCGATCCACGCTCAGCAGGCGATGGCGGCCTACCCGCCGGCCGTCGACCTGCCGGGAACGCAGGAGGCCGCGCGGACCCATCTCGCGCTTCCGATCAGCGCGGCGATCACGCGCGATCAGGTCGACGAGGTCGCCTCGGCGGTCGCGCAGAGCCGTCCCTGAACGGGCGCCCCTCGACCAATGCGCGCGTCCGATAGCGTGCCGCGCATGGCCTACACCGTCAAGAAACTGACCGACGTCGAGGACGCGGCCGCCAAGGCGCGGATTCGGCGAGACGTGGCGAGGCGCGCTTTGCGACCGGAGCGAGCTCGACGCCGCCAACACCGGACTCGCCTACCACGTGCTGCGACCCGGGCGCCGGCAGCCGTTCGGCCACCGCCACGAAGAGGCCGAGGAGATCAACGTCGTGCTGTCGGGCAGCGGCCGCGTGCGGCTCGATGACGAGTTCGTCGACGTCGAGGCGATGGATGCGATCCGCGTCGCGCCCACGGTGATGCGCTGTTTCGAAGCCGGTCCCGACGGCCTCGAGTGGCTCGTCTTCGGGCCGCGTCACGAGGGCGACAGCGAGATCGACCAAGACTTCTGGACCGACTGAACGCTGCTGCGGCGGCGCTACGCGGCGCCGCGCGCTGGCCGACTCGGTGGGCGCCCATCGCTCCGGCGCCGACGACGCCGGCACGCAGGGGCCGGGCAAGCGGTGCGGCGGCGGCAACCCTCACCTACGTGATGATCGCCCGGTTTCACCCCTCGCTTGACCGCCAGTGATCGCTCTACACTTCCGCCGATGCGCCGTCGCATGCGATCGGCGACCTTTCCGCTGCACCGGCATTCGTTTGCCCAGGTTGCGCTCGATGCGGTGCTGGTCGCGGCTGCCTATTTCCTTTCGTACCGCCTGCGGTTCGACTTCCAGCACGTCCCGCGGCGCTACGAGCTGCTGTTCGAACGCACGATCGCGTGGGCCGTCGTCTCGAGCGTCGTCATCTTCGCGCTGTTCGGGCTTTACCAGAAGTGGTGGCGCTACGTGGGCCAGCGCGACTACGTCGCGATCATCGAGGCGGTCGTCGTCGCGACGCTCTCGATCGCCGCGTTCGCCGTCATCACCCACCCGGTGCTCGTGCCGACCTCGAGCCAGCGCGGCGTCTCGACGCTCTATGTCTACGCGCCGACCAGCGGCGCCGCCCCAGCCGGCGTCAAGCCCGCGCTCGCCACCACGCTGCCGCGGATCGACGGCACCGGCCGCGTCTACACGATGACGCTGCGCCCGGGGCCGACATTCTCGACCGGCAAGCCGGTGCAGGCGTCGGACTTCCGCGCCTCGATCGAGCGGGCGATCCGCCGTACGGGTGCCGCTGCGCGCGTCTACACGAACAACGTCGCCGGCGCCGTCGCGTTCGCGCGCCACCAGGCCCGCGCGATCTCCGGCATCCGCGTCGACGACGCGACCGGCCTGATCGAGATCACGCTCGTCAAGCCCGATTCGAGGTTCGAGCACATCCTCGCCTCGCCGTCGTCAGCGATCTATCCCGCCGGGACCCCGGTCGAGACCAGCCTGAGCAACCCGCCGCCGCACGTCGTCAGCCAGGTCGCGACCGGAACCGTCGACGTCAACGTGCCGCCGGGCGTGCTGGCGCTGTTCTTCCTGCTGACGCTCGGCTTCGTCGGCGGCGCGCGCTTCGTCGCGCGCACGATCTACGAGCGCCCGCTGCGCGGCTTCCGCGCCGCGCAAGGACGCGCGCCGCGTGCTGATCGTCGGCGCCGGCGACGGCGGCCGGCTCGTCCTGCGCGAGATCGTCCGCAACCCCGACCTGCGGCTGCAACCCGGTCGGCTTCGTCGACGACGACCCGCGCAAGCGCGGCATGCGCGATCGACGGCGTCACGGTGCTCGGGACCACGCCGACGAGCTCGACGCGGATCCTCGACGAGGTCGAGCCCGACGAGGTGATCATCGCGATCCCGTCGGCGCCGGGCACGCTGCGCGGCCGCGTCGTGCGCGGCGTGCCGCGAGCGCGGCGATCCCGGTCCGCACGCTGCCGACGGTCTTCGAGCTGCTGCCAGCGGCGGCGGCAACGTCGTGCGCCAGGTGCGCGAGCGTCGCAGGTCGAGGACATCCTCGGCCGCGAGCCGGTGCGCGATGGAGCTCGACCGCGTCGGCGCCTACCTCGACGGCGAGGTCGTGCTCGTCACCGGCGCCGGCGGCTCGATCGGCTCCGAGCTCTGCCGCCAGATCGCGCGCGTCGCGCCGCGCAAGCTGATCCTGCTCGACCACGCCGAGGACAACCTCTTCCACATCCAGCGCGAGCTCGAGGACGACCGCCACGTGCACCCGTCGACGCTCGCCGCCGTGCTCGCCGACTGCAAGGAGGGGGAGCGGATGCGCGAGGTGCTTCGCCGAGCACCGCCCGACGGTCGTCTTCCACGCCGCCGCCTACAAGCACGTCGGGCTGATGGAGCGCAACCCGGTCGAGGCGGTGCGCAACAACGCGCTCGCGACGCGGCTGATGGCGCGGATCGCCGGCGAGCTCGGCGTCGAGCGCGTTCGTGCTCGTCTCGACCGACAAGGCGGTCGACGCCGGCGACCGTCATGGGCGCGTCGAAGGCGCTGGCCGAGTGGGCGGTCGAGGAGGCCGCAGCAGCGCTGGCCGCAGACGCGCTTCGCGACCGTGCGCTTCGGCAACGTGCTCGGCTCGTCGGGCTCGGTCGTGCCGATCTTCCGCCGCCAGATCGCGCTCGGCGGCCCGGTGACGGTCACCGACGAGCGGATGACGCGCTACTTCATGACGATCCCGGAGGCGGTGCAGCTCGTCATCCGCTCCGGCTCGCTGGGCGAGGGCGGCGAGGTCTTCGTGCTCGAGATGGGCGAGCCGGTCTCGATCATCGCAGCTCGCGCGCGACATGATCGAGCTGTCCGGGCTGCGACCCGGAGCGACGACATCGCGATCGAGATCGTCGGCCGGCGGCCGGGCGAGAAGCTGCACGAGGAGCTGTTCAACCCCTACGAGCGCCCGCAGCCGACGCCGGCCGAGAAGATCGTGCGCGCCGAGCGCGAGCCGCTCGACCCGGACGCGGTCGAGGAGATGTTCGACGCAGATCGGGCTGCTCGTGCTCGAGGGCGACGCCGCGGGGCTCGCGGCGCAAGGTCGCCGAGCTGTCGGAGCGTCCGCCGACCGCGCCTGCGCTCCGGGACCGCTCCGTAGACTGCCCGCGCTCATGCATCGGCCGCTCGTCCTGGCGCTCTCGATCTCGCGAGCAAGATCGAGACAGATCGGCGCCTACGCCGGCTTCGCCGCGGTCCTCGGGCTCGCGGTGCTGTCGCTGCTCTACTTCGCCCAGGCGCGCGAGGTCAAGCGGCTGCGCGAATGGGCGGGCCGCGGCGCCGCGAGCGCGCGGCCGAGGCTGCCGAGCGCGTGCGGTGCCGACGCCCGCGCAGCGCGGCTGCGGCGCCCGAGCCGCGATCGCCGCAGCCCGAGCGCCGCGGCGGTCGCCGCCGCAGTCCGACGCCCGCGGCGCGCCGCGTCGGCGCCGGTGACCGCCGCGCGCGGCCGTCGGCGCGGCGCGGCGTCGCCGCCGCGGCGACCGCAGCGGCCGCGGCCCGCCGCGCGCGGACCGGCCGCCGCCCGAGAAGCGCCAAGGCCGGCGACTGCGGCCGGCGCTCGCCCGCGACGCCGCCGAGCGCCGCGCGCCGCAGGCCCGCACGTCGCCGGCGAGCCCACTGCCGCCGACGCCCGGCGCGCCGGCGACGCCGCGCCGATGCCCGGCGACGCCCGCCGGCACGCCGCCGCGCGAAGCCGCCGGCCGCCCGAGCCGGCGCTGCCGAGCGGCCGCGATCCGGCGCCGCGGCTGCCGCGCCGCGGCGCGCGCCGCGGCGCAGCCGCAGCACCCGCCGCCGGCGCGTCCGCCGCAGCGGGCGCCGTCGCGCCCGCGACGCACCGTCGAGCTGCGCTCGAGCGTCAGCGCGTCGGCGACCGCCCGCGGCGGCGGCGCCGCGCGACGCCGCGTGACCGGCGTCGCTCGCTGCATCGCGCGGCGCTGCTCGATCGGCGGCGCGCTCGTGGTCGATCGTCGTGCTCGTCGTCGCCAGCTCACCGGCGGCGGCGACGACCAGCGACGACCGTCGGCGGCCCGAGACCGACGTCGTCACGTCGGCGACCGACCGCCGGCGGCACCACGCCGACGAAGCGCGCAGACCGTCGTCGCGCGTGCTCAACGGCACGACCGTCGCCGGCCTCGCCAGCCAGTCGGCCGACCAGCTCGCGGCCGCCGGGCTTCAACGTCGGCCGGTCACCAACGCCGCCGACCAGACGCACGCCGCGACGATCGCAGGTCGCCTACGCCGCCGGCAGCGGCCGCCGGCGCGCGACGGTCGCCGAGCGACGCTCGGCACTCGACCGCGAGGTCGTCCCGATGGACCGCGGACACCGCGCGTCGCAGGCCGGCGACAAGGCGCGCGTCGTCGTCACCGTCGGCGCCGACACTGCGAACGAGGCGCAGTAGCGCCATGGTCGGCTCCTCGACCTCCCGCCGCGCAGCGCGCAAGCCGCGCGAGCGGGGCATCACCCACGTGCTCGACCGCGGCCTGTCGGTCGCGCGAGGTCGACGGGCTGGTCGAGGTCGCCGGCGACGTCGTCGACATCGTCAAGCTCGGCTGGGGCACGGCGCTCGTCACCGGCAACCTCGACGGCCAAGCTCGAGCGCTACCGCGCGCCACGGGATCCCGGTCGTGCTCGGCGGCACGCTGACCGAGCTGGCGATCCGCGAGGGCCGCGTCGACGGGCTGGTCGCCTGGCTGCGCGAGCTGGGGCTCGAGCACGTCGAGATCTCCGACGGGACGATCGCGCTCGAGCCGCGAGCGACAAGCTGCGACGCTGATCCGCGGCTCGCCGGCGAGGGCTTCACCGTCTTCTCCGAGGTCGGCTCCAAGGACGCCGAGGAGATCATGGCCCCGTACCGCTGGGTCGAGCAGATCGAGGCCGAGCTCGAGGCCGGCGCGTGGAAGGTCGATCGCCGAGGCGCGCGAGACCGGGCACGGCCGGGCATCTACCGGCCCGACGGCGAGGTGCGGATGGGGCTGATCGACGAGATCGCCCACGCGATCGACATCGACCGCGCTGCTGTTCGAGGCGCCGCGCAAGGACCAGCAGGTGTGGTTCCTGCGCCGCTTCGGCCGCGAGGTCAACCTCGGCAACATCGCCCCCGACGACGTGCTGTCGCTCGAGACGCTGCGGCTCGGGCTGCGCTCGGACACCGATGGAGCGCGACGTCGATGATCTTGCTCGCCCGCCACGGCGAGACCGCCTACAACGCCGAGCGCCGCTTCCAGGGCCAGCGCGCCGTGCCGCTCAACGACACGCGGCCGCGCGCAGGCGCGCGAGCTGGCCGAGCTCGCCGCCGGCAGCGCGAGTGCGCCGCGCTGTGGTGCAGCCCGCTGCGCCCGCGCGCCGCGAGACGGCGAGATCGTCGGCGCGGCGATCGGCCTCGAGCCGATCGTCACGACGCGCGCTTCGCCGAGACCGACTGCGGCGACTGGACCGACCGCATGTTCGACGACGTCGATCGCCGAGGATCCCGAGCGGCTTCGCGCGGCTTCGCCAGCCGGCCGACGTCGGACTTCCGCTTCCCCGGCGGCGAGTCGTTCGCGGAGCAGCAGGAGCGCGTCGATGGCCGGCGATCGAGGACGTCCGCGCGCCGGCGCCGCTGCCGGCGCTCGTCGTCTGCCACCGCGGCTCGATGCGGCTGGTCGCTCGCCGCGCGCTGCGCGGCGACGACCGCTGTCGCTCGCAGCGACGTGCCCAACGGCGTCGCTGGTGGAGCTCTGGCCCGTGAGCCGGCTCGCCGCGGTCGTCTTCGCGCTGCTCGTCGCTCGCGACGTTCGGCGCGTTCTTCGTCGCCCAGCGGCTCAAGCACAACCCCGCCGGCGGTCCAGAGCTTCCACGCACGCCGGCCGTCTTCTCGCCCAACAGCGACGGGCGCCTCGACAACGAGCGCGTCACGCTTCGCGGTCAAGAAGGCCGACGACGTCACGGTCGACATCGTCGACCACGGCGGCGACGTCGTCCGCACGCTGGTCGCCAACCGGCACGTGGCCGCGTACCGCAAGTTCGCGCCGCTGCGCTGGGACGGCCGCGACCGACGCCGGCAAGCTCGCGCCGGACGGCATCTACCGCGTGCGCGTGATCCTGCGCAGCCAGGGCCGCTCGGTGATCGTGCCCAAGTCGTTCGCGCTCGACACGACGCCGCCGCAGCCGCAAGGTGCCGAACGTCGGACGCCGGGCAAGCCGGGGCCCGAGGTGCTGCCGGCGGCAACGCCGGCACCGTGATCGACGCCTTCGCGCCCGGCCACCACCGCGTGATCACGATCTACCGCACCGACGTCGACCCGGCGATCGTCGTGCGCACGATCGCGATCCCCGACGGCGCCGCGGCGACGCTCAAGGTCCCGTGGGACGGGCGCGACGCCCAGGGCCGTCCGCGTGCCGGCCGGCGTCTACCTGGCCGGCATCCAGGCCCGCGACCAGGCCGGCAACCGCGGCGCCGTGCCGGCGCTGCGCCGCGACGGCCTGCCGGCCAATCCCTACGGCCAGCACCTGGCGGGCCACGGCGGCATCACGGTCTCGCGACCTGTCGGTCCCGCCGCCGCTCGGGCCCCGGCCAGGCCGGCCAGGCGACGCGCTTCTTCGTCGCCGCCGCAGGGCCGCGCCGTATCGCTGGTCGGTGCGCCGGCTGCGGCCTCGACCAGCCGCTGCGCTCGGGCGGCGGGCGCGGCGTCGCGCTGACGATCCCCGCGCCGCGCGGCAGCTCCGGCGTCTACCTGCTCGAGGTCCACAGCAACCGCACGACGCTGCGCGTGCCGTTCGCGGTCAACGGCCAGCCGTCGGTCGCCGGACGCCCGACGCGCCGCGCGGCGTGCTCGTCGTGCTGCCGGCGATCACGTGGCAGGGCCACAACCCGGTCGACAACGACGGCGACGGCGAGCCGACACGCTCGACCACGGCGTCGCGGTCGGCCTGCTGCGCGGCGTTCTCCGGCGACGGGCTGCCGGTCAACTTCGCCCACGGCGAGGCCAACGCGCTGATCGGCCTCGACCACCGCCACCGCCGCTACGACGTCACGACCGACTTCGCGCTCGCGGCCGGGCGTCGGCCCGAGGCTGGCCAACTACCGCGGCGTGCTGCTGGCCGGCGACGAGCGCTGGATCACCGCCGACCTCGGCCGCAAGCTGCGCACGTTCGTGCGCCGCGGCGGCACGCTCGTCTCGCTCGGCACCGACTCGCTGATGCGCCAGGTGTCGCTGTCGGCCGACAACCGCCTTGCCCGCCCGACGGCGCGCGCCAAGACCGACATCTTCGGCGCGCGGATCGAGCCGCTCGTCAACCGGCCCGTCACGCTGACCAACTTCAGACGGACGCGCGGTCGATCGGCGCTGTTCCGCGGGCACGGTCGGCCAGTTCACCGGCTACCGCCGCTACGAGCCGACCGCGTCGCTCGGCACCGCAGCTGCAGCCTCGCCGCCGACGCCGTCGACGAGGTCGGCCGCCCGGTCATCGTCGCCGCCCACTACGGCCACGGCCTCGTGATCCGCGTCGGCCTCCCGGACTTCGCGGCGTCGCTGCTCGCGAGCCCCCAGACCTCCCACATCTACGACCGGCTATGGACGCTCCTGTCCCGCTGATCATCTGCGCGCTGCTGGCCGGCGTCACCGTCCTGATCCCGCAGGTCTCGGCGCGCGTGCGCGCCGCGCGCGATGCTCGCCACGCTCGCGCTGGCCGTCGCGATCCTGATCTCCGAGATCTACGACTCGTCGCAGTTCCACGTGCTGCGCAGCCACCCGGGGCCGGCCGCCGTCGCGCGTCGTCGTCGGCTGCGCGGCGCTCGCCGTCCTGGCGTGGCTGATCGACCGCCGGCCGCAGCTGCTGGCGCTCGGCGCGGCGGTCGCGCTGCCGTTCCGGATCCCGATCTCGGCCGGCGGCTCGACCTCGAACCTGCTCGTGCCGCTGTACGTCGTCGTCGCCGCGGGCGCGCTGGCCTACGCGGTGCCGCGGCTGCTGGGCCGCGAGCGTCGCCGACGAGCGACGAGACGCCGGCCGGGTGGCTCGAGTGGTCGCTGCTGCGCCTACGTCGTCGCCTACGCGATCCAGGCCGCCTACTCCGACGACTTCACCCACGCGCTGCAGAACGTCGTCTTCTTCTACGTGCCGTTCGCGATGCTGTTCGTGCTGCTGCGCCGCGTGCGAGTGGACGACGCAGCTCGCGCTGCAGTGCCTCGGGGTGCTGACCGCGCTGGCGCTCGTGTTCGTGGCGATCGGGTTCTGGGAGTACCACACGCGCCACCTGCTGCTGAACCCGAAGGTGATCGCCGACAACCAGTTCGCGCCCTACTTCCGGGTCAACTCGCTGTTCTTCGACCCGAACATCTTCGGGCGCTTCCTCGTCGTCGTGATGATCGGGGTGACCGGCGTCGTGCTGTGGACGCGCGAGCGCCGCGTGACGATCGGCGGCGCGGTCGTGCTCGCGATCCTGTGGGGCGGGCTCGTGCTGACGCTGTCGCAGTCGAGCTTCGGCGCGCTGCTGGTCGGGCTCGTCGTCCTCGGCGCGCTGCGCTGGAGCGTGAAGTGGGCGCTCGTCGCGGCGGCGGCGACGCTCGCGGTCGGCGCGGTGCTCGTCATCGCCGCCCCGAGCCAGCTGCGATTGCACCTCGGCGACTCGAAGTCGGCCGACACGGCGACGAGCGGCCGCTACGACCTCATCAAGGGCGGCGCCGACCTGTTCGCCGCGCGGCCGGTCGGCGGCTACGGCGCCGGGTCGTTCGCGCGCGAGTTCCGCCACCACGACCGCTCGTCGACCGAGAAGGCGGTGTCGGCGTCGCACACGATCCCGTTGACGGTCGCCGCCGAGCAGGGCGACGGTCGGGATCCTGCTGTACGTCGCGGTGCTCGTGTTCGCGTTCATCGCGCTGTTCCGCGGTGCCCGCGGGTCGCCCGTGCGGGCGGTCGTCGCCGCGGCGTTCGTCGCGCTCGTCTTCCACACGCTGCTGTACGCCGCGTTCCTGGAGGACCCGCTGACGTGGGCGCTGCTCGGGCTCGGCGCCGGACTGCCATGAGCGCGCGCCGGTCCGAGCCGGTCGCGTTCGCAGCGCTCGGCTTCGCCGCCGTGATCGCGTTCCTGGCGACGCGGACCGTCCCGTCGTACGACAGCTACTACAACCTGATCTGGGGGCGCGACCTGATCCACCTGCGCAGCCCCGACTTCCAGGTCTACCAGGCGCCGACCCACCATCCGCTGTACGTGGCCGTCGGCGCGGTGCTGTCGGTGTTCGGGTCGGTCGCCGACCGCCTGCTCGTGCTCGTGTGCGTGCTCGCGTTCGTCGCGCTCGTGTGGGCGACCTATCGCGTCGGCGCGGCGGTGTTCGAGCCGTGGGCGGGCGTGGTCGCGGCGGCGCTGGTGCTCGTCAGCCCGACGCTGCTGCTCTACACGGCGCGCGCGTACGTCGACGTGCCGTTCGTCGCGCTGCGTGATGTGGGCGGCGGCGGTCGAGGCGGCGCGCGCCACGCGCGCGACCGCGGGTCGTGATGGGGCTGCTGGTCGTCGCCGGGCTGCTGCGCCCCGAGGCGTGGCTGCTGGCCGGCGTCTACTGGCTGTGGGTCGGCTGGCGGCGCTGGGACCTGCTGGCGCTGGCGCTCGCGGCGCCGGTCGGCTGGGCGATCGTCGACGCGATCGCGACCGGCGACGCGCTGTACTCGCTGCACGCCACGAGCGGCCAGGCCGACCAGATCGAGCGCGTGCGCGGCCTGGGCCACGTGCCCCACGAGCTCGTCACGGCGCTGGACTCGACGGTCCGCGCGCCGGTCGTGACCCTCGGCGCCGGCGGCGCGATCGCCTGCATCGTCCTGTGGGCGCGCGGGCGCAAACCGGGCGGCGCTGTCGAGGTGCCGCTGGCGCTGCTCGGCGGCGGGATCGTGACGTTCGCGGCGACCGGCGTCGCCGGGCTGAGCCTGCTGCCGCGCTATCTGACCGTGCCCGCGGTCGCGCTGTGCCTGTTCACGGGCTGGGTCGCGGTGCTCGGCGTGCGCTGGCTGGCCGAGGCGGCGGGCCGCCGCGTGGCGGGCGTCGTGGTCGGGGCCGTCGTCGCGCTGGGGCTCGTCTACGCGCTCGCCGGCGGGTCGATGCGCCGCGCGGTCAACGAGCTGCGCTTCATCCACACGCTCGCACGCGCGCCTGGTCGCGATCGTCCGCGACCCGGCGGTTGCCGTCGCGCGGCGTTCGTGCGGCCCGCTGACGCTGCCCAACTACAAGCTCGTGCCCGACGCGCGCTGGATCCTCGACGCGCCGGCCAGCGGCGTGCGGGCGCGCAGCGAGGCGGCGGTCGACCGAGCGTCGCGCTCGTCATCGCCGGGCGCAAGGCGGTCGACCGCTTCGGCCGCGCGGCCGGTGCCGCCGACGCCGACAACCGCCGCCCGCCCGGGTACCGCGAGATCGCGGCCAACCCGACGTTCAGCGCGTACTCCGGATGCGCGGCGCCGACGCCCTGACGTCGACCCCGATCTGCGCCATCCGGTCCCACAGCGGCTGGTTGACCGCCTTGGCGCCGTGCTCGAGCGCCCAGTCGCGCAGCGCTGCGTCCGGGCGCGCGCGGGCGCCCGCGTGGGCGCGCAGCGCGGCGGCGAACGCGTCGGGGCCGTCGGCCGTCGTCACCGCGCGGTCCCACGTGTGCACGCCGGCCAGGTCCGGCGAGACGGTCGCGCGGCCGAGCAGCGCGTACTTGAGGATCCGGTAGGGCAGCGCGGCGTCGTTGAACGGCTCGTGCTTGAACGGCACGATGCCGACGTCGGCGCACGCGATCAGCCGCGCCGCCTCCTCGTCGTTGCGCTCGCCGAGCCACACGAAGCCGGGGTGCGCACGACACCAGGCGTAGTCCTCGTCGCCCTTGCACTCGTCGTCGTGCCAGGCGCCGATCAGCAGCAGCGTGAGCTCTCCCATCCGCTCGGCGACGCCGCGCAGCAGCGCCCAGTCGGTGCGCCAGCCGAGGTGGCCGAGCGACACCGCGATCACCGATTCGGTGTCCAGCGACGGCGACGGGAACGAGTCTGACGCGAGCCCGACGACCGTCGCCTCGCGACCCGCCTCGCGCTCGAGCCGGGCCAGCTCGTCGGAGGCGACGAACGTCAGCGCCGAGCGCGCCGCCGCGAGCTCGTGGAACTCGGCGATCCGCGCGCGCATCCTGGGCGGCGCGTCGTAGGCCTCCTCGTAGCGATCCCAGCGCCCGTACCAGAGCTCGCAGCCGGGGACGGCGGTGAGCACGCCGCGCGCGGTCGGGTACTGGAGCGGGTGGAAGATGACGATCGCCTTCGGCGCGCCGGGCAGCGCCTTGGCCAGCCGCCGGCCCTGGCGCGTGCCGACGCCGTCGACCAGCCAGCCGGGCATCCGCGCGAACGCGCCGTAGGGCATCCGCGGCGGATCGGCCGCCACGACCCCGACCGCGCGCAGCAGGTCCTCGGCCTGGTCGCGCAGGATGAATCGCTCCAGCTCGCGCGGGAGCAGCAGGACGCAGAGCCCGCCGTGATCGGCGTCGTGGGCCACGCGCCAACCCTACGGCGCGGCCGGGTCAGGCGATCTTGAACTCGACGTGCTTGGCGACGTGCGCGCCGGCCGAGTCGGTCGCCGTCGCGGTCAGCCGGAACGACCCGCGGTGCAGCGGCTTGTTCCCGATGCGGCCCGAGAACGCGACGCTGCGCGCGCCGGCCGCGAGGTTGCGGCGGGTGATCGTGCCCTTGAGCTCGAGCAGCTTGCACGACGTGCCGTGGCGGTGGCGCCTTGGACTTCTTGACGCACTTGCCGCCCGCCTTGACGCCCTTGAGCTCCTGCTCGAAGGCGAACTTGACCGTCGCCGGCTTGGACAGCGTGAAGCGGATCGTCGTGCCCTTGGGGGTCTTGGCCTTGGCGCTCGTCGCCGTCTTCGACGAGCTGACGGCGAACTTCGCGTTGGAGAGCTTGAGGCCGGTCAGCGTGAGCGGCGTCGCGGGCGTGCCGCCGCCGCCGGGCGGTGGGAAGCCGCCGGGACCCGGTGCCGGGACCGGGGTGATGATCTGTGTCGTCGCCGTGGCCGTCGCGGTCTGACCGGTCGGGTCGGTCGCGGTGACGGTCGCGTTGTGGAAGCCGAGCGTCGCGAACTGGTGGTTGACCATCGCGCCGGTCGCCGTCGCGCCGTCGTCGAACACCCACGCATACGTCAGCGGGTCGTTGTCGGGGTCGGTTCCCTGCGCCGTGAAGCTCGACACGCCGCCGATGAAGCGTTGCGTCTCGCTGGCCACCGCGTTGACGGCCGGCGGCCGGCGGGCGTACTCGAACGCGCCGCGGTCGATCGTGCCGTTGACCGGGCGCGCCAGGCCGTTCATGTCGGGGATCGTCAGGCACACACCGCTGCACGGCGTGCCGCTGTCGATCGCGGGCGAGCTGAACAGCGGCCGGTAGTCGCTGTTGTTGGCGTTGGCGAACTACGGATCGGACGCTGACGTTGGTGGCGGCTGAGGCGGCGTGCCCGGGTGACACCCGAGTCGGTGGCGAGGTTGACGATGTCGTGGTCGAGCGACAGGTCGGCGAGCGCCGTCGGGTCGGCGATCCGGTCACGTCCTTGATGAAGTTGTTGAAGATCGTGTCGGAGACGGTGGCGGCCGAGTGGGTCGTGCCGGTGTTGCCGTTGACCGTCACGCCGACCGTCGCCTGCTTGGCGCCGATCAGCGGTCAGCGATCGGGCGTTGAGCGTCGCGCCGCCATCCGGCCAGCAGGCCGAGTTGCGCGCTCGCCGTGCCGGTGGGCATCGTCAGCAGGCCGCCGTTCAGCGTCGCCTCGGTGCCGGGGTTCGACGCCTGACGAAGCCGAAGCCGGTCGCACGTGATGCGCAGGTTGCGGCGCGGTCAGCGTTCCGCCGGTGACGTCGACGCCCTTCTGCCCGTTGATCGTCACGCGCTTG
This sequence comes from uncultured Actinomycetes bacterium, assembly GCA_963846975.1. GTDB lineage: Bacteria > Actinomycetota > Thermoleophilia > Solirubrobacterales > Solirubrobacteraceae > AC-49. Next base: position 67,549 of record CAWJXY010000006.1, read on the forward strand.
AGAGCGTTGGTGCCCGAGCGCCCACGACGCCGTCGATGTCGAGCGGGTGGCGGCGGTCACGGTGCCGTCGGTCGCGAGGAGTCCATGAGCGTCAGCGCGGTCGCGGTCGAGGATGCGGGGAGGCTAATCGCGACGTTGCTGGCCGCGACGAGGGATGAAGAGAGAAAAAAAGCGAGTCGTGAAGCGTCAGCCGGTCGCCGACGAGCTCGCCGGGAGCAGACCGGCACGTTGCTGATCGCGACGTGGTGAAGTCGCGCCGTTGATGCCGGCCCGTTGGCGTGACGTCAAGCCCGTGAGCGTCGACCCGGCGCCGCGTCGAGGTTCAGCACCTCGGGCGGGCCCGCGACCCGTTGAGGATCGTGCCGTCGTCGGTCGGTGCCGCCGCCGATGATCGCGATCGGTGCGACGTGCCGTTGTAGTTGAACTCGGCGCGCGGCCCTTCGGCGTGTACGTCCCGGGCGGATGATGATCGTGTGCGGGCCGGGCAGCGGCGCCGCCTGGTCGAACGCCTTCTGGAGGTCGGCCTGCTCGTCGAACTGGCCGACTGCCGCAGTCGCACTGGCGCCCGTATGGACGCAGAAGACGTGGGTCACTGCCCGCGGCCGTCGGGGGCGACGGCAGCACGAGAGCGAGGAGGGACCAGCGTCAGCCGAGGCGGGGGCGTCGCATAGCGGGGCAGGGTACTGTCGGAACCAGTCGTGCAATACGGCATTCGACCGGCCTGGGGCGATCTTGAGGGATCTTCGGCGCAGGTTAGCCTCCCCACCGTGCTCGGGTACCTGAAGCGGCTCGCGACCTCGGCCGCGGCCTACCAGGCGGCGAGCTTCCTGTCGGCGGCGCTGGCGTTGATCACGCTGCCGCTGTACACGCGCCATCTGACCGAGGCGCAGTACGGCTACGCCGAGACGCTGCTGACGTTCATCATCCTCGCCAGCATCGTCCTGCGGTTCGGGATCGGCGAGGCGCTGCTGCGCTTCTGGTTCGACGACGACGACCCGCAGCGCCGCAACCGCCTCGCCCGCACCGCGAGCGGGTTCATCTTCCTGACCACGACGATCGTCGCGCTCGTGGCGATCGCGTTCGCCGGGCCGCTGTCGCAGCTGATCCTCGCCCACGAGGACGCGACGCTGATGTCGTTCGCGGTGCTCGGCCTGTGGGCGTTCACGAACCTCGACGTCATGTACACGCTGCTGCGCTGCGAGGAGCGCAGACGCATCTATATGGCAGCGTCGCTGAGCAACGTCGTGCTGACCGTCGTCTCGACGATCGTGCTCGTGGTCGTCTTCGACACCGGCGCGCGCGGCTACCTGCTCGGCAACTACGGCTCGTCGACCGTCGTGCTGCTGGCGCTGTGGGTCTACGAGCGTCGCCGGGTCGCGTTCTGGCCGGTCGGCGGGTGGCGTGCGCTTGACCCGCTGATGCGCTTCGGGGCCCCGACCGTGCCCGCCGACGCGGCCGTCTTCGCGCTCAACGTCGTCGACCGCGCCTACGTGCTGCGGGCCGTCTCGCCGGCCGCCGCGGGGCTCTACGCACTGTCGGTGAAGATGGCGACGATCGTGATCCTCGCTGTGCGCGGCTTTCAGGCCGCGTGGCCGCCGCTCGCCTACTCGGTGACCCGCGACGACGAGGCCGCGCGCCTGTACGCGTTCGTCACGACCGCCTATGTGCTCGTGACCGGGATCGTCGTCGCCGCGGTCGTGCTGCTCGGCGACTGGGGCGTGCGGCTGCTCGCGGCGCCGGCGTTCTTCGGCGCGTCGGAGTCGCTGCCGTGGGTCGCGCTCGGCTGGTCGCTGTACGGGCTGTTCCTCGTGTTCGTGACGATCGCCGGCCGCGCCAAGGTGACGACGCGCACGTTCCCGGCCGCAATGATCGGGCTGGCGGCGAACGCCGTCCTGCTCGTGACGCTCGTCGGCCCGCTCGGGATCAAGGGCGCCGGGATCGCGCTGTGCGGTGCCTACGTCGTGATGCTGATCGCGATCCACCTGCTGACCCGGCGGCTGTTCGTCGTCCCGTTTGAATGGGGGCGCCTGGCGCTGGCGGTCGGCGTGATCGGCGGCGTGTCGGTGGCCGGCGACCTGCTGCTGCCCGACGAGGGCGCGGTCGGCTTCGCCGCTCGCACCGCGGCGCTGGCGGCGATCCCCGTGATCCTGTACGCCGCCCATTTCCTGCGACCCAACGAGGTCGCACGGCTGCGGGCGATGGCGCGCCGGCTGCGACCCGCGTAGCCCGCCGCTACGAGTCGGGCATGCAGCTCTCGCGGCCCTGGCACGCCGTGCAGTACGTCAGCACGCCGGGCTCGTAGACGCAGCGCCCGTCCTGGCAGGCGCCGTTCTGGCATCCGTTCTCGTCGCACTGCGGCGGGCACGTCACCCCGCACGCGCCGCAGTTGGCCTCGCTGCCGCACAGACTCACACACGAGTAGCCGGTCGCGGCGTCGGGGTCGGGACAGACTGCCCACCACTGCGCGTCGAGGTAGCCGAGGATCTTCGCCTGCTGCTTGCAGTCCACACAGCAGTCGCAGACCGCCTGTTGGCCGGCGTCGTAGGCATCCTGGCCGGTCTGCGTGGTGCTGACGGCGGAGTAGTAGGTGTCGGCGACGGCGTAACAGAGCGCCGCCATCTGCGAGTAGATGACCGCCTCGCCGATCGAGTGCGCCGTCCAGCGCTCGTCGCACGCCGCGCGCATCTTGCCGAGGAAGTCGGCGTCGCACTGGGCCTTGTCGCTGCCGCACTTCCCGTAGCAGCAGTCGTGGCCCTGGCAGGCGGAGAAGAAGTGGCCGAGGTAGAGCGGGTCGTCGGGGATGTAGTCGCCGCGCGCGAACTCGTGATCGAACACCGAGACCGGGATCCCCGCCTCGGGGCCGCAGCCGTTGAAGGTCGAGGCGACGCCCTTGGCGACCGACTTCGTGCAGCCGTGGGTCCAGTCGCCGCGCAGCGACCCGCCCGGGCACTCGGCGCGCGTCTGCGGCTGACACGCGCCGCGCGTCTTGTCGGCGGCCCTCGCCCGTGGGCCGCGGCCGGTCGCGACCGCAGGGACGAGCGCGCTCAGCGCCAGCCCGGCGGCGAGCTTGACGACCTGGCGGCGCGACATCCCGGCCGCGAACGCGACCGCGAGGCGGTCGAATCCCGAACCCTCAGAGCGGCCAGTCACGTCCCGCCGTCTCCGCGAAGCTGATCACCGCGGCGAGGTCCGCCGCCGCGTCGCCGAGCAGCCGCAGCCGGTCCTCGGGGTCCTTCGTCGTCTGGGCCTGCTCCATCTTGGCGACGCTCGAAGTGAGCGCCGCCAGCCCCTGGGCCACGACCTGGGCGTTGCGGCGGTCCTTGTGCTTGACCTCGCCGCGCAGGCTGCTCAGCGTCGCCCGCAGCGCCGTGGACTGCGTGCCGATGCTGGCCGTCTTGGGCTTCTTGGGGTCGGTCCCGGCGCGCAGCGCCTTGGTGATCGCCTTGGCCTGCGCGATCGCCTTGCGCTCCTTGGCGCTGTGGCGGCGCTTGTAGTGGTGAAGGCGGCTGGCGTGGGCGTCCTCCATGACACCGAAAACCTAGTGGTGGGCGGTGTTGACGGCGGGTTAAGCAGCTACGCCCCGGCGAGGCGCTCGTAGAGCGCGATGTGCGCCTGCGCCGCGACGTCCCACGACCACGGTCCGTCGGCCAGCGCGGTCGCCGCGTGGGCGAGCTGCTCCCGCGCGGCCGGGTCGGCGAGCAGCGCCGCGAGCGCGTCGTGCAGTGCGCCCGCGTCGCCGGGCGGGACGAGGCGCGCCGCACCCACCCGAGCGACCTCGCCGAAGCCGCCGACATCGCTCAGCAGCAGCGCCCGCCCGAGACCGAGGGCCGAGGCGAGCACGCCGGACTGGTCGATCTCGCGGTAGGGCAGGACGACGACGTCGGCGCGGCGCAGCACACCGGCCGCCTCGGCGTCGGAGACGAACCGCGTGACGAAGCGCACGTCGGGCGGCGCGGCGGCCCGCATCGCGTCGATGTCCATCCTCGGCATGCCGACGACCCACAGCTGCGCGTCGCGGATCCCGTCCCATGCCGCGAACAGGACGTCGAGGCCCTTGTAGGGGCGAAGCAGGCCGAAGAACAGCGCGACCGGGCGCTCGTCGTCGACCGCCGCCAGCTCGGGTGGCAGCTCGCTCTCGACGTCGCGCAGGCCGGTGAACGCCGCATGGGGTATCACGGTCACCCGCGCCGCATCGATGCCGAGCTCGTCGACGAGCCGCCGCCGGCCCTCTTGGCTGTGGACGACGACCGCGTCGACGCGGCGGTACAGGCGCGCCTGCGCGCGGCGCTGGCCGCGGCGCGGCTCGCGCGGCAGCACGTCGTGGGCGGTCAGCACGGTCGGAACGCTGCGCGGCAGCAGCGGCCCGTCGACCGGCTGCACGGCGAGCCACTGGAAGTGCACGATGTCGGCGTCGTGCGCGGCCCGGCGCTCGGCGAGCATGCCGGGCACGTGCTGGGCGAGTTTGGCCGCGCGGCGCAGCGCCGACCCGGGCGCGCCGGGGGCCCAGCGGTAGAAGCGCTCGCGCACCGTATAGCCGTCGGGCGCCGGTGTCGCGCCGTAGCCGAACCGACTCGTGACGAGCTCGACGTCGACGCCGCGGCGGGCGAGCGCCGCCGCCAGCGCGTGGTCGTAGGGCGGCGTGTACGCGCTGGGGTCCACGAGATGGACTCGCACAGCGGCCACAATAGGCGCCGTGACGCCCGAGCTTTCGTTCCTCGTTGTCAATACCCAGCAGCGCGAACTGCTGGTCGCAGGCCTCGACGCGATCGCTGCGGAGCGCGCGGCGCTGCCGTTCGCCAGACGAGGTCCTGGTGCTCGACAACGGGTCCGACGACGGCTCGGCCGCCGCCGCTCGCGCCCACGAGACGGTCGACGAGGTGATCGCCCACCCCGACCGCCGAGGCAAGGCCGAGAACGACTCCGAGCTGCTGCGCCGCGCCGCGGGCCGCTACGGGCTGCTGCTCAACGAGGACTCCGAACTACGCCCCGGGGCGACCGCCGCGCTCTACGCAGCGCTCGAGGCCGACGCGCAGGCCGCGGCCGCCGGCGCGCGGCTGTTGGCACCCGATGGCACGCCGCAGGCGTCGGCGTGGCGCTTTCCGACGCCGGTCACCGCGCTCGCCGGGGCGCTGTTCCTGCACCGCCGCTACACGGTCTCCAGCCGCGGCGAGCGCACGCGGCGCGTCGACTGGGCGCAGTCGGCGGCGCTGCTCGTGCGCACCGACGCCGCGGCGCAGGTCGGCTACTTCGACCCGGCGTTCTTCGTCTACAGCGACGAGGTCGACTTCTGCCGTCGTCTGCGCGATGCGGGCTGGTTCACGCTCTACGTCCCTGCGGCCCGGTGCGTGCACCACGAGCAGTTGTCGACCGGAGCCGTGCCGGAGCGCCGCATCGTCGAGATGTCGCGCAACCGCGACCGCTACATGCGCAAGCACCACTCCGCCGCGGCCGCGCTCGTCGTGCGCCTGCTGACCGCGTTCACGTATTCCGCGCGGGCCGCGGCGGCGCTCGTCGTCCCCGGCCACGACGCGCGCCGCTACTGGCGCCACGTCACCGCAACGCTGCGCCCGAGCCGCGGCGAAGGGCTGCGCGAGGCCGCCGAGGCGCGCAACCGCGCGGCCAACCGGTGACAGATCGGTGAAAACCCGGATAGCTTTGGGTCGATGTTCCGCTGGCTGGCTCTGGCCGGACTGACGCTGCTTGCCCTCGCCGCCGGGACGCTTGTGCTGCTCGCGAACGGCAAGCACAAGGACCCGCCGCCGCCGCCGCCGCCGCGCCCGGGCGCGTTCTACGTCCCACCGCACCCGCTGCCGCACGGGTCGCCGGGGACGCTGATCCGCAGCGAGCCGCTGCGCGGGCTGCCGCGCAGCGAGAAGGGTTGGCGTGTCCTCTACGTGTCACACGGATACGACGGCGACCGCGCGGCGGTCAGCGGGCTCGTGATCGTCCCCAACCGGCGCCGGCCGAAGGCCCACCGCCGTGTCGTCGTGTTCGCCCACGGCACGACCGGGGTCGTCCCGCGCTGCGGCCCGTCGGTGCTCGGCGCCGCCGCGACGGCGCAGATCGACGGGCTGCGCTCGTTCATCCACGACGGCGACGCGGTCGTGATCCCCGACTACGAGGGCCTCGGCACCCCCGGGCCACACCCCTATCTCGTCGGCAAGACGGCGGCGCGTAACGCGATCGACGCGGTCCGCGCGACGCGCAGGATCCACGTGGTCCACGCCGGTCGGCGGTACGCGGTGTTCGGCGAGTCCCAGGGCGGCCAGGCGGCGATTGCCATCGGCCAGCTCGCGCCGCAATACGGCCGCGGGCTGGAGCTGGTCGGTATCGCGGCGGCCGGCGCGCCGGTCTCGCTCGCCAGTCTGTTCTCACGTGGGAAGGGCACCCGTGTCGGTGACACGCTCGCCGCCTACACGCTGTCGTCGTGGGCCAAGGTCTACGACCGGCCGAACCTGCTGAAGGTCGTCACCCCGGCGTCCAAGCGCGCGCTGAAGGCGATCGACGGGACCTGCGTGACCGTGCAGAGCGACCTGGGCACGGCGGTCCCATCCGCGATCGCGCACCAGATCCACTACGCGCACAAGCACCCGACCCATACCAAGGCGTGGTCGAAGCTGCTGCGCCAGAACTCGCTGCGCCCGTTCGCGACCGACATCCCGCTGCTGTTCACGCAGGGCGCCGAGGACGAGCTGGTCGTCCCCGCCGCGACCGAGGAGTACATCCGGGCACTTTGCGAGCGGGCCGACACGGTCGCCTACCGGATCTACCCCAAGACCGGCCACGACGACATCGGCTCGTCGAGCGCCGCGTTCACGGTCGGCTGGATCGCCGGGCGGTTCGCCGGCCGCACGCCGCCCGACAGCTGTCCAAGCTGACCGATGGGCGACAATCAGCGCCGTGACGACGGCGCTCGAGGTGGTGTTCTGGGTCAGCGCGGCTGCGCTCGTCTACACCCAGGTCGGCTACGGGCTGGTACTGCTGGCGCTCGGGGCGCTGCGGGGCGGTCGCCGCGAAGAGCTGGGCACGGCCGCCGGCGTCGTCGGCCCAGAGGCCGATGTGACGCTGATCGTCGCCGCCCACGCCGAGGCCGCGGTGATCGCGGCCAAGGTCGCCAACGCCCTGGCGCTCGACTGGCCGCGCGACCGGTTACAGGTGATCGTCGCCTGCGACGGCTCGCCGGACGAGACGGCGAAGCTCGCTCGCGAGAGCGGTGCCGACGTCGTGCTGGAACTGGAGCGCGGCGGCAAGATCCGCGCCCAGGACGCGGCCGTCCGCGCGGCGCGCGGGACGTTGCTGGCGTTCTCCGACGCCAACGCGCTGTGGGAGCCCGGCGCGCTGCGGGGGCTCGCGGCGGCGTTCGGCGATCCGAAGGTCGGCTACGCATGCGGTCAGGTCGCATTCGTCAACGCGGGCGGCACCAACCAGGAGGGCGTCTACTGGCGCTACGAGATGGCGATCCGCGCCCGCGAGTCGGCGCTGGCGTCGGTGACCGCCGGCAACGGCGCGATCTACGCGACGCGGCGCGAGGCTTACATCGAGGTCGACCCGGTGATGGGCCACGACCTGTCGTTCCCGTTCAACATGGTCAAGCGGGGCTGGCGAGCGGTGTACGTGCCCGCCGCGCGCGCGACGGAGCGGATGGTCCCGTCGATCGAGGGCGAGTTCGCCCGCAAGCGGCGGATGATGAGCCACACGTGGCCGATCGTCCTGCGCGGCGGCCTGCTGTCGCCGCGCGGCTACTCGCCGACCTATGCGCTGATGATCGCTTCGCACCGGTTGCTGCGCTACGCGTCGCCGTTTCTGCACATCGTGGCGCTGTTCGCCAACGCGCTGCTGCTGGGCGAGGGCTGGGTCTATATCGCGACGTTCGCGATCCAGATCGCGGTGATCGTTGCGGCGCTCGCCGCGCGCGCGATCCGCGCCCGGCCGCTGCTGATCGCGCGCTATTACGTGTTGACGACGGCGTCGATCGCGGCGGGCCTGTACGACTGGCTGCGCCACGGAACGGCGGCGGGCTGGGATCCGGCTGAGGGCACGCGGTGATCCGGCGGCTGTTCGACGTCGTGGTGTCGGGCACGGCGCTCGTGCTGCTCAGCCCGGTGCTGGTCGTCGCCGCGATCGCGGTCCGCGTCGAGTCGCGCGGCGGCGCGATCTACCGTCAGCGGCGTGTCGGCCGGCACGGGCGGGAGTTTGACGTGCTCAAGCTGCGCACGATGGTCCACGGCGCCGAGCACATCGGCGCGGGCCTGGCCGTCAACGAGGGCGACGACCGGATCACGCGCGTCGGGGCGTTCCTGCGGCGCACATCGCTCGACGAGATCCCGAACCTGCTCAACGTGCTGCGCGGTGAGATGGCGATCATCGGTCCGCGACCGACGCTCCCGTCGCAGGTCGCCCATTACACCGAGCACCAGCGTGGGCGCCTGGCCATCCGCCCGGGGATCACCGGCTGGGCGCAGGTCAACGGCCGTGCGTCGCTGCCGTGGCCGGCCCGGATCGAGCTCGACCTCTGGTACATCGAGCACCGCTCCTGGCGACTCGACGCCCAGATCCTGTTGAAGACCGTTCGCATGGTGCTCGGCGGCGAGGGGACCTACAAAGGCGAGACCGGCGGCTGGACGGGGCCGACGTAGATGGTGCGGCGCGCCGTCCTGCTCGCCGTCTGCGCGCTCGTCGCCAGCGGCTGCAGCCCGGTGCAGCATGTCGTCAAGGCGAAACCCGACCCGCAGGCGACGGTCGCCGACGTGCGCGAGCTGCGCGCGGCGCCGTTCCCGATCTACTGGCTGGGATCGACATACAAGGGCCGACGGCTGACCGCCGCCAATCTGTACGAGAACGCGGCCGTCCTGCGCTACGGCCAGCCCAATTGCAACTCGACCCGCTGCGAGTACCCGGTCAGCGTCTTCACCGAGCGCATCTGGCACGACGTCCTCCCGCGGCCCGACGACCCGCGGGAGCCGCCGCAGGCGCCGTGCTTTGCCAACGTGCGCGGGGCGCTGCTGATGGGCTGCCGCCAGACCGCGAACTTTGCCCTGTACACCGGCAAGACCGACGTCGAGCTCGCGATCTTTGCCATCAAGCTCCATGCCCGGGACGTCGTGCGCGCGCTGCGCCCGCTGACCGTCGCCGGCGTCCGCGGGCCGTTCCCACCGCCGACGAGAACGATCACATGCGCGCGGATGAAGACGTTGCCCGAGTGGTTCGCGCGCCGGGTGCCGGCCGTGCTGCGTCCCCGCGGCTGTCGCTAGCCTCGCGGCGACGGGCAATAGGGTTGCGCGATGCCCGGGGTGCTCCTGACCGGCGTCGGCAAGCGCTACGACATCGTCTCCGCGTTCGCGCGCCACACGACCGTCGTCGCGGCCGATCCCAACCCGCTCGCGCCGGCCCAGTACGCGGCAACGGTGCGTACGAGTGTCCCGCGGATCGCCGACCCGGGCTACGTGCCGGCGCTCCAGGAGCTGTGCGCGCGCCATGACGTCGGCGCGATCGTCCCGCTGACCGACCTCGACATCGAGACGCTCGCCGTCGCCCGCGCCGACGGCCGCCTGCCCCAGGCGCTCGTCCCTGACCCCGAGATCGCGACCGCGACGTACGACAAGTACGAGGCCCACCTGCTGCTCGGCCGCCTCGGACTGCCCTCGCCGCCGACCGTGCTGCCGGGCGAGGAGGCCGAGTCCTACCCGGTGATGGTCAAGCTGCGCCGCGGGTCGGGGGCCGAGTCGATCCACCTCGCCCACGACGCGGCCCAGGCGCGCTTCTTCTGCGACTACGTCGACGGCGAGGTCATGGTCCAGCGGCGGATGGACGGGCCCGAGTTCTCGATCGACACGCTGTCGGACCGCGACGGCCGCTGCCTGAACGCGATCCCGCGGTCGATGCTCGAGTCGCGCGGCGGCGAGTCGATCAAGGGCACGGTGCTCGACGACCCCGAGCTCGTCGAGCTCGGGCGAACGGTCGTCGAGGCGATCGGCACCCGCGGGCCGTGCACCGTCCAGGTGTTCCGCGACCGCGAGATCGGGCTTGGCATCACCGACGTCAACACCCGCTTCGGCGGCGCCTTCCCCGCGCCGATGTACGCGGCGCGGCCCGGCCGCACGTATCCCGAGCTGATCGCGCGGATGGCCAACGGCGAGACGATCGAGCCGCACGTCGGCGACTACCGCGCGGGCATCACGTTCACGCGTTACTTCTGGCAGCTCGAGCTCGACGAGGACCTGCGGCCGACCGGGCGCGACATCATCGACCCGCCGGGGCCGCCGGCCCCGCGGTGATGACCCCGTCGGTTGACTACGAGCGTCACGGCCGCACATACGCCGAGCACCGCCGCGCCGACCCGCGGATCGCGGCCCGCATCCATGCGGCGCTCGGCGACGCGAAGACGGTCCTCAACGTCGGCGCGGGCACGGGTTCCTACGAGCCGTCCGATCGTTGGGTGCTGGCCGTCGAGCCGAGCGCGACGATGCGCGCGCAACGCCCGCCCGGGATCGCGCCGGCGCTTGACGCGCGCGCCGAGGGGTTGCCGTTCGACGACGACGCGTTCGACGCGGCGATGGCGTGCGTGACGATTCACCACTGGCAGCCACCCGCGGCCGGGCTGCGCGAGCTGCGCCGCGTCGCCCGCGGGCCGGTGGTTGTGTTCACGTTCGACCTCGATCACGTCCCGGCGTGGCAGCACGAGTACCTGCGCGAGTTGCTGGTCGTCGAACGCCCGCGGTTCCCGGACATCGCCGACGTGCAGGCGGCGCTCGGCGGGCGCACGCGCGTCGAAAACGTTCCGACGCCGGCCGACTGCACGGACGGGTTCTTCGAGGCGTTCTGGGCGCGGCCCGAGGCGCTGCTCGATCCCGAGGTCCGCGGCGCGCAGTCGGCGTGGGCGCTCGTTGACGGGCCGACGCAGGAGCGGATCGTGGCGCGGCTGGCCGCCGACCTTCAGTCAGGGGCCTGGGACGCGCGGTTCGGCCCGCTGCGCGAGCAGGAGCGAGCTCGACGGCTCGCTGCGACTGGTCGTCTCCGACTAGAAACGCTCGCGCAGCATCGTCACGACGTCCGCCGCCTCCCCGTGTACGGAGCCGCTGCGCTGGGCCTGGGCGCCGTTGGCGACGGTCAGCCGCGACACGTCCTCGAGCTCGCGAACGCATCCCAGGCGCGCGGCATGCGGCCGGCACAGCGCCAGGAGCGCGTCGACGAGCGCCCGCACCTCGACCAGGCCGAGCGTCGCTGGGTCGATCAGGCGGGCGTCGACCCCGTCGCGTGCGGCGAGGAAGCGATTCTCGGCCAGGACCTCGTCGCCGATGTCGCTCCACGGCACCGCGTCCTCGAGCGCCAGACGCGCCAGGCACTGCACCAGCGCGATCAGTGGTGCGCTGTCGGCGACCGACATCTGGGCGTCCATGACCCGGACCTCGACCGTTCCCAGCGCCGGCTGTAGGCGCACGTCCCACCACAGGAAGCTCGGGTCGGGCAGCGCGCCGCAGTCGATCAGCACGTCGATCGCCTGCACGTAGTCGGCGTAGTCGGCAAACCGCCGCGCCGTCCCGGTTCGCGGGAACCCCTGGAAGATCACGGTTCGAGCCGAGGCGAAGCCGCTGTCGCGGCCCTGGAAGAACGGTGAGTTGGCCGACAGCGCGATCAGCAGCGGCAGCGCGCCGCGCAGCCCGTTGAGGACGCGGACCGCGTCCTCGGCGTCGGGCACGCCGACGTGTACGTGGAGCGCCGAGGTCGGCTCGCGCCGGGCCAGGAGTCCCATCGTGTCGGCCACCATCTGGTAGCGCGCGCCACTCGAGGTCGCGGTCTCGCCGGCGCCGGCCAGCGGGTAGGTGCCGCTCGACACCGCGTACAGCTCCATCGCCCGCAGCTCGCGGGCGAGGTCGGCGCGGAGCTCCGCGAGCTCTGCGCACGCCGCGGCCGCGTCGACGTGGATGGCGGTTCGGAGCTCGAGCGCGGCGGCGTGCGTCTCGGGCGACGCGTGCCGCGCCAGTTTTCCGGCCAGCCGCGCGACGACCGCATCGCTGCATTGCGCGAGCGAGCGATCGGCGACCCGCACGAGCATCAGTTCCTCCTCGACGCCGATCGTGTAGCGGCGGGGGATGGTCTCGTTCCAGCGCGCCCACGACGGCCAGGCATCGACGTTGGGGAGCGCAAGGCCGGTGGACATGGCCGACACCCTGGACTGCCCGCCGCGTGCCGACAATCGGGGTCGCGGCCCTGAACTTTGGCCCGCGACCGCTTCTACCCGCGGTGCTTGGCCACGTTCGTCCGGGCCACGACCGGCGAGCCCGGGCGGCCATTGACGGCGAACGCGGTCACGGTGACGGTCGCCGCCGCGCCCGGGCCGAGTCCGGTCAGGCGGGCCGAGCGATGCCCGGCCCCGGCGAGCATCAGGCGCCGCTTGCCGTCGGTCGATCTGATCGCGATCCGGTAGCTGTGGCCGCCGGCTGCGGCGCCGAACGCGACCGTCAGCGTGTGGCGGACGATCGCGACCGCGAGATGGCGGACCCGGCCTGGCCGCAGCGGTCCGGGGGCCGTGAAGCTCGCCAGCGTGACGCGCGGGCGCGGCAGCCCGTCCTGGTCGATCAGGGCGACGATCTTGCGCCGGCCGGCCGGGCCGTCGGCCGGGGCGAAGGCGAGCGTGCCGCTCGTGCCCTTGGCCGTGCCGATCGCGTGCAGGATCTTGCCGCCGACCTCGGCGAACGTGACCTTCATTCCCGGTCGCGGGTGCAGGCGGTAGACCAGGCTCAGCTTGCGTCCGTGGCCGGTGATCCGCCCGTGCAACGCGGGGTCGGCCAGCGAATGCGACTCGGCGAGCGATGCGAGCGCGGGCGACCCGGGCTGGGCGTCGACGCGCCACGTGCCGGCGGCCGGATTGCGCAGCACGACGACCGTCGTGCCGGTTCCGGGGGCCGTGAACGCGGCGGCGGGCGGGGCGCCGGGGGCGGCCATCGCGGCCGCGGCGCCGGCCAGATCGCTGACCGCCGGCACGAGCTGCTTGCCGTCGGGCCCGGTCACCGCGACCGTCGGTGCGCTGCCGGCGCCGTGAACGGCGAGGTCGACGGTCTCCGCGTGCGGCAACACGATCGACAGCCCCTGCGCCGCGCGTGCGCCACGCGCACCGGCCGTCGCCCTGTAGCCCGACAGGTCACACGCGTGCGCGCGCAGGAGGTCGAACGACGGAACGAGATCGGTGTAGTCCTGGCCGAAGTGATGGCCGACGGTCACCCGCGAGAACGGCGGCACCGGCAGGTCGCCGCACAGCGCGAAGCCGGTGGTCGAGATGACGCCGTCGATCGAGGTCAGGTCGAACAGCCCGCCGATCCGGACGTCGGCCTTGAACTCGGCCGAGAACAACCGGTGCGGCAGGTCGAAGGCGACATCGACGCCTGCGGTGAGGTCGATGATCGGATCGAGGTTCAGCTCGAATGATCCGTCCAGCGACACCGACCCGGTGCTGACGAACAGCAGGTGCGCCTGTTCGATCGGCACCCCCGCGAGCTTCGCGGCTCCGTTGACCTCGATCTTGAACGGATCGGCGAACGTCACCGCGATGTCGCCGTCGATCTGCATCGTGTTGACGAAGTCGGTCGGCGTCCCGATCGGGATCACGCCGATGCCGACTCCGGCCAAGATCTTCGTCTCGGGCTCGAGCTCGACGCCGCCGTGGATGTCGTCGATGTAGACGTCGGCGAACACCGGCAGGCCGTAGCCCGGCGGCTTGATGTCGATCATCCCGCCGACGAAGTGGCCGCGAGCGAAGGCGACGCTCGCGCTCAGCACGAGGCCGGTTGGCTGCGGCGGGAACTTCAGCGTGCCGCTGCCCGTCCAGCCGCCGTCCCTCGCGTTGTAGGCGATCGAGAAGTCGCACAGCAGCGGGCCGATCGGCGCGTTGGAGATCGCGATCGACAGCGAGCCGAGTTGCAGTCCCCTCCCCGCGGTCGCGGTCAACTCGGCGTGCCCGGTGATACCGCCGAACACCGCCGGCAGCTTGATATCGATCGGGATCCGCACCCCGTCGGCGGTCAGCTTGACGTCGAGCTTGGCGTCGATCGGGAACCCGTCGAGGTCCGACGCGTACTGGCTCATGTCGAAGTTGAACAGGTCGGTCGTGGCGCCCGCGACGGGCAGCTTGATGTGGATCGGCCCGTGCCAGAGCGTGAAGCTGAAGTCCGGCGACGTGGACTCGGCGATCACGCGGACGTCGCCGGTCGTGTCGAGCGTGTGCTCGTGGGCGTCGATGATGATCTGCACGCCCGGGTCGGGAATGATCCGCAGGCCGTTGAGGTCGAACTCGCCGTCGGAGACGACCTTGGTCGCGAAGTCGCCGGTCCCGTGCAGGAAGCAGCCGAGCTCGCCCTTGATGTGCACGTCGCCGAAGCCGACCGTCGAGCAGGTCGTGGTCGCCTTGGGGTCGCTGCCGCCCGGGACGCCGGCGATGCCGGGAGCGCCGGTCGCGCGGCCGGTTCCGTAGGCCATGGCGACGATCTGGCCGGGCCCGTTGACGCCGCCGGTGTGGTTGAGCACCGCGATGCCGCCGCCGTCGTCGGCGGCGCCGATCGCGATCTGCCCGTTGTCGGCACCGCCGATCAGGCGGTCGGTCTGAGACCACCCGGCGCCGTCGGGCGAGGTGCGCACGCTGACGCCGGGCGTCTTGCCGCCGCGCGACTCCCAGCCGACGACGAGCCGGCCGTTCGGGGTCTCGGAGATGTCGCGGTACTCGGGGTCGTCGGCGTCGGAGACGGTGATCGGCGCCCCCGTCGTCGTGCCGGTGACCCGGCGCACGGCATAGGGCCCGTTGACGGCCGGGCGGTTCATCAGGAACAGCCCGGCCGGTCCGCCCGCCAGCCGCGGCTCGTCTCCGGAAACGACTGACGCCGGCGTCCAGTTGGCGACCGTGTTGGGCGAGCCGCTGCCGGTGAAGCGCCGGATCAGCGTCTGGCGGTGCAGGTCGGCGAATGCGGCGACCGGCGTCGCGCCGTCGAGCGCGACGCTGCCGGAGTAGGCCTCATCGGCGTTGGCGCCGGCGAGGTTGGCGAACGCCTTCGTGTACTGGCCGGGCGAGAGCGACTGGACGTAGGTGCCGCCGGTGACCGTGTCCGTCGTCGTGAGGATCTGCGGGTCGTTGGCCGAGCCGAACGCGACGACGCCGCCGCCGATCGCCTCGTCGCCGACGACGGCCGGGCCGGTGAAGCTCGCGCCGCCGTCCTCGCTGACCCATTCGAGCACCGTGTTGGAGCCACTCGAGGCGTCGGGCTGGTCGGCGTCGGGCTTGGGGAAGTTGGTCGGGTAGCGGTAGTCGAGGATCACGATCTGCTGGCCGAGCTGCACGATCCGGGCCCCGTCGGTCGACGTGTTGAACGTCGGACTGTCGCCATCGCCGTAGCCCTTGTCGGGCACGAGTACCGAGCTGGCCGAGCACGCACTCGCGCCACGCGGCAGGCGGCAGTAGTGGATCGCGTCGGCGCTGACGCCATCGGACGTGATCCAGACGATGTGCGAGGTTCCTGCTCCGTCGACGAGCACGTCGGGAAACTTCCCCGCGGGCGACAGCGTGATCGGCGTCGGCAGCGCGGCGGGCTTGGTCGGGATCGGCTTCGTGAGGCCCCGGTAGCCGGGCGTGCTGTACCCCGTGTGGCCGGCTGCGCCTGCGGCCGCCGGTGCGAGGGCACATATCGAGCGCGGCGAGGAGCGACGCCGACCCGCGCGGGCCACGGCCGATCGGCACCAACGCGTTCGCCTCGCTTCCGGCCCACCACGGCCGGCGGGACGCCGGCACGTCTGCGGATTCACAAGATCCAGGACCTGGCCCTCTATGGCCTGCGGGTGACCAATACTCCAACGTGGCGCGGGCCCACCTGATTTCAGGGTCGTCCACCGATTGTCATCGCGCCCGGGATCGCGCATGCTGCATCGATGTCCATCTCCGCTTTTCGTGTGAAGTTCGTCGCCCTCGTGGTGTCAGCGGCCGTCGTCGTCGTCGCGTCGCGATCGGCTCCGTGGCCAGCGACGCCGCCTCGTCCGATGCCCCGGCCTCCGTCGCCCCGGCCAACGGCCAGAAGGTCCACCGCGGCGCGCCGTTCACGTTCAAGGTCCGGTCGCACGGCGGCGCCGGCGTGTTCGTCAAGGTCTCGCGGTCCAAGCACGTCGGTGCCGACGGTACGCTGGCCAGCGACGACGAGTATTTCCGCTCGCTCGCGCTGCGGGGCGGGCTCTACAGCCACAAGGTCGAGCGCTACCCCGCGCTGTCGGACTACTTCCTCAACCGGCCCGGCCGCTACTACTGGCAGGCCTACAAGATCGACTGCGCCAACAGTCCGGGCGCGGACTCCGGCGACTGCAACATCGAGGGGCCGATCAGGTCGTTCACCGTCCGCTGAGGATCGGTCTGAAAGCCGCCGGACGACCTAGAGGTCGTTCGGCGGGATGCCCGGCTCGGGACCCTTGTCGACGTACGTGTTGCGGAAGGCGCGCAGCGCGTCCCAGGTCTTGTCGTTGACCTTCTTGCAGCCGATCAGGTGCGTCCAGGCGGTCGCGGCGACCTCGTAGGGCATCTTCGTGTTGTTCTCGAACAGCAACATCTTGTAGCCGCCCGGATGGTTGCCGTACGCCTCGGCGAGCAGGCTCTGGAGCTGGAGGCTGGACCTTGCGCGGCGCACTCGGCGCGTACTGAAGCTCGATCCGGCCGTGCTCGAGCGTGTGGACGAAGTGCTCGGGCGTCGGCGTGTTGCCGCGTCCGTAGACGCCGTCGTTGGCGGGAACCGGGTTGTGGTTGCCCGAGGTCGGCGGGTTGGTCTTGTAGACGACCTTCGTCTGGACGTGTCGAGCGGCCCGCGCTCGGCTTGGTGATGATGACGCAGCCGGCGTCCTTGGCCGCCGACGTGAGGTTGCGGTTGCGGATCGGAGGGATCCGCGCCGCGGGGTCGTTGGGGGCCACTGGGCCGTTGGACCGTGCCCACGCCGTTGTGCGAGACGACGAACCGCTTCTTGTTGAGCGATCGCGAACGCCGCGACGGCGATGACCGCGATCGCGACCAGCGCGAGCCCGCCGTCCTGCATCATCCGCTGGCGCTTGTGGGCTGCGCGCGCGGCGTCCTCCTTGGCCTCGACGCTCCTCGCGCCGGCGCCGCTTCTCTTCGACTCGGCTGGCCATCGGATCGCAAGCGTAGTGAAGCGCTCACGCGGTCGCGTCGGTGCGATGCCCGCCGTAGCGGAACGTCGGCACCGACCTGACGATAATCTCCGCCGCCGATGGCCAAGGCATCGACAATCATCACCGGCCGCGTCGCGGCGATCACCGGCGCTGGACGTGGCATCGGTCGCGAGACCGCGCGCGCGTTCGTCCGCGAGGGCATGAAGGTCGCGATCGGCGACCTGGATCTCGAGGCGGCGCAAGGCGACCGCCGCCGAGCTCGGCGATCGCGCGATCGCGCTCCAGGTCGACGTCACCCGTCACGAGTCGGTCGAGGCGTTCCTCGACGCGGCCGAGGAGCAGCTCGGGCCACTCGACGTCGTCGTCAACAACGCCGGGATCATGCAGCTCGGCTGGTTCAGCGACGAGGACGACGCGACCGCCCAGCGGATGATCGACATCAACCTCCACGGCGTCATCTTCGGGACCAAGGCCGCGCTGGCGCGGATGGAGCCCCGCAACCACGGCCACATCGTCAACATCGCCTCGCAGGCCGGCGTGTTCGGCACGCCGGGCGGCGCGACGTACTCGGCGACCAAGCACGCCGTCGTCGGGCTGACCGAGGCGGTGCGCGGCGAGATGCGCCTGCGCGGGATCAACGTCAGGCTCAGCTACGTCCTGCCGGCGGTCGTCAACACCGAGCTCGGCGCGGGGCTGCAGCGCAACCCGGGCATCAAGCAGCTCGAGCCGGCCGACGTCGCCGAGGCGATCGTCGACGCACTGCGCCACGGCACGGTCGACGTTTGGGTGCCCAAGTCGGTCAAGGGCATGTCGCGCTTCGCTGGGCTGTTGCCGCGCCGCGTGCAGGAGGGCTTCAGCCGCATGATGAAGGCCGACCGCGTGCTCGCCCAGGTCGACGAGGGCGCGCGCGCGCCTACGAGCTGCGGGCGTCGCGCTCGGAGCCGGGGCTCGAGCCGGCCGACTCCGTCCCCGAGCTGACCGAGTCCAAGTAGCGCTCGCGGGCGGCCTCGATCGCCGCCATCGCGTCCTCGCGTGGGTACCAGCCGTCGACCTTGACGGCCTTGCCCTCGGGCTGCTTGTAGATCGAGAAGAAGTGCGAGATCTCGTCGCGCAGCGGCTGCGGGCAGGTCGTCGAGCGTCGTCGATCGTGTTCCAGTTGGGGTCGTGCAGCGGGACGCAGACGACCTTGTCGTCGATCGCCCTTGTCGTCGCGCATCCGCAGCACCGCGATGACCTTGACGTGGATCACGCAGCCGGGGAACGTCGGCTCGCGACACGCAGACCATCGCGTCGAGCGGATCGCCGTCCTCGGCCAGCGTGTCGGGGATGAAGCCGTAGTCGGTCGGGTAGACGACGGAGCTGAACAGGAAGCGGTCGAGCTTGATCGCCTGGAGCTCGTCGTCCCACTCGTACTTGTTGCGCGATCCCTTGGGGATCTCGATCAGGACATGCAACTGACGCTCAGGCATCGCCACGTAGTATCCGCGCTCCCATGACCGAGGACCTCGATCAGCTCTGCATCAACACGATCCGGACGCTGGCCATGGACGCGGTCCAGCAGGCCAACAGCGGCCATCCCGGGATGCCGATGGCGATGGCGCCGGCGGCGTACCTGCTCTTCACGCGGGTCATGAACCACGACCCGGCCGATCCCGCATTGGCCGGACCGCGATCGCTTCGTGCTCAGCGCCGGCCACGGCTCGATGCTGCTGTACGCGGCTCTGCACCTGTCGGGCTACGGGCTGCCGACTCGACGAGCTCAAGCGCTTTCGCCAGTGGGGATCGATGACGCCCGGGCCACCCCGAGCGCGACCTCGTGCACGTGACGCCGGGCGTCGAGGTCACGACCGGGCCGCTCGGCCAGGGGTTTGCCAACGGCGTCGGGATGGCGATCGCCGAGCGCTTCCTGCGCGACCGCTACGGCGCCGAGGTCATGGACCACCACATCTACGCGATCGTCTCCGACGGCGACCTGATGGAGGGGATCGCGTCGGAGGCCGCGTCGCTGGCCGGGCACCTGGGCCTCGGCCGGCTGATCTACCTCTACGACGACAACGACATCTCGCTCGACGGGCCGACGTCGCTGTCGTTCGAGACCGAGAACGTGCCGCAGCGCTTCGAGGCCTACGGCTGGCACGTGAGCGCGGTCGCACGACGCCAACGACCTGACGGCGCTCGGTGGCGCGATCGCCGAGGCCCAGCGCCACGATGACCGCCCGTCGCTGATCGCGGTCAAGTCGATCATCGGCTACCCGTCGCCGAACAAGATGGGGACCTCGAAGGCCCACGGCGCGCCGCTCGGCGAGGACGAGGTGCGGCTGACCAAGGAGGCGATGGGCTGGGATCCCGACGCGCACTTCCTCGTGCCCGACGAGCGTCTACTGAGGCGTTCGACCAGCAGCGCGCGCGGCGCCGAGGCAGCATGCGGCGTGGTCGCGAGCGCTTTGACGCCTGGCGCGCCGCCGACGGCGATCGCGCTGCGGAGTGGGACCGGGCGTGGGACGGGCCGGCCGGCCGATGCGGCCTGGCGCAGGCGCTCGCGTCGATCGACTGGGAGAAGGACAAGCTCGCGACGCGCGTCGCCGGGCAGAAGGCGATGGCGGCGTTCGCCGACTTCGTGCCGACGATGATCGGCGGGGCGGCCGACCTCAGCGAGTCGACGAAGACCGAGTTCCCGGGCGGCGACGCGCAGCACTTCACGCGCGAGCGGTCGGGGCGCAACATCTTCTTCGGCGTGCGCGAGCACGGCATGGGCGGGATCGTCAACGGCATGGGCGCCCACGGTGGGATCGTGCGGCCGTACGGGTCGACGTTCATGCAGTTCACCGACTACATGCGCGGGTCGATCCGCCTCAGCGCGCTGAGCGGGCTGAACGTGGCCTGGGTCTACACGCACGACTCCGTGGCGCTGGGCGAGGACGGGCCGACGCACCAGCCGGTCGAGCACCTGGCGGCGCTGCGGGCGATCCCGCGGCTCGTCGTGCTGCGGCCCGGGCGACCCCAACGAGACGGCGTACGCGTGGCAGACGATCCTCGAGCGACATCGAGGGGCCGGCGCTGATGGCGCTGTCGCGCCAGGACCTGCCGGTGCAGGCGTCGGCGAGCGCCGAGGGCGTGGCGCGCGGGGCGTACGTGATCCGGCCGTGCGCCGACGGAGTTGATGAGCGCGCGGCGGTGGTCGGGACCGGCGGCGAGCTGTGGGTCGCGATCGCCGCGGCCGAGCAGCTCGAGGCCGAGGGGATCGGCGCGCGGGTCGTGTCGATGCCGTCGTGGGAGCTGTTCCGCGCCCAGGACGACGACTACCGCTTCTCGGTGCTGCCGGTCGACGCTGGCGTCGGTCTCGGTCGAGGCCGGCGTCTCGATGGGCTGGACCGAATGGGTCGACGCCAGCGTCGCGATCGACCGCTTCGGCGCGTCGGCCCCCGGCCAGGAGGTGCTGGACAAGCTCGGCATCACCCCGGACGCGGTGGCGGCGAAGGTCAAGGAGCTGCTCGACTGACCTGCCGCGGCCGCAGCGCCGATGATCGGGACGAGGCTGCGGGCGGCCTTGGAGACGGTGACGTGGATGGCGCCGGGTTCGCGGACCCAGGCGATGAGGTTCATGGCGGTCAGGCGGTCGAGCATGAACTGGAACGCCTCGGCCTGCTTGCGCGACGTGTAGGCGCGCGAGATGTCGAACGCGTAGCCCGCCGTGTGCTGGGAGAAGTTGCGCGTCGCCTCGATGTCCTCGGCGGCGAGGACCGCCTGGTACTTGCGGTCGCGGACCGAGCTCGTCATCACGAGCGGCTGCGCGCCGGAGATCTCCTTGACACCGGTGCCGAGGTAGAGCGCCAGCGCGAGCGCCTCGGGGCGCAGCCCGCGGTACAGGCCCGGTCGCGCGTCGACCTTGTCGGCGAGCTCGCCCATCCCGCGGTCGACGACGAGGCCGTGCCGGCGCAGCAGCCGGCGTTCAGCGGCTGGATGACGCCCTGCTGCTCGGCTCGCTTCAGCGCCTTGGGGTCGGCGAACGCGGTCGTCGTCGCCGGCGGGTGCAGGACGTCCTCGGCCGAGTTCTTCTCGACCTGGAGCACGGCGCGCTGGAACAGCCGCTCCGGGTCGGCGCGCCACTCGCGCATGATCTCCTTCGCCGCGAGCACCTTCCACAGGTACGTCGACGACTGGTCGCCGAGCGACGAGATCACGTCCCACGCCGCGCGCGTGGCGCAACGGGCTCGAGTCGAAGTACAGCTGCGCGTAGGGGACGTTCCCGGAGCCGTAGGCGGCGAGCGCGTGCTGGAGGTTGCCGACGCCCATGTGGTAGCTCTCGACGGCGAGGTCGTCGCGATCTGAGAGCTTCGAGCGTGCGAAGTTCAGGTAGCGAACGGTCGCGGCGAGCGACTTGGCGGGGTCGAAGCGCTCGTCGACGCCGGGCGCGCTGCGCCATCAGCCGCCGGCGACGCGCGCGGCGAGTGCGAGCGGGCGATCTGGCGCGTGAGCTTCGCGCTGGCCTTCGACGTCGATGCGCATCCCGAGCAGCGACGTGCCGGTCTCGGCGAGGATCTGGGTCAGCCCGACCGCGCCGTCGAGCGACGGTCGAGGCCTGGACCGCGGGCTCGCCGCCCGACTCGAGGAACACGATCGCCTCGAGCAGGTCGGGGTCGACGCGGCCGGCCTTCGCGGCCTGCTCGATCTGCGGGCGAAACCGGTTGACGCGCTCGCCGTCTCGAGCACGCCGCCCGGGGCATGCGCGTAGAGCAGGTGCGCCATCCCGTCCGCCGCGCGCTGCTGGAACAGCAGCCGCTTCTGCGGCGCATAGCCGTACGGGTCGTAGCTGGCGATCCCGTTCCCGCGGCCGGAATCAGCCGCCGCACCGGCGGCGTCTTCCCACTGCCCTCGAACAGCAGAACGAGCGCGAGCACGACGACAACCGCCGCCGCGCCCGCCATGAGCCAGGCGTGCCGCACTCCTGCAACGTATCTGTCGCAAACCACGCCACGCCCCACATAAAGGGGTCAGACCCCTTTATGTGGGGCGCGTGGTTTGCGGAGGATCACGCCGGAAGCGGTGGCAGGATTGCGCGGAATGCGGGTGATTGCGCACGAGCTGCCGGCGACGTTGGAGCTCGATGACGATCTGTTCGTGCTCGCCGACAACGCCGACGCGCTGGCGCGGCTGCCGGCCGGAGCGTTCGACATGGCGTACGCCGACCCGCCGTTCAACACCGGGCGCGAGCAGCGCCGCGCCACGCTCGCCTACGACGACGCGACCGACGACTACCTCGGATTCCTGATCCCGCGCCTGGCCGCGGTGCGCGACGCGCTCGCCCCGCACGGCACGCTCTACGTCCACCTCGACCAGCGCGAGGTCCACTACGTCAAGGTCGAGCTCGATCGCCTGTTCGGGCGCGACTGCTTCCTCAACGAGCTGATCTGGGCCTACGACTACGGCGGCAAGCCCAAGCGCCGCTGGCCGCCCAAGCACGACACGATCCTCGTCTACGTCAGGGACTCGGCCGACTACCACTTCGACGACGCCGAGGTCGAGCGCGAGCCGTACATGGCGCCGGGCCTCGTCGGACCCGAGAAGGCGGCCCGGGGCAAGCGGCCGACCTCAGTCTGGTGGCACACGATCGTCCCGACGATGAGCGCCGAGAAGACCGGCTACCCGACCCAGAAGCCCGAGGGCATCGTGCGCCGGATGGTCGCCGCGTCGTCGCGGCCCGGCGGCTGGTGCCTCGATCCGTTCGCCGGTTCGGGCACGCTGGGGGCGGTCGCCAGGGCGCTGAACCGGCGCTTCGTCCTGATCGACGAAAGCGCCGACGCGGTCGCCGTCGCCGCCCGCCGCCTTGCCGCCTTGGACCAAGCCGCCTAGCCTCCGATGACAACCTCCACACCGTCGACCCCGGTGTCGAAACTCAGCAAACCCTGAGCACGTACAGCCTCGGGCAGCGGCGCCTCGTAGCTCCACGCCGCGTCGGCCACGCCGGCGACCGTCCAGTAGTCGGCCTGGCCCTTGTACGGGCAGACGGTGCGCTTGCCCGAGCCCGGCGTCACCGCGCCCGGCTCGATGTCGAGGCGTGAGAGGTATGCGCGCACGGGAAGACCCGTCTCGAACAGCAGTGTCGCGTCCTGCGACCGGGCGATCTCGCGCCCGCCGACCCGCACCACGACCTCGCGCGAGCTGGTGTGTACGTCGACGCGGTGAAACGGGTCGCGCAGGCTGGCGAACACGGTGTCGTCCTCGACGACCCAGTTGTCGACCTTGCTCGGGTACAGCGCGGCGAGGCCGGCCAGCCACGACGCCCCGGGGATCGGGTCGGGATACGCCCACAGCGCGTCGACGCGCTCGTCGTCGCCGACCGTGACCGTCCAGTACGACGCGTCGCCCTTGAACGGGCAGTGCGACGTCGTGTCGGTTGCCGTCAACAGGCCGCGGTCGTAGTCGTCGAGCGGGGCGTAGACGCGCGGGCCGATGCCGGTCTCGTAGAGCATGTGCGCGCGGGTCGTGTCGAGGACCGCGACGCCGGCCACCAGCGCGCGGATGCGGCGCTGGTCGGCGGCGAGGTAGATGCGGTGGGCGGGCGACGCGTCGGCGATGTCGAAGTTGAACGCGCCCGCGGGGTGGCCGGAGAGGGGGCCGGTTCCGGTGGTGAGGGACATGCACAAGGTCTAGCGAACCGCGGTCACCGGCCGAGCGCGGCGTCTATCTAGCATGCAGGGCAATGACCGCTCGTGGCCGCGTCGCCTTCGCCACGATGGCCGTGGTCTGGGGGGTCCCGTACCTGCTGATCAAGGTGGCCGTCGATGGCGGCTTCACGCCGCTCGTGCTGGCGTGGTCGCGGGTCGTGATCGCGGCGGCGATCCTGCTGGCGCTCGCATGGCGCGCGGGCGTGCTCGGCGCCCTGCGCGGGCGCTGGCGGTGGGTCGGCATCTACGCGATCTGCGAGATGGTGATCCCGTTTCCGAGTCTCGCGTTCGGCGAGACGCGCGTCAGCTCGTCGCTGGCTGCGATCCTGATCGCGACGGTGCCACTGATCATCGCCGCGCTGGCGATCCGCTTCGCCCCTTCGGAGCGGGTCACCGGGCGGCGGCTGGCGCGGGCTGCTGCTCGGGCTGGCGGGGGTCGTCGCGCTGGTCGGTATCGACGTCGCCGGGAGCACGCGCGAGCTCGTCGGCGCGGCCGCGGTGCTCGTCACCGCGGTCGGCTACTCCATCGGGCCGTTGATCCTCGACCGCCAGTTCCCCGACGCCGACCCGCGTGCATCAATGGGGGCAAGCCTCGCGATCGCGGCGCTCGTCCTCGCACCGCTCGCGGCGCTCGACCGCCCGTCGCACACGCCGACCGCCAGCGCGGTCGGGGCGATGCTCGGCCTGGCGGTCGTCTGCACCGCGCTCGCGTTCGTCGTGTTCACGATCCTGATCGTCGAGGTCGGGCCGTCCCGCGGGTCGGTGATCACCTACATCAACCCGGTCGTCGCAGTCACGCTGGGGACGGTGATCCTCGGCGAGCACCCGGGACCCGGCTCGCTGATCGGGCTCGTCGCGATCCTCACCGGCTCGTGGATCGCAACGGCGGGCGCGCGGGCGGCGCCGGAGCTCGAGGCCGCCGCCGCGACCCACGCCTGACGCCACGGCGTCAGAGCTCGGCCTGCCGGCGGGCAGAACCCCGGCCCCGGGATGGATGACTCGACCGCGCGCTCGTCGACGAGCGCGTACTCGGGAACGCGTTGCGCCCGGCTGCCGTCTTGATCTGTGAGCTTCGCGGGCGTGCCTCCGGTGTACCGCGCGCCCGGGTACGCCGCGCGCGGCTGGGCGCCGGGTTCACGGGCCGCGCGAAGTACGCAGTCAGTCATCTGCGTCGAGGTCCTTCAGGTTCTTGACTGTGTAACCGGCCATGGCCGGGACTCCACGCCGCCAATCGTGCGCGCCTGTGCCGGTTCATCCTCGGCCGTGTGCTTGCCGCGCATGAGCGACGCGGCGGCGGCGACGAGGCACGCGACGATCGCGAACGCGAACGCGGCGTGCAGCCCGTGGCGGAACGGCGCCGAGATCAGCTCCGGGAAGAACGTGTGGCCGATCAGGGCGTGCTGGTTGGCGGCCGACACGTGTGCGAGCGCATGCGTCCCGACGAGGTGGCCGATCGGGTTGTAGCCCAGGAACGCAGCGAACAGGATCGACACCGGCGGCAGGCCGGCGACCCGGTGCGCGTCGGCCGGGGTGATGCCGTGGGCGGTCAGCCCGGCCGTCATCGCGTGCGGCAGCGTCGCTGCCAGGCCGAGGATCATGAGGCTGAAGAAGATCCCGATCGACATGACCTGGGCCGAGTTCTGGAACGTCTGGTTCATGCCGCCACCGGCGCCGCGCTCGGAGGCCGGCAGCGCGTTCATCACCGCCGCGCGGTTGGGCGAGATGAACAGGCCCATCATCGCCCCGAGCCAGAACAGGATCACCGCGAACTCGAGGTAGTGGAAGTCGGTCGGCAGTTGGTCGAGCGGCGACGAAGCCGAGCGCCGAGCCGAGCATCCCGCCGGTCGCGAACGGCCGTGCGCCGTAGCGGTCGGACAGGAAGCCCGATATCGGCCCGACGACCAGCAACCCGAGCGTCAGCGGCAGCATGTAGATCCCCGCCCACAGCGGCGTGTCCTGGAAGTTGTAGCCGTGCTCGGGCAGCCAGATCCCCTGGAGCCAGATGATCAGCATGAACATCAGCCCGCCGCGGGCGACCGAGGCCAGGAACGTCGATAACGACCCGAACGTGTAGGCGCGACTTCGAAACAGTTTGAGGTTGAACATCGGGTCGCGCACCCGGCGCTCGATGACGACGAACACCGCCAGCAGCGCGGCGCCGGCGACGAGCAGCGCGATCACGCTCGGGCTGGCCCAGCCGGTCGGATGGCCGTTCCACGGGCGGATCCCGTACGTGACCGAGACCATGATCAGCACCAGCCCGAGCGCGAACGTGAGGTTGCCCCACCAGTCGATATGGCCGTGGCGCGGGGTGTTGAGCTCGCGCAGGCTGTGGTAGGCCCAGACCGTCCCGAACAGCCCGACCGGGACCGAGATCAGGAACACGAGCCGCCAGTCGATCGGCGCCAGGATCCCGCCCAGCACGAGCCCGATGAACGTGCCGCTGACTGCAACGACGTTGTTGATCCCCAGCGCCATGCCGCGCTGGTTGGCCGGGAACGCGTCGGTCAGGATCGCCGCCGAGTTGGCGAGCAGGCACGCGCCGCCGATTCCCTGGACGATGCGGAACACGATCAGGTACGTCGCGCCCGCGCGGCCGGTCATCCAGTCGATCGCCAACAGCAGCGACGCGACGGTGTAGATGACGAAGCCGAGGTTGTAGATCTTGACCCGCCCGAACATGTCGCCGAGGCGGCCGAGGCTGACGATCAGCACGCTCGTGACGACGAGGTAGCCGAGGATCATCCACAGCAGGTAGAAGCTGTTGGCGGGGACCAGCGGGTCGAGCTTGATGCCGCGGAAGATGTCGGGCATCGCGATCAGCGTGATCGAGGCGTCGAGCGTCGCCAGCAGCACGCCGAGCGTGCAGTTCGACAGCGCGATCCACTTGTAGCGGTCGTTCGGCGCTAGGCGGCGTTGGCGCGTAGCCGTTGGTCGCGGCGCGGCCGTTCGAGCTCACGCGCCCAGCACCGAGGCGGGGTAGGCACCCGGGGCCACGTGGCCATCCCAGTGCTCAAACCAGCGGTGGGCCAGCGCCTCGCACGGGCGCCCGTCGAACATCGGCTCGAGGTCTCCGATCGTCGTCAGCACGCGCAGCGACGCGCCGATCTGCAGGTCGGCGGCGTTGGGCTCGTCGCCCCCGATCACGCCGTCGGCGATCAGGCGGTCGGCCTCGTCGAGGATCGCCGGCAGCCCGGCGAGATCCTCGGCCAGCCGGACCGCCGAGATCTTGTGGTACGCCCAGGCCATGGGCAGGAACTCGAGCGTGCGGTCGATCCGCGCCGGATCGAGCTCGCCGTGGCCACGGTAGGTGCCCGAGTCCTGCGGGCGGAAGCGCAGCGCACCCCACGTGAGCCGGCGGCCGAGGTCCTGCAGCTCGCCGTCGCCCCATTCCTCGGCGGCGCGGATCGCCTCGGCGCGGTCGGCCGGGTACAGCGCCGGCTCAGGCACGAGCTCGTCGAGGCGCCGCATGATCGCCACCGACGAGTGGACCTGCTCGTCGCCGATGTGGACGCCGGGGACGGTCGAGCGGCCCTCGCCGTAGATCGCCACCATCGCCGGCCCGGGCATCACGCTCTGGATCTCGTACGGCAGGTCCTTGAGGATCAGCGCCTCCTGCACCGCACGGCACGGATGCGACATCGGGTGGCCGTGCAGGACGATGGTCGGCAGGTCGGGCACGAGCGGCCGATTCTGTCAATCTCGATGCATGGGTGGTTCACGGAGCACGAGGATCCTGCTCGTGTCGGGCAGCCTGCGGGACGGCTCGACCAACACCGCGCTGCTGCGCACGGCCGCTGCCGCTGCGCCCGACGGCATCGAGACGACGCTCTACGACGGCATGCGCGAGCTGCCGCACTTCGACCCCGACGACGATCCGGCCGACGGCACGCCGCCGCCGCCGGTCGCGGCGCTGCGAGCGGCGATCGCCGACCACGACGCGATCCTGTTCTGCACGCCGGAGTACGCGGGCGGAATGCCGGGATCGTTCAAGAACCTGCTCGACTGGACGGTCGGCGGCGGCGAGACCTACGGGATGGCGGTCGCGTGGGTCAACGTGTCGGGCCCTGCGGCTCCCAACCGCGGCGAGGGGGCGATCGCGGGGCTGCGGGCGGTCGCCGGCTACACGGGCTCGGTCGTCGTCGAGGACGCGTGCGTGAGGATCCCGGTCGCGCGCGACCAGATCGGCGACGACGGGTTGTTCGCCGACCCCGACGTCCGCGCCCGGGCGGCGGCCGCGCTGCGCGCGCTCTCCGAAGGTTCTGCCGATCTGCGCCAGTGAGATTACGATCCGCACATGCCCGAGCGTCTGTACTTCACGGAGTCCGATGAGGCCAACGAGCTGATCGCGTCCGATCCGATGGCGCTGCTGGTCGGCTTCGCGCTCGACCAGCAGGTCTCGGTGCAGAAGGCGTTCTCCGGCCCGCTGGCGATCCGCGAGCGCGTCGGGTCGCTCGATGCGGCGGCGCTGGCCCAGGCGGACCTCGACGCGGTGTTCCGGTCCAAGCCCGCGATCCACCGTTACCCCGGCGCGATGGCCAAGCGCGTGCACGACCTCGCCGTCCACATCGACGAGCGCTACGACGGCGACGCCGCGCGCGTCTGGACCGACGCAGCCGACGGCACGCAGCTGCGCGCGAACCTCGAGGCGCTCCCGGGCTTCGGTGAGATGAAGGTCAAGGCGCTGGGCTCCGTGCTGGCCAAGCGCTACGGCGTCGCCGCGGCCGACGATCTCGTCCCGTGGCACCCGACGCTCGGCGACGTCGACTCGTCCCAGGCGCTGGCCGACTACCAGGCGGCCAAGCGCATCCACAAGGCGGAGTGGTCCAAGGCGCGGGTCTGATGCGCACCCGCGGCACGCGAGCCGTGGTGCTCGGCGCCGTCGCGGCGGTCGCCGTCGCCGCGCCGGCCGTCGCCGCGTTCGCGCCCCCGTCGATCTCGGTCCGCTACGCGATGGCCAACTCGATCGATCACGGCGCGCGGAGCGACTGGATGTGGCTCGCCGCGACGCCGACCCTGAACTGGCTCGGGGGCTACGAGATCGGCTACGTCGTTCAGGACACCGGCACGTCCAATCAGCTCCAGCGGGTCGCGAATCCAGGTTCTCAGCGTGCCCGATGGCCACGTCGATCAGGCCGAGGAACGCGACGCCGTTCTGCTCGGGCCAGGTCGCGCAGGCCGGGTCGATCGTCCCGATCTCGCTCCCGCTTCAGTACGAGGGCAACGGGACCTACACCGTCAAGGTGGCGGTCGGTCCGCCACGGGCGGCAACAGCCGACTGCATGATCCCGGGCCCGAACACCGCCAGCACGACGGTGTCGTCGCGGTCAACGTCGGTGTCGGTCGTCCCGGTGCTGACGGGCAGGCCGCTAACGTTGCGGGCCAAGCGACGGTCGGCGATGCAGTTCGTCGGGGTGCAAGGCCGCCGACCCGCCGGGCGGCGAGGCCGGAGCTGAAGTGCGCCCGCGACGCGAAGATCAACGCCGACGGCTCGGTCAGCGGCAAGGGTCACGGCCCGGGCCCGATGATCGCTCCACCAGGAGCTCGGCGAGGAAGAGCTTCACCCGCCCCGGCGCGTGGACGTGCGTCGCGCGCGGCGCCGCGCCCGACATCGACAACCCGAGCAGCGAAAAGCCCTACGCGACGCCGTGGTCGGCGCCGCTGCGGTTCGAGGTCCACAGCGACTTCCTGCGCCGCTGGGGCGGATCATCGAGTCCGCGCTCCCGGCGCCCGAAGATCACGTTCACGGCCGAGTTCCCCGAGGCCGCGGCCGGCGGCAAGCTCAGCTTCCATTTCCGCCAGGTCGACGCCAGCAGCGCGCAAACCGGGCCGCGAAGCCAGACCTACAAGTTCGCGTCCAACTCGACGTACAAGGGGAGGTTCGGCGCAAGACGGCGACCGTGACCCTGCACCCGCCGCGGGCCGACAAGTTCGCCGGCAAGCCGCTACTTCCTCGGGACGCTGACTTCGGTGGGACGCGCTACATCAACCAGCGGCACCGACCCCAACGCGTCCTACCTAGGTCAGCGCCAAGGGCGTGCTGTCGTTCGTCGCCCCGACGTCGTTCCCGCTGTGCTGAGCGTGAACGATAGGTGTAAGCCAACAGCCAGGAGGGAAATCGGCCCATGAGCATCTGGGGAACAGTCTTCGCAGCGACGTACGACCGGATCACCGCCGGGGTCGAGAAGGCGATCGTCGGCCCGCATCGCAGGGAGCTGCTCGCCCGCACACACGGGCGGGTGCTCGAGATCGGCGGCGGTACCGGCGCCAACCTGCCCTACTACGGCGACGCGGTCACCGAGCTCGTCGTCACCGAGCCCGAGGAGCCGATGGCCAAGCGCCTCGAGGCCAAGCTCAGCGACTACACGCGCAAGGTGCAGGTGATCCGCGCACCGGCCGAGCAGCTGCCGTTCGACGACGCGGGCTTCGACTTCGTCGTCTCGACGCTCGTGCTGTGCACGGTGTCGGATCCCGACAAGGCGCTGGCCGAGGTCCGCCGGGTGCTCAAGCCCGGCGGCGAACTGATCTTCCTCGAGCACGTGCGCTCTGACGACCCGGGCCTCGCCAAGTGGCAGGACCGCCTCAACCCCGTGCAGCGCAAGATCGGTCACGGCTGCAACTGCAACCGCGACACGGTCGCCAACATCGAGCACGCCGGCTTCGCGGTCTCAGACCTCGAGCACGACGAGCTGCGCAAGGCGCCGCCGATCATCCGGCCGCTGGTCCTCGGCCGCGCACGGTCGGACACCTGACTCCGAGCCTCATCGGCCGTCGCGCGACGATCGGATAACGTCGCGCCCGTGGAGAGGCGGCGGCGCAAGTTCGCGTGGATCGCGGTCGCGGGGGCGGCACGCGCCGTCGTCGGCTGCGGCAGCTCGTCGTCCAGTCGCCCCCGACACACAGATCGCCGCGGCGCCGGTCAAGGCGACGGGCGGCAAGCCGATCGTCACCCACTCACCGGACTCGGGCGCGCCGACGAACGCTGCCGCGCACTGGCTGCCGCCGCAGGCGTGGGTCTACAACCACTGGCTGCCCTACGACGAGACGCGCCTGTACTCGACGCTGCACATCACGCGCAACCAGCTGTGGGACCAGTTGCGCAACGACCACAACAACGCTCGCCCAGCTCGCGGCCAAGCACGGCTGGCCGGATCCGGACAAGCTCGCCGCCGCACTGGTCGCGCCCGAGCGCCAGAAGTGGGGCGCCGACCGCGCGCGGGTGCTCCAGGCCCGCGCGCTCGCGACGATCACCCAGGGCCATCTCGCGCAGCATCTGTTCTTCCACTCGCTGCACCAGTTCGCGATCCCCAGCGAGGCACCCGACATCTTCGGCGTCACCGACGTCCAGTTCCGGGCGCTGCGCCGAGCCGAGCTGAGCCCGCTGGCCATCGCGCGCCTGCACGGCCGCTCGCCCGGCCAGGTCGAGGCGATGTCGATCGCCGTCCTGCGCGAGCGCGCCCACACCGGCGTCGAGGGCAAGGCGTTCACCCACGCGCAGGCCCAGCGCCTGCTCGCGCGCCAGATCAGCCAGCTCCCGCGGTGGCTCGACCAGGCCCGGTACAACGGCCCGCCGCAGACCTACCGCGGCGCGCTCATCGCCTTGCCCCACGACTATGCGACCAACCCGGCGATCTCCGCCGACGGCCGGCACGTGGCCTACGAGGCGTACCGCCAGAAGCTCCCGGTCGCGATCAAGCTCGGCGAGATCGCGGTCATGCGCGCCGACCTCCAGACCGGCAAGGACACGATCGTCAGCCGACTGCCCCACGGCGGGCCCAACGGCCCCGACCCGACGTCGGCCTACAACGCGGCGATCTCCGCCAACGGCAAGAAGGTGATGTTCGAGTCCTCGCCCGGCAACCAGAACTTCGCCAAGCGCTACGGGCGGATCGGGATCCGGCTCGCCCAGCACGGCGTCAAGACGCGGCTCGACACGCCGACTCACGGCGTCGACTCGCAGTCGGCCTATAACCCCGAGATCTCGGGCGACGGTTCGACTGCCACGTTCGAGGCCGTTGAAAGCGGGCGCACGGCGATCGTCGTCGAGAACCTCCGTTCGCATCGCCAGCGCGTCGCCGTCCATGGCGCGCCGGCCGGCAGCGCGTCGTTCGCCGACCCGTACGAGCCGTCGCTGTCGCGCGATGGCACGAAGCTCGTCTACACGATGGCGACCGGCAAGCTCGGCGACGCGGCCGGCGCGACGAGCCAGGTGCTGGTGCGCGATCTGCACAGCGGCCACACGACGGTCGCCAGCGCGACGAGCGGCGGCGAGCCCGGCGACGGCTTCTCGTCGGATCCGGCGCTCTCGTCCGACGGGCGCTGGGTCGCCTTCACGTCCGACGCGCCGAACCTCGGCGCCGCGCACGGCCACGCTGGGCTGTTCCTCGCCGACCTGCGCAAGCACCGCGTGATCCGCATCCAGACCGGTGGCGGGAGCGTGCTCGACCCGGTCGTCTCGACGGGCGCGCACGTCGTCGCCTACACGTCGATGGACGGGACGACCGGTCACGTGATGGCGTTCAAGCGCGGCCGGCCCGGCGTCGTGGCGGTCTCCACGAACAAGACCGGCTCGTCGGACGACCCGTCGATCTCCGACGACGGCACACGGATCGCATTCAGCTCGACGGCGACCGACCTGTCGCCCAACGCGACCGACGGCAACCGGCTGATCTACGTCCGCGACCTGAGGACAGGGACGACGAAGCTCGTGTCCGACCCGAAGGCCGCCTACCCCAAGCCGGTGCTCGCCGCGCTGGCCGCCAACCCACCGCCCAAGCCCGTCCCGGCGCCGATCCCACCCGCGCCCAAGCTCGTCGCGCGCGGCGACCACAACGTCTTCATCCTCGACAACGAGTTCTACGCCGGCGGTGCGCGCCCGGTCGTCCGCGTCGCGCCCGGGACCGAGATCGACTGGCGCTGGCGCTCGCACGAGTCCCACAGCCTCGACGTGCGCTCCGGTCCGGCACGATTCGTCGCCTCCGAGCGCAACACCGGCAACTACGGCTACCAGTTCACCAAGCCCGGCACGTACACGATCGTCTGTCAGCTCCACGCACCGGGGATGCAGATGACGGTCGTCGTCAGCTGATACGGCCTACTTGACCGTGAACGTCACGCGGTTGCGGTCGGCGGGGGTGAATGACGACTCCGCGACGTCAGCGTTATCGGTCGCACGCGAGTAGAGCGTGTAGGTGCCCTTGGGCAGGCGCTTTGGCAGCTTGAAGCTCCACGTGTCGGTCCCGGTCGCCGCGATCCAGTGGTTCGGCGTGCATCGCTTCTTGAACGCCGCGAAGGCCAGGAACGAGCCCTTGCTCGTCATCTGCCGGCAGGCGGGCTTGGGCGTCTTCTTGCGTCTTCTTCGTCTTCTTCGGACGTTTGCTTCGTCGCCGCGGCGGTGACGGCCGCCGGGACGGGGGCGGCGACTGTCAGGCGGGGTGGGCGCCGCCGGTCGCTCGGACGAGCGCGATCTCGACGAGGGTCACCTCGACATCGTCGGTCGCCGTGCCCGTGAACTTCTTCAACGACTTGGCGCTGACCCGGCTCCGGATCTTGGCGATGTTCGAGTCGGGCTCCCGGTTCTTCTCGAGCGGCACGTCAGCCGCCGGCGTGACGGTGATCGCGACCGTCGCGTTGGGCGAGCTCGCCGAGCCGTCGCTGGCGTTGAACGTGACCGAGTCGGCGCCGTTGGCCAGCACGCTGGCGGTGTACGAGACCGCGCCGTTGGCCTGGTCGATCGGGTCGAGCACGCCCAGCGTCGGGCCCGCGACGATCGTGCGCGCGATCGGATCGCCGTTGGCGTCGCGGCACGTGAGCGGGAGCGTCACCGACAGGCCGGCCTCGACAGTCACGGTCGCGTTGTCGCACGTCGGCGCGAACTCGCGCGTGAACGTCGTCACGCCGCCGCCCTGGCCGCCCTCGGCGTCGCCGAGGTAGAGGTTGCGTCCGTCGGGGCTGACAGCCAGGAACGACGCCGTCTGGATGCCGTCGCCGGCCGCGCACGTCGCGCTGCCGGTCTCGCCGACGCAGTTGACGAGCGCGCCAATCGCGCCGGTCGCCGCATCGCGGGTGAAGGTGAGGACCGCGCCGTCATCGTTCCCGCCGCCGCGCTGCGACGCGGCGTAGACGAACTGGCCGTCGGGGCTCACCTCGACCCCATTGGAGTCGCGCAGGTCGGGCACGAACGGCTGCGGGCAGCCGGCCCCGCCGGCCTCGACGCAGTTGATCGCGCCGGTCAGGCCGAGCGTGTTGGCGTCGACCGACAGCGCCGCGATGCCTCCCGGGTCGGGCGACGCACCACCGACGACGCCGCCGTCGATGCCGGCGACGTAGACCCGGTGGTCGGGTGCCAGCGCGAGGTCGGTCGCGTCGGAGAAGCCCTGGTTGCCCGCACGGCAGCCGGCGCTCGCGGCCGGCTGGTCGACGACGCAGCCGATGCGGGTCGACAGGGCGCCGTTGGAGTCGATCCGGTACGAGACGACGAACGTCGTCGTGATCCCGCCCTCGCCGGTTGCGTACGCGACGCGGCCGTCGGGAGTGACGACGACCGAAGCGACGTTGCGCAGGACGCCGTCGGCGGCACAGCCGTCCATGCCGAGCTGGTTGAAGCACGCGGTCTCGGCGCCGAGCGCGCCGCCGGCGCCGCGCGCGAAGCTCGTCAGGCCGCCGGTCGTTGGGTCAGCCGATGCGACGTAAACCGCCTGGTTGGTCGCCGCGACGTCCTGGGCGTTCGACAGGCCGTGGCCGTCGAGGCACGTCCCGGTCATGTTCTCGCTGACGCAGTCCAGCTCGGCGCCGATCGCGCCCGTCGTCTGGTTGCGCGCGAATGCGGCGACCGCGCCGCCGCCGAAGTCCGACGACGTGACGTAGATCGTCTGGCCGTCGGGGCTGACGGCGACGCCGGATGCCTGGCTCAGGCCGTCGCCGGCCGTGGCGCAGCCGTTGCCCGCCGTCTCGCCGACGCAGTTGAGCTCGGTCAGCGTGCCGGTGTTCGGGGCGCGCGAGAACGCGGACAGCGCGCCCTGGTCGTTGCCGCCGCCCATCGCGGACGCGACGTACACGTTCTTGCCGTCGGGGCTGACCGCTACATGGCGCGCGTCAGCGACGCCGTCGCCCGCCGTGCAGCCGCCGCCGGCCGTCTCGCTGATGCACTGCGTCTCCGTCAGCCCGCCGACCGGAGGCGGGACCGCACCCGCGACCGGTGCCCAGGCCGCGGTCAGCGCCAGGCCGGTGAGCGTCGCGGCCACGCCGCGTGACGTCCTGTCACCCATCGCTCCACAGGATGACGGGCGCTCACACCGCGCGCCACCTGTAGGTGGCCGGCGTCGCGTCGACGTTGCCGGCGCGGTCGACGGCGCGGACCGCAAACGCATGGCGCCCGCGCTTGACCGTCACCGTGTGCTTGCTGTGGCAGGTCAGCCACGGGCGGCCGTCGAGCTGGCACTGGAACGTGGGCGACAGCTCGTGCCCGGTCGTCGTGAACGAGAACGTGATCGTGCGCGACTTGGTCTTGGACTTCCTGCGGATGGCGATCTGCGTTCCGGGTGGCGTGACGTCGGTGACGAACGTGACCGCGGGCGAGGAACACTGCGACGACTGGGCGAAGCTGTCGGTCGCGGTCGCGTAGTAGGCGGTCGTCGCGTCCGGCGGGACGGTGAGGGCGATCCCCGTGCTCAACAGCGTTTCGGCGGGCGCGGTGACAACGGGCGGGCCGCCGCACAGCGAGTTCGTGAAGAGGGCGACGGTCGTGCCGAACGGTGCGCTGCCGCGGATGACCTGGTTGAGCAGGTTCGTCGGCGTGAGCGGGACGGGCGTGAGCGCCGGCGCGACCGGCCGCGGCGGGGGCACGTCGGCTCGCGCCGCCGGCACGACCGCGAGCGCGAGCAGGAGCGCAGCGAAGATCGGGCGCCGCATGCGCCCGATCTTCGCCGACCTGTGCGCCCGACCTGCCTGAGCGGACGAACTTGCTCAGGCGGTCACCACGGCCGCGATGGCAGCTCTCCGCGCTGGCGCGCGGGAACGACCGCGAGCGCCAGCCGGCCGAGGGTGAGTGCACCGAGCATCAGGCCGAAGTCGCGCAGCGCGATGTCGTAGTACTGGGGCGGGTTGACGGTCAGCAGGTTGATGACGATCCCCGCCAGCCACGCGGCGACGACGAACGCGCCGATCCGCGGGGCGAACGCGACGAGCAGGCCGGCCGCGATCTCGACGACGCCGATCGCGTGCATGAAGCTGCTGCCCGGTGCCGGGGACGATGTCGTTGACCCAGCCGGCGAGGTAGTCGGGCCAGTGCACCGTCCAGTTGAAGAACTTGTCGATCCCGAACATGATCGGCGCGACGGTGAAGCCGATCCGCAGCAGCCAGAACGATTGGTGCGCGGCGGTGGCGACGACCGGCGACCCGGCGGCGGCGGGCTCGCAGTCCCGTTCGGCGAGCCGTCGGCGGCGCGTTCGGGGACGTGGCGTGTCGACGGTGGTCATGTCGAGAACCTCCTCGGTCGTTGTGCGACGTCTGCGTCGCCGCGGCCGAGGGTTCTTACGTCGCGCCGATCAGGCTTCGTGTTCGACCAGCGCGCGCAGGCTCTCGTGTTCCTCGTGGCACGCCTGGCAGCCCTCGAGATGCGCACGCATGCCCGGGACCTCGTCGTCGGCGCGCTCGGCACTGTGGACGACCTCGAGGTCGACGTAGCGATCGAGCTCGTCGAAGCACTGCTCGCAGGTCAGCTCGGGCCCTTCGGGGCCCAGCAGCCGGCGCAGCAACTCGGCGCGGTCGGTGTTCATCGCCGCCCTCCTTGCGGCGCGGCCAGCGCGTGACCTTCGGCCTCAAGCCGGCGGCGCAGCGCGCGCCGCGCATCGTGGATCGTCTTGTACAGCGCGCCACGGGTCGACTGCAACC
The DNA here is from genome assembly GCA_963846975.1 of uncultured Actinomycetes bacterium. Taxonomy (GTDB): domain Bacteria; phylum Actinomycetota; class Thermoleophilia; order Solirubrobacterales; family Solirubrobacteraceae; genus AC-49. The sequence goes on from CAWJXY010000006.1 coordinate 104,249, forward strand.
GCTCGGCGAGCACGTCGATCGGCACGTCGTTGAGCGCGACGGAGACCAGCACGTCGCGCTGGTGTGGTGTGAGCGCCTCGTCGATCGCGCGGCGGACCGCATGCAGCAGCTCGGCCTGTTCGGCGCCGGCGTGCGGGGAGCTTCGGTCGTCGATGGCCAGTGGCCAGTGGTCGGCCTCGAGCGGCAGCTCGCGGCCCTGCCACGGGCGGCGGCGCAGCTTGACCGCTGCCTCGAGCAGGACGAACTTGTAGGCCCACGTCGTGAACCGGCTGTCGGCCCTGGAAGTGGTCGAGCTTGGCCAGCACGGCGACGAGCGCGTCGTCGGCACTCTGCAGCGCGAGGTCGTCGAGATCGTCTCCGTCCCAGCCGCCCATCGCGGCGCGCCGCCGCGCGACCTCGAACCGCGCACCGCGCAGCAGCAGGCCGTGCAGGTCGGCGACGGCCTGCTCGCGGATGTGCCCCTCGCCGCGCAGCGCGGCAAGCCAGGCGCGCGAGGCGGCATCGACGATGGTGCGGGGGGCGACCGGCGTCGGCTCGTCCACGCGTGCGACCGTAGCAAGGGCCATATGACCAAGTTTGCGCCGCAGCGGCGCGACTTCTTACCCCTGAGCGGGTAAGAAGTCCAGGTCCCTTGACACCAAGGAAGTCATGACCGCGAATTCACAGACGTTCGTCATCGTCGGCGCCTCGCTCGCCGGCGCCAAGGCCGCAGAGACGCTGCGCGAGGAGGGCTTCGACGGCCGCGTGGTGCTGATCGGCCAGGAGGACGAGCGTCCCTACGAGCGCCCGCCGCTGTCCAAGGACTACCTGCGTGGCGAGGCCGACGCCAAGCCCTACGTCCACGACGAGTCGTTCTACGCCGATCAGGAGATCGAGCTGCGGACCGGGACGACGGTCGAGTCGATCGACCCCGGCGCCGCGCGGGTCGTCCTGGCCGGGGGCGAGGAGCTCGAGTACAACCGGCTGCTGATCGCGACCGGCGCCGCAGCCGCGCCAGCTGTCGATCCCCGGCGCCGATCTCGACGGCGTGCTGACGCTGCGCACGATCGCCGACTCCGAGGCGATCCGCGAGCGCATCGACAAGGGCGGGCGGCTGGTGACGGTCGGCGCGGGCTGGATCGGCGCCGAGGTCGCCGCGTCGGCGCGCCAGCGCGGCTGCGAGGTGACGGTGGTGGAGATGGACGAGTTGCCGCTGGCGCGAGTGCTCGGGCCCGAGCTCGGCGCGATCTACCGCGACATCCACGCCGACCACGGAGTGACGTTCATCGGCGGCGCGGAGGTCGAGGCGCGTCGCGGGCGAGGACGGCAAGGTGATCGGCGTGCGGCTGACCGGCGGGCGCATGGTCGGGGCCGACTTCGTCGTCGCCGGGATCGGCGTCACGCCGCGCGTGGCGCTGGCCGAGGCGGCGGGGCTCGACGTCGACAACGGCATCGTCGTCGATGCGAACCTCGCAGGCCAGCGCGGCGGGCGTGTTCGCGGCCGGCGACGTCGCCAACGCGATGCACCCGTTCTTCGGCACCCGGGTCCGGGTCGAGCACTGGGCCAACGCGCTCAACCAGGGGCCGGCCGCGGCGCGCAACATGCTCGGCCGCGACACGCCCTACGAGGAGCTCCCGTACTTCTTCTCCGACCAGTACGACGTCGGCATGGAGTACTCGGGCTACGCGACCGACTGGGACGAGGTCGTGTTCCGCGGCGATCCCGCCGAGCCGCGAGTTCGTCGCCTTCTGGCTCGCCGACGACCGCGTGGTCGCGGGGATGAACGTCAACGTCTGGGACGTCAACGAGCACGTCCAGGCGCTGATCCGCTCCCGCGCGCCGATCGACCGCAAGCGCCTCACCGACCCCGACGTCCCGCTCGAGGAGCTCGCTGCCGCCGCGACCGGCTAGGCACCGATCTCGAGCGCGTAGTCCGTCAGCCAGCTCCGCGAGCGGCGTGCCGGCGTCGACAGCGGTGAAGATCCGCTCGAACCCGCCGGGCGTGTAGATCGTCAGCGATCGGCTGACGCCGTCGGCGACGTTGCGCCACGAGTGCAGCGCGCCACGCGGGATATGCACGAACGCGCCCTTCGGCGCCTCGATCCGCTCGCCGTCGACGACGAACTCAAGCGCGCCATGCAGGACGTAGACCGCCTCGTCCTCGCGCCGGTGGATGTGGGGCGGCGGACCGTCCCAGCCAGCCTCGATCACCGCCTCGGTCGCACCGTACGCGCCGCCCGTCCGCTCGCTGCTCATCGCAATCTCGAGCCGCTGCCCAAGGATCTCCAAAGCCATGTCGCGTCCTCCCTCCAACGTAAAGTCGCGGTACAAAGGGTCAGACCCAACGTAAAGCGACTTTACACATATGTCAAGCAGAAGACAGCTCCGAACCGACCTCGCGTCACCGCAGATGCGGATTCTGTGGACGCAGGCGCGCGACCGGATCCACCAGGCGCTGGCCAGCAGCGAGTTCTCCGACCTGCGCGCCGAGCATCTGTCGGTCCTCCAGTACCCGGGTCCCGACGGCGAGCGGCCGGCGGCGCTCGCCGAACGCAGCGGCCTGAGTCGCCAGGCGATCAACCACCAGCTGCGCGGGCTCCAGGACGCCGGCTACATCGAGCGCGGCCCGAGAAGCGTCGGGCCGGGCCGCGGCCGGGTCGTCACGCTCACCAAACGCGGCCACGCGGCGATCGCCTTCATCGAGTCGACGGTCGGGGCGCTCGAGCGCGAATGGGCGCAGGCGATCGGCGAGCGGCGCTTCGAGACGCTGCGAGCGGCGATCGAGGATCTCGTGGCCGCCGTGCGGCCCGCGCCGCGCGAGGACTTCTAGCGCCCTGGCGCCGCGCCCGGCAGCGGCGGCATGACCTGCTCGAACGCCCACGCCACGACGCGCGAGCCCGCGCCGTTGGGGTCGTCGACGTTGCGCACCGCCGGCGTCGCGCCGGGGCGCGGGCAGCCGAGGTCGAGCCACGTGCACATGCGCGCGACGTTCGTCGGCATCGATCCCAACCGCGTGCTGATGACGTCGAAGTTGTCCATCTCCATCACTCCGCTGACGTCCGCGATCTGCGCGCCGACGGACCCGTAGACGCCCCGGATGATGTCGTTGAGCCGGTCGACCGCGCCGACCGTCACCCGCGTGTGGTCACGTCCTGCCTCGCCCGAGAACCAGTAGCCCAGCAGCGGGTCGAACTGCGTCATCGACACGATCGGCACCCCCGGCCCCGCCGCGCCACGCAGGGCGCCGGCGATTCGCTGAAGGTTGCGGTGCGCCGTGTCGAGCACCGCGTCGAAGCACTCCTCGTTGTAGGCGTTCGGCCGCGACCGGCACGCGGCGAGGTCGTTCCAGCCGACGTCGATCGTCACCAGCGACACGGCGCCGCGATGGGCGCGCAGGAACGACAGCGCCGGCGCGAGCTGCGACTTGAAGCCGGCGTAGGCGCAGTGGCTGCGGCCGATCAGCGACGACGTCGTCTCGCCGCTGCAGCCGAAGTTGACAGCGTCAGGCCCGGGATCCGTGGCCCGTAGTGGCCGAACAGGTCGCCGACGTACCCGCGCCCCGGCGGCGCGCCGTAGCCAGCGGCCATCGAGTCGCCCAGCGCCACGTAGTAATGCGGGTCCGGGGCGCTCGCGCGCCATCAGCTGCACGGTCGTCGCGGCAGGAAACGGAGGACAGCGCGCCGTACTGGCTGACGACGAGCGTGGCCGGCCCGGCGTGGAACGAGCCGTGATTGGCGACCATCGCCAGACGGAACGGCGTCGGCGTCGTGTCGCAGCGCAGCTTCACCATCCGGATCGCCGACAGCGGCAACGCCGGGCCGTCCTGGGTGAGCGAGATGCGCATGAAATGGCGCCCGGGCGTCGCGCACTCGAATCGTGCCGCTCACGACGGTCCCGCCGGTGTACGCCGCCACGCGCGCGATCGGGGTCGCGTCGAGGGCCACGATGCCGCCGGCGAGCGCCGTCGCGGACGCGCAACCGACGATCAACCCGGCCAGCACGCGGCGTTCCGGAACACGTGACGAACCGCCATCAGGGCTGACGCTATCCGTTCTGCACGACGTGGCCTGGCCGCAACGATCGGATCAAGCACACCGGGAAAGCGCGCATCGAGGTCATCGCGACGTAGCGAGACGTACCGATTTCGTCCCTCGATACGCGTGTCGGTCACACCGGCTTCACGCAGAACGCGAAGGTGATGCGACAGGGTCGGGACGCTGACGCCCCCGAGGTCGTGGAAGTCGCCGCACGAACGCTCGGCGACGCCCGACAGCATGCGCACGATCTCCAGGCGCGTGGGGTCGCTGAGGCTGTGCATGAGCGCGGCGAGCGTCAGTTGCTCACGCGCGGGCTGGGTCGGGGTAGCGCATTCCGTTCGATCCTTAGACGAGTATCGAAGTATATGTTAGCGTCCGGCGAATGAACAACCGAGAGCTGATCCGCCACGTCTACACCGAGGCGTCGAAGGGCAACGGCCAGCCACTGCTCGATGCGCTGCACGACGACATCGTCTGGACGATCATCGGCACGACGGGCTGTCCGGCGTCCACCGCGGCAAGCAGGCGGTCATCGACAACCTGCTCGGCCCGCTGCGCGCCCGTCTGAGCACCCCGGTCGCGTTCACGATCCGGCGCGTGATCTCGGACGGCGACTGGGTCGTACTCGTCGCCGACGGCGAGGCGACGACGATCACCGGGCGCCCGTACAACAACAGCTACTGCATCGTCGGGCGCATCGAGGACGGCCGCATCGTCGAGATGACCGACTACATCGACACGGAGCTGATCACCAGAAGCCTGCTCGCGTCCGCCTGACGCGGCGCGGTGTAGCGTGGACGGCGATGGCGCGAACTGACGGTCTACGAGAAGAACACCTGCACGACGTGCAAGAACCTCGCGCTGTTGCTCAAGGAGCGCGGGATCGACTTCGACGCCGTCGAGTACCACGTCACCGGCCTCACCGAGCCCGAGCTGCGCGGGCTGATCGCCAAGTCCGGCGGCAGCGCCCACGACCTCGTGCGCGCCCGCGAGGCGACGCCGTGGTGCTCGACACCGACGCACTGGACGAGGACGCGCTGATCGCGGCGATGGTCGCCAACCCAGCGCTCGTCGAGCGACCGATCGTCGTGCGCGGCGATCGCGCCGTGCTGGCGCGCCCCGTCGAGCGCGTGCTCGAGCTGCTGGACGATCCGATCCGCTAGCGTCGAGCGCCTCATGACGATCGATCGCGAGCTGGTGGCGGAGCTGACGACAGGCCGAGGCGGAGGCGCTCGACGAGCGCACCGGCGGCTCGGCCGAGATGTACAGCGCGCGCCAACCGGACGCTCAGCGGCGGCGTCGCGTCGAGCTACCAGTCGCGCGATCCGTGGCCGATCTACCTCGAGCGGGGCGACGGCCCGAAGGTCTGGGACGTCGACCACAACGAGCTGTGGGACTTCCACAACGGCTTCGGCTCGATGATCCAGGGCCACGCCCACCCGGCGATCGGCGCCGCGATCAAGGAGCGCTACGACCTCGGCACCCACTTCGCCGCGCCGACCGAGGACGCGGTCGTGGTCGGCGAGGAGCTGGCCAAGCGCTTCCGGCTGCCGAAGTGGCGCTACACGAACTCGGGCTCCGAGTCGACGATGGACGCGATCCGCATCGCGCGGGCGCTGACCAAGCGCGACCCGATCATGAAGATGTTCGGCTCCTACCACGGCCACCACGACGCGGTGATGGTCTCGATCGGCGTCGAGTACGACGCGATCGGCCCGCGCGAGGCGCCGGCGTCGCTGCCCTACGGCGGCGGGATCCCGCAGGCGACCGTCGACCTCACCTTCGCCGTCCACTTCAACGACGCCGAGAACCTCGACCGCCGCCTGACCGAGCTCGACAACGAAGGCAAGAAGCCGGCCTGCGTGATCATGGAGGCGGCGATGATGAACCTCGGCGTCGTGCTGCCGCAGCCGGGGTACCTCGAGGCGGTCCGCGAGATCACCCAGCGCCACGGCGTGATCCTGATCTTCGACGAGGTCAAGACCGGCCTGGCGATCGCGGCCGGCGGCGCGGTCGAGAAGTTCGGCGTGCTGCCCGACATGGTCACGCTGGCCAAGGCGCTCGGCGGCCGGCCTGCCGACCGGGGCGATCGGCATGACCGAGGAGGTCGCCGCGGTCGTCGAGGACGGGACCGTGTACCAGGTCGGCACCTACAACGGGAACCCGCTCGGCATGGCGGCCGCGCGCGCGAACCTGACCGAGGTCATGACGCCCGAGGCCTACGCGCACCTCGACCGCCTCAACGAGCGCATCCTGCGCGGCTGCGACGCGGTGATCGAGACCCACGGGCTCCCCGGCTACAGCGTCGGCATCGGCTCCAAGGGCTGCGTCACGTTCTCGCCGGTCGAGATCGTCGACTACGCGTCGTTCAAGGCCAACCAGGACGCCGAGCTGTCCGAGCTCGCATGGCTGTTCAACCTCAATCGCGGCATCTTCATGACGCCGGGCCGCGAGGAGGAGTGGACGCTGTCGGTCACCCACACCGACGAGGCGATCGATCGCTACGTCGAGGTGTTCGGCGAGTTCGCCGCCGCGATCATGGCGTAGCGCAACCCTGGCGGAAAACCGACGCGCGTACGACGCGGCTGGCCCCACTGTCGGGCGCCCCGCGCGCCGACGAGTCTTCGCTCATCACGACCGACGAAGGAGACTCGCGATGGGCGCTGTGACCGATGTGCTGCTTCCCGAGGTGGCGGTGTTCCGCCGCGCGGACGCCAAGACCCGCAAGCTGCTGTTCTGGATTCTCGGGGCGACGGCCGTCTTCTCGATCGGCGTCTGCGTCGCGGTGTTCATGATCCTCGGCCACGAGTCCAAACTCGCCCGCCACGGCGCGCAGCAGTTCGGCGCGGCGCTGGTGGCCAATAGCGGGTCGCGGCGCCAGCCGGCGCGGCCGGCTACGTCGCCGGCGTGCGCGCGTATTTCGGCCCGGTGACGAGCGCCCGGGTGATCGGCACCCACAACAAGTCGATCAACGGGCCCGACTCGGCCGACGATCGCAGCTACTACGTCGCGGCTCTGTGGATCGATAGCCGGCGCGGGCCGGCGGTCCTCCAGGTCGAGTTCGACAACCACGCGCTGTCCAGCGACGAGATCTCAAGCGTCCATGAACTCGAGCCCGGGCACACGCGCGGCCTGTCGGCGGCGCAGCGCGCCCAGCTCGAGGAGGCGTTTGCCGCGCGCGGCGGCGAGGCGGCCGACGCTGCGGTGCTGAGCGCTGCGTTCTCGCACGTGACCGCGCCTGCCGTCCACGTCACCAAGGTCGACGCGGCCAAGACCACGGCGGGCGTCACGAAGGTCCACGTCGCCAAGCCGCACATCGCGATCCCGACGCAGCTGCGCTGCGTCCAACAGGCCCACCACGACGTCGCCAAGCTCGCCCGCTGCGCCAGGTAGTGGCGACGGTTCGGCTACCGCGGCCGGCTGAACGCGTCTTCACGAAATCTTGATGCCCCGGGGGCAAACCTGCACAAGCTCCTGACGCGGTCGAGCCGACGATGCGGCCATGGCCCGACTCAACGAGCGTGGCCTGCGGCGGACTGTCGGCGTGTCGGGGTTGTTCGCGACCGCCTACGGCAACGTCGGATCGTCGATCTACTACGCGCTGGGACTCGTGGCGCTGCATGCGCTCGGGTTCACGCCGGTCGTCTTCATGGTCGCGGGCGGGCTGTTCGCGCTGACGGCCAAGACGTATGCCGAGGGCGCTTCGATGTACCCCGAGGCCGGCGGGTCATCGTCGTTCGCGCGCCACGCGTTCAACGAGCTCGTGTCGTTCTTCGCCGGCTGGGCGCTGACGCTCGATTACATCATCACGATCGCCATCTCGGCGTTCTTCGTGCCGCACTACCTCGGCGCGTTCTTCCCGGCACTGCGTCACAACCCGGGCGACATCATCGGCGGGATCGTCGTGATCGTGATGCTCGCGGCGCTCAACATCCGCGGGCTCAAGGAGTCGGCCCGGCTCAACCTCGTCCTCGCGCTCGTCGACCTCGGGACGCAGGTCGCGCTGATCGTCATCGGGGTCTTCCTCGTGCTCGACCCACAGCTGCTGGTCGCCCAGGTCCACCTCGGCACGGCGCCGACCTACAGCCAGCTGATCTTCGCGCTGTCGCTGGCGATGGTCGCGTACACGGGGATCGAGACGGTCTCGAACATGGCCGAGGAGTCGCGGAATCCGGGGCGCGACGTGCCACGGGCCGTCAACTGGGTGCTGATCGCGGTTCTGGCCGTCTACGCGGGAATCAGCGTCGTCGCGCTCAGCGCGCTGCCCGTCGTCCACGACGCGCACGGCTTCCACACGCTGCTGGGGACGAAGTACGAGGCCGACCCGGTGCTCGGAATCGTCGACTCGCTCGGGATCCACGGAGTCGCGCTGACCGCGATGCGCTACTACGTCGGGATCCTCGCCGCGACGATCCTGTTCATCGCGACGAACGCCGGGCTGATCGGCATCTCGCGATTGTCGTGGTCACTGGCCGAGCATCGCCAGCTCCCGCGTGCGTTCTCCGCGCTTCACCCCACGTACCGCACGCCCGCGTTCACGATCGTCTTCTACTCGGTGATCGCGGCGATCCTGCTGATCCCGGGCCAGACCGACCTGCTCGGCAACCTCTACTCGTTCGGGGCGATGCTGTCGTTCACGCTCGCGCACATCTCGATTGTGTGGCTGCGCGTCAAGGAGCCCGACCGCGACCGGCCCTACCGCGCGCCGTGGAACGTGCGAATCCGCGGGGCCGACATCCCGATCAGCGCGTGTCTCGGCGCGCTCGGTACGTTCGCGGCGTGGGTCAGCGTCGTCATCCTGCACCCCGAAGCGCGCACCGTCGGCCTGCCGTGGATGGTGCTCGGTCTGATCGGCTTCGTCGTCTATCGCCGCCGCCAGGGGCTCAACCTGACGTCGCCGGCCAAGATCGACCGCGGCGAGCGCCCGCCCGACTTCGTGGCGCTCGCATACCGCTCGGCGGTCGTTCCGATCCTCGCCCACGAGCTCGACACCGAGGTCCTGTTCCGCGCGTCGCGACTCGTCGGCGAGGGCGGCGTGGTCGACGTGCTGTACCTGATCGAGGTCCCGGCGCAGCTGTCGCTCGACGCCGGCCTCGAGGCCGAGGAGGCCGCGGGCCGCGAGCTGCTGGAGGCGGCGAGCCTCACCGCGCGCCGTTACGGCGTCAAGGCGCGCACCGCGCTCGTGCGCACGCGCCACCCGGGCCGGGCGATCGTCGAGGAGGCGCAGCGCACGAACGCCGAGGTCGTGTACCTCGGCGCGCGCCATCTGCCGATCGGCGAGGGCGTGCTCGGGGCGGTCGGGCGCTACGTGCTCGCCGCGCGGCCGTGCCGGGTCATCCTCGCGACAGAGAGCCGCGGAGAGGACTCAGGCGTCGAGCACGCCGTACACCGCGTCGGTGTACAGGTCGGTGCGCTCTGAGCCGAGCAGGCCGGAGCCCATGCGATTCATCATGTAGGCGAACGTCGTGTTGTGCTCGAGGTCGTTGATGACGATCGAGCCGCCCCAGCCGCCCCAGAAGAAGCGCCGGCCGGGCTTGATCTGCGGGACGCTCTGCGACGGCAGCCCGTAGCCGATGCCGAAGCGGAGCGGCAGCATCATCACGAGGTCGATGCCGTTGGCCTGCTCCTCGAAGACGAGCTCGATCGTCTCGGGCGACAGCAGGCGAACGCCGTCGACCTCGCCGCCGTTGGTGAACACCGACTGGATGCGGGCAACCGCGCGCGCGTTGCCGTGGCCGTTGGCGGCCGGGATCTCGGCCTGGCGCCACTCGGCGGTCCAGCTCGCCTCGCCGTCCGGCGCCGGGCCGGTGAACGTCTTGAACATCGGGCTCTCGGGCGGCAGCGCGGTGAGGTCGATCGCCAGCGGCGGTGGCAGGATCACGTTGGAGACGCGGTGAAACTCCGACGGGTCCAGGCCGATGTGGAAGTCGGCGCCCAATGGCTGCGCGACCTCGCGCTTGAAGAACGTGCCGAGCGAGTCGCCGCTGATCCGGCGCACGATCTCGCCGACCAGATGGCCCTGGTTGAGCGCGTGGTAGCCCGACGCGGTGCCCGGCTCCCACCACGGCGCCTGGGCGGCGAGCTTGGCGGTCGCGACGTCCCAGTCGTAGATGTCCTGTGATGTGACCGGCTGGTCCCATCCGGAGACGCCGGACGTGTGGCCGAGCACGTGGCGGACCTCGATGTCCTGCTTGCCGTTGGCGGCGAACTCGGGCCAGTAGTGCGCGACCTTCTCGTTGACGTCGAGCTGGCCGCGGTCGACGAGCACCAGCGCGCAGAGGTTGGTCATCGTCTTGGTCGTCGACCAGACGTTGGTGATCGTGTCCGGCTCCCACGGGGCCTGCGTCGCCGGGTCGGCGATCCCGCCCCACACGTCGACCACCATCTCACCGTCGACCACGACCGCGATCGACGCACCGACCTCCTCGCCGGACTCAAGCTGCCCCGCCAGCGCCTGGATCAGTGGCTCGAATCGGTCGTCGTAGCTTCCGTGCACCATGGGCGGCACTCTAGATGGTCGATCGTGCAAGAAGGTCGATCGCGGCGCGGGGCCCCAATCAGCTCGTCCGTAACATCGGGACATGCCTGTGGTGACCCATCTCAACCCCGCCGACCTCCCGCGCAACCCGGCGTTCTCCCAGGGAGTCCAGGTCAGCGCCGTGGCGGTGACGGCGTGAGCCCGACCGGTCAGACCGCCGACGGCTCGTGGGAGGTCGGCGTGCGCCGCACGCTGCCGCTCGACCTCGACGAAGCATGGAACCGCGCGCTGGCGGTGATCGCCGACGACCCGGCGGCCGGCGAGGCGACCTCGATCACTCAGACCGAGGTCGCCCGCTTCCCGTACACGCGCGAGGGCTGGCCACACCACAGCACGCTCCAGCTGCGTGTCATCCCCGCCGCGACCGGCACGACGGTCGCCTTCCATCACGATCGGCTCCCCGGCGCCGCCACGCGCGAGCAGATGCACGACCACTGGCTTGGCGTGCTCGACGACCTCGGCAGCTAACGAACGGCCGCCTTCGAGAACGACCGGATCGCGACGACCGTCATCGCGACCGCCGCCAGCGCCACGACGGCGAGGCTGAGCCACGCCTGCGTCGTCGTGTTGCCCGCGCCCCAGATGTCGTGCAGCCCGGCGCCGCGGTGGTCGACGAACCCGTAGCGCATCAGCGCCAGCGCGTGCGTGAGCGGCAGGACCTTCGCGATCGCCGTCAGCGCCGCCGGCATCGCCGAGATCGGGAACAGCGCGCCGGCCAGGAAGAACGGCAGCACCGCGACGGCCGGGGTTGCGCCGACGTAGTCCTCCGGTGAGTCGAACCGGCTGGCCAGCAGCTCGGCGACGCCGTACATGAAGACGGTGAACAGGAGCGTCGCGGCGGCAAACCAGCCGAGGCCGGCGGCCGTCACCGTGAAGTGGGCGCCGCTCAGCGCCGACAGCCCGATCAGCACGACGACCTGCAGCGCGGCGAGCACCGTTGCGACGGCCAGGTTCCCGAGCACGAGATAGGCGCGCGGGACCGGCGCGGCGAGCAGCTCGCGCTGCGCGCCCGATTCGCGGTCGACGAGCACGCTGAGCCCGGCGAACACGCAGGTCAGCGGGACCAGCAGCGCGACCGTCCCGATGCAGACGAACGCGGTGTAGTCGATCCTGCTGTGCAGGCCGCCGGTGGCGGCGTCGAGCGCCGGCGCGGCGACGAGCGCCAGCACCGCCGGCCCGATCAGCGGGACGACGATCTGGCGCGGGGTGCGCGATGTCAGCGACGCGCGACGGCCGGCGAGTGCGGCCAGCGCGCCCGCGGCGCGTGGGCGCCGGGCGCCCGTGGTCATGGTGGGCAGCGGTTCTACGGCTGTGGTGGCCATGGGAGGACTCCTTCGGGTCGGTGATCAGGCCGCTTCGTCGAGGCGGTCGCCGGTCAGTTGCAGGTAGACGTCGTCGAGCGTCGGGGCGCGGGTCGCGATCTCTCCGACGTGCGCGTGCTCGGCGTCGAGCGCGCGCAGCACGTCGGATGCCGTGTGGGTGTGGAGCGGGACGGTCAGCCGTGAGCCGATCGCGAACGCGTCGTCGCGCGCCAGACCGCGCTCGCGCAGCGCCGTCAGCGCCGGCTGCGGGCGGCCGTCGACGCGCAGCTCGAGGATCTCTGCGCCGAGCCCGGCGAGCAGCTCGGACGGGCGACCGATCGCGGCGATCTCGCCCCGGTTGACGATCGCGACGCGGTCGCACAGCCGCTGCGCCTCGTCGAGGTAATGCGTCGTGACGAGGATCGTCAGCTCCTCGCGGGCCCGCAGGCCGGCGATCACCTCGAGCAGCTCCTGACGGATCCGCGGATCGAGGCCGACCGTCGGCTCGTCGAGGAACAGGACCTGCGGGCGTGACGACAGTGCCCGTGCGATCTCGAGCCGACGGCGCTCGCCGCCGCTGTAGGTCGAGACGGGGCGATCGAGCAGCTCGGCGACGCCGAGCGCCTGCGCCAGTTCCGCGCTTCGGCGGTTGGCCGCCGCGCCGCCGACGCCCCACAGCCGCGCGTGGAGGTCGAGGTTCGCGCGTCCGGTCAGCGCACCGTCGACGACCGCCTCCTGGAACACGACGCTGCTGACGCGTCGTGCCGCGAGCGGGTCGCGGCCGACGTCGTGGCCGGCGAGGCGAGCGGTGCCTGCCGTCGGGGCGATCGTTGTCGTGAGGATCCCGACGGTCGTCGACTTGCCGGCGCCGTTGGGGCCGAGCAGGCCGAACACCTCGCCGGGTGCGACGGTGAAGTCGATGCCGCAGACGGCCTCGAGTCCGCCGGGGTAGGTCTTGCGCAGTCCGATCGCTTCGATCGCATTCATGGGGCGCTCCTTGTCATGGGGAGGTGTCGATGCATGTCGCTGTAGTTCCGTGACAGGACTATAACGTTACGCTACGTCGCTGGAACGTAAGCTTCCTGACATGGGCTCGTGAGGTCTGGGAGACTTCGCTGATGCCGGACGCGGTCCCGAACGACGACGCCCAGGTCGCGGCGCGCGTGCGGGCGAGTGGGCGCCCGCTCGATGAGGCCGTCGACGCCGCGATCCTCAACGCGACCTGGCAGCTGCTGCTCGAGGAGGGCTACTCGAGCATGTCGATCGCGCGGATCGCCGCCCGCGCGGGCGTCGGGCGACCGGCGATCTACCGCCGCTACCGCGACAAGTCCGAGCTCGTCGGCGCCGTGATCACCGGCAAGAGCGCCGCGCTGCCGACGATCGACACCGGCCACGCGCGCGACGACGTGATCGCCCACCTCGAGCTCGCGCGGCGGCGCTTCGCCCTGCGAGTGGCCGGGGCGATGATCGTCGAGGAGCGCAGCCACCCCGAGCTGCTCGAGTACTTCCGCGAGGGCATGGCCCGCCCACAGCGCGCCCGGATCGCCGACGCGCTACGGCGCGGCCAAGAACGTGGCGAGGTTCGCGCCGACCTCGACTGCGAGCTGGCCGCCGAGGCACTGATGGGCAGCTTCATGTTCCACTTCCTGACCTCGGGCCGTCCGGCCAAAGGCTGGAGCGAGCAGGTGTTGGACACGCTGTGGCCCGGCTTCGCGAGCTAGAACGCGCTACGCCGGCTGCTCGCGCCGCCGGCGGACCAGGAACTCCTGGGTGACCGTCGCCACGTGGTCGCCGCCGGCGGCGAACGTGTGCCCGATCGAGACGCCGCGCGAGCCGATCAGGCTGTCGGCGACGACCTCGTGGATGTGCCAGTCGGTGGCGACCAGCGGGCGGTGAAACCAGATCGCGTGGTCGAGGCTCGCCCCGCGCAGCAGCGTGTACGGCTCCGACCAGTCGGTGGGGCGGTCCGGATGCAGCCCGATGACTGCGTTGCCCGGGAAGTTGTCCGACGCGAACGCGAACGCGCAGGCGTGCACGATCGGCTCGTCGCTGATCCCCGGCTCGGCACGGATCCACGCCCGCACGCAGCCGGGGTCGTCGCGTGGCGCGTCCCTGCGTTCGAACGCCGTTGTCCAGCCGTTGCGCACCGACGGCGCCAGGTCGTCGGGCGCCGGGATGTCGGGCGCGATCGCGCGCTGGACCTCGACGCCCGGCTCATCGACCTGGAACGACGCCGCCATGACGAGGATCGCCCCGATCGACTGGCGTGCGACGACGCTGCGCGTGACGAACGAGCGCCCGTTGCGCAACCGGTCGACCTCGAAGCGGATCGGCTCCGATGCGTCGCCGGCGCGGATGAAATACGCGTGCAGTGAGTGGACGGCGAATCGGTCCTCGACCGTCATGTCGGCCGCCCGTAGCGCCTGGGCCACGATCTGCCCGCCGTACAGCCCGCCCCACGGGTACTCGGGGCCGACGCCGACGTATACATCCGGCCCGCGCGGGTCGAGCTCCATCATCGACATGAAGTCCATGCCGGCGGCACGATACGGACGACGGCGCCCGGGCCGCCGCGCGGTGATGCGTAGGCTCTCGACACCATCCCGTCTCAGGAGAGCCCCATGGCCCCGATCAGCGTTACCGGTGTCGACTTCGTCACCGTTCCGACCAACGACATCGAGGCGTCCAAGCGCTTCTACGGCGACGTGCTCGGACTGCCGTTCGTCAAACAGTGGGGTGCGCTGCCTGGCTTCGAGTACCAGGCCGGCGACCTGACGCTCGCGGTCATGGACCCAACCGCGTTCGGCCAGGAGTTCCGGCCCAACGCGGGCATGATCGCGCTCGCGGTCGACGACGTCGATGCCGCGCGAGAGGCGCTCAAGGAGCAGGGCGTCACGTTCGTCAACGAGATGATCGACAGCGGCGTCTGCCACCAGGCGATCTTCCTCGACCCGGCCGGCAATCCGCTTGACCTGCATCACCGCTACGCGGAGAACGTGCCGCCCGCGGCGGCCGGTTAGAGCCGCCATGACCGACGCCCAGCCGACCGCGCTGCGCGACCTGATGCCGTTCGCGCAGCTGATCGGCGTCGAGTTGCTGCAGGCCACGGCCGAGCTCGTGGTCGGCCGGATGCAGTGGAGCGCCGAGCGCTGCACGTCGGGCGGCATCCTCCACGGCGGCGCGCTGATGTCGCTCGCCGACTCGTGCGGCGCGATCTCGGCGTTCCTCAACCTGCCCCAGGGCGCGGCCGGCACCGGGACGATCGAATCGAAGACGAACTTCCTGCGCGCCGTTGCGGACGGCGCGGTCACCGCCGAGTCGCGCCCGCTGCACTCCGGACGCACGACGATCGTCGTCGAGACGACGATCGCGCGCGCCGACGGCAAGCTGGCGGCGAAGGTGATCCAGACTCAGGCGGTCAACTACCCGCGCTCGTGAGCGAGCCCTGGAGCTCTGAGGCGAACGCGTCCGCCGTCATCACCGCGGAGAACATCGGGTAGTCGAACTTGATCGCGTTGGCGTGCTCCTCGGGCGACGTCGCGGCGACGCAGTCCGACAGCGTGATGACGTCGTAGCCCTTCTCGTATCCGGTCCGCATCGTCGACTCGACGCAGCAGTTGGTGAGGAAGCCGCCAAGCGCGATCGTCGTGATCCCGCGGGCGCGCAGGATGAAGTCGAGGTTCGTGGTGGCGAACGTGTCGAGGCCGCGCTTGCCCTCGACGATCACGTCGCCCTCCTGGGGCGCGAGCGTGTCGACGATCTCGGCGCCCCACTCGCCCTTGACGAACGCCGTCGAGTCGACGACGCCCTTGAGGATGCCGTAGGGCTGCGGCGCGAGCTCGCCGTAGCCGGCGACGAACGTGATCGGCGCGTGGACGATCGTCGCGCCGGCGGCCCGCGCCGCTTCGACCATCGCGCGCGTGTTCTCGAGCATGCCGGTCTGCTCCATGACTTCCGACACCGCGCCGTGCAGCACGCCGCCTTCGGAGGTGAAGTCGTTCTGGTACTCGATCAGGACGACCGCAGTGTGCTTGGGATCGATCGGCACGGGAGCTCCGTTCATCGGGGATGAGGCCTGTCATCGGACTGTACGCCTCATCGTCCGCTGAGCATTGAGCGTCGAGGGTTGGGTCCATGTGGACCGATGCGGACGACGAGATCATCGGCGGTGACCTGACCCCCCCTCCCTACCCCGATCGCGCCGATCGGGCTGCGCGATCGCGAGGCCGGCCCGGCGAGGCCTGAAGCAGGCCAGGGCGATGGCAGGGGGCCTAGCGAGACCGGGCGGCGGCGTGCATCACGGGCGCGAGCTCGTCGAGCGTCAGCGGCCGGGCCTTGAACGGCCGCGTCGTGTCTCGGGCCGGACGCAGCCCGTCCAACCAGATCGTCAGTAGCCGTCGCCAGGCGTCGGGCGCGATGTCCCGCGTCGCGTCGGTGACGGCGCCGAGGGCGTGCTGCATCAGCGGCAGGTCGGTCAGCGCCACGTCGCCGCGGACCGCGCCCGCCTCCTGCGCCCGGGTCAGCAGCTCCTGGACGACCGGGGCGATCCGGTCGCGGGCGCGCGCGACGCGGTCGGCCCCGTGCTCCGCGCTCAGCACGAGCTCCTTGAGCCCGCGGTCGGAGCTCTGGAGCTCCTGGCCGGCGACCAGGAAGTGCACGAGGCCCTCCCACGGATCGGCCATCGCCAGCGCCTCGTCGGCGACCGCCGCCATCTCGCTCATGCGGTCCTCGAACAGCGCGTCGATCAGCTGCTCCTTGTCGGGGAAGCGCCGGTAGACGGTCCCGACGCCGACGCCCGCCTCGCGCGCGATGTCGTCGTGCGAGCCGCGCAGCCCGCGCTCGGCGAACACGACGCTCGGCCGCGTCGAGGATCCGCTGGCGGTTGCGCTCGGCGTCGCGGCGCAGTGGACGTTCGTTGGGTGCCGGCTCAGCGGTCATGAGCCCAGGATACCGCGAAGTGGAGGGAACTTCTCAATGTGGAGGAAGAATCCTCCGCTTGTGTGCTACTCTGCCTCAAGAAGTTGAGATCCGCCCTCCACTTACGCCCTCGGGAGCCACGCCATGCCAGCCACTGACCAGACCAACGCGCACCAGCCGCCGCCCGTGGCTGATCCTGGCCGTCATCGCGATGGCCCAGCTGATGGTCGTCCTCGACGCGACGATCGTGAACATCGCGCTCCCCTCGGCCCAGCAGTCGCTCGGCTTCTCCGACGAGGCGCGCCAGTGGATCGTCACCGCCTACGCGCTCGCGTTCGGCGGCCTGCTGCTGCTCGGCGGGCGCCTCGGCGACGTGTTCGGGCGCAAGCGCATGTTCACCGTCGGCATGGTCGGCTTCGCCGCGGCGTCGGCGCTCGGCGGCCTCGCCGAGAGCTTCGGCGTGCTCGTCGCTGCGCGTGGCCTGCAGGGCGTGTTCGCCGCGCTGCTCGCCCCGGCCGCGCTGTCGCTGCTCACCACCACCTTCACCGAGCCGCGCGATCGCGCGAAGGCGTTCGGCGTGTTCGGCGCGATCGCCGGCTCCGGCGCCGCGATCGGCCTGCTCCTCGGCGGCGTGCTGACCGAGTACCTCAACTGGCGCTGGTGCCTGTACGTCAACCTGCTGCTCGCCGTCCCGGCCGTGATCGCCGCGGTCCGGTTGCTGCCCCACGACGCGGCGCGACGCGGCGGCCGGATCGACATCCCGGGCGCGCTGACCGCGTCGCTCGGCCTGTTCGCCCTCGTCTACGGCTTCTCCAGCGCAGCGACCCATGGCTGGTCCGCTGCGATCACCATCGGGTCGCTCGCCGCCGCGGCCGTCCTGCTGGTGAGCTTCGTCGTGATCGAGCTCCGCGTCTCGGAGCCGCTGCTGCCGATGCGCGTCGTGATCGACCGCGCCCGCGGCGGCTCGTACCTCGCGGTCGCGATCGTCGGCACCGGCATGTTCGGCGTCTTCCTGTTCCTGACGTTCTACCTGCAGACCACGCTGCGCTTCTCGCCCGTCGAGAGCGGGCTGGCGTTCCTGCCGATGATGGCGACGGTGATGACGACCGCCATGCTGGCGACCGACACGGCTGGTGCCGCGCTTCGGGCCGCGCCCGCTGATGACGATCGGGATGCTGGTCGCGGCGGCGGCGATGGTCATGTTCACCGGCATCACGCCGGACTCGAGCTACGCGTCGCACGTCCTGCCCGGTCTGCTGCTGATGGGCGTCGGTCTCGGCCTCGTGATGGCGCCGGCGATGAACACCGCGACGGCCGGCGTCGAAGCCGTCCGACGCGGGCGTCGCGTCGGCGATGGTCAACACCGGCCAGCAGATCGGCGGGTCGGTCGGCACCGCGCTGCTGAGCACGATCGCCGCCAGCGCGGCGACGAGCTTCGCGGCCGGCAAGGCGCCGACGCCGGCGCTGATGGCCGACGCCGCCGTCCACGGCTACACGACCGCCTTCTGGTGCTCAGCCGCGATCTTCGCCGTCGGCGCGATCGTGTGCGGCGCACTGCTGCCGAGCAGGGTCGCCGAGATCGAGATCGGCGTCGAGCCGGCGTTCGCGCACTAGCCGCACGACTCAGGAGAGCTTCGTCGCGAACGCGCGGATGCGGTCGGTCAGCTCCGGACCGTGGTCGAACATGAGGTGGTGGTAGGCGTCGCGGATCGTGACGACCTCGGTCTCGCCGGCGTGCGCATCGACGGCGAAGCTCGGCTCCGAGAACGCGTAGACGGGGCTCATCGCGCCATAGACGATCAGCAGCGGAGACTCGAGCGCCGCGAGCGGCTCGGCCAGCGGCAGGTCGTCGATGCGCTCGTGGACGCGCGAGTCGGCCTTGTAGGTCCAGCCGTCGTCGCCCTCGCGGAACGAGCCGGCCGCGACCTCGAGCAGCCGCTCGTGGTTGAGGATCGGCTCGTGCGGGCGCAGGTGGAAGCTCATCTTCGCCTCGTCGAGCGTCGAGAACGTGCGCGCGCCGCCGGGCGTGCGCATCGGCGGCGCGCGCGCGGCGCGCCGTCGGGGGCCGGCGGACGGATCGGCGGGTCGAGCAGCATCAGGCCCGACACCGCCTCGGGCCGCTCCCCGGCGGCGACGAGCGCGACGCGAGCGCCGAGGCTGTGCCCGACGAGCACCGTCGGGGCGACGTCGTACTCGTCGATCACGGCCAGCACCTCATTGGCCCATGCCGCGCCGGAGTAGGAGTCGCGCCAGCCGCTGTCGCCATGGCCTGAGAGGTCGAGCGCCACGACGTGGAAGTCGTGGGCCAGTCCTCGGCGATCGGATCCCACCAGCCGACGTGCGCAGCCGACCCGTGGACGAGCACGATCGCCGGGCGCCCGGGCTCGCCCCACGCGCGCGTGAAGATCTCGCAGCCGTCGACGATCGTCATGGCGCGGCGAGTCTATGGCGAGGGTGCGCGAGGTGTTCCACCGATGATTTCCGCCGGCGGGTTCGGTCTCGCTACGACCCGAGGTTCCCCGCGGCGTTCGCCGACAAGCTGCTCGGTAGTTACAGCTCGTGGACCACTACGCCGCCAGCCCGAGGGCGGCCGTCAGCTCGGGCCGGCTCGTCACGCCGACCTTGGCGAAGATCGACTTGACGTGGTCGCGGACCGTGTGGCGCGAGATGACCAGGCGCGTCGCGACCTCGTCGGTCGACAGCCCGGATACGAGCAGCTCGGCGACCTCGCGCTCGCGGTCGGTCAGGCCGTGCAGGGCCAGCAGCAGCGGGAGCGAGCTCGGCGCGGTCGGCAGGCTCGAGCACGACCGCGACCTTGGCCGCGGCGTCGCCGGCCTGGCGCAGCACGTCGGCGTGGATCAGCAGCCAGCCGCCGCCGCGCATCTGCACGCGCACGCGCGCGGGCCGGCCGACGACGCCGGCCGCGTTGGCCTGCGCCTGAAGCGCGACCGGCGGAGATCGGCGGCGGCAGCATCCCCGGCAGCATCCGGCGCGTCGATCGTGCCGAGCCAGCGCTCGGCCTCGCCGGTTGCGGCTTCGACCGTCCCGTCGGCGCCGAGCACGAGCATCCCCGGCGAGCGCAGCTCGAGCGGCGCGTGCGGCGAGCGGCTGAGCGCCGTGCGCACGCCGTGGCCGAGGTGGGTCGGAGATCGAGGCCACCCAGCGGACCTCCTCCTCGGTGAACTCGGGGAGGTCGGTCGCCGCGGCTGACGCAGCCCATCGCCCAGACCTCGCCGGCGCTGCGAGCGACCACGCGCAGTTCGTCGTGCAGGCCGTACGGCAGGTGGATGTCGCGGTAGCGCTGGCTGACCGTCATGTCGCCCTCGGTCGTCAGCGCGAGGCCGGCAGCCGCCTGGCCGCTGCGGACCATGGCGACGAACGAGTTGACGTCGTCGGGGCCGTCGAGCAGCTCGGCGCGGACGAACGCCGCGTGGAGATCCGGCTCGCCGCCGTAGCTCGGTGATGCTCGTCGGCAGCATCGACTCCGGGTCGGTGACCATCCACGCGCCGCCGTCGAACGGGACGACGCGCTTCACGCGGTCGGCGACCTCCTCGACGAGCTCGGGCGCCGACGGCGGGTTCTCGCACAGCTCGGCGATCGTCTCGCGCGTCGCCGCCGCCTTTGCGCCGAGGGTTCGAGTCGCCATGTGACGAGGGTACTCCGAGCGCCGCGCGCCGGCTGAATCCCCCACCTGCGGGGGGTGCCAGAACCCCCGCGTTGCGGGATGGGCGCGCGGCCGGCCGCGCCGCACCATGGCGGCCATGCCTACACGACGCACATCCACCAGCGGCCCGGCGACGATCGCCGTGGCCTGCATCGCGGTGGCGATGCTGATGCTCGACATCAGCGTCATCAACACCGCGCTCTCCAACATCGCCTCCGGCCTGGACACCGGCCTCTCCGGCCTGCAGTGGGTCGTCGACGCCTACACCCTGCCGCTCGCCGCCACGGTCCTGACCGCCGGCGCGCTCGCCGACAAGTTCGGCCGGCGGCGGCTGTTCATGATCGGCCTGACCGTGTTCACGATCGCCTCGGCGGCGTGCGGCTTCGCCGGCGGGATCGGCATGCTGATCGCCTCGCGCGCGGTCCAGGGCCTCGGCGCGGCGGTCATGTTCGCGACCGCGCTCGCGCTGATCCCGCAGGCCGCGCCGACCCCAGAGCAGCGCGCCAAGGCGCTGGCCGCCTACGGCGCCACGATCGGCGCCGCGTTCGCGATCGGGCCGTTCGTCGGCGGCACGCTGACCGAGCTGTTCGGCTGGCGCGCGATCTTCCTCATCAACGTGCCGATCGGCATCGCGGCGCTCGTGATCGCCGTTCCGCAAGGTCGGCGAGAGCCGCGACGCGCACGCACGGCCGGTCGACTGGCCGGGCCAGATCGTGCTCGATCGGCGGCCTGTTCCTGCTGATCTTCGGCCTGCTGCGCGGCAACGCCGAGGGCTGGGGCAGTCCGGCGATCGTCGCCGATGCTCGGCGGCGCGGTCGCGCTGCTCGCGGCTGTTCGCGGTCATCCAGCAGCGCTCGGCGCACCCGATGCTGCCGCTCGGGCTGCTGCGCCAGCCGCGCTTCGCCGGGCCACAGGTCGCGGCGGTCGGGATCTCGGCGTCGTTCTTCGCCCTGTTCCTCTATCTGACGCTGTACCTGCAGAGCGTGCTCGGGCTGTCGGCGATCCAGACCGGCCTCGTGTACCTGCCCGGCACGGTTCTGATGTTCATCGTCTCGGCGATGACGGCGACGCTGGCGCAGAGCATCTCGCCGATGCGCCTGGCGGCGGGCGGGCTGGGGCTCGTCGCGGTCGGGATGACGACGCTGCTGGCGGCCGGCGCCGACTCGTCGTGGACGATCGTGCTCCCGGCGGTGCTGGTCTGCTGCCTTGGGACCGGTCTGTTCAACCCGGCGGCCAGCGGCCTGGCGCTGTCGGCCCTGCCCGAGCACCAGAGCGGCCTGGCGGCCGGCGCCAACGACCTGTTCCGCCAGACCGGGATCGCGATCGGGATCGCGTTCCTGGGGACGCTCGTCCCGGCGTCGGCGGCGCTCGGCGGCGACCCGCAGGCCTACGTCAGCGGCTTCCACCACGCGGTCATCGCCGCATCGGTGATCGCCGGCGCCGGCGCGATCGGGACGTGGGCGCTGCTGCGCCCGCGCGGCGCACGCCTCGGCCAGGCCGTTGCGGAGGCCGCCTAACCCCGACTCAGCAGGCGCGCCCGGTACATCGCGGTGATCTCTGCCTCGGTGACGGTGCCGTCGTCGTAGGCCGGCGACACCACCGGGCGCGCTTGCTGAACCTCGACCACGACGATCGCCCGAGCGCGGTCGACGAGCGTCGAGCCGGCAGCGCGCAGCATCGCGACCGCTTCGTCGAAGCGGTCGCTGCCGGGTTCGTGGACCACGGCCGGCCCCTTGAAGCGGTAGCCCTTGCGCGTCAGCGAGTCGACGACGTTGACCTCGACGAGCGACCCGCGGCGCACGTTGGCGACCGTCTGCGGCGAGCGGTAGTCGGCGAAGAACAGGTGCTCGTCGTCGAGCACATACGTCGAGCCCTTCGGTGACAGGTTCGGCGAGCCGTCGTCGTTGACCGTCGCGTAGAAGCCGAGCCGCTGCTCTTCGACGAGCCGCTGCATGTCGGGCGTGAGCGTCATCGGTCGGCGTCCATCATCGCGCGGCGCAGGTACGGGCCGAGCGTCGCGGAGAAGGAACGCGTCATGTGGCCGATGTCCTTGATCACCAGGGCGCCGCCGACGACCGGGAAGCAGCGCGCGTCGTCGCACATGAACGCGGTCAGGTCGATCAGGCGCACGCGGGAGTCAGGCGACGTGGTGGTCGCGTCGGCCTCGAGGTCGGGCTGGAGGGCGGCGTCGCGCGGCCGGGCGCAGCGCACGCCGGCGTCGTGGTGGGCGGCAACTTCGCGGTCGACACAGGGGGCGGTGTCGATGTTGGCATGCGGGACGTCGTGGACGACGTCGATGGTCCGGATCGACGACGGGACCGCGGCCCACGCCGACCGGTAGCCGTCGACCTTCGAGTCGCGGAAGCCGAGGCCCGGCTCGGTGCTGACCTCCGCACCGGCGTTGGCCGAGACGACAAGCGTGTGGATCTGGGGGTGCGCGCGCAACCAGTGGATCACCTGGCGCGTGTAGGTGCCGTGGCCACAGCGGGCACCGAGGCCGGGCGTGAAGGCAAACGTGAACGGGCACGCGTCGCGTGTCAACTGGTAGACGCGCCAATGGCGCTGGGCCGCGGCGACGGCGAGCGCTGGCGCCCAGTGCGTGCCGTGGCTGTCGCCGACCAGGGCGATCGAGGCAGTCGGGTGGCCTGCCGTACCGAACGAGCAGACCTCCGGCAGGCGCTTGATGACCTGGCACGGCTCGCCCGGCTGAAGCACTGCGACCACGGGACGGGGTTGGGCGATGAACTTCAGCGCCGCGTCGTGACACGGGTGGTCGGGATCGCGCGAGGCGGCGCCGAAGCAGGGCAGCGACTCGGGGCTCGTATGCCTCGTACCGAATGCCGCCGCGGCCCCAAACAGCAGCGTCAACATGGTCAACAACAACGCCCACTTCATGGCGCGGGAGGATGGCAGAGGTGTAGCGTCTCGCCACGCGACCAGCGAAATCGGAGGGACGAGATGGGCTTTCTCGACAAGCTGAAGGGCACGGCGAAGCAGGCGATGAGTCCCGGCGCGATGTCCGGTGAGCGAGACAAGATCCAGCGCCTCAACCAGGTTGGGGTCATGTCCACCGCGACCGTCAACTCGATGAACGAGACCGGGACGCAGATGGGCGGCGGGCACCAGATCGACTTCGACCTCACGGTCCACCCGGACGGCGGAGCGGACTACAACGTCCAGATGTCGCAGTCGTTGCACGACGTGACGCTCCAGGGGATCGAGACCGGCGGCAAGATCCAGGTCAAGGTCGACCCCGAGGACCCGCAGTCGCTGCTCGTGTGGGGAGCGGCGCAGTGAAGTTCGGGATCTTCTACGAGCTCCAGCTCGCCGCGGCCGTGGAAGGCCGACAGCGAGTTCAACCTCTACCAGGACGCGCTCGCCCAGCTCGAGCTCGCCGACTCAGCTCGGCTACGACTACGCGTGGGAGGTCGAGCACCACTTCCTCGAGGAGTACTCGCACTCGTCGGCGCCGCAGGTGTTCCTCGGCGCGGCCAGCCAGCGCACGAAGCAGATCCGGCTCGGCCACGGCATCATGCAGCTGACGACCAACCATCCGGCGAAGGTCGCGGCGCACATCTCGGCGCTCGATCTCGTCTCAGCGACGGCCGGGTCGAGTTCGGCATGGGCGAGAGCGCGAGCATCACCGAGCTCGAGCCGTTCGGCGTCCCGTTCGACGAGAAGCGCGCGATCTTCGGAGGACGCGGTCCGGTGCGACGATCCCGATGTTCGCCGACGGCGGGTCGAGCGTACCACGGCGAGTACTTCAAGTTCCCGGCGCGCAACGTGCTGCCCAAGCCGCGCCAGAAGCCGCACCCGCCGCTGTGGATCGCGTGCTCGCAGCTGCGACGCATCGAGTACGCGGGCCAGCGCGGGCTCGGCGCGCTCGGGTTCCAGTTCGTCAGCGCCGACGCCGCGCACGCCTGGGTGCACGCGTACTACAACGCGCATCACCAAGCGGCTCGACAAGCTCGCCGACTACCAGATCAACCCGAACATCGCGCTCGTGTCGCATGTTCATGTGCGCGCCGACCGACGAGGAGGCGCGGGCGAAGGCCGACGGGGCGACGTTCTTCCAGTTCTGCCTGCGCTTCTACTCGGCCAGCCGCGACCGCAAGCGGCCGCCGCCGGGCACGCTGAACATGTGGGACGAGTACCAGAGCTGGAAGGCCGAGAACGCCGAGCAGGCCGAGCGGGCGCTGTCGGGCGGGCTGATCGGGTCGCCCGAGACGATCGCGCGCAAGCTGCGCAAGTTCGAATCCTCGAACATCGATCAGGTCATCCTGCTCAACCAGGCGGGCCAGCAACACGCACGCCGACATCTGCGCGAGCCTCGAGCTGTTCGCGGACGAGGTGATGCCCGAGTTCCACGCCAACATGCCCGCGCACGAGGAGTGGAAGGCGGGCGTGATGGCCGGCGAGATCGAGCTCGAGGAGATCGACACCGAGGCCTTCGCGCAGCGCTACGGCAACAAGGCGGTCGAGGTCAAGGCCTGAGCCTGGCGAGCCTCACATGATCGTGATCACGGGGCCGGTCGGCGCGCCGGTCTGCGTGATCACGATGCGCCGTCGGCTGCCGTCCTTGCGGGCGCTCTGGCATGTGAAGTCGACGCCGACGCGCTCGACCACCGGCTGTGGGCAGATGACGACGACGGGGCGGTTGAGGCGCTGGGAGAGCATCCGCTCCAGGCGCAGGGTGAGGCTCGGGATGTCGAGCATCTTGTAGGGCTCGAACTCGTAGTGCACGTGGCCCTTGTCGTCGGTCTCGGTGACGGTGAACCGGACGTGGCCGACGGCGAAGTGCGCGTCGCAGGTGAACGTCTCCCCCTTCTTGACGGCAACCTCGTCGGGGCACGTGACCTGGGCGGGGACCCCGGCCTGTAGGCGCGTCTGCCTAGTGATATCGCCGATCACTCGGGGGATGTTGAGGTCGCTTCCAACGCCGAGGTTCGGATCGCAGCCGCAGAGGATGAATGCTGCGAGGAGCAGAGCGTGCCGTGCGCGGGGGACGAGGGTCGTCGACGTCAAGGTCAGCTAGAGCGAGACGACGTAACCCTTGCTCGGGTCGGCGCGGCCTTCGAGCAGGTCGCCGTAGACGCGCGCGAGCGCGTCGGTGCCGCGGGAGGACTCGATCGTCAGCAGGTCGCCGACGCGCCCCGCGAACCCACCCCACGCCTCGCCGACCTGGCGCTGGAGCTCGGCCGCCTCCGAGCGACGCAGCCAGCACCTCGGTGTGCGCGGGCGCGAAGAAGAACACCGGCGCCGGGCCGGGCAGGCCCTCGCTGGCGATCTGCGCGTGCTCCCACTGCGTGGCGCCGACCATCAGCGACGAGCGCAGTGCGTCGCCGGCCTGCTCGTGGACGGCGCGGCGCAATTCGCCACCACCGGCCATGTCAACGTACGCGATCCCGCCGTCGAGCGGCAGCGACGCAAGCTCGTCGTAGGTCAGGACGTCGTCGTAGCAGCCGAGGCCCTCGGTGAACGCGCGGTTGGCGGGCGACGTGAGGCCGACGATGCGCGGGCGTGGGTCGCGGCGCGCGATCTCGAACGCGGTCGAGAACGCCGTCTTGCTCGACGCGCTGGACAGCACGACGGTCGCCGCGTCCGACCAGTCGCTGCGCTCGAGCTGGTCGGCGATCAGCCAGCCGGTCAGGTAGAGCACCCGCATGATCACGTTGGCGTCGTCGTGGGCGGGGTCGAAGCCGCGGTCGGGCGTGGCACGCAGGTAACGGTTGTAGCTTCCGGGCAGCGCGGCCCGGCCATCGGAGCACTCGGTGAAGCCGGCGTCGTCAGGCTTCGCGCGCAGGGTCACGTGGCTCGACATCGGGAAGTAGCCGAAGAAGCGGTCGCCGGTGGCGATCCCGTCGACGGCCGAGGCGATGACGTCGCCGAAGCCCCAGACGGGGATCCGTCCCCAGCCGTCGGGTGCCGGGAAGAACTGCCAGTAGCCCATCGGATCACCGAACGCGCCGTAGGTGACGTTGTTGGCGGTCAGGCCGAAGCGCTCGACGTGCAGCACGACCTCGCCCGCCTGCGCCGCCGCCGGCTCGTCGCCGTCGACGACTTTCGAGGCGCGGAGATCGTCGCGGCGAACGAGGAAGTCGGTCACATGGCGACCTTATCGACCCACTGCGACCACGGCACGATGCCGACCTGCGGCCGTGGCGGCGCGTCGAGCATCGCCAGGTACTCGAGCAGATGGCCGTCGGGGTCGCGGAGGTAGACGGCGGCGGCCGGCATCCAGCCGATGACGGACGGCTCGTCGGTCTCGGTGGCGAAGAACGACAGCGGCGTGACGTCGTGGGCACGGAGGCGGTCGCAGGCGGCGAGGACGTCGGGCAGCGGGGAGGCGAACGCGATATGCAGCTGCATGTTCATCGGCGCCGAGCCGATCGACCACAGCCCGAGCATCGCTGCGCCGGGGGCGCCGATCCAGTGGAAGGCGGCGCCCCGTTCAGGGATCTCCAGCGCGAGCGGGAGCCCGACGACGTCGCGGTAGAAGACGATCGAGCGATCGAGGTCGCTGACCGTCAGGTGGGTCTCGAACAGGCCGGTGACGGCAATCGGTTGGGGCATGCGACTGATGTTGTCAATCCTCACCGGGCGCGCGGCGCCTCTCGCTAACGTGCGGAGACTGATGGTTGAGTTGAGCGCCACCCGCGCGCTGGTCACCGGCGCAACGAGCGGCCTCGGGCTGGCGATGGCTCGGGCGCTCGTGGACGCGGGCGCGCGTGTGGCGATCACGAGCCGTGACGCGCAGCGCGCCCGCGCGGCCGCCGCGGACCTCGGCGGCGGCGCGATCGGTCTGGCGCTTGACGCCCGCGACGAGGCGGCAGTCGCGGCCGGCGTGACGGAGGTGTGGGAGCGCTTCGGGGGGCTCGATCTGCTCGTCAACAATGCAGGCATCGGGATGCGCTCGGTCAACCCGCGGTTCCTGACCGACCCCCAGCCGTTCTGGCAGGTGGGGCCGGACGGCTTTCGCGCCGTGCTCGACACCAAGGCGACGGGCTGCTTTCTCATGGCCCGCGCGGTGGCGCCGCTGATGCTCGAGCAGGGCTCCGGTCAGATCGTGATGATCTCGATGAACGAGGCGACGATGGTCCGGCGCGGCTTCGTCCCCTACGGCCCGTCCGGAGCGGCGGTCGAGGCGCTGTCGCGCGTGATGGCAGCCGATCTCGCCGACAGCCCGGTGACGGTCAACCTGCTGCTCCCTGGTGGCGCCACGGACACCGGCATGGTCCCCGACGACACGCCGCCCGATGCCCGTGCCCGCCTTCTGGACCCGGCGATCATGGGACCGCCGATCGTCTGGCTCGCCTCTCCCGCCGCGGCGGGCGTGCACGACGAGCGGATCGTCGCGGCCGAGTTCGCGCAGTGGCTGGCGGCGCGGAGATAGGGGGATGCGCTGAGGGGGGAACGAGGCCGTTCGGCGAGCTGCTCTGGGCTATCGTGGTGAGTCACGAAGCACGAGCGGGGCGGAGGCGTGATGCGCAGCGAGCGGCGAGTGTGGGTGGCCCGGCTTGCAGCGATCGCCCTCGGGGTGTGCGCCGCGAGTGGGGCGTTGGCCGGTGCTGCGCGGGCGGCGCCTGGGTGGACCGCGTACGTCGTCAACAGCACCAGCGGGACCGTCACGACGATCGACACCGCCACGAACACCACGTTCGGGACCGCGATGATCGTCGGCGGGGGCCCGGTCAGCGCCGCGATCACGCCCGATGGCAGGACGGCCTATGTCACCAGCTCCGCAGGTGCCGCCGTCTGGCCGATCGACGTGGCGACCAGGACTCCGCAGACCTTGATCAACATCCCCACGCCGCAAGGCATCGCGATCACTCCCGACGGCAAGACCGCCTATGTCACCAGTGCCGGCGACGGAAAGGTCTTCCCGGTCAATCTCGCGACCAGCACCGTGGGCACCGGGATCACGGTCGGCTTACTGCCCGACGGGATTGCCATCACGCCCGACGGCAGGACCGCCTACGTCGCCAATACCGGCGGCACCACGGTCACGCCGATCAACCTGACGACCAACGCTGCGGCTCCCGCAATCACCGTGGGCGCCAGCCCCGAGGCGATCGCGATCACGCCCGACGGCAAGACCGCCCTGGTCACGAACCGCGATAGCGCGTCGGTCTCGCCGATCGACATCGCGACGAACACCGCGGGAACCCCGATCACGGTCGGCGCACACTCCCGAGGGATCGCGATCACGCCCGACGGCAGGACCGCGTACGCCACCAGCGAGACCGGTGGGACCGTCACGCCGATCGACCTCGCGACGCGCACGGCGGGGAGCGCGATAGGCGTCGGGACCAACCCTGAGAAGGTCGCGTTCACCCCCGACGGGAGGACCGCGTACGTCACGAACATCGGGTCGGGGACGGTCAGCCCGATCAACACCGCGACGAACACCGCGGGTCCCCCGATCACCGTCGGCACGCACCCCTTCGGGGTGGTGGTCGCCCCCGATCAGGCCCCGACGGCGGCGTTCACGGTTACGCCCGGCACCGCTGGTTCGCCGTCCACATTCGACGGTTCGGCCTCGGTGTCGGCCGTTGGATCGATCGTCGACCACGAATGGGACTTCGGTGATGGACAACGTGCGGCGACGAGCGCTGCGACCACCACACACACGTACGCGACTCCGGGGACCTACAGCGCGCGATTGACGGTCACCAACAGCGCCGGGAACTCGCTGGCGCAGCGGTTCACCGGGCAGACGGTCAGCCTCCAGGGTGGCCCGCAGGCCAGCACGACCCGGACGGTGACGGTCGCTGAGCCGCCGATTCCCGCTGTCCCGGCGCCCACCCCCACGCTGGCGCTGACGCGCCTGACGCAGTCGCACTCGACCTGGCGCGCCGGCAGCCGCCTCGCCGGCTTCGCCAGGACCACGCACAAGCGGTCGCCGGTCGGCACGACGTTCTCGTTCACGCTCAGTGAGCCGGCGCGAGTCAGCCTCGCCTTCACCCAACGGGTCAGCGGCCGCAAGGTCAACGCCAAGTGCGTCGCGCAGACCACGAAGAACGCCAAGCGGACGTCGTGCACCCGGACGGTCACCCGCGGCACGCTCGCATTCAGCTGCGAGGCCGGCGTCACCAAGCTTCGCTTCCAAGGCCGGATCTCGTCTTCGCGAAGGCTCGCACCCGGCCGCCACACGGTCACGATCTCCGCCGCTGCCACCGGACGTCGCTCGCCGGCCAAGAGCCTGAGCTTCACGATCGTCAGCTGACGTCCGCGTCTTTTCCCCACAGCCCCGCGCGACGCGCCTAGGATCGGCGCCATGGATGACGCGGCCTTCGCGCCGGGCACGCCGGAGGTCGAGCTCGCCCGCAAGGACGGCACGCCGGAGCGATGCAGCACCGCAAGATGCTCCCGGACCTCTACATGCTGACGCGGGCCGACGGCAAGACGTGCCGGCTGCACCGCGGCCTGCGCAAGAAATGGGACCCGACGATCCGCCGGCTGCTCGCCGAGCGCCACGGCCTCTCGGTCAGCGACGACGGCGACGGCTGGCGCGTCGAGCCGACCTGATCAGACCGGTACGAGGATGTCGCGCAGGCGAAAGCGGTCCTCGTGGCCCGCCATCGTCGGCACCCACGCCAGTCCTAGGCGGCGACGCGCGGCCGCGCGGCGAGAGCCGGCATCACGTGCTCGGCGAACTCCGCCATCGATCGCCGCGACTGCTCGTGGGTCAGCGAGCCCCACGAAAACACAAGGTTGAGGTAGTTCGCGCCGCTGACCTCGAGCAGCTCGGCGAGTCGCTCGCGCACCGTATCCGCCGTGCCGAGTACGAACGTCTCGTGCTCACGCGCCGTCTTCCACGAGAACATTTCGTCCCAACTGTGGTCGCCGTGCTCGTGCCACAGCTTCATCATCGAGCCGTACCAACGCGCGTGAGCCTGCTCCCCGATCGTGACGGCCTCCTCGTCGGAGTCGGCGATCAGGATGTGGCGGGCCACGCCGACGCAGGGGTCGGCGGCGCGGTCGGCTGGGTCGAGTTCGTCCCAGGCCTGCCAGTACGCGTCGATCACCGCGCCTGCGACGGCGGCCGGGCCGCCGGCGACGAGGTTGAAGCCCTGCTGCGCGAGCCTGGGCGCGCTCGCCGGGTCGGCGGTCGCGTACCAAAGCGGCGGATGGGGCTGCTGGACGGGGTGCAGCTCGATCGGGACGTCGTCGAGGTTGAAGTGTTTGCCATCGTGGGTGAGCCGGTCCTGCGTGAGGCCGGCGAGCAGGATCTCGAGCGACTCCGCGTAGAGCTCGCGGATCTGCGTTCCGTCGACCCCGAAGAACGCCTGCTCGATCGGCGAGATGCCGCGGCTGACCCCCAGGTCGAGGCGTCCGTTCGACAGCTGGTCGAGCATGCAAACCTGTTCGATCATCGCCAGCGGATGCTCGAGCGGCAGGATGAAACACAGCATCCCGAGGCGGATTCGCGTCGTCCGCGCGGCCATCGCGGCCAGGAACAGTCCCGGCCGCGGGATCGTGCTCAGCGGCGTCCCGTGGTGTTCGGCCAGCAGGAACGTGTAGAACCCGGCCGCCTCCGCCGCCTCGACCATCGCCAGGCGCTCCCGGTACAGCTGATGTACCTCGACCACGCCGCCGTCATCCAGCTGGTCCCAGACCCCGATCCGCAACTCTGCGCCCATCACTCGCTCCTTGTCGCCGACGGGTGGAGCCTAGTCGCTCGACGCAAGCACAACGCCCGAATTCCCGATCGTTGCGTTGTGAGCGGGTATCGTCGGTGCCACGAAAAGGGGTGTGGTGCGAAACCTGATCGCCGCAGCGCCAAGGCGCTTCGTTTCACGATCGTGAGACGCTGAGCGCCCGAGCCAAACTTGGCGGGGAAGACGCCGCGGCATGACGAGGCCATCACCGGGAGCGGAGCGGACTCACGGATCATCCGTCCAGATCGGGGCTCTCGTTCCGCTGACTCGGCCTGGCTGGGTCGAGGCAGGCCGACACTTGCTCGCTGGGCTCGAGCTGGCCGTTGGCGAAGTCAATCAGGCCGGCGGGATCGTCGGACGACCAGTCGAGCTGGTGGTCCGAGACACGGCGGCTGATCCACAGAGGGCGGCGGCGGCCGTCGATGAATTGGCCAGCCTCGGCGTGGCTGCGGTGGCGGGGGAGTACCACAGCGTCGTCGCTCGCGCCGCTGCCGCGAGGGCCGACGCGCTCGGCCTGCCGTTCCTCTGCTCGTCTGCGGTGCTCGACGCGCTCACCGACGAGCCAACGGAATGGGTCGCGCGCATCGCCCCGGCGCAGTCCCACGGCTGGCAGATCTACGCAGACTTCCTCCGCAACGCGGGCCACAGTCGGATCGCCGTAGCGGCCGAGTCGAGTGTGTACTGGGCATCCGGGGCCCGCATTCTGCGCCACCACCTCGCTCCACGCGGGGGCGCGGTCATCGACCTCGACATGCGCGCGCTCACCCCGTCGACGGTGTGCGACGAACTCGTCGACAACCATGCGACGGCGCTCCTGCTCTTGGTCGGCCACCCGGAGCCGGCGGTGTCGATCGTCAGGTCTGTCCGCCGCGACCAGCGCCTCGCCGAGATCCTGATCGGTGCTCCGGCCGGGCAACCGGAGTTCGCCGAATGGGTGACGCTGCTGGGCGTCGACGGCGCCGCGATCCCGTTCCTGCGCTACCTGCCCGAGCGCCTCAGCCCGCTTGGTGCACGAGTCGGGACGGCGCTGCGCGAGCGGCTCGCCGAACTGCCCTCCTTCGTCGCCTTTGAGGGCTACGACACGGTTGCCGTGCTCGCGGACGTGCTGCGTTCTGGAGCCGCGGACAGGGCGCGCGCTGCCGAATCCTGGCCGCGCGTTGCCGTCGAAGGCACCCGCGGGCAGATCCAGTTCTCCCGCACGCCGGGCATCAGCGTCTGGCAATGGGCGTGGGCGCCAGTCCAAGTCGTCGATCGAGATCCATCGCAGCCCGATCGCTTTCGGATCCTTCACGTCGGCTGACAGAGCACGGATGTCGAATTCGGCCGGTACGAGCTCGACCCTGAAGATCACGTTCACGATCAAGCGCTAGCCGACCGCCGCCGGCGAGATCAGACGACGAGACCGTGACGGACCGTGTTCTCGGTCACTGCGCGCGGCTCGACGAAGTGCAGGAGGTAGTCCGGTCCGCCGGCCTTGGATCCCGTGCCCGACAGCCGGTTGCCGCCAAACGGCTGGCGACCGACCATCGCGCCGGTGGTGTGGCGGTTGACGTAGAGATTTCCGACCGGGCTGCGAGCGATGACCCGTTCGATCGTGTGCGGGTTGCGGGCGAACAGGCCGCCGGTGAGGGCGAAGCGCAACTCGTCGACCCGGTCGCACGCCGCTTCGACGTTCTTCACGGCCTCGACCGCGAGCAGCGGCCCGAAGATCTCGTCGTGAAGGAGCGCCGAGCCGCTGGCGAGACCGGTGACGATCGTCGGGGCGCAGAACCAACCGGCGGCCGGGAGGTCGGCGGCGCCCGTCGCGATCGTGCCCTCGCGGGCGCCGAGCGCGGCGTAGCGTTCCACGCGGTCCTGGGCCGCGGCCTCGATGACCGGCGGGACGTCAGTGGCGAAACGGTCCGCCTGACCGATCTGCAGCGTCGCGGTCGCACCGGCGAGCCGCTCGACGAGCGTGTCGGCGATCGCCTCATGGACCAGTACGCGAGAGGCGGCGCTGCATTTCTGACCCGCGTATGCGAAGGCGGAGCGAACGATCGCGGGGACAGCGTCGTCGAGGTCCGCATCGGCGTCGACGATGATGCAGTTCTTGCCGCCCATCTCGGCGACGACGTGCTTGAGGTGGCGCTGGTCGTCCGTGACCTCGGCGGCGGCCTTCAGGATCTCGAGGCCGACCGGCGCGCTCCCGGTGAAGGCGATCATGTGGACGCGCGGGTCCCGGACGAGAGCGGCGCCGACGTCGCCTTCGCCGGGGACGAGCGCAATCGCCCCGGCCGGCACTCCGGCCGCGCGAAGTGCCTCGACGATCATCGCGCGCGCATCCCGGCGACTGCTCGGCGGGCTTGAGCACGACCGTGTTGCCGGTGGCGAGCGCCGCGGCGGTCATCCCGCACGGGATCGCGACCGGGAAGTTCCACGGCGAGATCACCGCAGCGACGCCGCGCGGCGCGTAGCGCATCGTGTTGCGCTCGCCGGTCATCTGCAGCAGCGTCGCGCCGGCGGCAAGCGCGATCGCGCCGCGTGCGTAGTACTCGAGGAAATCGATCGCCTCGCAGACATCGCTGTCTGCCTCGCCCCATGGCTTGGCGCACTCGAGCACGACGAGCGCCGCCAGCTCGCGACGGCGGGTGCGGATCCACTGGGCGGCGCGGATCAGCGCTGCGGCGCGCTCGGGGGCCGCTGTCGCCGCCCACGCCGGTTCGGCCTCGACCGCGTGGGCGACCGCTTGACGGGCGTCGTCGGCCGTGGCCAGCGGCGCGACGGCGACGACGCGACCGGGAGCGCCGGGGTCGGTCGAGTGCAGCGTCTCGCCCTCGTTGCGGCCGTCGCCGATCCACAGCGGGACACGAATCGGCAGTTTCGGTTCGAGCGATCGCATCGCGACCTCGAGCCCCTCCCGCGTCTCCTTGCGCCGGAGCTCGAGGACCGGCTCGTTGGCGAACGGCGGGAGCGCTGCGGTCACGGCGCCGCGAGCAGCTCGGCGAGCGGCCGGCCTGCGGCCTGCTCATGGAGGAAGGATTCGTTGCTCGTGTTCTCCAGCAGCCGGCGCACCAGGTAGGCCATCCCCGCCACGAGGTCGCCAATCGGGCAGTAGGTACGCACTCGGTGGCCGGTCGTGACCAGCGCGTGCTGAAGGTCGTCGCCGAGGCCGCGCAGGACCTGGATCTCCAGTTCGCCGTCGGGCAGACCGGCCGCGCGATTGGCGGCGATGGCATGGGCGACCGAGCGAAGGTTGTGACTGGCGATCGCCGGACGCAGAGGGACCTCGCGGGCCCGGGCGGTGATGAGGTCAACCGTCAGCGCCTCGAAGTTGCGATCGCAGTCGGCCTTGACCTCGAAGACCGGGGCCGCCCAACCGCTCTGGCGCGCCTCGACGACCTCGTGGTCCCAGTAGGCGCCCTTGACGAGACGAACGACAAGGGGCACCGCGCGAGGGTCTGTCGTGGCCCAGGCGACGATCCGCTCGCAGAGCTCCGGTGAGTCGCGGAGGTAGGCCTGCAGGACGAGACCGGCGCTCGGGCCGTCGCGAAACTCTTCCTCGGCCAGCAGGTCGAGGACGAGGCCGGTGATCGCCTGGATGGAGTCGAACGACTCCATATCGATGTGAAGATGCGCGCCGAGCGCGCGAGCGTGACGCAGCAGGTCACGCAGGCGCGGCGCCGCGTCGCGCTGGCCGAGCTCCGGGGCGTCGGGACGCAGCAGCGGGGTCAGCGCCGACACCTTGACCGAGAGATTGACCCGCGGGATCGGGCCGAGGCCATCAGCCTCGAGGTCGGTGTGCGCGGGAAGCGCCGAGTACACCTGGCTCAGCGCGTCGAGGGTGTCGTGACAGCGCGCCGCGTATCGGTCCGCCTCGGCGGACGTGACCGTGGCCTCGCCCAGCAGGTCGACCGAAGTCGCCACGCCGGCGTTCCACAATCCGCGCAGGACGGCCTGCGCGTCCGACGGGGTCTCGCCGACGATGAACCGGTGCGCCATGTGACGCACCCCGGCCGCAGCGGCCGCACCCAGCGCGGCCCGGCCGGCCCGCGAGTCGGCAATCCGCATCGCGGCCTGGATCGGGACCGGCGGCTCATCAAGCTCGCCGAGAAAGCCGGTCAGATGAACCGCGAGGTCGTCGAGGGAGCGGCAGGCGGGGACGACATCGACGAAGCGGAAGAGTGCAGCGCGCAACTCGGCGTCGCGCGATGCGAGATCCATCGCGCGCTGGTCGATTGCCTTGAGCGAGCTCCGGCTCGTCGACGGCAGAGCGGCCGCCAGCTCAGTGCCAACGCGGAAGGCCTCGTCGCTCATGCGCCGGCAGACCGGTTGACGGGTGAGGGCCGGCCAGCCTCGGGAACAGTCACGCGGTTCACCTTAGGGTCGAGCGGGCAATCCCGCCATCTGGTCGTGGCCGCGCTGGTGACGCAGAACGTCGGAAAGTCGGGCTTCGTCCGACGGTCGCTCGTTGCCACCGTCCGGGCATGACCATAGCGTCGTGGTGTGCACGCTCCGTCGTTGGTCGGAGGGTTTGCTGTCGGCGTCGCAGCTGACGGTGCCCGGCGACCGCCGCTAGCGAGTCGAAGGGGTGGCGGGCGATGCGGTCTGGCGCGCGGCTTCGTGCGTGATCGCGTGTTTGATCGTTGTTGCCATCAGTGCCGCGCCGGCAGTGTTGAGGTGGATCGTGTCGTAGGTGACGCCACGTCGCTTGGAGACGGCCTCCCAGTCGGCGAGTACGAGGTCGTCGCGGTGGCGCGCGAGGCGCCGCAGGCGCTCGTTGACGTACGGGAAGTACCACGCGTACTGGTGCAGCTCGCCCAGCGAACCGGGCGGCACGATCGACGCGTCGGGCTGGCGCAGCGTCACCCACACGAACTGGCGGGCGCCGAGACGGCGCAGCGTCGCCAGCAGGGCCAGCGCCTCGTGGTCAAAGCGTCGCGACCAGAACCCGTAGCGCCTGCGGCCGCGCTCCCACAGCGAGTTGTAGCCAAGCGCAACGACCACGAGCTTGGGAACGCGCGGATGCTGCGCGCGCAGCTCCTGGTTGGCGATGCGGATCATCAGCGCCGGGCGGCCGCGGATCGTGATGTGCCAGCACGGCATCGCCGACTTCAACGCCGGTGCCCCACCGAGCAGGACCGAGTCGACCATCGCCAGCATGTGGCGATGGCGCGCCCAGCTCACCGCAGACGGTGACCCACCGGGCGAGCACCCGTGAGCGTGTCGGGCGGCCAGCGCGTGCGACGTGAACAGGACTGCGGCGGCCAACAGCACGGCCGCGGCAACCGAGGGCCCGCGAGCTCGCATCGCCGCCACCGTACTTCAACGCCCCGTGGCCGCGCGGATACCCGAGCTGCGGTCGCCCCAAGGCTTGGACCGGTCCGCGTGGATCGTGCGGGCCGGTCGCCACCTTGGAGTTGAGCGCTCCCAGTCTGATGAGGCCGAGATGGTTGCCGCCAGACACCGGCCGCTGAGGGAACGCTCTAGGCAGTGCCGTCGGCCGACAGGTCCGGAACTTGAGTCCGACTCGCGGGCACCGCCGGCGGCCCGCGACTCGTGGACCGTGCGGCCGGCGGGCCGGAGCGAGTTCTTCCTCGCGCACCGTGCCGAGTCGCTGCAGCAGGCCGATGTCTACCAGCGAAGTGCGGGCGCGTTGGAGCCGCGTTGCGGGGCCCGCCGGCGGGCGAGCGCATTCGCCTGTCACGCGGTTGCGGTCGAAGGCAAGGGGTCACCGCCGCCGAGCCCGCGGCTAGCGCTCCGGTGAGCGCGGCGCCGGCGGCCCCGGCGGGGTCGAGCGCCGGGTTGTAGATCGTGACATCGACGCCTGCGACGCGGCCGGTAGCGATCGCGGCGGCGAGGATGGTCGCGAGCTCATCGGCGGACAGGCCACCGGGTTGGCGATAGTCGACTGCAGGCATGACCGCGTCGTCGAGCACGTCCGCGTCGACGTGGACCCAGAAATGGTCGGGGGCGTCAGGACGGGTTAGGTGGACGAGGGCGTGCTCGACGGCGACGCGCGCGCCGGCCGCGTGGACGGCGGCGAGATCGAGTGCGAGCAGCGCATCGGGAAGCGACTGGCAGCCGTCGCGGGCCTGTTCCTCCGCGTCCCGGAAGCCGACGATGACCGCGTCCTCGGCGCGGACGAGTGGCGAACGGCCCTCGAGGTCGCCGACCGCGGGCGGACCGTAGCCGGTGGCCAGCGCGAGGTCCATCGACGCCGCCTCGCCGTAGGGCTCGGCCGACGGCTGGTAGAAGTCGGCGTGCCCATCAAGGAACAAGAGCCCGGCGCCGGCGCGGCGGCGCAACGCGAGTGCCCCACCAAGCAGCACGCTGCAGTCGCCGCCGAGGACGAGCGGAACGTCGCCGGCGTCGAGCACAGTCCCGACCGCGTCAGCGAGAGCGATGGCATACGCGGCAGTCTCTGGCCCGTTGAGCACACCGCTCGCGGGATCGCGGACCCCGGATGCCGGCGGGGGCGCGACCGTCGTGGCGACGCGTGCGCCGAGCGCCCGCGCCAGGCCCTGCGCGAGCAACGCGTCCCCGAGTCCCTCCACTCCTGGCGCGCGGAGCCCGAGGCCCGAGGGCGCCCGGATCGACGACGAAACGGGTGGCGGCCGCGGGCTGGTCAAGCATCCCGCGCAGAGCCTTTCACGCCGCGGTCGGCCAAGTGCTCGCCAAGTTTCCGCCCGCCAGAAACTTGACCCGAAGTGTTCGTTCCCTGTTAACATCGATCGCCGGCGGCGACGCTGTATACATCATGCTGGCCAGGCGCGCGGAACTGCGGATCGCAATCGGCGCGAATGGCGTGGAATTGCGTCGGTGGGTCTGAGCGCTGATCGCGTCGCCGGCTGAACCTTGTCCCTGCAAAACGACCGAACGGGCCCGGCCAAGGGCCGCGCGGAGAGTTCCCATAACCATGAGCGAGAAGAGCCTTCAAAGCGTCCTGGACGCCGCCGGTAACACCGTCGAGCTGCTGCGCAACGCCCAGGCCGGCGCGTACGTCTACCCGGTGGTCCCCGACGAGTTCAGCAACTGGCGCCGCGAGCAGAAGGCGTGGCGCGAGACGGCCGTCTTGTTCGACCAGTCGCACCACATGGTGAACCTGTTCATGAACGGCCCGGACGTCATCAAGCTGATCACGGCCACGGCGGTCAACACCGTCGGCAACTTCGAGGTCAACATGGCCAAGCAGTACGTGCCGACCACACCGGCCGGCCACGTCATCGGCGACGGCATCCTCTTCCGCCTCGGTGAGGAGGAGTTCGTCTACGTGGGGCGTGCTCCAGCCGCCAATTGGCTGACCTTCCACGGCGAAACCGGGGGCTACAGCGGCCTCGATATCGTCCAGGACGACCGCTCGCCGATGCGCACGTTCGGCAAGCAGGTCACGCGCCGCTACTACCGCTTCCAGATCCAGGGCCCGAATGCGTGGTCGGTGATCGAGAAGCTCAACGGCGGCCCGCTCGAGCAGCTGAAGTTCTTCCGCCTGTCGACGATGAACCTTGCCGGCCGGACCGTCCGTACCCTGCGCCACGGGATGGCGGGGGAGCCAGGGCTGGAGATCTTCGGTCCGTACGAGGACTACGACCTCGTCCGCGAGACGATCCTCGCCGAGGGCGCCGAGTTCGGGCTGGAGCCGTGTGGTGCGCGTGCGTACGCGTCGAACACGCTGGAGTCGGGTTGGATCCCGTCGCCGTTGCCGGCCATCTACACGGGCGACGAGCTGACGCGCCTACCGCGAGTGGTTGCCGGCCACGGGTTACGAGGCGAACAACGCGCTCGCGGGCTCCTTCGTCTCCGACAACATCGAGGACTACTACCTCAACCCGTGGGAGCTCGGTTACGGACCGTTCGTGAAGTTCGACCACGACTTCATCGGCCGTGACGCGCTCGAGCAGATCGACCCGGCCGCCGAGCGTCGGAAGGTCACGTTCGACTGGAACGGGGAGGACCTCAGCAAGGTCTATGACGCGCTGTTTGACCCGGACGCCGAGGAGTACCAGTTCTTCAACATCCCGATCGCCAACTACGCCTCGACGAGCTTCGACCAGGTGGCCGACGCGGACGGCACGGTCGTCGGCGTGTCGATGTTCGCCGGCTACAGCGCGAACGAGCGCCGCGCGCTCTCGCTCGGCGACTGTCTCCCCCGAGGTCGAGCACGGCACCGAGCTCACGCTGACCTGGGGGGAGCCCAACGGTGGAACGACGAAGAAGACCGTCGAGCCACACCGCCAGCTCGAGGTCCGAGTCATCGTCAGCCCGGTTCCCTACGCGCAGACCGCCCGCCTCGAGTACGCGGACGGCTGGCGCGCGAGCGGCGTCGCCCTCTAGGCGAGCCGGCACCCCGCGGCTACCCGCCCCCGGCGCCCACGCGGCGCCGGGTGGCGCTCAGCCGGTGCTGCGGAAGTCCGCGACCCACTCGGACGTGGCCTGTAGGCCACCGAACGTGTAGAAGTGCAGCTTGACGTCGCCGTGCCGGCCGGCGTCGTAGCGGTCGGCCAGTTCGCGGATGAACCGGTCCGGACCCGCCGTGCTCATCAGGCTGGTCAGTGAGAGGCCGTACTTCTTGGCGATGCCGGCACCGGTGCCGACGCCGAAGCGCTTGGCGTAGCTCAGCAGGCGTTTGACCCCCGCGGGCCCCGGGACGCCGAC
The DNA here is from genome assembly GCA_963846975.1 of uncultured Actinomycetes bacterium. Classification (GTDB taxonomy): domain Bacteria; phylum Actinomycetota; class Thermoleophilia; order Solirubrobacterales; family Solirubrobacteraceae; genus AC-49. The sequence goes on from CAWJXY010000006.1 coordinate 143,979, forward strand.
GCGGATCGGAGCGTCGACGCCGCGCTCGCGGACGGCCTCGAGCCACGTCACCACGGGGTCGACGTCGAACCCGAACTGCGTGATCACGGCACCGGGCAGCTGCCGCTCGGCCAGCGCGGCGAACTTGTCGTCGAACGCGGACCACAGGGCGCGCTCGTCGAGTTCGGGGTGTCCGTCGGGGTAACCGCTGACGCTGACGTGCCGGACGCCGTACTGCTCCAGCAGACCGCAGCGGATCAGCGCGAGGGAGTCTTCGTAGGGCCCCTCGGGGGTCGTCGGGTCGCCCGCGACGACGAACGCGTTCTCGCAGGCGTCGGCGTCACGGAGACCCTCGAGAAACTCCTCCAGCATCGCGGACGAGCGCAGGCGCCGCGCCGAGATATGGGGCACCGGGACGAAGCCGTGCGCCCTCGCGGTGCGCGCCGCGCCGAGACGCATCTCGGCATCCTCGTTGCCCAGGAACGTGATGTTGATGCGTGTGCCGGGCGGGATGCTGTCCCGCGCCTCGTGAAGCTTTTCGATGTCCTTGCCGGTCATCTCCAGGGAGAAGTCGTCCAACAGGCCGCTTGCTCCGGCGCTGTTCGGGTGCGAGAGGACATTGGACGGGTGCGCGCTGAGAATGTCTGGCTCCTGTCGGGACGCGACGACGATTCGCCCCGAACGACGACTTCTCGCACGCGGACTCGTTGTATACAGCGCGATGTATACAGGATGGCCCCACTGCGTGGCAATCGCGCGAACGCGCGAGCGGTGGGGTGTGCCTCGCCCGAGCTCGGTGTATACAGCACAACCCGCCGGCTGCGCCCGCGCGCGTCAAACCGCGTTGGTGGTTGCGAAGGTGATGCCGGCGCTCCACCCAGGTGCACGACCACCGACCGGAAGCGAAGCATCCGCAGTGCCGATTCCGCTCCGGCTCAGCAGCCAGGAGGCCACCGAGTTGGAGTTCCACATCTCGCCGCAGCAAGCCTCGTCGCGCCCCCATACCAGGGCCGGTGTCTGAGCAACGAGTTCAAGCAGCCTTGATGCCTGGCGTTCGTCTGCACTGAGGCGCTGAGGGCTGTCCACCGCGAACGCGACGTCGGGGATCTCTCCGCCGCGCCAGCAGCGCAACTCGTAACGGAACATGCGCCAGCGCCCGAGCGCTCGGGCGCCCACCGGCCCCTCGGCGACCACGCCGCGACTGGCTCCCTGATCGTCCCACGCCGGAGCCATCTCGATCACGTACCGCTCAGCACCCAGATGAACTTCCAGCGCAGCGTGGTACAGGTCGCAGGCTGGTCGTCCCTCACGCCGTGCGACCAGCCACTCGAACACGCGACCGTTGTACTTGACCGAGTGTCCCCCGGCGCCCAACGGCAGCCAGTAGAGATCAACAGCCGCACAACCCGCGGAAGCGCTCTGCACGCACATAACGAACCACAGTGCACCATCGCCGTCCGCACGCGTCCCGGGGAATCCGACGGACGTTCAGGAGTCGCCCCCCGTTTGCCTGCGAACGCGCCTCCGGACGCGCTTCTCGCGCATCGCGGCAACAGCGCGGGATTGACCCCTAGCTCCATCGCCCGGGTTCCCGAGCCTCTATCAGGAATTCGGGCGCTTTCGTCGTGGGTGCGCCGAGCATCACCCCCGGACCGATCGCAGGTGTTACGGCTGGGACCCGTCGTCTACCGGAAGCGTGAGGAGCCGCTCGAAGCGCTTGGCGAGTTCGGGGTCGTCTGCAAACGCCTTGGCCAGATCGAACGCGAACGCCACGCGCGGATCTGATTGCAGAACCAGGACCGCGCGTGCCCAGGCGGCGTCGCGGATGAACTGCGACGCCGCAACGCCTTCGGACTTGGCCGCCTCGGCGATCGCGGTCCACTGGTAGGTGCCGAACCGCACGCTCTGGACCTTCATATGTGCCATCGCCGGATCGTACCGCGTATACGCCGTCGCTGACTTCGAATTCTCTTATGAAACCGTATGGCGTATGCGGGGTACATATGGACAGACGCCCAAACTAACAAACAGGAGAAGTCAATCGATGCGTAAGACAAGTGTCGCCCTCGCGGCGATGATCGCGGCGCTCGCCGCAACCCCGGTGGCGTTCGCCGCCACCCACAAGACGACGGTCAAGTCCCACAAGACGACGGTCAAGTGCCATCTGCTCGTCAAGACGGGCAAGAAGTCCAAGATGGTCTGGACGACATGCCCGGGCTCCGGCGTCAAGGCGGCCAGCGGCGCACTCGGCGCCACGGGTGCCACGGCGCGACCGGGCCCCAGGGGTCGGCCGGTGCCAACGGGCGTGACGGTGTCAACGGCACCAACGGGCACGACGGCCCAACGGCACCAACGGGCACGACGGCCTCAACGGCGTCTCGGGCTACGAGGTCCGGACGTGGGACTACATCAAGGGCTCGGCCGCCGTGCGGGCCACGATGGCGAAGACAGCTGGCTACTGCGGAGTCGGTGGCGGCGTCCGGCCACGGTCGTCTGCTCGAGCCCGTAGAAGGTCGCCATCGCCGGCGGCTACTGGATCCGTAACGGTGCCGAGAGCTCTGGACCAGGACTTCGACGCGCTCTCCAACGGTTCCGGCGTCGTCGCTTCCTTCCCCGGCCGGATGAATTGGGACACCAACAGCCCGCGCCCCGGCGTCAACACGGGTTGGATCGTGCGCTTCAGCGAGTCGCGCCCCGACTGACGTGACGCTGTACGTCGTGTGCATCAACGCCGCGTAGCAAGCTGGTACGGCAAGAGGTTCGCCGTCTAGAGGGACGGTAATGGTGGAGGGCCCCGCCTGGCGGCAGCTGGCGGGGCCCTCCGCATTCCGCAGGGCACTACAAGCAGCCGGCGTCGCCAGCTCGGCCACGACTCTCAGTTCCCCGCGACGCCAGACAACACCACCGCACCCCGCAACGAAAACGCCCGAATCCCCGATAGAGGCTCGGGAACCCGGGCGATGGAGCTAGGGGGACTCGAACTCAGATCAGCCGTATTCGGTCGTCGCCAAGCCTGGATCGCACCCAGTCGCGTGCCCCAGGTCTGCGGCGCGGGTCGTGCGCGACGGTGACGGTCGCTGGCGGCCACGCGACGGTCGCCCGGCCCCGGAAGCTCTGACCGAGTTCCAAGCGCCCATGGAGCCTGAACCCAGCGGACGTCGGGCCCAGATGCCGTCTACTTCGTCGCCGAAGTTGTCGTGCACCCGCCGACCGACCGTTTGCATTCAGTGGGGTAGATGCGCACGCGAACCAGTCGTCGGCGCGCCACCACGTCAGTTGGCATGCCAAGCGAGCAGCGCGCGTGGCACAACGGCCGGGACACGGGTCGCGCCCTTGCGTGCACGACCCGTGTCGACAATTCCGGCCGAGGCTGGTCGAACCACGGAGGCTACGAAGCAGGGGTCGCCGCCTTGTCGCGGTGCGGCAGCTTGGCCTTGAGCTGCTCGACCTTGGCGTGAGCCTGCTCCTTGTTGTGCTCGGTCCGCGAACGAACCAGCTCCTTGTTTGCTTCTCGGCTGGCGTCGCGCTGAGCCTTCTCAGCCGCCGCGATCTCGGCCTCCACGTCGGAGACGGCACGCCGCAGGACGGTGCCGCCGAGCCCGGACATCGCGTTGTCGACCACGGCGTAGCTGGGCTCGGTGACCTGGGCCAGCAAAGCAGTAGCACCGGAATGAACCGTCGCGGCGATCTGGCCCAGGACCGACTCACTGCGCTCGACGTTGTCGAGGTCGATCAGCGAGCCGACGAGCAGCCCGTACGTCCCTCCGATGAGGACGCCGAGGGGACCGCCGACGACGCCGATGAGGAGACCGAGCAGCCCTCCGCCCGCGGCTCCCTCGAACTCGTTCGAACCAAGCTGATCCTTCACGACGAGGTGGCCGTCGGCGTCGCGGACGACGACGGCGGCCGCCTCCAGGCCAAGCTGGCCCTGCGAGTCGAGCTCCTTCAGCGCGGTCAGCGCGGCATAGGCATTGTTGTCGGGGTCGAACGACACGCAGATCACGTTGTCTGATGTGTCGCGGTCGCCGGCCCCACCGTTGGTGATGTTTGGGTTATCGCTCATGAGGGGCAGCTTCCATCCCAGGCTGGGTGAGCCGTCATCACATTGTTTGGACGATCTCAGTCATGTGCGACCGCCGCTCGATCGGAAGAACTGGCGGTCCACGGGGTCACGCGCGACGCGAGCTGTTCGTCACGAACAAGTCGCGACACCTCGCGACACGGCGCGGCGATCGTCGGCCACAGCCGCGGCGGGCACTTCGCCTGCGCGGTCGCAACGCCACCGGCCGCAGTCGGGGACGCACGCCGCGTGCTGGCCCGCACTGGCCGTGCGCAAGACGAGTACCTCACGTAGCGCTGCCACGGCACGTTCACGACCGGACTCCGGGCGCCGTTCCCGCCGACCGAGTGCGCTGGAGCAGCATCAGTTGAAAACGCGTTCCTCAGCCATCGATTCCGGCGGTGATCACCTTGATCTCGTTGGTGATCCCACCGACGCCGGCGATACTCGACACGCTCGCGAACGCAGCGTCGCTCTCCGACTGTCGTGCCACTTCGCCTCTGAGGGTCAACCAGCTGTTGGTCACGCTGAGGTCGATACGGTCCGCGGGCACGCGGTCGTTTGACATCAGCGCCTGCAGTGCAGCGCCACGGAGCTCGTCGTCCTGGAAGCGGTCGCGCGGGTCGACGCGAAGCTGGTCGTCAACCCACTGCACGCCGCACGCGGACCTCGCGATCTGCACGGCGGTCCGGCGCTGGTTGAGGCTGCGGACGGTGCCGCGCAGCGTCACCGCCCCGGCGCGTTCTGAGACTGCAACCTCGGTCGGGTGGTTGAGGTGCGGGTCGCTGGCAAGGGCGCTCCGGATCTCGTTGGCGATGGACATGATGCTGCTCCTTTCGAGCGGGTCGTGTGACTGTCGGCGGCCGCCTGAATTACGGCCGCGTGGGAATTACGGCCAATCCCAGCGCGCCGCTCAGAAATTGTGCGGTCCGAAGCGCTCGATGGCGATGAGCAACGCCAGCATGAGCACGACGGCCGGCGCCACCAGGCGCTCAGGCTCGCCCATGCGCACATGGGTCACGATCGCGCCGATCATGGTCAGCGTGAGCCCGACGGCGGCGAGCGCCGTCAGGGTCGGGGCGATGCCCAGCGCGGCCGGGAGGATCACGCCGATCCCACCGAGGACCTCGAGCAGCCCGATCGTCCGAAACTGGCGGTCGCTCACGTCGGCGGCCCAGCCCATCGGCCCCGCCGCCATCTTCTTGCGCGGCTGGGTGAGCTTCGTCAGCCCTGTGACGAGAAAGATCGCCGCGAGCAGCGCCTGGACGATCCAAAGTGCAGTCTCCATTCGAGTCTCCTTTCATCTAGTCGACGCATTCAGCGTCACCGATGGCTTGGTGACTCGTCGTCACGCGATCTGCGTGATCGCGCTCAGTGGCCTGGGACACATCGAGCCAGAAGAATCGTCCCCGGGCGCGCAGCGCGGCGACCTTGTGTCGCTGCGTTGCGTCGAGCCCGGAGACGACCCTCCCTCACGGCATCAGAGCTGCTTCTGCAGCCGGCGCAGCTCGAACGCGCGCACGATGTCGGTGATGCCCTGCATCAGCGCCCAGATCCCGGCGAAGACCAGCAGGACATACGCCTTGTGGATGAAGAACTGGCCCGATGTCCAGAAGGCGAGACCCGTCATCAGGATGCCGGAGATGAGCCCGATCCACCACAGGGGGTTGACCGGCCGCTCGAGGAACGCCCGGACCATCCACCAGAGGCCCACGATCCCGAACAGGAAGCCCAGCATGTCGGCTAGCCCGACGAAGGTGTCCACTGGATTGATGAAGCAGATGACCGCGGAGATCAGGAACAGGCCGCCGAACAGCGCCGGCACCCAGCGGTGCTCGATGGCGAGGCTCGTAACGGCAAAGTTCCCGATCGCCGCGAACAGGAACATCAATCCAACGAGGATCCCGACGGTGGTGATCGAAGCGTCGTCGAACTGCAGGATCACGAGCGAGATGACGATCCAGGCGATCCCGCTGGCGAGCCCGAGCCACCAGTACCCGGTGAGCTGGCGGGTCGCCTGACGAAGATCAGCGACGATCGGCGCCTCTTCGAAGTGGGTCCTACGGCGTGTTCAGTCATGTTGGTCTCCTTCAGAGGTTGCAATACAGGGAGACCCGAGTTCTGAAGGCGAATTGGGTGAGCTGTCATCACGCGCTCTGCGTGATCGCGGACCAGGTCAGCACGACCTCGACCTCGATGCGGTCGCCGTTCGACCTTGCTCTCGCGCTTCAGGCGCACGTCGTCGGCGACGGGAAGGTTGACCTCTCGCCCTCGATCCTCAGCTCGAGCGTCCCTCCGGCGGTGAGCGCGAAGGCGATGTCCGCCAGGCGCTCCGCAGCCTGTTCACGCGAGAGGTGCTCTTCGTGCTTGAACTCGGTCACGGCGCTGCACCTGGCCTGTGCGAATCACTTCTCGCGCGACGCGTCGGCCAGCCGCTGCCGCGCCTCGCTGGACGTAGGTTCGACCTTCTGGCGGCCTGCTCGAGCTGGTCGTCGCGCCTGTCGGCCGCCTTCGTGGCGTCCTCGAACGTCTCCTTCACCTTGTCGGACATGTCGATCTCCTGTCTAGCGGCTTCGCCGCGATGCGTTGATGCTGCTCGGAGCGTCGGCGCCGGCCGGACGAGCTGTCGTCACACGTTTTGCGTGACTCGCAGGTCCGCGCGCGCCCTAGCGCGGGAGACCCCGTGCGAGCAGGCCGAGCTGGCGGGCACGGGCGACGGCCTCGCTGCGGCTGTGCGCATCGAGCTTGGCGTAGATGTGGCGCATGTGCGTCCTCACCGTGTTGGTCGGAGACGAACAGCTCGGCGGCGATTTCGGGCGACTTGAGGTTGGTGGGCAGGTATCTCAGCGACGCGCAGCTCGGCGTCGCTGAGCGGGTCGCGCAAGCGGTGGCGCGTCGGCTGGCGGCGAGGCGAGGTCCGGCGAGCACGTCCAGGATCGTCGACAGCAGCGCCGCGTGTGCGGTGCGGTGACCGCGGTGCCGCTCGAGGAGCTCGCGGAGCGGCGCGACCACGAACGGGAGGACGATGCCGTCCGGCTCGGTCGAGGGCGAGCGCGCGCTCGATCGACGCCTCGGCGCGTCCTGGATCGCCGAGCTGGTCCCGGGCGACGGCGTCGAGCAGTAGCGCGTGGACGGTCGGCCAGCGCGGATGAAGCGCCTGCGCGGAGCCCTCGACTCATCGGGCTCGGCGCCCGATCATCGGCGCCAGCACGGCGACGGCATCCTCCGGCGCGGCCGTCCGCCAACCCGAGCGCCGCCTCGGCGATGCGCATGCCCGATCGCGTCGCGCTCTTGCGGGATCGAGAGCGGCGAGCGGCGGCGCGCGCCGCCACCGTCGCGCCCATCAGGACCTGTGTCTGCACGATCCACGCCGCGCGCGTCCACTGGGAGCGCATGTTCGCGCGCGAGCGACGCGTTGCATGCGCTCCGCGCGAGGAAGTCCGCCAGCGCTTCCTCGAACCGACCCTGGCCGAGCCGCACGAAGCCGCGCGCATAGTGGAGAACGGGCTCCGATCTCGAACTCGTCCGCCGGCCGACTTGCGCGACTCCACGCGGTCGAGCCAGCTGCTCGGCCTCCTGGAAGCGGCCGAGCCAGGCGAGAGCGGCGGCACCGGCGGCGACGGCCGGAGCGACGATCCGATGCGTTCCCCATCCGTGCGCTTCGGCGATCCTCACCGCTTCCTCGCTGAACCGCAGGCCTCTGGGATCGGCGACGCCGCTCAACACAGCCGCAAGCGCGAGCTGGCTGAGGCAGCCGATCTCCAGATACGGTCGCCCGATGCGGCGGGCGAGCGCCAGCGCCTCCTCGAGGTCGCGGCGGGCATCGTCCAGCTGCAGCGACCACAGCTCGGCGATGCCGAAGTTCATCAGCGCCGACGCGCGATGGTCGTTGCTGCGCGCGGGCGTGCCGGCGGGCTGCGCTTCCAAAGCCCGCATCGCCTGCCGCGCGGTGTCGAGATCGCCGCGCTGAGACGCGAGCCACAGCCTCGCGCTGGTCAGCCGCAGGTCGAAGAGCTCCCTGTGTTCTCGGGCACTGTCGCGGCCAGCCGCTCCGCGACGGCGATGTGGGCGGCGCTCTCGTCGAGCAGCACCGTCGTAGAGCCGTCCCGTGGCGAACGCCAGGGCCAGCTCCGCATCAGCCTCCGGCGCGTCGGCCGGGAAGGCGGCCAACAGCGCGCGCAGCGTCGCCTTGCGGCCGTCGAACACGAGGTCCGACATAGTTGTCGGCGAGCAGCCGCGCGGCGTGCGGCCAGTCGCCCGCCGCCTGCGCGTGGCGGATCGCCTCGACCACGAAGCCCTGCTCCTCGAACCACAGTGCCGCCGTGCGGTGCAGCGAGCCGATGAGCGCCGGGGAGGTCCGTCGCAATTCGAGCTGCAGCAGATCGGCGAACAGGTGGTGGTAGCGAAACCACGACCGCGCCTACATCGAGCGAGGTGACGAACGCGTCCGCGTCCTCCAGGCTCTGCAGCATCGCTTCTGAGCCCGTTCTGCCGGTCAGCGCGTCGGCGAGTGGGCCGCTGACGCGCTCGAGCACCGAGGTGCGCAGCAGCAGGTCGCGGACCTCCGGCGGCTGGCGCTCCAGCACCTCCGCCAGCAGGTAGCCCGCCACGGTGCGCTCGCTGCCGGAGAACTCGGCCACGAAGCGCTCCGGGTCGGGGTGCCGGGCGAGCGAGATCGCCGCCAGCCGCAGGCCCGCCGCCCACCCTTCGGTCCGCTCGTGAAGCAGCGCCAAGGCCGTGTCGGACAGCGTGACCCCGCTCGCGTCGATGAGCTCGCGCGTCTCCTCCAGGGAGAAGCGCAGGTCGATCGGCGCGGATCTCGGTCAGCCGCCCGGCGAGCCGCAGCCGATGCAACCCGAGCGTGGGGTCCTCGCGCGTGGCCAGCGCCACGCGGAGCTCGGGGGGCAACTCGGTCAGGAACAGCTCGAGCCACCGCAGCGCTTCCGCCGAGCGCAACTCGTGCAGATCGTCGATCACCAGCACGACCGGCTGCTCGAGCGAATGCAGGTCGGACAGCAGTCGCTCGACGACCGCCAGGCCACCGAAGGCCGGGCGTGGCGCTCGACGCGCTCGACGAACCCGTCCGGCCGGCTGCCCCGGCAAGCTCGTCGATGACCGACAGCCAGAAGCGCTGCGCATCGTGCTCCCCACGTTCCACCGAGACCCACGCAATGCGGTCGGCCGAGCCCCTCGGACTCGACCCAGGATCGCAGCAGCACGGTCTTGCCGCTTCCTGCGGGCGCGCACACGAGGATCACGTCGCCCGGGCCGGCGGCCGACAGCCGGTCGAACAGCAGCGGCCGGACAATCAAGGCCACGCATCGCCGGCAGATGGTCCGGGTGAGGGCTGCGCATTGGCACGGGAGGGTCTGCGGGCGTCTTGCGGCAACCTTATTCGCTCGGCACGGGGTCGCGCCAACCGGATCACGCAAACCGTGTGATGACCGGTCACCCGCCGCGCTGGTGGACTAGCGCACCATGAGCGAGCCAGGAAGAGCGCTGCGATGCTCGACTACGCGGTCGTAGGCCCTCGTGGTGGGATGTCCACGTCCCCGGATCCGGGAGCCAAAGGCGGTGCGGGTGGCGAGCCATCATCGGCGGCCCGAGTCCACCGGCACCTGGTCCAGGGTCTCATCGTCCTCGCGTCGATCATCGGCACGCTGGCGGTGTTCGCGGTGTGGCTGGACCGTCAGGCGCTGGACACGAACGAGTGGACGAAGACGAGCAACCGGCTGCTTGAGAACGGAAAGGTTCGCGGCGTGCTGTCGGACTACCTGGTCGCGCGCCTGTACGCGAACGTCGACGTGAGCCGTGAGCTCGCGCAGCTACTCCCGCGGCGGGAGCGCGCGCTCGCGGGCCCCGCGGCGGACGGACTGAAGGTTGTCGCGACGCAGGCGATCCAGCGCGGGCTCGCGACGCCGCCCGTCGAGGACCTGTTCCGGCAGGCAAACCGCGAGGCCCACCGGGCGCTGCTCGCTGTGATCGACGGGCGCGAGCAGGCGATCTCGGCCGCCAACGGGACCGTCAGCCTCGACCTCAGCGGGCTCCTCGCGCACTTCGGCGGGTCACAGGTCGCGGGGATCGCCGTCGCTCCCGGGACCGCGAGCGTCGCGATCCTGCACTCAGACCAGCTCGAAACCGTCCAGCTGGCCGCGCATGTGATCCGCGACCTGGTCGTCGTGCTCGTCGCTCCTCGGAGTCGGGCTGTACGCCGCCGCGGTGGTCCTGGCCCGCGGCTGGCGCCGCATCGCGCTGCGCAACGTCGGCATCAGCGCGATCGCCACCGGCATCGTCGTACTGGTCGCCCGCGGCGCGATCGGCCAATACGTGGTCGACCAACTCGCCCGTGACCCGGTCGTGCACCCGGCCGCGGGCGCGGTATGGGGTATCGGGACGTCACTGCTGGCCCAGACCGCGGGCTTCTTGATCTTCGACGGCGTCCTGATCGTGCTCGTCGCCGCGCTGGCCGGGCCGACACGCGCCGCCCACGCCCTTCGCGGGCTGGCCGCCCGATACCTGTGGGGCCGGCCCGTCCTGATCTACACGATCGTCTTTGCGGTCTTCGCCCTGTTCATCGCGTGGGGGCCGACGCCGCACGTTCCGGCAGCCGGTCAGCATCGCCGCCATCGCGATCCTGCTCATCGTCGGAACCGAAGCGCTACGCCGCCAGGTGCGAAGCGAGTTCCCCGAGGGAGGGTCGACTCCCGCGGCCGGTGCGCAGCAACGACTCGACCATCTCCGCCATCGCGTGAGCGAGGACATCGCCGGCCTGCGAAGCGTGCTGGACGGCGCGGCGCAGGGCCGTGACGGGCACGAACGTCGTCGCCCGCTTGGCCCCGCTGACCTGACGCTGCTGCAACAACTCGCCGATCTGCACGACCGAGGCGCACTGACCGACGACGAGTTCGCGACCGAGAAGGGGCTGATCCTGCCCCGACGCTCCTCGCCGTGATCGACGGGCATCTCCTCAACCGGCCGTCGAGCCGGGACGCGATGCTCGGGCAAGGAGCGCGGCGGCGTCGCCGGTGTTGCGCCACGTGCCTGCGGCGAGTGAGAATGGGCGTGTGAGTCGCTCGCCGATGATGTCCACGCTGCCGAGCGGCGGGGGGCTCGGCGCCCGCGTGGCGGCGTCACCCAGTCGACGAGCAGCCGGGCCGACTGCCTCGGGATGCTCCAGCGGGACCGCGTGCCGGCGTCGGGCACGACGTGCAGCTCGGCGCCGGGGATGCCGTCGGCGAGCAGCGCGCGCGTTGGCGACCGGCGCCATCACGTCGTGTCCGCCGTGGAGCACGAGCGTTGGCGCGCGAACGCGCCCGAGCGAAGCGCGGCGGCCGAAGCACGCGACCGCCAGCGCCTGCCACCCGGTCATCCACGGCGGCGCGCGGTGGCGTGCGAAGGCGGGCATGTAGCCGGCGACCTTGTCCGGATGCTGCGTCGCGGAAGCGGCCGAGAACAGCGCGGCGGCCGGCCAAACGTGGCGGTGGCGCATCGTGTCCGACAGCACCGTGCCGACGGTGCCGGCCGCCGCGCGCGACACTCGGCCGGGCGCCGTCGCCGGACCGCCGGCGCCGCCGCCGATGAGGACGAGGCTCTTGACGCGGTGCGGCATCCGGATCGCCAGCTCGAGCGCGACCGCCCGCGCCCATCGACAGCCCGACGACGTGCGCGCTGCGTGATCCCGCGATCGTCGAGCACGCGCGCCGCGTCGGCGGCGAGCATCGCCATCGAGACCGGCGCGGGCCACGGGCCGAGCGCCCCGGCCCCGCGATGGTCGTAGGCGACCACGCGGACGTGCGGCAGATAGAGCTCGGCGACCGGATCGAAGACGGCCGAGGAGATCGTCCAGCCGGTGATCGAGAGCACCGGCTCGCCGGCGCCGCGGTCGGTGACGAACAGCCGCGGCCTACTGCGCGTCCGCACCCGGCAGCTCCTCGCGTGCGAGCGCGCGCGCGATCGCGCGGTACGCCTTGCGGTTGGCCATCAGCCCGATGTGGCTGCCGGTGACCTCGACGCAGTCGGCCTCCTCGACGATCGCGCGCTCCCAGCGCACCACCCCGTCGCCCTTGGTGTAGATCGACGTCAGGCGCACGCGGTCGACCGGGAAGTCCGCGGTGTAGTCGCGGATGAACCCGCAGCTGCAGCGCGCGCGGAAGCAGTCCGGGTCGCGGCTGCGGCGGGCGAGGTGCAGCGCCGCGCCGCACGATCCCGACGGCCGCCCGCGTCGGCGAGCTGATCCCGAGCAGGCCCTGCAGGTCGGCGCCCATCGAGATCGCGTGGGAGACGAGATCCGGCCGGCGCGCGGCGGTGGCGCGGGCGAGGTGGCCGCCGCGGCTGTGGCCGACGATCGCGACGCGGCGGCCCGGTCGTGGCGTGGATCGCCTCCGCGAGCCGCTCCACCCGCTCGACCGCGCGGTCGGCGCAGTCGACGTTGAAGACGAAGCCCGCGGTGTGCGGCCGGTAGCCGACGAGCGCGCAGCCAGCGGCGCAGCAGCAGCAGGCTGTCGTCGGAGGCGAGGAAGCCCGGAACGACGACGACCGGCCGCCCGTCGCCGTGCGGCACGCCGCGCCCGTAGGCGACCGGGTCGGCGAGCAGGCGCGTCGGCCTCCAGCATCCAGCGCGTCTCGGCGAGCGGCCGGCCGAGCCACTCGGCGGGCACGGGCGTCAGCTCTCTCACCGGAACGCGCCGATCCCGGTGATGTCGCGGCCGACGATCAGCGCCTGCATCGTCTCGGTGCCCTCGAAGGTGTGGATCGCCTCGATGTCGGCCATGTGGCGCATGACGTGGTTCTCGAGCAGGATCCCGTTGCCGCCGAGCAGGTCGCGCGCCTCGGAGATCACCCAGCGCGCCTTGCGCGTGTTGTTGAGCTTCGCGAGGCCGGCGATCGTGTCCGACATCCGGCCCGCCTCCTCCAGGCGCGCGAGCTGCATGCAGTACAGCTGCATCGCCGTGACCTCGGCGAGCATCTTGACGAGCCGGTCCTGCACGATCTGGAAGCTCGCCAGCGGCCTGCCGAACTGCTCGCGCTGCAGCGCGTAGGTCAGCGCGGTGTCGTAGGCCGCCATCGCGTGGCCGAGCGCGGCCCAGGCGCAGACGCCGCGCGTCGCGACGAGGACGCGGCCGGCGTCCTTGAACGTGTTCGCGCCCGGGCAGCCTGTTCTCGAGCGGGACGCGAACGCCGTCGAGGGTGATGTCGGCCTGCCAGATCGCGCGCACCGAGCCCTTGCCGTCGATCGGCGTCGCCGTCGTAGCCGGGCGTGCCCTGCTCGACGAGGAAGCCCTTGACCTGGCCGTCGGCCTCGTCGCGCGCCCAGACCACGACGACGTCCGCGACCGAGCCGTTGCCGATCCAGCGCTTGGCGCCGTCGATGACGTACTCGTCGCCGTCGCGGCGCGCGCGGGTCTCCAGCGCCACCGAGTCCGAGCCGTGGTCGGGCTCGGTCAGCGCGAACGCGCCGGTCTTCTCCACGCGCGCCATCGCCGGCAGCCAGCGCTCGCGCTGCTCCTCGGAGCCGAGCAGGTGGATCGTCCGCATCGCCAGCCCGGCCTGCACGCCGAGGAAGGTGCCCAGGCTGCCGTCGCCGCGGTTGACCTCCATGTGGACGAGGCCCCAGGCCAGCGCGCTCATCCCCGGGCAGTCGTAGCCCTCGATGTCGTCGCCGACCAGGCCGAGCTCGCCGAGGCGGCGGAACAGCGGCCAGGCCGGCTCCGCGCGCTCCCAGTACTCGTTGATCTGTGGCAGCACCTCGTCGTCGACGAAGCGCCGCGTACGGAGGAAGTGCTCCCACTGCTCGTCGGTGAACTGCTCGCGGACGAAGAAGTAGTCGGTGGCCAGCGCCTCGCCGAGGTGCTGGTACGGCAGTCGCGGCATGGCGTCAGCTCGCGTAGGACGTAGGTGCCGGGCGCTTTGCCGAGCGCGCGGTGCCCGCCGCCGCCGAGCCGCTTCGGCGCCGGGCTCAGCTCGCCCGAGCGCTCGCCGAGCCACTCGACGTAGTCGGGCCACCAGCTGCCGGGCAGCTTGGCCGCCTGCTCGAGGAACGCCTGCGGGTCGGCGGGGTGCTCGTCCGGCGACGCGGTAGCTCGAGCGCGAGTCCGGCGCCGGGCGGGTTGACGAGCGCCTGGATGTGGCCGCTGGTCGACAGCACGAAGCGCTTGTCGCCGCCGAGCAGCTGCGTGCTGCGGTACGCGTTCTCCCACGGCACGATGTGGTCGTTGAGGCCGGCGACGATGTAGCTGTCGAGGTCGACCTGCTCCGAGGTCGACCGGCGAGCCGAGCACCTCCAGCGCCGCCGGGGCGCGTGAGCGAGTTGTCGAGCGCCAGGCGCACGAAGTCGCGGTGCAGGCCGGCGGCGAGGCGCACGGCGTCCTGGTTCCAGTAGAGGACGTCGAAGGCCGGCGGCTTGCTTGCCGAGCAGGTAGTTGTTGACGACGTAGTTCCAGACCAGGTCGTTCGGCCGCAGCCAGGCGAACACCCCGGCGAGCGCCTGGCCGTCGAGGTAGCCGCGCCGGGCGGACTCGGCGACGGCGGCGGCGGCCGTCTCGCGGCTGGTCAGCGCGCCCGCGGTGCCGGCGCGCGCGTTGTCCAGCGCGCACACGAACAGCGTGAGGCTCGCGACGTCCCCGAGCGCGCCGCTCGGCCGCGAGGTGGCCGAGCGCGCCGGCGGTGATGATCCCGCCCGAGCACGCCGCGTTGAGGTGGACCGCCGCCTGGCCGGTGATCGTCGGCGACGGCGTGGCGCGCCTCGAGCACCGCGTCGGCGTAGGTGTCGAGGTCGAAGTGGCCTTGCGCCTCGTCGGGGTTGCGCCACGAGATGACGAACACCTGCTGGCCCGCGGCGACGAGGTACTCGACCATGCTGCGCCCGGGCGCGAGGTCGAGGATGTAGTACTTGTTGATCGTCGGCGGGACGAACAGCAGCGGCACCTCGCGCACCTGCTCGGTCGTCGGCTTGTACTGGATCAGCTCGAAGACCTCGGTGCGCAGCACGACCGAGCCGGGCGAGGCGGCGAGGTTGCCGCCGACCTCGAAGCTGCTCCGTGTCGACGCTCTGCGGCAGCCGCGGCGGCCACGAGACGTCGGCGGCGAAGCGCCGCGCCGCCGCGGACGAGGTTCGCGCCGCCCTCGTCGACGATCGCCCGCAGCACGGCGGGATTGGACCACGGGAAGTTCGTCGGCGCGAGCGCGTCGAGGACGTTGCTCGCGGCGAAGCGCGCCTGGCGCTCGGTCTGCCAGTCGAGCTCGCGCGTCGGAGATCACGCCGTCGACGGCCTCGCCGACCGCGAGGTAGCCCTGCATCACGCGGCGCAGCAGCCAGTTCTGCTGCCAGGCCTGATCGGCGAAGCGCCGGTCGCCCTTGGCCGGGGCTCCGCTCGGAGCGGCCGGCGGCGACGCGCGCGAGCTCGGTCGCCGAGCGCCGGCGGCGCGCCGCGCGACGCTGCGCGGGTGGCGGGCGAGCCCGGCGCCGACCGCGGCGACGGCGCGCGGCTGGATGAAGCGGCGCGTGCCGCCGCCGACGGCGGCGTCGGTCAGCAGGACGTCGAGTCCGAGCGTGCGCGCCCGCGCGGGCGCCGGTGGTTCGCGTGACTCTGGACGGTGGCCGATGGTGCGGTCGATCTTCGTGGGCATGGGCGTACGCTACGGCCGCCGCGCGGCGCGCACACGGCCGGACGCCCAGGATTCGCGGCGGCCGTTGTGGGCAGAGCCACAACGGCGCGGAGTACGATCGGCGCTGGCGATGGCTGCCGTCGCGCGAGGCTCCGGGATCACGCCAGCGGTGCAGGAGCTGGCCGCGGAGCTGCTGCCGCGCACACCCGAGCTCGCGCGCGGGATGGCCGAGCACCTGTACGCGGCGATCCCCGAGCTCGCGGCGATCGAGGACGACGAGCTGCGCGCGGAGCTGCTCGCCAGCACCGAGGCGAACATCGGCCAGGTGCTGCGGCTGCTCGCGCGCGGCGCGGGCGTCGACGACGTCGTCGTCCCGCCCGAGGCGCTGGAGTTCCTGCGCGGCAACGTGCGCCGCGGCATCCCGCTGCCGGCGCTGCTGCGCTCCTACCGGCTCGGCCACGCGTGGCTGTGGGAGCGCTGGTCGCAGGCGCTGCAGGAGCGCATCGACGGACTCCGGCGAGCTCGCCGCCGGCCAGGACCAGAGCTCGGCGTTCATGTTCGCCTACGTCGACAGGGTCTCCGACGTGCTGGTCGAGGAGTTCGGGACCGAGCGCGAGCGGATGATGCGCAGCGCCTCGCAGCTGCGCGCGGAGACGGTGCGGGCGATCCTCGCCGGCGAGCCGGTCGACGAGGAGGTCGCCTCGCGGCGGCTCGGCTACGACGCTCCGGCGCCACCACGTCGCGATGCGCGATCGCGAGCGCCGGCAGCGAGGTCCGCGGGCTCGAGCGCGCGGTCGCGCGAGGCGGCGGCCGCGCTCGGCGCCGGCGAGCCGCTGGTCGTGCGCCTCGGGCGCGGCGCGCTTCGACGTCTGGTGCGGGTCGTTCGAGCGCCTCGGCGACGCGACGCGCTCGAGCGCTACGAGCCGCCCGCCGGGGGTGCGTGGTCGCGTTCGGCAGGCCGGGGCGGGGATCGCGGGCTTCCGCAGCTCGCACGCCGAGGCGCTCCAGGCGGCGCGCATCGGCGTCGCTCGCGGGCGGCGCGGCGCCGCGGTGACGAGCTACGCGCAGGTCGAGCTCGTCTCGCTGCTCGCCGAGCGACCTGCCGCGGGCGCGCGCGTTCGTCGCCGAGCAGCTCGGGCCGCTGGCCGCGACGGCCGAGCCGGCGCAGCGGCTGCGCGAGACGGTGCTCGCGTTCCTGGCCTGCCGGCGGCAGCGCGACGCGGGTCGCGAAGGAGCTCTACGTCCACCAGAACACGGTCGCCTACCGGGTCAAGCGCGCGGAGGAGCTGCTGGGTCGCCAGGTCACCGAGAGCCCGATCGAGCTGATCTGCGCGCTGACGCTCGCCGCCGTCCTCGGTCCCGCCGTGCTGGCGGGCGAGGACGGCGGCGTCGATCTCGGCTGATCAGGCGTAGAGCGCCTCGATCTCGGCCGCGTACTTCGCCGCGATCGGCTTGCGCTTGAGCTTCATCGTCGGGGTCAGCTCGTCGCCGCCGGGCGAGCCAGTCGCCGGCGAGCACGGCGAAGCGCTTGATCTGCTCGACGCGCGCGAGCTGCTCGTTCGCACGGTCGATCGTGGACGCCGCGACCTCGGCGTGCGGGTCGGCGACCGTGCGGCCGACCGTCGGGGTCGAGCGTGACCAGCGCGACGTTGTAGGGCCGTGCGTCGCCGATCGCAGCACGACGCAGCCGATCAGCCGGCCGGCCGACTTGATCGTCGCCTCGATGTTCGCGGGCGACATGTTCTTGCCGGCCGCGCTGATGATCAGCTCCTTGATGCGGTCGACGATCCGCAGGTAGCCGTCGTCGTCGAAGACGCCGATGTCGCCCGTGTGCATCCAGCCGCCGGCGTCGAGCGCCTCGGCGGTCGCCTCGGGCAGGTTGCGGTAGCCGCGCATCACGACGGGCCCCCGCATCGAGAACCTCGCCGTCGTCCGAGAGCGCGACCTCGACGCCGGGCAGCGCGCGGCCGACGGTGCCGATCCGCACGGCGCCCGGGCGCGTTGACCGTCGCCACGCCGGTCGTCTCGGACATGCCGTACACCTCGAACAGCGGCAGCCCGAGCCCGTGCCAGAACTCGATCACCTCGGCGCGGGCACGGCGCCGCGCCGGTGATCGCGACGCGGACGCTCGTCGAGTCCGAGGCCGCGCAGCGCGGTCGCGCCGTCGGGGCGGCTCGCCGAGCCTGGCCACGGTCGCGGCGCGCAGCTTCTCCCACAGCCGCGGCGGCGAGAAGAAGAACTGCGGCCGGACCTCGGGCAGCACGGCGCCGATCGGCGCGCGGGTCGTCAAGGCAGGTCACCGCCCACCCGAGCGTCCATCGGGATGTAGTGGGTGCACAGCCGCTCGGCGATGTGCGCCATCGGCAGCCAGGAGATCGCGCGCAGCCGCGGCCGCGAGGCCGAGCGCGCTCGCTGAGCGCGGCGCACTGCGCCATCGACGTTGCGGTGCGTGAGCTCGACGCCCTTCGGCGCGCCGGTCGTGCCCGAGGTGTAGATCAGCGTCGCGAGGTCGTCGGGCGACGACCGCGGCCGCAGCTGCCGCGACGTCGAAGCTCGCCCGGGGCGGCCGCGAGCAGCTCGTCCCACGTGAGCGCCTTCGTGGCGGCGCCCTCCACGAGCACGATCAGCTCGAGCGCGGTGCGACCGGCCTGCGCGGATCGCGAGCGCCCGCTCCAGATACGCGGGCTCGGTCACGAGCACGCGGCTGCCGGCGTCGCCGACGACGTGCTCCGCCTGCTCGACGGTGAACGTCGGGTAGACCGAGAACGGCGCGGCGCCGAGCTGCATGGCCGCCGTGTCGGCGACGTGGAACTCGGGGCGGTTGGACAGCCAGAGCGCGACGGTGTCGCCGCGCCGCACGCCGATGCCGTGCAGGCCCGCCGGCGGCGGCTCGCAGCGCGATCGGCGTACTCGCGCCAGGTCCACGCAACGGCGCCGTCCGCGGTCCGTAGGGCCGGCTCGTCC
Source organism: uncultured Actinomycetes bacterium (assembly GCA_963846975.1). Taxonomy (GTDB): domain Bacteria; phylum Actinomycetota; class Thermoleophilia; order Solirubrobacterales; family Solirubrobacteraceae; genus AC-49. The sequence goes on from CAWJXY010000006.1 coordinate 162,587, forward strand.
GCATGCGCGGCGGCCGTCGCAGCGAACGCGTCGCACAGCGTCGCGGTCACTTCGATGGTCTCAGTCATGGCGTTTCTCAGAGCGCGTGAGCGAGGAAGCGGTGACGAAGACGCCGAAGATGAGCCCGGTGGTCGCCGCGAGGACCGCGGCGGGGCTGTTGACTGCCTGCCGTCAGCGGTGTGGCGGTTGTTCACGGTCGTCTCCCTTGGGTTTGCTGGCGGGGCGCAGACTAGGGCCTCCTGCCTGCAGCGCAGATGGGCCCGCTCGCCAAACCGCCGAGGGCTATTCGTGGCGCCACCCCAACGCAGAGGGATGGGCCGCCGGCCACGGTTGAAAAGCAGTGGGATCACGCGCGTCGCGGATCGAGCGAGCTCAGTTGCGCCGAGGGGGAGGCGCCCGGGTGCCGCGAGGAGATCCGCACGCGGAGCGCGCGCGGCCGAATGGCAAAACGCAGCGGTGGGACCAGCGTGACGGCCTCGCCGTCGCGACCAGCGTGGACGGTCGCGGGCGCCGCGACCTCGAGTGACGTCGTCGTCCACGCCCAGTCGGTACGGGGCAGGGCCGGCCGGTCGAGGGAGATGACCCCGAGCCGGCCGGTGTCGAGTCGCGGCCGTGTCGCGCGCGCGACCTTGCGGTCCACCGCGTAGGGGTTGTTGGAGACCAGGACGACAGCCGGATCGCGATGCTCCCTGCCCCGATCGTCGACAACGACGAGCCCGGCGCCGGCGCCCGCGGCCCGAGCGCGTCCCGCGCCGACGCGAGCATTGTTCGCAGCCGCGCGTCGCGGTACCCCTCTTGTCGGACGGCGTCGCCGTAGAACCCGAGGACCACGTTGTCGAGGAACACCGAGCCGTTGATCTCGCCGAGGTCGATCCGGCGCTCGAGGCCGTCCGTGAAGGCCTCGAGCGCTCCCACGACGTCGTTGCGCTGTACGCCGAGATCGAGGGCGAAGTGGTTGCGCGTCCCTGCGGGAACGCAGACGAACGGCAGGTCGTGCGCGCACGCCGCCGCTGCGACGACCGCCATCGAGCCATCGCCGCCGGCCATACCGAGGGCATCCGCTCCGCGGTCCACGGCGTCCACCACGAGCGTTGCGAGATCGTGGTCGGGTTCGAGGACGATCGTCTCGACGCCGAGATCCCGCGCGTGATCGGCCAAGGCCAGCCGGGCCGCCGTGCCGCCTCCGGACCGCGGGTTGATGAAGAGCACGGGATGCACCGGCCGCGCCACGGGCTGCCAGCCGAGCGCCTGGCGCAGCTGCTCAGCCGACCGCCGACTGCGCGGAGTTGTCCCGCTCGGAGGTTTACCGCCAGGCACGTCCCCAAGCCTCTTCGGCGCCCAGGTGAGCCGTCGTCATTCGGTTCGGGTGATGTAGCTCGCGGCGCCGACCTGGTCGACGGTGATCGCTAGCAGGACCCGGCCGGCCTGGGCGAGAATCTCGTCGGTCAACCCTTCCGGCGGCTCGGCGGCGCCGCTGACGCGTTGCGCGATCCGGGCGCTCGGCCCGACGATGTCCTCGGTGAGGATCTCGGCCGGCCCCGAGAACGCCGCCGACGGATAGGGAGGCTCGTGCCCCATCACGCACAGCGACGCCCACCCGCTCCGCGTCACGTCCCGGCTCTTGTGCCGGTCGGCGAGGGTCGAGATCAGCAGCCGCCCACCGTCGCGGACGAAGTACACCAGCGACTGCCGCGCCTTGCCGTTCGCGGTGAGCGTCGCCAGGACGCCGACCGGCTCTCGGTCGAGGAACTCGCGTAGCTCGTCGGTCAGTGCGCCCATGCCAGCTCCGACTCGACGTCGGGGACGAGGTAGCCGTCGGGCTCCTCGACCACGGTGTTGCGCAGCTCGCCGATGCCTTCGATCTGCACGGTGACGACGTCGCCGACCTTCAGCAGCCCGTCCGGGAAGGGCTGGCGCACGGCGCCGATCCCGGCGGGCGTGCCCGTGGCGATCACGTCGCCGGGCTCCAGCGTGAACGCCTCAGAGAGGTGCGCGACCTGCTGGAAGCAGTCGTAGATCATCTCTCGGGTGTTGCCGTCCTGGCGCAGCTCGTCGTTGACGAAGGTCTTGAGCGACAGGCCGTGCGGGTCGCCGAGCTCGTCGGCGGTCACAAGCCATGGGCCGAGCGGCCCGTGGGTGTCGAACGACTTGCCCATGGTCATCGTGGGCGAGCGGATCTGCCAGTCGCGCACCGAGACGTCGTTGGCGATCGTGTAGCCGGCGATGACCTCGTGGGCGCGCTCAGCGGGCACGTGGCGGCAGCGGGTGCCGATCACGACCGCCAGCTCGCCCTCGTAGTCGAGGAGGTTCGACACGCGCGGCATGTGGACGTCGTCGCCGGCGCCGACGACGCACGTGACCTGCTTGTTGAAGAACACGGGGAACTGCGGCGCCTCCATGCCGCTCTCGGCGATGTGGTCGGCGTAGTTGAGGCCGATGGCCAGGAACTTCCGCGGCCGCGCCGGCGCCAGCAGGCGGACGTCCGCCACCGGGTGCTCCGAGGCCTCGCGCGCGAGCGCGCGAAGGCGGTCGACTCCCGCGGCCAGCGCGAGCGCGGGCTCCGTCGGCATCCGCGGATCGACCGCGGTCAGGTCCAGGACCGCCTCGCCGTCGACCACACCGAGCGTGGCGCCTGCTCCGGCGTCGAACCGGCACAGCCTCATGACGACATCTCCGGGATCTCGATGGGCGCCTGGTCGGGCGCGTAGCCGCCGGCCATGGCCTTGGCGTGGATCTCGGCGAAGCTCATCCCGCCGGCATGGTCGGCGGCGATCCGCTCGGGGTCGACGAACACGCCGATCGGGTTGGCCTTGAATTCCTCGGAGCCGCGCATCCACTCCTTGGACTTGCGCCAGTCCCCGAAGCAGTCGACCTGGAGCTCGACGTTGTTGCCGTCGGGGTCGGCGTAGTAGTAGGAGAGCGTCATTCCGTGGTCGAGGCACAAGCGCCGGGACGATGCCCGCCTCCTCGAGGCGCAGGTAGCTCGCGTTGAGCTCCTCGAAACCCGGATACTCGAACGCCGAGTGGTGCATCCCGGTCCGGGTGTCCTTGTCGGGGTCGTCGACGAAGTTCGGGAACGCGAGCAGCGCGATCCGGTGGTTGGCGTCGTCGTTGGACAGCCAGGCCCCCGCCTGGTCCTGGAAGATCACCTCGACGCCGACGAGCGTCCGGTAGAAGTCGATCATCTCCTGCAGTCGGGTGGTCTTGAGGTTGACGTGGTGGAAGGTCGGGCGGGTCACGCCCTGCGTGTCGGTCATGGATGCGCTCCTGCGGTCATCGGGGTGGACGTGAGGGACAAGCGGGATCGGAGGTCGTCGAGCAGCTCGGGCAGCTCCTGCGCCGACCGCGCGATGCCGAAGACGTAGAAGTCCGGGCGCACCAGCACCGCGTGGGCGCCGTGGTCGGCCAGCCAGCGCGTGAGCTGCCCGTCGAGGTCGCGCACGCCGTGGGGCGCCGCGGGGTCGAGCGAGGCGACCGTCATCTGGAGTTCGTCGACGAGCGCGCGCTGCTCGCCCGAGAGGTTCGCGAGCGGGTCTCCCGCAGCCGCGATGAGCTGGAAGCCGCCGCCGGCGACGTCGTCGAACCGGCCTTCGTGACCGGCGAGCGCGACCGTTCCCTGGACGCTCAACGCGCCCGCCAGGGCGTCCTCGCCGCCGCTCAGAGCGCCGCCGCTCAGCGGCGCGAGCTCCGGCGGAGGCGGGGCCGGCGCTTGGCGGACCATCGTGTCGCGCTCGGCGGCCGCCTGCGGGTCGAGCTGGCAGAGGATCCGGCCGAGATCGACGGCGAGGCGGATTACCGCCTCGTTCTGGGGCTGGCGCTCGGGCTCGATCGTGTCGAGGAGCTGCTCTGCGGCCAGCCCGCGCAGCACCAGGTCGAGCTTCCACGCGACGTTCGCCGCGTCGCGCAGCCCCGCGCATAGTCCCTGGCCGAGGAACGGCGGCGTCAGGTGGGCGGCGTCGCCGACCAGCAGAAGGTGTCCCTTGCGCATCTCGTCGGCCAGCATCGAGCGGAACTCGTAGACGGCGCTGCGCGTGAGCGGTCCGTCCTGCGGCCGGTACCACGGCTCGAGCAGCGACCAGACGCGCCTGGGGTCGTCGAAGTCCGACGGCTGCTCGCCCGGCAACAGCATGAACTCCCAGCGCCGGTGGCGCGGACCGCTCTGCACGTGCGTGGTCGGGCGGGCCGGGTCGCACCACTGGCAGGCGACGGCAGATGGGCAAGGGCGCCCATGTCGTGCGGCTCGGCGTCGACGACCAGCCAGCGCTCCTGAAAACCGAGGTCGCGGCGGGCGATCCCGCTGGCCTCGCGCACGAACGAGTTGGCGCCGTCGGCGCCGACGACCCAGCGGGCTCGGACGGTGCGCGTGTCGCCGGAGGGCGCGAGGCGCCCCGGCTCCTGCTCGAACACGCGCCGGACGGTCAGCTCGACGCCGGTGTCGGTATCGCGGAGTCGCTCGGCGGCCCATCCGCGCTCGACGGTCACGCACGGCTGGGCGCATCCGAGTCGATCGAGCGCGGCCTCAAGCTCCGGCTGGAAGAACATGTAGTCCGAGTGCCAGCCGGAGCGGGCGGGGCCGTGCATGTCGAAGCGCAGGAGCAGCTCGCCGTCGGCCCCGAACCACTGGTAGTCGTGGACCGGGATCATCTCCTGCGCGAGCGCATCGGCCAGGCCGAGCGACTGCAGCAGGCGCATGATCTCGTGGTCGAGATGCACGGCCCGCGGGAGGCCGTAGATCTCCTGGAAGCGCTCGAAGACCACGACGCGGTGGCCGGCGCGGCCGAGCAGCGCGGCCAGCGCCTGGCCGACCGGGCCGTAGCCCACGATCGCCACGTCGGCCTCGAGATGACGAGCGTCGCTCATGTCGCCGACAGGACCGGGGCGCCGACGGGCCGCGCGAGGATCTGGCTCAGAGCGCCGGCCAGGACGCCGCGCGGGTCCTCGGCCGCGGTCGGCGCGCGCCAGGCGATGAACCGGTCCGGCCGCACGAGGATCGCGCCGTCGCTCTGGGTCTCGCGCTGGCGCAGCCACGCGCAGCGGGGGTCGTACAGCTCGCCGTCGACGTGGCCGATCCGCACGGCGTCGAGCGGGAGGTTCGCCTCAGCCGCGAGGGTCCTCGCGGCCTCGCACCACGCCTGGCCGTCCTCGCCGGCGATGAGCAGGAAGCGCCCCGGCGCGACGAGGTCCTTGATCGGCCGGCGGTTGCCGTCCTCGTCGTCGATCCACGCGTGCGGCAGCGGCGCCCCCGGGCGGGTCGAGGGCTCATAGACGCGGATCTCGTCGACCTGCGCAGGCGGCGGGCTGCCATCCGGAACGACCGCCGCTGACTCGTAGGTGTAGCCGTACTCGACGTTGAGCTCGCTGAACTCCATCGACTGCGCGCGCATCGCGCGCAGGACGCTGGACCGGTGCTCGGCGTCCTCGGGCCGGCCGCTCCACAACCGGCGGAGCAGCGCCATGTTCTCCGCGGCGGTCCGGTCGGGCGTCACCCCGATCGCGGCTGCGGTGGCGAAGTGATTGACGGCGTTCTCCAACGAGCGCTGGCAGTTGCGCTCGTCCACCGGGCGTCGCTCGTCTTCATAGGTGTCGAGCAGCGCCGGTGACGCGTCGCCGGCCAGGACGGCGGCGAGCTTCCAGCACAGGTTCTGCGCGTCGTGGATCGCGCTGGTCAGCCCCAGCCCGCCGGTGGGCGGGTGGCGGTGCGCCGCATCCCCGAGCAGGAACACGCGGCCGACGGAAAACGAGGAGGCCATCACGGCGTCGACCGACCAGCGCGTGATCTTGTGGATGTGCATCGGCGCGCCGTTAATACCGAGCGCCTCGCGGACGTCGGCTTCGACCTGCGCGTCGGACTCGGTGCAGTCGACGGGGTAGTTCACGTGGATCACCCACTCCTCCGAGTCGGGCCCCCAGCGCTCGGGCCCCATCGGGACCATCACCACCAGGACGCCCGCCTGCGGGGAGAAGATCCAGCGGATCAGGACGTCGGGATCCTTCGCCCACCGCGAGAAGTCGGCCGAGACGTGCAGCGTCGCCGTCTGCGTCACCACGCCGAGGCCCTCGTGCTCCACGCCGATCAGGCGCGGGACGATCCGTCCACCGTCGGCGCCGAGCAGATAGGCGCAGCGCACGACGTACTCGCGACCCGTGGCATTGTCCCGGATCAGCGCCTGGACCTCGTCGTCGCCCTGCTCGAGCCCGACCAGCTCGTGGTTGAACCGGATCCGCCCGGGCGACAGCTCCTCCGCGCGCGCCCTCAGCAGCGGCTCGAGCCGGATCTGGGGAAGGTTCAGCTGGCGCCACGGGCTCGCCGCGCGCCAGGACTCGTCCGCTCCACCCGCGCCCCAGGACTCCAGCCGCGCGAGCCGGCGGCCGTAGTCGGGGTCGGGACCCGCGAACCCCGCGTAGTAGGCGGTGGCCGCCATCTGCTCCGCCGGTGTGCTGCGCTGCGCGATCGCCTCCGCGACCCCCACGTCCTCCAGCACCTCCATCGCGCGCTGGTTGAGGACGTGCGCCTTCGGCAGAACCGACGTTCCGGGCCGGGCGCTCACGAGGAGATGCTCGACGCCCTGGCGGGCCAGGAGCATCGACGCGGTGAGTCCCGCGCCTCCTCCACCGACGACGAGGACCTCAACGACCTCGTCCACATCTGCTGCGAAAGGCATCTCGATCTCCTGACCTTCAGATTGGAGCGTACACTACAAGAGATGTATTGAAGCGTCAACTCCAATTTTCGTGATATGTCTCGCCATGGCTGCGCAGGCTGAAGTGACCCCGAACCGCCGAGGCATGAAGTCGCGCGAGCTCGTGCTCGACGCCGCCGAGCGCGTGATGGCCGAGGACGGCTTCGAGGCGGCGACGCTCGCCCGCGTCGTGCAGGAAGCCGGCGTCCCGATGAGCTCCGTCTACCACTACTACGGCTCCAAGGACGGGATCCTGCTCGCCGTCATGGAGCGCGGCGCCGAGCGCTTCTTCGCCGACCTGCCCGACCTCGACCGGCGGATCGGACGCGGCACCGAGCATCTGAGATAGGGTCATCTCCGCCGCGGTCCGGAACCTCGAGCGCCACCCCAACTTCCTGCGGCTGATGGTCGTCTTCGCCGTCCAGCCACCGCGCGCCGGCGACGGCGAGGTCCATGCCGTGGTCGGCCGGGTGCGCGAGATGGCGCTCAACCAGCTCCGCAGGCAGATCGCGATCGCGTTCGGCGACGATCCCCGCAGCTCGATCACCGACCGGCTCGCGCGCTTCGCGCTCGCCGCCTTCGACGGCGCGTTCGTCGCCGCGCAGACCGATCCCGGCGCGACGCTCGAGCGCACCCTCGAGCCCCTCGCGCCTGCCCTCGCCGCGGCGCGGGACAGCCTCAGCACGTAACGCCGAAAATCGTGGTGTCCCGGTTCGGGTCCGGGTCGTCTCCCCATACGCAAATCGCCTGTTGTCGGGCAACCGTGGTTCGGTCGACGAGACCGGAGGAGCGCCGGTTCCAGTTCATCGCGGCGCGTCGTCGGGCGGCTGTGATGCCAGTGAGGGGTGCTACTGCTCGACGCATGACTGCACCTCGTGATTCTCATCCGTCCGCTCGTGTGCGTGTCGAGCGTGGCATTTACCTTCAGCCGAATGGCAAGTACGCCGTGTGTTTCATGCTCGACGGCCGCCCGTGCTTCCGCACGGTCGGTTACGACGTAGAGCTGGCCCGCGCGCAGCGGCGCGTGTTCGTTGACGCAGCGCGTTGGGGCGTGGTCGCCGCGGCACCGAGGCTTCGCTTCGACACCGTGGCGCGCTGGTGGGTCGGCCGGTTCGAGCGCCGGGTCGCTGATGGCCGGCGGCGGGAGCGCACGCTCGAGCTGCACCGCTACCACCTCGACCCCCATCTCCCTTCCGCCGCTCGGACCCCGACCGGTCCGGCAGATCACGACCGCCGACGTCGCCGAGGTCCTGGAGCGGGTGCGCGAGCGCGGCTGCTCGGAGAAGACCGTTGCCGGCGCGCTGGCGACCCTTGGCAGCGTGATCGCGTTTGCGATACGCAACGGTTGGATCGCCGACAACCCGGTGGCCAGGCTCGAGCGCGACGAGCGACCGCGCCCCCATCGACGCGAGCGGCGAGCGCTCGGCCGCGAGGAGGTCGCGCGGCTGCTGGACGCCTGTCTGCCCGCATATCGGCCGCTGATCGCGACCGCCTTGTACACGGGCATGCGGATCTCCGAGCTGCTCGGGCTGATCTGGGACGACGTTGATCTCGCCGCCGGCTCGCTCAGCGTGCGTGCCCAGCTATCCCGCAGCCAGGGCGGCGCTGCGCCGCGGCGCGTGGCGCCGAAGACCGCGTCGTCGATCCGCCAGATCCCGCTCGCCCCGCAACTGGCCACCGTGCTCCGCCGCCATCGCGGCCAAGCGCTCGGGCCCGCCGCCGGCGGCTGGGTGTTCGCCACGCGCAGCGGCACGCCGCTGAGCCAGCGCAACGCCCAGCGCAGCGCGCTGACCCGAGCCGCCCGCATCGCAGGACTCGACGACGATCACTCACGCCTTCGGTTCCACGACTTGCGCCACACGTTCGCCAGCCACATGATCGTCGACCTGCGCCTCGACGTAGTGCAGGTCAGCCGGATCCTCGGCCACGCGAGCGTCAGCACGACGCTTGATGTCTATGCGCACCTGTTCGACGACGCCCGGCACGCCGCCGACATCCGCGCCCGGATGGCCCGCAGCGCGTTCGCCGGCCTGCTGACCGACGCAGACGACGACACGGTGATCGTGCTCCCGGCGGCCGCCGAACACGCCGCCGCAGCGGGTCTGTCGGCACGGGATCGGGCCGCGGTCCGCTGGGCCACTTGACCAGAACTTGACCAACCTAGCCCGGCTCATCGACGCGGCGGCCCCGTCGAAACACGAAACCGCCTGGGTTGCAGGCGGTTCGCGATGGAGCTAGGGGGACTCGAACCCCCGACCTCCTGGGTGCGATCCAGGCGCTCTCCCAACTGAGCTATAGCCCCGAGGACGAGTTCGATGTTAGCCGCTCGGACCGTGCTGGAGCGACACCGGCACACGTACTCCCAACCGGATAGGCTCGCGGCGTGGCAGTCGCCTCGCCCCCGGTTCGCGAGATCATGTCCTGGATGGACCTCGGCGACGGCGCGCGCGCGATTGCCGAGCAGGTCTACGCCAGCGACTGGCATCCCGACATCGTGCTTGCGATCGCCCGTGGCGGGTTGCTCCCCGGAGGCGCGGTCGGCTACGCGCTCGGCGTCAAGAACACGTGCACGATGAACGTCGAGTTCTACACCGACGTCGACGAGCGCCTCGAGGTCCCGATGGTGCTCCCGCCGATCCCGGAATTGGTCGATCTCGGGGCCTCGCGCATGTTGATCGTCGACGACGTCGCCGACACCGGCCACACGCTCAGGGTCGTCAAGGAGTTCTGCGCCGACAAGGTCGCCGACACGCGCGTCGCCGTCCTCTACGAGAAGCCGGCGTCGGTCGTCAAGTGCGAATACGTCTGGCGCCGTACCGACCGCTGGGTCGTCTTCCCGTGGAGCTCCCAGCCGCCCGTCGGCGGCGGCCGCGGCGAGCAGGGCGACTGACGCGTCGCGGATCTAGCTGACGCGGTGGCGCAGGCCGTCCATCAGCAGACCGATCAGCCGCTGCGCTCGTGACGGATCGGGATCCTCGGTCGCCATCCAGATCCCGCTCATCGCCGGCAGCACGTCGTACGCATCGACGTCCGTGCGCAACGTCCCGTCGGCCGCGCCCGCCGCGAGCAACGTCGTGACCGCGTCCACGAGCTGCGCTCGCGAATCACTCGCCAGCTGCTCGTGCCCGGCGGTCGCCTGCAGAATCGGCGACATGCCGCGCTTCGTGGCCGCGTAACCCACGAACCGGGCGAGCCACTCGGCCAGCGCCTCGTCGGCGGGCCGGTCCCGCAGCAGCTCCGTTGCGGCGCCGTGCAGAACGGCGACCTCACCGCGGTACGCCTCCTCGAGCAGCGCTTCGCGAGTCGGGAAGTGCCGGTACAGCGTTCCGATCCCAAGACCGGCGCGCTGCGCGATCGCCTCCAGCGACACATCGCTCACCGCCCCGGCCGAAAACAGATCGACGGCCGCCGCGAGCAGCTTCTCGCGGTTGCGCTGCGCGTCGGCGCGCAACGGCGTCTTGGTCGTGGTCGAGGAGGTCATCAGAAACGACAAAACGGAGGTCGCCTCCGCTTTGTGCTAGGCTCACCCAACAAAGCGGAGGAGTCCTCCACTTCTCGGCAAGACTATCAAGGGAGAAGCGCCGTGAAGACCTGGTTCATCACCGGAACATCGAAGGGCTTCGGCCGCGTCTGGGCCGAGGCGGCGCTCGACCGCGGAGATCGCGTCGTCGCCACGGCGCGTGATGCAGCGACGCTGCAGCCGCTCGTCGCCGCCCACGGCGACCGCGTCCTCGCGCTGGCGCTCGACGTCACCGACAAGCCGGCCGTCGACGCCGCCGTCGCCCAGGCGTTCGAACACTTCGGCCGCATCGATGTCGCTCGTCAACAACGCCGGCTACGGCCACTTCGGGACGATCGAGGAGCTCACCGAGGACGAAGCCCGCGCCCAGATCGAGACGAATGTGTTCGGCGCTCTGTGGGTCACCCAGGCGGCGCTTCCCCGCCTGCGTGAGCAGGGCTCGGGCCACATCCTCCAGGTCTCGTCGGTCGGCGGCGTCAACGCGTTCCCGACGATCGGGATCTACAACGCCTCCAAGTGGGCGCTCGAGGCGTTCAGCCAGGCACTCGCCGGCGAGGTCGCTCCGTTCGGGATCCGGGTCACGATCGTGGAGCCGGCCGGCTTCGCGACCGACTGGGGCGGACCGTCTTCGGTCCATTCCGAGCCGATCGCCGCGTACGACGCGGTGCGCCGCCAGATGCAGGAGCGTCGCGCCCAGCTCGGCGCCCAGCCCAGGCGACCCCGAGGCGACCGGTCCCGTGATCCTCGAGCTCGTCGACGCGCCCGAGCCCCCGCTGCGGCTGTTCCTCGGCCACAACGCGCTCGCGCTCACACGCGCCGAATACGAACGGCGCCTCCAGACGCTGGGACCAGTGGGACGGACTCGCCCAGCGCGCCCAGGGCAACGCTCCAGCCGGTGGCGTCATGACCACCCTCGTCGCGACCCCATTCTCGTGGGAGTCGACGGCCGACGGACGTGATCGAGGGCGTCGACCTCATGGGTCGCCGCGCCATCGTCACCGGCGGGGCATCGGGCATCGGCGTCGAGACCGCTCGCGCGCTGGCCGGTGCCGGGCGCGGAGGTGACGCTTGCCGTCCGCGACGTCGCCGCCGGCGAGCAGGTCGCCGCCGACCTCCGCGCTACGACCGGCAATGCGCACGTCGACGTCCATGCGGTCGAGCTCGCCGATCGCGACTCGATCGACATCTTCGCCCACGCGTGGGACGGACCACTCGACATCCTCGTCAACAACGCCGGGGTGATGGCGCTCCCGGAGCGGACGCTCACGCCCCGCCGGGCAGGAGATGCAGTTCGCGGTCAACCACCTCGGCCACTTCCGGCTCGCGGTGGGTCTGCATGACGCGCTCGCCGCCGCCGAAGGCGGCGCGCGGATCGTCTCGCTCAGCTCGCGTGGGCACCTGCGGGCGGCGGTCGACTTCGACGACCTCGACGTTCGCCCGTCGACCGTACGACCCGATGATCGCCTACGGCCAATCCAAGACCGCCAACGTGCTGTTCGCCGTCGAGGCCGATCGCCGCTGGCGCGACGACGGCATCCGCGCCAACGCGGTCCACCCGGGCGCGATCATCGAGACGAATCTCGCCCGCCACTACGACCCCGTCGTGCTCCAGGGGCTCATCGACTCCGGCGGCTACCGGTTCAAGACGACCGCCCAGGGTGCGGCCACGAGCGTGTTTGCGCGGTGTCCCCGTTGCTCGACGGCGTCGGCGGCCGCTATTTCGAGGACTGCAACGAGGCCCCGGTCGTCGACACAGGCGGGGCCGACGTGCCCGCGTCCGGCGTCGCGGGCTACGCGGTCGACGCCGGAATTCGCGCGGCAGCTGTGGGAGGTCTCGCAGCAGCTGACCATGAGCTGACACGCCGATCGTCCATCCGCGACGCCCCTTCCGGGCCCGCGGGTACGCTCACGGCGCACGAATGAGCTTTCGCAGTCGCCTGACGCTGTTCTTCGTCGCCATCGTGATCGTGCCGATGGTGTCGATGGCCGTGGTCCTGTTCCGCCTTCTGTCCGACAACGAGACCGGCAAGGCCGACGCCGCCCTCGCCGCCCACCAGGCCGCCGGCATCGGCCTCGCGCAGGCCGCGGTTCTAGGCGGCCAAGAAGCAGGCGACCGAGATCGGCAGCAGCGACGTCGCCCTCGCGACCGCCATCCGCCGCGGGGACCCGGCCGCCATCCAGGAGCGTCTCGTCCAGCTGCGCCGGCTCGACAAGCTCGCGCGCATCGCCGTCTACGCCCCCGACGGCTCGACCCTCGCCGACAGTGGCAGCCCGCTCTCGGTCTTCCCGGCCCGCGTCCCACTCCAGGACGCGAACGGAAAGAACCTCGGCTCGCTCCAGGTCTCCACCCAGACCGCCGGCCACTACGTCTCCCTCGTGCGCACGATCACCGGCCAGAACTCCGTCGTCACCGGCAACGGTCGGGTCATCTCGTCGAGCATCCCCGGCGTCCGCGTGCGCGAGCTGCCGCCGCCCAACCAGCGGCGCAACGTCAGGATCGGCGATCGTGGCTATCGCGCCACGACCTTCCCGGCCTCGGGCTTTGGCACGGTCGGCGCCCGCGTCTCGCTGCTGGACCCGACCAAGAAGACCTCGAACGCGGTCAAACACAGTCGCGAGCTCGTCGCGATCATCCTGATCGGCTTCTTCATCCTCGCGTTCACGTTCGCGCTCCTGGTCTCTCGCTCGCTCCAGCGCCAGATCGCGGACTTCCTCGACGCCGCCAAACGGATCGGCGCCGGCGACTTCTCGGCCAAGGTCCCGATTCATGGCCACGACGAGTTCGCCGCGCTCGGCGAGCAGTTCAACGCGATGGCCGAACAACTCGAAGCGCGCCTCGAGCAGATCGGCACGCAGCAGGAGCGCCTCGAGATCTCGATGCGCCGGATCGGCGAGACGTTCGCCTCCAACCTCGACCGCGACGCGCTGCTCGACATCGTCGTCCACGCCGCCAAGGACGGCGTCGGCGCGACCGGTGGCCGCGCGCGCCTGCGCGGCGAGGACGGGACGCTCAAGGAGGTCGTCGAGGCTGGTTCGCTGGACGGCCTGATGGGGGCCCTGCTGCTCGCCGAGACCGAGGTTCTGCGGACCGGCAACCCGCACGGCATCGACGCCGACGGCGCCAGCGCCCTCTCGCACCCGCTGCGCGGCGACGGCGAGACCGGCCTGCATCGGCGGCGTCGTCTCCGTCGCGCGCGGGGAGCCGTTCTCGCCCGAGGAGCGCGACCTCTTCAACTACCTCGTCGGCCAGGCGACGGTGTCGCTCGAGAACGTCGGCCTGCACGAGGTCGTCGAGCGCCAGGCCGTCACCGACGACCTCACCGGCCTCTCCAACCGCCGCCGCTTCCAGGACGCGATCGCCGGCGAGGTCGAGCGCGCGCGCCGCTTCAAGCAGGGCGTCGGTCTCGTGATGCTCGACATCGACGACTTCAAGCGGGTCAACGACAGCTACGGCCACCAGCAGGGCGACGCCGTGCTGAAGGAGGTCGCGCGCGTGCTGCGCGACTCCTCGCGCGAGATCGACGAGCCGGCCCGCTACGGCGGCGAGGAGCTCGTCATGGTCCTCCCGGGCGCCGACCTCGAGGGCGCATACCTGCTCGGCGAGCGCGTCCGCGAGGCGGTCGAACGGCTCGAGATGCCGATCCTCGAAGACGGTGACGCGCCGCCACTCAAGGTCACCGTCAGCCTCGGTGTCGCGGCCCAGTCGGGGGCCAAGGCCGACCTGCGAAGGCTCATCGCCGCGGCCGATGCGGCACTCTATGAAGCCAAGCGTGCGGGCAAGAACAAGACCGTGCGCGCCGAGTAGGCTAGGACCGCACGTGGGACTGCTGGACGACGCAATCAAAGAGCACCTGGAGCTCAAGCGCCTGCGCGGCGCCGATCCGAACGAGATCGCCCGCCAGGAGCACGAGGCCTTCGACCCGCCCGGCAGCGAGCCCGTCGGCGGCTACGAGGCGACGCACGTCGTCGACGAGCAGCCTGTCCCGGCGTACGAGCCCGAGCCGCCGCGGCGAGCCCGAGCCGGTGGCCTACGAGCCGCCGCCCGACGCGCCCGAGCCCGCCGCCTACGAGCCGCCGCCCGAGGCCCCGCTCCCGCCACCGACCCACACAACCGCCGCCGAGCTGCCGTCCGAGCCTCACCACGAGGCCCAGCCGGCCGCCGACGAGCCGCCGCCCGGCGACTCGTTCGACATGCAGCCCGCGCCGCCGGTCGACGCGGCGATCGTCCACCAGCCGACCGCCGAGTACGCGCTCGAGGACCTCGAGGCGCTCCAGGTCGAGCCGCAGCGCGAACCGGAGACGGAGCCGCCGCCCGCCGCCCGCCGAGCCCGAGCCGCACCCCAACGACGATCATGACGACGTCCTGTCCGCCGACGAGGCCGACGAGGACGTCGCCGACGAGGACGTCCTCGACCAGACGCCGGAGTTCCTGCAGGAGACGCCGGAGCACGACCGGTTGTGGTTCGAGCAGAAGCCCCCGCGGGATTTCGATTTCTGAGCACCGGCTGACCTGGCTCGACGTCTTCGCCCCGCGCCCGCTGGCCGGCAACGGGCTCGCGGTCGTCCACGACGCCGACGGCGTCGATCGCGCCACGATGCAAGCGTTCGCGCGTCGAGACCGGGCTGGCGGAGACGACGTTCGTGCAGACCGCGCCGACCGGTTCGAGCGCCGACTACGTCAACCGCATCTTCACCGTCGTCGACGAGATGCCGTTCGCCGGGCACCCCTCGCTCGGCACCGCGGTCGCCGTCGCTCACGAGCGCGGCGACACCGACGCCAGCTACGTCCAGCGCACCCATGCGGGCGAGCAACCGGTCGACGTGCACCTCGACGGCCGCAGCGCGCGCGCCTCGATGCTCCAGGAGCCGGCGACGTTCGGCGACGAGGCCGATCGCCATGCGATCGTCGCGGCCAGCGGCCTGAGCCCGGACGACCTCGACCCCGCGATCGCGCCGCGCTACGTCTCGACCGGGGTCTGGCACCTGATCGTCGTACTGCGCGAGCCGACCGCGCTCGACCGGGTCAGGCCTGCGGACGCGGGCGCGCTGTCCGAGGCGCTGCAACCGGGCGGCGGCATCTGCCTGTACCTCGCCGCACCGCACGGCTCCGGCGGCGATCCGGCGCGTTGGCACGCCCGCAGTTTCTTCCTCGGAACGGCCGGCGTTCGCGAGGATCCGGCCACCGGTTCGGCCGCCGGACCCCTGTGCGCGTACCTCGCGGGAGAAACCGGCGTCCGCGCGCTAACCATCGAGCAGGGCGTCGCGATGGGCCGCCCGAGCATCCTGGACACATCGATCGAGGACGACCGCGTCCGCGTCGGCGGCGACGTCCACGTCATTTCGACCGGCACCGTCCACCTTCCCGAACCGGCCGCTTAAACGCGAACGCGCCCCCTGCGGGGCGCGCTCACGGCGTCCTGTGGTCACCTCACGGGCGCAATGCCCGAGGGTGATGCTGTAGCCGCGAGAGCGGCGGTTCCCCAATCGCAAAACTCTCGCGGTGTCCTCGACCCACATTTCGGCCCCCGATTGCGTGGGCTTCACCAACGGTCCCGGTGTCTGGACACCCGTTTGAATCATTGTGTGACGGCGAACACACAAGCGCGTCTCGCTACCTTGAGACGGATGGCGGCAATCGAGGTCCACGAGGTTCATAAGCACTACGAAGGCGTCCACGCCGTGCGCGGGGTCAGCTTTGAGATCGAGCACGGCGAAGTGTTCTGCCTACTCGGCCCCAACGGGGCGGGAAAGACGACGATCACCGAGATCATCGAGGGCCACCGCGTCCCGAACTCGGGCACCGTCTCCGTCCTCGGCTACGACCCGGGCAAGGGCGCGCGCGCCTTGCGCGACCGGATCGGTGTGGTGCTCCAGTCGGCCGGCCTCCAGGAGGAGCTGACGGTCGGCGAGCTGTTGGAGATGACCGGGCGCTGGTACTCGAAGTCGCTGAGCCCCGACCACCTGATCGATCTCGTCGAGCTCGACGCCAAGCGCGACACGCGGACCGCCGACCTGTCGGGCGGCCAGCGCCGGCGTCTCGATCTGGCGCTCGGCCTCGTCGGCGACCCCGACGTTCTGTTCCTCGACGAGCCGACGACCGGATTCGACCCGCACGCCCGCCGCCAGGCGTGGACGACGATCCGCAACCTGTGCGAGACCGGGAAGACCGTCTTCCTGACAACCCACTTCATGGACGAGGCGCAGTTCCTCGCCAATCGCGTCGCCGTGATGGTCGACGGGACGATCGTCGCCTCCGGGCCGCCCGAGGCGATCGGTGGCCGCGACGAGCTGCCGACCGAGATCCGCTTCGTCCTGCCCGACGGCATCGGCACGACGGCGCTGCCGCAGCTCCCCGGCGCGGCGATCAGCACCGACGACGGCGTCGTGCTCGTCACGACGTCCGACGGCGTGCAGGTCGCCCACACGATCACCGGCTGGGCGCTTGAGCGCGGGGTCGCGCTGCGGTCGCTTCTCGGTCACCCAGCCGACGCTCGAGGACGTCTACCTCGCGCTCACCTCGCAGAGCGTTCCCGCCGCTCGTCATCGGAGGAGATGCAATGAACGCCACCTCGACGACCGCCGACATCAAACTCGCGGGTTGGCAGGTTCGCTACCAGCAGCGCAGCTTCTGGCGCAACAGGCGCGCCGCGTTCTTCTCGATCGTCTTCCCGCGATCTTCCTCGTCATCTTCGGCGGGCTGAACGGCGGCCACCTCGACGTGCGCGGCAAGCTGTCGTTCATCGACTTCTACACGCCGGGGATCATGGCCTACGCCGTGCTGCTGATCTGCTTCAACAGCACGGCGTTGATCGTCGCGACGCTGCGCGAGCGCGATGTGCTCAAGCGCGTGCGCACGGCGCCGATCCCCGGCGTCGTCTACGGCGCCGGGATCGTCGGGTCGATGCTGATCGTCCTGCTCGTGTCGATCGGCGTCCTGTTCTTGATCGGCGTTCCGCTGTACGGCGCGCACCTGCCGGGTGCGAGAACGGTCGGGCTGTTCGTCACGTTGATCCTCGGCGCCGGCGTCTTCACCACGCTCGGCATCGCCGCTGCCAAGCTGATCGGCAAGCCCGAGAACGGCGCCGGCCTGATCGCGGTCATCACGCTGCCGATGATCTTCCTGTCGAACATCTGGTTCCCGATCGACGGTGCGCCCGCGTGGGTGCAGGACATTGCCAAGGCGTTGCCGCTGCGCCCGCTCGCCGACGGCATGCAGGCCGCGTTCGACCCGCGCTACGGCGGCACCGCGATCATGTGGCGCGACCTCGGCCCACTGATCGTCTGGCTGGCGATCGGGGCGGGCCTGATGGTCGTCTACCTGCGTTCGCTCAGCCGCCGGGCGTAGCGCTCTCAGGCGCCCGCGATAGGGTGCAGGCCGCTGAGGAGACAGGAGGGAGTCACGATGGTCGAGGTCGCCACACGCGGGCGAAACCCGCATGACAACACGGGCGTCGAGCGTGGTCCGGATGGGATCTCGCGCTACACCGGCCGCCCGTCGTCGCTGGTGCAGATGCTGCGCACGAGCGTCGAGCGGTCGCCCGACGCGACGGCGATCATCGACATCGACGGCGGCACACAGCTGACCTACCAGGAGCTGTGGGACGGCGCGTCGCGCGTCGCCGGTGGGCTGCGCGCCCAGGGCGTGGAGCGCGGCGACCGGGTCGCGATCCGTCTGCCCAACGGGCCGGACTGGGTGCTCGGGTTCTGGGGGATCCAGCTCGCCGGTGCCGTCGCGGTTCCGGTGAACACGCGCTTCCGCGAGTCCGAGGTCAAGTACGTCGTCGACGACTCGGGCGCCAAGCTCACGCTCGAGCCGGGCACCGAGCTGCCCGACGGCGAGCCGCTGGTCGTCGACGACCTCGGCGAGGACGACCTGTCGGCGATCTTCTACACGAGCGGCACGACCGGCTTCCCCAAGGGCGCGATGACGTCGCACCTGAACTTCCTCACCAACTCCGAGAACGTGATTCGCGGCCTCGGCTCGCCACGTGAGGAGGGCCCGGACATGGGGACTCTGGTCAGCGTCCCGCTGTTCCACGTCACTGGTTGCAACAGCCAGATGATCCCGCTGCTCGAGGTCGGCGGGCGGTGCGCGATCATGAACAACGCACTCGACCTCACTCGGATCCTCGAGACGGTCTCGTCGCTGGGGTTGACCCATGTCGTGACCGTGCCGGCGGTCTACCACGCGCTGTTGCGTCACCCCAAGCTCCACGAGTACGACCTGTCGAGCGTGCGCGGGATGAGTTACGGCGGTGCGCCGATCGCGGCGACGCTGGTGCACGAGATCATGGACGAGTTCCCCGAGGTGCGGGTCGGCAACGGCTTCGGCCTGACCGAGTCGTGCTCGCTGCTGACGTTCCTGCCGACCGAGGACGCCGCCGACCACGCCGACTCGGTCGGCTACGCGATGCCGGTCGTCGACCTGGCGATCGACCAGCCCGATCCCGAGACCGGCGTCGGCGAGCTGCTGGCGCGGGGGCCGAACATCGTCCAGGGGTACTGGAACAAGCCCGAGGCGACGGCTGAGACGTTCGTCGACGGGTGGCTGCACACCGGCGACCTCGCGCGGATCGACGAGGACGGGCTCGTCTACATCGTCGACCGCATGAAGGACATGATCAACCGCGGCGGCGAGAACGTGTATTCGGTCGAGGTCGAGGCGGCGCTGGCCGGCGCGCCAGGCGTCGGCGAGGCTTCGGTGATCGGCGTGCCCGACGACATGATGGGCGAGAAGGTCGGTGCGGTGATCGTGCCCGCGCCAGGCGTCGATTTCGATCCGCAGGCGGTCGTCGCGTACGCGCGCGAGCGGATCGCCGACTTCAAGGTTCCGCAGTACATCGCGTTGCGCGACGAGCCGTTGCCGCGCAATCCGGGCGGGAAGGTGCTGAAGAAGCAGTTGCGCGAAGAGACGGAGTGGGGCGCACCTTTGCGCTGATGTGACGTCGCAGAAGGTCGCCGCTTGCGGCGACCGGAGAGCGAAACCGATTCACGAGGAGAACCAATGTCGTCAGTAGAAACCGTGCGGGGTCCCGTCGAGGCCTCGGAACTGGGCCGCACGCTGGCTCACGAGCACCTGCGGACGACCGACGAGGCCGTGCGTGACCAGTGGCCCGGCCGCTATGACGAGCAGGCCGAGCGCACGACGGCGACCGAGGCGATCCGCGCGGCGCAGGAGCACGGAATCCAGACGATCGTCGACCCGACGGTGATGTTCCTGGGGCGCGACGTCACCTTCATGCGCGAGGTCGCCGAGGAGACCGGGACGCACGTGATCGCCGCGACCGGGATCTACACCTACGACCACCTGCCGCAGTACTTCGTCAACCGCTCCGTCGAGCAGCTGGCCGCCCACTTCATGGACGACATCCGCGAGGGCGTCCAGGGAACCGGCATCAAGGCGGCGTTCCTGAAGTGCGCAGCCGACGAGCCCGGGGTCAACGCCAACGTCGAGAAGATCCATCGCGCTGTGGCTCAGGCGCATCGCGAGACCGGCGCGCCGATCATCGCCCACTCGCGGCCCGCCTCCCAGACCGGGCCGCGCCAGGTCGAGATCTTCGAAGAGGAGGGCGTCGACCTGTCGCGGGTCGTGATCGCGCACTGCGGCGACACCGACGATGTCGACTACATCGAGGGCCTGCTGGCCAAGGGCGTCTACGTCGGTCTGGACCGCTTCGGGCTGAACATGTTCCTGCCGACGGCCCAGCGCAATCCGACGGCGGCCGAGCTGCTGCGCCGCGGCCACGCCGAGCGATTGCACTTCTCGCAGGACTTCTGCTGCACGATCGACTACTTCCCGCCCGAGGCGCTCCCGGCGATCGAAGCGTCCGGCGCGCTCGACAACTGGTCGCTGACGATGATCTTCGACCACGTATTCCCGTACCTACGCGAGCAGGGCGTGTTCGACGACGACGTCGAGAAGACGGTCCTCGTCGACAACCCGCGCCGCTGGCTGACGGGGTCATGAGGCACCTCACTTTCGGCGCGACCGTGGTCGGCGCGCTCGCGCTCGTGGCGCTCAGCGCGACCGTCGCCCTGGCGTTCAACCGCGGCGCCGCGCATTCCTGCCCGACCCACCACGTGCAGATCCTGCGCCAGGCCGGCGGCGTGCGAATCCTCGTCGACGTCGGCCACCCGGTCCGAGGCGAGCGGGCGATCGTGTTGTGCGCGCACGGTCATGGGGTCATCCTGGGCGAGAAGCTGACTCAGTCAGAGGACCAGAACGACCAGATCATCGCCGTGCTCATCACGGGCCACTACGGGGCACTGGTCCAGAACGACTTCGCCTCCGATGGCGACGGCCAGGTCAACGTCGTCGTCGGCAACACGACGACCCACAGCCTCGCGGTGAACACGTTCGCCAGCGGCGAGGTCGACAACGACGTCGCGCGCGCCGTGCTGGGCGCCAACGGGGCGATCGCGTGGGTCGACGACAGCGGCATCCTGAAGATGGCGCGCCACGGCGGCCCGGCCGGCGGCTGCGTGCTGGACCACGGACCGGTGACCGCGACGTCGCTTCATCGCAGTGGCAACACGGTGACCTGGGACGACGGCGCCACGCCGCACGCGGCGCCGCTGACGGCGGCCAGCTGCGTGCCCTAGAAGATCATCACCGTGCCGGAGTCCTCCGGGTCGACCTTGACGTTGACGTCGTCGCCGGTCGCCATCGGGTTGGACGGGTAGACGTACTGGTTGATCGTCACGTTGTAAGGCGCTCCGCCGGCCGGCTTGACCGTCAGCTCGATCACGTTCTCGGCGCCGCCGGGCGTGTCGGTCTTGCCGGTCGCGGTCATCGCGTCGATCGTGGCCGGGGTGTCGACGCCGACCTTCATCAGCTTCTGGGCCTTGTTGGCGAGCGCCATCTGGCCCGAGTCGGCGCCCACGCCGACCTTGCTGGTCATGTTCTGAGCCGACTCCGCAGCCCCCCGCAACTTGTCCATCAGTCCCATCGCCCGCTTCCCCCTCGGATAGTTGGTCTGGCGGGCGCGACTCTATTGCGCCGGAAGTTGTTGTGCCAGGCGTGCCATCGCCTTTTCGTTGCCGCGGCGCAGCACCGAGCGCACGATCGGGGCGAGCATCCGGTCGGGCAGCGGCGCCTGCTGCCACGAGTACGTGAACGAGATCTTCGTCCCGCCGCCGGGGAGCTCGGCCAGCTCGTAGGTGCCCTTGCCGACGCGCTTGCCCTTGGCGCTGACGTTGCGCTCGACGATCCGGGTCGGGACCTCGGCGTCGATCACCTCGATGTCGACCGGCTCCTTGCGGCCGGCGGCCTTCGAGTACACGTGGGCCTTGGACCCGACGCCGCGCTGCGGCCCCGAGTAGGACCAGTCGACGAGCATGTGGTTGGTGAACGGCTCGTGGTTGGACATGACGTCGAGGAAGGCGAAGACGTCGTCGCGAGCCTGGGGGACATCGATGGAGACCGTCACTGGGCTAGGCATGATGTACCACATGGTACACTATCGCGCGTGGCCCGTGGAGAAGCTCGAGAGCGGCTGCTGGAGCGGGCGATCGACCACATCTCCCGCCGCGGCCTGACCGACCTCTCGCTGCGCGAGCTCGCCGCCGCGATCGGCACCAGCCACCGGATGCTGATCCACCACTTCGGCGGCAAGGAGGGGCTGTGGGTCGAGGTCATCCGTACCGTCGAGGCGCGCCAGCGCGAGCTGATGCCCGACATCGCGGCCGCGGTCGTCGAGGACCCGGCGCAGGCGACGCGCGGATTGGTGGCGCCACATCTCCGACCCGTCGCTGTGGCCCAACGAGCGCCTGTTCTTCGAGGTCTACGGCCAGGCGCTCCAGGGTCGGCCGGGGACGACCGAGCTGCTCGACGGGATCATCGACTCGTGGCTGGATGCGATCACCGACATCTACGTCGGCCAGGGCCTCGACCCCGACGACCGCGCGCGCCCGCGGCCGGCTCAGCATCGCGGTGACCCGGGGCCTGCTGCTCGACCTGCTGGCGACCGGCGACCGTCAGGGCACGGACGCGGCGATGGCGCAGTGGATCGCGCTCAACGAGGCGGCCCTTGACTCTGACGCCGTGTGATGGCCCACAGTGGGCGGCGCCATGTACACCATCGGAGAGTTCGCCCGGCTCGGCCGCGTCTCGATACGCATGCTGCGCCACTACGACGCCATCGGGTTGCTGGTGCCCGCGCAGGTCGACGCGGACAACGGCTACCGCCGCTACTCGGTGGACCAGGTCGCCGCGCCTGCATCGGGTCGTCGCGCTGAAGGACCTCGGGTTCACGCTCGAGCAGGTCGCCACGATGCTCGACGACGCGATCGGCGCCGACGAGCTATCCGGCATGCTGCGGCTGCGGCGCGCCGAGCTCGCAGCGCAGATCGGCCGACGACGCGAGCCGGCTGGCACGCGTCGAGGCGAGGCTCCGGTCGATTCAGAGGGAGGGTCAGATGACCACCACCACCGACGTTGTGATCAAGCATGTGCCCGCCATGCGCGTCGCGCAGATGAGCGGGATAGCGGAGAGCCTGACTTCGCAGGACATCACCCCGGTGATTCGCGGCCTGTTCGACTCGCTGATGCGCGCAGGCCGACGCCGCTGGGCTCGCGATGACCGGGCCCGGCATCGCGTGCTACGAGCACAGCGACGACGAGCGCATCGTGGTGTCCGCAGCGGCGCAGGTATCCGATGCGGCGGCAAGCGACGGGCGACGTCGAGGTCGTCGAGCTGCCCGAGATGCGGCGCGCCGCGACGCTGCTGCACCACGGCTCGATGGACGCCTGCCAGCCGTCATACGACGCGCTTGAGCGCTGGATCGCTGACCAGGGTCTGCGCACCGTCGGCCTGCCGCGCGAGATCTCGCTCAACTGCCCGCCCGGCGACTACGACGCCTGGGTGACCGAGCTGCAGCTCGAGGTGGCGGACGCGGGTTAGGGGCTGGTCAACGGTCGACTAACCGTCACCTGAACCTGAGCCAACGGGGCTACGGCCGAACGAACTTCGCCGGATCGGGCCCGATGCGCCCGCCCGCGTCGAACGCGTCGAACGCCGCCATGTCGTCGGCCGACAGCTCGAAGTCGAAGACGTCGATGTTCTCGGCGATCCGCGCCGGCGTGACCGACTTCGGGATGACGACGTTGCCGAGCTGGATGTGCCAGCGCAGGACGACCTGCGCCGTCGTCTTGCCGTGCTTCTCGGCGATCGGCGACGATCGTCGGCTCGCTCAGGATGTCGCCGCCCCGGGCCAGCGGGCTCCAGGCCTCGGTGACGATGCCGTGCTCCGCGTGCGCGTGCGCGCAGCCCGCGCTGCTGGAACGCCGGGTGCAGCTCGACCTGGTTGACGACCGGCGTCACGCCGGTCGCGTCGATGATCTGCTCGAGGTGCTCGGCGTTGAAGTTCGACACGCCGATCGACGCGCGCCAGGCCCTCGCTGCTGGAGCTCGACGAACGCCTTCCACGTGTCGACGTATTTGTCCAGCGCCGGCGCCGGCCAGTGGATCAGGTACAGGTCCACGTGAGTCATGCTCGAGCCGGCCGAGGCTGTCGCGCAGCGCGTCTTGGCCTCCTCGTAGCCCTGGTGGTCGTTCCAGAGCTTGGTCGTGACGAACAGCGTCCTCGCGCGGCCAGCCCGGCGGCGGCGATCGCCTGGCTGACGCCGGCCTCGTTGCCGTAGACGGCGGCGGTGTCGATGTGGCGGTAGCCGGCCTAGCAGCGCCGTCGGCACGGCCTCCGCGGTCTCCGTCGGTCGGGACCAGGAAGACGCCGAAGCCGAGCTGCGGGATCTGTTCGCCGTCGTGCAGCGCGATCGTTGGGACCACGGTCGGCGAGCCTACCCAGTTGCTGCTCGGGTCAGTAGGCCGGGTACGGCGGGGGCGCGGGGCGGGCGTCGACTTGGTCGTCGTCGTCGGGGCGACCTTGGCACCGCCGGTCGCGGAGAGGACGTTCCACGTGCCGCCGAAGGTCGTGATGCCGTTGCCCTTGGCATTGCCCTTGGCGGTGTCGCCGGCGAAGTAGTAGAGCGGCTTGCCGCCGAGCAGCACCTGGTAGCCCTTGACGCCGGCGCGCTTGACGACGGTCAATGTCCCGTGGACGCCGGGTCCGGCGTGCAGCTTCGTCTTCTTGGAGGTCACGGTCAGCGGCGGCCATGCGCCGAGGCAGGTCGTCGACGTGCACTTGAACGTCGTGGACGTCTCGCCCGAGAGCCGGTACAGCGACTTGCCCTTGAGGTCGGTGACGATCCGCTTGCCGAGCGTCGTGTTGGTCTGGGCCTTGACGATCAGCTTGCTCGACGCGCCGTTTGCGATCGTGATCGACACCGCGGCGGCAAGCACCAGGACGGCGGCTGTGACGGCGAGCGTGCGGGTGCGGCGGGGCATGTAAACAGAGACGCTCGTGGCGCCGAGTCCTTCCCGCGGGGGCCGCGGACGGTCAGTCGGCGATCTGGAAGCGGACCTTCTGGTGCTTACCCAGGATCGTGCGCTTGCACGTCGCTGATGCCCCGCCCTCGAACGGCTTGGCCGAGCACTTCCAGCCCTTGACCTTGCCGTGAAGGGCGAACGTCTTGGCGACCTTGCGCGCCGTCGTGCAGCCGACATTCGTCGCCTGGACCTTGCTCGTCAGGCCGGTCGGCGTCGCCACGGCGGCGCAGTTGCGGATCGACGGGGCACCCATGGCGCCCGCCGACACCGCGCCCGCCGCCAGCCCGACGCAGGCCACGAGCCCAATGAGAATCGATCGCATGGCGGGAGGGTACGGGGTAGGGTCGCGCCATGCGAATCCTGGTTCTCGGCGCCGGCTTCGGCGGCCTCGAGCTGACGACGACGCTGTCCGAGGCAGCTCGGCGACGACGTCGAGATCACGCTGATCGACCAGGGCGACGGCGTTCGTCTTCGGCTTCTCGAAGCTCGACGTGATGTTCGGGCGCGCGCCGCCCGACGCCGTCCGCCACCCCTACGCCGACATCGTCAAGCCCGGCGTGCAGTTCGTGCAGGCGACGATCCGGTCGATCGACCCGGCCGCGCGAAGCGGGTCGAGACCGACGCCGGGACGCTTCGACGCCGACATCATGGTCGTCGCGCTCGGCGCCGACCTCGACCCGGCGGCCACGCCCGGGCTGGTCGAGGGCGGGCCACGAGTTCTACACGGTGGCCGGCGCGTTCGCGGCTGCGCGACGTGCTCGCCGACTTCGCCGGCGGCCGGGTGATCGTCGGGGTGACCTCGACGCCGTTCAAGTGCCCGCCGGCGCCGAGCGAGACGGCGCTGCTGATGCACGACTTCCTCATCGAGCGCGGGCTGCGCGAGCACTCGCGAGATCGCGCTCGTGATGCCGCTCGGCGCGCCCGATCCCGCCGTCGCCCGACGCGTCGGAGGCGCTGCTCGACGCCTTCGCCGAGCGCGGGCATCGAGTGGCACCCCGAGCGGCTCGTGCGCGTCGCTCGACCCCGACGCGCAAGGTCGCGGTGCTCGCGACGGCGAGCGAGCTGCCGCTACGACCTGTTCCTCGGCGTCCCGGTGCACCGCGTGCCCCGACGGTCGTGCGAGGAGTCGGGGATGTCCGTCGACGGCTGGATCCCGGTCGACCCGCTGACGCTCGAGACGTCGTTCCCCGGCGTGTACGCGGTCGGCGACGTGACCAGCGTCGGGACGCCCAAGGCCGGCGTGTTCGCCGAGGGCCAGGCCGCGGTCGTGGCCGAGCGCGATCATCGCCACGGATCCGCGGCGAGGCGACCGCCGCGAGCTACGACGGCCGCGGCATCTGCTACCTCGAGTTCGGCCACGACCAGGTCGCGCAAGGTCGACGTCACGTTCCTCAGCGGCCAGGCGCCGCTCGGCGGCTCAGGGCCCGTCCGGCCGACCTCGCCGCCGACAAGGCCGAGTTCGGCACGAGCCGCATCCGCCGCTGGTTCGGCCGGGAGTGGTCGTCAGTTCCCGCCTAGCGATCGCCGTCGCCCTGGCGGCACTCGCTGTAGCCGCGCCGGTCAGCGGCGGCGCCGGCCCGCCGTTTCACTTCTCGGCGTCGAGCCTGAGCGCGGGGCTGCGCGAGCGAATGCGCCACGACTCGTGGCGCCCGGGCTGCCCTGTCGGACTCGACGACCTGCGCCTGCTGCGGATGAGCTACTACGGGTTCGACGGTCGCCGGCGTCAGGGCCTGATGGTCGTCAACGCCGATGTCGTGGACGACGTCCGTGCGGCGTTCAAGCGCCTGTTCGACGCGCGGTTCCCGATCCGGCGGATGCGGCTCGTCGACGACTACGGCGGCGACGACTACGTCTCGATCGCCAACGACAACACGTCTTCGTTCAACTGCCGCACCGCGACCGGCTCGACCCGGTTCTCCCAGCACGCGTACGGCCGTGCGATCGACATCAACCCGATCGAGAACCCCTACGTCTACGCCAACGGCACGACCACCCACCCGCCGTCGAGGCCCTACCTCGACCGCTCCCACCACCGCCGCGGCATGGCCTTCGCCGGCGGCGCCCTCGTCCGCGCCTTCGACGCAGTCGGCTGGGGCTGGGGCGGCCGCTGGCCGCTGCCGACCGACTACCAGCACTTCTCGCGCAACGGCCGGTGAGCCGAACGATGGAGGCGGGGGGAATCGAACCCCCAACTCAGCCTTGCAAAGGCCGCGTGTTCCCGTTAGCACCACGCCCCCGAGACTGACTCCAAGATAGCCCGTACGGGGGAACGATCGTCCACGTGGCGCCGGTTCTTGGTGCAAACTGACCGCGACGCACGGGCCGGTCGTGCACCTACTACACGACCAGGGCCTCGCTCAAGCTCGCGGTTCACGATCGCCCGCTGACCGTGACGTAAGTCACGCGCGCCGCGAGACAGACCGCACCGACGCGGAGCCCGCATCGCGGTGGTATTGCGCTCAGCGACGTCCACCACCGTCGCGGAACCCACTCATGCCCCTGATGTCACCCCCCGACCCGGCGGCCGATTTCTGGTCCGCCGGTAGCCTTCCCGACGTGGAGCAGGAGAGCTTCCTGGCAGCGCTTGAGCCTGCTGAGCAGGCCGCACTGCGCGAGCGCGGAACGGTTCGCCGGTTCGCGAGCGGCGCGGCCCTGTTCCACGAGCAGACGGTGCCGAGCAGCGTCTCGATCCTGATCGACGGCCGTGTCAAGCTGACGCGAGTCACCGCCGACGGGCGCGATGTCCTGCTCGCGATCCGTGGACCGGGCGACGTCCTCGGCGAGCAGTCGGCGATCGAGGGCGAGCCGCGCTCGGCGACCGCGGTCGCACTCGAGCCGGTCGAAGCGCTGAATGTCACGGCGGCCGACTTTATCAGCTTCGTCTCTCGCACCCCGAGCGCCGCGACGTACATGATGCGGTTGTTGTCGTCGCGCTTGCGCGACGCCGACGACAAGCGGGTCGGCTTCGCCGCCCAGGACACGCTCGGCCGCGTCGCTGCGCGGCTCGTCGAGCTCGGCGAGCGCTACGGCGCCGAGCACTCCGACGGCGACGGCGACCCACGTCGGCCTGCGCATCGACCTCGCGATCACGCAGGAGGACCTCGCCGCGTGGACCGGAACGTCGCGCGAGGGCGTCAGCCGCGCGTTGCAGACGCTGCGTTCGCTGAACTGGGTCGAGACCGGGCGGCGCTCGATCGTGATCCTCGACCTCGACGCGCTGCGCGGCCGGTCGGCATGAGACGGCTGGCGGGCCTCACGGGGCTGGCCGGCGGTCGGGCTGTGCGGCGTCGCTCGCGCCGACACGACGGTCATCGGCAGCCTCAACCTGCCCGCCGGCGGTGCCCAGCAGGCGCTGGCGCCCAACCAGATCGGTTTCCAGGTCGCCAACGGGGACACCAACTACGTCGCGACCTCGCCGGTCACCGGGATCATCACGTCGTGGAGCTTTCGCCAGACGATCATGGCGCCCGGCGACAGTCTCACGCTGCGGATGCTCGATGACTCGTCGCCGACCACGGTCCGCGCGCTGGCAACGAGCGACCCGCAGCTGACGACAGCGGCCGGCGATGTCGTCCGCGGCCCGTTCCCGACCAGCATCGCGATCCAGGCCGGCCAGCGGATCGGCGTCCAGAGCACGAGCGGCAACGTGCCGGTGACGAGCGGGATCCCTGGCGCCGACGAGGCGTTCGTCACGACCACCAGCCTCGCCGACGGCTCGACCAGCACGTTCGACAACGGCAACGGCGGGATCCCCAACCAGACGCAGCTCCTGATCCAGGCGACGGTCGACTTCGTCCCCTCGCCGTCCAACCCGCCGCCGCCCAACTCGACGCCCTCCACGCCGCCACCGAACACGCCGCCGCCGATCTCTCCCGATCAGGTGCTCGCCGCGCTGCCGCCGCCGGTCGAGGGCAAGAACGTCGACATCGCGACCGTCTCGGGCACGGTGCTCGTCAAGCCCCCCGGCGCCAGCAGCTTCACGCCGCTCGCCGTGACCGGCGCGCAGTTGCCGGTCAACGCCGAGGTCGACGTGACCGGCGGCCGCGTGCGCCTGGTCGCGGCGAACGCGCCGCTGGGCCCGACGACCAAGACGTCGGATTTCTACGGCGGCATCTTCCGCGTCACCCAGCCGGCGAGCGGCAAGGGTCGGGTTGACCTGAAGCTGACCGGGCCGTTGGCGACGTGTGCGAAGTTCACGACCCGGTCGGCGCGGGCGGCGGCCTCGAAGCCGAAGGCCAAGCGTCGAAGAACCCAAGACGCGGTTCGTGTGGGGCGACGGCAAGGGGACATTCCGGACCGTCGGCCAGCGCGGCTCGGCGGCCGTCCGCGGCACGAAGTGGGAGGTCATCGACCGCTGTGACGGGTCGACCCAGGTCGTTGTGGCGCGCGGGATCGTCGCGGTGACCGACAACGTCAAGCACAAGACGGTCCTCGTCAAGCCCGGCCACAGCTACCTGATCCGCGCACACCGGTGATGCGACGCGCCGGCGGCCTCATCGTGCGCTCTTCTTCGTTGGCACGGCGGTTGGTGGTCACCGGCGGCCTGCTCGCCGCGCTGATTTGCGCCGCCGTCGCGGGGGCGGTCCCGGGAACCGGGTTCATCTTCACCGTCGCCGGAACCGGTTCGGCCGGGTACGGCGGTGATGGCGGCCCGGCGACTGCCGCCCAGCTGAGCGTGCCGGTGAACGTCTCCGCGACACCGGACGGGGGCTATCTGGTCGTCGAGCAGGGCACCAACCACATACGCCGCGTCGACGCGGCGGGCACGATCACGACGGTGGCGGGTAACGGCGCCGCCGGGTCGGGTGGCGACGGCGGCCCTGCCACCAGCGCGAGCATGAACGCGCCCAACGCGGCGGTCATGACGTCGGGCGGCGACATCCTGATCGCCGACTCCAACAACAACCGGGTCCGCAAGGTGTCACCGGACGGCACGATCACTACGGTGGCCGGCACCGGCGCGGCGGGTTTCGGCGGCGACGGCGGTCCCGCGACCGCGGCGCAGCTGAGCTTCCCGGCCGACGTGGCGGTCACAGCCGACGGTGGCTACCTGATCGCCGACAACGACAACAACCGCATCCGCAAGGTCTCCGCGGCGGGGACGATCACGACGGTCGCGGGCAACGGGACCGCCGGCTTCAGCGGCGATGGGGGACCGGCCACGGCGGCAGAAATCAACGATCCGGCCGGTGTCGCGGTCGAGGCCGACGGCTCGTTCGCGATCGCCGACCTCAACAACAACCGCGTGCGTCTCGTCTCGGCGACCGGAACGATCTCGACACTCGCGGGCACCGGGGGCGCCCGGGTTCGGCGGCGACGACGGCCCCGGCACGCTGGCCGCACTCAACGGGCCGGGGCGGGTCGCGGCGTCGGCTGCCGGCGAGGTCTACGTCGCCGACCGCCTCAACAACCGCGTGCGCCGGATCGCGACCGACGGCACGATCACGACCATCGCCGGCGTCGGCTCAGCGAGCTTCTCGGGCGACGGCGGCGCAGCCTCGCTCGCCGAGATCAGACGGGCCGCTGGGCCTGACCGTCCTGGCCGACGGCGATCTCGCGGTGGCCGACACGTTCAACCACCGCGTGCGCCTGATCGACATCAACGGCGACACGCCGCCTCCCCCGCTGCCCGCGCCGACCCGCGCCGACGGCGCCGCCGGCGCCGACGGCGCCCACCCTACCGCCACCGGTCGAGGGCCGCAACGTCGACATCGCAACCGTGTCGGGCACGGTGCTCGTCAAGCTCCCCGGCGCGGGCAGCTTCGCCCCACTCGCGGTGACCGGCGCCCAGTTGCCGGTCAACGCCGAGGTCGACGTGACCGGTGGCCGCGTACGGCTCGTCGCCGCCGACGCCCCGCTGGGTCCGACGACCAAGACGTCCGACTTCTACGGCGGCACCTTCAAGGTCACCCAGCCGGCGAGCGGCAAGGGTCGCGTCGACCTGAAGCTGACCGGGCCGCTGGCGACGTGCGCGAAGTTCACGAGCCGGTTGGCGCGCGCGGCGGCGTCGAAGTCCAAGGCGAAGGCGAAGCCGAAGACGCGGTTCGTCTGGGGCGACGGCCACGGCACGTTCCGCACGGTCGGCCAGAGCGGCTCAGCGGCCGTCCGCGGCACGAAGTGGGAGGTCATCGACCGCTGCGACGGATCGACTCAGGTCGTCGTCGCACGAGGGATCGTGGCCGTGGCCGACAACGTCAAGCACAAGACCGTCCTCGTCAAGGCCGGGCACAGCTATCTGATTCGCCCACACCGGTAGGACGCGCCAGCCGACTAGGCTGGCGCCATGCGCCGCCGCGGACTGGGCACCGCGCTGGTCGCCGCGGGCGCCGTGGCGATCGGCTTGACGCTGCTCGCATGGGCGGTCGGGGCGACGAACGGGCCCGAGCGTTCGGCGGTCGACGCGCGCTTTTCCGTTCGAGGAACACAGTCGCCGCCCCGGGACGTGGCCGTCGTAGGAATCGACCACCGGACCACCCAGAAGCTCGGCCCCTTCCCGTTCAAACGGACCGTCGACGCAGCCATGATCCGGCGCCTGCTCCGCGACGGGGCTCGCGTCGTTGCATTTGACGCCCAGTTCACCGAGCCGACAACGTCGAAGGCCGACGCCAGCCTCATGCAGTCCGTGTTCGACGCCCACGGAAAGGTCGTGCTGAACACGAACGCGCCTCGCGTCGACCCGGGCCATCGTGGGCAGACGGACGTTTTCGGGGGCACTCAGATCCCGGGCATGCGCGTCGGCAACAACCGCACGGACCCCGATGCAGATGGTGTTGTGCGGCGATTTCACTACGCGACGTCCGGTCTGCGGGACTATGCCGTCGAAGCCGCCCTGGCCGCTGGGCACCGCGTCTCGCCCAGCGCGTTCGGCAAGGAGGGTGCCTGGATCGACTTCCGCGGGCCGAAGGGGACCGTGCCGACGGTTTCGTTCGTCGACGTGCTGGACGGCCGCAAGGCCAGCCTGCTGCGAGGGCGTGTGGTCTTCGTGGGCGTGACCGATCCGATCGCACAGGACGTCCATCCGACGCCGACCTCGCCGGCCATGCCTGGCGTGGAGATCCAGGCGACGAAGGCGGCGACGCTGATCGATGAGCTGCCGCTGCGGTCGACTGGCGGCGCGCTGACCTTCGTGCTGATCGTCGTGCTCGGCATGGTCGCCCCGCTCGTCGCCTGGCGCTTCGGAGCGTTGGTAGCGGCCATCGCGGGAGTTGTCACTGGGCTGGTGTTCGCGGCCGGCGCGCAGGTCGCGTTCGACAACGGGCGGATCGTCGCGGTCGCGCTGCCCCTTCTGGCGCTCGTCCTCGGCACGATCGGCGCCGTCGCCGTCACGGGGTTCTTCGCCGCTCTGGACCGCGAACGCACGAAGACCCTGTTCGCCCGTTTCGTCCCGTCGGCCGTCGTCGACCAGGTCCTGGCCCAGACCGACGGCGTCCGTCTCGGCGGCCAGCTCGCCGAGGTCACGGTCCTGTTCTGCGACCTGCGCGGCTCGACGCCGCTCGTCGAGGCGCTCGGTGCGTCGCGCGGAATCGAGGTCGTCAATCGCTACCTGACGGCGATGACCGAGGCGATCCTCGAGCAGGGCGGCACGCTGGCCGGTTTTCGCGGCGATGGCCTGATGGCGGTCTTTGGCGCACCGCTGCCCCAGGAGGACCACGCGCGACGGGCCATCAACGCCGCGCGGGAGATGGCCGGGCCGAAACTGGAGAAGGTCAACGACTGGGTCCGCCGCGAGGAGATCGGCGACGACCTGGCGATCGGCGTCGGCGTCTGTTCAGGCGTCGTGATGGCCGGCAACGTCGGCTCGGAGGAGCGGATGGAGTTCACGGTCGTCGGTATGACCGCGAACATCGCGGCGCGCCTGGAGTCGATGACCAAGGGGACGCCGCACCGGATCTACGTGGCTGATTCGACTCACGCGCTGCTCGGTCCGGCGGCTGACGGTCTGGCGGAGGTTGGCGATCTTGATGTGCGTGGTGCGCGAACGCCGGTCAAGGTCTGGGCCACCTAGACCTCTACGCTGGAGAGATGGCCGCTGCCATCGAAACCGAAGGACTGCGCAAGAACTATGGCGACGTCTGCGCACTGGACGGCGTCGATCTGCGCGCCGAGGAAGGGACCGTGCTCGGTCTCCTGGGACCCAACGGCGCGGGCAAGACGACCGCCGTGCGGATCCTCTCGACGCTGCTCAAGCCCGACGCCGGGACCGCGCGTGTGGCCGGGCTCGACGTCGTCCGCGACGCGGCGGCGCTGCGTCACAAGATCGGGCTCGCTGGGCAGAACGCCGCGATCGACGAGACGCTGACCGGGCGCGAGAACCTGATCCTGTTCGCGCGGCTGTACGGGCAGAGCCGCGGCGATGCGCGGTCCCGCGCCGACGAGCTGCTCGGGCGCTTCGAACTCGACCAGGCAGGCGGGCGCCTCGCCGGCACGTACTCAGGCGGCATGCGCCGCCGCCTCGACCTCGCCTCAGCGCTCGTCGCCCGACCTCCGGTCCTGTTCCTCGACGAGCCGACGACGGGACTGGACCCGCGCAGCCGCAACCGCCTGCTCGAAACGATCGCCGGGCGCGTCGCTCAAGGGGCAACCGTGCTGCTGACCACGCAGTACCTCGACGAGGCCGACCGCCTCGCCGACCAGATCGTGGTGATCGATCACGGCGGGGTGATCGCCCAGGGGACCGGCGACGAGCTCAAGGATCGCGTCGGCGGCGCGCGCCTGGAGGTCGTGCTGTCCGACGACACGCAGGCCGACGAGGCGATCGCCGCGCTCGGGGCGGTGACCGACGAGCGTCCCGTCCTCGATGACGGCGTCCTGCGGGCCGCCGTCGCCCACGGCGACGGCGCGGTGGTCGACGCGCTGCAACGGCTCAACCAGGCCGGCGTCGAGGTGGCCGATCTCGCGGTGCGCCGGCCGACGCTCGACGACGTTTTCCTCACCCTGACCGGCCACGCGGCGGCGCAGAACGGCGACCAGGAGCAGGACGCATGACGTCGGCAGCGCACGACGCGCTGCTGCTGGCCTCGCGCAACCTCAAGCGGATCCAGCGTTCGCCGGACATGCTCGTCGGCGTCACGTTCCAGCCGATCATGTTCGTCGTCCTGTTCACCTACGTCTTCGGCGGCGCGATCAGCACTCCCGGCTTCAGCTACATCGACTTCTTCCTGCCCGGGATCGTGATCCAGATGATCGCCTTCACCGGCTATGCGACGGCGCTGGGGATCTCCGACGACCTGCGCAAGGGGCTGATCGACCGCTTCCGCTCGCTGCCGATGGCCCGCTCGGCCGTCATCGCCGGGCGCACGGCGAGCGACATCGTCATGAACATGATCGCGCTGACGACGATGGTCGTCTTCGGCGTGATCGTCGGCTTCAGCTTCCACGCGCCGGGCTACGAGATCGTCGCCGGCTTCGGGCTCGTGCTGCTGTTCGGCTACGCGATGTCGTGGGTCTACTGCTACATCGGGTTGATCGCGTCGTCGCCCGAATCGGCGTCGGCGCTGATCACGGTCGTGATCTTCCCGCTGACCTTCGTCTCGTCGGCCTACGTCCCGACGGCGTCGATGCCCGCGGTGATGCAGGCGATCGCCAACGCCAACCCGATCACGTCGATCGTCGACGCGCTGCGGTCGCTGTGGATCGACGCGCCGGCCGGCAACGACGTCTGGGTCGCGGTGCTGTGGTGCGTGGGGATCATCGCCGTGTTCTCGCTGCTGGCAACGTCCCGCTACCGCCGCGCGGTCATGCGGTAGGGGTCGGGACCTCCTCGGGGAGCAGCGAGAACATCACTGCGTCCTCGCGGCCCTCCTTGCCAACGATGTAGCTGCGCAGCACCCCTTCGCGGGTGTAGCCGGCGCGCTCGGCGACGCGTTGCGACGGCAGGTTGCCCGAGAACGCGGTCAGGTGCAGGCGCCGGAACCCCAGCTCGCCGATCGCCCAGCTCGAGAGCAGCCGAAGGGCGCGGGTCGCGATCCCGCGCCGGCGCGCCGACGGCGCGACCCAGTAGCCGATCTCGGCGCGGGTGTTGACCCAGTCGACGCGCAGGACTCCGATCCCGCCGAGCACCTGCGCGCGCTCCCCGGCGTCGACGATCGCGAAGCCGAGCGCCACGCCGGCGACGCGGTCGGCCTCGTTCTGTTTGAGATACGCGATCGCGTGGGCCTCGGTGTAGCCGGCTGGGACCATCGTCCAGCGCTGCACGCCCGGGTCCTGGCAGCCGGCGGTCATCTGTGCCACGTCGTCGCGACCCCAGCGGCGTAGCGCAATGACACCGTCGGACAGGTCGGGCTCTGGGTACGGGATCTTCGGCACCACGCAAAGCTAGCGTGCGGGCAACGCCGCCCGGCGACGCTCGAGCCCTGCGCGCTGCACCGTGTTGGCGGTCAGTGCGATCGCGCGGTCGTATGCCGCGTGCGCGGCCCCGCGGTCGCCCGCGCGGCTCAGCAGTTCGGCGTGCGCGGCGTGCAGCGGCTGGTAGTCCGTCAGCGCCGGATCCTCGAGCAGCGGCGCGAGGTGCTCGAGGCCGCGTTGCGGGCCGTACGCACGCCCCAGCGCCACCGCGCGGTTGACCTCGACGACGCCCGACGGGGTCAGCGCGGCGAGCATCTCGTAGAGCTCGGCGATCTGCGGCCAGTCGGTCTGCTCGGGCGTCGGCGCGAGCACGTGCAGCGACGCGATCGCGGCCTGGAGTTGGTACGGGCCGATCTGGCGCAGGACGAACGCTCGGCGCAGCGCCTCGTGGCCTTCGCGCAGGCGTCCGCGGTCCCAGAGGCTGCGGTTCTGCTCGTCGAGCGTGATCGCGTTACCGAGCTCGTCGGTGCGCGCGTCGCGGCGGGCGTCGATCAGCAGCATTAGCGCCAGCAGCCCCAGTGTCTCGGCGTCGTCGGGCATCAGGCCGGCGAGCAGCCGCGCGAGCCGGATCGCCTCGCTGCACAGTTCGCCGCGCACGAGCGCCGGGCCCGTCGTCGCACCGTAGCCCTCGTTGAAGATCAGGTACAGCACCGCGAGCACGCCGTCGCGGCGCTCGAGCAGCGCCTCGTCGGGCGGCACGCGGTAGGGGATGCCGGCGTTGGCGATCTTGCGCTTGGCGCGCACGAGTCGCTGCGCCATCGCCGCCTCGCTGATGAGGTACGCCCGGGCAATCTCGGCGGTGGTCAGCCCGCCGAGCATGCGCAGCGTCAGCGCCACCCGCGCGGCCGGCGCCAGCGCCGGATGGCAGCAGGTGAAGATCAGCGCGAGGCGGTCGTCGCGTCAGGGAGCTGTCGCTCGGTTCTTCGTCCACGGTCACGGTCTCGGTCAGCTCTCGCAGGCGCGCCATCCGGTCGGCGAGGGTGCGGTCGCGGCGCAGGCGATCGATCGCCCGGCGCCGGGCCGTGACGGTGATCCACGCAGACGGGTTGTCGGGGACCCCGCGGCGCGGCCACGACGCCATCGCCTCGGCCAGCGCGTCCTGGAGCGCGTCCTCGGCGAGCTGGAAGTCGCCGACCTGGCGGATCAGCGTCGCGACGACCTTGGGCCCCTCGTCGCGGAAGGCGCGTTCGGCGGCGGCGGCCGGATCGCGAGGCTCCGCCCGCCGCACGCCTTCGGCGCTCATGCGTTCGCGGCCGCCTGGTCTGCGTACTGGGCCTCAAGCGCCGCCAGGTCCATCAACGGGCGCACCTCGACCGCGCCGCGGCCGACCAGCGGCACCTTCGACGCCTGGTCGAGCGCCGTGTCGAGGTCGGGCGCGTCGATCAGGTAGAAGCCGTTGATGTACTCCTTGGTCTCGGCGAACGGGCCGTCGGTGATCTCGGTCTGGCCGTCGCGGACGCGGACCGTGGTCGCCGTGTCGACGCCCTGAAGCGGCTCGCCGGCCACGAACAGGCCGGACGACTTCAGGCCCTCGGTGTAGGCGCCCCACTTGGGGTGCTCGGCGGCGATCTCCTCCGGCGAGCGGTCGTCGTCGACGCGGTCATAGAGGAGAAGCATGTACTGGGGCATCTGAGGCCTCCTTCGGATCGTAGGTGCCGCGCGCACGCGGCCGTTCATCTCTACGTCGAACGGGAACGGGCGATTTCGACAGCCTGACGAAATCGCTAGCGCTTGGCGCGCTCGATGTCGGTGAACAAGCCGGGGGCGGGCCCGCCGGCCGCGACGGCGACAGCAGCACCGCGCCAAACGCACCCCGAAAAGTGTAAAAGCCCTGACCGTCCACGAGCGGGCGCACTCGATGCACCCGCTCGCCGGACGGTCAACCGGTCACCCGTCGAGCACCGGGTGCGCGCTCGCCAGGACCTCGCCCGCCACGCGGTC
Source organism: uncultured Actinomycetes bacterium (assembly GCA_963846975.1). GTDB lineage: Bacteria > Actinomycetota > Thermoleophilia > Solirubrobacterales > Solirubrobacteraceae > AC-49. The sequence continues at coordinate 199,459 of CAWJXY010000006.1, forward strand.
GGTCGCGCCGGCGTCGCCGCCGAGCAGGCGCCGAGAGAGCTGGGCGCGGCGGTAATACCACGGCGCGTCGTGCTCCCACGTCGCGCCGATGCCGCCGTGGACGGCGATCATCTCGCGCGTCGCGTAGTCGAGCGCGTTACCGGCGGCCGAGCGCGCGGCGCTTGCCGCGAGCGCGAACTCGTCGTGCCCGCTGTCGCCGGCCCAGCCGGCGTACAGCAGCAGCGCGCGGCCGACCTCCTGGAGGCGCAGGACCTCGACGAGGCCGTGCTTGATCGCCTGGTAGGAGCCGATCGGGCGCCCGAACGTGAAGCGCTCCTTGGCGTAGGCGACGCTGATCTCGAGCGACTGCTCGACCGTGCCGATCGACTCGGCGGCCAGCAACGCCTGAGCGACGTACCACGCGCGCTCGATCTCCTCGCGGCCGACGTCGAGCCTCGTGCCGGTGACGCCGTCGAGCTTGACGTGGCCGAGCGACCGGGTGAGGTCGTAGCGGCGGGTCTCCTCGACCTCAGCGCCCTCGACGGCCAGGGCGACCGCCTCGCCGGACTCGTCGACGGCGATGACGACGATCACGTCGGCGCCCGGTGCGTCGGGCACCCAGGCGACGTCGCCCGACAGTGTGCCGTCGGCGCTCACCTGGGGCGCGACCGGGCGCTCCATGCCACTCGCCGGGTCGGTCGTCCAGCGTTCCTCGACATCGCTCGGCGGCTGGGCGCCCGCGAACGCGGCGCGCAGGTCGCCGCTGGCGACGTCGGCGATCTTCTCGTAGCCGCCGAGGTCGAGCAGCAGCGACGCCGGGACGTGGCCGAGCAGGCCGATCCCCGCGAGCCTGCGCCCCGCCTCCTGGCTGACGAGCATCGCGTCGAACACGCCGAGCCCCGCGCCGCCGGATTCGTCACGCACGAGCAGCCCGGGCCAGCCGGCCTCCTTGGCGGTCGGCCACAGGTCGGGCAGCGCCGAGGCGCCCTCGTCGCCGGCCTCACGGGCCGCGGCGACGGTGTCAACGCGCGAGAGCGCCCCGCGGGCGGCCTCGCGCAGGAATTCCTGTTCGTCAGAGAGTGAGACGTCCATTACGAGGGCCAGCCTTCCGTGTTGACGCTTGCGATGGTCGAGGGATGACGCGCAGTCATTTAAGCGTTCACCGCCTCGCGCTCCTTGGCCCGTAGCTCACTGAACGGGATGCCCTTGTCGAGACGCGGCTCGGGCGGCAGCCCGAGGACGCGCTCGCCGACCGTGTTGCGCAGGATCTCGTCGGTACCGCCCGCGGACTTCAGCCCGGGCAGGAACGAGATCATGTAGCCCCAGCGGTTGTCGTTGTCGAGCACCTCGGGGCCGAGCACGTCGGCGATCAGGTCGCCGGCCGCGATCGCCGAGTTGACGATCGTGATCTTGGCGAGGCCCGACTCGGGGCCCGGGATCTGGCCCTTCTGGAGCATCGTCAGCGTGCGGTAGCTCATGAACCGGATCGAGATCAGGTCCGCGGCCAGGCGCCCGAGGCGCTGGCGGACCTCCGGGTCGCGGCGGGCGTGATCGTCGGCGCCGAGCGCCTCGGCGAAGTCGCTCTCGCGGTAACCGGAGCCCGAGCCGATCGTCAGGCGCTCGAACATCAGCGTGGTCAGCGCCGTCCCCCAGCCGCCGTTGACCGGGCCGACGACAGCCTCGGCGTCGAGCTTGACGTCGTCGAAGAAGACCTCGTTGAACTCGGCCTCACCCGAGATCTGGCGCAGGCCGCGGACCGTGACGCCCTCAGCGTCCATCGGGACGATGAACATCGTCAGGCCCTGGTGCTTGGTCACCGACGGGTCGGTGCGCGCGAGCAGCAGGCCGTAGGAGGCGAACTGGGCGTTGGTCGTCCACACCTTCTGGCCGTTGAGGATCCACGAGCCGTCGTCCTGCTGGGCCGCGCGGCTCTGGATGCCCGCGAGGTCCGAGCCCGCGGCGGGCTCGGAAAACAGCTGGCACCAGACCTCGTCGCCGTGGAGCATCGGGCCGAGGTAGCGCGTCTTCTGCTCCTCGGTCCCATGGGCGATGATCGTCGGGCCGAGCATCCCGATGCCGATGACGTCGAGGATCCCGGGCACCTCGGCGCGGCCGATCTCCTGGCTCACCGTGACCGACTCGATCGGGCCGAGGCCCTGGCCGCCGTACTCCTTGGGCCACGTGACGCCCGCGAGGCCGCCCTCGGCCAGCTTGCCCTGCCACGTGCGGCGCTTGGCGAGCAGGTCGGGGTCTTCGTCGCGCGCGCCGCGACCCGGCAGATGGGGCGCTTCGTCCTTGTGTTCCGCCAGCCACGCGCGCACCTGCGCGCGATACTCGGCCTGTTCTGGGGTGTCGTCGAGGTCCACGAAAGCTCCTTGGCTGACCAGCCAGTCGGTTGACGGTGACTATAGCTTCGCAGCGGTTTTTCACGTCGCGCCAACGGCGGCGAAACCACGGTCGAGCAGCACCCGTGCCTGCTTGCCGATGTTCGGCGAGTGCAGCAGCACGACGCCCAACCGGTGCCCGCCACGTCGGGCGACGGCGACGAGGCTGTGGCCGGCGGCGTCGGTGTAGCCGGTCTTGACGCCCAGCGTCCCCGGGTAGTCCGTCCTCAGCAGCGGGTTGTTGTTGAACAGGTAGAGCTTGCCGCCCTTGATCGGGAACTTGAGGGCGGCCTTCTTGGTGGCGACGATCTTGGCCAGCCGCGGCTCGTCGAGCATCGCCTTGGCCAGCGCCGCGAGGTCGACCGCGCACGAGTGGTTGCCGTTGTCGACGATCCCGCTGGGGCTCATGAAGTGGGTGCACGACAGGTTGAGCTGGCGCGCGCGGGTGTTCATCAGCGCGATGAACTCCTTCTGCGATCCCGAGACCTTCTCGGCCAGGGCGATCGCGGCGTCGTTGCCCGACGGCAGCAGCAGCCCATAGAGCATCGTCTCGAGGCGGATGTGCTTGTGCAGCGGCAGGACGCCGACCTTCGACCCGGCGGCGTGGCGGGCGACGCGCGTGATGAACACCCGCGCCGCCGGCCCCTCGTTCTCGACGACGAGCAGCGCGGTCATCATCTTCGTCAGCGACGCGATCGGCAGCTCGCGCAGGGGGTGCTGTTGCCACAGAACGCGGCCGGTGTCGAGGTCGAACAGCAGCCCGCCGCGCGGGCGCGTCGTGAAGTTCGGGCTGACCACGGTCGGGCCGGTGGCGAGCTTGACGGCCAGCGGCAGCGGACCGATGCCGGGTGAGGTCGGCCCGTTGATCGCCTGGACGCCGGCGGCAGTCGGGGTCGCCGTCCGGGTGGTGGGGGGCGCGGTGGCGGAGCGGGCGCCGCAGCCGGCGAGCAGCAGTGCCGCGACGGCGGCGGCGAGCGCCCGCGTCGACGGTCACGTCGCCGGCACCGCCGGGGGTGGCAGCGCCGGTCGGCGCAGCGCGAACAGCTTGATCAGCAGCAGACCGAACGCGAAGCCGCCGATATGCGCGAAGTAGGCGACGTCGCCGCCGGACGGGCTGCTCAGGCCCGCGATCCCGAACACGACCTGCTGGGCGATCCAGATGCCCGAGGAACACGAGCGCCGGGACCTCGATCAGGGTGAAGAAGAAGATCAGGAACACCAGGCTCAGCACGCGGGCGCGCGGGAACAGGACGAAGTAGCCGGCCAGAACGCCGGCGATCGCGCCGGAGGCCCCGATCGTCGGCGTTGTCGCGCTCGGGTCGATCGCCGTCTGGAGCGCGATCGCGGCGAGGCCGGCGAGCACGTAGAACAGCGGGAAGCGCAGGCGGCCGAGCGCGTTCTCGACGTTCGCGCCGAAGATCCACAGGAAGACCATGTTGCCGCCGAGATGCAGCAACCCGCCGTGCATGAACATCGCGCTGAACGGCGTGATCCACGTCGCCGGCTGCCGCACCGGATAGCGCAAGCCGCTGCACACGACCTGCCCGGCGTCGATCTGATGCGGCCCGATGACCGCGTATCCGCAGTGCGTGCCGGGGTGCGCCAGTTCGGTCGGGATCGCGCCGAACTTGATCAGGTTCAGCATGTAGTGATCCGAGCTCGGGTCGCCGAGCGTGATCCCACCCTTCTGCCAGAAGAAGTAGGCGATCACGTTGGCCACGATCAGCGCGATCGTCACGATCGGAAAGCGCCCGGTGGGCATGTTGTCCTTCAGCGGGAACACGTTGGCCGCAGCGTACGGCCAACGTCAGCGGGTCGCGCTAACTTGCGGCCGCCGCGGCGACGGGCCCGACGCCGGGCTCGTCCTGGGGGACGTGCTGGTCGGCGTGGTAGGAGGACCGGACGAGCGGGCCCGCGGCGATGTGGTCGAAGCCGAGGTCGTAGGCCGCGACCTCGAGCGCGGTGAACTCGTCGGGGTGCCAGTAGCGCACGACCGGCAGGTGGCGCTCGGTCGGGCGCAGGTACTGGCCGACGGTGAGCACCTGGACGCCGGCCGCCCGCAGGTCGCCGAACGCCTCCACCATCTCGTCGTGGGTCTCGCCGAGGCCGACCATCAGGCCCGACTTCGTCACGAGCCCCGGGCCGCCCATCTCCCGTGCGTTGCTCAGCACACGCAGCGAGCGCCGCCACGTCGACCCGCGCCGCGCGAGCGAGTACAGCCGCGGCACGACCTCGACGTTGTGGTTGAAGACGTCGGGTCGCTCGGCGAGCACCGTGGCGAGCGGCATCTCCTGGCCCTGGAAGTCGGGCGTCAGGACCTCGACCTTGCAGCGCGGCGCCTGGCGACGCACCTGGCGGATGACCGCGGCCCAGATCCGCGCGCCCTTGTCGGGCAGGTCGTCGCGGTCGACGCTCGTGATGACCGCGTGGCGCAGGCCCATCCGCGCGATCGTCCGCGCCACGCGCGCGGGCTCGAGCGGGTCGTTCCACGTCGGCTTGCCGGTCTTGACGTTGCAGAACCCGCAGCGCCGGGTGCAGGTGTCGCCGAGGATCATGAACGTCGCGGTGCCGCGCTCCCAGCACTCGCCGACGTTCGGGCACGCCGCCTCCTGGCAGACCGTGTGCAGGTTCTCGGAGCGGATCAGCTCGGTCAGCTCGCGGTAGCGCTCGCCGCCCGGTGGCGGGACCTTGAACCACGGCGGCTTGCGGGCGCGGATCGGCTGCACGTCGGGCCCGAGGACCTTCAGAACGTCCATACCGCCCGGGTTGGCCCGCGAGCGCGTCGAATGCGAGCGCTGGTCGTTGTCGTAGGGCACGGCAACCAGACGTTAGCGCGCGCCCGCGAGCACTCCGTGCAGGAACGCTGGATCGACGACTCGCGCATCGGCGCCGAGCTGCGCGGCGAACGCCGACGCGAACGCGTCGCGCAGGCCCGGCAGCGTGTCGGCGCGCCCGGTCTCGGCCGTGACCGAGGTCATCTGCACGTCGGGTAGCCCGCACGCGACGACCCAACCAAACGGCGCCAGGTCGTTGTCGGCGTTGATCGCGATCCCATGCGCGCTGACGCCGCGGCTGACATGCAGCCCGATCGAGGCGATCTTGCGGTCGGCGACCCAGACACCGGTGTAGTCGGCGCCCTCGTCCGGTCGCGCCCGGGCCGCGATCCCCTCGGCGGCGAGGGCGTCGACCGCGGCGCGCTCGATCAGCCGCACGAACGCGACGATGTCGTCGATCTGCGCGATCGCGTAGCCGACGAGCTGCCCGGGCCCGTGGTACGTCACGCGTCCGCCACGCCGCGTGTCGACGATCTCGATCCCACGCTGCGCGTACCACTGCTCACCGAACTGCAGCTCGCCGTCGCGCGTCCGGCGCCCGCGCGTGTAGACCGGCGGGTGCTCGAGCAGCAGCAGCACGTCCGGGATCGCGCGGTCCTGCCGCGCCGCACGCAGGCCCTCCTGAAGCTCCAGCGCGTCCGCATAGGGCACGACGCCCAGGTCACAGATCCACAGCTCCGACATCGACTTCCATCGTACGCGTGCCACCCTTGGGGGTATGGATGCCCTGCGGCGCGGGCCGAGCCTGACCCGACTGCGCTGGCGCCTGCGCGGCGCACTGACGTGGCCACTGTTCGTCGTTCTGACGGCGGTCGAGGCGGTGGCGCTGCACCTGTGGCCGGTTGCGGGCGGGTCGGCGTCGATCGTCGGCACGTTCCTACTCGCGGGGTTCGTCAACCTGATCGCGGTCGCCGCCGTCGCGCCGCTGCTGGCACGCGCGCTGCGGCGCCGCAGCGGGCCGGTCGCGCCGCTGGAGGTCGTCACCGACCGCGCGGCCACCAGGCTGCTGGTCGGCGTGGCGCTGCTGTTCGCCCTCGGGGCCGCGGTCAACCATTCGAGCGTCGTCGCCGGCCACAACGAACGCGAGGCGATGAAGGGCGCGGTCTATCGCGTCGTCATGCATCAGTACCCGGCCTACGGCCCCGGGCTGGCGCGGGTCGACGTCGACAAGCCGGCCCCGCACCTGTTTCGCGCCTGCGTTCCGGGCCGCGATCCGCGCCGTGCCCTGTGCCTCTACGTGCGGACCGACGAGTCGCCGCCGGGCGTGATCGTCGACGCAGACCACACGCCGAACTCGGTCTACTTCGGGACCGATCGCCGCGACGGGTGATCAGCCCGCGACGCTGCGCGCGCGGCCGGATTCCTTGGCCGCGTAGAGCGCGGCGTCGGCACGGCTGATCGCCTCGAGTGCCTGCTCTGAGCCGTTCCACTGCACGATCCCGACCGAACAGCCGACGCCGGCCGGGGTCGCGATGCGCAGGCGTTCGATCAGCGCCTGGCCGCCCTCGAGATCGCAGTCGGGCAGCAGCACGGCGAACTCGTCGCCGCCGACGCGGGCCATCAGGTCGCCGGCACGCAGCTCCGTGGTCCAGGCGGCGGTCGCCGCGCTCAGCAGCCGGTCGCCGGCCTGGTGGCCGTACGTGTCGTTGTAGGGCTTGAAGTGGTCGAGATCGAGCAGAGCGAGGCACAGCGGGTTGTCGAACCGCTTGGCGTGGGTGAGCTCGATGTCGACGCGCTCGTCCCAGACGCGGCGGTTGGCGAGCCCGGTCAGCGGGTCGGTCCGCGCCAGTTCGCGCAGCTGCGCGTGCAGCCGCGCGCGCTCGATGACGGTCGCCAGCTCGGCCGCGAGCAGGCGGATGACCGAGCTTTCGCGCGGCGACAGCGCGTCGCGCTTCTCCGACCAGGCGATCGACATTACGCCGAGGAGCTCGGAGCCGCGCATGATCGGTTCGAAAACGGCCGATCGCGCGTCGACGTGGGGGCCCCAGTTCTGGCTGAGGACGTCGCCGAGGTCGCCGATGAACAGGCGCTCGCGCGAGCTCGCAGCCAGCCCGGACGTGAATGGGACCTCATCGAACCTTTTCACGAGGCCGAGCGGGGAGTGCCCGTCGAGCGCTGCCGTGAGGATCAGCGCGTCGGTGCCGCGCGCCTCGAGCAGACCGACGTTGACCGCGCCCGTGATCTGGCCGGCGACCTCACAGACCGCGTGCCCCGGGTTGTCGGCAGCGCCGGCGTCGCGGGCGACGCGGGCGATCGTGAGCATGTCGACCTGCTGGCGCTGGAGCTCGTGCTCGGCGCGCTTGCGCTGGGTGATGTCGAGCACGTGGGTCAGCGCCCACAGCACGCGGCCGCTGCTGTCGCGGGCGATGTCGACACAGCTGAGGACCCACAGGATCGACCCGTCACGGCGCACCAGGCGCTTCTCGCGGGTCAGCGTGCCGCCGTCGCGCAGCAGCTGCGAGATCCGGCGGGCGTCCTCCTCGCGGTCGTCCGGGTGCGTGAAGTCGCGGAACGAGCGGTCGAGCATCTCCTCGCGCTCGTAGCCGAGCAGGTCGGCGAGCGCCTTGTTGACGTTCAGCCACGTCCCGTCGGGCCGTGTCAGGCTCATGCCGACCGGCGCGTCGTCGAACGAGCTGCGGAAGCGGTTCTCGATCTCACGCCGCGCGGTGACGTCCTCGGCGACGCCACAGACGCCGATCGTCACGCCGTTGGCGTCGATGACCGGGAACGCGACCGACGAGATGAGCGCCGACCCGGCCGGCGTGGGCATCTCGTCCTCGTAGGTGATCGGGCCGCCGCTCTCAAGGACGTCGCGGTCACGGGCACGAACGAGCTGGGCGAAGCTCGCCGAATAGAGGTCGTCGTCGGTCTTGCCCGGGAATTCGGAGACGTCGCGGCCGAAGTACGCGGCGAACGGGCGGTTGACGAACACGTAACGGCCGTCCATGTCCTTGAAGAACATCGCCGACGGCGAGTTGGCGAACACGGCCTCGAGCTGGGCCCGGGAGATCTGCTCGCGCTGGGCGATCGCATGGCGCTCCGTGACGTCCGCCACTCCGCCGAGGTAGCCGATCACCTCACCGTCGACGTCGTCGACGCGGACGCCGCGGACGTCGAGCATCCGGATCTCGTCGTCGGACGAGACGCGGCGGTGCACGATGTGGAACGCGCCGTCGGTCTTCATCGCCTCACGTGCCGCGAAGACCGCCGGCAGGTCGTCCTTGGGGATGTCGGTGAGTGCGCGGCGGTAGCTGTCGGGGTCGTCGGCGGCCAGCCCGCCCGTCTTCGTGCACAGCTCGTCGGCGAACACGGGAACCAGATCGGGGTCGAGCTCCCAGTAGCCGACCGATCGGGGTGAGCTCGCGCAACGCGATGTTGCGCTGCTGTGCGAGGCGCGCCGCGCGGCGCGTGGCGTGAAGCTCGGTGGCGTGGCGAACGGCGCGGACGATCGCGAGCTCGTCGTCGGTTGCCGTGAGGCAGTCCAACGCCCCGCGCTGCATCGCGTGTAGCGCCTGCTCGCGGTCGCCGGCCACGCCGATCACGACGGGCCCGGCCACGTCGGCGGCGAGCTCATCGAGCAGCGGCTGCGCTGCGTCGACGACGACGCACGCGAACCGTTGCTGCGACAGAACGTCGCGAGCCTCTTCGATCGTAGGGGCCGCGACGACCACGCCGCCGGGAAGCGATTTGGCAACGACGTCTCGAACACATGCCGAGGTATCCAGATCGATCGCGACGAGCAGGAGGAGGCCGGCGCTGCTCGTATCCATCGCGGCTGTGATCGGCAATCCGCCGGAAAACTTGAATTCTATTTACAGCGCAAGCGAAAAGGGCTGCTCAAGGAGCTCTTTTATGCGGGCCCCAAATCGCGCCGCGTCGGCCCCGTAGAGGATCCGGTGATCGCACGAGAGCGTCGCGTCGAGCGTGTGGCGCGCGACGACGTTGCCGTCATGGACGACGGGCCGCGGCTCGAGCGCCCCGACCGCGAGAATCGCCGCCTGCGGCGCATTGATGACCGCGGTGAAGCGCGTGGTGCCGAACATGCCGAGATTCGAGACCGTGAACGTCGCGCCGCTCAGCTCGGGCGGCGTGATCGTCCCGGCGCGCACCTTCTCGGCGAGCTCGCGGCTGTCGCGCGCGATCTCGCCCAGCGAGCGGCGGTCGGCGTCGAAGATCGTCGGGACGACGAGGCTGTTCTCGGCGGCGACGGCGATCCCGACGTTCACGCGCGAGTGCAGCTCGAAGTGGCCGTCGCGATAGGCGCCGTTGGCGAGCGGCATCTCGCGCAGGGCGAGCGCGCACGCCTTGACGACCATGTCGTTGTAGGACGGGACTGGGCTGTCGGCCGACGCCGTGACCTTGAGCTGCTCGCGCATCGCAACGCACGACTCCATGTCGATCGTCACGGTCAGCGTGAAGTCGGGGACGGTGGCGCGCGACTCGGCCATCCGACGGGCGACGAGCTGCTGGGTGCGGGTCAGCTCGACGATCGTGACGTCGCCCTTGGCGGTGGCGATGGCGGGCTCGAGGGTCGGCGCGGGCGCGGGCACCGGGGCCGACGCGGGAGCCTGCGGCGCCGGGGCGGCCGGTTGTGGAACGGCGGGCGAAGCCGGGGCGGCCGGTTGTGGAACGGCGGGCGAAGCCGGCGCGGTGACGGCCGCTTCGACGTCGGCCTTGACGATCCGGCCGCCCGGGCCGGTGCCGACGAGCGCCGTCAGGTCGATGCCGCGCTCGGCTGCGACGCGGCGAGCGAGGGGGGAGGCCTTGGCCCGGGTGCCGGCGACCGGGGCCGCGGTTGCGGCGACGGGCTCCGCGGCGGCGGCGACGGGCTCCGCGGCGGCGGCGACGGGCGACGGCGCGGCGTTCGGGGAGTCGCCGTTGCCGGAGTGGGCGGGTGCGGCAGGAGTGGCCGGCTCCGTCGCTGCGGGCGCCGCCTCGCCGATTGTGGCGATCAACGCACCGATCGGAAGCGTGTCTCCCTCGGCGGCGACGATGTGCAACGCCCCGTCGGCGTCGGCCTCGTAGGACATCGTCGCCTTGTCGGTCTCGATCTCGACGATCTCCTCGCCGCGCTTGACCTCCGCCCCCTCGGGCTTCAGCCATTTCAGAATCGTCCCCTCCTCCATCGAGTCCGACAGACGAGGCATCACAACTTCCGGCATACGGGGAGCGTACCCGGCGCCGGGCGTGAGTACGATCGAGGCCCATGCCGTTCGCGCAGCTGGCCGACGTGACGCTGCACTACGAAGACCGCGGGAAGGGGCCGGCGGTGCTGTTGATCGCCGGGATTCCGGCGGTCGTGAGCGACTGGGAGCCGGTGGCCGCGGGGTTGGCGCAGGCCGGGCATCGCGTCATCGCCTACGACAACCGCGGCGGCGGGCAGAGCACGGTCACCCCCGGGCCGTACACGACAGGACAGCTCGCCGACGACGCGGTCGGCCTGTTGGATTACCTCGACATCGAACGGGTCGACGTGTTCGGCATGTCGCTCGGCGGGATGATCGCCCAGGAGCTGGCGATCAACGCGCCCGAGCGCGTGAACCACCTCGTCCTTGGCTGCACCCATGCCGGCGTCGCCCACGCCGCCCCGATGCCGCGCGAGACCGGCCGCGCGTTCGCGATGGCGACCGATGACTGGTCGCAGCGAATGGCCGCGCTCGCGCCGAAGGCGTTCCATGCCGACGCCGACCCAGACCTCGTCGAGGCGTTCGTGGCCAAGAAGAGCCTCGACGTCCAGGATCAGGCCGGCTACAACGCGCAGGTCCAGGCCGCGCTGACCCACGACGCCGCCGACCGCCTGCGCGAAATCGCCGCGCCGACGCTCGTCATGACCGGGGACGGCGACCAGGTCATCCCCGGCTCCAGCAGCGACCTGCTCGCCGAGCGGATTCCCGACGCCCGTCTGCACACCGTCGCCCACACGGGACACCTGTACTTCGTCGAGCGCCCGCAGGAGTCGCTTCAGCCGATCGTCGAGTTCTTCGCCGACTAGCGAAAGCGACGCGGCAGCCGGCGCCCGACGAGCTCTGCCGCCTCGGCGATCGGCCGCGGCCGCGCGAACAGGTTGCCTTGGGCGACGTCGCAGCCGAGGTCGGCCAGCAGCTCGAGCTGGGCGTCGGTTTCGATCCCCTCGGCGATCGTCTGCAGCCCCAGGGCGTGGGCGAGCGAGATGATCGCCGCGGCGATCGAAGTGTCCTGTGGCGTGCGCCCGAGGCCGTCGACGAACGTGCGGTCGATCTTCAGCACGTCGATCGGGAAGCGCGCGCAGATGGGCCAGCGACGAGTAGCCGGTCCCGAAGTCGTCGATCGCCAGCTTCACGCCGAGCTCCTTGAGCTTGCGCAGCATCTCCCATGCGTCCTCGCCCGATTCCATCATCGCGCTCTCGGTGATCTCCAGGCACACGGTCTCGGGGTCGGTGCCCGTGTCCTCGAGCACCGCGCGCACCGAAGCGACGAGGTCAGGCTGGTGGAACTGGCGCACCGAGAGGTTGACCGACAGCGTCAGCGGCTCGTCGCCGGCAAACCGCGGCCACGTCGCGGCGTCGGCGCACGCCTCGCGCAGCACCCACTCGCCGATCGGCACGATCAGTCCCGTCTCCTCGGCCAGCGGGATGAACTCCTTCGGCGCCAGCAGGCCGCGCGCGGGGTGCTGCCAGCGCACCAGCGCCTCGAAGCCGATCACCCGCTGTGCGATGACGTCGATCTCCGGCTGGTAGTGCAGCCGCAGCTCGCCGCGCTCGAGCGCGCGGCGCAGCGCGCTCTCGGTGTGCAGCCGCGCGACGACATCGGCGCGCATCTGGTCGTCGAAGATCTCGAAGCGGCCCTTGCCCGCATCCTTGGCGCGGTACATCGCCGCGTCGGCGTCGCGGATCAGCTCCTCGGCCGTCTCCGTCCCCAGCCGCGCGATCGCGATGCCGATGCTCGTCTGGAGGAACACCTCGTCGTCGTCGAGTGCGAACGGCTCGCCGAACACGTCGACGAGCCGCTGGGCGATCGTCGTCGCCTCGGTCTCGTCCTCGAGGTCGTCGAGCAGGATCGTGAACTCGTCGCCGCCGAAGCGCGCCACCGTGTCGGCCGGGCGCAGCGCCGCGGCGATCCGGCCCGCGACGTCGATCAGCAGCCGGTCGCCGGCCTCGTGGCCGAGCGAGTCGTTGACGACCTTGAAGCGGTCGAGGTCGAGGAACAGGACGGCAAGCGCCCCGACCCGCCGCCGCGAGCGGCGCAGCGCGAGCCCGAGGCGGTCGAGGAACAGCGCCCGGTTCGGCAGTCCGGTCAGCGAATCGTGCAGCGCGGCGTGCGAAAGCTGCTGCTCGACCGCCTTGCGGTCGGTGATGTCGCGCGTGACGACGACGAACTCGACGACCTCGCCCGACGCGTCGCCGACAGCGGTGATCGTCGACTCGAACCAGCGCACACCCGCGTCCTTGCGCCGTCCGCGGTAGATCACCGTCGCCGGCGCCCGCAGACGGATCGCGCGCGCCTGGACCTCGGCCACCGCGAGCCGGTCGTCGTCGTGGGCGATCGAGTCGAGCTTGGCGCCGACGAGCTCGTCGGGCGCGTAGCCACTCAGCGCGAGGCACGCCGGCGACGCGTACAGATACGTCCCGTCCGGCGCGTGGCGCGACAGGAAGTCCGACGAGTTCTCGGCCAGCATCCGGAACTCGGCCTCGCGCGTGACCAGCGCCCGCTGCGCCGCGACCTCGTCGGTGATGTCGTCGATCGTGTTGACCCAGGTCGTCGTCGCGCCGTCGCGGCCCGTGACCGGCGCCGAGCGCAGCCACACCCAGCGCTGATCGCCGGCCGGCGTGCGGATCCGGAACTCGAGCTCGACCGTGCGCTCCTCCCGCGCGCTGCGGCGCATCTCGGGGAACACGCGCGCCGCGTCCAGCGGATCGACGATGTCCCACCAGCCGTGGTTGAGCAGCTCGTCGCGCGAGCGGCCGGTGATCGTGCGCATCCGCTCGTTGCAGTAGTCGAGGTGGCCGCGGTGGTCGCACGAGAACACACCGCTCGGCGACGCGACGGTCAGCGAGCGGAACATCTCGTACGACGTCTGGGCGGCATCCTGCGCCGCCCGGCGCTCGGAGATGTCGGTCATCTGCACGATGAAGAACGGGCGGACCGAGTCGGCGACGAACGACATCGACATCGAGGCCCACAGCGCGCCGCCGTCGGCGCGCATGTAGCGGTTCTCGGTCCGGTAGGACGCGAGCTCGCCGGCCGCCATGCTGCGCATCGCGGCCGTCTCCTCGTCGACGTGATCGGGGTGCGTGAGGTCGCTCACCGGCAGCCCGATGAGCTGGTCGAAGTCGTAGCCGGTCATATCGCAGAACGCGGCGTTGACCTGCTCGAAGCGCCCGTCCACCGAGACGATGGCGAGGCCGACGGCTGCGCCGTCGAAGGCACTGCGGAACCGCTGGGGGTCTAGATTCATCGATCGCCGAACGTCGCCAGCACAGCCTCGATCACCTGTTTTTCGTGTGGATAGGCGATCTCCTCCAATGGCTTGGCGTACGGCATCGGCACATCGGCGCCGGTGACGCGCCCGACCGGCGCGTCGAGGTCGTCAAATGCCTGCTCGGCGATCAGCGCCGCGAGGTTGGCGCCGACCCCGCCGTGGGGCCAGCCCTCCTCGACGATGATCGCCCGGTTCGTCTTGCGCACCGACTCGAGAATCGTGTCGAGATCGAGCGGGCGCAGCGTGCGCGGATCGATCACCTCGGCCGACACCTCGTGCTCGGAGGCGAGCCGCTCGGCGGCGCGGGTGGCGGTCACGGCCATCCGCGAGATGCCGACGATCGTCACGTCGGTGCCCTCGCGGCGGATCGCCGCCTCGCCGAAGTCGACGAGCAGATCCGGGTCGTCGGACACCTCGCCACGCTGGCCGTAGAGGTACTCGTGCTCGATGAACACGACCGGGTTGTCGTCGCGGATCGCGGCCTTGAGCAGGCCCTTGGCGTCGGCCGGGGTGCTCGGCGTGGCGACCAGCAGGCCGGGAACGTGCAGGAAGAACGCCTCCCACGAGTGCGAGTGGGTGGGGCCGAGCTGGTGGCCGGCGCCCTGGGGCATGCGCACGACGAGCGGCACCTTGACCTGGCCGCCGAACATGTAGGGGATGTGGGCGGCGTGGTTGACGATCTGGTCCATCGCCAGCAGCGAGAAGTTGATCGTCATCAGCTCGACGACCGGGCGCAGGCCGGTCATCGCCGCCCCGACGCCCATCCCGACGATCGTGTTCTCGGAGATCGGCGTGTCGCGCACGCGGCGCTCGCCGAACTCGTCCAGCAGCCCCGCCGTGACCTTGAACGCGCCGTTGAAGACGCCGATGTCCTCGCCCATCAGGATCACCGACTCGTCGCGGGCCAGTTCCTCGCGCAGCGCCTCGTTGAGCGCGTCGCGGTAGCGGATCGTGCGCACGCCGGTCTGGGTCTCGGTCGTCGCCATCAGTGGCTCTCCTCGCGCGACTGCAGCCCGGCCGTGATCTGCGCCTCGGCCTCCTCGATCGCCTGCGCCGCCTGCTCGGCGTAGCGCTGCTGGTCGTGGTCGCGCTCGTGCTCGCCGCGGTGCGGCTCGGGCGAGCGCTCGTCCAGCGACCACCAGCCGCGAACCTGGCCGCCGAGCACGTAGATGTTGTCGTACAGCGACTCGGGCGGTGGCGGCGGCGAGGCGTCGGCGAACGCGACCGCCGCGTCCACGCGCGCGATCGCGTCGACGTCGATCTGCTCGCGGCGCGCGTCGTCGATGACGCCCTCGGCGACCAGCCGGTCGCCGAACGTCAGCAGTGGGTCGCGCTGGCGCCACTCCTGCACCTGCTCCTTGGTGCGGTACTCCTCGGGATCGGCCATCGAGTGGCCGCGGAACCGATACGTGATCGCCTCGACGAGAATCGGCCGGCGCTCCTCGCGCGCGATCCGCAGCGCGTCGCTCGTCACGGCGTAGGTGTCGAGCACGTCCATCCCGTCGCACTGCATCCCGGGGACGCCGAAGCCCTCGCCGCGCTTGTGCAGGTCGGTGACCGCCGAGTGGCGTTCGAGCGACGTCCCCATCCCGAACTGGTTGTTGGTGACCATGAAGACGATCGGCAGGCTCCACAGGGCGGCGAGGTTGAGCGTCTCGCCGAACGTCCCCTGGTTGGAGGCGCCGTCGCCGAACTGGCACAGCGTCGCGTCGTCGGTCCCCTGGTAGTCGGAGCTCAGGGCGAAGCCGGCGGCGATCGGCAGGTTGCCGCCGACGATGCCGTAGCCGCCCATGAAGCGGCGCTCCAGGTCGAACATGTGCATCGACCCGCCCCGCCCCTTGCAGACGCCGTCGACGCGGCCGAACAGCTCGGCCATCACGTTGTCGGGGTGGGTTCCGCGCACGAGCGCGTGGCCGTGGCTGCGGTAGGTCGAGATCAGGTAGTCGCGGTCGCGCATCGCGCGCACCGAGCCGACGATCGTCGCCTCCTCGCCGATCGCGAGGTGCAGGAACCCGCCGACCTTCGCCTTCGCGTACATCTCGCCCGCGCGCTCCTCGAAGCGGCGGATGAGGGTCATGGTCTCAAGCCACTCGATCGATACGTCAGGATCCGGCAGTTCCTGGTCCGTCATCACTGCGCAGCGTACTCAGGGCAGGTCAGCGGCTGAGCTCACCCCGCTCCAGCGCGCCACGAACTCGTCGGCGTCGAGCGCCGCGAGGTCGGTGCGCAGCGCACCGACGAAACGCGCGGCGTCGAGCGTCGGCACGTCCCAGAACAGGATCACCTCGATCGACGAGTCGACGATCTCGATGTGGTCGACGCGCTCGGGGCTGGCCAGGAAGGCGGGCGCGCGGCTGCCGCGGGTGTGGATCAGGCGGTACTCGCTCTTTGCCCTCACGCGGGCGCCCCCGCGCCGACGATCTGCTCGACGCCGTGCAGCACGCGGCCACCGGGCAGCCAGACCGCCGGCACGTCGCGGACGTTGCGCGCCGCCGCCAGCTCGGTCGCCGCCCGCAGGCCTTCGCGCACCGAGCGCAGCTGCGCACCCTTCAGCACCGCCGACGGGTGCATCTCGCAGGCGCTGGCGGCGATCAGGACGTTGTCGGGCTCGTCCAGCGCGCGGCCGCCGGCGTAGGCCTGGCGAAACGCGGCCTGCGCGAACGCGACCGCGCGCCCGATCGACTTCGCATACCAGGCGACGCGCATCGCGAAGTCGCTGTCGAACGGGAACGGGTCGGGCCAGCGAACGGGCTGGAGCCCTGCCGCGGCGGCCCGGCGCTCGACGGTGTCGCGGTAGGCCAGCTCGTCGTCGCGACAGCGCCACGCGTCGAAGCCCTCGGGCGCCGGCAGGGCGGCGGCGCGGATCGGGATCCACTCGGGGATCGCGGCGAGCGCGTGGTTGACCTGCTCGCTGGCGAGGTACGCCTCGGGGCTGGCCAGATCGAAGTAGAACGCGGCCTGACCGAGCGTCAGCCGTGGATGAGCCAGCCATCCGCTGCACGCGCCGCTTCCATGACGCCCTCCGACAGGGTCGGGTGCCCGTGGACCATCCGCGCCACTTCGCTGTAGCCGCCCTCGAGCGCGCGGACGTTGACGAGCTCCTGGATCAGCTCGGTCGCCTTGGCGCCGACGATGTGCCCGCCGAGCAGCTCGCCGTAGCGCTTGTCGCCGACGATCTTGATCAGGCCCGTGCGGTCGCCGTAGACCGTGCCGGCGCCGACCGCGCCGTACTGGAGCTTGCCGACGACGACGTCGTGGCCGGCCTCGCGGGCCTGCTCCTCGGTGAGGCCGAAGCTCGCGACGTTGGGCATGCAGAACGTCGCCCGCGGGATGTCGGGGTACGACAGCGGATGGGTCTGCATACCGGCGCAATCCTCGGCGGCGATGATCCCCTCGTCGGAGGCCTTGTGGGCGAGCGCCGGTCCGTGGACGAGGTCGCCGATCGCCCACACGTGCGCGACCGACGTGCGCTGCTCGCCGCTGACGGCGATCAGGCCGCTGTCGTCGAGTCGGATCCCAGCCTCCTCGAGGCCCAGGCCCTCGACGTCGGGACCGCGTCCCGCGGCGATCACGAGCCACTCGGCCTCGGCCGCCTCGTCGCCGTGCGTGAACGTGCACGACGCCTCCTGGCTGACGACGTTCTCCACGAACGTCGACGTGTGCACGTCGATGCCCTGCTTCTTGAACGACCGCTCGGCGAGCTTGGAGATGTCGGCGTCCTCGGCCGGCAGGACGCGATCCAGGCCCTCGAACAGCGCGACCTGCGTCCCCAGCCGCGCGTAGGCCGACGCGATCTCGGTGCCCGACGCGCCTGCGCCGACGACGGCCAGCGTCTTGGGCAGCTCGCTGAGCGCCCACGCCTCCTCGGTCCCGATCACGCGACCGCCGAACTGCGTCCCGGGAATCGGCTTCTTGACCGAGCCGGTGGCGAGGATCACGCCGCGCCGGGCCTCGATCTCGGTGCCGTCGAAGTTGCCGCCGATCTTCACGTTGGCCTCGGCAGTCACCGAGCCGTGGCCCTCGATGACGTCGATGCCGTTCTTCTTGAACAGACCGCTCGACGCCGCCGGTCAGCGTCTTGACGACCTTGGCGCGGCGCGCCGAGATGGCGGCGAAGTCGACCTGAACCCCGGAGACCTTGAGGCCGAACTCGTCGGCGTCGTCGATCTCGGACAGGATGTCGGCGCTGCGCAGGACCGCCTTGGCGGGGATGCAGGCGACGTTCAGGCAGCGCCCGCCGATGTCGCCGGACTCGACGACCGCGGTCCTGAGGCCGAGCTGGGCGGCGCGGATCGCGGCGACGTAGCCGCCGGGGCCGGAGCCGATGACGATGACGTCGTACGAGGTCTCAGGCATCGATTTTCAGCCTACTCGACCGCCCGATCGCGCAGCTGTACGCGCGCCATCGGCCGCACGAGCGACCAGAACAGCCAGCCGCTGAAGCCGATCATGGCCACGCAGA
This sequence comes from uncultured Actinomycetes bacterium, assembly GCA_963846975.1. GTDB lineage: Bacteria > Actinomycetota > Thermoleophilia > Solirubrobacterales > Solirubrobacteraceae > AC-49. The sequence continues at coordinate 217,576 of CAWJXY010000006.1, forward strand.
TCAGCGCGGCGGCAACGTTCGAGGCGATCAGGAGCAACAGCGAGAACAGCAGCAGCGCGAACGCCAGCAGCGCCTCGAAGACGATGATCGCCCAGTAGCGCACCTGCCACAGCCCGATCGCGAGCGTGACCGCGAAGATGCAGAACACGATCGTCGCCGGGATCGACGCCTTGTGGCCGTGAACGGTCGCGCCGGCCGCCATCGCGACGAGGTTGATGAGCGCGAGCGCGGCGGCGACGATCGCGGCGGCGGTGATCGGCGTCGGCCGCTCACCGGGCGCCAGCGGTTCGAGCGCGGCGCGGATCTGCGCGTCGCGCTGCCTCGCCGCGCAGGCGCCGCGGCGTCTCGCTCACCGAGGCGGTTCCCCGGCGTCGTTTGCGGCACGTGCAGCCGCTCCGGCGGCATCGGCGGCGGCGCGCGCGGCCGCGCCGTCGTCGTCCACAGCACCGCGGGCCGCCGTTCCGGCCGTCGCGTCGGTGGCGCGCCCGGTCGTGTCGGAGCGGGTCACGGCGGCGACCAGGGCGGCGGTCACGGCGCCCGGGTCGGCCGCGTCGGCGATCGCGCGCACGACTGCGAAACGCGTCGCCCCGGCCGCCAGCACGTCGCCGATCGTCTGCTCGTCGATACCGCCGATCGCGAACCACGGAACCGTTGCGTGGGCCACGCGCGTCGCGCACCAGCTCGAGCCCGACCGCTGGGCGGCCGGGCTTGGTCGGCGTCGCATACACCGGCCCGACGCCGATGTAGTCGACGGCCGTCGCGTCGGCGATCTGCTGCGGCGTGTGGGTCGACAGGCCGATCAGGCGGCGGTCGCCGATCAGCCGACGGGCGTCGGCGACCGCGATGTCGTCCTGGCCGAGATGGACGCCGTCGGCGCCGACCGCGGCCACGAGGTCGGGGCGGTCGTTGAGGATGAACAGCGCCCCGGCGCGCTCGCACAGCGCGCGGGCCTCGGCCGCTGCCGCCACGATCTCTGCGTCAGCCGAGTCCTTGATTCGGAGCTGGAAGACGTCGACGCCGGCCGCCAGCGCGGGGCGCAGGACGTCGGTCAACGGCCGGCCGCCCGGCTGCGCTGCCGCAGACGAAATACAGGCGCGCGGCACGCAGGCGGGAGTGGGGATCGGCGAGGGCGATACCAACCTTCTACCATGGATCCGACGGGAGCCCATCCTGGGCTGAGAGGGCGCCACCACCGGCCGCCGACCGTAGAACCTGCTCCGGGTCATGCCGGCGAAGGGACCGATGACATCCCACTCACATGATGTGCTCGTCGTTGGCGGCGGGATCGTCGGCCTGTCCGTGGCGTGGGCGGCCGCCCGCCGCGGCTTCGATGTGCTGGTGCTCGAGCGCGACGGCGCCGACGACGCGCCGAGCGGCGCGTGGCACGTCGCGGCCGGGATGCTCGCCCCGGTCGCCGAGGCCGACCCGTCGGAGCGCGACGTGCTCGAGCTCGGGTTGCGCAGCGCCGCGCTGTGGCCGGCCTTCGCCGCCGAGCTGTCCGAGGCCTCGGGGGTCGACGTCGGCTACCGCACGTGCGGCACGCTGCTCGTCGCCCACGACGCCGACAGCGCCGCCTACGTCGCCCGCGAGCAGGAGCTGCGCGCGGCGATGGGCCTGGCCGCCCCGCGCCTGCTCGGCAGCGACGCGCGCCGGCTCGAGGGCGCGCTGGCGCCCGGGATCCGGCTCGCGCTGCAGCTCGCCGACGATCACGCCGTCGATCCGCGCGCCGTGGTGGCGGCGCTTCGCGCCGCGCTGGGCCCGACGTGCGTTCGCGACGGCGCGTCCGGTGGCGGCGATCGAGTCGGGCGCGGTCGTCCTCGACGACGGCGAGCGGATCGCCGCCGAGCGGATCGTCGTCGCCGCCGGCGCCTGGTCGGGCGCGCTGGCCGGGGTGCCCGTGCGGCCGGTCAAGGGCCAGCTCCTGCGCCTGCGCGACCCGGCCGGCCCTGGCCTTGTCGACCGCGTGCTGCGGTTCGAGGGCGGCTATCTCGTCCCGCGCGGCGACGGGCGCTACGTGCTCGGCGCGACGACCGAGGAGCGCGGGCTTCGACGTCGCGGTGACCGCCGGCGCGGCCTACGAGCTGCTGCGCGAGGCGGCGCTCGTCGTGCCCGGGATCCTCGAGCTCGAGATCGAGGAGCTGATCGCCGGGCTGCGGCCGACGACGCCGGACAACGCGCCGCTCGTCGGCCGCGCACGACGAGCTCGACGGCGTGCTGCTGGCGACCGGCCACCACCGCGGCGGCGTGCTGATGGCGCCGCTGACCGCCGAGCTGACGAGCGACGCGCTCGCCGGGGTGGCGGCGTGATCGTCCTCAACGGCGAGCGCCACGACTGCGACGGCGCGACGGTCGCCGACTCTCGTCGCGCGCACCGGCCTCGACCCGGACGCGGCGCGGGGGATCGCGGTCGCCGTCGACAGCGAGGTCGTCCCGCGCGGCGAGTGGCCGACGCGGATCGTCCCCGGCGGGGCGACGGTCGAGGTCCTGACCGCGATGCAGGGCGGCTGATCGATGAGCGATGACGCGCTGACGATCGCCGGACGCCAACTGCGCTCGCGACTGATCCTCGGCACCGGCGGCTTCGCGCGCCTGGACACGCTGGCCGAGGCGATCCGCGTCTCGGAGACCGAGCTCGTCACCGTCGCGCTGCGGCGGATCGACCCGCAGATGCGCGGCTCGCTCGTCGACGTGCTCGAGGAATGCGGCGTCGCAGTTGCTGCCCAACACGGCGGGCTGTTACACCGCACGGGATGCGGTGCTGACCGCGCGGATGGCGCGCGAGGCGTTCGGCACCGAGTGGGTCAAGCTCGAGGTGATCGGCGACGAGCGCACGCTGCTCCCCGACGCGCCGGAGCTGCTGGTCGCGGCCGAGCAGCTTGTCGACGAGGGCTTCGTCGTCCTGCCCTACACGACCGACGACCCGGTGCTGGCGCGGCGCCTCGAGGACGTCGGCTGCGCGGCGATCATGCCGCTCGGCTCGCCGATCGGCAGCGGCATGGGCATCGCGCAACCCGTACAACCTGCGCCTGATCCGCGAGCAGACGCAGCTGCCGGTGATCCTCGACGCGGGCGTCGGCACGGCGTCCGACGCGGCGCTGGCGATGGAGCTCGGCTGCGACGGCGTCCTGTGCGCATCGGCGATCAGCCGCGCCGCCGACCCAGTGGCGATGGCCGCGGCGATCGCCGGCGCCGTCAAGGCGGGCCGGCTGGCGCTGCGGGCCGGGCGGATCGCCAAGCGCACGCTACGCGCAGGCGTCGACGCCCGACGAGGGGCGGGCGGAGTTCGTCCACCCGTCGGACCCGGCGCAGTCGATCGGCCACGGCCCGTGAAGCGCGCGCATGAGGCGCTGCTCGACGCGTTCCAGGTCGCCCTGGTCGGTCGCGACCGGCCGCGGCTGCACGAGGTCTGCGCACCCGACCTGCACTACGAGGACCCGCTGTGCAGTCGGCCGCTGGCCGGCCCCGACGAGCTCGCCGACCACGTCTCCAAGTTGTGGCAGGCGTTCCCCGACGCGCGCATCGAACGCCTCGGCGAACGCCTCGGCGACGGGCGCTACATCTCGGCGCCGATCCGGTTGCGCGGCACGCATACCGGCGACCTCGGGACGATCCCTGCGAGCGGTCGCACGCTCGATGTGCACGCGGTCCTGATCTGCGAGCTCGACCCGCCTGGCGAGCGGCTGTGGCGGGTGCGGCCGTTCTTCGACGCTTACGGCGCCGCAGTGCAGATCGGCGTCCTGCCCGCCCCGGGGACGCTGGGCGAGCGCGCGCTCATGATGGTCCGCGGCTTCGGCGTGCGCGTCCGCCGCGGACCGTGATCCGCCCCTGCGGTTCCGGCTAGGTCGCGGCCTTGACGACGATCGTGCCGGTCATGCCCGGGTGGATCGTGCACCTGTAGGTGATCGTGCCGGCCTTGGTGACCTTGGTGCTGAACGTCCCGCCCTGCCCGAAATCGGATGACTTGAACGTTGCGCCGCTGTCGGCGGTGACGTTGTGGTCGACGCCGTCCTGGTTCGTCCACACGATCGTCTGGCCGACCTTCGCGTTCACCGTCGACGGGTCGAACGCGATGTTCTTGAGCGCGACCTGGACCTTGTTGGCCGATGCGGCCGGAGCCGATGTCGACTTCGGCGCGGCCGCCGCGGGGTAACGGCCGCCGCCGCCCCCCGGGCTCGACGAGCTGGAGCTGGAACTCGAGGAGCCACATCCGGCCGTGATCAGCGCGGCGCCGAGGATTGCGATCCGAAGAATCCTGCGCATCACTGGAGAGGACGCGTCGTCGGCGTCATTCGTTCCCGCCCGCGGGCCCGCGAGTGTCCCGGACTACCGGGCATAGCACTCACTCGTGGACGTTCGCGGTGCCCGTGAAGCGGCTGAGGTCGACGGCGAGCGGGAGGTGATCGGAGAGCGGGCCGGCGTCGAGCACCTGGGTTGTCGCGTGCGCCGCGTCGCCGCCGACCAGCACGTGGTCGACGCCGTCGCCGCCCGCGTAGGCGAACCCGCGGCGCGGCTCGGGTCGCGGACGTTGAAGTCGCCGCCGAGGATCGCCGGCGCGCCGTCGGCCCATTGGGTCACGTGCCCGGCGGCGCGCTCGATGTCGGCGGTCGCGCGGGCGTCGGAGTGGGCCTGCGCGTGGAGGTTGGCGACCCAGACCCCGCTGGCCAGCCGCACCGCATGGACGATGCGGCGCTCGGGACGGTGGCGCAGGACGGCGACGCGATGGTCGGCGATCGTGGCGTCGCGAACGAGGATCGCGTTGGCGCCGCCGCCGTTTGACTTGATCAGGTCCGGGCGGCGGTCGGCGAGGGCGCGGCGCAGCGGCAGCAGCGCGTTGCGCGACGTCAGCGCCGCGCGCTGGTCGGCCTGGGCGCGCGCCGCCAGCGTCTGCGGCCACCACGGCGGGACCTCCTGGAGCAGCGCCACGTCCCACGACCATCCGGCGATCGCCGTCGCGAACTCGTCGCGCAGCGATCGCGGCGTGTCGGGGACGCTGCGGCCGTGGAAGAGGTTCCAGGTCAGCACGCGCACGGGGCGCATATGCTCACCACTTGACCCGTCATCTGCTCACCGGTGAGGAACTGACCTCCCAGGAACTGCACGCGCTGCTGGCGCGGGCGCTCGAGCTGAAGGCGGCGCCGCTTCAGTCAGCGGTACTCGCGCAGCGCACCGTCGCGCTGATCTTCGGGAAGCCGTCGACGCGCACGCGGACGTCGTTCGAGGCCGGAATCGTCGAGCTCGGCGGGCACCCGATGGTCGTGCGCCCGGGCGAGATGCAGCTGTCGCGCGGCGAGTCGCTGCGTGACACGGCGCTCGTCCTCAGCCGCCACGTCGCGGCGATCGGCGTGCGCTCCCACGACGACGCCGAGCTCGTGGAGCTCGCGCGCTGGTCCGGCGTGCCGGTCATCAACATGCTCACCGCCGGCCACCATCCGTGCCAGGCGCTGACCGACCTGATGACGCTGCTCGAGCGCTCGGCACGCTCGAGGGGGCGAAGCTCGCCTACGTCGGCGACGGCAACAACGTCGCGCGGTCGCTGGCGATCTTCGGCGCGCTGGCCGGCGTCGAGGTGCGCGATCGCGTCGCCGGAGGGCTACGAGCTCGAGCCGGTCGCGGGCGCGACGCTGACCACCGATCCGCGCGAGGCGGTGGCCGGCGCCCAACGCCGTCTACACCGACGTCTGGGTGTCGATGGGCGACGAGGAGACGGCCGACGAGCGCCGCGCGGCGCTGGCCGCCTACCGCGTCGACGACGCGCTGCTCGACCTTGCGGCGCCCGGCGCGTTCGCCATGCACGACCTGCCCGCCCATCCGGGCGAGGAGATCACGGCCGAGGTCATGTACGGCGATCGCGAGGCGATCTGGGACCAGGCCGAGAACCGCCGCCACGCCCAGAAGGCGCTCTTGGAGTTCCTTGTGGCGCTGCGTAGGTAGCCTGATCTGCGATGCGCCCTTCGCTTCCCAAAGGCACCGAGGACCAGTTGCGCGAGCACGCCGACTCGCTGCGCCACCTCGCGATGCTGCCCATGCGCCTGATCCAGGAGCAGCTCGACCGGATCGAGGAGACGCTGCGCAACCTGCCGGCCGAAGACGTCAAGTCGCGCGTGCTCGACGAGATCGAGCGGCTGCGCGGCCTGCTCGGCCTCGGCGAGGCGTTCCCGATCGCGGGCTATGACGAGCTGACGGCCCACGACGTCGTCGAGCGCCTCGACGCGCTGACGCCGCCCGAGCTGCGCAAGGTCCGCGACTACGAGACGCGCCACCGGGGCCGCAAGACGATCCTGGGCGCGATCGCCAAGCGCCTCGGCCTCGACACCGCGTAGGTAGATGGAATCGCCGACGCAAGCCGCCGCACGCCCGCAGCGGGGCGACGAGCTCGACCTGCGCGTCGACTCGCTGGCCTTCGGCGGCAACGGCGTCGCGCGGACCGACGGCGGCTACGTCGTGTTCGTCAGCGGCGCGGTCCCCGGCGACCGCGTCCGCGCGACGGTCACCAAGCGCAATCGCCGCTATGCCGAGGCGCGCGCGGTCGAGGTACTGGAGCCGGGCCCTGATCGCATCGAGCCGGTCGCCGATCACCCTGGCGCGCCGTGGCAGATCCTGGCCTACGAGCGCCAGGTCGAGATCAAGGCGCAGCAGGTCGACGATGCACTGCGGCGCATCGGCGGGCTCGACGGCTTCGCGCTCGAGGAGATCGTCCCGGCCGTCGAGCAGTGGCGTTACCGCAACAAGCTCGAGTACTCGTTTGGGACCGGCGATGACGGCTCGCTTGTGTGCGGCTTCCACGCGCCCGGATCGTGGGAGCGGATCGAGCCGATGAGCGACTGTCTGCTCGCCTCGGGGGCCGGCAACGCGGCGCGCGAGGCGGTGCTCGCGTGGGCGCGCGCCCAGGGCCTCGAGGCCTACGACCGCCGCTCGCAGACCGGGCTGTTGCGCAACCTCGTGGTGCGCGGAGGCGCGGCGGACCGGCCAGATCGGGATCCGGCTCGTGACGAGCGAAGGTCGGCTCGACACCGACTCGCTGACCGCGGCCGTCGACTGCCAGAGCCTGTCGTGGACGCAGATCCCGGGCGTCGCCGAGGTCACGAGTGGCGGCGAGACGCAGCTGCTGGCCGGGAGCGAGACGATCCTCGAGGAGCTGTCGGGGCTCGAGTTCGCGATCTCGCCCGAGGCGTTCTTCCAGACCAACACCGAGATGGCCGAGCGGCTGTACGCGCTGGCGGGCGAGTACGCGGCGCTGCAGGGCTACGAGCGCGTGTACGACCTGTACAGCGGGATCGGGACGATCGGCCTGACACTGGCCGCGCGGGCGGGCGAGGTGTGGGGGCTCGAGATCGTCGAGCCGGCCGTCGCCGACGCGATCGCCAACGCCAAGCGCAACCACATCGGCAACGTCCGTCACTTCGCCGGCGACGTGCGCCTGGCGCTGCGCGAGCTGGTCGAGACGGCCGGGCGGCCGGAGCTGCTGGTCGTCGATCCGCCGCGGGCCGGGCTATCGCAGAAGGTCGTGCGGCGCATCATCGAGGCGTCGCCGTCGCGGATCGTCTACGTGTCGTGCAACCCGACGACGCTCGCGCCCAATGCGGCGCAGCTCGTCGAGGCGGGGTACGTTCTCAAACGGGTACGGCCGGTCGACATGTTCCCCCAGACGCCGCATATCGAATGCGTGGCACTGCTCGAACGCGCCTGACCGCGTCTGGGCGTTAGGGTGGACCCGTGGGCTGCTTCGTCATCCTCTTCGCACTGATCGGCCCGCGGGTCGCGCTGGTCTTCACCTGGATCTTCAGCGACAACATCAGCCGTGCCATCGACGGCTGGCTCGTCGCCTTCCTCGGTTTTTGCCTGCTGCCATGGACGACGCTGTCCTACGTCTGGATGTGGGACTGGGGGTCCAACGGCGTCCACGGCTTCGAGTGGTTCTTCGTCGTGCTCGCGTTCCTGTTCGACCTCGCCTCCTACGGCTTCGGCCGCAACGCCCAGGCCCAGCGCACCAGCGAGTAGAGGCGCTACGGCGCCGTGCGCCGAACGTCCGGAACGACGAACATAAAGGGGTCTGACCCCTTTATGTTTGATGTGCGGCGGGCTGTGGAGGAAGTGCGCGGGCCGCCAGGAGAATCGCCGGCGGATCAGGCGCCGAGGTCGTCGAGGCGCGCGCGCAGCGCGTCGATCTCGGTCGACAGGCGCGCGACCTCGTCGCGCAGGCGGGCGTAGTCGTCTTCGGCCGGTGGCGGCGCTGCGACCGGCGGGGGCGCGGTGATCGGTGGGGGAGCCGAAGCGGGCGCCGGCGCGGCGCGCGGCCGCCGCCGGCTCGTCGGCGTCCTCGCTCAGCGTGTGCGTGTAGCGGTCCTCCTTCTGCCCCGGCCGTCGCTCATGGCGCACCACCAGCCCGCGCTCGATCAGACGCCGTAGCCCGTCACCGACCGCGTCGAGGTCGGCGAAGGCGTGGAGCCGGTCGGTGCGCTGCTTGAGCTCGCCGGGCGTCTGCTCGCCGCGCAGCATCAGCACGCACATGAGTGCCATCTCACCGTCGTCGAGGCCCAGCTTCTCGTCGATCAGATGGCGGTACTTCGACGCGCGCCCGGCGCCGGCGAGGCGTGTCCAGCCGCGGGTCCGCAGCCGCGCGAGCGCAATGCGGATCTCCTCCTCGTCGTAGGACACGACGGGATCGCGGTTCGTCGTCTGATTGCAGGCCAGCCGCAGCGCGTTGACCGACAGCGGGTAGGCGTCCGGGGTCGTGCGCTGCTTCTCGATCAGGCAGCCGACGACGCGGACCTCGGTCGTGGTGAGATCCACGGCGGGGCGCTACCCGTTGGGGATCTCCATCACGAAACGTATGCGCTTCGTCTTGCCCTTGAAGCACGACGCCTTGAGCTGCTGGGCCTCATCGGGCCGCAGCAGGACGCACGTGAAGCCGTGCGTCACGAGCGTCTTCTTGGCGTTCGAGCGCAGGATCTGGACCTTGTAGAAGCCGTTCGTGACCTGGTCGGCGGTTGCGCAGGTGACGCCGGTGACCTTGATCTTGAAGATCCCGAAGATCCCGTGCGGGTCGGGCTTGAGGAACTGGTCGGTCCGGTTCGTCGGCGCACACGAGTGGCTCGTGGCGGCGGTCGCGGCGGGGGCGACAGCGACGACGGCGGTGGCGAGAAGGAGGGCAAACGGGGCACGCATGGGCGCGACGATATCTTGCCGGGCATGCGGGCGGCCACGATCTCCGAACAGCAGGTCTCGGTGCAGGAGCACCCGGACCCCGAACCCGGCGCCGGTGAGATCCTCGTCCGCGTCCGCGCAGCGGGCCTCAACGGCGCGGACATGCTCCAGCGCCGCGGTTTCTACCCCGCGCCACCCGGCTCGCCGCCGGCCATTCCGGGGTTGGAGCTGGCCGGCGAGGTCGTCGGGCTCGGGCCCGGGTGCGACGCGCTTCTCCACCGGCGACCGCGTGATGGCGATCGTCGGCGGCGGTGGCCAGGCCCAGCTGGCGACGGTGCACGAGCGCCAGGCGATGCCGGTGCCCGGCGCGCTCGATTGGCCGGCCGCGGGCGGCGTGCCCGAGGTGTTCACGACCGCGCACGACGCGATCTTCACCCAGGCCGGGTTGCTGGCCGGCGAGCGGCTGCTCGTCCATGGCGCGCGCGGGCGGCGTCGGCACCGCGGCCGTGCAGCTCGGCAAGGCGGCCGGCGCGCACGTGACCGCGACCGTGCGCAGCGCCGACCACCGCGACGCGGTCGCCGGGCTCGGCGCAGACGCGGTGCTCGACCCCGAGGAGTTCACGGGCCACGGCCCCTACGACGTCATCCTCGAGCTCGTGGGCGCGCCGAACATGCCTGGCAACCTCGACGCGCTGGCCACCGACGGCCGGATCGCGATCATCGGCGTCAGCGCCGGCAACAGCGTCGAGCTGAGCCTGCTCGCGTTGATGGGCAAGCGCGCCCGGATCATGGGCTCGACGCTGCGCGCGCGGCCGCTCGAGGAGAAGGCGATGACCGCGCGGCGCATGGAGCGCAGCGTCCTGCCGCACTTCGAGACCGGCGCGCTGACCGTCCCGGTCGCGTACGCGTTCTCGCTCGACGAGGTCCACGACGCCTACGAGCGCTTCGCCGCCGGCGGCAAGCTCGGGAAGATCGTGCTGCTGACGTGAACACCGTCGAACGCCTGTTCAGCGCACTGCAGAGGCGTGACTGGGACGCCGTCGCCGCCCAGCTCCAGCCGTCGGTGGTCACCGAGTACCCAGCGACGGGCGAGCGCTTCACCGGCGCCGACGAGTACGTGATCTCGCACCGGCTGCGCCCCGAGGAGATCCGGGTCGATCACCTCGAGATCATCAGCGGCGAGCAGCAGGTGGCCGTCTACGCAGTCATCAAGACGCCGACCGCGACCGAGCACATGATGGGCTTCTACCAGCTCCAGGAGACCCGGATCGCGCGGATCGTCGAGCTGTGGGCGACGGCCGGCTCGATGCCGCCGCCCACGTGGCGCCTGCGTTAGCGCTTCTTGGCCGGCAGGACCTTCTCGATGTACGCAACCCCGTCGGCCGCCGGCGCGCCGGTGACGACGGTGCCGTGCGTGATGCCATCCCAGGTGTGCAGCGTCGAGTTCGAGCCGCCTGCGACCAGCTCGCCCTGCATCTGCTGGGTGTAGACGGGGAAGACCGTCGTGTCGGCCAGCCCCTGCTCGATCAGCAGCGGCGTCTTGTACTTGAGCAGCGCCTCGTCGTTGGCCTTCTGGTCGGAGATGATCCGCGACAGGTCGGTGCCCGGGAGCACCATCTGGTCGAGCGGCAACGCCCCGAACGAGTCGGGCTTGTCGAGGTCCGACAGGCACTTGGTCAGCGTCTGCGGGTATAGCGCGGCGGCCTGCGGGGTCAGCAGCGAGGACACGTTCGCCCCTGGGTCGTAGACGTCGATCCCACGGATGATCATCGCGACGAGCCCCGACAGGCTGGTGATGTTGACGCTCGCCAGCAGGCCTGTCTGATCCTCGAGGTGCGACACCGGAGCGAACGGCACCGTGCCCTTGACCTTGAGCTCCGGCGTCCACGTCGGCGCCAGGTACGCCGCCCACATCGCCGACTGGCCGCCCTGCGAGTGGCCGGAGATCGCGATGTTGTTCGACAGCTTGCCCGGGTAGAGCTGCTGCGCGGCGCGGACGATGTCGAGCACCGAACGGCCTTCGGAGACGCCGATCAGGTACGGGTGGGTGCCGGGCGTGCCAAGCCCCTCGTAGTCGGTGTTGACGACCGCGTAGCCGGCCTTCAGCAGCGTGTCCTCGAGCGGCGACGCGGCGCCCGGGGTCAGGCGCGACGGCGCGCACTGGTCGGCGATGCCGGTCGTGCCGTGCGCCCATGTGACGACCGGCCAGCCGCCCTTGGGTGCCTTGCCCTTGGGGATCGCGACCGAGCCCGACTCGGCGACCGTCTTGTTGGCGATCGACGTCGAGCGGTAGAGCACGTTCTGGTTGGCGCCGGCGTCGGGCAGCGCCGCGCCCGCGGGCACCGACCGCGCCCAGATCAGGTCGCCGTGCTTCTTGCCCGGAAGTTTCGATGGCGGCGTGTAGAACGCGGGGCTCGGCGGCCCCTTGCGGATCTTGACCGTCTTGGCCTTGCTCGCGCCGAGCGCGGGCGAAGCTCCGAGCACGGCGAACGTGACGACGGCGGCGGCGACCTTGCGCATGTACTTCCTCCTCCTCGGGGACTGCTGACCGCGGGAGACTGTAGTGCCTGCGGTGCGCTAGTACGGCGGTAGCTCGGCGTACCAGTCGCCGAGCGCCTTGAACGCCGCCCAGAATCCGCGCTTGGCCGACTCCTCGTCGAGCGACTCGTCGATGTTCGGAACGTACAGCGCCTCGATCGACGGCGTCAGCGTCTGGATCTCGCCCGGGCGCGCCTCGATCGGCCGTGCGAGTGGGATGTCGAGGTCGTTGAGGACCGAGACCGCGTCCGGGCCCATCGCGACGACGATCTTCGGCTGCACGATCGCCAGCTCTTCGATCACGCGCGCGGTGCACGCGGGGTCGCCGAGCGACGGGTCGGCGACCGGGCACTTGACGCACAGCGTCCCGTAGACGGCCAGCGGGTCGATCCCCAGGCGCTTGAGCGACTTCATCAGCGCGCTGCCCGAGCGGCCGTAGAAGGCGACGCCCTCTTCGACCTCCGACATGACCGGCGCGTACTTGAGCAGGAAGATGTCCGCCTGCGGGTGGCCGGAGCCGAGCACCGGCATCAGATTCCCGCGGGGACAGTGGTCGCAGGACTGTATCTCCCGCGTCAGGGTGTTCAGCTCACGTATGGCTCGCTCGAGGTACTTCTCGCGGATCTCGTCGTCGGTCTGGGGCATCGACATCAGAGCTTTTGACGACGGAGGTTGCCCCTCCTGCACGGTGCATCACGCCTTGCGGGCCGCGCGACGCACGCGCCGCTCGCGTGACGCACGCCGCGCGCCGGCCGGAGTCGCCTTTGTCTGGAGGAACTTCAGGGCCTGTACGTAGAGCAGGCTCGCCGGCTTGGTGTGGATCTCTGCGCTCCGTAATGACTCACGAAATTCGTCTGGTCCGTCGAAGTCGTGCATTCTTATGCGTACCGAGCCGAGGCCCTGGGCGACGTGGGCGTCGGAGCCCGCGCCGGCCAGCAGCCGGTACTTGGCGGCAAAGCGCGCCGCCTCCTCGTTGAACGACCCGATCGCCACCCGCGGGTTGTAGATCTCGATCGCGTCGATGTCACCGATGATCGTCAGCAGGTGCTCGTAGTCGGGCACGGCGTGCATGCGGTCGAACGGGTGCGGGACGTAGACGAGGCCGCCCTGGCGCTTGATCTCGGCGATCGTCTCGTCGAGCGTCATTCCCCGCTCGATCCGGTCCTCGATGAACAGGCCGATGACCTCGCCCTGGTCCGCCGTCTTGACCTCTTCGGCAACGATCACCTTGACGCCGTAGTCGGCCGCCTTGGCTCGCGCGTCGTGGGCGCCCGAGACCTCGTTGTGGTCGGTCACGGCGATCGCGCCGAGCCCCTGCTCGCGCGCCGTAGCCAGCAGCACCTCGACCGGCGTGGCGCAGTCGTAGCTGTGGTCGGTGTGCATGTGCAGGTCGACGTCGATCAGCTTGCGCCGGGTGACGCGGCGGCGGATCTGCGGGTCGCCGTCGAGCGGGTGACGGCGGGCCAGGACCTCGTCGTAGACCGACTCGAGCTCGTCGGTCACGCATTCCCAGCGCAGCCGCTCGCGCAGCGGGGCGGTGGCGTCGCGCAGGCGCTCACGCAACGACCCGTCGGCGATCAGGCGCTCGAGCTGGACGGCCAGCGTCTGCGCGTCGTCGGCCGCGAACAACAGACCGCGCTCGCCGTCGCCCAGCACCTCCTCGTAGACGGCCAGCGACGGCGCGAGCACCGCGGCGCCAGCGCCGATCGCCCGCAGCAGCATCCCGGGCGCTGGTCGGGCGCTGTCGGACCCGGCGACCGCGATGTCGGCGCCCGCGAACACGTCGCCCTCGTCGACGATCGTCATCCGATCGCGCAGCGACGCGCGCGTTGGGATCGAGCTCGAGGCGCCCCGCGCGCTGCGGATCACGACCTCCCAGTCCAGCGCCTCGTCGAGATGGCGCAACGCGCGCATGAACAGCCGCAGCGCGCCGCGCTCCTCGTCGTCGGCGAATGCGATTCGCACGGGTCGGCCGCCGGCCGCCGCCGCCGGGGCGTGGTCGACCACGTCGGCGCCCGGCAACACGACACGGTAGGAGCCCGGGAAGGCGCGGGCCACGAGGTCGCGCGTCGCGGCGAAGCTGGCCAGCCGCGCGTCGAGGCGACCGAACACGAACTCGACGAGCTTGCGCGTGACCTGCGTCGCGACGATCCGCTCGGCGGGCGCATGGAACGTTCCGATGTTCAGCGCCCGCGAGTGGCGCAGGGCCGCCGAGGCGACGCTCGGCGCCCACGGCTCATGGACGTGGCAGAGGTCGAAGCGTGTGTCGGTCAGGAGCCGCTCGACGATCCGCGACACGTCGATCGGCAGCGCGGCACGCCGCGGGCCGCCGAGCGGTGCGCCGACCGCCTCGGCGACGGCGACCACCCGTGCCTCGCCGCGGATCGGCCGGATTCCCTCGGCGATCGCGCGGCGCCCACGCTGCACGCGCTCGGCCGACCGCGACGGCGCGACGATCACGACCGCATCGCCGCGCGCCGCCAGCTCGGCACTCACGCACTCGATATGCCGGTTGACCTCGTGGCCGTCCTCCCACGGAAACGGCGTGACCTGGACGATGGCGCGCGGCACGTTATGGGACATCTTGGCGGGTCGTCGCTGGCGGCGGTTCGAAACAGCGCCGGTAGAGTCGCCCGCTACGACTGCGCGGAAGCAGCGCCCGCGCGCTTCTTCGCGGGCGCCCGCCTTGCCCGCGGCTTCGGCGCGGCCTTGCGCGCGTACTTGGCGATGAACTTCTCGGTCTCCTCGCGCGCCTGGTCGTCGGGCCGCTGGTTGTGCGGCGACTTCATCAGGTACGACGACGGCCCATCCAGCTGCCCGCCGACGCCATTGTTCAACGCCAGCTTGCAGCAGCGCACGGCGTCGATGACGATGCCGGCCGAGTTCGGCGAGTCCCAGACCTCGAGCTTCATCTCCACGTTCAGCGGCACGCCGCCAAACGCCTCGCCCTCGAGGCGGATGTGGGCCCACTTGCGGTCGGTCAGCCACGGCACGTAGTCCGACGGGCCGATGTAGACGTCGTCGTCGGGCAGCGTGTGGCCCATGATCGACGTGACCGCGTTCGTCTTGGAGATCTTCTTGGACTCCAGGCGCTCGCGCTCGAGCATGTTGTAGAAGTCCATGTTGCCGCCGACGTTGAGCTGCGACGTGCGCACCATCTTCACGCCGCGCTCGTGCATCAGGCGCGCCAGCGAGCGGTGAACGATCGTCGCGCCGACCTGCGACTTGATGTCGTCGCCGACGATCGGCAGGTTGGCCTTCTTGAAGCGGTTGTTCCAGTACGGCTCGCGGGCGATGAAGACCGGGATGCAGTTCACGAAGCCGCAGCCGGCCTCGAGGATCTGCTCGACGTACCACTTGGTCGCGTCCTCGGAGCCGACCGGCAGGTAGGACACGACGACGTCGGTGTGGGTGTCCTTGAGGATCTTCACGATGTCGGCCGTCTCGCCCGGCGCCTTCGTGATCTTCTGCTTGAGGTACTTGCCCAGGCCGTCGTGGGTCATGCCGCGGTAGACCGGGACGCCGAGCTTCTTGGGAACCTTGTTGGTGAACTTGATCGTGTTGTTGGGCTTGGCCCAGATCGCCTGGCCGAGGTCCTTGCCGACCTTCAGCGTGTTGATGTCGAACGCGCACGTGAACTCGATGTCGGAGACGTGGTAGCCGCCGAGGTCGGTGTGCATCAGGCCCGGTACGGGCTCGGTGCGGTCGGCGTCGGCGTAGTGGTGCACGCCCTGCACGAACGAGTTGGCGCAGTTGCCCACGCCGATGATCGCGACGCGGACCTTGTCGGACTGGTAGCGGGCGTTGCCGTTGGACGACGCCCGTCCGTTGCCATTGATCGTGCTCACAAAAACGTTCCCTTTTCGATTACAGAAGCGACCTACCCGTTGCGGTGGCCGTTGTTACAGACCGGCGGTCAATTCATGTCGCCGCGGACGAGATCAGCGCCTTTCGCACATGGAGGATGCGCTGGAAGACCGTGATCGTCGCCAGGCCCGCGAGCACGTAGACGGCCGGGGCCAGGAGCTCGAAGTCTCCCAGACCGGCGCCCTTCGCGAACAGCAGCCCGATCGACAGGATCACGACCCGGACCGCGCGGCTGGCGATCCCGACCTTGCATTCGACCCCGAGCGCCTCGGCCCGGGCCCGCGTGTAGCTGACCATCAGCGACGCTAGCACGGCGATCACGACCGCTGCGACAGCTGCCTGCATGTCCTGCGACGCGAAGTACACCGCCACCGCGGTCAGCACGATGCCCTCCTCGGCGCGGTCGAGCGTCGAGTCCAGAAACGCGCCGAACGGCGTCCCCTTGCCCGACATCCGCGAGTAGCGGCCGTCGAGCGTGTCGCAGATCGAGCCGACGATGAACGCGATCCCGCCGAGCACGAAGTAGGTCTGCCAGACCAGCACCGCGGCGACGACGTTCAGCGCGAAGCCGGTCAGCGAGATGGCGTTGGGGGTCAGACGCGATTCGATCAGCCGGTTGCGCACCAGCTCGCGCCGCTCGACAGCGGTGACGGGCATGTCAGGCGGTGGCGGTTGCGGTAGCGGGTCTGAACGACCAGGCGGCGGGCCGTCGCTGGGCGAGCAGATGGGCGGCGAACGCGGCGACGCCGGCGACCATCGCGCCGAGGATCGCGTCGGACAGGAAGTGGTTGGCGGTCGAGACGATGACGAACGTGATCAGCAGCGGGTACAGCGCCCAGAACACACGCACGATCTTGTGCTTGCACAGCTGCGCCAGCGTCCAGCCGATCATCAGCGAGAACGCGACGTGCATCGACGGGACCGCCGCGTAGGGGTTGAACAGGTCGTTCACCGCCGGCCTTGTGGCTGACGCCGGCGAAGTTCGAGACCGAGTCGACGAAGCCCCACTCCGGGAACAACCGCGGCGGCGCGGCCGGGAACGTGATGTAGCCGATCAGGGCCAGGCACATGGCCACCATCATCATGTTGCGCACGAAGTAGAACTGCCGGTTGTGTACGAGGTAGATGAAGATCAGCGCGCAGACGGTGACCGTCGTCTGCGCGTTGAGGTAGATCCACGACGCGGTGTCGATGATCGCCGGCTTGGTCTGCGCCCACGCCTGGACCGACGGCTCGACGAAGATGTGCAGCGCGCGCTCGAGGTAGATCAGTTCGCGGCCGTGCTGGAACGCGATCCTCGCGCCGCGGGCGTCGTCGGTCATTCCGCGCACGAGGCTGTATGCCTCGTAGGCGAGAGCGAAAAGGAGCACCTGCCGCACGACGTCCCAGACTCCGTGCGGGAACAGGCGCGCCTGTGCACGTGCAAGCCGGGCGCGCATAGAACCCGTTGATCCTAGCGACCCGAGGCCTACGAGCAGCGCGGGCCGTGGTCGATGATTCGTCGCGGATCGAAGCGCACACCGATCGCGAGCGGACCGCGCCCTGCGGGCCACCACCTGCGTGAACCCATCGGGGCCGGAGCGCACGCAGCCGCGCCCCCGCACGACCGCCCAGTACGGGGTGAACCGCTCGCGGACGGCGATCGTCCCGGCGTGGCGTGCGCGCAGCTCGAACGAGTCCGTGCGCAGTCTCGTCAGCGTTCCCGCCCCGGTCGCCAAGGGCGCCGCGTCGCGCACCCGCCACACGCGCCAGTGTCGGTCTGTGAACACCGGCTCAAGCCATGGAGGGTTCGAGTGCACGATCCGTGCCTCGGCGACCGCCGACTCGTCGAGCTTCACGCTCGGCACGGCCACGAACCGCACGCCGAGGTCGCGCAGCCACGCGTGGTAGCGCGCCGCGGTCAGCCGCCCGCCGTAGAAGAGCGGGTTGTCGCCGCGGTCGATCTGGCGCTCCCAGCCGCGGGCCAGCGGGTACTTGGGCGCGACCACGGCCGCCTCCCAGTGGCTGGCGGTGAACGGGATCTCGATCCGAAATGGTCCGTCGCCCTGCGCGTTCAGGAAGCCCAGCAGCGGCTGGTAGTAGGACGCATGCGTCGACGGGTCGTTCTCCGCCCGGGCGGCGTCGCGCACCGGCGCGCTCCACTGCCACCACAGCAACGGGATCGCCATCGCGAACAGCAGCAACGTGCGTCGGCGCCACAGCAGGCAGGCGACGAGCGGGCCGGCGACGAGCGTCCCGAGGCGCACGACGTTGCCGCCGATCGGGCTCGGGATGACGAACGTCAGCACGCACGCCAGCCGCGTACAGGACGACGCCGATCCGCAGCGAGCGCTCGGTGCGGGGCAGCGCCACGAACACGAACGTGCAGCTGAAGATCGCCGGCCAGAAGCTCGACGGGCGTGAACGGCTCGGTCCCGCCCTCCGGGAACGCGACGACGAGCGCCGTCGCCGGTGCGATCGCAGCCGCGCCGAGCCAGAACGCGATCGCCTCGCGCGTCGAGATCAGCCACGCCAGCGCGATGATCCCGAGGAACAGCCCGGCGACCGGGCTCGCGAGCGTTGTCGCGACGGCCAGCAGCGCGCCGAGGGCCGCCCGGCGGTGGGTCAGCGCGAGCAGGGCAGCGAGCCCGAACGTGACGCCGAGACCGAACGTCAGGCGCCCGGTGATGAGGTTCATCGCGGTCGCAGCGGCGAACCACAGCGCGCCGACCCACGCCCGCGCGCCCCACTGCTCGCGGGCCAGGCGCTCGAACAGCACCGCGCTGGCGATCGCACACAGCGCGCCGGCCAGCCGCGGCCCGAGCACGGCGCCGAGCGGCGGGAACAGCACGCTGTAGCCGAACACGTGGTGTCCGCCGTACCACGCGTCGTCCCACAGCACGAAGCCGTGGTGGGCGAACAGGTTCGAGCGGTAGATCTGCGCTGCGAGGTCGGCGCTCGCGGGGTTGACGACGAGGTAGATCGCGGCGAGTACCGTCGCGACGAGCCACGCCGGGATGTCGCGGACGCGGGCGATCGCGGCAGGCGGCGACCACGGCGCCACATGGGGCGCATCGGGCAGCGGCCAGGTCGCCGCCGACGGCGAGTCGCCCCTGAGGGCCATCGCGCGCCCGTTAGCTGCGCGGTTGCGAGGTCAGCGGTCACCACGACACCGCTACCGTAACTGCCGAGCTGACCGCGCGCCGTGTTCACGCCGATCCGCTGGTAGATCGGGTTCAGAAGCTGACCGCGGTGCGGCGGCGACTTGAGCCACATCCGCACGATCGTCCACGCCGTCGTGTGGCCGGTCGTCCAGGCGATCGTCTCGCCGACGCCGCGGTAGTGCGTGTGGCGTCGGACGCGGCCGAAGAAGTTCGTGCCTTCGCCGTCGTGCGACATGACTCCGGTTTGCAGCATGTCGCGGTCGTGGTCGCGGGCCATGAGCTTGAGGCTCTTGGTCGGCACCAGCTTCGCGAGCCCGTGCTGGGCACGGACGCGGTTGATCTCGGCCACGATCGCAGCCGGTGGTGGGGGCAGGGGCGTGACGAGCAGGGGCATTCGAAGGGGTCCCTTCCGGCGACCTTCGGACGTCACCAGCGATCGTGCGCCGGGCAGCCTAACGCACGTAGCCGACGACAATGTCGATGATTTGTGGGGCGTCGAGCCACGGCCAGTGACCGCCGCCCGCAAAATGCGAGATGTCGGCCGTACCCCCTAACGCGTTTGCGTAGTCCTCGGCAAACGACGGCGGGATGTACGGGTCTCGGTCGCCCCACAGGATCAGCGTCGGGCACGTGATGTCGCTGAGGCCCAGGCCGGCCCGTCCCAGCGCCTGCGGGTCGGCGTCGCGGTACAGGTGCAGCATCGCCCGCTGGGTGCCCTGGTCGAAGTCGGCGACGATCGCGTCGATCAGCTCCTCCGACGGCGGCGCACCGTCGGCGCTGCGCAGCGCCCGGCGCAGCGAGCCGCGGGTCGTGACCCCCATCGCCAGCTCGCCGATCAGCGGCATCCGCCACAGCCGGGCCGCCCTGTGCCAGCGGTAGTGGGCGAACAGCGGCACCGGGTTGATGAGCACCAGCTTCTCGACCCGTTCGGGCTCCTGCATCGCCCACAGCAGCCCCGCCACGCCCCAGTCGTGGACGACGAGCGTCACGCGTTCGAGCTCGAGCATGTCGAGGAAGCGCGGCACGAACGCGGCCAGTCCGTGCATCGTGAAGTCGAGGTCGCCGCGCTTGCCCGAGCGCCCGAAGCCCGGCAGGTCCGGCGCGATGCCGCCGGTCTGCTCGAGGAACCGGATCCAGTCGCGGCTCGACGTCGGCGCTCCGTGGAGGTAGAGGACGTCGGCCCCGTCGGCGCGCCCGCCACACGACCGGCTGGTCGTCGAGCTGGGCCTCGCGGACTGTGATCGCGTCCTCCATCCGGGCGGGGGAAGATAGCGTTGGCCGCGTGGCCACCGTCCGCAGCATCCGCACGCGCCTGGCTGCGGTCTACGGCGTCCCGTCGAGCCCTCCGCACGGGCATCCGATCGCCGAGCTCGTGCTCACGGTGCTGAGCCAGTCGACCAACGACCGCAACCGCGACGTGGCGTATCTGCGGCTGCGGGAACGACTTCCCGACTGGGAGGCCGTGCGCGACGCGCCGGTCGACGAGGTCGAACAGGCGATCCGCCCCGGCGGCATCTCGAAGGTCAAGTCGGCCCGGATCGTCGCGATCCTGCGTGCGATCTCCGACACGCCGCCGCCGACCGGCGCGGCGGCAGAGTTGTCGCTCGACTGGCTGCCCGAGGTCTCGGTGCGCGACGCGCAGGCGTACCTGTGCGCGCTCCCGGGGGTCGGGCGCAAGACCGCGGCCTGCGTGCTGCTGTTCGCCTACGGAATGCGCGACGTTCCGGTCGACACCCACGTCGGCCGTGTCGGCGCGCGACTGGGCATCCTGCCCGAGAAGGGCAGCGCCGATCACATCCACGACGCGATGCTCGACCTGACGCCGCGTGGCGCCGAGCTCGAGCTACACGTCAACATCCTGCGCCACGGTCGGCGCACCTGCCACGCTCGGCGCCCGGATTGCGGCCACTGCACGCTGGCCAGGATCTGCCCTTCCGCAGGACTAATAATCTGATACGATGTGACTCAGATTTTGTCACGAACCCGAATCGCAGGGAGCAACTGAACGCATGGGCAAGACCATCGGCATCGACCTCGGCACGACGAACTCGTGCATGGCCGTGCTCGAAGGCGGCGAGCCGACCGTGATCGAGAACGCCGAGGGCGGGCGCACGACCCCGTCCGTCGTCGCGTTCGCACAGTCCGGGGAGCGCCTCGTCGGCACGGTGGCCAAGCGCCAGGCCGTCACCAATCCGCAGAACACCGTCTTCTCGATCAAGCGCTTCATGGGCCGCAAGGAGGCCGAGGTGCACGAGGAGGAGTCGATCGTCCCGTACAAGGTCGTCTCCGGCCCCAACGGCGACGCGCGCGTCGAGGCGGGCGGCAAGCAGTACAGCCCGCCCGAGATCAGCGCGATGATCCTCGGCAAGCTCAAGGCCGATGCCGAGGCCTACCTCGGCGACACCGTCGACGGCGCGGTCATCACCGTGCCCGCCTACTTCAACGACGACCAGCGCCAGGCGACCAAGGACGCCGGCAAGGTCGCCGGGCTCGACGTCAAGCGCATCATCAACGAGCCGACCGCCGCGTCGCTCGCCTACGGCCTCGACAAGGAGGCCGACCAGACGATCCTCGTCTTCGACCTCGGCGGCGGCACGTTCGACGTGTCGGTGCTCGAGATCGCCGACGGCGTGTTCGAGGTCAAGTCGACCGCCGGTGACAACCACCTGGGCGGCGACAACTTCGACAAGGCGGTCGTCGACTGGCTGGCGTCGGAGTTCAAGAAGGACCAGGCGATCGACCTGACCGCCGACCCGATGGCCCTCCAGCGCCTCTACGAGGCGGCCGAGAAGGCCAAGATCGAGCTGTCGACGGCGCAGGAGTCGCAGATCAACCTGCCGTTCATCACCGCCGACCAGGCCGGGCCCAAGCACCTCGACGTGCGGGTGACCCGGGCCAAGTTCAACGAGCTGACGGCCGACCTGCTCGACCGCGTCGTGGCGCCGGTGCGCCAGGCGCTCGACGACGCCAAGGACAAGGGCGTCGCCAAGGTCGACCACGTCGTCCTCGTCGGCGGCATGACGCGCATGCCCGCCGTGCAGGAGAAGGTCAAGGAGCTCACGGGGCTCGACCCGCATCGCGGCGTCAACCCCGACGAGGTCGTGGCCGTCGGCGCGGCGATCCAGGCCGGCGTGCTGGCCGGCGACGTCAAGGACGTGCTGTTGCTCGACGTGACCCCGCTGACGCTGGGCATCGAGACCAAGGGCGGCGTCATGACGAAGCTGATCGAGCGCAACACGACGATCCCGACCCGCAAGGGCGAGGTCTTCTCGACGGCCGAGGACAACCAGCCGTCGGTCGAGATCCACGTCCTGCAGGGCGAGCGCGAGATGGCGAACTACAACAAGTCGCTGGGCAAGTTCCAGCTCACCGGCATCCCGCCGGCGCCGCGCGGCATCCCGCAGATCGAGGTCGCCTTCGACATCGACGCCAACGGCATCCTCAACGTGTCGGCCAAGGACCTCGGCACCGGCAAGGAGCAGAAGATCGAGATCAAGTCGGGCTCCGGACTGTCGGATTCCGAGATCAAGAACATGGTCGCCGACGCCGAGACCCACGCCGAGGAGGACCGCCGGGCGCGTGAGCTGGCCGAAGCTCGCAACAACGCCGAGAACGCGGCCCATCAGGCCGAGCGCCAGCTCAAGGACCTCGGCGACCAGGTCGACGACAGCTCGAAGTCCGAGATCGAGGACGCGATCAAGGACGTCCGCGAGTCGCTGACCTCCGACGACGCCAGCGAGATCAACGCCAAGGCGGAGACGCTGCAGACGGCGTTCCACAAGGTCTCCGAGGCGATGTACGAGAAGGCGCAGGCCGGTGCCGCCGCGGGCGGGAACGGCGCGTCGGCCAACGGCGCTGCCGACGACTCCGCCGATGAGGAGGACGTCGTCGAGGCCGAGGTCGTGGACGAGGGCAACTAGGCCATGGCCCACGAGCCACAGTCACCGGGCGTCGCCGACGAGCAGCTCGAGCAGGAGGAGCCGGTTTCCGAGGAGGCCGGCTCCGACGAGCCCGACGGCGAGCTCGCTGCGGCCGGCGAGCCGGAGCCCGAGCCCGAGCCCGACTGGCACGACATCGCGCTGCGCAAGGCGGCCGAGCTCGAGAACGTGCGCAAGCAGACCGCCCAGCGCGTCCAGAAGGCGACGCGCGACGGCATGCGCCGGATCGCGACCGAGCTGCTGCCCGCGCTCGACGACTTCGAGCGCGCGCTGACGCACGCCGAGGCCGAGGAGGGCGACGCCGAGCACCACCTGACGAAGGGCATCCGGCTCGCGCGCGAGCAGATGCTCGCGGCGCTGCGCCGCGTCGGCATCGAGACGTACGGCGAGGTCGGCGACCAGTTCGACCCGCACCTCCACGAGGCCGTGGCGCAGATCCCGGGGGGTCCGATGACCGTCGCCGGGACGATCACCGACGTCTACCAGGCCGGCTACCGGCTCGGCGACGACGTGCTGCGCGCGGCCAAGGTCGTCGTCGCGGGATAGCCGATGGCGAACACCGACCTGTACAAGGTGCTCGGCGTCGACCGCAAGGCGTCGGCCGACGAGATCAAGAAGGCCTACCGCAAGCTCGCGCGCCAGTACCACCCCGATCGCAACCCGGGCGACGAGAAGTCCGAGGAGCGCTTCAAGGAGGTCTCCGCGGCCTACGACGTCCTCGGTGACCCCGAGAAGCGCAAGCAGTACGACCGCGGCGGGCTGTTCGGCGTGGGCGGCGCCGGCGGTGCGGGCGGCTCGACCGGTGGCTTCACCGCGAACTTCGACTTCTCCGACCTGCTCGGCAACCTGTTCGGGGGCGGCGGCGACGCGGGCGGCGGCCCGGCGCGCCCGCGGCCCGAGCGCGGCCGCGACATCGACGTCGACGTGGCGATCAGCTTCGACCAGGCGATGGAGGGCGCGCAGGTGTCGGTGTCGGTGCCGACGAGCCAGATGTGTCCGACCTGTCGCGGCACGGGCGCCAAGCCAGGGACGTCGCCCGTCGTCTGCCCGAAGTGCCAAGGCCGCGGGATCGAGTCCCAGGGCCAGGGCCTGTTCTCGATCTCGCAGCCATGCTCGCGCTGCGGCGGCAGCGGCACCGTGATCGAGGACCCATGCCCGACCTGCCAGGGCTCGGGCGCGCAGAAGACGGTCAAGAAGTACCGCGTGAAGATCCCGGCCGGCGTGCGCGAGGGGACCAAGGTCCGCCTCGCCGGCAAGGGCGAGCCGGGGCGCAACGGTGCGCCGCCCGGCGACCTCAACGTGATCACGCGCGTATCCGAGTCGCCGATCTTCAAGCGCAAGGGCGACAACCTCGAGGTCGACGTCCCGCTGACGATCCCGGAGGCGATCCGCGGCGCGGTCGTCGAGGTGCCGACGGTGCACGGGCGCAAGAAGTTGCGCGTGCCGCCGGGCACCGGCCACGGGACCGTGCAACGGCTGCGCGGCGAGGGCCCGCCGCGGGTCGGTGCCGGCAAGGCCGGCCGTGGCGACATCCACTACCGCTTCATCATCGACGTGCCGGCGTCGCTCAGCGACGAGCAGTCCGAGGCACTCGACAAGCTCTCCGAGGTCATGAACGGCAACCCGCGCGACCGGCTGTTCTCGGAGCAGGCGTGATGGCACTCCGGCGCACGACAACCCGAATCGCGCTGACCTCCGACCGCGGCGTGTTCATGATCTCGGTCGCGGCCGAGCTGGCGGACATGCATCAGCAGACGCTGCGCATGTACGAGGCCAAGGGCCTGATCACGCCCGCGCGCTCGCCCAAGGGCACGCGCCTGTACTCGCAGGCCGACGTCGAGAAGCTACGGCGGATCCAGGAGATGACCAACGAGCTGGGGCTGAACCTGGCCGGCGTCGAGCGGGTGCTGGCGCTCGAGGCCCAGCTCTCGGCCGCGACGGCCCGTCTCGAGGAGCTCGAGCGGCGCTCGGCCGAGATGCGCGCGGAAATGGAACGCGAAATCGAAGCGGTCCGCCGGTCGTTCCGGGCGGAGATCGTGCACCAGCGCCACTCGACCGACATCCTGCTGGCACGCGACGTCGCGCCCCAGCGCCGACGCGCCGACTCAGACCCCCTTAGGTCCAAGGTCAGTGCGGCCAGCGTGCACGCGCTGCACTGATTCGTTGCAGGCCGTCGCAGTTCTGTAACACCGAACCCGCCACGCTGGCGACGTGGCGCGATTTTCCCCACCTATCGAAGGAAAAATCGCGCCACGTCAGTGGGGAGTGGTGTCACGCTGGCAGTTACTCGAGGCGGGGATGAGTCCGGGCGCGATCGATCTCCGCATTCGGGCGGGACGGTTGATCGCCGTGTATCGGGGCGTCTACGCGGTCGGGCACGATCGCCTGACCCTCGAAGGACGCTGGATGGCGGCCGTGCTCGCCTGCGGCCCGCTCGCGGTGTTGAGCCACGTGAGCGCGGCGCGGCTGTGGGCGATCCGGATGGTCGACGCGGCGCGGGTCGACGTCACGACGCCGAAGCGCACGGGGCGCTCGGCCCCGCGGGGGATCCGGCTCCACACGACTCGGCGGCTAGAGCCAGCCGACGTCACCATCCACCGCGGCATCCCGACCACCACGCCGCAGCGCATCCTCACCGACCTCGCCGAAGTCCTCACGCCGCGCCAGCTCGCCAAGGCCGCCAGCGAAGCGGAGCGCCACAAACTCCACGCGCCCATCCAACCAATCCACGGACGTCACGGCTCACCTTCTCTCAGCTGCCCTTGAGTACCTCGACGCTCGCACCCTCGACACGAAGAGCCCGCTCGAAGACGCCTTCCTCGAACTCGTCACCAAGGCCGGCCTCCCCGCACCCCACGTCAACGTCATCATCGAAGGCCACGAATGCGACTTCGTATGGCCGCAGTTCCGCCTGATCGTCGAGACCGACGGCTTCGCAACCCACGGCACGCGCCGCGGCTTCCGCAGGGATCGCGCCCGCGACGTCGACCTCATGATCGCCGGCTGGCGCATCGCTCGCTTCACCTACGAGGATGTCCTCCACGCGCCCGAGAGCGTCATCGCGAGCCTGGTCGCCTTGACGAAAAAATCTTAGTCGCATAGACTTAGATTTACCCATGCAGGCAGACCGATTCACGATCAAGTCCCAGGAGGCGCTGCGCGACGCGATCAGCGCCGCGCACGCCCGCAAGAACGCCGACGGTCAGCCCGCGCACCTGCTGCTCGCGCTGATCGACCAGCCCGACGGCCTCGTCCCCGCGATCCTGCGCAAGCTCGGCGTGCAGCCGAACGGACTGCGCACCGAGACCGCGGCCGAACTCGACAGGCTCCCGACGCTCGGAACCGAGGCCGAGCCGACCACCAGCCAGGAGCTGCTCCAGGTCATGCGCGCGTCCGAGCACGAGATGCGCGAGCTGCAGACGAGTTCATCTCGACCGAGCACCTGCTGCTCTCCCTCGCCGGCCACAACTCGCCCGCCGGCGAAATGCTTCGCAACGCCGGCGCCACCAAGGAGCAGCTGCTCAAGGCGCTGGCCGACGTCCGCGGGTGCTCACAAGGTCACCGACCAGACGCCCGAGGACAAGATCTAGGCGCTGGAGAAGTTCGGGCTCGACCTCACGAGCGCGCCGAGAACGGCAAGCTGGACCCGGTCATCGGCCGCGACGACGAGATCCGCCGCGTCATCCAGGTCCTCAGCCGCCGCACCAAGAACAACCCGGTCCTGATCGGCGAGCCCGGCGTCGGCAAGACGGCGATCGTCGAGGGCCTCGCCCAGCGGATCGTCTCCGGCGACGTCCCCGAGTCGCTCAAGGATCGCCGCGTGATCGCGCTCGACATCGGCGCGCTGCTCGCCGGGTCCAAGTACCGCGGCGAGTTCGAGGAGCGCCTCAAGGCGGTGCTCAGCGAGGTCAAGGAGGCGCGCGGCGGCGTGATCCTGTTCCTCGACGAGCTCCACACGATCGTCGGCGCCGGCGCCGCCGAGGGCGCGGTCGACGCCGCCAACCTGCTCAAGCCGATGCTCGCCCGTGGCGAGCTGCGCGCGGTCGGCGCGACGACGCTCGACGAGTACCGCAAGCACATCGAGAAGGACGCGGCCTTGGAGCGCCGCTTCCAGCCGGTCATGGTCGGCGAGCCGTCGGTCGAGGATGCGATCGCGATCCTCCGCGGGCTCAAGGAGCGCTACGAGGTCCACCACGGCGTCCGCATCCAGGATTCGGCGCTGATCGCCGCCGCGACCCTCTCCAACCGCTACATCGCCGACCGCTTCCTGCCCGACAAGGCGATCGACCTGATCGACGAGGCGGCCTCGCGGCTGCGGATCGAGATCGACTCGCTGCCGGTCGAGATCGACGAGGTCGACCGCCGCGTACTGCAGCTCGAGATCGAGCTGACGTCGCTGGCCAAGGAGAGCGACGACGCCTCCGTCCAGCGCCGCGAGGGGCTCGAGCGCGAGCTGGCCGAGCTGCGTGAGCGCAGCGACGCGATGAAGGCCGAGTGGCAGGCCGAGAAGGACGCGATCTCCGACGTCCAGCACATCAAGGAGCGTCTCGAGCAGGCCCAGCGCGAACTCGAGAAGGCCGAGCGCGAGGCCGACCTCGAGCTCGCCGCCAAGCTGCGCCACGGCGAGATCCCCGAGCTGCGCGCGCGCCTGCAGACGGCCGAGGCGGCCCAGGACAACGGCGGGCTGGGTGCGACGAATTCGACCGCGCGCTACCTCAAGGAGGAGGTCGACGCCGACGACGTCGCGGCCGTCGTCGCGCGCTGGACCGGCATCCCGGTGACCCGGCTGATGGAGGGCGAGGTCGAGAAGCTGATCCACATGGAGGAGCGCCTCCACGGGCGCGTCGTCGGCCAGGACGACGCGGTCGAGGCGGTCTCCAACGCGTTGCGTCGCTCGCGCGCGGGCCTCCAGGACCCCAACCGCCCGATCGGCACGTTCCTGTTCCTCGGCCCGACCGGCGTCGGCAAGACCGAGCTCGCCCGCGCGCTGGCCGAGTTCATGTTCGACAGCTCCGAGGCGATGATCCGCATCGACATGTCGGAGTACATGGAGAAGCACTCCGTGTCGCGGCTCGTCGGCGCCCCGCCCGGCTACGTCGGCTACGACGAGGGCGGCCAGCTCACCGAGGCGATCCGCCGCCGGCCCTACAGCGTCGTCCTGCTCGACGAGATCGAGAAGGCCCACCCCGACGTGTTCAACGTCCTGCTCCAGGTGATGGACGACGGCCGCCTGACCGACGGCCAGGGCCGCACCGTCGACTTCAAGAACGTCGTGCTTGTGATGACATCGAACATCCCCGGCGGCCGCGTCGGCGCCGAGGCCCACTTCAGGCCCGAGTTCATCAACCGCCTCGACGACATCGTCGAGTTCGAGTCGCTGACCCGAGAGCAGATCGGCGAGATCGTCGGTCTCCAGGTCGAGATCGTCACCAAGCGTGTCGCCGAGCGCGGAATCGCCCTCGAGCTGACCGACGACGCGCGCACGCTTCTCGGCAACCTCGGCTATGACCCGACCTACGGCGCGCGGCCGCTCAAGCGCGTGATCCAGAAGCGGCTCGTCGACCCACTGGCGATCGCTCTGCTCGAGGGCCGCTTCAAGGACGGCGACACGGTCCGCGTCGACAACGCCGACGGCGAGCTCGCCTTCGAGCGCGCCGATCAGCGCGAGACGGCCGTCATCTAGCCGAGCAAATCACCCGGGCCCTGGGGGCGGCTTCACCGGTGGCCCGGAAACGGTCACCGGCAACATGTAGAAGAGCATCGACGGACGCGCGCGGTGGTACACGCGGTTGGTGTCAAATTGCAGGCGCCAGATCCCGTGGCGCGGATTCACCGCAAACAGCCGCCGCCTGGTCGTCGTCGCGATCGTGCCGCAGGGGCCGGTCGCCCGCCCGATGAACAGCGTGCGCACCGCGTGCCCGGTCGGGCTGATCTCGTGGACGAAGACGTCCGGGCGCGGCATGCGCAGGGCAAAGCCGGTGACCGAGAAGCGGACGCGCATCGTCGTCGGGTCGCCGATCGTTGGCGTGAACGACGCGCGCAAGCGCGCCACACCGAACGTCGTCGTCGCGGTGTTGGCGCCCTGGGTCACTACGACGCTGTGGTTGACCATGTTCTGCCTGGCGGCGAGGCGCGCGACGTCGACCTGCGCCGTCACCGTCCCGGTTCCGGGTGTTGTTCCGCTGGCGACCTGGCGGTCGTCCAGGGTCACGGTGTAGAACTGCGCCGGGTCGAGCCCGGTGGCCGTGATCGTGACCCTCACCGTGCCGCTGCTGGGCGTTTCGTAACAGGGCCGATCGGTCGTGATCTGGGCAGCAGCGGCCGGCCCGCAGATGCCGAGCGCGAACGCAACGGTCAGCGCCGAGCGCAGCCGGGTGGTCACCCAATCCACGGTACTGCTAGAACGACTGCATGCCCACCTACGTGATGCTGACGACGCTGACGCCAGACGGCGTGCAGACGATCAAGAACAACCCGCAGCGGATCCGCGAGGTCAACAAGGAGATCGAGCAGCTCGGCGCCGTCGTCAAGGCGCAGTGGGCCACCCTCGGCGAGTACGACTTCATCAACATCGTCGAGGCACCCGACGCCGCGACGATGGCAAGGGTGTCGCTGGAGCTGGGGTCCCGGGGGACGGGTCGCTATGAAACCCTCGCGGCCATACCTGTCGACGATTTCATCGCCTCGCTTTGAGCGGCCCTCGCCGCGCCTGGCGGCGTCGCCGTGACCGGGTCCGTGCTGGCGCACTGTCCCCGGTCACGCTCCTGGCCAGACACGACGATGACTCGCTCAAGGGGCCGGAATGAGGGTTCTTGTTGTCGGGTCTGGCGGCCGCGAGCACGCGATCGTCAATGCGCTGGCGCGGTCGCCGCAGGCGCCGGAGCTGCTCTGCGCGCCGGGCAATCCGGGGATCGCAGCGGGCGCTCGGTGCCTCGATGTCGCCGCCGACGACATCGACGGCCTCGTCGCGGCCGCTCGTCAGGAGTCCGTCGACCTCGTCGTCGTCGGTCCCGAGGTTCCGCTCGTCGCGGGCCTGGTCGACGCGCTGAGCGACGCCGGCATTACGGCGTTCGGCCCGTCCGCTGCCGCAGCCCGGCTGGAGGGCTCGAAGGCGTATGCGAAGGAGGTCATGGCCGCGGCCGGCATCCCGACGGCTGAGTTCGAGGTCATCGACACGGTCGACCAGGGCATGGCCGCGATCTCCCGCTACCCCGTCGTCATCAAGTTCGACGGCCTCGCCGCGGGCAAGGGCGTCGTCATCGCCCAGGATGAGGACGAGGCGCGCGCGGCGCTGCACGATTTCGTCGAGGCGCGGCGCTTCGGCGACGGCCGCGTCGTCGTCGAGGAGCACCTGGTCGGCGAGGAGCTGTCGCTGCTGGCCCTGTGCGACGGCGTGCGCGCGATCCCGATGGCGCCGGCGCAGGACTTCAAGCGGATCTTCGACGACGACGAGGGGCCGAACACCGGCGGCATGGGCTCCTACTCGCCGGTCCCGGGGTGCGGGGATATCGACGCGATCGTCGCCGCCGTGCACCAGCCGGTCGTCGACGAACTCGCGCGCCGCGGCACGCCATTTCACGGCATCCTCTACGCCGGGCTGATGCTGACCGACTCCGGCGCGCAGGTACTCGAGTTCAACACCCGCTTCGGCGACCCCGAGACCCAGGCCGTCCTGCCGCGCCTGCGCGGCGACCTGCTCGACGCGCTGCTGCGCGCGACGCAACGCGACGGCTTGGCGAACATGACCCTCGATTGGGACGAGCGCGCCGCCGTCACCGTCGTGCTGGCCAGCCGCGGCTACCCCGCGACATCGTCGTCGGGTGACGTCATCACCGGCGCCGAGCCCGCGCCGCCCGGCACCGAGGTCACCCACGCGGGCACCGCCCGGCGCGACGACGGGGCGCTGGTCACGGCCGGCGGGCGC
The DNA here is from genome assembly GCA_963846975.1 of uncultured Actinomycetes bacterium. Taxonomy (GTDB): domain Bacteria; phylum Actinomycetota; class Thermoleophilia; order Solirubrobacterales; family Solirubrobacteraceae; genus AC-49. The sequence goes on from CAWJXY010000006.1 coordinate 248,130, forward strand.
GTGCTCAACGTGACCGCGCTCGGCGAAGACCTGTCTGCCGCCCGCAGCGCCGCGTATGCTGGCGCGCGGTCGATCGAGTTCGACGGGCTCCAGATGCGCACCGACATCGCCCGCCGGGCCGCCGACCGAGTCGCATGAGCGAGATGGAGCGCCAGAGCAGCGCGACCACCCAGGTCGACCCCGAGACCGAGTTCGATGAGCTCGAGACCGACGCGCCACGCGTCGGGATCATCATGGGCTCGAAGTCCGACATGGAGGAGATGGAGAAGGCGGGCAAGGTCCTCGACGAGGCCGGCGTCCGCTACGAGATCCGCGTCATGTCGGCCCACCGCGACCCGGAACTGGTCGCCGAGTACTGCAAGAACGCGCGGATGCGCGGACTGCGCGTGATCATCGCCGGGGCCGGCCTCAGCGCCGCCCTGCCCGGCGTCGCGGCCGCGCACTCCGACCTGCCGGTGATCGGCGTCCCGCTGACCAGTCGCCTGTCCGCCGCCGGCGGGCTCGACGCGATCCTGTCGATCGTGCAGATGCCGCCCGGCGTCCCGGTCGCCGCCGTCGGACTGGACAACGCACGCAACGCCGGGCACCTGGCGCTCCGCATCCTCAGCGCCTGAGAACACTTTCAGGCCCGTCGCCCCAAAGTTCAGGGTGCTCGCCCGATTGTCGGGCTGTCGCCGCGCCTCCATAGTGCGTCGCCCCATGCCCTCCCGCGCATCCATGGTGGTGGTGGCCGGGCTGGCGGCCTGCATCGTTGCCGTCGGCCCGACCAGCGCGGGAACCGAGGCCCGGGCCGGTGGCAGCCAGAGCGCTGCCACCGGCCCGGTCTCAGCAACGCTCACGTGGGACGCCGGCGCGGGCGCCTCGACCGTCGCCCACGTCCATCTCAAGATCACCCGCTCGGGGACCGTCGCCTTCGACAAGTCGATCGGCGACGTGATCGGCGACGAGTCGCGCCTGGGGAAAGTCTTTATCCGCGACCTCGACGCCGATGGCGAACCGGAGGTCCTCGTCAGTGGCGACACCGGCGGCACCGAGTGCTGCGCGTTGCTGGGCATCTTCGACTACCGCCCGCGTAGCGGTGGCTACGGGCGGCTGGCCGAGTCGTTCGTCGGCCACAACGTCACGCTGGCCAGCCTCGACGAAGAGGGGATCGTGATCGTCACCACCGACGCGAACTTCAACGGCCTGTTCGGCAGCGAAGCCGACTCGTGGCGCCCGCCCGAGGTCCTGCGATACGAGCACGCCGACGGATCGCCGCGTATGCGCGACGTCACCCGCCGCTACCCGCAGCTCATGACCCGCGACGCCACTCGCACCAAGCGCATCCTCGACCACGCCACACGCGCCGACATCGTGACCACGCAGCCGGTGCTCGCCGCCTACGTCGCCGACCAGTACCTGCTCGGCAGCGGGTCGGTCGGCCGTCACGAGATCGACGTGCAGACCCGGCGCGGCAACCTCGGCACCGCCCGTCAGGCGAGCGCGTACCGCGCGCGCCTGATGAAGCTCCTGCACCGTTTCGGCTACCGCTAGCCGTACCGCGGCGCCTGCACGCGGCGCGCGAACAGGTCCCACACCTTGTCGGCCGCGCGGATGCCGCCGACCGGGTCGAGCGGGCTGCCGGGCCAGGCGTGGCCGAGTCCGTACAGGCGCACGTGGGACACGACGGTCCCGTCGGCGCAGCCCCACTGCATGCGGTCGGCGTCCCACGCGATGTGAGTGCGCGCGGCGACGCCGTGGCAGCGGTCGTGGATGCGCCATTGCTGTAGCCACCGGGAGACCGTCTTGTAGGGGACGACAACGTCGGCCGTGCCGTGGATCTCGAGCACCGACAGCGGCCGCGTCGGCCGGCACCAGGGGATCACCTTGTAACTCCCGGCGACGGTGGCGATCGACGCGAGCTGGTCGGAGAGCTGGCACGCCATCCGCGCGACGAACGCGCCGCCGTTGGAGACGCCAACTGCGTTGACACGCGCTGGGTCGACGCACAGCGTCGCGACCGCCTGGTCGATCAACGCGCGCATGAACGCGATGTCGTCGTGGCTGGCGTCGGGGTCGGGGTGCAACTGCCACATGTGCTGCGAGGGCTGCGCCGACGGGTAGGCAACGACGAAGCCGCCGCGGTCGGCCACCGCGTCCATGCCCGAGTAGACCTCCATGAACTTGCCGTCGCCGCCGACTCTGTGGAGCGCGATGACGAGCGGCTGCGGCGGCGCGTCGGCCGCCCGCGCCGGGAGGTGGACGACCGCCTCGCGCACGTCGCCCTCGACTGCGACGGTGATCGTTTGCGTGATCGCCGTCGGCCGCGTAGCGCACGGGCCGGGCGGCGGCATCCGCCGTGTCGCCCGCAACCCCGGCGTCCGGCGCGGCGAGCGCGGCCGCCATCGGACGACGACGAGCGAGCAGATTGAACGGCGCATGACCATGTCTAATTGGTGATCGGCGTCACGAGTCCTCGTCTGTACCGAACCGTCGAGTGCGCGGTGGTTAGGCTGACGACGTGATCGCCCGCTAAGAGACCCGGAATCGGCGCCGTCTGGACCGACCTGGCGCGCATGGAAACGTGGCCGCGCGTCGAGGTCGCGGCGTGGAAGAAATGGACGGACCGACCAAAGATAACCTCAAGGCGATCCGCGCGGCGAGGTTCACCGTCGAGGCCGTGAACGAGCGCAGAAGGTCACCGACCACGTCGCGGCGTTCGTCGACGTGCTCGGCTCCAGCGCCGGCGACGCGGGGCGCTGGATCCACTACGGCCTGACGTCGTCGGACGTGCTCGACACGGCGCTCGCGCTCCAGCTTCGCGACGCCGGCGAGATCGTCGTGCGTGGGGGGCGTGAGCTGGTCGAGGTGCTCGTCGCACAGGCGCGCGCGCACGTGGACACGGTGTGCGTCGGGCGTACCCACGGCGTGCACGCCGAGCCGACGACGTTCGGGATCAAGCTCGCCGGGTTTGCGATGGAGGCGCATCGGAACGCTCAGCGGCTCGCGCAAGCGTTCGACGCGACCGCGTTCGGGGCGATCTCGGGCGCTGTCGGTACGTACTCGGCGACGAGCCCGAGGTACGAGCGCAAGGTGTTGGCGCGGCTCGAGCTCCAGGCCGAGCCGGTCTCGACCCAGGTCGTCCCGCGCGATCGCCACGCCGCGCTGTTGCAGGCGATCGCGCTCGCGGGCGCGGGTCTCGAGTGCCTGGCGACCGAGGTCCGCCACCTCCAGCGCACCGAGGTGCTCGAGGCGACCGAGCCGTTTCGC
>CAWJXY010000007.1:0-600252 GCA_963846975.1 uncultured Actinomycetes bacterium
TGCCGCGCGGCCGCTTCGGCGCGGGCGATGCGGAACTGGGTGTCGGCCGCCAACGTCGAGAGGGCGGCTTTGCGCACGTCCTCGCTGTCGTGGGTGGCGAGTTTGCGAAGGATCCCCGGTGGCAGGATGCAGCGGAGCGGATCATGGCAGCACATCGACGACGCCTCCAGTCGCGAGTGGTTTGCGCCAGCAACTTAGCGCGCACGCGATGAGGAAGCAGTTCGGACGCGTTGATCATTTACGCGGCGACCGCCTCGGCCTCGTCGGATGCCGATGGTCGGCGGCCTCGCCGTGGCCGATCGCATGCGGCGCGTCGCGGATCAGCAGCGCGCCGATCGTCGCCGCGGCGGCGGCGAAGACCGACCCGATCAGGAACGCGAGGTGGTAGCCGCCGGTGAGTGCGGCGACGTCGTCTGCGCCCCCGAGCGCGTTGGTGCGCGCGGTCGCGATGGCGGCGAGGACGCTGAGCCCGAGGGCGCCGCCCATCATGAACGAGGTGTTGACGATGCCCGACGCGACGCCGGCCTCCTGTGGCTTGACGTCACCCATGGCGGCCAGCAGCACGGGGTTGAAGCCGATCCCGGCGCCGAGGCCGAGCAGGACCATGCTCGGCAGGACGTCGGTCCAGTAGTCGCCGTCGACCGGGGCGCGCGCGAGCAGCAGCAGCCCGAGCGCGGCGAGCCCGAGACCGGTCGCGAGCGGCTTGCGCAGCCCGAAGCGCAGCACGAGCCTTGCCGACACGCCGACCGACATCGCCATCATCACGAGGTTGCCGGGCAGGAACGCGAGGCCGACGTCCTTGGGCTTATAGCCCAGCACCTTCTGCAGGTACAGCGAGCTGAGGAAGAACCACGCGAACATGGCGGCCGCCCACAGGACGCCGACGACGTTCGCGGTCGCCAGGTTGCGTAGCCGGAACAGGCGCAGCGGCATCAGCGGCGAGCGCGTGTGGCTCTCGATCCACAGGAACACACCGCCCAGCGCGACCGCGCCGGCCAGGCAGCCGAGCGTCTTGGCCGACGTCCAGCCGGCCGCGTTGCCGCCGACGATCGCGTACACGGCGAGCATCAGCGCCGCGGTGACCGTGATGGCGCCGGCGACGTCGAGGCGCTGGTCGGCGCGCGGGGCGTCGCTGTCGGGCAGCAGCCGCCGCGACAGCCCGAGCACGGCGAGCCCGATCGGGACGTTGATGAGGAAGATCCAGTGCCAGCTGATCTCGGTCAGGAAGCCGCCGAGGACGACGCCGACCGAGCCGCCGCCGGCGGCGACGAACCCGAACACGCCCATCGCCTTCGCGCGCTCGGTCGGGTCGGTGAAGAGGTTGACCATCAGCGACAGCGACACGGCCGACGCGATCGCGCCGCCGACGCCCTGAATCGCCCGCAGCGAGATCAGCATCCCCTGCGAGACGGAGACGGCGCACCCCAGCGACGCGAGCGTGAAGACGGCGATGCCGATCATGAACAGCTTGCGATGGCCGTAGAGGTCGCCGAGGCGCCCGCCGAGCAGCAGGAAGCCGCCGAACGTCAGCAGGTAGGCGTTGACGACCCACGCCAGCGACGCCTGCGAAAACCCGAGATCGCTCTGGATCGACGGCAGCGCGACGTTCACGATCGTCGTGTCGAGGACGATCATCAGTGTCCCGAGGCACAGGACGGAGAGGGCTATCCAGCGATGGCGGGTGGTCATGTCGAGGTACGACTGCGGGCCTCGGAGGATCTCATCGGTGTCGGTTCCGGCGATGAGTTCGGGCCGCCAGCCTGTCTTTCTTTGTACATGACGCGCTCTCCGGGCATCCTGCTCTGTGACGCCGAAGGTCTGCGGCCCGACGTCGCGACGCTCGACGCGCTGGCCCGGCTGCGCCTGGCCGCAGCGCGCCTGGGCATGGAGCTCGAACTGTGCCACTGCTCACCCGAGCTGCGCGCGGTGATCGTGTTCGCGGGGCTCGAGGCCGTGCTGCGGTCGACGAGCGCGCGGCGCTGTAACAATCGCCGGCGCGCGAGTCGAAACCGACATGAGCTCGCAGCGCACAAACGTCGCCGTCCTGGCCGCCGCGGTGGCCGCGATCGCGCTCGTGGCCGCGGTCGCCGGGGCGTCCAGCACCGCCCTCGAGGTCAAGGCCCGTCACTCGGCCTACGGCTCGGTGCTGTTCGACGGTCGTGGCCGGGCGCTGTACCTGTTCACCAAGGACGGTCGCGGGCCCACTCGCTGCTACGGCGCGTGTGCGGACGCGTGGCCGCCGGCGACGGTCAGCGGACGGCCGCGAGCGGGCCACAGCGCGCGCGGCGATGCTGGGACGACCCGCCACCGGGTGCGCCCGCAGCTCCGGACCCGGCCAACCGCTCTAAACAACGTGGAGTCGCGGCGAATCAAGTGCTAGGCGGTGGCGGAGTTCGGCGGGACGTGGCTGGTCGTCGCGCCAAGCGGGCGAGCGGTCGGCGGACCACGCTCAGACGCGACATGGGTCGCGGCGACGTGCGAGGTCGCCATCGCCGTCGCCTGGCAGTTGGCCCAGATGTTGCTCGGCCAGACGCTCGTGTCGGCGACGTAGAGGTTCTCGAACCCGTGCACCTTGAAGTCCAGCCCGACGACGCCGTAACTCGCGTCCTCGTTCATCGGGTTGCCGCCTTGGGGATGGGCCGAGCCGAGCAGCAGATCGTCGGGACGGCGGATCATGTCGTCGATCTCGTCGAGCTGCTCGGGGTGGGCGAACTCGATGAACTTGAACGACGACGGGAACACCCGCCGCGCGCCGGCCGCGAAGTAGATCCGCCCGAGCGTCTGCATCCCCGCGCGCAGGCCCGCGAGGTCCTGGTCGTCGAACTTCAGGTCGATGTGGACGCGACCCTTGCGGTCGAGGCGGACCGACCCGTTGGCCGGGTCGGTGCCGACCATCACGCCGCCGTCGATGAAACTCGTGTAGTTCAGCGCACGGTCGAAGTGCGACAGGAAGAAGCCGCCGAGCCGCAGCGAGAACGTGACCGGCGGAGCGAAGAAGCTCTCGATCACGTAGTCGTCGCTGGCCTTGGCGAGGCAGGTCAGCCCGATGCCGTCGTAGCCGTTGATCTGCTCGTCGGTCTCACCGGTCAGGAACACCCCGCCGAGCACATGCAGGCCCTTGCCGACGCGGCCGTCGACGTCGATCCCGGACTCGAGCAGGACGGCCGACGAGCCGATCGCGCCCGCCGACACGACGACGCGGTCGGCATCGAACGAGATCGGCTGTCCGTTTCGGACTGCCTCGACGCCGATCGCGCGGTGCCCGTCGTGGCGCACGCGCGCGTGGTCGCAGCGGTCGAGGAAGCGCGTCCCCTTGGCCTCGGCCCACGGGACATAGCTGACGAGCATCGAGACCTTGCGGTTGTAGCGACAGCCGTAGTTGCACCAGCCGCAGCCGATGCACTCGTGGCGGTTGTTGTTCAGGTACTCGCCCTCGACGCCTGCGCCCTCGCAGCCGCGCAGGAACACGTCGCCGCCGGCGTTGGCGACGTTGTGGGGCACGGGACTGACGTGCAGCGCGCCCTCGAGCTCGGTGTAGGCGGCCTCGAGCGCGTCGCGCGGGATGTGCGCGCCGCGTGACTCCCAGTCGGGCAGGATGCGATCGAGCTCGGCGCGCAGCCAGATCGCGTTGTTGATGACGGTCGAGCCGCCGACGACCTGCCCCTGGACGACGATCGTGTCGTGGTCGTCGGTCGACTGCAGGCCGCCCTGCTTGTAGATGCGGGGGAACATCGCCAGCTCTGAGTGCTCGAACGTCTGCGGGTCCTCGCGCCGGCCCTTCTCGAGCACGACGACATCGAGCCCGCGGCGGGCGAGCTCGTAGGCCATCACGCTGCCCGCGGCGCCCGAGCCGATGATCGCCGCGTCGACCTTGCCGTTGCTCATGGGGTGCCTCCCGCGCTGTCAGCCGTCGTGTCGAACGGGTCGGGGTAGTGGGCGGGGGTCTGGTCGACATGCCCGCGCGGGCGGTCGTCGAACGGGCGGTAGCCGACGCTCGCCATGCCGCGCGGGTCGCCGTAGTACCCGGCCGACGAGATCACCTTGAGCGTGCGGCCGATGTCGCGGAACAGGCCCTTGGCATGGATGACGCGGGTGATGGCGCGGCGGCGGTTGAACGAGCCGAGATCGCTGAACGGCAACGGGCGCAGGATCATGATCGGCAGCACCCACTCGAGCAGGATCAGGACGGTCCGGATGTCGCCAGTCGTCGGCGAGTCGACGTCGGCCAGCAGGTGGTCGGCGTTGATCGCGACCGAGATCGACGAGATCGCCTCGCGGCCATCGCCGTCGATCATCGTGTCGGCGATCGCGATCATCGTCTGGAACTGGCGCTCGGACAAAAAGCGCGGCTTGAAGCGCGCGCGCAGCGACCGCCGGCGCAGGCCGCGGACGAGCAACGCCGCCGCGACGAGCACGACGCCGATCACGATCGGCACCGCGCGGCCATCGACGATCCCCCACACAAGCCACGCCAGCCCGGCGAGGGCGAGTAACGCGGTGCCGATGTCGAGCGCCGCGCCGTTCTGGCGCACACCGCCGCCGGCGAGCGTCAGCAACAGCCCGGCGCCGCCGACAAAGCCGGCCAGCAGGCCCGCAGCGACACCGCCCTCGGGCAGCAGCGCGCCGGGCCAGATCGCCGACGCGATCGCGAGTAGGACGGCGAGCGGGCCGAGCGCGGCGAGGTAGTCGCCGAGCACGATCTCGTAGACGTTGGGCCCGTAGAGCCTCATTGGATAGTCCATCCGCCCTCCCTTCTGCGCAGCAGCCACGGCTGCTCGGCCAGCACTCCGGCCAGCGCGACGCCGGCGACCGACGCGTTGCGCCACTGCTGCCACGGCGTCTCGTCGCCGAGGCGCAGCAACGGTGTGCGCCCGTGGCGCAGTAGCACCTCGTGCACGACCGGGTTGAGCGCCGGGTCGAGGTCCATCTTCTCGCCCATCACCCAGTCGAGCGCGAACAGGCTTGTGCTCGCGAGCACCGCGCCGGTGCGCACGGCGCCCTTACGCGAGCGGCTGACCCACGCGTCGACGAGCCCGAACGCGACCGGCATCGCGTCGAGGATCGTGCGACAGCACTCCGACGTCTCGTGCCCGGGGCCGGCGTAGTGGGCGAGCTTGTCGGGCTCGGGAAGGCACCCGATCAGGTTGGCCAGCGAACCCGAGTAGAAGATCCGAGGGTGCGACTTGTTCTTGGCAAACGAGATCCGGACATCGGCGTCGCGCCACGTCCGGCCGGCCATCGCGCGACCGAGCACGCCGCCGTAGTCGAACGGCTCCATCTCGTCGCTGAGGTCGACCACGCGATAGCTGTCGCTCGTGTAGCCCAGCGCCGCGGCGGCGTCGGCAACCGGCCGGGGGCCGATCCGGCTCTCGACGACCGCGACGTCGCCGACGCCGTGCGCTCGCAGGCGCCTGGCGAGCGCCTCGACGAGTGCCGGGTCGGTGTACTCGGCCGGCGCCTCCTGCGCCTTGCCGGCCGCCATGAAGTTCGCCTTGATCGCGACGAGCCTCGCGGCCGCCGGCTTCCCGGTCGCCGCGAGCGCCAGCGTCAGCTGAGCGTCGAAGTCGATCCGGTCCAGCGCGCGCGCCAGCGCCTCCGCCCGCTCGGCGGCGGTCTCGATCGCAACGGGTTCCCTCTGCCCTGGGGCTCCGCTCGGAGCCATCCGGCGCTTATAGCCGAATGCTGGGGGATCGGCAAGCGGTTGTGCGTTAACGGCGAACGAGTACGCTGCCGAGGGCTGAAGCTGCACGGCGCCGGTGCGTCCGCGGCCAGCGCCTCGCGTGTAGCGACGGCGGGCGCGGTGCCGACAGGCGCAGCGCGGCGCGATAGCGCAGCGTGCGCCGACCCTTGCCGTCGTCGCCCTGTGTGCTGAGGGCGAGGTGGAGGAACGCGCTGCCGCCGTGGCGCACGACCTCGCGCCTGGCCGCGACGGCGGCCGAGAAAGTGCCCTTGCGCGCGGTACACAGACGCAGCGTGCGGCGCTGGCGATCGAGCATCGTCCAACCGACGATGCGATCGCCGCGGCGCAGGCGCAGCTGGAGATAGGACAGCTCGCGCCAGCGGCGCGGATGGCGACAGCTCAGGGCGAGCGCGAAGCGCGCGCCGCGCGCGACGGTCTGGTGGCGCGGCTGGAGGGTCGCCGTCCCGACCCGGTGCTGAAGCAATCCCACGGGACGGACAGCTGCAGGGTCGTCGTCGCCCGCCGCGACCAGCTTGGCGCCGAGACCGCTCGCGGGGCGGTACAGGCTGCCCAGGTCGGCGCGAATGTCGATCCGGCGACGGTGCCGGGCAGCTGACGAGAGGCGACGACGGTGCCGCCTGCAGCGTGAGGCGCGGCATCCGACGAGAGGGTCGACGGGGTCGAAGGTGTGCTTGTCGAGGAGGAGCTGCGAGAGCCGGCCGTCCTCGCAGCGACCCACACGAACGGACCCGGGTCGAACGACAGGTTCTGAAGCGGTGGCTCGACGTCGGCGACGGTGAACGCGCGGGGACGCGCCCGAGAGGTGGGTCGTCCACAGGGCCGGGCGTCGTTGCCGGTGTCGCGGACTGCGGTCACGTGCCCGTGTAGTCGATAGCCACGACGTAGCGCTGTGACCCGTAGGCGCGAGCCATGAGCCCGACAGGAACGAGCCCGACAGCTTCGACGTCCACGCCTGCTTGCCTGTCTCGGCGTCGAGCGAGTACAGCTCTCCGGTCCGCGCCAGCGCATAGACGCGACCGCCGGAGCGCACCGGGGGCAGCGTCAGCGAGGTGGCACGGCGCCTCCACAGCAGCGCCCGTCGTCGATCGCGTAGGCCTCGACGAGCGACGAGCTCCGCAGGAGGTCGATCGCGTAGATGCGCCCGGAGAGCGGGTCGGGCAGCGGCGCGCAACGATGCGGCCCGAGGTGCGACGCTCCAAGCCGGCGTGCCGTGGTCGAACGGTAGGCGACAGCAGGCCGCCGCCTCGAGCGGGCGACTTGCCGCTCGGGTCGCACAGCGGGGGCTGCCAGGCGACGACGAGGTCGGTTCCGAAGGGGTAGCGCATGAGGAAGGCGGGCTGGGTGGAGGTGAACGCGTGCAGCACGACCGCGGGCGGAGACGGGAGCGGCGCTGTCGAGCAACGCCCGCCGACGTAGCGCGTCCAGCGAAGCGCCGCTATGTCGGCGCTGAGACGCAGCAACAACTGGTCCTGGCGTTGATGCGAAGATCGCGGTCTCGGAGATCTCGTTCTGGATGACGGCGTCGGCCGCTGACGACGGACGCGGCGAGAGACGTAGACGTGATCAGCGCGCCGGTCGTCGCGTTGATGGGATACAGGTGGCTCCCCGCCGCTACGACCGCGCGGCTCGCGTTGCCCGCCGTGGCCGGCGCGCGAAAATCTGCGACGTGATGGTCAGCGTCCAATCCGGGATCTGGGCCGGAGCAGTGACCGCCCACGCGCTCGGCTGCGTGACGAGGCCGAACCCCGCGGCGATCACGACCCCGACCAGCACGGTACGATGCATTACGGCAATTCTGACCATCGATCGACCAGACGCGCAAGAGGTCGGGTCGATTCCGAGCGACGTGCCCTGGGTCGGCTCGGCGTAGTCCAGCGGCGCGCCGAACAGCGGGAACAGCTTCCTCGACGTCGAGGAAGAACGTCATCTCCGCGATCTTGCCGTCCGACAGCTCGACGACCTGGATCGCCCACGGCTCGTAGCCGTCGCCGTCCTCGGCCGGCTTGTACTGCGCGTAGGCGGGGCGGCCGTTGGCCGTGCCGACCGGGATGACCTTCGAGCCGCTGCAGCCGATCCCGGGCCCGAACCACCAGGTCATGATGTCGTCGATCCCCTCGAGCCACAGGTCGTACGGCGGCATCGACTGGATCGCGTCGTCGCGGATCAGGGCGGTCAGGCGGTCCATGTCGTAGGCCTCGAACGCGGCGACGTACTGTGACAAGCAGCTCGCGGTCGGACTCCGACAGCTCCGCCGTCGCGTCGGTGTCGCGGATCTCGGTCTCGTTGAGCGTTGCGCGGGCGCGCTGGAGCGCGCTGTTGACCGACGCGACGCTCGTGTCGAGCAGCTCAGCGACGTCGGCGGCCGACCAGCGCAGGACCTCGCACAGGATCAATGCGGCGCGCTGGCGCGCCGGCAGGTGTTGGAGCGCCGCGACGAACGCGAGGCGCAGCGTCTCCCGGGCCACGGCGGCCTCGGCCGGATCGGCGACGAGCGCGTCGGGCACCGGCTGGATCCACGTCACTTCGGGCAGCGTGTTGAGGTTGTCGGCGACCGGCTCCTGGGCGGGCCCGAGGTCCATCGGCCGCGCGCGGCGCTCGCGTCCCTTCATCGCGTCGAAGCACACGTTGGTCGCGATCCGGTACAGCCACGAGCGCAGGGCCGAGCGGCCCTCGAAGCGGTCGAGGTTGCGCCAGGCGCGGATCATCGTCTCCTGGACCGCGTCCTCGGCCTCGAACGGCGAGCCGAGCATCCGGTAGCAGTAGGCGGTCAGCTCTTTGCGGTGGCGCTCGAGCTGGAGGTCGGGGGCCGTGGTGGCGGCCAGTGGGGCGTCGCTCACGACGCTCATCGTAGACACACGGTCATTTGTCCTACTGAGACTGCGGTCATCGTCGAAACTCATCGGTGGGTCCGCAAACCCTTCCCGGGTGATGCTGTCTGCGCCCTACGCCACCGCGAGCCCCGCCGCCTCAACAACCGCCGGCACCGCCTCGACCTCCCACCCCGGCGCCATCACATGCACCCCGGCGATGCCCTCGACATCACGCAGCCCCGCGATCACCGAGGCCGCAATCGCCACACCCTCGGCGCGCGCCGCCTCTCCCTCCAACCCATCCATGCGCGCAAACGTCGCGTCGTCGACCTCGACTCCGGGGATCCGCTCGTGCATGTACTCGAGCATCCGCCGGCTGCGCGGCGGGGTGACGCCGACGAGCATCGGCGCACGCTCCAGCACGCCGGCCGTTCGCAGCGGTTCGAGCCACGCCGCAAACCGAGACACGTCGTAGACGATGTTCGTCTGTAGTAGGCCGACGCCGGCGTCGAGCTTGCCCTCGATCCGCTCGACCGAATCCACGAGCGGGTTGGCGGCGCCCGCGATCAGGAAGCCGGTCGGCGTGGCAAGCGTCTCCCCGGCGGCCAGGCGGCCGTCGTTCATCGCCACGATCGCGCGCGTCAACCCGAGCGAGTCGACGTCGCCGACATGGGTGGCCAGCGCCTCATAGGGCCCGACCTTCAGCGGGTCGCCGCTCAGTGCGAGCACGGTGCGTACGCCCATCGCCCAGGCGGCCAGCAGCTCGGCCTGGAGCGCCAGCAGGTTGCGGTCGCGCCCGGTCATCTGGAGGATCGGCTCCAGCCCCTCGGCCTCCATCAGGATCGCGCACACGAGCGGCGCCATCTTGACCGTCGCGGCCTGGTTGTCGGTGATGTTCGCCGCGTCGACGACGCCCGCCAGGGCGCGGGCGGCGCTGCGTACGAGTTCGGCGTCGGGCTCGAGCGGCGGCCCGAGCTCGGCGGTGACCGCGAACCGGTTCGCGGCGAGGGCGTCGCGCAGCGTCATCGCGCAAGCCTACGGCGGTTTGTCATCCGTCGCTACGCGTTCAGGCGAACCGGCACTTCGCGCAACTGGTTGGCGAAGCCCGATACGACGTGCGGGCAGGGCCCCGCGAGCTCCATGGCCGGGAAGCGCTTGAGCGTCTCCTCGAGCAGGATCCGCAGCTCCAGGCGGGCGAGCGCCGTCCCGAGGCAGTAGTGCCGCCCGCCGGCGCCGAACGCCTGGTGGTCGGGGTTGCGCGTCACGTCGAAGTGGTCGGGGTCCTCGTAGAGCGTCTCGTCGCGGTTGGACGACACGTACCACATCACGACCTTGTCGCCCTCGGCGATCGGCTGGCCGAGCAGCTCGGTGTCCTTGGTCGCGGTGCGGCGGAAATGCGCGAACGCGGGGAACATCCGCAGCGCCTCCTCGACCGCGCTCGGGACCAGCGATGGGTCGGCGACGAGCATGTCGCGCTGCGTCGAGTCGGCGAGCAGCGCCCGCATTGCGGCCGTATAGGTCGCCTTCGTCGAGTCGTTGCCGGCCGCCATCAGCAGCACGAAGCCCATGACGATCTCGTGGTCCTCGAGGCCGCTGCCATCGATCTCGGCGTGGACGAGGACGCTCGTCAGGTCGTCGGTCGGGTTCTTGCGCCGCTCCTCGATCAGAAGATTGCAGCGACGGAACATCTCGGGGATGTCCTCCTCCATCACCGTGCGGATGTACTCGGTGGTGTCGGTGTCCTCGTCGACCGGCGCGGCACCGACCAGCGAGTTCATCAGCCGGGCCCAGACCGCGTCGTCCTCGGGCGGCAGACCCATGAAGCTACCGATGACGCGCGCGACGACCGGCTGGGCGACCTCGCTGACGAGTTCGCACGTCTCGCGGCCCTCGAGCCCGTCGAGCACCCGACCCGTGATCTCGCGGATGCGCTCCTCGTGCTCGGCGATCCGCTTCGGCGTGAAGCCGCGCTGGAACAGCTGCTTGAGCCGGTCGTGCTTGGGCGGATCCATGCCGATGAACATCGCGTTGGCGAGGTGCAGCGGCAGGCCGGCGTGCGTGGCCGCGGTGAAGCCGCCGATCTCCGACGAATAGGTCTGCCAGTCCATGCTGACCTCGCGGACCCCTTGCGCCGTCGTCACCGACCAGTAGCCGGCCTCGTCAGGGAGCTCGGCCATCCGCGACGACCAGTGGACGGGGCACTCGGAGCGCAGGCGTCGGAACAGCTCCGCGGGCGGGCCCTCCTGCCACGTCTCGGGATCGAAGACGGGCTCGTTGTTGGCGATGACGGCTTCGGTGGGATCCGTGTCGATCGACATGACGCAGGATGCTAACTGACCGATCGTTCAGTTGCCAGTGGTTTCGGCCAGCTCGAGCAGCTTGCCGACGACCCTCCACGTACGAACCGTCGCGTGGGTTCCGAGGCGCTTGGTCGTCAGCAGCTTCGCGAGCGGCGAGTTCTGCCGGCCATCGGGCGACCAGACGTGCAGTTCGCGGCCCCGCAGCGCCCACGTCTCGGGCGCCAGCTCATCGGGGTCGAGGTCGGCCAGGGCACCCGCGGCGACCGGCTTGGCGAGGAAGTACACGTGCTGGCGCGAGGGGTTGTCGGCGACGTCGGCGAGCGGGTTGTCGGCGACGATCTTCTTGAGCTGGGCGCCGGTGCGAACCATCACCGGGATGTCGAAGCCGAAGCAATCGGTGTAGGCGGTATGGAGCTGCTTGGCGATCGCTTCGGCAGACCTCTTGGGCGCGCCGAACACGACATTGCCGCTCAGCGCGTGGGTGCGCACGTCATCGAAGCCGAGCTCCTCGGTGCACGCGCGCACGTCGGCCATCGCGACCTTGTTGGTCGATCCGAGGTTGACCGCCCGCAGCAGCGCGACGTAGCCGGGCACGAGTCCGGAGGCTACCGACGGCCAGGCGTCAGGCGGCCGAGCGCTGCTGGGCGCCGAAGGCGGGGGCGCTGGCCTCGCGCTCGACGTCGCGGACGCCGGGGACGGCGAACGCGGCGAGCGTGACGATCGCACCGAGAACCCCCGCTGCGATCAGCGTCGTCCGCGGCCCGATCGCCGCGGCGACCGGCCCCGTGAGCGCAAACGAGAGCGGCAGGAGACCGATCGAGATCAGCCAGTCGAGGCTCGATACGCGGCCCAGCAGCGTCGATGGAACATGGCGCTGCTTGGCGGTCGCCCACACGATCGTCCCGGCCGTCTCGAGGACGTTGAAGGCGATGCTGACCAGCATCAGCTGCCAGATCGCGTGCGCGAGCCCGTAGCCCGCGACCGCGAGCGTCGCCACGGCCCACGTCGTGTACATGAACACGATCGTCGCTCGCGGCATCTCGCGCTGTCCCATCGCCAGGGCGCAGACGATCGATCCGAGCCCGCCCGCGGCAAAGATCAGGCCGAGGTCCGCTGCGGACGCCGCCGAGTTCGTTGCGGACGATGTACGGGACGAGGACCTCCGTCGGGCCCATGAACAGCAGGTACGCGACCGCCGCCGCCGCGAATGTGGCCCACAGCCACGCGTGCGCGCGCACGTACGCGAAGCCCTCCTTGAGATCGGCGACCACCGAAGCTCCTGAGTGAACCATGCGCTCGGCGGCCGGGCGCGCGACCATCAGCGACAGGAACAGGGCTGACACGGCGAACGTGGCCGCGTCGAGCGCGAACGCCGCGCCACCTCCAACAACGCTGACCACCACGCCACCGATCGCGGGGCCGGCGAGGCGCAACGCCAGCGGGCGCACGACCTGGTCCAGCGCGTTGGCCTGCCCAAGCTCTTCGGGGCCCAGGACCTGCGGGACGATCGCGTCAAACGCCGGCGCGAAGAACGCCTGCCCGGCGCCGTAGACGGCCACGAGCAAGACGATGTGCCACAGCTCGAGCGCGCCGGCCAGCGCCAGGATCGCCATCGTCCCGACGGCGAACCCGCGCGCCGCGTCAGCGCAGATCATCACCCGTCGGCGGTCGAAGCGGTCGCTCACAACGCCGCCGATGAGCAGGAACACAATCGTCGGGATCGTCATCGCGATGCCGACGATGCCCAGTGCCGTGGGCTCGTTGGACAGCGTGTAGACCTGCCACGCCATCGCGACGAAGAATGCTCCGTCGCCGAGCAGCGAGACGCACATCGCTGACCACAACAGGCGGAACTCTCGGTGGCGCAGCGGCGCCAGTGACCGCACCCGGCTCACGCCACCAGGGCGATCAAGCGCCTCGTGGCTATGCTGCATCGCGCTGCGACGCGCTGGCCAGCGGGGCGGCGTACGTGATCTGCTCGAGCCGCTCGGACCAATTCTGCAGCGCCTCGAGCGTCTCCGCGATCGGCATCGGCTTGGCGAAGAAGAAGCCCTGCCCGCGCGTGCATCCGAGATCGCGCAGCGTGACCCACTGCTCGGAGAGTTCGATGCCCTCGGCCACGACGTCGAGTCGCAGCGACTCGCCGAGGGCGACGACTGCGCTGGCCAGGCCCGAAGCGTCCGGTGTCGCGCCCTCGCGCAGGAACGACCGGTCCATCTTGAGCACGTCGACCGCGAACCGGTTGAGGTAGCTCAGCGACGAGTAGCCGGTGCCGAAGTCGTCCATCGCCAGCCGCACGCCGAGCGCGCGCAGGTCGTTGAGCCGCTCGACCGCGAGGTCGGTGTCGCTCATCAGCACCGTCTCAGTGATCTCGAGCATCAGCAGCTCCGGCGCGAGGCCGGACGCGTGGAGCGCGTCGGAGACGTCGGCGACGATGTCGGAGTGCTGGAGCTGCTTGACCGACAGGTTGACGCTCATCGTCAGCGGCGGATCGCACGGCACCCGCTGCTGGATGACGACGGCTTGACGGCACGCCTCGCGAAGGACCCAGCGGCCGATCGGGACGATCAATCCCGATTCCTCGGCGAACGGGATGAAGTCGCCCGGTGCGACGAGGCCGCGCTCTGGATGGTGCCAGCGCAGCAGCGCCTCGACGCCGATCGCCGCGCCGTCGGCAAGGCGCACGACGGGCTGGTAGAACAACTCGAGTTCGCCGCCCGCGAGCGCGCGCTGGAGGTCGCCGCGCAGCTCGAGGCGCGCCATGACGCCCTCGTGCATCTCGGGCGCGAACAGGCGATAGCCGCCCTTGCCCTCGCGCTTGGCGATGTACATCGCCGCGTCGGCATCGCGGATCAGCTCCTCGGCATCGCTCGGCTTGTCGGGATCGAGGATCGAGATCCCGAGGCTGGCGTGAATCGCCAACTCCTTCCCGGAGATCAGGACGGGCGCGCCGAGTCCCGCGATGATCCGGTCGGCGGTGTCGGCCGCCTCCTCTACGGAATCGATGTCCTCGAGCAGTACCGCGAACTCGTCGCCGCCGAACCGCGCCGCCGTGTCGCTCGCCCGAATCGCGTCGACGAGGCGCTTGGCTGCGGCGTCGAGCATGTCGTCGCCGGCCGCGTGGCCGAGGCTGTCGTTGACGGTCTTGAAGTCGTCGAGGTCGAGGAAGATCACGGCCAGTCCGCTGGTCTCGCGCCGGGCGCGCGCGATCGCGTGGCGCACGCGCTCGAAGAACAGCGCGCGGTTGGGCAGGTTGGTGACCGGGTCGTGGAACGCCTGATGGGCGAGCTGGTCCTCGAACACCTTGCGCTCGCTGACGTCACGGGCGTTGAGGACGATGCCGCGGACGTCGTCGTTGTCGAGCAGGTTCGAGTGCAGGACCTCGAACTGGCGCGGGCTTCCGTCGCGGTGGAGCATCGTGCATTCGAGCACGTCGCCCTCGTGGGCGTGGGAGGCCGCCCCGTCGGCGAGGACGTGTAGGACGCGCCCCTCCTCGCCGGGTGCGAGCAGCTTGTCGAAGCGCGTCCCGACGAGCTCTTCGGGCGCATACCCCAACACGCGCAGGCTCGACGGGCTCTGGTACTCGATCGTGGCGTCGGCGCCGATCACGCAGATCAGGTCGCTGGCGTGGGCCACGAGCGCGGCGAAACGCGACTCGCTGCGGCGCTGGTGGACCTCCTCGGTCAACGCGGCGCTCTCGAGCGCGAGCGCGAGCTGGGTGGCGAGCGAGCGCAGCGCCGCCGCGAGCGGCGGTGCCGTGAGGGTGGGTCGCGCGACGACGACGAGTCCTCGCACGTCGCCGCGGATCCGCAAGCCGAGAACGATCGCACGGTTGGAGCCCACCGGCAGCCCGAGTTCCGACAGCACTTCGGCGCCGATCGGCGAGCCCGGGTCGCCTTCCGGGATCGCGGCCAGCTCCCACAGCGCGACGGTCGCCGATTCCGAGAGCGACCGGTGGTCGACCGGCGCGCCGTCGCAGCGCGCGGTAACGCACAGCTCATCGGTCTCTTGGCGACAGAGCACCGCGTTGCCAACCCCGGCCAGCAGCGACGCCATCGACCCGAGCGCGGCGCGAATCGTCTCGTCGACGTTGCGCGCGGCGACGAGGTCGGCCCCTGCCTGGCTGAGGATCCGCTGACGGGCGGTGGTGCGCTCCTGCTGGCGTACGAGGCCGGCCATGCGCCAGACCACGAGGCCGAACAGGACGACCGACGCGCAGACGGTGACGAGCAGCGTGTCGTTGCCGCGCTCCTGGACGATCAGGATCGACGGCGCGATCAGCGACGCGCCGGCCAGCAGCACCAGGCGCGGCTTCGTGAGCATGACCTCGGTGTCGGGCGACGGCTCGTCGAGCTCGCGCATCGACCAGTGCAGCGCCGCGGCGCCCCACAGCAGGTAGAACGCGGTCCAGCCGACGTCGAGGCTCAGCTGGTGGTCGTAGGTGCCCGCGGTGAGCATCCGGTTGTAGACGAAGTCGGTGATCAGCAGCGCGACGATGCTCATGCACAGCAGGTAGAAGCTCGGACGCCGCTTGCCGCTGTCGAGCGCGAGGCGGACGGTCGCGGCGAGCAGCAGGATGTCGCCGAGCGGATAGGCGATCGAGAACAGCTTCTGGACAGGCGTCAGCGTCGGGTCGTGAAGCGTCGGCGCGATCAGCGCGACCCACGACGGGAGCGCCAGCCCGACGGTCAGGATCGTCGCGTCGATCCCGGCGCCGCCGCGGGTCAGCTTGGCGTCGCGCCGGCGCACGAGCATCAGCAGTCCGGCCATCAGTGCGGGGTAGACCGCGAGATAGAGGCCGTCGCCGAGCGACGGGAACGGGATGTCCTTGTGGAACAGCTTCGGGTAGCTGTACGTGTAGACGTCGCCGAGCCAGAACAGTCCGAGGCCGACGACGAAGCACCACCAGGGCCGCGCCGACGCGGGCCGGTTGAGCCGCGTTCCGACGGCGACCGCGAGGACGCCGCTGAGACCGAGCAGGTTCAGGAACGGGGCGCTGCCCTTGAACGGCGGGACCGCGACATAGAGGGCGCGTCGCGATGGCGCCCGACGACGAGGTACGCGAGCCAGAACGGCCGCCGCGCGAGCTCGAGATGCTCGGCAGCGTCGTTCATGCGGCCTGCTCCAGCGATGGCTCGGCGGCGGCCTCGCGCAGCTCACCGGCTGCTGCGAGCTCGGCGACCGCGTCGATCAGCAGGTCGACCTCGGCCGCCGTATTGGCTGACGGTCAGCTGGATGCGGAAGCCGACCTCGTCCTTGGGCACGAGCGGGTAGGCGGCCAGCGTGACGTAGACGCCGCGGTCGAACAGCATCCGACCGACGGCGTCGATCCGGGTGTGGTCGCGCAGCGGGATCTCGACGATCGGCAGACCCGAGCGGTTGGGCGTGTAGACGCCGAGCTCGTCGAGCGCTTCGCAGCACCCGGGCCGTGTGCGCCGTGCATCGTCGCCCGCAGCGCGTCGCCGCGCTGCTCGTTGACGTCGAACCCGGCCAGCGTGGTGGCCAGCGAGGCGACCGGCGACGGCCCGGAGAACAGATAGGGCGGAGCGGCCACCTTCAGGAGGCTCTTGAGCTCGGTCGGACAGGCGATGAAGGCCAGCAGCGACGAGTAGGCCTTCGAGAAGCCGCCGACGAGGATGACGTTGTCGTAGGTCTCGCCGAAATGGCGGACGATGCTGTTGCCGCGCGCGCCGTACGGGCGACGTTTCGTCGGGCCGCCGCTCGCCGATGACTCCGAAGCCGTGGGCGTCGTCGACGTACAGCAGCGCGTGGTGCTTGCGGGCGACGGCTGCGAACGCCGGCAGGTCGGGCGGGTTGCCGGTCATGCTGTTGACGCCGTCCATGCAGATGAGGCGCGTCGGATCGCGCTCCTTGCTCAGCAGCTGGTCGAGGTGGTCGGGGTCCTCGAAGCGGAAGCGACGGACCGCGGCGCCGCGCGCGCGTGCGGCCTGGGCGCCGTCGTAGATCGTCTTGTGGGCGCGCGCGTCGAGGAAGATCGTGCCCGAGGCCGCGAGCAGCGGGATCACCGACATGTGGATGTGGGTGATCGTCGGGAGGACGAGCGCGTCCTCGCACCCCAGCAGGTTGGTCAGGCGCTCCTCGATCTGCTCGTAGAGGACGGGGCTGCCGAGCAGTCGCGACCAGCTCGGATGCGTACCCCACGCGTCGAGGTAGGCCGGAACGGCGTCGATGATCTCCCGGTCCAGATCGAAGCCGAGGTAGTTGCACGACGCGAAGTCGGCCAGCCACCGGTCGCCGATACGGATCATCCGCCCATCGATCTCGTCGATCACGGCGTCGACCATCGGATGCGTCGCACTGAGCTCGGTGAGGTCGCCGACCATCTCCAGCCAGTGGTCGAGCCATGCCGGCCGGGAGCTCGTGGCAACGCGGGGAACAGCGTTCGGAGCGAAGCCGCATATCCAGCTAAATCGGTGCCTCCGAACGAATCTTGAGCGCTGCCGTCTGTCGTGCGTCGATCCGAGTTCGTGCTGCGCACCGCTGCTTCGGCGCTGTGCGGAAGCGAGACGGTGCTACCCGTGGTAGCGGCGACGCCGGTGGTGGCTGCGCGCCCGCGGGTGACGCCGGTGGCGGGCGTTCCCGCGGGCGTCGTAGTGTTCGTGCTCGATCCGCGCGAGGTAGCGGATCAGGAACACGCCGTACCAGATGCCGGTGAACAGCAGCACCCACTTGGGCCAGAAGTTCGCAGCGCCGGTGGCCGCCCAGATCGCGATGCACACAGCGTTGGGGGTCAGGAAGCCGACGGTCTGACGGGCGAGCAACTCGCGGCGCTGCACCGGATCGGCCCGCGGGGCGGGCGGTCGGCTCTGGCGCGGCGCCGGGAGGCGCGGGCCGGGGAGGTCGGTCAGCAGCCGATCGAGGTCCCCGTGGGTGCGGGCGGCGAGCGCCTGCGACACACGCTCTTCGAGCTCGTCGGTCGCCAGTCGACCCTCGCGCGGCCGCCGCGCGCAGCCGCTCGACGACGCGCTCGCGCTCTGCATCGGAGACCCGCAGTTCGGCTGGTCCGGGCATCGACCCGGGAAGCTACCGGGACCTTTGGTCCGACCTTTAGCGATGCCCGGATTCCGCAATCGGCCAGGAAACCGCTAATCGGACTCGACCAATCGGCCCGCCTACGAAGGGGGGATGTTCCGGGCTTTGTCGCGGACCAACATTCGCGTAAGTTCCGGTCCGGGTGGCCGTTGAGGATGTAACCAACGGCATGCAAGACATGCGAAAGGACTCTGCGATGCGACGACTGGCCGCGACGATCTCGATTCTCGGGACGCTGATTGTGGGGGCGTCGACCGCTTCTGCGGCCTCGATCTGGACGCCGGTGACCTCGGGGACGACCCAGGACATCACCGCGCTGAGCTACCAATCCGACACCCACGCGTGGTTCGGGACCGCCAACGGCCAGCTCCTTCTGCCAACGGGGCGGGCGCGTTCACCCTGACGCGCTCGTTCCCCGGCGCGATGATCGAGAAGATCTCGTTCGACCCGACCGCGACCGTCGGCTACGCCGTCGCCTGAACGGCAAGGCGTACCGCTCGCTCAACGGCGGGGCGACGTGGAGCGGCCGATCACCCTCCCGACGGTTACAGGAAGGTGCAACGCCGTGACCTCGCTGGTCGCCGGTGCCGGGGCTCTACTCGGTCGCGGTCGTGAACACGACGACCGCCTACCTCGTCGGCGGCAAACCGGCGACGAGCCGGTCGTCCTCAAGTCGGTCAACGCCAACGCCGCCACGCCGACCTTGACCGACCACAACAACGGCGCCACCGACTGCCTGCTCGGCCACGACGGCAGTACGTCACCGACGTCGCGCCGATCGCTGGCGCGCCGAACAGGCTGAATTTCATCATCGAGTACTTCGGCGGCGTCTACCCGACCTCCGACGGCTTCGCCGCGCCCGATGACGCGGCGCGGCGAGCTGGTCAACAGCTACGGCACAGCCCGCGGCTCGCGATCGATCCCAACAACCCCAACCGGATCTGGGCGGTCGACAACAGCAACGCGTCACGCTGTGCTTCCAGTACTCGGTCTCGGGCGGGGCAGGCGAGACGTCGATGATCATCGCGGGGTCACCCACCGTCAACGAGAGCCTCAACGGCATCGGGTTCGCCGGTGGCACGCTCGTCGCGGCCGGTGACGACGGCGAGATCTACAAGTCGCTCAACGGCACGACGCCTACATGCAGCCCGCCGACGGCGCGCTGGCAGCCAAGCGCTGGGGGGCGGTCGGCGTAGCCGACGCGACCCACGCGATGATCGGCGGCGCGGGCGGCGAGCTGGTCAGCTCGACGACCGCCAACGCGATTCCCGACACGACGGCGCCGACCGGGACGATCAGCGGGCCGGACACGGCGACCGTCGGTACCGCCGACAGCTACACCGCGGTGCTCGCCGACAACACGGGCGGCTCGGGCGTCGACAGCTCGAGCCTGTCGTGGACCGCGACCGGCCTGCCCGGAACACCGGCAACCCGGTCAACTACACGTTCAGCGACGCCGGGCACGTACCTGATCAGCCTCGCGTTCAAGGACCTGGCCGGCAACACGGCGACGATCTCCAAGTCCGTGACCGTCAAGGCCAACGGCGGCGCCGACAACGCGCCGCAGCACACGACCACGGTGACCGACCAGAGCGGTGCCAAGGTCACGCTCTCGACGCCCAAGAGGTGCGTGCCGCGGGCTCAACGTTCAAGGTCACGCTGTCGTTCAAGAAGATCAAGAAGAAGGGCGCGACCTTCATCAAGGTGTTCAAGGTCGACTTCTACATCGGCGTCGAAGATCGTCGTCCACGACAAGAAGGCGCCATTCGCCCAGCGCCTGAAGGTCAAGGTCGGCACGAAGTCCGGCTCCAAGGTCACGGTGCGCGCGCGGGCGTTCATGAAGGTTCGCCATCCCAAGCGCGGCAAGTTCCCGACGAAGTCGATCCGCGCGACGGTCACCGTCTGCTGAGCACGTGAATTGTCGGACCGCACGGCCCGGCATGATCCGGGCCGTGCACGTCGACCGCCGTGAGCTGCTGGCGATCCTCGCCGGCGGCTTCGTCGGCGCCTTGGCGCGCGCGGAGATCGGCGTTGCGATCGCTGACGGCAGCGGCGCATGGCCGTGGGCGACGCTGCTCGTCAACGTGACCGGGCGGTGATCCTCGGCTCGCCGTCACGCGGCTGTCCGAGCGTCTGGCGCCGACGGCGTCTGGCGCCCGCTGCTCGGGACCGGGCTGTGCGGCGCGCTGACGACGTTCTCGACGATGCAGGTCGAACTGCTGACGATGCTCGACCGCGGACGCGTCGGGCTGGCGATCGGCTACGCGGCCGCGGCATCGCGGCCGTGTTCGTCGGCGTCGCGGTGGCGACCAATCTCGTGCGCCGGGCGACGGTGATGCCGTGAGCGGCTGCGGTCGCCGCCGGCGTCGCGGCCCTCGGCGCGCTGGGCCGATCGCGCGCTTCCTGCTCGACTGCGCGGTCTCGGCCGGCTCGAGCGCTTCCCGTTCGGAACGCTCGTCGTCAACCTCAGCGGCGCGTTCGCGCTCGGGCGCTGGTCGGGGCGGCGGCCTCGGCCGACATGAGCGCCTGCTGGGCACCGGATTCCTCGGCGGTTACACGACGTTCAGCACCTGGATGTTCGAGACCCATCACCTCGGCGAGCACCGCCATGCCGCGGCGGATGGCGAACGTCGTCGTCAGCCTCGTCGCAGGCGTTCTGCTCGCGTGGCTGGGTCGCAAGTTGGGGCAGCGCTGTGAGCACAGCGGCGCTGAAGCTGTCGGTGTTCTTCGGCGATCGCGATCGCGATGGCGACCGGCTGCTCAGCGACGCTGATGCTCGACGTCTGCGAACGCCACGCGATGGCGACCGCGGTGCTGCTGCGCGGCAGCGAGGGGTTCGGTCTCAAGCATCACCTGCGCCGCGCCGGTCTGCTGACGACGGCCGAGGATCTGCCGCTCGTGCTGAGCGCGGTCGATACGCCGGACCGGGCGCGCGCCGCGCTGGCCGATCTCGACGAGATCGTCGGCGACGGCCTCGTCACGCTCGAGAGCGCGCACGTACTCGACGCCGCGCCGCGAACCGACCCGCTCGGCCCGGGCGACGACGCGAAGCTGACCCTGTACGTGCCTCGCCGGCAGCGCATCCAGGGCCGGCCGGCCTTCCAGGTCGCGATCGACCGTTTGCGGCAGGGCGGCATCGCCGGGGCGACGGCGCTGCTCGGCGTCGACGGCCTGCTCGACGGCGACCGCGTGCGCGCGCCGAATGCTGTCGGCCAACGTCGGCGTGCCGGTCGTCGTCACGTCGGTCGGCGAGCGGGCAACGATCGCCGCCGTCCTGCCCGGGCTGCTCGACGCGCTCGCCGGGCCGACCGCGACGCTCGAGGGCGTCCAGGTGCTGCGCCGCGACGGCGCATCCCTGGCCGTCCCGCGCGAGCTGACCGCACCCTGGGCCCGGCTGACCGTCTACTCCGCACGCCACGACGAGCTCGTCGCCGCGCTGCGCGACGCAGGCGCGCCCGGCGCGACGGTGCTGCGCGGCATCTGGGGTTACCACGGCGACCACGCGCCCCACGGCGAGTCCCCGTGGGCGCTGCGTCGACGGACCCCGGTCGTCACCGAGATCGTCGTCGCCGCCCGCGAGGCGGCCCGCTGGCTGACGCTGATCGAGAGCTTCACCGCCGACCGTGGCCTGGTGACGCTCGAACCGGTTCCGAACGCGCAGCAGCGGGGGTAGGCGGCCAAAGCCATGTCGCGCCGAACCCACCTCGCGCGCTACACTCTTGACGGCCCGCCATAGGCGGGTCGTTTTTATGTCCTCAGGCGGGTCAGCCGACTTCGCCGCACGAGTTTCGAGGGATCTGCCTCATGGCCCGTGGAGATGTGCGCATCGCTGTGACCCTCGCCTGCGAGGACTGCAAGCGGCGCAACTACCAGACGAATAAGTCCAAGCGCAACAACCCTGATCGCATCGCGCTGCGCAAGTATTGCCGCTGGTGCAAGTGCCACACGGCGCACAGGGAAACGCGCTAAGCGGGAGCACGTGACGTGGCCCGTCAGCGTCAGCGTGCCCGCGACCGCAAGGCCCGCGGAGCCGACCCGGACTCATCGCCAGAGGCGCAGCAGCAGCCTGCGCACCCCGGCGAGATCCATCGCGAGAACATCCCCGGCTCGCTCGACCATTCGTCGTTTGCCGAAGAGGAGTTCGAGGCCGACCTCGTCGCGGGAGCCGAGGGCGTTCCGCTCGCTGGCGCCGCCGCGGAGGCGTTCGGCGAGGGCGCCGAGCTCGTCCCGGCCGACATCGCCGCGGCGAACGCGATCGAGGACGAGGACGGCGGCGCACCCGGCCACCGCAAGACCGGCGCGCCGACCCGTGGCGGCAACCGGGTATTCAACTTCCTCAAGGCTTCGTGGGCCGAGCTGCAGCGCGTGCAGTGGCCCGACCGCCGCCAGACCGCGCAGGCGACCGGCGTCGTCGCGGGCTTCGTGCTGATCGCCGGGCTGTACCTCGGGCTCGCCGACGAGGTCGCGAACAAGATCGTCGACTACATCCTCAACCACTCCCTTTAGCAGGCCCTATTCATGTATCGCTGGTACGTCGTCAACACCTATTCCGGACACGAGAACAAGGTCAAGCAGAACCTGGAGCACCGGGCCACGTCGCTGAACCAGAAGCGCGCGATCCGCCAGGTCGTCGTGCCGACCGAGACGGTCAGCGAGATGAAGGACGGCCAGAAGGTCCAGCAGGAGAAGCGCACGATGCCGGGCTACGTGCTCGTCAACATGGAGCTCTCCGACGACTCGTGGCAGCTCGTCAAGGGCACGCCGGGCGTGACCGGCTTCGTCGGCGCGTCCAACGAGCCGGTCCCGCTCACCCAGCCCGAGGTCGATCGCCTGCTGCACCGCGAGGTCGCGCAGAAGACGGCGACCCGCGCCCAGTTCTCGATCGGCGAGTCGGTCAAGGTCATCTCCGGACCGCTGTCGGACTTCTCCGGCGAGATCTCCGAGATCAACCAGGATGCGTCACGGCTCAAGGTGCTTGTGTCAATCTTCGGTCGCGAGACGCCGGTCGAGGTTGGCTTCGACCAGGTCAAAAAGGTCTAGGAACAACGCATGGCCAAGAAGGTCCTCACCCTCATCAAACTCCAGGCCGTCGGCGGCCAGGCGAGCCCGGCGCCGCCGGTCGGCCCCGCCCTGGGCCAGCACGGCATCAACATCATGGAGTTCTGCAAGGCGTTCAACGCCGCCACCCAGCAGGACTCGGGCACGGTCGTGCCGGTCGTGATCACGGTCTACGAGGACCGCTCGTTCACGTTCATCACCAAGACGCCGCCGGCGGCCGTGCTGATCAAGCAGGCGGCCGGCCTCGAGAAGGGCTCGGGCGAGCCGCACCGCGAGAAGGTCGGCAAGATCACCCAGGCCCAGCTACGCGAGATCGCCGAGAAGAAGATGCCCGACCTCAACGCCAACGACATCGAGATGGCCTCGACGGATCATCGCGGGCACCGCCCGTTCGATGGGCGTGGAGGTCTCAGGCTGATGCCCAAACACGGCAAGGCATACACCGCGGCGCGCGCGAAGGTCGACGCCGAGCACGAGTACACGCCCGTCGAGGCGATCGCGCTCGTCAAGGGGCTGAAGTCGGCCAAGTTCGACGAGTCGGTCGAGCTCCACGTTCGCACCGGGCTCAACGTCCGCCACGCCGACGAGCAGCTGCGCGGCACGATCGCGCTGCCCCACGGGCTCGGCAAGGACGTGACGATCGCCGTCTTCGCGCAGGGCGACAAGGCCAAGGAGGCCGAGGAGGCGGGCGCCGACCACGTCGGCGGCGAGGATCTCGCCAAGCGGGTCGAAGAGGGCTTCACCGACTTCGACGTCGCGATCGCGACGCCGGACATGATGCCGATCGTCGGTCGCCTGGGCCGCGTGCTCGGGCCGTCGGGCAAGATGCCCAACCCGAAGGTCGGCACCGTGACGATGGACGTCAAGAAGGCGGTCGAGGAATCCAAGTCGGGCAAGGTCGAGTACCGCACCGACCGCACCGCGATCGTCCACCTCTCGATCGGCAAGACGAGCTTCGAGGAG
Organism: uncultured Actinomycetes bacterium; assembly: GCA_963846975.1. Taxonomy (GTDB): domain Bacteria; phylum Actinomycetota; class Thermoleophilia; order Solirubrobacterales; family Solirubrobacteraceae; genus AC-49. Next base: position 23,886 of record CAWJXY010000007.1, read on the forward strand.
CGCGCGCTGCTCGAGAACTACGCGGCAGTCGTCGACGAGCTGATCCGCGCCAAGCCTTCCGCGGCCAAGGGCCGCTACCTGCGTTCGATCGTCCTCGCCTCGACCATGGGTCCGGGCGTCAAGGTCGATCCCTCGCGTACCCGAGACATCCTCGAGGAGGCAGCGTCCGCAGACGCGGCGTAGCCACAGCCCCTCGAGGCCACCGAAGACCGCCGGCAGGGCTCGCTGAGCCCAGAAGCCCGGCCTAGGAGGCCGCTTGAACAGAGAACAGAAATCCGCGGCGATCGCCGAAATCGCCGAACAGATCCAGGACGCCGACGCGATCTTCGCCGTCGACTACCGCGGCATCTCGGTGCCTCAGGCGGCCGAGCTGCGCGCGAAGTTGCGCGACGCGGACGCGACGTTCCGGATCGTCAAGAACACGCTGACCGAGCGCGCCGCCGACCAGGCGGACGTCGACGGCGCTGAAGGAGCTGCTGACCGGCCCGACGGCGCTGACGTTCGTGCGCGGTGACGCCGCGCTGGCGGCCAAGGCGCTGCGCGACTACGGCCGTGAGACCGAGACGCTGGCCTTCAAGGGCGGGTTGATGAACGGCGAGGCGCTCGACGCCGCCCAGATCGACTCGATCGCCCGGCTGCCGTCGCGCGAGGTGCTGTACGGCCAGTTCGTCGGGCTCGTCGCGTCGCCGATCACCGGCCTGGTTCGCGGGCTGGGCAGCATGATCGGCGGCCTGGCCGTCGCGCTGGGCGAGGTCCGCGACAAGAAGGCATCGGGCGAGCTGCCGGCCGGCGAGCCGCCGGCGGCGGCGGTCGAGGAGGCCCCGGCGGCCGAGGAGGCCCCGGCGGCTGAGGAGGCCCCGGTGGCCGAGGAGGCCCCGGCGGCTGAGGAGGCCCCGGCGGCTGAGGAGGCCCCGGCGCCGAGGAGCCCGCCGCTGAAGACACGACTGAGGAGCCCGCGGCTGACGCCGCCGAGGCTCCGGCCGAGGAGGCCGCGCCCGAGGAGGCTCCCGACGAGGAGCAGCCGGAGGCGGCCGCCGAGGACACCAACGACAACGAAGACGACAACGAGGCGGACGCCTCGGAGGCCGGCGAGGCCGACGAGACCGCCGAGGCGTAGGAGGTAGCGCACTCATGGCAACAACAGAGGAATGGATCGACGAACTCAAAGCGATCTCGGTGCTCGAGCTCAGCGAGCGCATCAAGGCGCTCGAGGAGGAGTTCGGCGTGTCGGCGACGGCCGTCGCAGCGGCCGCTCCGGCGGCGGCGGCGGTGGCGGCGAGGCCGCGGCCGAGGAGGAGCAGACCGCGTTCGACGTCATCCTGACCGCGGCCGGCGAGACGAAGATCCAGGTCATCAAGGTCGTCCGCTCGGCGACCGGCCTGGGCCTGAAGGAGGCCAAGGCGCTCGTCGACGAAGCCCCCAAGCCGATCAAGGAGGGCGTCGACAAGGACGAGGCCGACAAGCTCAAGCAGGAGATCGAGGAGGCCGGCGGGACCGTCGAGGTCAAGTAGCGGCACGAGCCTGCGCTGTGCCCAGACGGCGGCCTCCGGGCCGCCGTCTGACGTTCGTGGATCAGCCCTCGCGCATCGCCGCCAGCGCCGCCTGGTAGCGCAGCAGCCCGTCGACCATCGCTGTCGGCGCGTCGCGCATCCTCTCGTCGGGCATGAAGACGCCGTCGTCAATGCGCTGGAACACCACGGGATGTTGATGTTCTCGACGACCGGGGCGCGCAGGATCGCGAACACGGTCTTCAGGCCCGTCGCTGCTCGGGCGCCGGCCGCGGCCCCGCCGTAGCTCACGAGGCCGATCGGCTTGTGATGCCACTCGGCGTTGAGGTAGTCGACCGCGTTCTTGATCGGGGCGGTGTAGCCGTTGTTGTACTCGGGATGGACGACGATGAACGCGTCGCACGCCGCGACCTGGGCGCTCCAGTCCTTCGTGTGCTGGTGGACGTAGTCGCCGAAGCGCGGATGCTTGGGCTCGTCGAACATCGGCAGATCGATCTCCGCCAGGTCGAGGCGTGAGACCTCGAAGCCGCCGTGCGCCTCGGCGGCTTCCTGCACCCAGTTGGCGACCGGCAGACCGACGCGACCGGGTCGCGTGCTGGCAATGATCAATCCGAGTCGTGGCATGCCCGGTTCCTAGGCTCTCCCGCGCGCTGCTACGGGACGAGTTGCCCGCGGACCCACTCGATCTCGCGGCACACGTAGTCGACGATGTCGCCGGTCTTGAGCTCGTCGGGGAGCACGTCCCACGTGTAGGTCTCGATCTCGAGCTGCGGCGAGAGCTGCTGCTCTGAGTGCACGCGCAGCGCGTCCTCGATCGCGAATCGCGTCGATCGAAACGCGCCGAGGTCGTCGAGGAACACCGGCACGTGGAAGTGAACGCGCCACTCGCGCGGCGAAGGGTCGGCCTCCCATGCGGCGAACGCGTCCTCGAGGTTGAGGAACCGCGTCAGCTCGCCGTCGAGCATCTGCATCGTCTGGGTCAGGTAGACCGTGTCCGCGTAGCGGCGCAGGACCTCGACCGCCTCGTCGGTCACCTCCGGGCACCTGGACGCGCCGCCGCCTCCTGGAGCTTGAGGATCGGGATGCCCGGCGTCGACGAGCTTGCCGCAGCGACGTCGGGATGTCCTCGTACTCGAGCGCCTGGTGGCAGATGTCGAACACGACGCCGACGTGGCGGCGCAGCGCGACCAGGGCGTCGGAGACGGCGAGGCCGGACAGCTGCGCCAGGCGCCGCGCCGCCGCCCCGGAGTAGAGGTGCTCGCCGAAGAACGCGACCGTCTCGTCGGTCGTCTCGAGGAAGCAGTAGGGCTCGGGCTCGATCGCCAGCGTGACCGTCCGGCCGGTGCGCTGCTCGAGCGCCACCAGATGCGCCGCGACCTCGAGCACGTGCTCGGTGTAGCGAGGCGATCGACGTCGGGGCCCGTCACGTTCGGCTTGAAGCCCAGCGGCGCGGTCTGGATCGACGGGTTCATGTCCGGCGTGCCGACCTCGGCGAGCACCGTCGGCCACGTTCTTCGTGTACTGCGGTGCGCTCGTCGCGAGCGCCAGTCGGGCTCGTAGACCTGCTCCTTGACGCGCACGTTCTTGAACGGGCCGTACGGGAACGCGTTGACCGTGTACAGGTAGAGGTCGTTGTCGGCGAGGAAGCCGGCCAGCTGCTCGCGCAGCGCCTGATCGCCGACCAGCGTCTGGGCCGACGCGTTGGACAGCCGCAGCGACACGCCGAACGGCGCATCGGGGCACACCCGCGCCTTGACCTGCGGCACGTACGTCGTCAGCGAGTCCCACATCTCGTCCCACGTGTCGCCGGGGTGGACGAGCGTCGAATAGGTGAGGTGGCCGATGCCGTCGCCGAGGTCCATGGATCAGCTCACCTTCTCGGTCTGGCCGGTCTCGGTCGCGCGCACGATCGCCTCGGTCACGGCGGCGCCGTGGACCATCTCCTCGAGCGGGATCGGGTACGGCGGGCCGCCCTGCGCGGCGCGGCGAACGCCTCGAGCGACGCGCGCGTGACGTCGTAGCGCTCGGCCTCCCACGACTCGGCCGGGCCCTTGGCGGGCTGGAACCTGCACGTCCCGAACAGCCGCGTGCGGCGCTCCTCGGACGACGCGCCGGCGACGTGGGTCATGCCCTCGAGGCGCACCCAGCCGCCGGAGCCGAAGACCTGGAAGCTGAAGCCGGGGCCGGTCGCGGTCATCGTGCCGAGGTAGCCGGACATGCCGTCGCGCATCCGCAACAGCACCGACGTCGTGTCGTCGCTGTCGACCGCCACCACGCGGCGAAAGCTCTGGGCGACGACGTGGTCGATCGGGCCGCACAGGTCGATCATGCCGTCGATCGCGTGGACGCCCATCGGCGTCAGGCCGCCGCCGGCGTCTCGTCGCGGTGCGCCCGCCACTGCGTCGGGCTGTCAGCGCCAGCGCGTTGGCGAACGTCATCGTCGCCTCGACGTGGAGGATCGTCCCCGAGCTCGCCGGAGTCGATCCGCTCGCGCAGCTTCGATCATCTCGGGATGGAAGCGGCGGTTGTAGCCGAGGCCGAGCGTCACACCCGCCGTCTGCGTCGCCGTCGACCGCGCGCTGCGCGTCGGCCTTGGTCAGCGCGAACGGCTTCTCGCAGAACACGTGCTTGCCGGCCGCCGCCGCCGCGACGACCTGGTCGGCGTGCAGCGAGTGCGGCGTCGCCAGGACGACCGCGTCGACGTTCGTCGTCGGCGAGCACGCCTCGTAGTCGTCGGCGAGCGCGCAGCCCCTGCGCATCGCAGAACGCGCGCGCATCGTCGGACAGCGTGCGCGAGGTCGCGCGCGACGAACCGCGATCTCGTCGCTTGACGCGGCCGACTCGACGATCGTCTTGCCCCACCAGCCCAGCCCGGCCATGCCCGCGCGGATCATGCGGACGTGCGGACGAACGAGAACTCGGGGTCGGCGGCGCGGACCGGGACGGTCGGGATGCCGGCCTCCTCGCGGACGATGTTGGCGCCGAGCACGAGCGAGACGATCTTGTAGAACGCGTGGCGGCGCGCATGCCCTCGCGGCCCATCCCGCAGTCCGACGTCAGGATCAGCCGCTCCGCAGGGATGTGCTCGAGCGCCTCGCGAGCCAGGTCGGCGACCTCGTCCGGCTGCTCGACCTGGAGCGTGTGGTGGTCGATCATGCCGATCCCGATCTTCTTGTCGGTGATCGTCTTGCCGATCGCCTCGAGTTCGCCCGGGCCGGCTGAGCGCGTCTCGAACGTGATCACGTCGGCGTCGATCTGGTTGAGCAGCTCGAGCGCCCGGGAGGTAGGACGGGATCTCGTCGAACATGCGCTGCGCCGACGGGTTGCCCCAGCACGTGTGGCACCAGACCTCGGTCTTGTCGGTCAGGCCCTTGACCGTGTTGTTGAACACGTCGACCATGAACTCGGCGGTGATCACGTCGCCGACGACGCGCGCGCGGCCGGCGAGCATGTGGATCTGCGGCTCCTCCATCTGGATCACGCGGCAGCCGGCGTCGGCGAGGTCGTGGAGCTCCTCGTTCATCGCGTCGCTGAGCGCCATGATCCGCGACTGCATGTCGGGGTAGTGCTCGTCCTGGACGGCGAACGCGATGATCTCCGGCGTCACGGTCCCGAACTTCACCGGCTTGGTCGTCATCCGCTGGGCCGCCTTCCACATCTCCGTGTACTGGAGGTCGCCGCGGCCGATCGGCCCGATGATCTTCGGCATCACCCGGGCCTCCATGTAGTCGTGGAGGATGTGACCGCGCGGGAAGCGGATGCCGCCGGCGCCGACCTCGGCCAGCACCGGGTTGTCGCGGTCGAAGCCCGCCATGTGCGTCGTCGGGTAGCGCGTCCAGCTCTGGCCGCCGACGTCGTGGTCGAAGCGCGCGTCGCCGTCGGTGACGATGTCGAGACCGGCCAGCTCCTGCTGGTGCAGGTAGATCATCACCGCGTCGAGGTACTGATCGCGGAACCCGATGTCGACCATCGCATCGAGGAACGTGCGCGATCCGAGGTTCTCGGTGTACCAACTCGGCCGTGGCAGTGAGCCGATGATGCTCGTGGGGAGCACGAGGTCCTCGGTGGCGTTGAGCACCGAGCCTCTCCTTTCGAACCAGGGGTGTTCAGTTGATCCTATACACAGGTCCGCCAACGGGAAGAGAGGGGAATGAGGTCGACGACGACGGAGGTCGGCTTCATCGGGCTGGGCCGCATGGGCACGGCGATCGCAGGACGGGTCGCCGACGCGGGTTACGATCTCGTCGTCTGGAACCGGACGCCGGGCAAGGACGACGAGCTCGTGGGGCCGCGGCGCACGCGAGCGCGGCATTCGCTGGAGGACGCTGTGCAGCGACCGCGACGTGGTCGATGACGATGGTCGCCGACGACGACGCGCTGCGCGAGGTCGCGCTCGGTCGCGAGCGGGATCGTCGACTCGCTCCCGGCGGGCTCGATCCACGTCGCGATGGGCACGCACGGCGTCGCCGCGATCGCCGAGGTCGCGGCCAGCCACGCCGACGCGGGGCAGACGCTCGTCGCCGCGCCGGTCCTCGGGCCGCCCCGACGTCGCCGCGTCCGGTCGGGCTGGGGATCGTCGCCGCCGGGCCGGCCCAGGCGGTCGACCGGGTGCGCCCGATCCTGCAGGCGATCGGCCGCCACACGTTCGACGCCGGCGAGCGCCCCGAGGCGGCGACGGCGATCAAGCTCGCCAACAACTTCGTGCTCGGCTGCGCGATCGAGGTGATGGCCGAGGCGTTCGCGCTCGGCCGCCGCTACGACGTCGCGCCGGCGGTCCTGCACGAGGTCCTGACCGAGGGTCTGTTCGCCGCGCCGGCGTACAAGGTCTACGGCCAGATCATCGTCGACGAGGACTACGACCGGGTCGGGTTCACGACCCAGCTCGCGCTCAAGGACATCGACCTGACGATGGCCGCCGCCGGCGCCGCGGCGGTGCCGCTGCCGAGCGGCAGCGTGCTGCGCGACCGGCTGCTGGCCGCGATCGCCCAGGGCGACGCCCAGCGCGACTGGGCGGTGCTGGGGCGCGAGCAGGCAAGATCGAGCGGGCTGTGAGCGGGTCGCCGCCACGCGTGAAGTGGGACTTGACGGACGCTGGCTACGCGCTGGGCGGTCGAATACGATGACGCCAATGGAAGCGGCGAGTCTTCCCGAGCGACCCGACGGCGAAATCGGCAAACGGCTGCGTGCGCGACGCGAGGAGGTCGGGCTCAGCCTCCGCAAGCTCGCCTCGCGGCTGGACATCTCGCCGTCAGCGCTGTCGCAGATCGAGACCGGGCGCTCGCGGCCGTCGGTGCGCACGCTGTATGCGATCGTCTCCGAGCTCGGGATGTCGTTCGACGAGTTGTTCCCCTCGACTGCCGGGCGTTCCGGCGCGCGCGGCCACGACAGCATCACCCTGCACGGGCTCGGCCATGGTCTCAAGGAGATCGTCACCCGGGCGTCCGAGCGCAACATCATCGAGATGGCGTCCGGCGTGACGTGGGAGCGGCTGAACCCGACCGGCGACCGCGACATCGACTTCCTCCAGGCGACCTACGACGTCGAGGGCGCCTCGAGCGCCGGCGACACGTACATGCGCCACTCGGGCCGCGAGTACGGGCTGATCCTCGAAGGACGCCTGAAGGTCACCGTCGGCTTCGACGAGTACGAGCTCGAGCCTGGCGATTCGATCTGCTTCGACTCGCAGTGGCCCCACCGCCTCGAGACGATCGGAGACAAGCAGGTCAAGGCGATCTGGTTCGTGATCGGCCGCTACGGGTCCGACGCGCGCGCGGATTGGTAATCATCGTTCACTGCTTCTGGACGATCTCGCTACCCTTGGCGGGCGTAGACTGTGTGCTGTGTCTAAACAGGCCTTGAGAGGACAACGATGATCGGGTCGCGTGGCGCGACGATGGCGGTCGACTGGGAGCAGCGGGTCGATTTCGTTCGGCTGCGCGCCGATCGCCTGCAGCGGGTGCGCAACGCGCTGCGAGGCGTCGGACCTCGGCGCGGTTCTGCTGTTCGACCAGAACAACATCCGCTATGTCACGAGCACCCACATCGGCGAGTGGGCGCGCGACAAGAGCGCGCGCTGCGCGCTGCTGCCGCGGGTCGGCGACCCGGTCCTGTGGGACTTCGGCTCGGCGGCCAAGCATCACCAGCTCTACGCGCCGTGGCTGCCCGAGTCGAGCTGGCGCGCCGGGGTGACGTCGATGCGCGGCGCGATGCCCGAGCAGACCGGCGTGCCGGACCTGCTCGCCGGCCACATCTACGAGGTGCTGCGCGAGCACGGCCTCGAGGGCGAGCCGCTCGGGCATCGACCTGACCGACATGGAGACGCTGGCCTCGCTGCAGCGCCGCAACATCCCGACCGCCAACGCGCAGCCGGTGATGCTGGAGGCGCGCAAGATCAAGACCGAGGACGAGATCGCGCTGCTCGACCATGCGGCCGCGATCGTCGACGCGGTCTACGAGCAGATCTACCAGCATGCTGCGCCCCGGGGTCCGCGAGCACGAGATCGTCGCCGAGGCGCAGCGGCTGCTGTTCGAGCTCGGCTCCGAGCAGGTCGAGGCGATCAACGCCGTCTCCGGCGATCGCTGCAACCCGCACCCGCACGTCTTCTCCGACCGCCTGCTGCGCCCCGGCGACCAGGCGTTCTTCGACATCATCCACTCGTTCATGGGCTACCGGACGTGCTACTACCGCACGTTCTGCGTCGGCAGCGCGACGCAGTCGCAGCTCGACGCCTACAAGCAGTGCCGCGAGTGGCTCGACAACGCGATCGACCTGGTGCGCCCCGGCGTGACGACCGACCAGATCGCCGCGGTGTGGCCGACCGCCCAGGAGCTCGGCTTCGCCAGCGAGGAGGCGTGCTTCGGCCTGCAGTTCGGCCACGGGCTCGGCGTCGGGCTGTACGAGTCGCCGATGATCTCGCGCCTGCACTCGTTCGACGATCCGGTCGACGATCGAGGAGGGGATGGTCTTCGCGCTGGAGACCTACTGCCCGGCCAGCGACGGCCGCTCGGCGGCGCGGATCGAGGAGGAGGTCGTCGTGACGCGCCGACGGCCCGGAGATCATCACGCGCTTCCCGGCCGAGGAGCTGCTGGTCGCGGCAAGACGTACGTGCGCGGCGCCGACCTCGTCGCGGAGCCGCAGGAGACCTCGTGACCGAGCCGGCGGCGACGGCGGCAACGCCCCGCACGCCGGGCCGGTTCCGCCGACGAAGGCCTCGCGCTGTACCGCCGGATGCGGCTGATCCGCCGCTTCGAGGACACGGTCCAGTCGCTGTTCCAGCGCGGCGAGGTGCACGGCACGACGCACCTGTACTCCGGCCAGGAGGCGGTCGCGGTCGGCGTCAGCTCGGTGCTCGGCCGATCACGACCGCGTCGCCGGCACGTACCGCGGCCACGGCCACGCGCTGGCGCTCGGCGTCGAGCCCCAGGCGCTGCTCGACGAGATGCTCGGCCGCGAGACCGGCGTCTGCGGCGGGCGCGCCGGATCGATGAACGTGATCGACCTCTCGCACCGGCTGATCGGCTGCTTCGGGATCGTCGGCGGCAGCATCGCCGCCGCGACGGGCGCCGCGCTGGCGCTCAAGCGCAGCGGCGGCGTCGCGGTCGCGTTCTTCGGCGATGGCGCGACCAACCAGGGCTACTTCCCCGAGTGCCTGAACTTCGCCAAGGTCGATGTCGCTGCCGGTCGTCTACGTCTGCGAGAACAACCTCTACGGCGAGTTCACGCCGTGGGAGGACGTCACCGCGGGGCAGATCGAGGCGCGCCCGGAGGCGCTGGGGATCGCAGTCCGAGACCGGTCGACGGCAACGACGTGTGGGCCGTCCAGGCGGCGGCGCGCGACGCCGTCGAGCGCGGCGCGCGACGGCGACGGGCCGCACTTCATCGAGGCGCTGACCTACCGCTTCGTCGGCCACTCGCGCTCGGACCCGGGCGCCTACCGCAAGCCCGGCGAGCTCGACGCGTGGCAGCGAGCGCGACCCGCTGACGGTCGCCCGCGGCCGCCTGATCGACGAGCTCGGCGTGGCCGCCGACGAGCTCGACGCGGTCGACGCCGCGGTCGACGAGCAGATCGAGCAGATGATCGAGAACGGGCTCGCCGCGCCGTACCCGACGCCCGGCGCCGGCGCGGCAGTTCAAGGACTGACCCGAGACATGCCCGAGCTCGAGTTCCGCAACGCTGTGCGCGACGCGCTCGACGAGGAGCTGGCTCACGACGAGCGCGTGATCTTCTTCGGCGAGGACGTCGCGTCGGTCCAGGGCGGCGTGTTCGCCGCGACCAAGGGGCTGCAGGAGAAGCACGGTAGCGATCGCGTCTTCGACACGCCGATCTCGGAGCTGGCGATCACCGGCGCCGCCTTCGGCAGCGCGGTCTGCGGGCTGCGGCCGGTGATCGAGATCATGTTCGGCGACTTCCTGATGCTGTCGATGGACAGCCTCGTCAACCAGGCCGCCAAGTTCTGGTACCTGTCCAACGAGCAGGGCTAGCGTGCCGCTCGTGGTCCGCTCGGCGATCGGCGCCGGCGGCCGCTTCGGCGCGATCCACTCGCAGACGCCGATCAGCTGGTTTCACAACGTCGCCGGGCTGAAGATCGTCGCCCCGTCAACCCCAGCGGACGCCAAGGCGCTGCTGAAGGCCGCGATCCGCGACGACAACCCGGTCCTGTTCCTCGAGCACAAGCGCCTCTACTCGATCAAGGAGGACGTCGCGGGTGGCGACGACGTCGCGGTGATCGGCGAGGCGCGCGTGGTGCGCGAGGGCGCTGACGTCACGCTCGTGTCGGTCATGAAGGGCGTTCACGACTGCCTCGCGGCGGCCGACGCGCTCGCGGCCGACGGGATCGACGCCGAGGTCATCGACCTGCGCACGCTGCGTCCGCTCGATGCGAACACCGTTCTTGCAGTCGCTGAGCAAGACCAGCCGCCTGTGCGTCGTCGAGGAGGGTCCGGCGACCGGCGGCTGGGCGGCCGAGGTCGTCGCGGTCTGCGTTGAGCACGGACTGCACGATGTCGACGACATCTGGCGGCTGTCGACGCCCGATCATCCGATCCCCTACAGCCCCCCGCTCGAGGACGCATTCCTGCCCGGCCCAGAGGCGATCGCCGCCTCGGTCCGGTCGCGACTGTCCAGATATGCTTGACACCTCGTCGACCTGACGTACCGATAAGCCCGAGGAGAACAATGGCCCGTATCCAGACCACCCACGCCGGCAGCCTTCCGCGCCCGGCGGACCTGATCGAGCTCATCTGGTCGAAGATGGACGGCGAGCCGGTCGACGACGCCGCCATCGAGGCCAAGCTCCCGGGCGCGGTCTCGGACATCGTCACCAAGCAGCGCGAGGCGGGGATCGATGTCGTCTCCGACGGCGAGCTCTCCAAGCCGGGCTTCAGCACCTACGTCAACGACCGCTTCAGCGGCTTCGAGGGCCAGTCGGAGTTCCAGTCCGACGACGTCGCGCCGTTCCCGAACCTCGCCATGCGCCTGTTCGCGACCGACGCGATGGCGCACGTCGTGTTCGCCAACTGCACCGGGCCCGTCGAGCTGACCGACAAGCAGTCGATCCTCCGCGACATCGAGAACCTGAAGGCGGGACTCGACGGCGCGCCGACCGAGTCGGCATTCATGGGCGCGATCAGCCCCGGCCAGATCGCGTTCAACTACCCCAACCACTACTACTCGTCGCACGAGGAGTATCTCGGGGTGCTGGCCAAGGAGCTGGCCTACGAGTACAACGCGATCGTCGACGCGGGGCTGAACCTCCAGATCGACTCGCCCGACCTCGCGATGTCGGCGCACTCGCGCTCGGTCGGCAGCTCGATCACGAGCTGGGACCAGCATCTGCCGCTGGCGATCGAGGCGATCAACGAGGCGCTGTCCGGCATCCCGAAGGAGAAGGTGCGCCTGCACCTGTGCTGGGGCAACTACGCCGGCCCGCACCAGTGCGACGTCGGCCTGGACAAGATCATCGGCGAGGTCATCAAGGCGAACGTCGGCACGATCTACCCGGAAGGCGGCAACCCGCGCCACGAGCACGAGTGGCGGGTGTTCCGCGACACCGAGATCCCGGCCGACATGAAGGTCATCCTCGGCACGATCGACACCAAGACGAACTACATCGAGCATCCGCAGGTCGTCGCCGACCGGCTCGTGCGCGTCGGTCAGTACATCGGCGCCGACCGGCTGCTGGCCGGAACCGACTGCGGTTTCGACACGTTCATCAAGTTCTCCCAGGTCGATCCCGACGTCGCGTGGCACAAGCTCAAGGCGATGTCGGACGGAGCGGAGCTCGCGAGCGAGGAGCTCTCCTAGCGGCGCTCGGGCCGAGCCGGTCGGGCCGAGCGACCCGGCCGATTTCCCCCAAGACGCGGCGAAGGCCGCTACACTGCGCACGCTCGGCCGATAGCCGCAGCCGCCCAACATTCGCGACCGCGCCACATACGCGGCACGCGCGGGCGGGGTCCGTGAGCGCTGAGCAGCCCCCCAGCGGGGTCGACATAGCGCTGTGCTATCTTGGCTGGTCGCGTGTTCCAGGCCGGGAACGCACGCTCCTCATCCTCGTTTCGCTTCCAGGAGTCGCCGTCTTGCCTCGTGTTGACGCACCTCGGACGCGCCGTAGCTTCGCGCGTCTGAACAAGGTCCTCGATGTCCCCAACCTGATCGATATCCAGCGCCGCTCGTTCGAGTGGCTCGTCGATCCCCAGACCGGAGGTCTGCGCGAGACGATCGACGACATCTCGCCGATCGAGGACTACACCGGACACCTCGCCGTGAACTTCGGCGAGTTCGTGTTCGACCAGCCCTCGGCATCGATCGAGGAGTGCCGCGAGAAGGACCTCACGTACTCGCGCCCGCTGACCGTCACCGTCGCGTTCATCAACCACGACACCGGTGAGATCCGCGAGCAGTCGGTCTTCATGGGCGACTTCCCGTGGATGACCGAGCGCGGCACGTTCATCATCAACGGCACCGAGCGCGTCGTCGTGACCCAGCTCGTTCGCTCGCCGGGCGCCTACCTGATGGAGCCCAAGGACCGCGAGAAGCAGGTCTTCGTCGCCAACCTGATGCCGGCTCGCGGCTCGTGGCTCGAGCTCGAGATCGACAAGAAGGGCAAGGTCTTCGTCCGCATCGACCGCAAGCGCAAGCTGCCGGTCACGGTGCTGCTGCGCGCCATGACCTACGACCCCGAGGTCGACGGCTCGATCGAGGAGTCCGAGGAGGACATCGCGCGCCTGGACCAGGAGCTGCTCGAGCTGTTCGACAACTCGGCCTACCTGCGCAACACGATCGAGTCCGACCCCGAGGCGACGCGGACCAAGAAGGGTGCGCTGATCGAGCTGTTCAAGAAGCAGCGCCCCGGCGAGCCGCCGTCGGTCGACGCGGCCTACGCGCTGCTGCAGCAGCTGTTCTTCGATCCCAAGCGCTACGACCTCACGCGCGTCGGCCGCTACAAGCTCAACTCGCGCCTCGGGCTCGACATCGACCTCGACACGCGCGTGCTGACGCACGACGACATCCACGCGCTGGTCAAGGAGCTCGTCTCGCTGCCGCGGCTGCTCGGCATGCCCGAGGAGCCCGAGATCGAGATCAAGGACTACGCGGCCGAGGCCGTCCGCGATGCCGCGCGAGCCGGTCGCCGAGCACCTCGACGAGTACGAGCACTTCGGCAACCGCCGCCTGCGCACCGTCGGCGAGCTGATCCAGGAGGCGTTCCGCATCGGCCTGTACCGCATGGAGCGCGTCGTCCGCGAGCGCCTCACGACCGAGGACGAGGACACGATCACGCCGCAGACGATCGTCAACATCCGCCCGGTCGTCGCCGCCCTGAAGGAGTTCTTCGGCTCCAGCGCAGCTGTCGCAGTTCATGGACCAGACGAACTCGCTGGCCGGCCTGACCCACCGCCGCCGCCTGAGCGCCCTGGGCGCGGGCGGCCTGACCCGCGAGCGCGCGCCGATCGAGGTCCGCGACGTGCACCCGACCCACTACGGCCGGATGTGCCCGATCGAGACGCCGGAGGGTCCGAACATCGGCCTGATCGGCTCGCTGTCGAGCTACGCGCAGGTCTCCGAGCACGGCTTCGTCACGACGCCCTACCGGGTCGTCAAGGACGGCGTGATCAGCGACAAGATCGTCCACCTGGATGCCAACCAGGAAGAGGACAAGCTGATCGCGCAGTCCAACTCGCCGATCGACGAGAAGACCAACAAGCTCAAGGGCCCCGAGGTGGTGTGCCGGACGCTGGCCGGCCAGTACGTGACGGCCGCGCCCAAGGACGTCGACCTGATGGACGTCTCGCCCGACCAGATCTGGTCGGTGGCGACCGCGATGATCCCGTTCCTCGAGCACGACGACGCCAACCGCGCGCTGATGGGCTCGAACATGCAGCGCCAGGCGGTGCCGCTGCTCGTGACCGACGCGCCGGTGATCGGCACCGGGATGGAGCGCCGCGCGGCGCTCGACACCGGTGACGTGCGTGCTGGCCCGCAACGCCGGCACGGTCGCCTCGGTCGACGCGACCGAGATCGTCATCGAGGCCAAGGACGGCTCCAAGGACGACCTACGAGCTGCAGAAGTTCATGCGCTCCAACCAGGGGACGCTGATCCACCACAAGCCGACCGTCAGGACCGGTCAGGACGTCAAGGCGGGCGACCTGCTCGCCGACGGCTCCTCGACCGACCACGGCGAGATGGCGCTCGGCAAGAACCTGATGGTCGCCTTCATGTCCTGGGAGGGCTACAACTTCGAGGACGCGATCATCCTCTCGCGGCGCCTGGTCAAGGACGACGAGCTCACCTCGATCCACATCGAGGAGTACGAGATCGACGCCCGCACGACCAAGCTCGGCGACGAGGAGATCACCCGCGACATCCCCAACCGCTCCGAGGAGTCGCTGCGCAACCTCGACGACCGCGGCATCGTCCGCGTCGGCGCCGAGGTCGGCTCGGGCGACCTGCTGGTCGGCAAGGTCACGCCGAAGGGCGAGACCGAGCTGACGGCCGAGGAGAAGCTGATCCGCGCGATCTTCAAGGAGAAGGCGCGCGAGGTCCGCGACACGTCGCTGAAGGTGCCCCACGGCGAGGGCGGCGTCGTCATCGACGTCATGACGTTCTCGCGCGAGGCCGGCGACGACCTGCCGCCGGGCGTCAACGACCTGGTCCGCGTGTTCGTGGCCAAGAAGCGCAAGATCTCCGAGGGCGACAAGCTCGCCGGGCGCCACGGCAACAAGGGCGTCATCTCGAAGATCGTCGACGAGCACGACATGCCGTTCCTCGAGGACGGCACGCCGGTCGACGTGATCCTCAACCCGCTCGGCGTGCCGAGCCGCATGAACGTCGGCCAGATCCTCGAGACCCACCTCGGGTGGGTCGCGGCGCAGGGCTGGTACGACGACGGCTCCGAGGCGTTCAAGCGCAAGACGGCCACTGGGCCGGGCGCCAAGGTCTACGTCTCGACGCCGGTCTTCGACGGCGCGACCGTCGAGGACGTCGACGACGCCCTGGTCAGATGGCAGGACGAGCACCAGGGCCGGATCCGCATGGACATCGACAAGTCGCGCGGGCCGGGCCGGATGGCCAGCGGCAAGGTGACGCTGTTCAACGGGCGCACGGGCGAGCCGTTCGCCGACCAGGTCACCGTCGGCTACATGTACATCCTCAAGCTGCTGCACCTCGTCGACGACAAGATCCACGCCCGCTCGACCGGCCCGTACTCGCTCGTCACCCAGCAGCCGCTGGGCGGCAAGGCGCAGTTCGGCGGCCAGCGCTTCGGCGAGATGGAGGTCTGGGCCCTGGAGGCCTACGGCGCCGCCTACACGCTGCAGGAGATGCTGACCATCAAGTCCGACGACACCGTCGGGCGCGTCAAGGCCTACGAGGCGATCGTCAAGGGCGAGAACATCGCCGAGCCGTCGATCCCCGAGTCGTTCAAGGTGCTGCTCAAGGAGATGCAGTCGCTGGGCCTCGACGTCAACGTCGTCAGCGAGGAGGGCCAGCGCGCCGAGATGCGCGACGAGGACGACGACCTGCTGCGGGCAGCCGAGGAGCTCGGCATCGACCTGAGCGGCGTCCGCGCCGGCGACGGCGAGGCCGAAGCCGAAGCCGAGGGTGACGCCGCCGAGGGCGCCGAAGGCGACGAGCCGAGGCCGAGGCCGAGGTCGACGCCGAGGCCGACATCGACATCGCCGACGACGACGGCGCCGACATCGTCGCCGAGGTCGACCTCGAGGTCGACGACGAGATCGAGATCCCCGACGAGCCGCTCGTGCTCGACGAAGACGCGTAGACCGCTTTAGAGAAGAAGGAATTCCCTTGATCGACATCAATAACTTCGACGCCATCGAGATCGGTCTCGCGTCCTCCAAGCAGATCCGTGCCTGGAGCTCGGGCGAGGTCACCAAGCCGGAGACGATCAACTACCGCACGCTCAAGCCCGAGAAGGACGGCCTGTTCTGCGAGCGCATCTTCGGTCCCGACCAAGGACTGGGAGTGCTACTGCGGCAAGTACAAGCGCGTCCGTTACAAGGGCATCGTCTGCGAGCGCTGCGGCGTCGAGGTCACGCGCTCCAAGGTCCGCCGCGAGCGCATGGGCCACATCGACCTCGCCGCCCCCGTGAGCCACATCTGGTTCTTCAAGGGCGTGCCGAGCCGCATCGGCTACCTGCTCGACATGGCGCCCAAGGAGCTCGAGAAGATCCTGTACTTCGCCGCGTCGATCGTCACCTGGGTCGACCAGGAGGCGCGCTGGCGCGACCTGCCGGGCCTCGAGAAGGAGATGCAGTCCGAGCTCGACCGCCTGCGGGCGGAGGAGAAGGAGCGCGTCGCCGAGCTGCAGAGCTCGCTCGACGCGCGCGCCGAGTACATCCAGACCGGCGCTCAGGCCGCGTTCTCCGACGAGGACCACCTGTGGGCCGAGTCGCTGGACATCAACATCAAGAAGGTCTCCGACGACGAGCGCAAGAAGCTCGACGGCCGAGCTGACGCAAGTCGTTCGGCTCCGACATCGACGACACCCAGGCCTACTACGAGGACGCGCGCGAGCGCCTCAAGGAGGTCTGGAAGCTGTTCGCCAACAAGGACGAGCCGGCCGACGACGCCGCCCGCGGAGGGCGAGGACTGGCCGCTGGCCCAGTACACCGAGAAGGCGATCGAGAAGGACGAGCTTCAGCCCAAGCTGATCATCGCCGACGAGACGTTCTTCCGTGAGCTCAAGCACCGCTTCGGCTCGCCGTTCGGCTTCGGCGAGTACTTCGGCGGCGGCATGGGCGCGGAGTACATCCGCGAGCTGCTGCGCGAGAAGACCGAGTACGACCGCGAGGCGTCGCCGCGCAAGGTCGACTCCGACCGCTCGCCGGGCGAGGACCTGCGCCCGCAGGACATGCCGGGCGTCGTGCTCGAGCACGAGCGCGAGGACCTCGAGGACCAGGTCAAGAACGGCAAGGGCCAGAAGCAGGCCCGCGCGGTCAAGCGCCTGAAGGTCCTCGTCGGCCTTCCTGCACTCGGGCAACAAGCCGGAGATGATGGTCCTCGAGGCCGTGCCGGTGATCCCGCCGGAGCTGCGCCCGATGGTCCAGCTCGACGGCGGCCGCTTCGCGACGTCGGACCTCAACGACCTCTACCGCCGCGTCATCAACCGCAACAACCGCCTCAAGCGGCTGCTCGACCTCGGCGCGCCGGAGATCATCGTCAACAACGAGAAGCGGATGCTCCAGGAGGCCGTCGACGCGCTGTTCGACAACGGCCGCCGCGGGCGCCCCGTCACCGGCCCGGGCAACCGCCCGCTGAAGTCGCTGAGCGACATGCTCAAGGGCAAGCAGGGCCGCTTCCGCCAGAACCTGCTCGGCAAGCGCGTCGACTACTCCGGGCGCTCGGTGATCGTCTCCGGCCCGTCGCTGAAGCTGCACCAGTGCGGGCTGCCGAAGCTGATGGCGCTGGAGCTGTTCAAGCCGTTCATCATGGCCCAGCTCGTCGAGCGCAAGGCCGCGCAGAACATCAAGGCGGCCAAGAAGATGGTCGACTCGATGATCCCGGAGGTCTGGGACGTCCTCGAGCAGGTCATCCACGAGCACCCGGTGCTGCTCAACCGCGCGCCGACGCTTCACCGCCTGGGCATCCAGGCGTTCGAGCCGGTGCTCGTCGAGGGCAAGGCGATCCAGGTCCACCCGCTGGTCTGCCACGCGTTCAACGCCGACTTCGACGGCGACCAGATGGCGGTCCACCTCCCGCTGAGCGCCGAGGCGCAGGCAGAGGCGCGGATCCTGATGCTGTCGTCGAACAACATCCTGTCGCCCGCTCACGGCGCGCCGCTGGCGACGCCGACCCAGGACATGGTGCTCGGCACCTACTACCTGACCTACGGGCCCGACGAGGCCGAGCTGGCCGCTCAGCAGGAGCAGATCGCGGCCGGCGTGAGGTCGCGCCGAAGGGCGCGCTGCTGCACCGTTTCCGCAGCGCGCAGGAGGCGGAGCTGTGCCTCGAGGCCGGCGTCGTCACGCTGCACGACGTCGCCGAGTACCGCCGCCATCGCACCGAGGGCGGTCACGTGCTCACGACGATCGGCCGGATCATCTACAACGACGGCATCGAGCGGGCGCTCGAGCAGGCGCTGGGCGACGGCGTTCGACCCGGCCACCTACGAGTTCGTCAACCAGACGATGCGCAAGCGCGACACGGTCGACCTCGTCGACGCGCTGGTCCAGAGTACGGCGCCTCGGGCATCTCGGTGGTGCTCGACGCGTTCAAGGACCTCGGGTTCAAGTACGCGACCCAGGCCGGCATGACGATCTCCAAGAACGACGTGATCATCCCGCCGAACAAGGGCGAGATCCTCGACCGGCTACGAGGATCGAGGTCGCGGAGATCCAGGACCAGTACGACATGGGCCTGATCACCCAGGAGGAGCGCCACGAGCTGGTGGTCGAGCGCTGGACGGCGTGCACCGACGAGGTCGCCAACGCCATGGAGGAGCAACTTCGACCACCTCAACCCGATCTACATGATGGCCAACTCGGGAGCGCGCGGATCGTTCAACCAGATCCGCCAGCTCGCCGGCATGCGCGGGCTGATGGCCAACCCGAAGGGCGAGATCATCGAGCGGCCGATCAAGTCCAACTTCATGGAGGGCCTGACCGTGCTCGAGTACTTCATCTCGACGCACGGCGCCCGCAAGGGCCTCGCCGACACCGCCCTGCGCACCGCCGACTCGGGCTACCTGACGCGCCGTCTCGTCGACGTCGCCCAGGACGTGATCATCCGCGAGGAGGACTGCGGGACCAAGGAGTTCATCGAGCTCCCGGTGTTCAACGCCGACCGGCGAGCCGAACATCAACCTGATCGGGCGCCTCGCCGCGGCTGACGTGTCGACCAAGCGCGGGCGCAAGATCGTCGGCCAAGGGCGACGAGATCGACCGCGCCGAGCTCGCCGAGCTGATCGAGGCGTTCGGCGAGGACGACCGAGAACGGCCAGAACCGCGACGGTGTCCGTCCGCTCGGTGCTCAAGTGCGCAGGCGGTCACCGGCATCTGCCAGGGGTGCTACGGACGCTCGATGGCCTCCGGCAAGACCGCCCAGATCGGCGACGCGGTCGGCATCATCGCCGCGCAGTCGATCGGCGAGCCGGGCACGCAGCTGACGATGCGGACGTTCCACACCGGCGGCGTCGCCGGCGCGGACATCACGCACGGCCTGCCGCGTGTCGTCGAGCTGTTCGAGGCGCGCAAGCCGAAGGGCCTGGCGAAGATCGCCGAGCAGGACGGCACGGTGGCGATCGAGGAGACCGACAAGGCGCTGACCGTCGTCATCACCGACGAGGGCGGCGAGGAGCATCGCTACCCGTTCCCGCGCCGCACGCGGCTGTTC
This sequence comes from uncultured Actinomycetes bacterium, assembly GCA_963846975.1. Taxonomy (GTDB): domain Bacteria; phylum Actinomycetota; class Thermoleophilia; order Solirubrobacterales; family Solirubrobacteraceae; genus AC-49. Next base: position 43,242 of record CAWJXY010000007.1, read on the forward strand.
GTCGAGAACGGCCACAAGGTCGCGGCCGGCGACCAGCTCAACGAGGGGTCGCTGTACCCGCACGAGCTGCTCGCGCTGCGCGGGCGCACGGCGACCGAGCAGTACCTCGTCAAGGAGGTCCAGGAGGTCTACAAGTCCCAGGGCGTCGACATCAACGACAAGCACATCGAGCTGATCGTTCGTCAGATGCTCAAGAAGGTTCGCGTCGACCAGAAGGGCGACACGGGCTACCTGCCGGGCCAGTTCGTCGACCGCAACGACTTCTTCAAGGTCAACGCGGAGGTCAAGAAGGCCAAGGGCGCCACGGCGGAGTACGAGGAGATCATCCTCGGCATCACCAAGGCATCGCTGAACACGGACTCGTTCCTGTCGGCCGCCTCGTTCCAGGAGACGACGAAGGTCCTGACCGACGCGGCGCTCGAGGGCAAGAAGGACACCCTCAACGGCCTCAAGGAGAACGTGATCATCGGCAAGCTGATCCCGGCGGCCACCGGTCTCAAGCGCTACCGGCGCATCGAGATCGAGCCGGCGGAGCCGCTGCCGCGGGCGATGGACGAGATCGGCCTGCTCGACCAGGACGAGATCGCGGCCGAGCTGGGGCTCGGCAACGGCGACACGCCTCGGCGGGTTCGGCTCGGCCTTCGAGTCCGACCTGGCGACGCTCGACGAGATCTCCACCGGCGGGACCGACCCCGGGTTCGCCGAGGAGCTCGCCGACCTCGACGTGCCCGACAACGACTGATCGGTGCCTGCGGTTGACCGCGGGTTGAGCGTGGATTGAGCCGGGCCCCGGGACCGTAACTCCCGGGGCCCGCGTCCTGTTGGCAGGGTGATGGTCGCTGCCGCCAACGTTGCTCGCAGGTGCTCGCACTCCCGGGGCGAAGTGAGTCCGGGCATGCTCGGCCTGGACGCCGCCGCCTTCATCGCACATCTGTCCACGGATCGTTTCGCTGTCGATCCGGATGGTGTACGCGCGCGTCGCTCGCCGCGTTTTCCGCACAGTTGCGGGGAAAGTGTGCCGTCGCTGCACGACCGGCGCCCCGCGCCGCCGATCAGCGTAAGGTCCATGAGCAGCGGGTACGTCAAGCATGGCGGGCGGCCTGCCGATTCACGGAATGCGGCGTTGCACTCCGCACCCGCACGTCCACTCCGCCAGCACCCCTCTCCACAATGACGATTGAACTCGGCATCCTGCTCGCGCTCTCCTGCGCGTTCGCGACCAACCTCGGCTTCTTCTTCAAGCACCGAGGCGCCAACGCAGGCACCGTCGGTCGACATCCGCCACCCGTTCCGCACGGCGATCCAGCTGTACTCGTCGAAGTGGTTCGCGATCGGCATGCTGATCGCGACCGGCGCCTGGGGCTTCCACGTCGCCGCGCTCGCGCTGGCGCCGATGTCGACCGTCCAGGTCGTGCTGGCCGGCGGCGTCGTGCTGATCGCCGTGATGGCCGACCGCATGTTCGGCTTCGAGGTCGGCGCGCCGTCAGTGGCTCGGCCTCGGGCTGACCGCCGTCGGGCTCGTGCTGCTGGCGATCACGCTGCCCAGGACCCACTCCGCGCACTCGTCGTTCAGCGACCCGGCGATGATCGCCTTCGAGGGCGGCATGCTCGTGCTTCGGCGGGCTGCTCATCATCGGCCCGAAGGCCGGCGCCCCAGAGCACCACCACGGCATGATGCTCGGCGCCGCGGCCGGCGTGCTGTTCGGCGTCTCCGACGTCGCGATCAAGGCGCTGACCCACGTGGCCGGCTCGGGCGGCATCGTCGCCCTGCTCAGCCCCTGGCTCGCGGTGACGGTCGTCGCCTCGGTCGCCGCCTTCTACGCCTCCGCCCGCGGCCTTCAGGACGGCGACGCCGTCCCGGTGATCGCGGTGACCGGCACCGCCGCGAACGTCAGCGGCATCGCCGGTGGGATCCTCGTGTTCGGCGACCCGATGCCGGGCCACGTGCTCGGCATCGTCGCGCAGGGCCTCGCGTTCCTGCTCGTGCTCGGCGCCGCCGCGCTGACGCCGCCGCCGGCGCGCAGCAGCGCCGCTCGTCGCCACGGCCTGAGGCCGTATCGAGACCGATCTGACACTGCGCACCGCGGGTCCTGCACGTAGGTTTGCCTCGTCAAGTGGTTAACGCTTCACGAAAGGCACACCAACGATGCACCGTTTTCCCCTCGCCGCGCTGATTGCGGCGCTCGCCGTCGCCGCAGGCGCTGTTGGCCTGGTCGCGTGCGGTGGATCGAGCAACGTCTCCAAGAACGTCACGTCCGCACCCGGCGACGGCGCCAACGACAACTCGCTGTACCACGCCGACAACCTCGACAGCGCGATCAAGAAGTACACCGACAAGTTCGGGTCTGACGGCATCTCGATGGTCAAGATCGAGCCGAACTCGATGAAGGTGACCACCTCGGGCGGCATCAACGTCGTCACCAAGGACGGCGACACGCAGGGCCTCAACCTCCCGAGCGGCGTGACCGTCCCCAAGATCGGTGGCGGCAGCGACGTCTCGCTCGCGGACGTCGACACGTCGGCGCCGCAGAAGATCGTCGACTCGCTCAAGGACAAGGGCGTGACGTTCGCCAACGTCAACTACTTCCTGATCTCGCCGGCGCTCACGTCGGTGGTGAGCGACAGCTCGTCGAGCGCGCCGGGCTGGCTGATCTACAGCGAGAAGGGCAACTTCCAGGCCAAGGCCGACGGCTCGGGCGCCAAGCCGCTGGGCAGTGCGGGGTCCGTCTCGATCACGACGCCCGATGGCACGTCGGTCGACACGAAGAAGCTCGACCAGCAGGCCAAGAAGGCCGAGGACCAGGCCAAGACGATCGCCTCGCGAGGCGACCAACGCGGCCAAGGGCGTCGCAGGACTGCGTCGCCAAGGCGGGCACCGACCCGCAGAAGCTGGCGGCCTGCGCCGGGCAGTAGTCGGCTCCTCGCTCGTGTTTTGACGGCCTCGGGGCCGGTGGCGCCGTTGCGTGCGGCGTCGCCGGCCCTTCGCCGTTGCTAGGATCCCCGGCCGCATGCCGACCACCAGCCAGCTCGTCCGCCACGGACGCCAGGACAAGCCGCGCAAGCTCGCCACCCCGGGCTTGAAGTCGGGCAAGGGCCGTAAGAAGAAGACGGCCGCGCCCCAGCGTCGCGGTGTGTGCACCCGCGTGTACACGGTCACGCCGAAGAAGCCGAACTCGGCGCTGCGCAAGGTCGCGCGGATCCGGATCACCGGATCGATCGAGATCACGGCCTACATCCCCGGCGAGGGCCACAACCTCCAGGAGCACTCCGTCGTGCTCGTGCGTGGTGGCCGCGTCAAGGACCTTCCGGGCGTCCGCTACAAGGTCGTCCGCGGGACGCTCGACGCCGCCGGCGTCAACGGTCGCCAGAAGGCGCGCTCGCGCTACGGCGTGAAGAAGAGGTAGGTAGGAGCGTTCGATGCCCCGTCGCGCAGCAGCCCAGATCCGGCCGGTCGAGCCGGACGCCGTTCACCGGTCACGCCTCGTCCAGCAGATCGTCAACAAGGTGATGCTGGACGGCAAGAAGTCGGTGGCCGAGAAGATCGTCTACGACGCGCTGGCGATCATCGCCGAGCGCACGGGCAAGGAGCCGCTCGAGGTCATGGAGGCGTCGATCAAGACGCTGACGCCGGTGCTCGAGGTCCGCTCCCGCCGCGTCGGTGGCGCGACGTACCAGGTGCCGGTCGAGGTGCCCGCGCGCCGCGCGCGCACGCTGGCCGTCCGCTGGCTCGTCGAGTTCGCCCGCCAGCGCCGCGAGAAGACGATGGCCCAGCGTCTCGCCAACGAGCTCATGGACGCCCAGTCCCAGCAGGGCGGCGCCTACAAGCGCAAGGACGACATCTACCGCATGGCCCAGGCCAACAAGGCCTTCGCGCACTACCGCTGGTAGTAGTCCGCCAGCAGTTCTCCAGACCGCGGCTCGGTCGCGCATCCACGGCCAGTCGTCGGGCGTGGCGCACAGCCCGGCGGCGACGGGGTTCATCTCGATGTATTGCGCGGTGGCGAGCAGGTGCGCGTCGGTCTGGATCAGCCGCGAGCCGTAGCGGCCCTGGAAGAGGTGGCCCGATCGCGCGTACCGGCGATTGAAGTGCTGCGCGTAGTAGCCGTTGAGCAGCTCGCATCCCGCCGGCCAGTCCTGCGCGCGGGGTGGACAGCAGCAGGTGGTAGTGGTTCTCCAACAGGCAATGCGCGAGTCGCTGCCAGTCCCAGCTGGCGGCTGCACGACTCGAGGATCCGTAGGAACAGCCGTCGGTCGTCGTCGTCGACAAAGATCACCCGCTGGTCGACCCCACGCGCCCACACATGATGAACGGTGTCGGGGTAGTCGGGACGCAACGCTCGTGCCATGCCCCGATCTTGCCGCCGCGCGCGAGAGCTCCGACGTCCCTCATCACCTTCTCCACAATCCCGTCTCGATCTCGGCACCGCCACGCAACACTTCCACTAAAGGGGTCTGACCCCTTTACGTTCCACGCTCGCCAGGTAAAGGGGTCAGACCCCTTTAGGTTCGTCCGTCAGCGGTGTGCGCCGCGCTCTCGGGTGGGCACTGGGGAAGCGCCGGGAAAGCGCCAACCATCTGGTATCGTGAGTCCTCGCTCTGCGGCCGGCCGTTCACGCGTGCCGTCGTGGAGTTCGCTCAAAACAGGATGGATACCTCGAGCACATAGCGCCGGCCCCAGGACAACAACCTGACGTGCGCGCGGGCCCGAGAGGCCCGTTTTTCTTGCCCGAGACCCACACTTCCAAACCCACACCCAAGCCCCCAGAATGCCTCGCTCCCTCCCGCTAGAGAAGACCCGAAACATCGGGATCATGGCTCACATCGACGCCGGTAAAACGACGACGACCGAGCGCATCCTTTACTACACCGGCCGCACCTACAAGATCGGTGAGGTCCACGAGGGCGCGGCGACGATGGACTGGATGGAGCAGGAGCAGGAGCGCGGGATCACGATCACCTCCGCCGCCACGACCTGCGAGTGGGACGGCCACCGGATCAACATCATCGACACCCCCGGCCACGTCGACTTCACCGTCGAGGTCGAGCGCTCGCTGCGCGTGCTCGACGGCGCGATCGCCCTGTTCGACTCGGTCGCCGGCGTCGAGCCCCAGTCCGAGACCGTCTGGCGCCAGGCCGACAAGTACTCGGTCCCGCGCATCGCCTACATCAACAAGATGGACCGCATCGGCGCGGACTTCGACCAGGGCGTGCAGACGATGATCGATCGCCTGGGCGCCCACCCGGTCCCGATCCAGCTGCCGATCGGCGCCGAGGGCGACTTCCTGGGCATCATCGACCTCGTCGAGATGAAGGCGATCGTCTACAAGGACGAGCTCGGCAAGGACCAGGAGGAGATCGAGATCCCGGCGCACCTCGCCGACGCGGCCGCCGCCGCCCGCGAGCACCTGCTCGAGGAGGTCTCCCACTACGACGATCACCTCGTCGAGCTGATCCTCGAAGAGGCCGAGATCCCGGTCGAGACCCTGCAAGGCCGCGATCCGCAAGGCGACGCTCGAGATCGCGCTGACGCCCGTGCTGTGCGGCTCGAGCTTCAAGAACAAGGGCGTCCAGCCCCTGCTCGACGCGGTCATCGACTACCTGCCGAGCCCGCTCGACGTGCCCGCGGTCCAGGGCGTCGTCCCCAACAAGGACGGCACCGACGGCGAGGAGATCACGCGCGAGGCCAACGACGGCGCCCCGTTCAGCGCCCTGGCCTTCAAGATCATGGCCGACCCGTTCGTCGGCAAGCTCACCTACTTCCGCGTCTACAGCGGCAAGCTCGAGTCGGGCAGCCGCGTGCTGAACGTCTCGTCCGGCCGCACCGAGCGCGTCGGGCGCATCCTGATGATGCACGCCAACGATCGCGAGGAGGTCCAGGAGGTCTACTCCGGCGACATCGCGGCCGCGGTCGGCATCAAGCAGATCGTCACCGGCGACACGCTCGCCGCCCCCGACAACCCGGTCAAGCTCGAGTCGATGACGTTCCCCGAGCCGGTCATCAAGGTCGCCGTCGAGCCCAAGACCAAGTCCGACCAGGAGAAGATGTCGGTCGCGCTCGGCCGCCTCGCCGAGGAGGACCCGACGTTCCAGGTCCAGACCAACGAGGAGACCGGCCAGACCGAGATCTCCGGCATGGGCGAGTTGCACCTCGAGATCCTCGTCGATCGCATGAAGCGTGAGTTCAACGTCGAGGCCAACGTCGGGCGCCCGCAGGTCTCCTACCGCGAGACGATCCGCGGGACGGCCGAGAAGGTCGAGGGCAAGTTCATCCGCCAGACCGGTGGCTCCGGCCAGTACGGCGTCGTCTACATCGACATCGAGCCGGCCCCGGGCGAGGGCTTCGACTTCGTCAACAAGATCAGGGGCGGCTCGGTGCCGTCGGAGTTCATCCCCGCCGTCGAGAAGGGCTGCGAGGAGGCGCTGAGCGACGGTGTCAAGGCCGGCTACCCGATGGTCGACATCCGCGTCACCCTCGTCGACGGCAAGTATCACGACACCGACTCGTCGGAGATCGCCTTCAAGGTCGCCGGCTCGCTCGCCTTCAAGGAGGCCGCGCGCCGCGCCAAGCCGGTCCTGCTCGAGCCGATCTTCGCCGTCGAGGTCGTCACCCCGGAGGAGTTCCTGGGCGACGTCATCGGTGACCTCAGCCGTCGCCGCGGGCGCGTCGAGGGCCAGGAGAGGCGCGGCAACGCTCTGGCGGTCAACGCCAAGGTCCCGCTGTCGGAGATGTTCGGTTACGTCACCGACCTGCGCTCCAACACGCAGGGCCGGGCGACGTCGACCATGCAGTTCGAGCGTTACGAGGAGGTCCCGCCCAACATCGCCGAGAAGGTGATCGAGGGGCGGAGCGGGGAGCCGGTTCCGGCGTAAGGACGAAAAAGCTGGACCTGAGGTAGCTTTCAGTGGTTCGCCCAGTCTCACCAAGCGGGCACGGCGATCAAATTCTTCATCTCTAGGAGTGAGTAGAAGTGGCAAAGGAGAAGTTCGAGCGCGATAAGCCGCACGTCAACGTCGGCACCATCGGTCACATCGACCACGGCAAGACGACCCTGACCGCCGCCATCACCAAGGTCCTGGCCGATACCTATGGCGGACAGGCGCGCTCCTTCGAGGAGATCGACAACGCTCCGGAGGAGAAGGAGCGTGGCATCACCATCGCCACCTCCCACGTCGAGTACGAGACCGACAAGCGTCACTACGCCCACGTCGACTGCCCGGGCCACGCGGACTACGTCAAGAACATGATCACCGGCGCCGCCCAGATGGACGGCGCGATCCTCGTCGTCAGCGCCGCCGACGGCCCGATGCCGCAGACGCGTGAGCACATCCTGCTCGCCCGTCAGGTCGGCGTGCCGTACATCGTCGTGTTCCTCAACAAGGCCGACATGGTCGACGACGACGAGCTTCTCGAGCTGGTCGAGGTCGAGGTCCGCGACCTGCTCAACGAGTACGACTTCCCCGGCGACGACGTCCCGTTCGTCACCGGTTCGGCGCTCAAGGCGCTCGAAGGCGACGAGCAGTACACGGCCAAGATCGTGGAGCTCGCCGAGCAGCTGGACTCCTACATCCCGCAGCCCGAGCGCGACCTCGACAAGCCGTTCCTGATGCCGGTCGAGGACGTCTTCTCGATCACCGGCCGCGGCACGGTCGCCACCGGCCGTATCGAGCAGGGGATCATCAACTCCGGCGACACGGTCGAGATCGTCGGCGTCAAGGAGACGACGAGCACCGTCGTCACCGGCGTCGAGATGTTCCGCAAGATCCTCGACCGCGGCGAGGCCGGCGACAACGTCGGCTGCCTGCTGCGAGGCACCAAGCGCGAGGAGATCGAGCGCGGTCAGGTGCTGTGCAAGCCGGGGTCGATCACGCCGCACACAAAGTTCAAGTCCGAGGTCTACATCCTCAAGAAGGAGGAGGGCGGCCGCCACACGCCGTTCTTCACGGGCTACCGCCCGCAGTTCTACTTCCGCACCACCGACGTCACCGGCGTGGCCAAGCTGCCCGACGGCGTCGAGATGGTGATGCCCGGTGACAACGTCCAGATGGAGATCGAGCTGATCCAGCCCATCGCCATGGACCAGGGGCTCCGTTTCGCCATCCGCGAGGGTGGCCGCACGGTCGGCTCCGGTGTCGTCACCGAAGTCATCGAGTAATCGTCAGATACGACATCGCGGCGCCCCCTCGTGGGGCGCCCCGCAGTTGGACCACAGGGGGCGCACCTCCGTTGGACTGCGCCCCCTGAACGCAGGAGCACTGAACAAGACACACCATGGCCATCGCCACTCAGAACAAGATCCGCATTCGTCTCAAGGCCTACGACCACTCGGCCATCGAGACCGCGGCCAAGGAGATCGTCGAAACGGCGACTCGCACCGGCGCGACCGTGTCCGGGCCCGTGCCCCTGCCCACGGAGAAGAACGTCTACTGCGTCATCCGCTCGCCGTTCAAGGACAAGGACTCGCGCGAGCACTTCGAGATCCGCACCCACAAGCGGCTGATCGACATCCATCAGCCGACGCCGAAGACGGTCGACTCGCTCCAGCGCCTCGACCACCTTCCGGCCGGCGTCGACATCGAGATCCGTCTCGCGGGCTGATGGCGGCGATCCTGGCCAGGAAGCTGGGGATGACCCAGCTGTTCGAGGAGGACGGACGGGTCGAGCGCGTGACCGTGCTCGAGGCCGGCCCGTGTCCGGTGACCGGGATCCGCACGTACGAGCGCGACGGCTACGAGGCCGTCCAGCTCGCCTTCGGCCCAGGCCAAGGAGAAGCACCTGACCAAGGCCCAGCTCGGGCACCTCAAGAAGGCCGACGCCGGCCCGCACCGCGTCGTCAAGGAGTTCCGCGACGAGGCGGGCGAGCTACAGGTCGGCGAGACGGTGACCGTCGAGGCGTTCGAGGTCGGCGCGACGGTCAAGATCTCCGGGACCTCGAAGGGCAAGGGCTTCCAGGGCACGATCAAGCGCCACAACTTCGCCAGCGGCCCCAAGTCGCACGGCTCGCACAACGTCCGCGCCCCGGGCTCGATCGGCGCCTCCGCTTGGCCCGCGCGCGTGATGAAGGGCATCCGCGGCCCGGGCCAGATGGGCAACAAGCGCGTCACCCAGAAGGGTCTGACCGTCGTCCGCGTCGACGCCAAGCAGAACCTGCTGCTCGTCCGCGGCTCCGTCCCCGGTCCCCGCAACTCGATCGTCGAGGTGCGCACGGATGGCTGACGCGCAGATCCTCGGCCAGACGACGAAGGCCAAGCTCGACGACGCGGTCTTCGGCCAGCGCTTCAACGGCGGCCTCGTGCACGAGTCGGTTCGCGCCGAGCTCAACGCGCGCCGCCAGGGCACGGCATCGACCAAGACCCGCGGCGAGGTTCGCGGTGGGTCGGCCAAGCCGTGGCGCCAGAAGGGGACCGGCCGCGCCCGGGCCGGCTCGTCGCGCTCGCCGATCTGGACCGGCGGCGGCACCGTCTTCGGCCCGTCGCCGCGCCACTACACGTTCAAGGTCAACCGCAAGGAGCGCCGCGCGGCGCTGCGCAGCGCGCTGTCGGTCCACGCCGAGCGCGGCTCGATCGCGGTCTTCGACGGCGCCGCGCTCGCCGACACGCCGTCGACCAAGCAGGCCGACGCGCTGCTGAACGACTGGCTCGGCGACGGCCGCGGCTCGGTCACCGTCGTCCTCGGCGACGACCAGGAGCGCGTCGCGCTGTCGTTCCGCAACCTCGAGCGCGTCAACGTCCTGTCCGCGTCGGGCGCGGGCGTCGCCGACATCATCGGCGGCGCGTCGCTGCTCGTCACCCAGGAGGCGCTCGACGCGCTGACCGCGCGCGGCAAGGGCGAGAAGGCCGAGGAGACCGACGAGCCCGAGGCAGCGGCGAAGCTCCGCCGCCGAGGGCGAGCCTGAGGCGCAGGCCGAGCCTGAGCCTGCCGCCGAGTCCGAGGCCGAGCCCGAGGCGCAGGCCGAGCCCGAGCCTGCCGCCGAGTCCGAGCCGGAGCCCGACGAGGAGCCGGAAGCCTGATGGATCACTCTCAGGTCGTCATCCGCCCGGTCGTCAGCGAGAAGAGCTACGTGCTCGCCTCGGCCGGCAAGTACACGTTCCGCGTCCACGACGACGCCCACAAGACGCAGATCCGCCAGGCGATCGAGTCGCTGTTCAGCGTCACCGTCGTCAGCGTTCACACGTCGACCGTCAAGTCCAAGCCCAAGCGCCGCGGGCACACCCGGGGGCGCACACGGACGTGGAAGAAGGCGATCGTGCAGCTCGGCCCCGGCCAGTCGATCCCGATCTTCCAGAGCCTCGCGGGCCTCGAGGAGTAACGACATGGCGATCCGCAAACCCAAGCCCACCAGCCCCGGTCGCCGCTTCGCGACGTACCCCGACTTCGCCGAGATCACGAAGACGGAGCCCGAGCGCACGCTCGTCGAGGGCCTCAAGAAGTCCGGCGGGCGCAACGCCAACGGCCGCAAGACGTCCCGCCACCGCGGCGGCGGCGCCAAGCGCCTGTACCGCAAGGTCGACTTCAAGCGCCGCAAGGACGACGTGCCGGCGAAGGTCGCCGCGATCGAGTACGACCCCAACCGGTCGGCCTACATCGCGCTGCTGCACTACGCCGACGGCGTCAAGAGCTACATCCTCGCGCCGCAGCGCCTCGCCGTCGGCTCGACCGTCCAGTCCGGCGACAAGGCCGAGATCGCGGTCGGCAACGCGATGTCGCTGGCGCGGATGCCGGTCGGCACCGTGATCCACAACGTCGAGCTCCAGCCCGGCCGCGGCGGTCAGCTCGCGCGCTCGGCCGGCACCGGGGTGCAGCTGATGGCCAAGGACGGGGACATGGCGACGCTGCGCCTGCCGTCGGGCGAGATGCGGATGGTGCGCACCGAGTGTCGCGCGACCGTCGGCACGATCGGCAACGCCGATCACCAGAACATCAAGGTCGGCAAGGCCGGCCGCAAGCGCCATATGGGCGTGCGCCCGCAGACGCGTGGCACGGCGATGAACCCGGTCGACCACCCGCACGGCGGTGGCGAGGGCTCGACGACCGCTGGCCGCCACCCGGTCACACCGTGGGGCGTGCCGACGCTCGGCTATCGCACGCGCAAGAAGAACAAGGCGTCCGACCGGTACATCGTGCGCGGTCGTCGCCGCGGGAAGGGCAAGAGGTAGATCGCTAGATGTCTCGTTCGAGCAAGAAGGGCCCGTGGGTCGAGGAGCGCCTGATGGCGCGCGTCGAGGCGATGAACACGGGCGGCACGAAGACGATGATCAAGACCTGGTCGCGCGCGTCGACGATCTTCCCCGACATGGTCGGGCACACGATCGCCGTCCACGACGGGCGCAAGCACGTGCCGGTGTTCGTCAGCGAGTCGATGGTCGGCCATAAGCTCGGCGAGTTCGCGCCGACGCGCCTGTTCCGTGGCCACGCCGGATCCGGGAAGGTGCGGTAGCGGTGGCCGACGACGAGCCCAACGTCGAGGAGACCGAGACGCCCGAGGCCGAGGCGGCGCCGAAGAAGCCGGCGCGGCGTTCGCGGGCCAAGAAGGCCGACGAGCCCGAGGCTGCGACCGACTCCGCCGCGGAGGAGGCCACCGAGGAGAAGCCCAAGCGCGCCCGCCGCTCGCGCGCCAAGAAGGCCGAGCCGGTGGCGGAGGAGGCGACGGCCGACGAGACGGCCGAGGCCGATACCGACGAGCCGCAGGCCGCCGACGCGCCAGACGACGAGCCGCCGGCCAAGGCCGCGCCTCGGCCGCTCGCGACGCCGCTGCCCGCCGATGGCCGCGTGCCGGTCGTCCGGGCGCAGGCCAAGTACGTGCGCACGTCGGCGCGCAAGGCGCGCCTGGTCTGCGACCACATCCGCGGCAAGTCGGTCGACGAGGCGCGCGCGATCCTCGCGCACACCCCGCGCCACGTCGCCCGCGACTGGACCAAGCTGCTGGAGTCGGCGGTCGCCAACGCCGAGCACAACCACGAGCTGATCGGCGACGACCTGCGGATCGCGTTCGTCTCCGCCGACGAGGGGCCGACGCTCAAGCGCTTCCGCCCGCGCGCAATGGGTCGGGCGACGCCGATCCGCAAGCGCACCTCCCACTTGACGATCGGGCTCACGCCCAAGGAGTACTAGAGGTATGGGGCAGAAAGTTCATCCCGAGTCGATGCGCGTGGGCTATATCCACGACTGGAAGTCCAACTGGTTCAACGAGCGCAACTTCGCCGACTATCTGGCCGAGGACGTTCAGATCCGCGCGCACATCCAGAACAAGCTCGCCCACGCGGGCCTGTCGGACATCACGATCCGTAAGGACGCCAACGAGGTCGAGGTCAACATCCACACGGCCCGGCCGGGCATCGTGATCGGCAAGTCGGGGTCCGAGGTCGACGCGCTGCGCCGCGACCTCAACCGCATGACCGGCAAGGCGATCAAGGTCAACATCCTCGAGATCAAGCGGCCCGAGCTCGACGCCAAGCTCGTCGCCCAGTCGATCGCCGAGCAGCTCCAGAACCGCGTCGCCTTCCGCCGCGCGATGAAGCGCGCGCTGACGAGCGCCATGCGCTCCGGCGCCAAGGGCTGCAAGGTCCAGGTCGGCGGCCGCCTCGGCGGCTCGGAGATGGCGCGCACCGAGTCCTACTCCGACGGCCGCGTGCCGCTGCACACGATGCGCGCCGACATCGACTACGGCTTCTACGAGGCGCGCACGACGTTCGGCCGCATCGGCGTCAAGTGCTGGATCAACAAGGGCGAGATCATGCCCGAGGGCTACACCGGCGCCGACCTGACCGACCTCAACGCCCCGGCGCCGGCCGCCGACGGCGACCGCGACCGCGACCGCGGTCGTGGTGGCCGCGACGGTCGCGATCGCGGCGGCCGCGGCGGCCGCGCGTGGCGGCGGCGGCGGACGCGGCGGTGGCGGCGCGGCGGTGGCGGCGGTGGCGGCGGTCGTGGTGGTGGCCCGCGTGGTCCCGGAGGCGGCGGTCGCTGATGCTGTCCCCCAAGCGCGTCAAGCATCGCAAGCAGCACCGTGGCCGCCGGGCTGGGCTGTCGCGCGGGCAGACCCGCGTGCAGTTCGGCGAGTACGGCATCAAGTCGCTCGATGCCGGCTGGCTCACCAACCGCCAGATCGAGGCCGCCCGTATCGCGATGACCCGCAAGATCAAGCGTGGCGGCAAGGTGTGGATCAACGTCTACCCCGACAAGCCGGTCACCAAGAAGCCCGCCGAGACCCGCATGGGCTCCGGCAAGGGCTCGCCCGAGGGCTGGGTGGCGGTCGTCAAGCCCGGGCGCGTGATGTTCGAGCTGGCCGGCGTGCCCGAGCCGCTGGCCCGCGAGGCGATGCGCCTGGCCAGCCACAAGCTGCCGGTCCGCACCAAGTTCGTGACCGCGGAGGACGCGTGATGCAGGCCGGCGAGATGCGCGGACTGGGCGACCAGGAGGTCCTCGAGCAGGTCAAGACGTTCCGGCGCGAGCTGTTCGGCCTGCGCTTCCAACACGCGACCGGCGAGCTCGAGAACACCGCCGGCCTCAAGCACGCCAAGCGCGATCTGGCGCGCGCCCTGACGATCGCCCGCGAGCGCGGTCTCGACCCCGACAACCCGACCTGCGACTGCACAGAACGATGGCTGACGAAGAGACACCCGAGACCGAGACGCCCGAAGAGACGCCGACCGCTGCCGAAGAGCCGGTCGCCGAGGAGGCCGCTGCGCCCGAGGCCGAGGCCGACGCCGACGCGTCCGAGGCCGCCGACGAGCCCGAGGCTGAAGCGCCCGCCGACGAGCCCCAGGCTGAAGCGGCGACTACTGACGCCGACGAGCCCGCGGCGCCCGCCGAGCACCCCAAGGTCGTGCGCAAGCGCGAGCGCGGTCGCCACACCGAGACGCGCCCGTCGCTGTCGATCGAAGAGCGTGCGGCCGCGCGCAAGGAGGTCCGCCGCGCCAAGGCGGTCGCCCGCTCGCGCCGCCGCCACCAGGAGCGCGAGAAGGCCAAGGCCAAGCGTGCCGAGAACCCGGCGCAGCCGACGCCACCGCGCGAGCACGGCCCCGGCGCGCCGAAGATCCGCCTCGGCGTGGTCGTCTCCGACAAGGCCGACAAGACGATCACGGTGCGCATCGACAGCGCCCGCCAGCACCGTCGCTACAAGAAGATCGTGCGCCGTTCGTCGACGCTCCACGCGCACGACGAGGGCAACGAGGCCCACATCGGCGACCGCGTGCAGGTCATCGAGTCGCGGCCGCTGAGCGCGACCAAGCGCTGGCGCCTGGTCGAGATCCTGGAGCGCGCCGAATGATCCAGAACGAGACACGCCTGAAGGTCGCCGACAACACCGGCGCCCGCGAGATTCTCGTGATCCGCGTCAAGGGCGGGTCGCGCCGCCGCTACGCCTACGTCGGCGATGTGATCACGGCGACGGTCAAGCAGGCCAACCCGCAGGGCACGGTCAAGAAGGGCGAGGTCGTCACCGCGGTCGTCGTGCGCACGCGCAAGAGCTTTGGCCGCAACGACGGCACCTACATCAGCTTCGACGAGAACGCCGCCGTGATCATCGACGCCCAGAACAACCCGCGTGGGACGCGCATCTTCGGCCCGGTCGCGCGCGAACTGCGCGACCGCAACTTCATGAAGATCGTCTCCTTGGCGCCGGAGGTTCTCTAAATGTCCCTCAAGATCCGCAAGGGCGACGAGATCATCGTCATCAGTGGCAAGGATCGCGGCAAGACCGGCTTGGTTCAGCGCGTCGAGCCCGCTCGGCAGCGGGTGTACGTCGAAGGGCTGAACATCATCAAGCGTCACCAGCGGCCCAACCCGGCGACGGGACAGGGCGGCGGCGTGATCGAGAAGCCCGGCGCGATCCACGTCTCAAACGTGATGCTCATCGACCCCAAGGACAAGAAGCCCACGCGCGTGGGCATCAAGCGCGAAAACGGCGTCCGCACCCGCGTCGACCCGCCGCTCCAACACCGAGCTCGACTGAACGAAGAACCATGGCCACCGCCGCACCCCCACGACTCAAGACCCGTTACGCCGAGGAGATCAAGCCGGCGCTGATCGAGCGCTTCGGCTACTCGTCGTCGATGCAGGCTCCGCACGTCGAGAAGATCACCGTGAATATGGGCGTCGGCGACGCCAAGCAGGACTCCAAGGTCCTCGAGGCCGCGACCGAGCAGCTTGCGACGATCTGCGGCCAGAAGCCGTCGGTGCGCCGCGCGCGCAAGTCGATCGCCGCGTTCAAGCTGCGCGAGGGGATGCCGGTCGGCCTCGCCGTCACGCTGCGCGGCGAGCGCGCCTACGAGTTCCTCGACCGCCTGACGAGCATCGCGATCCCCCGGATCCGCGACTTCCGAGGCCTGAAGTCCAACGCGTTCGACGGCCGCGGCAACTACTCGATGGGCGTGCGCGAGCAGATCATCTTCCCCGAGATCGACTACGACGCGGTCGACGCGGTTCGCGGTCTCGACATCACGATCACGACGAGCGCGAAGACCGACGCCGAGGCGTACGCCCTGCTCGAGGCGCTCGGTATGCCGTTCGCGCGCGACGGCAACGCTCCCGAGGGAGCCATTCTTGAAACCGACCAACCCGAGGAGGCCTGACGCATGGCCAAGACGTCCCAGCGTGTGCGCCAGGCACGCCCCGCGAAGTACCCGACCCGCGCATACACCCGCTGTCGCAAGTGTGGCCGCGCCCGTTCCGTGTACCGCAAGTTCGGCGTCTGCCGGATCTGCCTGCGCGACCTGGCCCACAACGGCTACATCCCCGGCATGACGAAGAGCAGCTGGTAGCGCGACATGTCGATGACCGACCCCATCGCCGACTTCCTGACGCGGATCCGCAACGGGATCACCGCGGCCCACACGACCGTCGACATCCCGGCATCGGGGCTCAAGAAGGAGCTCGCGCGGATCCTGCGCGAGCAGGGCTACATCGAGGGCTACGAGGTCGAGGAGCCCACCGGCGACCACCCCGGCGAGGTGATCCGCATCACGCTCAAGTACACCGAGCAGCGTGATTCGGCGATCCACGGCCTGCGCCGCGTGTCGCGGCCCGGCCAGCGCCGCTACGCCGACCACGCGCACCTGCCCAAGGTCCAGGGCGGCATGGGCACGTCGATCATCTCCACGTCACATGGCGTGATGACCGGCCACGACGCGCGCCAGCAGGGCATCGGCGGCGAGATCGTGGCGGAGGTCTGGTAGGTCGTCATGTCGAGAATTGGCCGCAAGCCCATTCCCGTGCCGGCCGGCGTGTCGATCGCGATCGACGACGGTCGCGTGACCGTCAACGGGCCCAAGGGCGAACTTCAGGAACGCATTCCGCGCGACATCACGGTCACGCAGGAGGGCGAGGAGCTGATCGTCACGCGCCCGACGGACCGCGGCGAGCATCGTGCGCTGCACGGGCTGACGCGGTCGCTGGTCGCAAACATGGTGATCGGCGTCACTGAGGGCTACGAGAAGGTGCTCGAGATCCAGGGCGTCGGGTACCGCGCAGCGCTCAAGGGCCGCGACCTCGAGCTCGCGCTCGGCTACTCGCACCCGGTGCCGATCAAGGCGCCCGACGGCATCGAATTCGAGGTTCCCCAGCCGACGCGCGTCGTCGTGCGAGGCATCGACAAGCAGCTGGTCGGCGAGATCGCGGCCAACATCCGCAAGAAGCGCAAGCCCGAGCCCTACAAGGGCAAGGGGATCCGCTACGAGGGCGAGTACGTCGCCCGGAAGGTCGGCAAGCGCGCATGACCGTCGCCACCCAGCCCCAGCGCCGCCTCAAGCGCCGCCGCCGCGTGCGCGCCAAGATCACCGGCACGGCCGAGCGGCCGCGCGTCTCAGTCTTTCGCTCCAACCGGGGCATCTCGGCCCAGCTCATCGACGACGGCAGCGGTCACACGATCGCGGCGGTGTCGTGGACCGAGGCCGACCTGCGTTCGCTCAAGCCCGGCGAGCGCGCGACCAAGGCCGGCGAGCTGCTGGCCAAGCGCGCCAAGGACGCCGGCATCGAACGCGTCGTCTTCGATCGCGGCGGCTACCAGTACCACGGCAAGATCGCGGCCTTCGCCGAAGGCATCCGCGAGGGCGGCCTGCAGGTTTAGCCCGCTACCTTCAGCAACGGACTTCACATGGCTCACACCGCGAACACCATCGATAGAACCGTCAGCCCCACCGGGTACGACCTGCAGGAGCGGGTCGTCGAGATCAACCGCGTCGCCAAGGTCGTCAAGGGCGGCCGGCGCTTCAGCTTCACCGCGCTCGTCGTCGTCGGCGACGAGAGCTCGGTCGTCGGCGTCGGCTACGGCAAGGCCAACGAGGTGCCGCTGGCGATCCAGAAGGGCGTCGAGCGGGCCAAGAAGAACCTGTTCCGCGTGCCCAAGCACGGCTCGACGATCACCCACATGACGACCGGCATCTTCGGCTCTGGCCGCGTGCTGCTCAAGCCGGCATCGCCCGGTACCGGCGTCATCGCCGGCGGCGGCGTGCGCGCGGTGCTCGAGCTGGCCGGGATTCACGACATCCTGAGCAAGTCGCTCGGCTCGCAGAACCCGATCAACCTCGTCAAGGCGACGGTTGCGGGGCTGCAGTCGCTGCGCACGCCCGAGGAGGTCGCCGAGCTGCGCGGCCTGTCGATCAACCAGGTGCTGGGGCTGAGCGCCGAGGCCCCGGCGGCCGAGACGATCGACGGCGCGCCCGCCGCCTCCAGCGGCGCGACGGACGCTGTGGAGGAGACCCCGGAGGAGACGGCCCCGGCGGCCGAGGAGCCCGCGGCCGTGGAGGAGACGGTCGCCGAGGAGCCCGCCGCCGAGGAGCCGACCGCCGAGGAGCCCGCGGCCGAGGAGCCCGCGGCCGGAGGAGCCGACCGCCGAGGCGCCCGCCGCCGAAGGGCCGACCGCCGAGGCCGCCGAGGAGGCGCCTGAGGCATGAAGGTCGCGCAGATCAAGTCGAAGAACGGCTCGACGCAGCGCCAGCTCGACACGCTGCGCTCGCTCGGCCTGCGCCGGATCGGTCAGGTCGTCGACGTCAAGGACACACCCCAGGCACGGGGCATGGTCCACCGTATCCGCCATCTCGTGAAGGTCGTGGAGGACTGATGGCCGCCCAGGACGACAAGGCCGACAAGCCCGAATTCATCGGGCTCCACACGCTCCGGCCCAACCCCGGCGCGCGCAAGAAGCGCAAGCGGGTCGGGCGCGGCGAGGGCTCGGGGACCGGCAAGACGGCCGGCCGCGGCCAGAAGGGCTACGGGTCGCGCGCCGGCGCCAAGGATCGCACGCGCTTCGAGGGCGGGCAGACGCCGATCCACATGCGGATGCGCAAGCTGCGGGGCCCGAACAAGAAGACGTCGATGCCGTTCGAGCCGTTCCGCACCCACACGCAGGCGGTCAACGTCCAGGACCTCGAGGCGCGATTCGACTCGGGCGCCGAGGTCACGATCGAGGCGCTCGTCGCCAACGGCCTCGGCACGCGCAAGAACGTGCCGATCAAGATCCTCGCCAAGGGCGAGATCTCAAAGCCGCTGACCGTCCACGCCCACAAGTTCTCGGGTGCGGCCAAGGCCGCGATCGAGGCCGCGGGCGGCACGTGCGTCGTCGCTGACTAGCGCAGCGCGTCGAGCACGCCGGCGGCGAGCGCCAGCGCCTCGTCGCGGCCCGGGCACGGCCGGATCCCGGCACCGAACTGTGGCGGGCCCTCGAGCACGACGGTGGCGCCGTCGGGTGCCACGCGACGCAGCGCCGGCAGCGGCGGGCGGCGGACCAGGGTTTCGGCGAGCAGGCGGTCGCTATCGGCCGCGAGGCCCGGCTCGTCGCCGGCCAGTGACCGCGCACTGGTGATCAGATTCGCGGTCGCGTCGCAGGCCTGGGCGAGCACGGCGACGGCGGCCGCCGATGGCTCCTCGCCGTCGCGTCCCAGTCGTTGCACGAGGCGGTTCACCGCGTCATCGACGCCCGGCTGCTGTTCGCCGCCGAGGTAGCAGCGCCCGACGAGCGTCGCGTCGGCGATCGTGCCGTCGATCTCGTCCGGCGCGATGCCCAGCGCCGCCGCCAATGCCCCCAGCGGTGCCGTGCGGGCGACCCCGTCGGCGTCGGCGGCATTCTGTGCCCGTCGACACGCATCGGCCCGCAGCGCGGACGGTTGCAGACGCGCGAGTTCGGATTCGACGAGCGCCCTCCGCCGCGCGTGCGGGGCGCCGTTGGCGAACCGGCAGACGTGCGCCCGCAGCCACTCCAGGCCGGTCTCGCCCGCCGGTGCCGTCGCGACGGTGTAGTCCGGGTCGCCCAGGATCCGCTCGATCTCGCCGCGGTCGGTCACCACCCGATCCATGTCGCCAGCCTATGCGGGCGACGCTTCGGTGGTGGCCGAACAACGGCGGCCGCGAAGCACCCACTAGCATCGGCGGCGATTTCCGTGGCCGCGTCCAAACACACCCAGCTCAGCCGCGTCCGAAACCTTCGCATTCAGCGCGGCGATCGGCTGACGTCGCCCAAGCAGCTCCTCGCCGAAGTTCCCGAGACCGACGAGCACCTCGAGGTCATTCTCCGCGGCCGCGCTGACGTCAAGGCGATCCTCGACGGGGCCGACGACCGGCTGCTGGTCATCGTCGGACCGTGCAGCGTCCACGACGTGGACGCGGCGCTCGATTACGCCCGCCGCCTGCACGACAAGGCCCACGAGCTCAACGACGACCTGTGCGTCGCGATGCGCGTCTACTTCGAGAAGCCCCGCACGACGGTCGGTTGGAAGGGGCTGATCAACGATCCCGACATGGACGACTCGGGCAAGGTCAACGACGGCCTGCGCCGGGCGCGCGAGCTGCTGCTCGAGGTTCTGGGCGTCGGACTGCCGGTCGCGTGCGAGTTCCTGGACCCGATCACGCCGCAGTACATCTCCGACCTCGTGTCGTGGGGTGCAATCGGCGCGCGCACGACCGAAAGCCAGATCCACCGCCAACTCGCGTCGGGCCTGTCGATGCCGATCGGCTTCAAGAACGGAACGAGCGGCGACGTCGCGATCGCGGTCGACGCGGTGCGCGCGGCGGCCGCCGCCCACGCGTTCGCCGGCATCGACGACGACGGCGAGGCGGCGACGATGTACACGACCGGCAACGAGGATTGCCACGTGATCCTCCGCGGCGGACGCAACGCGCCCAACTACAACGCCGAGGCGGTGACCGCCGTCCTGAGCCGTCTCGAGGCGGCCGGCCTGCCCCGGCGGGTGATCATCGACGCATCGCACGACAACAGCGGCAAGGACCACGAGCGCCAGCCGGTCGTCGTCGCCGACATCGCCACCCAGGTCGCAGGCGCCAATCGCGAGATCGTCGGCGTCATGCTCGAGTCGTTCATCGTCGGCGGCCGCCAGGAGTTCATCCCGGGCCAGCCGCTCGTTTACGGCCAGTCGATCACCGACGCGTGCATGGACTGGGAGACGTCGATCGACGTGCTCGACCGGCTCGCGGCGGCAGTGCGAACGCGCCGGGCCTGAGCGCGCGGCACAAGAAACACAGGTGATGCACTAGCCTGTTTGGGCCGTGCTGTCGACGATTCTGTCTGCCTTCACCGTCCGCGATATCCGGCGCAAGCTCGGGTTCACGGCGCTGATCCTCGCGTTGTACCGGCTCGGCGCCCACATCCCCGTGCCGGGGATCAATGCGCAGGCGGTCCACGACATCCAGTCCAACTTCTCGGGCGGGAACATCCTCGGCCTGCTGAACACCTTCAGCGGTGGCGGTCTGTCGAAGCTGGCGATCTTCGCGCTGGGGATCATGCCCTACATCACGGCGTCGATCATCCTCCAGCTGCTGACGGTCGTCGTGCCGTCGCTGGAGAAGCTGTCCAAGGAGGGTGAGGTCGGCCAGGCGCGGATCACGCAGTACACGCGCTACCTCACCGTCGGCCTCGCGTTCGCCCAGTCGATCGGCTACGTCTTCCTGTTCAAGTCGTTCGCCCCGAAGGCGGGCGAGCCGGTCCTCAACCACAACGACATCTCGCACATCTTCCTGATCGTCATCACGCTCACGGCGGGCTGCGTTCTGCTGATGTGGATGGGCGAGCTGATCACGCAGCGCGGAATCGGCAACGGCATCTCGCTGCTGATCTTCGCCTCGATCATCTCGCGCCTCCCGCACGGCCTGCAGGCGTGGTGGACATCCGACAACGCGACGTTCAAGGTCATGATGCCGTTCATCGCGGTGTTCGTCGTGGCGGCTGTCGTGTTCGTCCAAGAGGGCCAGCGACGAATCCCGGTCCAATACGCCAAACGCGTGATCGGGCGGCGCATGACCCAGGGCGGCCAGACCTACCTGCCGTTGCGCGTGAACATGGCGGGCGTGATCCCGGTCATCTTCGCCGCCTCGCTGATGGCCTTCCCACCGACGGTCGGCCAGCTCATCAACTCGCCCTTCACGCACTCGGTCGCGACCACGTTCGCGCCCAACAAGTGGCCCTACGTGGTCGGCGAGACGATCCTGATCATCCTCTTCACGTACTTCTACACGGCGGTCACGTTCAACCCCGTCGACCAGGCCGACAACCTCAAGAAGTACGGCGGGTTCATCCCCGGGGTGAGGCCGGGCCGGCCAACGGCCGAGTTCCTCGATCGCATCCTCGCCCGGCTGACGTTCCCCGGGGCGCTGTTCTTGGCAGCTGTCGCGGCACTCCCTACGATTCTCATCGCTCAGACCGGAGCGACGTTCCTGTTCGGTGGCACATCGCTGCTGATCGTGGTCGGCGTCGCCCTGGATACGATGAAGCAGCTCGAGGCGCAACTCATGATGCGCAACTACGAGGGCTTCCTGAAGTAAGAAGGTCTGTAGGTTTATGCCCCGTTTCGAGCCTCGCGGCGCGGCCGCGCTCAGCGACTCGTCGGTCGCCGTCATGTCAGAGCTCAATCTCATCCTCCTGGGCCCACCAGGCGCTGGCAAGGGAACCCAGGCTGCCCGCCTGGTCGATGACTTCCGGATCGCCCCGGTCGCGACCGGCGACATCCTGCGCTCGGCGGTCGAGCAGGACACCGAGCTCGGGCGTCAGGCCAAGGAGTACATGGCCAAGGGCGCGCTCGTGCCCGACGACGTGATCATCGGCGTGATCCTCGAGCGCGTCGAACAGCCCGACTGCATCGACGGCTTCCTGCTCGACGGCTTCCCGCGCACCGTCCAGCAGGCGACGGCGCTCGACGACGCGCTGGCCAAGTACGACCGGACGCTGAGCGCCGCGCTACTGATCTCGGTGCCCGACGACGAGCTCGTGCGCCGGATCTCGGGACGGCGCATGTGCCAGAAGGCAGGGCACGTCTACAACATCTTCAGCAACAAGCCCAAGCACGACGAGGTCTGCGACATCGACGGCTCGCGCCTGATCCAGCGCGGCGACGACAACGAAGCGACGGTCCGCAACCGGCTCGACGTCTACAACGAGTTGACGGCGCCGCTCGAGGGCTTCTACGACGAGCGCGGCATTCTCAAGCGGTTCGACGGCACGCGCACGGAGACCGAGGTCCACGACCACATCCGTGCGACGATCGCCACGCTGCGCCTCGAAGACGAGCTTTGATCCAGAAGAAGACCGCGGACGAGATCGACCTGATGGCCGCGGCCGGGGCGATCCTGGTGCGGACGTTGTCGCTGATCGAGGGCAAGATCCGCCCCGGCGTCACGACCGGCGAACTCGACGCCGCGGCCGAGAAGTTCATCCGCTCCCAGGGTGCCGAGCCGGCGTTCAAGGGCTACCGCGGGTTCCCGGGATCGATCTGCGCGTCGCCGAATTCGATGGTCGTCCACGGGATCCCGGGGCGCTACAAACTCGACCGCGGCGACGTGATCTCGATCGACGTCGGCGTCATCAAGGACGGGTGGGTCGCCGACGCGGCGCGTACGTTCCCAGTCGGCCCGATCACGCCGATCGCTCACAAGCTGCTCGACGTGACCAAGCAGTCGCTGTTCGACGCCGTGCCCCAGTGCGTGGCCGGCAACCGGCTCGGCGACATCTCGCACGCCGTGCAGACGCGTGTCGAGTCCGAGGGGATGTCGGTCGTGCGGACGCTGGTCGGCCACGGCATCGGTCGCCAGATGCACGAGGAGCCGCAGATCCCGAACTTCGGGCCGCCCAACCGCGGGCCAAAGCTCGAGGAGGGGATGGTGCTGGCCGTCGAGCCGATGACGACGGCCGGGCGCCACGCGGTGCGGATGGGCGACGACGGCTGGTCGATCTTCTCCCAGGACGGCTCGCTGACCGCACACTTCGAGTTCACGATCGCGATCACGGCGGACGGGCCGCGCGTGCTCACGCCGTGGCACGAGGCGGAGTGACGGCGTCACGGACTTGGGGGCGGCCTACAGTGTCAGGAGTGCGAGGCCGATGAGCGCCGTCCGTGCGCCTGGGATCACGCCCGAGCCGAGCTGGAATGCGGGTCACCGTGGCGCCAACCTGGGGCCGACGCGGTAACCGTGGCGACTTTGGTACCTTTTGAGGTCGCGCGCCGTGCGGCGTTTTCGCGTGCGTGCGCTCCGCGACGCGGTAGCGGCAGCCGAAACGGCGGCCAGAGCCGGGGTCGCTGGATCACAGACGTGCAGAAAGGGCTCGATGAAGGTCAGACCGTCGGTCAAACCGATGTGCGAGAAGTGCAAGATCATCCGCCGCCACGGGCGGGTTCTTGTCATCTGCCAGAACCCGCGCCACAAGCAGAAGCAGGGGTGAACAACTGATGGCTCGTATCGCCGGGATCAACATCCCACTCAACAAGCGCGTCGAGGTCGGCCTCACGTACATCTACGGTGTCGGCCGGTCGTCGTCGAACAACATCCTCGCCGAGCTCGGTATCAGCCCCGACACGTACGTGCGCGACCTGACCGAGGACGAGGTCGCCAAGCTCCGCGACCGCATCGACAACGACATGACGGTCGAGGGCGACCTGCGCCGCGAGCGCTCGCAGAACGTCAAGCGCCTGATGGAGATCGGCTGCTATCGCGGCCTGCGCCACCGTCGCGGCCTCACCGTGCGCGGCCAGAACACCAAGACCAACGCCCGGACGCGCAAGGGACCCAAGCGCATGCAGGTTGCCGGCAAGAAGAAGGCGACGAAGAAGTGAGCGCAGCGAACGGTCACGTGCGGCTGGATGCCGCACGCCTTGATCAGAACGCGGGCCTGGACGGCCAGCCGAGGAGCCTCTAGATGCCGGCTCCGAAGCGTCCCCGGTCCGGCCGTCGCAAGCCGAAGAAGAACATCCCTGTGGGCCAGGCTCACATCAAGACGTCGTTCAACAACACGATCGTGTCCCTGACCGACCGCGAGGGCAACGTCATCGCGTGGGAGTCCGCCGGCGGCGCCGGCTTCAAGGGCTCGCGCAAGTCGACGCCGTTCGCCGCCCAGGTGACGGCCGACGCCGCGGCGCGCAAGGGGATCGAGCAGGGCCTCCAGAAGGTCGAGGTCTACGTCAAGGGCCCCGGCTCGGGCCGCGAGACGGCGATCCGCTCGTTGCAGGCCGCCGGCCTCGAGGTGACCGGCGTGCGCGACGTGACCCCGCAGGCCCACAATGGCTGCCGCCCTCGCAAGCGGCGGAGGGTGTGAGTCATGGCGCGCGATACGGGACCTCAGTGCAAGCAGTGCCGCCGCGAGGGGCAGAAGCTGTTCCTCAAAGGCGAGCGCTGCCTGACCGACAAGTGCGGCGTCGAACGCCGCGGCTATCCGCCGGGCGACCACGGCCGCGGCCGTCAGCGCCAGTCGGAGTACCGCGTGCAGCTTCGCGAGAAGCAGAAGGCCCGCCGCTACTACGGTGTGCTGGAGAAGCAGTTCCGCCTGTACTACGACAAGGCGTCGCGCCAGCCGGGAATCACCGGTGAGAACCTGCTGACGCTGCTCGAGTGCCGCTTGGACAACGTCCTCGTTCGGCTCGGGTTCGCGGCATCGCGACGTCAGGCGCGCCAGCTCGTCAGCCACGGCCATTGGACGGTCAACGGCCGGCGCGTCGACATCCCCAGTTATCAGGTGCGCGAGGGCGACGTGATCGCGGTCAAGGCAAACACCGGCGCCGACGGTGTCATCCGCGACGCGACAGAGCTCACCGCACAGGTTCCGGCCTGGCTCCAGGCCGACCACGACGCGCTCACCGCCAAGGTGCTGCGCAGGCCGGAACGGCGCGAGATCACCGCGCCGGTGCAGGAACAGCTCATCGTCGAGCTGTACTCGAAGTAGACCCGCAAGCTTATTTCCCGGCGCGCTCCCCGCCCGCGCGACGGACAGGACATACGACCGACCAGTCAGGACCCCGATGCTCGACTTTCAGATCCCCCGCATTACCAACGAGACCGTCCAGGAGGACCGGGGCTCGTTCGTCATCGAGCCGCTTGATCGCGGCTTCGGCTACACGTTCGGCAACTCGCTGCGCCGCGTGCTGCTCAGCTCGCTGGCCGGCGCCGCGGTGACGAGCGTCCGAATCGAGGGGGTCGCGCACGAGTTCTCCACGATCAAGGGCGTCACCGAGGACGTCACGGACATCGTGCTGAACCTCAAGGGCGTCGTCTGCAAGATGCACTCCGACGCGACCGAGATCGAGGCGCCGCTGGTCGTCACCGGCCCCGGCGAGATCACGGCCAAGGACATCGACCTCCCGGCCGGCGTCGAGATCCTCAACCCGGACGCGCACATCGCGACGCTCGAGAAGAAGACGAAGCTCGAGCTGTACCTGACGATCGGCCGCGGCCGGGGCTACCGCCCGGCGGAGGAGAACAAGTCGCCGGACCAGCCGATCGGCGTGATCCCGATCGACTCGATCTTCTCGCCCGTGCGCCGCGTCGCCTACGCGGTCGAGCAGGCCCGCGTCGGCCAGCGCACCGACTACGACAAGCTGACGCTCGACATCGAGACCGACGGTTCGATCGAGCCGGGCGCGGCGCTGCGCGAGGCTTCGGAGATCCTGATCTCGCAGCTGGCGATCTTCACCGACGCCGACCGCATCGAGGAGCTGCGGGCGGGCCCAGGCGGCCAGCTCGAACCGGCGCTTTCCAACGCCCTGAACGGCGGCGGCGGTCCCGGCCCCGGCGGTCCGATGCACGACATCCTGATCGAGGAGCTCGAGCTCGGCGTGCGGTCCTACAACTGCCTCAAGCGCGCCGGCATCCAGACGGTCGGCGACCTGATCACGAAGTCCGAGGGCGAGCTCAACGCGATCCCGAACTTCGGCAAGAAGTCGATCGACGAGGTGATCGAGACGCTGCACTCGCGTGGCCTCGATCTGCGTCAGGACTGACCGGTCACTAGGCTTCATCTGCGCCATGCGCCACCAGAAGACCCGCCACAAGCTCAGCCGCAGCGCCTCGCACCGCAAGGCGCTGCTGGCCAACCTCTGCAAGGAGGTCATCGAGCACGAGCGGATCAAGACGACCGAGGCCAAGGCCAAGGCCGTCAAGCCCGAGGTTGAGCAGCTGATCACGCTCGCCAAGCGCGGCGACCTGCACGCGCGGCGCCAGGCGCTGAGCACGCTGGGCCAGGACAAGTTCACGGTCCACAAGCTCTTCGAGGAGGTCGCACCCCGCTACGTCGATCGCCCCGGCGGCTACACCCGCATCCTCAAGCTCGGCCCGCGCCGCTCAGACTCGACGGAGATGGTCTTTCTCGAGCTGGTGTAGGGCGGGTTCGTCCTCGGGCCTGGGTGGCCCGGGACGCTTGTGGCACGCTGGCCGCTCTAGGCTCCCGGTGGGGTTACATACCCCCCGAGCGTGGCACGCAAGAGCGCGCGTGAGACACGGCGTTTGCAACGAAATGACGACGAAACTCACGCTGGAGTACCTGGGGACCGGGTTTGCCGGGTGGGCGCGGCAGCCGGGGCAGCGGACGGTTCAGGAGGAGGTCGAGCGGGCACTTGAGACGATCCTCCGGGAGCCCATACCGACGACGGTCGCCGGCCGCACCGACGCAGGCGTGCACGCGCTCGGGCAGGTCTGCTCGTACCGCCACGAAGCACTGGACCCGCGTTCCCTCAATGCCCTTTTGCCCCCCGACGTCGCGGTCATCGAATCGCAACCCGCGCCGGAAGCGTTCGACGCCCGCAAGGACGCCACCGCTCGCAGCTATCGCTACCGCGTCCTGCAACGCCGCGCTCGCAGCGCACACGAGCACGACCGCGCTTGGTGGTGGCGCGGGCGCCCGCTCGACCACGACGCGCTGAACGCGTGCGCAACAACGCTCAACGGCACACACGACTTCACCGCCTTCACCCCGTCCGACACCTACCACCAACGCTTCGAGCGCGACATCCTCGATGCCAGATGGACCGTCGCCGACGACGGCATCCTCACCTTCCACATCACCGCCGACACGTTCATGCGCGCGATGAACCGGATCCTCGTCGGCACGATGGCCGAGGTCGCAAGCGGCCTGCGCACCACGGAGGAGTTCGAGACGCTGCTCACCGGCCGCCCGCGCAGCGAGGCCGGGGCGACGGCCCCGCCTCACGGCCTCTATCTGGTCTCGGTGCAGTACCCGTCCCTCAATACCCTGTAGGCCAACGCCATGCGGGTGCTGCTGACCAACGACGACGGGATCGACGCCGAGGGCCTCCAGGCCCTGCGCCGCGCCCTGCTTCAGATCGACGACGTCGAGCTTGCGGTCGTCGCCCCGGACGGCAACCGCAGCGCGACCGCGCGCTCGATCACCACGCGTCGCCCGCTCGCGGTCGCCGAGGTCGACTTCGGCGACGGGACCGTCGGCTACGCCAGCGACGGCATGCCGGTCGACTGCGTCCGCCTGGCGAGCCTCGGGCTGGTCGAGAACTTCACTCCCGAGCTCGTGGTCTCCGGCATCAACCATGGCTCGAACCTCGGCGACGACATCACCTACTCGGGGACCGTGGCCGCGGCCTTCGAGGCGATCATCCTCGGCATCCCGGGGATCGCGGTCAGCCAGCAGTCCGACAAGCGCGAGATGGACTTTCGCCTCGGCACCGCGTTCGGGTTTCAGACCGCGGCAGCGTTCACGGCACGGATCGTCGACGAGCTCAGCGACGTCCCGCTGTCGCCCGGAACGCTGCTGAACATCAACGTCCCGGCCGGCGCGCCCGAAGGCGTCCGTGTCACCACGCTCGGCAAGCGCATCTACCGCGACGAGCTCAAGCACACGACGACCGATGAGGACGGACGCAACGTCTACTGGGTCTACGGCGTCGACCCCGACTTCCACGACGAGCCCGGCACCGACCTCGCCGCGGTCGCCGCCCAGCACATCTCGGTCACCCCGATCCATTTCGACCTCACCCACCACGCGGGACTCGACGCGCTCGTCGAGCACGATCTGTCGCGTTTCCTGCGCAGCGCCCGGGAGCCGACCGAATGACCCCGCAGGCGGTGACCAAGCGCGCCCAGGAGCTCCAGCGCGTCCTCAACCACCACATCCACCGCTACCACGTCCTCGACGACCCCGAGATCGCCGACGACGAGTACGACGCGCTGTTCGACGAGCTCAAGGCACTCGAAGCCGAACACCCCGAGCTCGTCACGCCCGACTCGCCGACCCAGCGCGTCGGCTCGGCGCCCGTCTCGAGCCTCACCAAGGTCACCCACGAGCTGCCGATGCTGTCGCTGGCCAACGCGCGCATCGGCCGAGGAGATGCGCGCGTGGGTCGCGCGCATGCCGGCCACCTCGCGCGCGAGGGCATCGAGAACCCCGAGTTCCGCTTCGTCGCCGAGCCGAAGATCGACGGCCTGGCGATCTCGCTGCTGTACCGCGACGGCGTGCTCGAGCGGGGCGCGACGCGCGGTGACGGCGAGACGGGGGAGGACGTCACCCACAACCTGCGCACGATCCCGACGATCCCGCTGAAGATCGACATCAAGAAGCCTCCGGCCTTGCTCGAGGTTCGCGGCGAGATCTACATGTCGCTGCCTGACTTCGCCGCGCTCAATGAACGCCGCGCCGAGCAGGGCCTGTCGACGTTCATGAACCCGCGCAACTCGGCCGCCGGCACGATCCGCCAGCTCGACCCGGCGCTGACGCGCGAGCGGCCGCTGAGCATGTGGTGCTATGGCATCGGCGCCGCCGACGGGATCGCGTTTGCGTCGCACTGGGAGTCGCTCGAGTGGCTGCGCGAGCACGGCTTCCGCGTCAACCCCGACATCGAGCAGCTCGACACCGAGGACGCAGTCGTCGCCCAGTGCCTGGACTGGGAACGCCGGCGTGGCTCGCTGGACTTCGAGATCGACGGCGTCGTCGTCAAGGTCGACCAGTTCGAGCTCCAGCGCCGCCTCGGCGTGGTCGGCCGCGATCCGCGCTGGGCGATCGCGTGGAAGTTCCCGCCGACGACGAAGGTCACGACGCTCAAGGACATCGCCTGGAACGTCGGCAAGTTCGGCGACCTGCACCCGTTCGCCGTGCTCGAGCCGATCGGGATCGCGGGCGTCACGGTCAAGCTCGCGACACTGCACAACGAGGAGGACCTCGCCCGCAAGGACATCCGGATCGGCGACGAGGTGATCGTCCTGCGCGCCGGCGACGTGATCCCGCAGGTCATCTCGCCCGCGCCGCACGCCGTCGAGCGCAAGGGCCGCGCGCAGCCGCCCAAGCCGCCGGCGAAATGCCCGATTTGCGGGACACAGACCATCAAGAACGAGGGTTCGGTCTTCACCCACTGCCCGAACCTCCAGTGCCCGGGCCGACGCTGGCAGCTGCTCAAGCACTTCGCCTCGCAGGGCGCGATGGACATCGAAGGGCTGGGGGAGAAGCAGGTCAGCCAGCTCCAGAACGCCGGGCTGGTCACGACCGCGGGCGACTTCTACCGCCTGACCGCCGAGCAGCTGATGGAGCTCGAGGGGTACGGCGCAGGTCAGCGCGGAGCGGCTCGTCGCGGCGATCGAGGCGTCTAAGGAGCGCCCGTTCGGCCGCGTCCTGTTCGCGATCGGGATCGAGGGCGTCGGGCTCGTGACCGGGCGCAACCTCGCCCAGCACTTCCGCTCGATCGACGCGTTGAGCGCCGCGAGCGCCGAGCGACATCGCCGGCGTGCCGGGGATCGGCCCGATCGTCGCCGGGCTGATCGCCCGAGCAGCTCGCGCAGGACGACATGCAGGCGCTGATCGCCGACCTGCGCTCGCTGGGCCTGAGCTTCGAGCAGGAGGGCCCGCCGCCGGGCG
This sequence comes from uncultured Actinomycetes bacterium, assembly GCA_963846975.1. Lineage (GTDB taxonomy): Bacteria > Actinomycetota > Thermoleophilia > Solirubrobacterales > Solirubrobacteraceae > AC-49. The sequence continues at coordinate 73,319 of CAWJXY010000007.1, forward strand.
AGGGGCCGCTGGCCGGCAAGGCGCTCGTGCTGACCGGCACGCTGCCCGACTCTCACGCGCGAGCAGGCGACCGAGCGGATCCTCGCCGCGGGCGGGCGCGTGACGTCCGAGCGTGTCGAAGAAGACCGACTACGTCGTCGCCGGCGACAGCCCGGGCTCGAAGCTCGAGAAGGCCGAGCGCCTCGGCGTCGACGTGCTCGACGAGCCGGGCCTGCTGGCGCTGCTCGACGGCGCCGGGTGATCCCGCCGCCCTACGGGGCGGTCACGCCGCCGCCGGGTGGGACCGGGAGCGTCGTGGTCGTCGTCGTGGGGATGGTCGTCGGTGTGGTCGGCTTGGTCGGCGTCGTCGGCTTCGTGGGCGTCGTCGGCTTGGTCGGCGTCGTCGGCGTTGTCGGGGTCGTCCCGACGGGGATCGTCGCCTTCGATGCCGCGCGTAGCTGCGCGATCAGCGGCACCATCCGGTCCTCGAGCGCCTTCGCGCAGCCGGTGCAGACGCCGTTCTCGATGAACGAGAACGCGACAGGTGTGCCGTTGCGGGCCGGGCAGTAGCCCGACAGCGCGCTGACGCCGGTCAGCGTGCCGGTCTTGGCCCGGCACGGCTTGGCGCGCGGTGCCGCGCATGCGGCGCACGAGCGTCCCGCTCGCCGGGCGCCGGCAGCGACGTGCGAACGCCTCGAAGTCGCGAGCTCCGGCGTCATCGCCGTCAGCAGCCGCACGACCTGGTGCGGCGGACGTGCGGTTGGCGCGCGACAGGCCCGAGCCGTCGACGACCGCGTCGCGGATGCCCGAGCGCCGCGTTGGCGGAGCGCACGACGGCGGCGCCGGCGGGCGTCGTGCCGCCCGAGCCGAAGCGACGCGCCGAGGTCCTTGAGCAGCATCTCGGCGTAGAAGTTGTCGGACGGGCGGTTGGTAGTCGCGGATCAGCGTCGAGATCGGCGGGGAGTCGAGTGTCGCGAGCTGCTGCGCGAGCCCCGTCGGGCACCGTGCCGACCTGCGACCGGGGCCTTGGCGACGCCGACGCCGGCGCGCCGACAGCGAAGTGCCTGAGCGCGTGCCGCGGCCGCGTGGGCCGGGACGCGCTCGGCATCGGACACGCCGTGGCCCCACGCCAGCGCGCCGAGCGAGCCCTCGACCTCGGAGTCGGGCGCGTAGTCGGACGTCGTAGCTGCCGCGGCGCTGGTCGAAGCAGCGAGTCGTCGCCGAAGATCGTGCCGTCGATCTGTCGTCACGTGGCCGCCGAAGCGGACCTGCGACGCGAGGCTTCTTGAGCGCCGCGTGTCGTCGAGCGACGGGTCGCCGCCGCCGACGAGGTAGAGGTCGCCGTCGCAGGACGCCGTTGAGGCTCGACGTGCGCATCGGGCGCCGCCTCGACGATCGTCGTCAGCGCGCCGTCGGCGCCGAAGCGGCAGAGCGCGGTCGCCGTCGTGAAGAGCTTCTCGATCGAGGCCGGCATCAGCCGCTTGTCGAGGTTGCGGTGAAAGAGCGTCTTCGAAGCGGTCAGATCGCGGACATAGCGCGCCCGAGGCGTGGCCCATGCGGCGCGTCGAGGCGGGCCAGCATCCGCTTGAGCGACAGGGCCGCTCGAGCGTCGCCGCGAACGCGGCCAGCGGCGGCGAGCCAGCGAGCAGCGCGACCGCGGCTGCGACAACGAACGTCAGTCGACGCATCTGCGTCGCCAGGGTAGCGACGGCCGGGGCGGTCCGAGCCGGAAGGGCGCGAGCGTGACGGCCAGTACACTGGCCCCGGATGGGCAAGGTCGTCAAGCTCGACGCCCCCGCAGGCCAAGCGGCGCACGGCGTCGGCGCGCGGCGCCGCCCCGCGGACCCGCAAGCGCGCTCCAAGACGGCGCTCGTGCTCGGCGGCGGCGGGTTCACCGGCGGCGTCTACGAGATCGGGGCGCTGCGCGCGCTCGACCTGCTGTCGGTCAACCGGACCGTCAACCAGTTCGACATCTACGTCGGCACGTCAGCGCCGGCTCGTTCGTCGCCGCGCTGATCGCCAACGGCGTGACGCCCGAGGAGATGATGCGGGTCGTCAACCAGCAGGTCCCGACGCCGTTCCGCGACATCGACTTCGGCACGCTGCTGCGCCCCAACGTGCTCGAGTTCGCGCGCAAGGGCGCCGAGCTGCCGTTCCGCGCCGCGCGGCCTGCTGCGCAGCTTCGCCGGCCAGCTCGGCGAGACGTCGATCATGGACCTCGTGCTCGGCGCTCGCCGAGGGGCTGCCGCGCGGCCTGTACTCGGGCGCGGGCGTCGAGGACTACATGCGCGACGGTGCTGTCCGACCCGGAGCGCACCGACGACTTCCGCACGCTGACGCCCGAGCTGTACCTCGTCGCGACCGACCTCGACACGTGCGAGCGGATCGTCTTCGGCGCCGACGGACTGGGACGACGTGCCGATCTCGACGCGCGGTGCGCGCCTCGACCGCGCTGCCGATGGTCTACAAGCCCGTGCGCGGTCGGCGACCGCGAGCTGATCGACGGCGGGATCATCTCGACGACCAACATCGACATCGCGGTCGACGCCGGCGCGAAGCTCGTGTCGTCGTCAACCCGCTCGTCCCCTACGTCAACGACTTCTCCGAGCGGGTCGCGACGCGTCCCGGGTCGCGGGCCCAGCGGGTCAGCGACATGGGCTTCCCGCAGATCGGCTACCAGACGTTCAAGCTGCTGGCCTACCAGCGCCTGCACGAGATGGCACGAAGCAGTGGGAGACCGACTACCCCGACGTCGACATCATCCTCATCGAGCCCGAGCCCAACGACGAGCTGATGTTCCAGACGTCGATCATGGACTTCGCCAGCCGCGTCGACATCGCCCGCCACGGCTTCCAGTCGGTGACGCTGAAGCTCGCCTAGGACTACGACGACCTGCCGCGCGATCTGCGACCGCCACGGCATCGAGATCTCGCGCGACCCGCGTGCGCAAGGTCATCAAGCACTTCTCGGCCGAGAAGGAGACGACCCGCGCCTGGCGCAAGATCCTCGAGCAGACGACCGGGGCACTGCTGCGGCAGTCTGCGTCGGAGGGCGGGGCGTGAGCGTGGACAACCCGAGATCGGAATAGCTCCGGTTAGAGAGCCCTCCGTCTCGGGAGACAGCTGATAGATCCGGAAAGACCGGCTTGAGGGCGACCCTTCTCGGCTGTGCCGGGGAGGGTCGTTCTCTTTCTGTCTTCGTGGAAGGGGTTCGTCGTGGAGTTGCTGCGTCGCGAGGTGCCGGCCACCTCGTTGGTTGTTGCGGTCGATCCGGGCAAGGCGTTCAATCGGGTGTGGTTGACGACTGGTGAGCGGGGCTTGATCGGCGAGCCGGTGTCGTTGCCGGTGCTGCGCGATGGCGTCGACGAGCTCGAGCGGCTGATCGCGGCGAGTGATGTGCCGGGGGCGCCGGTGATCGGCTTGGAAGCGACGGGGGCGTTGCATCGCGCGTGGGCGACGGAGATCGAGCGACGCTGGCCGGGGTCGTTGAGGTTGTTCGCTCCGTCGGAGACGACAGCCGCGCGGGGGCAGCTGGGGTCGCGACGGTTCAAGACTGATGACCGCGACTGCGCCGCGTTGGTGTGGCTGGTGCGCCAGGGCGCCGGGCGCCGGGTAGAGCCCGATGTCGTTGAGGCGATGCTCGGCACGGTCCGCCATCGCGCACAGCTCGTCGATGCCGAAGGGCAAGCTGCAGCAGCGACTGCATGACCAGCTCAACGCGTTGTGTCCGGGCCTGTCGGCACCATGCGGCCACGGCCGCAAGCTTGACCTCGACTCACCGGCCGGTCAGGCAGTCCTCGCATGCGTCACGGCGTTCGCCGGGCGGGCACCATCGAAGCGGTCGTTGCTGGCTCGCGCACCGGGCCGCATGACCGACGCCACAGCCACGTTCTGGGCGGCGCGCTGGAAGCGGCTGCTGGACCCACCAGCCGACGCCGAGATGCGCGCCGCACGCCTGGGAAGCGATCTGCGCCGATGGCAGGATCTCCGCGACGACATCGCCCTGGGCGAGGAACAGCTCGCCGAGATCCTGCAGCGCTCCGACGGGCAGATCCTGACCTCGATGCCGGGCGTTGCGGTCGTTCGCGCTGCCGCGTTCAGTGCGTTTACGTTGCCGATCGAGCGCTGGCCAACCCCGGAACATCTCTACTCGGCGACCGGGCTGGCTCCGGCGACCTACCAGTCCTCAACGATCACACGACGCGGCCGGATCAGCCGCCAAGGCCTCCCCGAGCACCGCGACGCGCTGATGGGCATCGCCTGGGGACTGAGCCAGAACAGCAACGCGTTCCGAGCCCGCGACAGCGAACTCAGAGCTCGCGGGTTTCGCCCGATCCAGGCTCGAGTCGCGCTCGCACGCAACGCCTGCCGCCTCGCTTGGCGGCTTCTGAACTCCCAACAGCCCTACGACGAACGGCGCTACGCTGACGCTCGGCGGCGCGAGCGGTGACGGCCTTCACAGCTATGCCGCACGACGGCGCAACCTAGCTTGCCGCCCGCTCGCGCAGCCGCTTCTCACGGCGCACACGAAAGCCTGCCGCACGACGGCGCCTAATCAGCCTGCCGACCCGAAGTGGCCACCGAGCCACGCCACACGCCGATCGCCGCAAACACCACGATCACCGACCGCGGCGACCCCACACGCCCATCACCGCCCTTGACCGCGCCCGCGAAAGCTAGGCCGGCGTCAGATCTCGCGCCGGGTCGATGCCCCAGCGCGCGCCGACCTCGACGTACTCGGGCGTCAGCGCCCAGCGGTCGGGGCGCTCTTCGCCTTCGAAGTCGGGGACGGCGCCCTTGAGCGCCATGCAGCCGTGGTTGTCGCCGATCGCGCGGATCTCGGCGACCTCGTCGGCGGACAGCACGACTGACGACGGCACGGCGGCGAGCTCGGCGCGCTTGGCCTCGACCGGCTTGGCATCGTCGCCGGCCTCCTGGATCAGCGTCGGTGCCACGCACGACACCGGCGCCTGGGCGAGGTCCCATTGGCACGCGAGCTGGAGCATCGTCAGCCCATGGCGGTCGGCGAACGGGCGCAGGCGCTCCATGCGCTCGCGGCCGGCCTCGACCCACCCCGGCGGCCGGAAGCCGCGGTGGTCGCCGCGGGCGAACTCGTGGCCCGGCAGCACGTCGTCGTGGAACAGGCCGCCGTAGTCGACGACCCGCGCGATCACCTTCACGTCGGCCGCGCGCGCCGCCGGCAGCGCCAACTCGCCCGGCCACGGCTCGAGCGGATTCAGGATCAGCATCGCCCAGTCGATCCGGTCGCCGAAGCGCTCCAGGCAGTCGATGACGTCGAGCGTGAAGCCGTTGGCCGGCCCCGGCGCGACGCCGATCAGCCTCGTGAGTCCCGCCTCGCGCAGCGCCGCCATCCCGTCCCACACCGCGTCGCTCGTGTAGCCGACGCGGTCGGGGTTGTGCAGCAGCAGCAGGTCGAACGCGTCGACGCCGCAGCGCTCGAGCAGCGCTCGGTCGCCATCCGCAGGTACGACGGCGTAGCTCTCGGGGCCGCGCAGCGACGGGTCGGTGAACCGCGGGAAGCCCTCGCGGCCCGTCGCGTTCGCCCTCGTAGAAGTCGTGGCCGACCGCGCCGACCAGGCAGTAGGAGTCGCGCGCCAGGCCGCTCAGCGCGCGGCCGACAACCGAGTCGGCCTCGCCCGGCGCCGTACACGTCGGCCGTCAACACCGTCTGGATCGCGTCGTCGGGGCGCAGCAGCGCCGCGAGGCGCTCATCATCGAGCTCCGAGCCGAAATGCATGAAGCGCCCGCCGCTCCAGGCGCCCAGTGCGGTGTGCGTGGGGTTCATCACCCCAGGAAGGCTACTGCTGGTAGAGCGCGTCGAAGTGGTCGGCGTAGCGCGCGTTGACGATGTTGCGCTTGACCTTCAGCGTCGGCGTCAGCTCGCCGGCCGCCTGCGACAGGTCGTGGTCGAGGATGAAGAAGCGCTTGACCTGCTCGGCCTGGGCGTAGCCCTTGTTGATCCGCGACAGCTCGGCCTGGACGAGATCGATGACCTGCGGGTCGCGCGCGAGCGCGAACATCGACGTGTCCTGCACGCCGTGCTCCTGCGCCCACGGGACGATCTCCTCCTCGTCGAGCGTGACGAGCATCACCGGGTAGGCGCGGCGGTCGCCGTGCATGACGGCCTGCGAGACCCAGCGGGTCTGCTTCATCTCGTTCTCGATGTTGGCCGGCGTGATGTTCTTGCCGCCCGCGGTGATGATCAGGTCCTTCTTGCGGCCGGTGATCGTCAGGTAGCCGTCGTCGTCGATCGAGCCGAGGTCGCCGGTGTGCATCCAGCCGTCGACGACCGCGCCGAACGACGCCTCGTCGTTCTTGTAGTACCCGTTGAAGACGTTGTCGCCGCTGATCAGGATCTCGCCGTCGTCGGCGATCCGGATCTCGACGCCGGGGTACGGCTTGCCGACGGTGCCGAACTTGTGATCGGCCGGCGACGCATAGGTCGCCGACGTCGACGTCTCGGTCATGCCGTAGCCCTCGAGCACCGGCACGCCGGCGCCCCAGAAGAACTCGAGGATCTCCGTCGCGATCGGCGCCGCGCCGGTGACCGCCTCGTACAGGCGCCCGCCGAACAGGTCGCGCACGAACTGGACCTTCTCGGCGACCGGGGCGAACTTCTCGGTCAGCTCGTCGGGGACATCGAGCCCCTGGATCTTGAGGTCCTCGATCTTGCCGCCGACCTCGCGCACGCAGCTTGAGCTCCTCGGGCGTGAAGCGCCCCTGCGCGAGCGTGTAGAGCTTCTCGAAGATCCGCGGCACCGACGGCAGCAGGGTCGGCCGGACCTCGCGGATCTCGGTGAAGATCTGCGTCGAGTCGCCGGTCGCGTAGGCGATCCCGCAGCCGATGTCGATGCACAGCAGCTGAATCAGCAGCGCGTAGGAGTGCGCGAGCGGGAGGAACAGGAAGACGAGGTCCCGCTCCTCGTGCGTGCCGAGCCGGGACGTGGTCTCGACGATGTCGAGCATCCGGCGGTAGTTGTGGTGGGTCAGCACGCAGCCCTTGGGCGCGCCGGTCGTACCCGACGTGTAGATGATCGTGAACACGTCGCCCGGGCTGGACGGCGTCGGTGCGCGCCTGCAGCTCGTCGGGGCTCAGCCCGCGGCCGCGGCGGCGCAGATCGTCGAGCGTGATGACGTCCTCGGAGACGCCCTCGGGGTCGATGACGATGATGTGCCGCAGGCCCGGCAGCGCGTCGCGGGACTCGGTGACCTTCGCCACCTGCGCGGCGTTCTCGCAGATCACGGCGACGGCTTCGGAGTTCCCCAGCACCCAGGCGCACTCCTGCGGCGCATTGGTCGGGTAGACCGGCACGACGGCCAGCGCCGGCGCTCGTGGCGGCCATGTCGCAGTAGGTCCACTCCGGGCGCGTATGCGACAAGGATGCCGATCCGCTCGCCGAGGCCCAGCCCGAGGTCGATCAGCCCGAGCCCGATCTCGGTGACGAGCTCGCCCGACTGCGCGAACGTCGTCTCGACCCAGGCGTCGTCGACCTTGCGCACGACGAACGACCGGTCGCCGTACTGGTCGACGGCGAGACGAAACAGGTCGGCGATCGTCTTCGACCCGGTGGTCTCAGAAACGGTCGTTGGGCTCACTGGAGGGAATCCGTTCTATCCATGGCGTGGCGCACAGTTCAGGTCCCACGCGGGATGTCCCGCGCAGGTTTCCGCCCGAAACGGTGTGAAAACGGTGTGTTAGGCGGTGGCGGCGACGACGGTGGTTGTGGACGCGGTCGCGACGATGTGCGAGTGGCCCAGGGAAGCGAGGAACAGGGTCTTATCGATCCGACCCTGGAAGATGGGGACGCCCAACTCCATGCACTTGGAGATCACTTCCCTGCGCTCGAGGCCTGCTTCGCGGGCCAGCTCGGTGGGCGTCAGGTGAATTGCCATCGGCGTATCTCCTCCTATGGGAACCAAGTGAAGGCGAAGTTAGCGCGTCCGGCAGACGCCCTCAAGTAAATGTTCCTAAGAAAGAGGCCGGTTCTCTAGACCGGATTCGGGACGTCGATGAAGACGTGTCGCACGCCGTGGGCGCTGGCCAGCGCTCGCCCAGCGCCTGGACGCCGAGCCGCTCGGTCGCGTGGTGTCCGGCGGCGAGGAAGTGGATCGCGTTCTCGCGCGCCGATGCCATCGCCGGCTCGCGCGGCTCGCCGGTGATGAACGCGTCGACTCCGGCCGCGATCGCCTCGCCGAGCAGCGACGCGCCGGCCCCCGAGACGATGGCCAGCGACGCGATCTCACGGGGCCGTCCAGGAACGCCAGCGGCTCGCGTGCCGTTGCCTCGCGCACGCGCGCAAGGAGCGTCGCCGGCGTCGATCGCCGGCGCGAACGTCGCGCGGACGCCGATCGCAGCGAAGCGCTCGACGTCGGTCGCGCCGAGCGCGCCGGCGAGCAGCGCGTTGTTGCCGACCTCGAGGTGGGCGTCGAGCGGCAGGTGGTAGGCGGCCAGGCCGACGTCGGCGTCGAGCAGCACCTTCAGCCGCCCTGCGGTCTCGCGATCCAGCGGCCCGCGCTCGCCCCAGAACAGGCCGTGGTGGACGAGCACCAGGTCGGCGCCGGCGCCGACCGCCTGCTCGAGCAGCGCGCGGCTGGCGCTGACCCCGGTGACGACGGTCCGCACGTCGTCGCGGCCCGGGACCTGAAGCCCGTTGGGCCCGTAGTCGTCGAACGAGGCCGCGTCGAGCAGCTCGTCGAGGTGGGCGATGAGGTCGGTGGCGGCGGCGATGGCGAGCTCCCGGCAAAGCGCCAGCCCGCGGAGCGGCTCGTGACCGCCCCGCGGGCTGGGAACTGCGATCGGGGCGCCGAGATTTGAACTCGGGACCTCACCGACCCGAACGGTGCGCGCTACCAGGCTGCGCCACGCCCCGAAGGTCACGAAGGATAACCGGCGCGCGCGCGTTCGTAACGGCCGCCGCCCGGGCAAGACGACCCGACCATGCCCCAAACCGACTTCGACGTGATCGTCATCGGCGCCGGCCCGGCCGGCGAGGTCGCCGCCGGACGCGCTGGCGAGCACGGCCTCAACGTCGCCCTCGTCGAGCGCGAGCTCGTCGGCGGCGAATGCTCCTACTACGCCTGCATGCCGTCCAAGGGCCTGCTGCGCCCGGCCCAGGCGCTGGCCGAGGCACGCCGCGTCCCCGGCGCCGCGCAGGCGGTGACCGGAGGGCTCGACGTGCCCGCCGTCCTGCGTCGCCGCGACGAGATCATCCACGAGCTGGACGATTCGGGACAGCTGCCGTGGCTCGAGGACCGCGGCGTCACGCTCGTCCGCGGCCACGCCCGGTTGGAGGGCGAGCGCGCGGTCCGGGTGGGGGATGAGGTGCTGCGGGCCTCCAAGGGCGTCGTGCTGGCGGTCGGAAGCAGCGGCGGCGATACCGCCGGTCGACGGTCTCGCCGACATCAGGCCGTGGACGAACCGCGAGGCGACCACGGCGAAGACGGTTCCGCCGCGGCTGGCGATCCTCGGGGGCGGCGTGGTCGGCGTGGAGATGGCCCAGGCCTACGCGTCGCTCGGGTCGACGGTGACGCTGGTCGAGCTCGGCGAGCGCCTGATCGCGGGCGAGGAGGAGTTCGCGTCCGCGCAGGTGCTCGACGCGCTGCGCGACGTGGGCGTCACCGTTCACCTCGGTGCAGGCGCCAGCGCTGCTCGGCGCACGCCCGACGGCACCGTCGAGCTCGACGTCGAGGGCGTCGGGACGGTCGCTGCCGACGAACTGCTCGTGGCGGTCGGCCGGCGGCCGCTGACCGACGACCTCGGGCTCGAGACGGTCGGCCTCCAGGCGGGCAAGACCGTCGATGTCGACGACGATCTGCGCGTACCGGGCCACGACTGGCTGTTCGCGGTCGGCGACGTCAATGGCCGCGCGCTGCTGACCCACATCGGCAAGGAGCAGGCGCGCGCGGTTGCCGACACACTCGTCGGACGCGCCGTCGTCGCCCATGCGCCACGACATTGCGCCGCCGCGCGTGATCTTCACCGAGCCCCAGGTCGCGGCGGTGGGGCACACGCTGCGCTCGGCGCGCGAGGCGGGGCTGAACGTCACGCGCGGTCGACCAGCCGCAGGACGGCGTCGCGGGCGGCAGCTACATCGGCCGCGGGGCGCCCGGGACGCTGCGGCTGGTGATCGACGACGACCGCCGGAGTAATCGTCGGGGCGACGTTCACGGGCCCCGACATCGCCGACCAGCTCCACGCCGCCACGATCGCGATCGTGGGGCGCGGTCGCGCTCGACGACCTTTGGCACAGCGTGCCGGCGTTCCCGACCCGCAGCGAGGCGTGGCTGCGGCTGCTCGAGCGCTACGGCATGTAGGGCGTCATAACGCGCCCTTAACGCGTTTCGGCCGCTCCAACACCCGTCCAAAGCCCGCAATTTGGGCTCAAGTTCGGTGCTCGAGCGGCCGAAACAAGTACTGCAGAAACCGTTCTAGTAGCGACGGAAGCCCATACCGTGATTCCTCTCTCGCTGCGTTCCCTGCAGCGGGTCCTGATGGTGGATCACCTTCCTGTGCAAGACGTGGGTGTTGGCGCACCCGCGTCTTGCCCTGCGCGCATTGGACTCGACAATGCGTCCGCGCCGTATCCCTACAAGTGGGGATCATGGCCCGTTTCTGGACGAATGTTCTAGTGGATCTTGTCATCCATCGGCAGGATCGCCGCAAATTGCATGAAAAGTTGCGTTCGCGGACGATTAAGCTCGCCGGCGATGGCAGGGCTCCCGATATGCCCTCTCGGCCACAGCGGCATCGACGTCTCGCGCATCTCGCTCGGTTCCTGGCGCACGTACGAGCGCATGGCGCGCGCGGACGCCCAGGCCGTCCTGGCCCACGCGCTTGAGCGTGGGATCACGTTTCTCGACGACGCGCGCTACGACGATGAGACCGGCGATGCACCGATGCGCAGCGGCTGGTCGGAGGTGCTGTTCGGCGAGCTGTTCCGGGCGATCGATGCCGACCGTGACGCGGTCGTCGTCTCCAACAAGCTCTGGTGGGAGTTCTGGCCGCGCGAGGACGCGGTGGCCGAGCTTCGAAGGGTCACTGGGGCGCATGGGGTTCGAGCGCATCGACGTCCTGTACTCCTCGACGCTGCCGGACTCCGTATCGGTCGCGACCTGCGTCGACCAGATCGCGCGCGTGCTCGACACGGGCACGGTCGCGGCGTGGGCGGTCGTCAACTGGAGCGCCGAGCATCTCGCGGCCGCCGTAGAGGAGTGCGAGCGGACCGGGATCCCGGCACCGTGCGCCGCCCAGCTCCCGTACAGCCTCGGTCGCACCCAGTGGGTCGAGGACCCGGCGATGGAGGCGGCGCTCGAGGCGTCCCGTGCGTCGCTCGTCGCGTCGCATTCGCTGGCCGGCGGCGCGCTGAGCGGCAAGTACGCGCGCGGCGGCAGCGGCCGCATGACGCCCGAGGACCTGGCCCGCGGCCGCTACCAGGAGGCGCTGCGGATCGGCGCCGCGCTCGGCCCGGTCGCGCAGCGGCTCGACACCACGCCCGCGACGCTGGCGATCGCGTTCTCGCTCGCCCACCCCCGGACTGCTACGACGCTTGTCGGCGCGACGTCGCCGGCCCAGCTCGACGAGCTCGTCGACGCGATCGAGCTCGCCGACCGGCTCGACGCCGACCTGCTCGAGGAGTTGCGAGCGCTCTAGGCGGCCTGGCGGCCGTTGAGCGCGCCGAGCGCCCGCACGCGGGCGTCGAAGCGCAGCTCGGCCTCGAAGTCGGCGTCGGTCGTGTGCTGGAACATCAGCCCGCGCTGGGCCAGCACCTTGATGAACGCCTCGACGAGCTCGCCGTCGAGCTGCGAGCCCGGCGACGCGGCGCAGCTCGGTCAGCGCCTCGGAGCGCGAGACCGGCTTGCGGTAGGAGTCGCGCGCCGTCATCACGTCGTAGGTGTCGGCGACCGCGATGATCCGCGCCAGAAGCGGGATGTCCTCGCCGACCAGGCCGTGCGGATAGCCGAGGCCGTCGACGCGCTCGTGGTGGGCGAGGATGATGTTGGCGACCGGGCCGTAGCCGTCGACGCGTGCCACGAGGCGCGCCCCCTGGCCCGGGTGCTTCTTGACGATCTCCCAGTCCTGGGCGCTCAGGCGGCGGTTGGCGAACAGGATCGAGTCGGGGAAGATGAACTTGCCGATGTCGTGCAGCAGGCCGGCCGTGTGCACGAGCTCCTGGTCCTCGACGCCGAGGCCGATCTCGTCGGCGATCGCCTTCGAGTAGCGGGCGACCGCGGCCGAGTGGCGGGCCGTCATCTTGTCGCGCAGCGACAGCGTCTGGACGAGGGTGGCAAGGACGCCGACCTGAAGCGAGGCGAGCTGTGTGGTGCGCGCCTCCAGCATCCTTCTCCCGCTGTTTGGACAGCAGCATTTCGCGTGCCAGCATCTGGAACACGAGCAGGACGATGATCAGCGCCGCCAGTGCAGCGAGGCCGACCGACGCGGTACATCAGTGTGATCGCCACTGCGAGGAGGGCGGTCGGAAGCTGCGACGGGATTGCCGGGACGAGCCATTCGTTGACGACGTGGCGGAAGCCCCGCTCGTAGAACGCCTCGGGTGCGTTACCGCGATGAGCGCGAAGTTCAGGAGGTTGGTGATCGCGAAGATACCGAGCACGAGCAGCCCGAGACGCGACGCTGGTCGACTGTCCCGGGTCGAGTGCACGGACAAGCAGGCCACCGATCGAGCGGGAAGGCCAGGTAGACCGGGATGTCGAGGATCCGTGACTTCCAGCGTGACGGCGTCATGCGCAATGAACAACACCGAGGCCGATCAGCCCGATCACCGCGGCGACTGCGGGTCCGACGAGGACCATGGCGACGACCAGCGTCAGGAACGAGCCAGACAGGAGGAACGACCCGCTGCATCTCGGACCGCGTACACGTCGCTAAGCACCGCCGTGGTAGCGAGCAGGACGACGAGGCCGATCGGCTGCCAGTCCGAGGCACGGCTCGTCGCCACGATGCCTGCAAGGCACGCTGCAGTCAGGACGGCCGACCACGCATAAACCACCTGCTTAAGGCGGGGGGACACGTACGCAAGATCGGCAATTGCGCAGAAATGTTGAGGATCTTGTGCTGCCGATTGAGGATCTTGTGCTGCCGATACATTCCGTGGGGCATGGCGGTCGCAGCCGGAGCTATGCGGGTACGGGGCTTTCGACGCCTTGCGGTCACCTATACGGCGAACGATCTCGGCGACCAAATTGGCCTCATCGCGGCCTCGATCCTCGTCCTCAACGAGACCGGATCGCCGCTCGCTTCGGCGGCTCTGTTCATCGCCGCCCGTTCCGTCCCGGCGCTGCTTGCACCGGCGCTTGCAGCCGCGCTCGAACGGCGCTCGGTGCGGGTCGTGCTGCCGTTCATCTACCTGCTCGAGGCGCTCGCGTTCACGGCGCTCGCGGTGCTCGCTCACCACTTTTGGTTGCCGGCCGTCATCGCCGTCGCACTGATCGACGGTGTGTTGGCGCTGGCCGGTCGCGGAATCACCCGCTCCACGCTCGCCCTCGTCCTGCGCCCGGCCGGGCTGCTGCGCGAGGGCAACAACGTGATCAACGTCTGCTTCTCCGTCTCCAACATGGTCGGGCCCGTGATCGGCGGTCTCGTCGTCGCGGCCGGCGGGCCGGCGTGGGGCCTGGGCATCGACGCCGCGCTGTTCGCGGTGATGGCGGTGGTCATGGCGCTGCCCGCTCCGTGGCCGAACGCGAGCACCGACGAGCCCGGGAGCTGGTCGGATCGCCTGCGCGCCGGCCTTGCCTATGCACGGGCGACCCCCGGCGTCGGGCCCTTGATCGGCGCCGAGGCGATATCGCTGATCCCGTTGTGCGTCGTCGTCCCAGTGCTCGTCGTCTACGCAAAGGAGACGCTCGACGTCGGCGATGCGGGCTACGGCATCCTCCAGGGCTCGTGGGGCGCCGGAATCCTCGTCGGCTCGATCATGCTGCTCTACGCGGGGCGCTCGTCGCTGCGTGCGATCATCGGCGCCGGGCTCGTGGCGATCGGCATCTCCTACATAGGCATCGGCGTGGCACCGGTCCTCCTGCTGGCGTGCGTGGCCTCGGTCGTCGGCGGCATCGGCAACGGCGTCGAGACGGCCACCGTCACGACGGCGATCCAGGCGCTCGTGCCTGACGAGTTCATGGGCCGGGTGAGCACGCTCACCGAGTCGGTCGCCGCCGGCGCGATGGGCATCGGATTCGCGCTCGGCGGCGTCGTCACCGAGGTCTTCGACCCCCGCGTCAGCTACATCGCGGCGGGGATCGGCGTGCTGGCCTGCGCGCCGCTGATGGTGCGGGCGGTGAGGACGCAATGAGCCCTGTCGAGGTCGCGCTCGTACGCGCGAACAACCCGAGCCCGATGACCCTCACCGGCACCAACACGTGGATCGTCGGCCGTGACCCGTGCTGGATCGTCGATCCCGGTCCGTTGCTCGACGCGCACATCGACGCCGTCGTCGCCGCGGCGCAGGAGCGCGGAGGCGCCGAGGGGATCGTCGTCACCCACGATCACCACGACCACACCGAAGCTGTCGCCGCCCTCGCCGAGGCGCTTGGCGGCGTGCCCGCCTACGCGCGCGCGGTCGCAGGCACACAGCCGATCGCCGGCGGCGATCGCATCGGCCCGTTCGAAGTCGTCGCAACGCCCGGCCACGCGCCCGACCACCTCGCGTTCGTCGTGCAGCGCGCGTGCTTCACCGGCGACTCGGTGCTCGGCGCCGGCAGCGTGTTCATCGCGCCCGATCCGGGGGCGCTGAGCGGCTACCTGGCGGCGCTGGAGGGCCTGCGCGCGCGCGACCTCGAGCGCCTGTATCCCGGGCACGGGCCCGAGGTCACGGACCCCGCCGCTCACCTCGACACGTACCTCGCCCACCGCCGCGAGCGCGAAGCGCGGCTGATCGCAGCGCTCGACGCGGGGCGCCGCACGCACGACGAACTGCTCGACGCCGCATGGTCGGAGGTGCCGGGCCCGCTGCGCGGCGCCGCGGCGCTCACGCTGCGCGCCCACCTCGGCAAGCTCGCCGAGGAGGGGCGGCTGCCGGACGGCGTTACGGAGTAGTCGCGGGCGGAGTCGGCGCCGGGGTGGTCGGCGACGGCGACGCAGTCGCCGTGCCGGCCGTTCCCGAGCCCGCGGCGGTCGCGGTGCCCGTGTTGGACGAGGCCGCCGACGCGACGGGCTCCGTGGCGGTGCCGGTCGCCTGCTGCGTCGCGCCGCCCGAGGCCGTGCCGCCGTTGGCTGTCGTGCCGCTGGAGGCCGTCGAGCTGTCGGATCCGGGCGGCGGGGTCGGCGCCGTGGTCGGCGTCGAGGCCGTCGCCGGGTCGGTGGCGGGCGCGGGCTCGGTCGCGGTGGTCGGCACCGTGTCCTCGTCGGGCGCGCGCACGCCGCCGCTCGCTTCGGTGTCGACGTCGGCCGTGGTCACGTTTACCGAGGCGACGGTCGCCGAGGTGCCGTGCGCGGCGCTGGCGCGGACGTGGCCGAGCGGCGCCGGCGCGGCGCCGTGATGCGCGGCGCTCGTCGGCACGGGCTGCGTCGCGTTGTGCACGAGCGTGGTTACAGCGGTCGAGCTGGGGACGCCGTGCACCGCAGCGAGATGCGCCCGGGTGGCGGCGGTCGCCGCGTGGGTCGATGTCGCAGCGCTGTGGTGGGCCTTGTGCGTCGACGGGGTGGAGCCCGTGGCGCCGATCTCGACGGCGCCGCCGGCCGTGATCGCCGCGCAGCAGACGATCGCCGCGACCTTGGTCGCCGTGACGGCGGCTGCGCCGCTGCCGACCGCGGCCGCGCCGCCGGTGGCCGCGGTGCCGCTCGCCGCGGCGCCCGAACCGGCGCCCCCGATGCCCAGCAGCTTCGCCAGGACGCCGAACGGGCCATGGCCGGGCGAGAGCGCGTTGAAGGAGCGCTGGACCCCGCGCATGCGCGTGTTGTAGTCGCGGCAGCCGTCGCACTCGCGCACGTGGCGGCGCACGCGGCCGTTGGCGCGCACACCGCGGTCGATCGCGGCGGCGATGTCGTTGCGGATGTCGACGCAGCTCGCATCGCGGGCTTCGATCGCCTCGACGAGGCTCACGCGGGCGCGCACGAGCAGCGACTTGACGGCCGGCACGGAGACGTCGAGCGCGCTCGCGAGGTCGGCGTAGCTCAGGCCTTCCATCTCGCGCATCAACAGCGCCGAGCGCTGCTGCTCGGGCAGCTCGCGCACGTCATGGACGAGGCGGCGCAGATCGTCGCGGCGCTCGGCCTGCGCGATCGGGTCGGCGAGCGGCCCGCGCGACATGTCGAAGATCTCGGCCGGCGCCGGCACGGGGCGGCGAAGATGGTCGATGCAGCGGTTGTGGGCCACGCGGTACAGCCACGCGCGCAACCACCACGGGGCGATTGTCGACGCGCAGCGCGGAGTACGCGCGCATGAAAACGTCCTGGAGCGCATCCTCGGCGTCCGAGCGCGAGCCGGACAGCATCTGGCGCGTATAGGCGAACAGGCGCTGGCGGTAGCGGTCGTGGATGACGCGGAACGCCTCCTCGCTCCCCGAGCGGAACATGGCCACGAGCTGGTCATCGGACCGAAGCCGTAGCAATGGACTTGAAATTGAGACCCGGCCGACGGCGACCGGTGTGCGCAGCGCGGACGCTTCCATAGGTGCCCTCCTCGCCCAGTTGCAACTGGTGGGCGGCGCCAAAGTTACGGCGTTTCTCGGGCGATTGCGAATCGTTCTGTTGACCAAGTAATCGGCCCGTTTCTCGGTGTACGGGCACTATGCTGCCCGCCGCAAGCACGGATCGCTGACTTTGAAGAGAAGGAAACACCTGCATGGACCGCTTTGCCGACGCCTCGGACGTCTATCGCCGAGTTGGACGTCTGATCGAGGATCTGATCGCTGACCCGCTCGTCGCGGAGCGGTTTGCGACCGTCGACGGGGTTGTCCAGTACCGCCTGCGCGAACCCGAGTCGACAATCACGATCGACCTTCGCGCGGGTCGCGCGCCGAACGTGCACTACGGCGACAGCGAGCTGGAGCCGCAGATCATCCTCGACACCGACGCGGCGGTCGCCTGGCGTCTGTGGAGTGGCGAGCTCGACACGACGATTGCCATCGCGCGCGACGAGCTGTCGGCGAGCGGACCGACCGAGAAGCTACTGGTCGCGCTCGGCACGACCGAGATCGCAGCGGGGACCCGATGAGGACGGTGCTGGCGGTCGTCGGTCGCCGCGCTGGCCACGCCGGCGAGCGCGTTCGGTGCGCTGGCCTACGAGAAGGGCTCCAATAGCGCGCGTCCCGCGATCTACGTGTCGGCCAACGACGGCATGAACGCTCACAAGGTCGCCGACGGCCGGGCGCTGTTGGCCGAGTTCGGCGGCCAGGACACGAGCTATGGCGAGACGGTCAGCCCGACCGGGGTCGTGAGCCGGCTCGGCCCGCGCGGCGCCAACTACATCGGCTTCGGGATCTCGCATGACGGCTCGACGGTGCTCGCCGGGCACGGTTTCGCCGATCCGGGCGGTCTCCACGACATCGTCACGATCCCGTACCGCGGCGGCGCGCCGAAGACGCTCGTCACCAACGCGTTCTGGGCGAGCTGGAACCGCTAAGCCGGCGCTTCGTCCGGCCGTGGCGGGATGACGACGGTCGGCGTGCCGTCGTCCGCCATCACGACGACCGGCCGCGTCGGGAACACCGGACGCTCGCGTGACTGCGCGATCAACACGGCGGCGCTGGCGTGGGCGGCGAGACCATCGAGATCGTGCAGGGTCGGGAAGGCGACGTCCATCTCCTCCGCTCGCGACGCCGCGAGCGCATCCCCCGGCGCGATCCAGCGCCAGTCGACCATCTCCCGGCCGTCGATCGCCGGTTCGCAGTTGTCGGGCGCGTGGGCGACGAAGAACATCGTGTCGAAGCGGATCGGCAGCGGCTCGGGCGTGATCCAGCGCGAGAACGCGACCAGCTCGGCCGTCGCTGGCAGGACGACCGTCGTCTCCTCTTCGAGCTCGCGAATCGCGGCGGCCCGCAGGCCCGCCTCGCCGTCGCCGTCGGCCGCGTCGAGCGCGCCGCCCGGAAAGACCCACACGCCGCCCATGAAGCGTGCCTCGGGCGTGCGTCGGACCATCAGCAGCTCGAGCGACTCCTCGCCACCGCGCACGAGGATCACGCCCGCGGCGACGCGCGGCGTCACGGGCAGCCGGTCGATGTCGATCGTGTCCTCACCGGGCACCGCGCGCACGCGCGGCGGCGTTGCGTCGGAGGCGGCCATCGGCACAGCCTACGCGCGGCGGCGCACCCGCCGCGGGCGCGCACTAGGGTTCCCGACGATGGAAGCAGCAACCGCCCAACTGTGGATCTGCAACTCGTGCGGATTCATCTACGACCCAGCCGACGGCGACCCCGACGGGGGCATTCCGCCCGGCACGCCGTTCGACGCGATCCCGGACACCTGGTTCTGTCCGGTGTGCGGCGCGCGCAAGCAGGACTTCGAGCCGTACGAGGGCTAAGCAGCGGCAGATAGACGGCCTGCGCCGACCGCGGCGATCGACGCGGCGGTGATCTCGACGAGTGCGCGCAGTTCGCCGGTGCTGATCGACAGCGGCGGCATCAGGACGACGGCGTCGCCCAGCGGGCGGACGATGGCGCCGCGCGCGCGGGCGGCCAGCGTGACCTGATGGCCGATCCGGTCGGCGATCGGGTGCTCGTCGAGTTCGATCGCGACCATGAAGCCGATCCGGCGGATCTCCCGGACGCCAGGCAGTCGCGCGACCTGCTCATCGAGCAGTTCGGCCAGCAGCGCGATCTTCGGCTGTAACGCCTCCAGCGTCCGCTCCTGTTCGAAGACCTCGAGCGTCGCCAGCGCCGCCGCACAGCCGAGCGGGTTGCCGGTGTAGGTGTGGCCGTGGAAGAACGTTCGGAAGGCCTCGAACTCGCCCAGGAAACCCTCGTAGACGCGCTCGGTCGTGAGCGTCGCCGCGAGTGGCAGGTAGCCGCCGGTCAACCCCTTGGCGAGGCACAGAAAGTCGGGCGCTACTCCCTCCTGCTCGCAGGCGAACATCGTGCCGGTGCGCCCGAAGCCGGTCGCGACCTCGTCGCAGATCAGGAACACGCCGGCGTCGTCGCACATCTCGCGCACCGCGCGCAGGTAGCCGGGCGGCTGCAGCAACATCCCCGCCGCGCCCTGGACGAGCGGTTCGACGATCACCGCCGCGATCTCGTCGGCGTGCTCGTCGAGCAGGAACTGGAGGTCGTGCTCGTCGCCCGGCGTCGCCTGGAAGCACTCAAACAGCAGCGGCTCGAAGCGAGAGTGAAACAACTCGATCCCGCCGACCGCGACTGAGCCGAGCGTGTCGCCGTGGTAGCTCATCTTCAGGCACACGAACTTCGAGCGCTGTGACTCGCCGGCGTGGACCCACCACTGGTAGGCCATCTTCAGCGCGACCTCGACCGCCGTCGAGCCGGAGTCCGAGTAGAACACGCGGCTCAGGTCGCCGGGCGCGAGGTCGACCAGGCGCTCGGCGAGCTCGATAGCCGGCCGGTGGCTGAGCCCGAGCATCGTCGAGTGCGCGACGTGCTCGAGCTGGTCGCGGACCGCCGCGTCGATGTGGGGATGGCGATGGCCGTGGATGTTGCACCACAGCGACGAGGTGCCGTCGATGTAGGCGTTGCCGTCGGTGTCCCACAGCGTGCAGCCGAGCGCGCGCTCGATGATCGGCGCGTCCTCGTCCTGCCAGCCGCTCATCTGGGTGAACGGGTGCCACAAACGGGCGCGATCGGCGGCGCGAAGGTCGTCGGTCGTCATTGACCGCGAAGCTATCCACCACGGCGGACGACGCTCAAAGCGCCTGCAACCAGCGCCCGGGCGACAGTCGCGCCCCAGCGGCCGCCAGCGCCTGCGGGCCCGTCACCTGGCCGAGCGTCGCCACCTCGACCCGTCCCAGGGCGGCGATCGTGTCGCGGTTTGAGACCTCGATCGCCGATGGCTGCGCCGGCCATGGACCGAGGACGACGGCGCGCACGGTGAGCCCGGCGCCGCGCGCGGACTCGAGCGTCAGCAGCGTGTGGTTGATCGTCCCGAGGCCGGGTCGAGCGGCGATGATGAGCTCGAGCCCGAGGTCCAGGGCGAAGTCGCGAACCGCGTAGCCCATGGTGAGGGGGACGAGCAGGCCGCCGACGCCCTCGACGACCAGCGCGTCGGCCTTCGCGCCGGCGTCGCGCGCGGCGGTGACGAGTGCCGCCGGGTCCAGCGGTGCTCCGGCCAGCTCGGCGGCGAGGTGCGGCGAGACGGCGGGGCCGAACGTGCGTGCGGTGACGGTCGCGGGATCGGCTGCCGGTCAGCGCCGCGAGCAGCTCATGGTCGCGCAGCCACGGGGCGGGTGCCGGGTCGTCGAGGCCGGTGACGGCAGGCTTGAACGCGGCGACCCGCAGGCCGTCCGCGACCAGCGCGGCGACGATCGCCGCGGCCACAATCGTCTTGCCGGCCTCGGTGTCGGTCCCGGTGACGAACAGGCCGCGCACGGCCCTGACTTCTAGCGCTTGACGCGGCGGAGCTTGACGGTGGCGTTGGCGGTGGCGGCGCCGCGGGCGGTGACGCTGAGCGTGACCTTCGTGACGCCGGCGATCGCGCGGCGCTGAGCGGCGCTCAGGGCGACGGTGAGCGTCGTCGAGTCGCCGGCCCCGAGCGTGAAGCGGACCGCCCGCCGGATCGCCTTCGGTGCCTTGTGATGCTTGCGCGTGCGCGGGGTGAAGGTCACGGTCAGCGTCCCGTGGGCGCAGCCGCCGGGCGCGGTTGCCGGACAGGTCAGCGTCGCGCGCAGCGCGCGCTTGGCGACGAGCGACACGGAGCGGGGGAGACCGAGCTTGATCTTGGCGGTCGTTCCGCCGCCGCCGCCGGTCCCGCCGGGCCCGGCACCGCCGCCGTCGCCGACCGCCGGGCGCGTGACGTGCTCACAGTCGGCGGCGACGATCGCGAGCGCGCTCGCGATCACCGTGTCGTCCCCTGGTCCGCACGTGATGGCGTCGATGCCCGAGGCGCCGTCGATCGTGTCGTTGCCGGCGCCCCCGTCGATCGTGTCATCGCCCGAGCCGCCGGCGATCGTGTCATCGCCGTCAGCGCCGGTCAGCGTGTCGTCGCCGCCGAGTCCGTTGAGCGTGTCGTTGCCCGGACCGCCGATCAGCGTGTTCGCTGCACCGTCCCCGGTCAGGGTGTTCGCGCCGCCGCCGCCAATCACGTTTTCGACGTCGTCGAGCACGTTGTCGCCCTCGCCGGTCTCGCCGTCGTTCGCGCCGTCGTCGAGCGTCACCGAGATCGGGTTGCTCCGGCCGGCATAGGTCGCGGTGTCGTTGCCCTCGCCGCCGGACAGGACGTCGGCGCCGGTCCCGCCGGCCAGCAAGTCGTCGCCGTCCTGGCCGAAGAGCTGGTCGCTGCCGGCGCCGCCGTTGAGCGCGTCGTTGCCATCGGTGGCGATCGGCCCGGGCCCGGACTCGTCGTAGCCGTAGAGGAGGTCGCCGCCCGCGCCTCCGGTCAGGGCGTCGTTACCCGCTCGGCCGTCGAGCGTGCTGGCCGTGTCATCGGCCGTGATCGTGTCGTCGGCCGAGCCGCCGAGGACGCGCTCGACGTTGAGCACGTTGTCGCCCTCGCCGGTCTCGCCGTCGTTGCCCGCGTCGCATTGCCCGACGCACCGACGCTGATGGTCAGCGGCTTGGCCCGCTGCGAGTAGTCGACGGTGTCGACACCGGAGCCGCCGTCGAGCAGGTCGTGGCCCGTGCCCGAGTCGCCGGCGCCATTGGTCGTCGAGCCGCCGTCGAGCGTGTCGTCGCCGCCGTCGCCGAAGAACTGGTCGTTGCCGGCCGCTGGGCCGGAGCCGAACCCGCCGAAGTCTTCGATCAGGTCGTCGCCAGCGTTGCCGTGGATGATGTCGTCGCCGGTCCCGCCGACCAGCGTGTCGTTCGCCGACCCGGCGCTGACGCTGTCGTTGCCGCCGCCGCCGGCCAGGTCGAGCGTGAGCGGAGCGGTCAGCGTGAAGCCGTCGGCGCCGGCGCTCAGGACTGCGATGACGAAGGTGACGCCCGATGGGTCACAGTGCATCGACCCCGAAACGGGCGTGCACGAGGCGCTGGCTGTGGCCATTGTCGAACTCGGCGCGGTGTCCTGGACGAGGTAGTAGCCGTCGGTCGCGCCGCTGTGATCGACCTCCGATATCTGGGTGTTGCTGATCTGGCCGCCGTTGGGGTTGATGACGAGGGCGGGCGGCGAGTCGTTGACGAGCGAGGCTCCGGCCGGCGTGACGGCCCACGCGAGCGTGGCCCAGCAGGCCGCCAGCATCCATGCCATCCGTCGTCCCATGCGGCCAGCATGGCTGGTCCGGTGGCGCGGTGCAAACCGCGGCGGTGGTCGGACTCACGCGGCGCGAACGCGCGCGAATGCGCCCGTGTCCTGCGCGGCGGCCAGCGGCACCGCCTCGCTGGGCCGGAATCCGGCGTGCAGCGCCGCGTGGCCGAGGGCATGGGCGGCGTCGCGCAGCTCGGCCTTCGTGTGCGAGGCCATGACCGACAGCCGCAGCCGCGCCGTGCCCTCGGCGACGGTCGGCGGGCGAATCGCCTGGGCGAACACGCCGAGCGCCAACGCCCGCTCGCACATCTCCATCGCCAGCGCGCTGTCGCCGACGATCAGCGGCACGATCTGCGTCGTCGAGCCCGCGACGTCGAAGCCCTCGAGCGCCAGCTCGTGGCGCAGCGCGTCGGCGTTGGCCTGCAGCTTGTCGACGCGGCGCGGCTGCTCGACGAGCAGCTCGAGCGCCGCCAGCGCCCCGGCGACCGCGGGCGGCGGCGGGGCAGTCGAGAAGATCAGTGACCGCGCGGTGTTGACGAGCAGTCGCGCCAGCTCGTCGTCGCAGCACGCATAGGCGCCGTAGGAGCCCAGCGCCTTGCCGAGCGTACCGACCACCACGTCGACCTCGTCGCCGACGCGGGCCTCGGCGACCGCGCCGCGTCCGCCGGGGCCCAACGCGCCGGTGCCGTGCGCCTCGTCGACGACGAGCCGCAACCCGTGGCGCCGCGCCAGCTCGACGAGCCCCTCGAGCGGGGCGACGTCGCCGTCCATCGAGAAGACCGAGTCGGTGACGATCAGCCCGCCGCGCGACGTGTCGGCGCGGCCGAGGGTCCATGTCAGGTGGTCGAGGTCGCAGTGGCGGTACACCGCGACCTGCGCCCGCGCCAACCGGCAGCCATCGACGATCGACGCGTGGTTGAGCTCGTCGGAGAAGATCGTCGTCCCCGCCGACCCGAGCGCCTGGATGACGCCGACGTTCGCCATGTAGCCCGACCCGAAGAGCAGGCACGCGTCACGCTGCTCGAACTCGCACAACGCCTCCTCGAGCCGGCGATGGATCGTCATCGTCCCCGACACGAGCCGCGACGCGCCCGCGCCAACGCCCCAGCGCATCGCCGCGTCGGCCGCCGCCTCGCGCACCCGTGGGTGATCGGCGAGGCCGAGGTAGTTGTTCGAGCACAACAGCAGGACCGGCTTGCCGTCGAGCACGACGCGCGGCCCCTGCGGCCCGCTGACCAGCCGCATCCGACGGGTGAGCCCGAGCTCCTCGATCTCCGCCAGGCGCTGGGCGACGTCCGTCATCGGGCGGCTTCGGTCGCCTCCGTCGGCCAGCGATTGGGGGCCCCGTCGGGGCGGAGAGGAACGTCGGCCCGCCGCGCGTAGCGAAGCTGGGTCGCCGGGTCCCACAGACGGATCTCGATGCCCGCCTCGCGGGCATCGTCGAGCGTGTCGATGAAGTTGCCGACGACATCGGGCGTCTCGCCGTCGAGCCAGCCGCTGCGGTTGTCGGGCCGCGGCTCCGAGCCGTTGTCGGCGTGGCGGGCGACGTTGAGGCCCAGCTCGGTGAACATCTCGCGGTCCTGCGCGGGCGTGTTGCCGAGCGTGGTGAGGAAGTTGCCCATCATCACGCCGTTGAGCCCTGCCTTGACGGCCAGCGGCTGAAGGTCGGCGAGGTTCTCGACTCGCCCGCCGCAGAGCCGGAACAGCGCGTCGGGAAGGACGAGCCGGAAGATCGCGATCCACTTCACGACCTCCCACGGGTCCATGGAGTCGCGATCGCCGAACTTGGTGCCGGGGCGCGGGTTCAGCAGGTTGATCGGGACCGAGGTCGGGTCGATCGCGGCGAGCTCAAACGCCATCTCGACGCGCTGCTCGGGCGACTCGCCGAGGTTGAGGATCCCGCCGACGCACGTCTCCAGCCCCGCCTCGCGGACCGCCTCGATCGTCCGTAGCCGCGACTCGTACTTCACGGTCAGCGAGACCTCGTCGTAGTAGGACTCGGCCGTCTCGACGTTGTGGTGGACGCGCTGGATGCCGGCTTCGCGCAGCTGCTTGGCGCGGGCGACCGACATGTGCCCGATTGACGCGCAGCGCTTGAGGTTTGTCTGCGCCGCGACGAGGCGCGCGCCTTCGAGCACCTTCTCGAAGTCGCGCTTGGACAGCCCCTGGCCCTGGGTGACCATGCAGAAGCGATGGGCGCCGGCCGCCTCGGCGGCGCGGGCGTGCTCGAGCATCTGCTCGGGTTCCATCATCGCGTGCAGCGGCGTCTGGGCCTCGGCGAACCGCGACTGGGCGCAGAAGCCGCAGTCCTGGGCGCAGCCGCCGGACTTGGCGTTGACCAGCGAGCACATGTCGGTCGAGTCGCCGAAGCGCTCCTGCCGCGCCGCCCATGCCCGCTCCACGAGGGCCTCGATGTCGGCGTGGTCGGTGATGGCGCCGAGCGCGCGTGCCTCGTCGGGCGTGATCAGCGGGGGCATGCCCGGCAACCTATGAACGCCACCGGACGGTTGCCGGATTGCCGGTCAGGAAACGGCGCGGGCGTCACCGAGCGCGTAGCGCGACGCGACCTCGACGAGCACGTCGAGCATCGGCTTGGCGGCGGGCGCGACGCCAGGGCCCTTGGCCGTCGCCGCGACGACGCGCCGTGCGGGGCTGATCGGCGACAGGGTGCGGATCACGATGTCGTCGCGGACGCTCGACAGGGCGAGCTCGGGGATCAGCGCCACTCCGACGCCGGCCGCGACGAGCCCCTGGACCGTTGCGTAGTCGTCGGACTCAAACGAGACCGTGGGATCGAACCCCGCCGCGAGGCACAGGTGCACGACGTGGCGCGCGCACGAGCTGTCCTGCGATGTCTGCACCCACGCCTCATCGCGCAGATGCTCGAGGCGCAGCGTTCGCCGGGTCGCGAGCCGGTGCCCGGAGGGCAGCGCGACGCGCATCGGATCCTCGAGCAGGTCGGTCGTGCGCAGGTCGGACAGAACCGCGATGCCCGAGTCGCGGAACTCGAACAGCAGCGCGAGGTCGAACTCGCCGGCCCGCAGCCGCGGCGCGATGTCCTCGGGCTCGGCCTCGGCCAGCGTCATCTCGACGTCGGGGAAGGCGGCGCGGAATGTCGCGATCGCCAGCGGCATCACCGTCGCGCCGGCCGACGGGAACGTCGCCATCCGCAGGTGGCCGCCGCGCACGCCGAGGATCGCGTTGAGCTCGTCCTCGGCCGCCTGGAGGCGCGCGAGGATCCCTTCGGTGTGCTCGACGAGCGCCGCGCCGGCGGCGGTCGGGCGCAGTCCCTTGCGGTCGCGCTCGATCAGCGTCGTGCCGGTCTCGGCCTCGAGCGTCGCGACCGCCTGTGAGATCGCCGGCTGGGAGTAGTCGAGCGCGTCGGCGGCGGCCGAGAACGAGCCGCGCTGCACGACTTCACGGAGCACGCGGAGCCGCTGCACGTTGAGCATAAGCTCACCTTATCCCGACGATCACCAGAATCATTTGCGCTAATCCGGAGCGGTGCCGATCATGGTTCCATGACAAAGATCATCATTTCGTACGACGATACGTCGAACGACCGGGACGCCGCGGTTCTCGGACGCCTCCTGACCGCCGCCGGTGCAACCCCCGAGCTGGCCTACGTCCGCCATGTGAGCGAGACCGATCACGAGCGCGAGCAGCTCCAGGAGAACGAGGCGCGCGCGCTGCTGGCCCGCGGCGCCGACCTGATCGGCAACCCCGATGCCCCCCGAGCACGTCGTCCTCAACAAGTCCACGAGCGAGGGTCTGCGCGGCCTCACGCAGGAGGAGCACGCCGACATCATCGTCTTCGGCTCCGACTACCGCACCGCGCGCGGCAGCGTCAATCCGGGCAACTCCGCCCGCAAGCTGCTCGAGGGTGGCCCGGCCGCCGTCGCGATCGCCCCGTCCGGCCTGCACACCCGGGACGAGCCGCCGACGATCGAGCGCATCGCCGTGATCGGCGACGCCGCGGCGCAGGACACGGCCGAGTCGCTGGCCGCCGCGCTCGGCGCCCGCGTCACCGAGCCCGGCGAGAGCCCCGTCGACCTGCTCGTCGTCGGCTCGCGCCCCGAAGCCCAGCAGGGTCAGGTGTCGCTGAGCGCGGCCGCCGAGTACGCGGTCGAGACCTCGTCGTGCGCGGTCCTCGTCGTTCCGCATGGGAGCCCCGTTGCGTTCGGGTCTCGCGCTGCCGCTACCGCGTAGGACGGGCCGGCGCAGCACGTAGTCACAGGCCCCTGGTCGTCGTCGACGGCTGGGGGCCGCAGTCGTTCAGGGCGCTAGTCGGTCGCGATGCCGGCCTTGTGGCACGCCTCGCGCACGAGCCTCACGTAGGCCGGGCCACCCTGGCCCTCCGGGTGGGCGCACACGAACCGCGCCTGGTCGCCGCAGTGCTGCTGGACGGCGGCGCCCATCACGCCGGCCAGCGAGATCGCCACGCAGCCGTGCGGCGTCGGCTTCGCGCCCCCGGTGCTGACCGAGCGCGACGACCGCCGCGACGCATCCGGCAACGATCACCGCGACGACGATCGCCGAGGATCCGTCGCTCGCGCGCCTGCAGCGACCGTAACGGGGTGTTCTGGCGCTTGTAGTGGCCTTCGAGCGGCATGTGGACCGATTGTATGGGCGCTGCCGGGCCTCCAAACGCCGATATGGACCGTCGGTCCAACTGGCCACCGCGCGTTCCGCCAGCCGGTCGCTATCGCATTCACAGGGCGGAGACGAAGCTCTCGCCTTCGGATCGAACTCTGGAGATGCAATGCCACCAATTCCATACGAACACTGGCTGAACCCAGGCGATAACGCCTGGCAGCTGACGGCGGCGACGCTCGTCGGACTGATGAGCGTGCCGGGCCTCGTCGTGCTGTACGGCGGGGTCATGCAGAAGCGCTGGTCGGTGAACTCGATGATGCTGTCGTTCGTCGCGTTCGCCCTCGTGCTCATCATCTGGGTGCTGTGGGGCTTCAAGATGGCCTTCGGGCACCCGATGGGGATCTTCGGCGCGAGCGGAGCCGGAGACGCGGCGAACGCCACGATCTTCAGCGGCAAGTTCTGGGCGAATTTCTGGGGACACCCGGGATCCGTCCTGGGCCACAGTGAGCTGCAGAAACAGGCCGCGATTCCACTCGTGGACGGCTTCGGCGGCCCGGCGTGGAACTTCCCGAAGTCGACGCTGGTCTATTTCCAGTTCGTCTTCGCGGCGATCACGCCGATCCTGATGTTGGGCGCCGTTCTCGGCCGCATCAACTTCAAGGCGTGGATCCCGTTCGTGATCCTGTGGTCGACGTTCGTCTACACGATCAACGCGTTCCTGATCTGGGGCGGCGGCTACTTCGCCCAGCACGGCGCACTGGACTACTCCGGTGGGTACGTGATCCACCTCGCGGCCGGAGTATCCGGATTCGTCGCGGCGTGGGTGATAGGCCCGAGACTCCAGCGAGATCGAGAAGTCGACGCGCCGAACAACCTGTTGATGGTCGCGCTCGGCGCCGGCTTCCTGTGGCTGGGCTGGAACGGCTTCAACGGTGGTGACCCGTACTACGCGGGCGCCTCGGCGTCGGCCGCGATCCTCAACACGAACCTGTGCTGCGCGGTGGCGTTCCTGGTGTGGGTGATGTGGGACTACATCACCGGCAACAAGCCGTCGCTGATCGGCAGCGTCAACGGCATGATCACCGGGCTCGTGGTCATCACGCCGGCCGCCGGCTACGTCAACGGCTGGGGTGCGGGTGCGATGGGGATCATCGGCGGCACGCTGGTGTTCTTCGCGCTGAACTACGGCAGCCGCCTGCGGCCGTTCCGCCACGTCGACGACACGCTCGGCGTCGTGTTCACGCACGGCCTCGCCGGCCTCGCCGGCGGCCTGATGGTCGGCATCTTCGCCGACCCTGAGATGATCATCTACCCGGGTGCCGGGAAGAACGTGTTCGACGGTGCGTTCGTGCCCGCGGCCGGCCTGATCCACGGAGGCGGAATGACGTTGTTCTGGCACCAGCTGTGGCCCGCCATCTGGGTGATCGTCTTCTCGGCGATCGGCACGTTCATCCTGCTGAAGCTCGTGGGGCTGTTCGTGTCGCTGCGGATGACGCGAAGAGGACATGGAGCAGGGCGACCTGGCCGTCCACGGCCACGAGGTCTACCCCTCGGACGTCCCGTCGCTTGGGTTCTACGGCGGCGGCGCGGGCGGGGCGCGCGACGCCGCGCGCCGGCTCCGGCCGCACCCGTCGGACGTCTAGCGACACAGCTCCGACAAGCTCCGGTTCGATCCGGAGTGCATGCGTGGGTCCCGGGGCTTGCCCCGGGACCCCGTGTGCCTTAAGCGGTTGGGGCGTCTCGCGGCGCCACGGTCCTGCCCCGGCCGACGGGGGTGGTCGATGGGGGGGTGCGTTTCGTTAGCGCCCGCGCCAGACCGGCGGGCGCTTCTGCGCGAAGGCGCGGAGGCCTTCGCGCATGTCGTCGGATGCGAAGCTGGCCGCGCGCAGATCGATCAGCTCCTGCGCTCGTGTCGCGCGTCGAGCTCGGCCCTCGGCCGCCAGCAGCTCGCCGATCACGCGCTTGATGCCGCGGACGCTGAGCGGCGCGTTGGCCGCCAGCTCCGCCGCCCAGTCGAGCGCGGCAGCGTCGACCGCCTCGGGTTCGACGACGTCGTTGACGAGCCCCCAGCGCTGCGCCGCGTCCGCCTCGATGTAGCGGCCGAGCAGGAACAGCTGGCGCGTCCGCGGCGCGCCGATCGCGTCGATGAACCGCCGCACGCCGGTGTGCGAGTAGACGAGGCCGAGCTTGGCCGGCGGCATGCCGAGCCTGATGCCGGCGGCGGCGATCGCGCAGGTCGCACGTCAGCGCGAGCTCGAGGCCACCGCCGATCGTGTGGCCGTTGAGCGCCCCGACGATCGGCAGCGGGCAGCGGTCGAGCGCCTCGAGCGCGCGCGCTGAACGGGTGGGCGACCATCGCCTCGGCCTGGGCGCTGATGTCCTCCTCGTCGCCCTGCGCCGGGGTCGCCGACGTCGTAGCCCGACGAGAAGATGTCGCCGCTGCCGGCGACGATCACGCAGCTCGCGCGCTGCTCGATGCCGTCCAGCGCGGCGACGATCGCGTCGAGGATCGGCTGGTCGAGCGCGCCGCGCTTGGCGGGGTTGGAGATCCGCAGCCTGACGACGCCGTCGGCCGGCGCGTCGATGACGAGCTCGCCGGGCACCGTCAGCTCAGCGCAGTACGACGAGCGTGTCGCCTTCGTTGACCGCCTGGCCCTCCTCGCAGAGGATCTCCGCGACCGTGCCGGCGTCCTCGGCCTCGACCGGCATCTCCATCTTCATCGACTCGAGGATCACGACCGTGTCGCCCGCCGCCACCTCGTCGCCGACCTCGCACTCGATCTTCCACACGGTGCCCGTGATGTGGGCCTCGATGTCCGCCACTTCAAGCCTCCTGAAACGTTCGGCCGCGCCGTCCTGGCACGATAGCCGCGCCCATGGACGGTCGCGACGTGATCATCATCGTCTCCGCGCACAACGAGGCCGACCGCATCGGCGCGACCGTCGTCGCCCTGCGCGAAGCGTTCGACGGTGCCCGGATCGTCGTCGCCGACGACGGGTCGACCGACGCCACCGCGCAGGCGGCCGGGCAGGCGGGCGCCGAGGTCGTGACGAGCCCGCGCAACGTCGGCAAGGGGGGCGCGACGACGCTCGCCGCGCAGCGGGTCCTGCGACGCCGCCGAGCGTCTACGTGCTGTGCGACGGCGACCTCGGCCGAGACCGCCGGGCAGCTCACCGGCCTCGTTGACGCCGTCCGCGATGGCTCGTGCGACCTCGCTGTCGGCGCATTCGCAGCGCGCGCTCGGCGGCGGCTTCGGCTTCGCCGTCGGCTACGCGCGGTGGGCGATCCGACGGCTGACGGGGCTGCGAGCTGCGAGCGCCGATCAGCGGCCAGCGCGCGCTGCGCGCGCGAGGTGCTCGACGCCGTCGTCCCGTTCGCGCCGCGGTTCGGGATGGAGATCGGGATGACGGTCGACGCAGCGCGCGCGGGCTTCACCGTGCGCGAGCTCCCGCTCGAGCTGACCCACCGTGCGACCGGCCGCACGCTGGGCGGCTTCCGCCACCGCGCTCGCCAGCTCGCTGACTTCCTGCTCGTGACGGCGACCAGGCTGCGGCGGCGGACGCCGCGCTGATTGTGCTGGCAGCGCCACGCAAGTAGGTTCGTCACCCTGCCCGGCACCAGGCAAGACCGTGCGTTTCAGCGGTCGGATCGGGGGGCGGAGCCTCGCTCCGGGCAGCTACCGGCTCGCCGGCGCGGTCGTCATTGACGGCGTTGCCGCCGCCGCCGGACGACGCGTGGCGTTCCGCATCACCGCGTAGATCACTCGACCGCCGGGCGCAAAAGTCGGTGCGCATCTCCGACATCAGGTCGGAGAGGCCCGTGGCGGCGTTGCGTACCGTGCTGGGTGCACCGCATGGCCCTCCTCCTAGCGTCTCCTCCTACGACGAATGGGCTTGGTGTAAGCGCCGCGTCGGCCTGACCCACCGGCGCGGCAACTCCCACGAGACGTTGGGGTCGGGCCCAGGGGAGGGCCCGACCCCGGCGTCCGTAGACCGATTTTCGGGCCCGAGTCCGGCGCCGAGCGGACGGCGCGTCCCTACCATGTGGGACCGCGCCATGGCCGAGGACCTCGTCGAGATCAGGGAGCAGGTCTACCGCGACTCGCGGTCGGCCGAGGACTTCGCCCGCTTCCACGAGCGCACGCGGCGTCGCGGTCCGGACTGGATGTACCAGGCGGTGCGGGTCGTCCTGACCCCCTACGTGATGATCCCGTTCCGGGCCCGCGGCATCGACTCCGACAAGGTGCCGCCGAGCGGGGCGCTGATCCTCGCGCCCAACCACTCGTCGTTCATGGACCACTTCTTCACCGCCGCGTTCGTCCGCCGCAAGGTCCAGTTCATGGCCAAGTCGCAGCTGTTTCACGCCAACCGCTGCAGTTCGTCTTCAACCACGGCGGCGTGTTCCCGGTCCGTCGCGGTGCGCGCGACGAGGACGCCTTCGCGACGGCCGACGCGATCCTCGCGCGTGGCGGCACGATCGGCATGTACTGCGAGGGCGGCCGCTCACGGACCGGTCGGATCGCCGACCGTGCAAAGCCGGGCATCGGCCGCCTGGCGCTCGAGTCGGGGGCGACGATCGTCCCGGTCGCGATCCACGGCTCGGTCCAGGTGCGCAACTGGAAGCGCCTGCGGTTCCCGAAGGTCACGATCCAGTACGGCGATCCGATCCGCTTCGAGGTCGTCCACGACCCGTCGCGCGACCAGCAGCGGATCGTCGCCGACCAGATCCTCGACGAGATCCGCACGCTCTACGCGCGCCTCGAGGAGCGCCTCGCCGCATGAGCCGTCGCATCCCGATCTGGCTGCTGCCGGCGCTGTCGGCGATCGTGGCCGCGATCGCCATCGTCAGCCTCGCCACCGCCGGTGCGGCGGGCACCGGCGGCGCGCGCCTGGCCCAGGTCGGCTCGTTCAACAGCCCCGTGTCGGTCGCCGCTCCGCCGCGCGACCCCAACCGCGTGTTCGTGGTCGAGCAGGGCGGCAAGATCTGGGAGCTCATGCGCGGCGTCAAGCAGCGACGCCCGTTCCTCGACCTCGGCAACCGCGTCGTCTCGGGCGGCGAGCAGGGCCTGCTGTCGATGGCGTTCGCCCCCGACTACGCCCGCAGCCACCGCTTCTACGTCTACTACACGGCGACCGCGCCGACGGTCGGGCACGACCGGCGACATCGAGGTCGACCAGATCCTCGCCCGCTCGCCGACCCGCGCCAACCTCGCCACGCGCAAGCGCGTGCTGACGATCCCCCACCACGTCGCGTCCAACCACAACGGCGGCCAGCTCCAGTTCGGCCCCGACAACAAGCTCTACATCGGCACCGGCGATGGCGGGGGCGGCGGCGACACCCAGGGCAACGGCCAGAACCTGACCAAGTCCAACCCGTCGGCCAACAGCTCGCCGCTGCTGGCCAAGATCCTGCGCGTCTCGCCCAAGCCCGGCGGCGGCTACAGCGAGTCCCCGCGACAACCCGTTCCACGGCCCGGCGGCGCCGGTCTGGATGCTCGGACTGCGCAACCCGTGGCGCTACTCGTTCGACCGCAAGACCGGCGACATGGTGATCGGCGACGTCGGCCAGGACCTCTACGAGGAGATCGACTTCGCGCCGTCGCCCAAGCGAGGCCAGGTCGGCGGTCGCGGCGCCAACTACGGCTGGAACATCCTCGAGGGCGATCACACGTTCTCGGCCCACAACGAGCGGCCCGGCCCCAACTTCGCGACCGACCCCGTGATCGAGGAGCCGCACTCGCAGGGCTGGCTGGCCATCATCGGCGGCTACGTGGTCCGCGATCCGCAGGTGCCGTCGCTGGTCGGGACCTACATCTACGGCGACAACGCCAAGGGCCGCCTGTACGGGGCCAAGCTGTCGGCGTCGGGCGCGACCAACGTGCGCGACCTCGGCCTCGCGGTCCCGAGCCTCGCCGGCATGGGCGAGGACGCATGCGGGCGCGTCTACCTGGCGCTGCTGGGCGGCGACGTCAAGCGGCTCGTGCCGTCCAGCGGCCGCTCGACCTGTACGGCGGCCAGGGCGAAGTGATGGCCCGGCGCGTCACGATCGCCCTCGTGACCGTCCTCACCACGCTGGCTGCGGCCGCCGCCGCCGCCCGCGGCGCAGCTCCAGACCCTGGGCACGTTCACCAGCCCCGTTCGGTCACCGCGCCGCCTGGCGATCCCGACCGCGTGTTCGTCGTCGAGCAGGGCGGCACGATCCGCGAGCTGATCGACGACGTCGTGCAGCCGACGCCGTTCCTGGACATCACGTCGTTGTGACGTCCGGCGGCGAGCGCGGCCTGCTGGCGCTCGCGTTCGCGCCCGACTACGCGACCAGCCACCACTTCTACGTCTACTACACGGGCGTCCCGCCAGTCACCGCCCACACCGGTGACATCGAGGTCGACCAGTTCACCGCGACCTCGCCCGACCACGCCGACCCGGCGAGCCGCGTCCGCATCCTGACGATCCCCACTACGTGCAGGGAAACCACAACGGCGGCCAGCTCGAGTTCGGTCCCGACGGGATGCTGTACATTCGACCGGCGACGGCGGGGGCGGCGGCGATCGCAGGGCAACGGGCAGAACCTGACCGCCACCAACCCCGACGCCAACCAGTCGCCGCTGCTCGGCCAAGATGCTGCGGATCGAGCCGCTGGCGACCGGCGGCTACGCGATCCCCGCCGACAACCCGTTCGGGCGCCGGCCGGGCCCGTGTGGATGCTCGGGTTGCGCAATCCGTTCCGCTACTCGTTCGATCGCGAGACCGGCGACATGATCATCGGCGACGTCGGCCAGGAGCCTCTACGAGGAGATCGACTACGTCCCGGCGCTGAGCCCCGGGGTCGTCGGCGGGCGCGGCGCCAACTTCGGCTGGAACCTGCGCGAGGGGCTGCACCCGTACTCGCCGTCGGGCGAGACGCCGGGGCCGAACTTCGCGACTGACCCGTGATCGAGGAGCCCCACACCGACGGCTGGGTGGCGATCATCGGCGGTTACGTGGTCCGCGACCCGATGGTGACCGACCTCTACGGGACCTACCTGTTCGGCGACGACGGCAAGAGCGAGCTGTTCGGGGCGAGGCTGAGCCCGTCCGCGGCGCCGGGCACGCCGGTCGCGACGAACGTCCGCGACCTCGGCATCCACGTCCCGGGCTGTCAGGCATGGGCGAGGACGGCTGCGCGCGCGTGTATATGACGCTACTCGGCGGCGGCGTGCTCGAGCGGCTGAACCCCGACAGCGGCCCGTATCAGTGCACCGCTGCCCGCCTGGTGGCCCCGGTGACGGCGCCGGTCCGCTGCGCCGATGCTGCCGGTCGCCACGCCCGCGCCCGACCGCACGGCACCGACGCTGGCGTTGACGGCATCGCGCAGCCAGCGGGCCGGCGCGCTCGCGCGCCTGCGCTTTGTGGTCGGCTGCGACGAGCAGTGCATCGTCACCGTGTCTCGGCCAAGATCCGGATCGGGCCCCACGGCCACAGCCTGCGGCGCGTCAAGCTGATCGTAACCGCCGGCCGGCGCACGACGATCACGATGAAGCTCTCGGCACCGCAGCGGCGGCTCGTGGCCGCCGCGCTGCGCCATCACTTCCATCCGCGGATCGCCGTGCACATGACGGTCGTCGATCACGCCGGCAACAGCGCCGCCCGCGCGTTCAACGTCCAGATCAGCGGCTGATCGTCAGCGCGTAGCTCAGCCACTGCGAACGCCGGCCGCCGACGCGGTCGTACACCGCCTGGGCGCGGTGGTTGTCGAGCGCGGTCTGCCATTCCAGCGCGACCGCGCCGTGCTCGGCGCAGCGCTGCGCGCACGCGGCAATCAGGGCGTCGGCGATCCCCCGGCCGCGCGCCTGGGGCGCCACGAACAGGTCGTTCATCACGCCCAGGCGCCCGCCGCGCGTCGTCGTCCACGACCAGAAGATCGTCGCGAAGCCGAGCGCCGAGCGGTCGTCGTCGTCGCGCGCGAGGAGCTGGAGCCCCTCGCGCGCGGGGTCGGCGATCAGCGCGCGGCTGAGCGCCAGCAGCGCCTCGTCGGACGGCGCGACCTCGTAGAAGTCGCAGTAGCCGCGCATGAGCGCGAGCAGGTCGTCGAGATCGGGCTCTGCGACGACCGCGATGCTCACGACATCATGCCCGTGAACATCCCGCCGGTGACGTTCAGCACCTGGCCGTGGACATAGTTGCTCCACGGCGAGCACAGGAAGAACACGCCGCCGGCGGCCTCCTCGGGCGATGCGCCGCGGCCGAGCGGGATCAGCATCGCGCTGCCGCCCTGCATCTGCTCCGGGATCCCGAGCTGGACCGTCTCGCCGCCGATCTCCATCGTGTTGGACTCGACCTTGGCCGCGGTCAGGCGCGTGAGGACGTAGCCGAACGCGACGGCGTTGACGTTGATCTTGAACTGGCCCCACTCCTTGGCCAGCGACTTGGTCATGCCGACGATGGCGCTCTTGCCGGCCGCGTAGTTGGCCTGGCCGGCGTTGCCCATCGTCCCCGAGATCGACGAGACGTTGACGATCTTGCGGAACACCTCGACGCCCTCTTCGCGCTCCTTCTTGGCCGGCTCGCGCAGGTGCGGGGCGGCGGCGCGGATGATGCGAAACGGCGCCACGACGTGGATCGCGAGCATCTTCTCGAACCAGTCGTCGCTCATCTTGTGGATCGGCGCGTCGAGCGTGTAGCCGGCGTTGTTGACGATGATGTCGATCTTGCCCCAGGCGTCGATCGCCGTCTGGACGAGCTTGTCCGGCACGCCCTCCTGGGTCAGGTCGCCAGCGAAGACGGCCGTCTCGCCGCTGATCTCCGATGCCGTCTGCTGCGCGACGTCGGCGTCGAGGTCGTTGATGAGCACGCTGGCGCCGTGCTCGGAGAGCAGCTCGGCCGTGGCGCGGCCGATGCCGCGGGCCGAGCCGGTCACGATCGCCGTCTTGCCGTCGAGGACTCCCATGTGCGTCTCCTTCAAAAGTTCCTGGGTTGTGCGGGCGCGAAGGCTACGCCAGAGCCGCTTGCCACGTGGCCCGATGCCGCGCGGGCTCGAGTCCGACCAGGACGACGAGGCCGAGCGCGAACGCCGCGGCGCCGATCGCCAGCGCGACGGCGAGGCCGCCGCCCAGCAGCAGGAAGGCGGCGAACGTGAGCGTGTAGCCGTTGACGACCCACTGCAGGGCCGCGACGCCGGCGTGCATCTCGGCGGCAAGCGTCGGCAGCGCCGGATTGACGATCGTGGCGTCGAGGATGACCATGAAGTAGGCGAGGCACAGCGCGAGCAACGTCATGGCATCGATCGTCAGCCCACGACATTTCGGCCGGCGCCGAAATGTCTGCGGCGTAACGTGATGGCATGCTCGGAGATGCCGATGTCGCCGCCGCCGCGGCCGCCCTGGCCGAGCCGGGCGTGCGCGGATCGTGTTCGCCCTCGCCGACGGCCGCGCCCTACCGGCCAGCGTCCTGGCCCGCGAGGCCGGCGTCGCCGCGTCGACGGCCAGCGGCCACCTGGCGCGGCTCGTCGATGCCGGGATGCTCGAGGCGCAACCCCAGGGCCGCCACCGCTACTACCGCGTCACGCGGCCCGAGGTCGTCCGCGCGCTCGAGGCCCTGGCCGAGATCGCCCCGCCGGCGCCGGTCCGCTCGTTGCGCGAGGGGACGCGGGCCCAGATGCTGCGCGACGCGCGGCTGTGTTACGACCACGTCGCGGGCCGCCTTGGCGTCGCGCTGTTCGGGGCGCTGATCGACCGCGGAGCGCTGAGCGGCGGCGACGGCCTGTACCACCCCGAGACGGCGGTCGGCGATCGCCTGTCGGCCCCCGGCCACGACATCGACTACCGGCTGACCGATGACGGCGTCGATCTGTTCACCGGGTTCGGCGTCGACATCGCGGCGCTGACCGCGGGCCGGCGTCCGCTCGTTCGCTACTGCATGGACTGGTCCGAGCAGCGCCACCACCTCGCCGGCGCGCTCGGCGCGGCGCTGACCGCGCGACTGCTGGACCTCGGCTGGATCCGGCGCGCGAAGTCGGGGCGCGCGGCGCAGATCACTGGCGCTGGGCGTCGCGGCCTGGCCGAGCAGTTCGGGATCGAGCCGGCCGCCGCGGCGGCCTAGCGGCTCGCGATCGCGGCGCGGGTCACTCCTCGGCGAGGACGATCAGCCGGTCGCCGTCGGCGACCTGGATGCGGGCGGACTTGGGCGGGTTGACGATGACGCCGAACGACTCGTCGGGGTCGTGACTGTGCGCCGCGACGCGGTAGCCGATCGCGGTCTCGCCGCGACGCGCGCGCCGCCTCGACGACCGTCGCGAACGACACGTCGCCGGTCGACGTAGCGGTCGGCCGGGCGCAGGTAGATCTCGGCGCCGTCGGCCTGGAACAGGCTCGCCGAAGACATCGGCCAGATGGCGGTTCTCGCGACAGCTGGGCCAGCATCAGGCTCAGCAGCTGGTCGGACACGATGATGTCGTCGACGTCGGCGGTGACCTGGGCCAGGTCGGCATTGTCGGTCGTCGAGCATCTCGCTGACGATCGTGAACTCGCCGCCGAGCTCGCTCGGCGATGTCGCGCAGGTGCAGCAGCGTGACCAGCGACCGTGCGTCGGCCTGCTGGATGTCGAGGTCGTCGGAGTAGGCGAGCACGATCACTGCTGGTCATAGCGTCGGATGTCCAGGCGCGTCGAGAACCGCGCCGGTCGGTCGTGCTGCCCCGCGTGTAGGCAGAAGGGGAGGCCGTTGCTGGCGGGCAGCGCGACGTGCTCGGTCGGCCGACGTCGGCGACGACGACGACCGACGAGTCGTCGGCCCGGCGTAGTCGGCGAGCTCTCGAGCAGGACGATCGGGCGCGCGGTGGTTGTAGCCGAGCACGAGCGTGCGCTCGGACGCCGGCTCGCGGGTCGGTGCGGCGTCGACGATCCGCGCTCGTCGATCGATACGGCGGCCGGCGTCAGCGACGATCGAGCTCGAGTTGTCGACCGCGATCACGATCACCGCGTCACCGGCCGCGACACGGTCGGCCGGCGGGATTGAGCTTCAGGCCGCCGTCGGCGCGCGAGCAGGCCGATGACCGTCGCACGTCTCGAACGCGTGCAACGCGTCTCGACGATAGGTGCGTGCCGGCCAGCGCCGGGTCGATCGCGCGAAGTAGATCTCGTCGCCGTCGAAGTCCAGCAGATCCTGGTAGACGGCGCGGCAGCCCGGACTGACGGCGAGGTCTGCACGATCAGCGCGGCTGATCGTATCGGCTTGTCGACGAGCACGATGCGCCTCGTCGCCGCCGGCCAGGCTGAGCGGCGGCGAGGTTGGCCGCGTCCTGCGATCTCGGCCACGATGTGGACTCGCCCGTTGCGTGTCGCGTCGTCTCGTCGGTCGTCAGCGCGAGGCATCGCCTTGACGACCGTCGACGTCTGGGTGCTCGTCGCCTCCGCCGAGCAGCACGATGATCGACGCGCCGCGTCGGGTGGGCCACGAGCTCGAGATCGGCGAGGTTGATCGGGCTCGCCGGTGCGGCAGACGACCCGCGTGCCGCGCAGCGTCCGGCACGCGCGGCGCGGATCGTGTCCTCCATCTCGACCTTGTCGCGATCGGCAAGGACGACGATGCTCGGCCTTCGCCCTCGCTCTCGTTGGCGATCGAGAGCTCGGAGATGATCGAGAACACCTGCTGGCGACCATCCGAGGATCAGCGCGTGGCCGGTCTCGAGCACCAGCGAGCGGCCCTTGCGCAGATTCGTCAACTGCTCGTCGAGGACCGTTGCCAGGATGCCGATGAAGGCACTGAACAGAAACAGGCCGACGATCGTGATGAACAGCGCGGCGATCTCGTAGCCGGTCCCGGTATCGCCGGCGATCGTGCCGGTGTCGATCGTGTGTAGGAGCGCGTTGTAGGCGGTCCTGATCGGGTTGTTCGTCGGCCCGAGGTCGAAGATGTGCACGACGACCGCGAACAGGACGACGGCCACCGCGACGATCAGCCCGAGGTAGATGATCAGCGCGCTGACGCCGCGCGACATCGTCGTGTCGAATGCGTAGCGCAGCCGCGCCATCCCCGTCGGCGTGCGGCGGCGCGGGGTGCCGCCCTTCCCGGCGCTCCGCTGGGTTACGCGTTCCCGGCGGAGGCGGCTCGCGGTGCTCACGAGCCGGTGAACCTACCTCACAACCCGTAGCTGCGGCCGATCACGTCGAGCATGATCTCGTCGGTGCCGGCGCCGATCCGGTCCAGGCGCACGTCGCGCCACGACGCGCTCGATGCCGTACTCCTTCATGTAGCCGGCGCCGCCGTGGATCTGGATGCACTCGTCCGTGACCTCGCACGCGATCCGCGACGCGTAGAGCTTGGCCATCGAGATCTCGCGCACCGGGTAGTCGCCGTCGGCGACGCGCGAGGCGGTCGCGTAGACGAGCTGGCGGGCCGCCTCGATCTTCGTCGCCATCTCGGCGAACTTGTGGCGGGTGACCTGGAACTTGCCGATCGGCCGGCCGAACGCCTCGCGCTGCTTGGCGTACTCGAGCGTCTGGTCGAACACCCGCTGGGCGCCGGCGACGCAGCCCGCGGCGGCGATCAGGCGCTCGCCCTGGAGCTCCCACATGATGTGGTAGAAGCCCTTGCCGACCTGGCCGAGCACCGCCGAGGCGGGCACGCGGACGTCCTGGAAGGCGAGCAGCGCGGTGTCGGACGCGTGCATGCCCGAGCTTCTCGAGCTTCTTCTCGCGGATCACGCCGGGGCGTCCATCGGGACGAGGAACAGCGTGAAGCCGTCGTAGCCGGCGTCGGGGTCGGTCTTGGTGACGAGCACGATCACGTCGGCGCGGTGGCCGTTGGTGATGTACGTCTTCGAGCCGTTGATGACGTAGTCGTCGCCGTCGCGCACCGCGCGGGTCTTGATCCCGGCGACGTCGGAGCCGGCGTCGGGCTCGGTGATCCCGAGGCACAGGATCTTGGTCGCCCTGGATCGCGGGCACGAGCCACTCCTGCTTCTGCTCCTCGGTGCCGAACGCGACGATCGGCGGCATCGCCATGTCGGTCTGGACCGCGATGCCCATGCCCAGCCCGCCGCAGTGGGCGTGGACGATCTCCTCGGCGAGCACGATCGCGGTGAAGTAGTCGCCGCCCTGGCCGCCGTACTGCCTCCGGCTTGTCGAGGCCGAGGAAGCCGAGCTCGCCCATCCGCTGGAACACCCAGTCGGGGAACGTCGTCTCCTCCCACTCCTCGGCGTGCGGGGCGAGCTCCTTGACGCGAAGCGGTGGATCGACTCGCGCAGCTGCTCGTGCTCGTCGGTGAAGGTGAAGCGTGGGGGTGAGCGGTGACTCTGGCGTTGAGAAGTCGAGGCAGTGACGGACCGAGTGCGGTCTCCGGCCGGTCGGCGCCCACTGCGGCCTCACGCGTACTGCGCTCGGGCTGCCCGCAG
Source organism: uncultured Actinomycetes bacterium (assembly GCA_963846975.1). GTDB lineage: Bacteria > Actinomycetota > Thermoleophilia > Solirubrobacterales > Solirubrobacteraceae > AC-49. The sequence continues at coordinate 113,579 of CAWJXY010000007.1, forward strand.
TGAACAGTCGGATCCTACTTCGCGCCGCTGGCAGCTCGGCTCGCGCCGGGCAGCTACCAGGCGACGCTGACCGCGGCCGACGCGGGCGGCAACCGCTCCGGTGCGGTGACGATCCGCTTCCGCGTTGTCGCGTGACGCGGGCTATTGTCACCGGGTGGCCGCCTACGAGACGCTGCGCTACGACGTCGCCGACGGCGTTGCGACGATCGCGCTCAACCAGCCCGATACGCGCAACGCGCTGTCGGAGGCGATGCTCGACGAGCTGCTCGCCGCGTTCGGCGCGGCCGGCGACGACGATGCGGTGCGCTGCGTCGTACTCGCCTCGACGCACCCCAGGACATGGTCGTCGGGCGCCAACCTCGGCGGCTTCGCCGGCGACGTCCCGCTGATCCACCGCCACCTCGGCACGGCCGGCAAGCTGCCCGACCTGTTCGAGCTGATCGGGGCGCTGGGCAAGCCGAGCATCGTCAAGGCCGGCGGCCACGTGCTGGCCGGTGCGCTCGGGCTGGCGCTGGCGTGCGACCTGATCGTCGCCTCCGACGAGGCGTCGTTCGGCACGCCGGAGATCAACGTCGGCGTGTTCCCGTTCGTCATCAGCGCGCTGATCGTGCGCAACGTCGGACGCAAGAAGGCGGCCGAGCTGATGCTGCTCGGGGAGCGGATCGACGCTGCCGAGGCGCACCGGATCGGGATCGTCAATCGCGTCGTGCCGGCGGCCGAGCTCGACGATGCGGTCGCCGAGTGGGCGGCCAAGCTCGCCGGTTCGTCGCCGCTGATCATGCGCCTGGGCAAGGACGCGCTGTACCGCCAGATCGACATGGGCCAGGCCGACGCGATGGAGTTCCTGCGCGCGCAGTTGACGCTCGCCCAGTCGACCGACGACATCCGCGAGGGCGTGACCGCGTTCTTCGAGAAGCGCGAGCCGCAGTGGACGGGGCACTGATGGACATCGCGCTCGTCGCCCTGCTGTATCGCACTGCCGATCGCGTCCCCGGCAGCGGCGCGGCGAGCGAGGCGCTGGCGACCGAGCTCGGCGACCTCGCCGGGCCTGCACGCGCGGTTGATCGGCACGCCCGCGCGAGTCGCGCTCCGCGCGCTATGACGACGACCTGCGCGACTCGCGCGGCGGCCTGCTCGAGGCCGGCGGCCAGGTCGACGACGCGCTCAGCGCCGGTCAGCGGCCCGTGATCGTCGCCGGCGACTGCTCGATCGCGCTGACGACGCTGCCGGTCGTCGCACGCCACCACCCCGACGCGTTCGTCCTCTGGCTCGACGCCCACGCCGACTTCAACACGCCCGACACGACCGCCTCGGGCTATCTCGGCGGCATGGGCCTCGCCGGCGCCTGCGGCCTGTGGAACGCCGGGCTGACCAACGACGCCGCCGCTCGACCCCGGGCGGGTCCTCACGTGCGGCGTGCGCGACGTCGAGGGCGGCGAGCAGGTCGCGCTCGAGCGCGCGGGGGTCGTTCGGATCGAGCACCCGGCGCTGCTGGCGCGGGCGCTGGCCGGGAGCAAGGTGTTCGTCCATCTCGACCTCGACGTGCTCGACGCGTCCGTCCTGCCCGCGCAGTTCCCCGCCCCGGACGGGCTGTCGGAGGACGGGCTGATGGACCTGCTGCACGACGTCGCGACCTCGTGCGAGCTGATCGGCGCCGAGATCACCGGCCTGACCGACCCGGACCTGGCCGGTCTGGCGGCGTCGATCGTCGAGCCGCTGGCGCTGGCGGCCGAGCTGTTGCATCACGGAGGAGACTGAACGGCATGGCCACCGAACCCGCACCGTCGATCCTGCGCCCACTCGTCGAGGACCTCGAGGCGCGCCGCGAAGCCGCCAAGCTCGGCGGTGGCAGGAGCGCATCGCGCGCCAGCACGCGCAGGAGAAGCTGACCGCGCGGGAGCGGATCGACCTGCTGATCGACGACGGCACATTCACCGAGCTCGGGATCCACGCCGGCATCCACCACTCGGTCCGCGGCCTCGAGGACAAGGAGGCGCCCGCCGACGGCGTCATCACCGGCTACGGCGAGGTCGACGGGCGGCTCGTCGCGGTCGCCGCGTACGACTTCACGGTCATGGCCGGCTCGATGGGGATGACCGGCGAGACGAAGGTCGCGCGGCTGCGCGAGCTGGCGCTGACCAAGCGGATCCCGATGGTGTGGCTGCTCGACAGCGCCGGCGCGCGGATCCAGGAGGCGGTCGGGTCGCTGTTCGCCGGCTCCGGGCACCTGTTCCGCGAGGAGGTCATCGCCAGCGGCGTCATCCCACAGGTCGCGGCGCTGATGGGCCCGTGCGCCGCCGGCACCGCGTACATCCCCGGCCTCGCCGACTTCGTCCCGATGGTCGCCGGCCGCGGCTCGATGGCGCTCGCGGGCCCGCACCTCGTGCGCGCCGCGATCGGCGAGGACGTCACCCAGGAGGAGCTCGGCGGCTCGAAGATCCACTGCCGCAAGTCGGGCGTCGGGCGACCTCGAGGTCGCCGACGACCCGGAGTGCATCGCCAGGATCAAGGAGTACCTGTCGTTCTTCCCCTCGCACTGCGAGGAGGCGGCGCCGATCGTCCCGTGCACCGATCCGATCGACCGCACGGACGAGGAGCTGCTCGACGTCATCCCCGAGTCCAACCGCAAGCCGTACGACATGTACGACGTGATCCGGCGGATCGTCGACGACGGCGAGTACTTCGACATGAAGCCGCAGTGGGCGAAGACGATCATCACCTGCTTCGCGCGATTCGGCGGCCGGCCGGCCGGGATCGTGGCCAGCCAGCCGCGCCAGCTCGGCGGCATCCTCAACAACGACTCGGCCGACAAGGCCGCGCGGTTCGTCAACCTCTGCAACGCGTACGGGATCCCGCTCGTGTTCCTTCAGGACGTCCCCGGCTTCATGGTCGGCACCAAGGCCGAGGAGGCGGGGATCATCCGCCACGGCGCCAAGATGCTCTACGCGATCTCCAACGCGACGGTCCCGAAGATCACCGTCGTGCTGCGCAAGGCCTACGGCGCCGGCTACTACGTGATGAACGGCCGCGCGTTCGAGCCCGACCTGATCGTCGCCTGGCCGACGGCCGAGATCAGCGTCATGGGCGCCGAGGGCGCGGTCGAGATCATCTTCCGCAAGCAGGTCGAGGAGGCCGAGGACCCGGCGGCGATGAAGGCGCAGCTGATCGCCAACTACCGCCAGATCATCGACGTCTACATCGCCGCCCGCAACGCGATGATCGACGACGTCATCGACCCGCGCGAGACGCGGCCGACGATCTGCCGCGCGCTCGCGATGGCCCAGGGCAAGCGCATCGAGCGCCCGTTCAAGCGCTCGGGCGTCGTGCCTGTGTGACCGAGGATCTGGTCGCCCGGGCGCGCGCGACTGCTGGACGGCAACTGGCGCTCCGGCTCCTACCGGGGCCTGGACTACGCGTTCAGCGTTCCGAGCCCGCGCTCCTACCCGTGGCAGTGGTACTGGGACTCGTGCTTTCACGCGATCGTGCGCTCGCGATGGGAGCCGGACCGCGCGCGGTCAGAGCTCGAGACGCTACTCGCGCCCAGCGAGGACGGCTTCATCGGCCACACGATCCTGTGGGGCCGAGGGCTCGATCTGTCGCGGCTCGTGCGCTACAACGTCGCCCGCCGAGGCGACCTGATGACGCGCACGATCCAGCCGCCGGTGCTGGCGTGGGCGTGGTCGCTGGCGGTCGGCGACCCGGCTGCCGAGCCGCGGATCGCCGCCCACCACGACTGGCTGCGCGCTCACCGTGACCTCGATGGCGACGGCCTGCTGTGGATCGTGCAGCCCGACGAGTCGGGCATGGACGCATCGCCGAAGTTCGACCACGTGTGGGGGCGGATCGCCCAGGGGACGCCGCTGTTCCCGTTGTTGATCGCGCGCAACCGGCGGGTCGGCTGGGACGCGCGGCGCTGTCGGACCGCCGTCTGCGAGGTGATGACGAACGTCGCCTGGGCGCTGAGCGAGCAGGCGCTCGGGCGCCCGTCGCCGACGCCGGCGCTGATCGAGCGCCTGTGGGACGAGGACGCGGGGCGGTTCTTCGACGACGTTCGCGGCGCGGTGGCGCCGACGCCGGGCCCGCGGCCGGCCGCGGACGTGGGACACGCTGGCGCCGCTGGCGCTGCCCGACCTCCCGGCGCCGATCGCCGAGCGGCTGGTCGACGAGGTCCTGCACGCGCCGGGCTTCGCCGATGGCGTGCCGCTGCCCGCAGTGGCGATCGACGACCCGGCCCACGCCGATCGCGAGCTGTGGTGGGGTCGCCGCATCGCCACTGGCGCGGGCCGTCGTGGGTCAACAGCGCCTGGCTCGTGTCGCTGGGCCTGCGCCGCCTGGGGCGGGGCGACGAGGCGGCCGCGATGGCCGGCCGCCTCGCCGCCGTCGTCGAGCGCGAGGGCTTTCGCGAGTACTACGAGTCGCGCTCCGGCCGGGGCATGGGCGCCCGCGACTTCGGCTGGTCGACGCTGCTGTGCGAGATGGCTTCACCGCGCGGGCCGGCTCAGCCGGGCGGTGAGCCCGGCGACGACGACTGACAGCCCGGCCAGCCACGCAACGCTCGTGCCGAACCCGTCGGCGACGCTCGCCGGCGTCGGCACCGACCCGATCGTCTCGTAGAACACGATCCCGATCAGCGCGACGCCGACGGCGTTGCCGAGCTGGAGCATCGTGCTCTGCACACCCGAGGCGACCCCGGCGTACCTGGCCGACACGCCGGCCAGCACGACGCCGGTCAGCGGCGCGGTCACGATGCCCATGCCGATGCCGTCGAGCGCCAGGCCGGGCAGCAGCTCGGCGACGTGGCCGCCGCTGCCGATCTCGCCGACCGTCAGGCGGATCACCGCCAGCCCGGCGGCCATCGTCAGCGCGCCGACCGGCAGCATGTGGCGCCCGAGCCTGGACCGGATCGGCGCCGCCGCCATCGATGTCGCCATGTAGCCCGCGCCGAGCACCGCGAACACGAGGCCGGCGTCGAGCGCCGACAGCCCGCGGCCCTGCTGGAGGTACAGCGCCAGCACGAGGAAGAACGACGCCATGCCCGCGTAGAACGCGAACGACGTGATCACGCCGAGCACGAACCGCGGCTCGCGGCGCAGGGCGGGGTCGACGAGCGGCTGGCGCCCGATCCTCACGCGGTGGCGCTGGTGGGCGGCGAACGCGCCGAGCAGCGCGACCGACGCCGGCGAAGCACAGCCACGTCCACGCCGGCCAGCCATGCTCGCGGCCCTCGATCAGCGGCAGCACGAGCGCGGCGAGCCCGACCGTCGCCAGGACCGCGCCGTCGCCGTCGATCTTGCCGAACGGCTGGGTGCGCGACTCGGGGACGAACGGTCGCGATCAGCGCCAGCGCGACGACGCCGACCGGCACGTTGATCAGGAAGCACGCCTGCCAGCCGAGGTGCCCGGCGATCAGCAGGCCGCCGATCAGCTGACCGCCGACGGCCGCCAGGCCCATCGTCAGGCCGTACGCGGTGAAGGCCCGGGGCAGCTGCTCGGGCCGGTACGCGGTGCGGATGATCGCCAGCACCTGCGGCACCAGCAGCGCCGCCGACGCGCCCTGGGCGATCCGCGCGGCGATCAGGACGCCGACGTTCGGGGCCAGGCCGCAGATCGCCGACGTGAGCGTGAACAGCGCCAGTCCGATCGCGAACATCCGCCGCGCGCCGTAGACGTCGCCGAGGCGACCGCTGACGACCATCCCGGAGGCGAGCGCCAGCGCGTAGCCCGCGACGATCATCTCGACCGAGCTCGCCCCGGCGTGAAGATCGGTCTGCATCGACGGGATCGCGACGTTGACGATGAAGAAGTCCAGCACGACCATGAACGTGCCGGCGAGCACCACGAGCAGCGTCGGGAGCCCGGCGACCCGGGTCTCCTGCGCCGCCCGCGCTGTGGTGGTGGGGAGGGAGACGGAGGTGGTTGACATGGCCGTCACTCTGCGCTCCGGGCGGCGACCGATCAATTACGTATGAGGTAATGATTTCTCTTTACCTGTGAGGTAATGGCGCGCGCACCGGACGCCGCCTAACATCACTGCGGATGACGACCACGACCCAGACCCACGCGTCGATCGGCGAGCTGCTTCGCAACTGGCGCCGGCGACGGCGGCGCAGCCAGCTCGACCTGGCGCTCGATGTCGGGATCTCGACTCGCCACCTGTCGTTCGTCGAGACCGGCCGCTCGCACCCCAGCCGCGAGATGATCCTGCGCCTGTCCGGCGAGCTCGGCGTCGGGATGCGCGAGTCAAACCAGCTTCTGCTCGCCGCCGGCTATGCGCCGGTCTACGGCGAGACGGAACTCGACGCGCCCGAGCTCGCACCGATGCGCCGGGCGGTCCGCGACGTCGTCCGCGGCCACGACCCGTTCCCGGCGCTGGCCGTCGACCGCCACTGGACCGTCGTCGAGCGCAACGACGGTCTCGACCTGTTCCTCGAGCCGATCGACCCGGCGCTGCTGCAGGCACCCAACGCGATGCGGATCGCCATGCACCCCGAAGGCATGCAGCCCCACGTCGCCAACTTCGCCCAGTGGCGCTCGCACCTGCTCGGCGACCTGCGCCGCGCCGCCGACATGAGCGGCGATCCGGTGCTCGCCGACCTCTACGACGAGTGCGCCGCCTTCCCGTTCGACGACGACGGCTCTGGCGAGCACGACCTCGTCCCGGCCGACGGTGAGGTCGTGACGCCGCTGCGGCTGCGCCACGACGGCCAGATCCTGACGTTCTTCGGGATCATCTCGAGCTTCGGGACCCCGCGCGACATCACGCTCGCTGAGCTCGCGATCGAGTCGTTCTTCCCGGCCGACGACGTCACCTCGGAGGCGCTGCGCAGAAGGTAAGGTGGGAAGTGAGACGTATCACTTCCCACGAAGGGTCCCTGCCTCTATGTCGCTCGACGACCCAGTCGTCATCACTTGCTCGATCTCGGGCGCGCTGGCCGCCCGCGACCGCTGCCCGGCGATCCCCTACACGCCCGACGAGTACGGCGCCGAAGCGCGCCGCGCGGTCGACGAGGGCGCGGTGATGATCCACATCCACGCTCGCACGCCGGACGGCACGCCGTCCTACGAGATCGAGGACTTCGCGGCGATCACCGCGGCGATCAAGGACCGGGTCGGCGACGCCGCGATCATCAACTACTCGACCGGCGCGATCGGCGTCCCGTTGGCCAAGCGCGTCGCCTACCTGCGCGAGCTCAAGCCCTCCGTCGCCGCGCTGAACATGGGCTCGATGAACTACGCCAAGTACTCCGAGCGCCGCAAGGAGTTCGTGTTCAACACGGTCTTCCTCAACCCGTTCGACGACATCATCGAGCTGCTCGAGCAGATGAACGACATCGGAATCCGGCCCGAGCACGAGTGCTTCGACCTCGGCCACGTCGGCTCGCTGGTGCCGCTGCTGCACATGGGGGTCCTGAAGATGCCGGTCCACGTGTCGTGCGTGATGGGCGTGCTCGGCGGCGCGCCGCCGACGGCCGGAAACCTCGCGGCGATGGCGGCCAATGTGCCCGACGGCGCGCACTGGGGCGTGATCGGCGTGTCGCGCGAGCAGTGGGGCCTGGTGCAGGCGGCGCTCGAGCTCGGCGGGTCGGTCCGCGTCGGCGTCGAGGACAACTTCTACCTGCCCGACGGTGAGATGGCCGGTTCCAACGGCGACCTGATCGCGCAGGCGCGCAAGATGACCGAGGCCGCCGGTCGTCGGCCGGCGACCGTCGGCGAGGCCCGCGAGATGCTGGGGGTCGCATGAGCCTGCCGCTGAACGGGATCCGCGTGCTCGACCTGTCGCGGCTGCTGCCGGGCGGGTTCTGCTCGCTGCTGCTGGCCGACTACGGCGCCGAGGTGATCAAGGTCGAGGACACCGGCGCCGGCGACTACGTGCGCTGGGGCGAGCCGAAGGTCGCGGGCGTGCCCGACAGCGCCGCCGCGGCGTCATTCTTGGCCCTGAACCGCAACAAGACGTCGATCCGTATCGACCTCAAGTCGCCCGAGGGCCCCGATGTCCTGTTCGCGCTCGCGCGCGACGCGGACGTGCTGCTCGACTCGTTCCGCCCGGGCGTCATGGACCGCCTCGGCGTCGGCTACGACGCGCTGCGAGCCCAGAACCCGCGTCTGATCCAGTGCTCGATCACCGGCTATGGCCAGGACGGCCCGCTGCGCGACCGCGCTGGCCACGACATGAACTACCTCGGCCTCGGCGGCATCCTCGGCATCAGCGGCGACGCCGACGGGCCGCCGGTCCAGGCCGGCGGCCAGATCGCCGACCTCGGCGGCGGCGCGCTGATGGCGGCGTTCGGGATCCTGACCGCGCTGCGCGAGCGCGACGTCAGCGGCGAGGGGCAGTTCGTCGATGTCTCGATGACCGACGGCGCGATGTCGTGGCTGGGCATGGTCGCGGCGGCACGGCTGGCCGGCGCGCCGATGCCCCAGCGCGGCCACCAGATGCTCGCCGGCGGGCTGGTCTGCTACCGGCCGTACCGCTGCGCGGACGGCTGGGTGTCGCTCGGAGCGCTCGAGCCGAAGTTCTTCGCGGCGTTCTGTCGCGGCGTCGGGCGCGAGGACCTGATCGCCCATCAGTTCGACGCCCCCGGCTCGGACGGCCACCGGCAGGTCGAGGAGGTGTTCCGGTCGCGCACCCGCGACGAGTGGGCCGCGTTCGGCGCGCAGCACGACTGCTGCCTGGAGCCGGTGCTCGACATCGACGAGGTGCTCGACTCCGAGCTCGTGCGCGCGCGCGAGATGGTCGTCGAGATCGACCAGCCGGGCGCCGAAACAGCCGGTGCGGCTGCTCGGGCCGCCGGTCAAGCTCAGCCGCACACCGGCCGACCCGGCGCGGCGCCCCGGGCCCGAGCTCGGCGAGCACACCGACGAGCTCCTGCGCCGGCGCCGGCTACTCCGACGAGCGGATCGCCGCGCTGCGCGAGGCGGGAACGGTGGCGTGAGCCAGGCCAACGGCGCGCGACCCGACCGACGGGCTGCTCAAGATGAGCGAGCTGTCGGCGCGCTCGGGCATCAGCCCGGGGACGATCAAGCACTACCTGCGCGAGGGCGTGCTCGGCCCCAGCGACGGGATCGTGCGCACGTCGCGCAACATGGCCTACTACCCGCCGGACTTCGTCGATCGCCTGCGCTCGTCAAGCGGCTGCAGGAGGACCGCTTCATGCCGCTGCGGGTGATCCGCGAGGTGATGGAGCAGGGCCTTGGGCGCGCGCAGGCGACGATCGAGCTCGAGGACCGGATCCTCGAGCGCGCGGCAGCCGCCGCGACCGAGGACGCGAGCGAGCGCGTGTCGGCGGCCGAGGTCGTGCGCCGCTACGGCGTCCCGCGCAACGTGCTGCGGCGCCTCGCCGAGCTCGGGGTGCTGACGCCCGGCCCGCGCGGCTACGACTCCGACGACGTGCTGATCATCGAGGCGATCTCGCGCTTTCGAGCCAGCGGCTACGACGAGGCGCTCGGCTTCACCGTCTACGACACGCTGCGCTACCAGGAGGCGCTCGGCGCGCTGGCGCGCGACGAGGTCCGCACGCTGCTCGACCGCCTCGCGGCCGGCGACGTCGAGGTGGAGCGCGCGGCCGAGATCATCGCCTCGGGCGCCGAGCCGATGCGCGAGCTGATCGGCGCCGTGCACTCCAAGCTGCTGCTCGCCGAGCTGCGGCGCGTGCGCACGAGTTAGCGCGCGGCCAGGTTCGCCGTCTGCTGGGTGCCGTCCTTGGTCCAGCTGGCGGTTGTGCCGTGGACGGCGAGTGTGTGGACGTCGATCGCTTGATCGTCGTCGTGTAGACGTCGGTGCCGGGCGGGCACTGCTGGTACTTCGAGCACGGGTTGGTCTCGTCGTACTCCTAGGCAACGAACCGCCCGGTGAGGCGGATGCCCCCGCCGCCGACGTAGTTCATCGCGCGAGTGAACCAGACCTCAGGTGTGCCGACAACCGTCGGGGGTCGCTACCAGCGTGCCCGGTGACGCTCCATCACGCCGAGCCCTTCGACGAGCGTGATCTCACCGGGCAGCTCGCCGCTCAGCGAGCCGAACGGCTGGCGATAGTGGCTGGCGACGACGACCCGATTCTCGTTGCGCTCGCGCACCGCTTCCTGCTCGAAGCGCAGCGTCTCGCCGCTGGTGAACGCGACGCTCGACAGGTCGTCGGCGAACGTCACCGGCCCGACCTCGGTTGCCGCCGCCGTCGACCCACACCGTGCGCTCGCTCGTCGAGGGGGCGTCGTGGAGGCCCGTGACGAGGTTCCAGCCGATCGCCCGTCCGGTCTCGTCACGGCCTGCCCCGGCCGCCCACGCCCAGTTCGTCTCACGCGCGTGGTAGCCGGCGCTGTCGTCGATCAGCGCGGGCGCCGCGACGGCGTAGGCGTGGCCGTCGACCGCCACGGTCCCGCTCGCCGTTGCCCACTGCTTGTGGGTCCAGATGTAGCTCGAGCCGTGGGGGCTTACGACCTCGATCGGGTCGCCGCTGGGCTCGAGCGTCAGCGCGATGTCGATTCCACGGCGACGGACCGTCAGCACACCGTCGGCGAGGTCGATCCCGCCGGCGCCGCCCGACGTGCGCTCGCGCAGTTCGCGGCGCTCGCGATCCCACACCGCCCAGAACGACTGGCGCAGCCCGCCGACGCGGACCTGCGCGGAGCAGATCATCGCCTGGGCGCCGAACACACCGATGTAACGCCAGCGTTTGAGCGGCCGCCGTCCGTGGAACAGCGGCATCCGGTCGGGCGGCAGCGCCAGTCCCGTCGGTCGGTGGGACGGGTCGCCCCGGTAGGGGAGACCCGGATATGGGTTGACGGGTGGCACGCGGCTCGCCATCGCAGGTATCCTGACACTTGTTCCCTGGTTGACTGACCAGTCAATCGCTAAGCTCCGGCAGGAGGAGGAGGTGAGGATGCGCGCAGCCGCGATCCAGCTCAATGCGACCGACGACACCGCGCGCAACCTCGACACCGCGCGCCGGCTCGTCCGCGCTGCGGCGGCCGACGGCGCGACGCTCGTTCTGCTGCCGGAGAAGTGGACCGTACTCGGTTCGCCGGACCAGCTGCGGGCGGGAGCTCAGACGCTCGACGGCGAAGCGATCACATGGGCGCGCGAGACCGCAGCCGAGCTCGCGATCGACCTTGTGGCCGGCTCGTTCTCCGAGCGCGTCGAGGGCTCCGACAAGCTGCGCAACACCTCGGTCCACGTCGGTCCCGACGGCGAGATCCGCTCCGTGTACCGCAAGGTCCACCTGTTCGACGTTCAGGTCGACGGCACGACATATCGCGAGTCCGACAACGAACAGGCCGGCGATGAGCTCGTCGTCTCGCCCGCCGCCGACGGCAGCGGCTTGGGGATGTCGGTCTGTTACGACCTGCGGTTCCCCGAGCTCTACCGCGAGCTGGCGGTCGCCGGCGCGCGGATCCTGCTCGTGCCGTCGGCGTTCACGCTCGCCACGACGCGCGACCACTGGGAGGTCCTGCTGCGCGCGCGAGCGATCGAGAACCAGTGCTTCGTCGTCGCCGCCAACCAGATCGGGCGCGACGGCGCCGGCAACCGCACCGGTGGGCGGTCGATGATCATCGACCCCTGGGGGCTTGTGCTCGCCGCCGGCGCCCGACGAGCAGACCCAGATCTCGGCGACGCTCGACCTCGAGGGGCTGGAGCGCATCCGCGCCCGGATCCCGTCGCTGGCCAGCCGCCGTCCCGACGTCTATCACCACGGCGTCCGCACGACGTGATCGATCCGTCCGACAAGCGCCGCCTGATCCTCGACGCCGCGGTCCGGGTCTTCGCCCGCCAGGGCTTCAACGCGTGCCGTGTGTCGGACATCGCCGACGAGGCCGGGGTCGCGTACGGCCTCGTCTACCACTACTTCCACTCCAAGGACGAGGTGCTCGACACGCTGTTCCTCGAGCGCTGGAACGTGCTGCTCGACGAGATTCGCGAGGTCGATGCGCGCGACCTGGCCGCGCGCGACAAGCTCGAGGCGATCGCCAACTTCATCGTCCAGTCCTACCGCCACGACCCCGACCTGATGAAGGTCATCATCGTCGAGGTCACGCGGGCGGCGAACTCGTTCGCCCGCACCCATCAGCTGAAGATCCGCGAGGCGTTCGCCCTGATCGCCGAAATCGTCGCCCGCGCCCAGGCCGACGGCGAGTTCAAGGACGAGGTCGCGCCAGAGTTCGCGGCGCTCGCGTTCTACGGCGCGATCGAGCAGGTCCTGACGGGCTGGATCTTCGACGCGCTGCCCCAGCAGTTCGACCGGGCGGCGACGCTCGTCGTGCAGACGATCTGTGACGGGCTGGCCGTCGCGACGTCTACTCCCGCGCGTTGACGGGTAAAGTCCGTCGCTATGGAGTCCGACGTCGTCAAACGCTTGATGTGGTCCGGTCTGCTGGCCGGCATCGGGGCCCTCACCAGCATCGTGACCATGCGGCTCGCCGCGGTGATCTGGCGTCGTGTGTTCGACGAGGAGCCGCCGGAGTGAGCTCCGACGGGCAGGCCGCCGCGCCGAGCGCGCCGGCGCGCAGCGAGGCCGCGGCCGGCGCCGCGACGCTGCCGCCCGTCGCGCCTGACCTCGCGGCACCGGCCGCGAGCGTCCAGCAGCGCCCCGAGGTCATGGTCGGCGCCGCGTTCGTCGGCGGGCTGGTCGCCGCGCTGCTGCTGAGGAGGCTCGGTGGCCGCTGAGCCCCCCGACAGCAACGGCAGCGGCCCGGCCGCGATCGCCGAGGCGATCACCGAGGTCTCCGAGAAGGCGACGCTCCTCATCCGCGAGGAGATCGAGCTTGCCAAGACCGAGGTCACCGAGAAGGTCACCAAGCTGCTCAAGGGCACGGGGATCGGGTTCGCGGCCGGCGTGTTCGCGATCTTCGGCCTCGTCCTGCTGCTCGAGGGTTTCGCGTGGCTGGCCTATTGGGTGCTGCCGGTCCCCGACGGCACGTTCTTCTACGGCTTCTTCTTCGTGGCGATCGTGGTGTTCGTGATCGCCGCGTATCGCCGGCTGGATCGCCGCGCGCTTCGTACGCGGCGGCGCGCCGCCGACGCCGCAGCTGGCGATCGACGAGGCGATCGCGATCAAGGAGACGGTCACGTCACCGCATCCCGAGGAGACGATTCCGTCGGTGCCGCCGGTCACCCCAGGGAAGACGGGGTAGTGGCCGCCCCGCCCCAGCGCTCGTCGGCGGAGATCCGCCGGTCGATCGAGGCCAATCGCGCCGAGCTCGCGCACTCGCTCGAGAAGCTGCGCGGCGGAGTCGCCGAGATCACCGACTGGCGCAAGCAGCTCGGCCGCCGCCAGCGCGAGGTGATGATCGGCGCCGCGGTCGCCGGGTTCGTGATCGGCGGCGGGATCGCCGCGATCGGCGGCCTGTTCGGGCGCCGCCGGCGCTAGCGGGCGCCACGTCGCCCCGCTACGCCTCGAGCAGCGCCGGAGGGATTCCGGCGACGCCGAGCAGGCCGGGGCCGACGTGGGCGCCGATGACGGCGCCGATCTCCGAGACGAACTGCGGGTCGGAGCCGAAGATCTCGCGTCCGCGCTCGACGAGCTTCTGTGCCTGCTCGGGCGCCTGGATGTGCTGGACGGCCCAGCGCTCCGGCGCCGTCGGCCTTGCGCTCGTGCATGTAGCCGACCATCCGCTCGAACGCGCGGCCCGAGGTGCGCACCCGCTCGACGGGCGTGATCGGCCCGTCGACGGTCAGGATCGGCTTGATCTTCAGCGCCCCGCCGAGCCACGCCTGCGCGCCGCCGACGCGCCCGCCGCGGTGCAGGTACTCGAGCGTGTCGATCGCGAACCAGATGCGGGTCGTCCGCTGCGCCTCGACAACGCGCGCGAGCACCGAATCGATGTCGGCGCCGCCACGGGCGGCGGCCGCCCCGGCGAGCGCGATCAGCGCCAGGCCGCCGCACGCGCTGCGCGAGTCGACGACCTCGACGCGGCGGCCGGGGTGGTCGGCGATCAGCTGCGCTGCCGCCTGGCGCGCGGCCTCGGCCGTCCCTGACAGGTCGCCCGGAGATATGGACGCTGACGATGTCGTGGCCGGCCGCGGCGAGCGGCTCGTAGACGGTGAGGAAGTCGCCGATCGACGGCTGCGAGGTTGTCGGCAGTGACGACATCTGGCGCAGGCGCTCGAAGAACGCGCCGAGGTCGCCGAGCTCGGACTCCCGCGTCTGCGTGTCGCCGTCGTTGACGTAGAGGCTGACGACGGCGATGTCGTTCTTGGCGAGTACGTCGCGGCGGCCCGTACTGCGTGGTGTCGGTGACGACGGCGACGGCCATCCGCGCAGTATGCCCGGGTACACGTCCCCTCAGACGCTCGGCGTGAGCAGCAGCGCGTTGGCCAGCAGCCGTTCGCTGCCGTCGGAGTCGGCACGGAACGCGGGGTCGAAGCTGAACAGCACGACATGGCCCGCACCGAGGCGTTGGTCGAGCACGGCCGCGGTTCCGGCCAGTCGCGCACGAGCCGGGAGGTCGCCGGACGAGAAGAACGCGCCCGCCGCGTAGGCCCCGACCGTCCCCGGCTCGCCGGGCCCAAGCATCGGGTCGCCGACGTTGGTGACGAACAGATGGTCGCCAAGCCCGGCCGTCAGCGGGTCGCCGGCCACGAGGTCGATCTGCGCCACGGCCCCGGGGCCCGCGGTGTCACCCGCCGGCGCCGTTGCCGTCAGGCCGTCGAGTCGGGCGTAGCTGAGGCCGCGGGCGCGCTCGCCGACGAATGTGCCGCCCGCCTTGACCCAGGTCGCTGACCGCGGGCGCGACCGCGACGCCCGACAGCACGGGTCCATCGGGCACGACGAGGGCGGTGTCGCCGTTGGACGCAAGCGCACCGGCCGCGACCTGCGAACGGCTCAGCACGTCGACCGGGACGCCGAGCAGCGTGCCGATCACGAACCGCGCCCACGCCGAGCTCTGGCCGTTGACCGTGCGTGGCCGCGGTAGTGACGCTCGCTTCGTCGGCCAGCACCGCGACGCGGGGCGCACGCAGCGCGACCGCGGTCGGCGGGTCGGCCGGCAGCGCGCGCAGCGCGATCGCCGGTCGCCGGTCGCCGCCAGCGCTGGCGGGAAGTGCGGCGCCAGCGACCACGAACGACGCCATCGGCGCCGATCGCGGCTCACCGCGACGCCCTGGCGCAGCAGCGCCGCGGCGGCGGCCTGGGCCGGCCAGGCTCGAGCCGTCGAACGCGTATGCGGTCGCCCCCGGCGCGGGCGGCGGCCGGCGGCGCCTCGCCCGCCGAGCGACAGTGACCCGGGCCTCGAGACGATCGCGCCACCGTTCAGCCCCAAGGTCAGCGGCTGCGAGAACGCGCTGATGTCGTAGTAGCGGTCGAGCGGCGCGTAGGCGTCCTGGTCGAGCAGCGCCTCGATCCAGTGCTTGCGCGTCTGGTGCCAGCGAGACGATCACCGTCCCGGGGGCGAGCGTCGTCGACTGCGGCGCTTCGCGAGCCGAACGGCATGAATGACGCGATGCTCAGCGGTGCGGTCAGCGCGCCGAAACGCACGCCGATCGGCCCCGAGCCGCGTGAGCAGGACGCGCGTGGCCGGCCCATCGGCGAGCGCGTAGGCGAACACGGGCGACGACGGGACCGGGGTGGACGACGTGGTCGCCGGGCTCGATCGCGCGGTTGGGCTGCCGCGCCCCGCGCTGCGCCCTGGGCGCGCGCGTCGAGCCACTCGTCGGCCCACGCGCGCAGCAGCGCGCGCTTGTGCGCCGCCGCCGCATCAAGCGCCGCGGTGGCGGCGGTGAAGTGCTCGGCGACGCGGCGCGAGAACGGTTGGTCGTCGCCGGCCTCGAACGTCATCCCGGCGGCGCCGAACGCGAGCGTCGAGGCGCTGTCGCCGAAGCCGGGGTAGAACAGGTCGTAGGTGCCGTTCGTCTCATACGCGAAGTGGCGTGCGCTGAACGCGCGCTCGCAGCGCCGGGCCAGTAGACGTCTGCGCGATCGCGTCCAGCGCCTGGGCCGGCAGCTCGTGGTTGACCGGATCGGCGTTGGGCGGGAAGAAGAACCGGTTGCCGTCCTGCTCGTGCTGGTCGACGAACAGCATCGGCGGCGCCTGCTCGAGCAGCCGCAGCTTGGCCTGGGTCTCGGGCTGCGTGGCGGCGAACCAGTCGCGGTTGAGGTCGAAGCCGTTGGCGTTGGTGCGGGTCCAGCGGCGCGCCCGTCGGGGTTCTGGACCGGCAACACGCCGACGATCAGCCGCTGCAGCCGGCGTGCGTTGTCGCAGTCACGCCGCGCCGCGAGCTCGTAGATCAGGCGCATGTCGGCATCGGCGCCCGACGGCTCGTTGGAGTGGATGCTGCCCGCGATCCACGCCAGCGCCGGGGAATCGCGCGTCACCGTGCGTAGCTGGCCGGCGGTGAAGTCGCCGTCGCGCACGCGCCGAAGCTTCGCCTCGTCGGCCGCGATCGGCGTTCCCGGCGCGGCGATCACGGCGTAGGGGATGGGCCGGCCCTGGACCGTCGTGCCCGCCGAGTCGACGCGGACGCGATTGGACGCACGGGCGACCGCGTCGAGATACGCCGCGATCTGGGCGTTCGTCGCGGGGCGGCTGCCGAGCGCGAAGTGGTTGACCGCCGACCAGGTCGGGACCTTCGGGTCGAGCGTGCGTCTGGCGGTGCACGTCGCCGCCAGCGCCGGCGGCGCGGCGGCGGCCACGGCGGCGAGGATGAGCGCGGCAGTGGCGATCGCGAGGCGAGGCACGGGCAGGACAGCGATCGTAGCGGCGGCCATGGCCACGCGAGCCGGTGCGTCGTCGCGGTCAACAGGCGCCTGGCGAACCGCGGTCGCCTATCCTGGCCTGCTCTTGACTCGCACCGTCGCGCTGTCGCTTCTCGTCATGCTCCTTCCGGCCGCCGGCGCCCGCGCCGCGGGCGACCCGATCATGCCGCTGGCGCAGGTCACGCCGGGGATGCACTGCACCGGCTACAGCGTCGTGCGCGGGACGACGATCTCGCCGTTCTCGGTCGATGTCGTCGACGTGCTCGCCGACAACGGCGGCGAGGGCGCGCGGATCCTGTTCACCGTGTCCGGCCCGGCGGTCGACAAGACCGGCATCGGGCCCGGCTTCTCGGGCTCGCCGATCTACTGCCCCGGTCCCGGCGGCCAGATGCTCAATGCGGGCGCGATCTCCGAGGGCATCGGCCAGTACGGCAACAACGTCGGCCTCGCGACGCCGATCGAGCAGATGCTCGGCGAGCCGGTCGTCCCGCCGGCGTCGGCACGCCGCGACCCGGCGCTGCTGCGGTCCGCGGTCCCGCTGTCGGAGCCGCTCAGCATCACCGGCCTGTCGACACCGCTGGCGTCGGCGCTCCAGCGGGCGGCGAGTTCGGTCGGCCGAGTGGTCTACGCCGCGCCGTCGGCGCCGCGCGACGTCGCGACCTTCCCGGTCCAGACGCTCGTCCCCGGTGCGTCGGTCGCGGTCGGCTACTCGACCGGCGCGATCGCCGCCGGCGCGATCGGCACCGTGACCTACGTCGACGGCAACAGCCTGTGGGCGTTCGGCCACGACCTCGCGGGCGCCGGGCGTCGCTCGCTGTTCCTGCAGGACGCCTACGTCTACACGATCGTGTCGAACCCGCTCGGCACCGCCGACACGTCGAGCTACAAGCTCGCCGCTCCCGGGCACGCCGTCGGGCTGCTGTCCGACGACACGCCCGACGCGGTCGCCGGAACGCTCGGCGTGTTCCCGCGCAGCTTCCCGCTGCACGTCGTCGCCCGCGACCTCGACGCGCACAAGACGATCACGCTCGACATCGACGGTCGCCGACGAGATCGTCGCTCGGCCTGCCCGAGGGCCAGTCGGCGCTGTCGCTCGTCGGCCCGGCCGCGGTCGCCGAGGCGGCGTTCGAGACGCTGCACGGCTCGCCGGCCGTCCAGAGCGGCTCGATGTGCGTGTCGATCGCGATCCGCGAATCGCCCAAGCCGCTGCGCTTCTGCAACGACTACGTCGGCGGCTCGCCGGGCGACAACGGCATCGCCGCCTCGCCGATGGTCTCCGACATGGCCAGCGCGGTGACCGACATCGACGCCTACGAGATCACGCCGCTGCACATCAAGGCGGTCAACGTCGACGCTGTCGCTGCGCCGCGAGCTGCATCAGGCGTTCATGATCAGCGCACGCGGGCCGCGGGTCGTGCACCGCGGTCAGCGGGTCGCGGTCAAGGTTTCGCTGCGGATCCCGCGCGGCCGGGCGCTCACGCGCACGCTGCACGTCCGCGTCCCCCACACCGAGCGCCTCGGCCACCGCGACATCGTCCTAACCGGCGCGCCCGCCGACGTCCAGGGGCCGGCGCCGTCGACCCAGAGTGTGACCATCGACCTCGGTCTCTCATCGGACTCGGAATCGAGCGACGGCCCGACGACGATCGGACAGCTGCGCCAGGAGATCGAGGACACCCACCGCGCGACCGGCGTCAACGCGACGCTGCGGGCGTCGGGTTCCGATCACGGCGCGATCGGCCCGCAGGTCTACGGCAGCAAGAAGTTGCGCCTCACGGGCGACCTGCACGTGCCGGTGATCGTGCGGCGCTGAGCGCGGCCTACGACGCGGTCAGGACAGACGGTTCTCGATCGTCAGCGGCGCGGCGCCGCGTGACCTGCGCTGGCGCCGGAGCCTGCGGCTCGTCGGCCTCCTCGACGCCGAGCACGTGGGCGAGCTCGCCGCTCTCGTACATCTCCATGACGATGTCGCAGCCGCCGACGAGCTCGCCGTCGACGAACAGCTGCGGGATCGTCGGCCAGTTCGACAGCGCGCTGAGCTCCTGGCGGATGCGCGGGTCGGGCAGGATGTCGACGGACGCAAACGGAGCGTCGAGCGCCTGCAGCGCGGCCACGGTGCGGGCCGAGAAGCCGCAGGCCGGCTGCTCGGGGGTGCCCTTCATGAACAGGATCGTCGGGTTGTCGGCAATGGCGGTGGCGATCTGGTCGCGAAGCGGGTTGTCCATGCCAGTGCTCCTTTCGCGGTCAGGCCGCGTCAGCGGGGGTCAGGGTCTTGAGCGAGAGCGCGTGGATCGGTCCGCCGATCTCTGCGCCGAAGATGTCGTAGACGAGTCGGTGCTGGTCGATGCGGCCCAATCCAGCGAAGCGATCGCAAACAACGGTCGCCCGGAAATGGTCGCCGGTGCCGTTCAGGTCGACCACGTCGGCGTGGGCGCCGGGGAGGCCGGCTTCGATCCGCGCTTTGAGTTCGTCGGGCGTCGGCATGTGCTCCAGAACAGCCTAGAGGGTCGCTACACTTGGTAAAGCAATGAGCACGAGAAGTCACATATCAGGCCAAGGGCGTGACGTTCACGCCCAAGGGCGCCGAGAAGGTCCAGGAGTTCCTCGCTTCGCAGGGCTCCGACGTGCAGACGGCCGGTCTGCGGGTCGGCGTGCGCGGTGGTGGCTGCTCGGGATTCCAGTACCAACTCGCCTTCGACGAGCGCCGGGACGGCGACATCGTCTTCGAGGACCAGGGGCTGAAGCTGCTGGTCGACAATCAGAGCCTGCCGTACGTCGACGGCTCGCAGATCGACTACGTCGAGGCGTTGACCGGGGCCGGGTTCCAGGTCAACAACCCGAACGTGATCGCGGCCTGCGGCTGCGGCTCGTCGTTCCGCGTCGCCGACGAAGAGGAAGTCTCGGCCGTCTGAGGCTCGCGCCGCGCGCGCTGGTCGTCGTTGCGCTGGCGCTTGGCGGTTGCGGCTCGTCGGCGCATCGGGCGCCGTCGTCCACTCCGACGGTAGCGCCACCGTCGCTGCATACGCTCGCCTTCGGGCTGACCGAGTCCAATCCGAACCTCGTCTGGTCGGCCGCCGCACGGCCCGACCTGCCCGCCGGCTTCGGGCCGTGGCGCGACCGCGTCTCGGCGCTGCACCCGACCTATGACCGGCTCGTCGTCGACTGGGCCCAGATCCAGCCCGACGCCGGCGCAGGCGGCCAACCTCGACGGCCCGCGCGACGGGTGCGTTCGCGGGATCGAGCCTTGCGCGCCGTATGCGGGCCTGCGCGAGCAGCTCGCGGCGATCCGCTCCCAGCAGCGCGCGTCGCCCGGGAGTTGGCAGGTGCTGGTCGTCATCTACGGCGTGCCGGACTGGGCGGCGCGTCCGGCGTCGGGCTGCGAGCGCCCGCAGGCGGCGCCGTTCTCGCGGCCGATCACGCGGGCCGGGCTCGCCGCCTATCGGGCGCTGATCGCCGAGATCCTTGCGCTCGGCCGCCAGGAGCACGTGGCGCTGCGCTGGTGGGCGCCGTGGAACGAGCCCAACCACCCGGCATTCGTCAGCCCGCAACGCACCCGCTGCGACGAGACGTCGCCGCTCGTGGCTGCGGGTGCCTACGCCGGGCTCGTGCGCTCGATGCGGGCGGTGCTGGCGGCCGACGGCGCCGACCACGCGCTCGTGATGGGCGAGCTCGCGGGCTTCACCGCGGCCAAGCCCTATTCGACGACGGCCGCGCAGTTCGTCGCCGCGCTGCCGCAGGACGTGGCGTGTGCCGGCGCGGTCTGGAGCGTGCACGAGTACGCGCGCTCGGCTCTGCCGGGCGGGCAGGACCCGGTCGGAGGCCTGCAGCGCGCGCTCGACGCGCGCCGCTGCACGCGCGGCATGCACCTGTGGGTCGACGAGACCGGCGCCGGCAACCTCCCCGGCCGGCCCGATCCGTCGCGCGCCGTCGCGTGCGGCGCGCTCGTCGCCGACGTCGATCGCTGGGCCGCCGACCCGCGCATCGACGTCGCGATCCAGTACACGTTCCGCGATGACCCGCTGTTCCCGGTCGGCCTCGCCGATGCACAGCTGACCCACCTCTGGCCCTCCTACGGCGTCTGGGCCGCGCTCACCGCGGGCCGCGTCCCGACGCCCGGCGACTGCGCGCAGGGGGGTCGGACCCCTTGAGTGCGGGCGACGCAGATTTGCTGAGCGCCCCGGCTCAAGGGGTCTGACCCCCCTACAGTTAAACCGTGAGCTATCGCGAGCATGCTCCGCCGGATCGGCTGCGGCCGTGGGTCGCGTGCCTGTGGGAGCGGTGGGGCGAAGGGGAGCCCGTGCGGGTGCTCCCGGACGGGTGTATCGACGTGCTGTGGACGCAGGGCGCGGGGACGCAGATCGTCGGCCCGAACATGACTGCGTTCCTCACTGCGGTCGCCGCCGGAACGCATCTCGTCGGCGCGCGCATGCGTCCCGGCGCCGCGCCCGCGTTGCTCGGCGTCGACGCGTGGGAGCTGCGCGACCAGCGGATCGACGTGCACACGCTGTGGGGTGATGATGGGCGGGCGCTGGCCGACAGGCTCGATGCAACCCAGGACCCGCTGGCCACGATGCTCGCCGTGCTGGACGACCGTGCGCTGCGCGCCGCAGCGCCCGACCCGCTCGTCGCCACCGCGATTGCGCGCCTGCGCCACCCCGACGCGCTCGTCGCCTCGCTCGCCGACGAGCTCGCGGTCAGCGAGCGCCACCTGCGGCGGCGGTTCGCCGCCGCCGTCGGCTACGGACCCAAACGCCTGGCCCGCGTCCTCCGCCTGCGCCGGGCGCTCGCCGCCGCGCGTGCGGACGGCGAGCTGGCCCGCGTCGCCCTGGACGCCGGCTATGCCGACCAGGCGCACTTCGCCAACGACTGTCGCACGCTCGCCGGGGTCGCGCCGACGGCACTCATCTGACCCGTCCGTTTTCTGCAAGACACCCGCCCCGGCCACTATCAGACTGCCCTCATGTCCACACTGCAGATGAGCCTCGGCTGGGTGATCGCCTACGTCGACGACCCACCGGCCGCCGCCAAGTTCTACGACGACACGTTCGGGCTGAAGACCGAGTTCGTCGCCCCCGGAGGTAGCTACGCCCAGCTCGACACCGGCGCGACGAAGCTCGCGTTCGCGTCCTACGAGCTCGGCGACGGCAACTTCCCGGGCGGTGTCGTCCGCGCCCCGGCCGACGGCGCCCCGCCCAACGTCGAGATCGTCCTCGTCCACACCGACGTCGACGCCGCCTACGCCGTCGCGCTCGACGCCGGCTGCCAGTCGCTCGCCGAGCCCGCAGGACAAGCCCCAGGGCCAGCGCGTGGCCTTCGTGCGCGACCCGTTCGGAACGCTGGTGGAGCTGGCGACGCCCCTGTGAGCGACACGACGGCGATTCGCGCGACGGTCCGCGGCGCGGTGCAGGGCGTCGGGTTTCGCGACGCCACGGTCCGTCGCGCGCGGCGCGCGGGCGCTCTCGGCTGGGTCAGAAACCAGGACGACGGCACCGTCTACGTCCACGCCGAAGGGCCGCCCGGCGCCGTCGACGACCTCGTCGCGTTCCTCAACGAAGGCCCGCGCGGCGCGCAGGTCGAGGCGGTCGACGTCGAGCTCGGTCAAGGTCGAGGGCCACGAGCAGTTCGCGATCCGTGGCGTCGCGGCGGGCGTGTTCGTCGTCCAGGAGCACGTCGCGACTGCGCACCACTGGGACCTGCGGCTCGAGGTCGACGGCGTCATGCGCTCGTGGGCGGTCCCGAAGGGACCGTCGATGGACCCGGCGGCCAAGCGCCTCGCGGTCGAGGTCGAGGACCACGCCAAGAGCCACAACAGCTTCGAATCCGAGGCAACGTGATCGTCTGGGACCGCGGCACCTACGAGCAGGGCGGGCGGGTGCCGTGGCCGGAGGCGATCGAGCGCGGTCACGCCGTCTTCGTCCTGCACGGTGAAAAGCTCGAGGGCGGGTTCGCGCTCCAGCGCACGCGCCCGGGTGACAAGCCGCAGTGGCTGCTGATCAAGCGCCGCGACGACGCCGCCCGCCCGGGCTCGGACGTTGTCGCCGAGCGGCCCGAGTCGGTCCTCAGCGGGCGCGCGCTCGAGACGTAGCCGCGGTCCAAGCGCCTCTGTCGCGGGCTTGACACATGACCGCGCGCGGCGCCGACAGACGCGAACGCCGCGGCATCGGCAGGATCGCGCCATGAACAAGTTCGCGTCCATCGCCCTGAGCCTCGCGCTCGCCCTCGCCGCTCTCGCCCCGGTCGCCGCATCGGCCGCGCGACCGCGACCACCACGACCGCCGGCGCCTCAACCGCCGCTCCCGCTGTCAAGACTGTCGAGATGCGCGGCAGGCGCCGCGTCTGCAACCAGTACCGCTGCTGGTGGGTGCGCAACTACTACGCGGCGGCTGCAGAGCTAACTACGCAGGCGCGTTGTCCAGCGAGTGCCACAGGATCCGGCACGCGACCGTGCGCCATGGCTTCCACGGCTGCGCCATCGCCTCCATCTCGGCCGGCGACGGCAGCTCCGTCGAGTCCGTAGGCGATCTGGATCGCGCGTCGGACGCCGAGGTCGCCGGTCGCCAGCACGTCGGGCCGGTCGAGCTGGAACATCAGGAACATGTGCGCGCTCCACTCGCCGATGCCCTTGACCGCGACGAGCTCGGCGATCACCTCGTCGTCGGCCAGCGCATCGAGCCGGTCGAGCTCGAGCTCGCCTGACAGCACGTGCTCGGCCAGCGAGCGCAGGTACGACGCTTGGCGCGCGACAGGCCCGCCGCGGCGCGCAGCTTCTCGGGGTCGTAGTCGAGGATCTCCTGCGGCGTCGGTGGACGATCACCGAACAGGGCGATCAGCCGCCGATAGATCGAGCGCGCGGCGAGCGTCGACAGTTGCTGGCCGACGATCGTGCGCACGAGTGCGCCGTAGTGGTCGCTGGGCTCGGGGCGATCGACGCCGGTGTTCTCGGGCGGGCCGTACTCGTCGACCAGCCGCGCGAGCACCGGGTCCGCTGCTCGCAGGTGCTTGAGCGCGCGGGGAGGGATGCGCCTCAGAGTTGCGCCACCGCGGGGATCGACTCGCCGTCGAGCGCGTTGACCGCGCGCTCCAGCGAGGCGGCGATGCACGTGAAGCTCGGCGTGTCGCGCAGCGTGTAGGCCGACGCCTCGGTCGTGCGCAGCCGCTGCACGAGGTCGAGGAACGCGCCGACGTCGTCGGTGTCGAACGCGACGACGAACTCCTGGTCGTCGAGCCCGAACAGTAGGTCGTGTGGTTGTCGACCTTCGGGTACTCGCGTCCGACCTGGATGTGGCTCCTGCATGATCCGCCAGCGCTCGTCGGCGGGCAGCGCGTACCACGCGCGCGTCTTGACGAACGGGTAGACGAACAGGTACTTGCCGCGGAACGGGCGCGGGATCGTGCGCTGCTCGTCGGAGTACTCCGACGTCTTGCGCATCCCCAGGAACGAGTACGGCATGCTCGCGACCACTTCGCCAGACCGCTCTGCCCGAGCACGACGTGGAACTCGTGGATGCGATCGAGGTTCTCGCATTCGGCGACGAGCATCAGGTCGGCGTCGCCGCGCGTGCCGACCAGCGAGAAGGCCTGAAGCAGGTGGTCCTGCGCGAAGTCCTCGCACGCCGCGAGGAACTCGCGCTTGTCCTGCGCGCGCTGCGCGTCGGGCAACCGGCGCCAGGCAGGATCGACCTTCAGGAAGGTGTACTTGACGAAGTGACGCATGCGCGAGCTGACAAGTATGGTGGATAGCGCCTGCCCGGCTCCGCATGACGGCGACCGCGGGAGCGCTGCTGGCCGCGCTCGTACTCGTCGCCCGTGGCGGCCGCCGCGCAAGTCGGGCGTCGCGCCATCGCCGCGCGACGCCCGCGTCGTCCTGGCGTTGCTGCCGGTCCCGCCGATGCCGCCGGTCGGCAGCCCGGCGCGCGACGCCTTCGCGCCGCCGAACATGCTCGACGAGCTCGACCAGCGCCGCGGCCTGTCGCTCGGGCTGCTCGGCGCGACCCAGGGCCGCTACGACGCGACCCAGGCGCTGCTCGACATCGCGCAGGGGACGCGCGTCAGCGCCGCCGACCTATCTGACCGACGACCCGCCCGACTACATGGCGTTCTACCCGATCGGCACGTCGGGCGCTGTTCGCGGGCTGGCTCGACGAGCTCGACCGCGCCGACGCCGCGCCGGCCGACGTCGTGCCCGGGCTGCTCGGATCGCGGATCCCGGGCGGCACCGCGTACGCCGGCGTCAGCCGGGCGCGACCAGATCGAGGGCCTGCCCGCGGCCAACCGCCGCGGGCGCATCCGCGACGTGTCGATCGGCCCGTCGGGCGACGCTCGCGCGGCGCGTCGCGCCAGCTGCTGCGCCGCCGGCGGTTCGTCGTCGCCGGGCTGCCGACGGCGTTCGCGGGGCGCACGTGCTCGACCAGCTGCTCGCCGCGCCGGACGCCCAACGAGCTGCTGATCGCCGTCCAGGACCCGCCGCCGGTGCGCGCGCCGCAGCTGCTGCCGATCGGGATCGCGGGCCTCGGCGCGCCGGGCCAGCTGACCTCCACCAGCACCCACCTGACGGGGGTCGTGGCGGGCATCGACATCGCCCCGACCGTGCTGCGCTGGCTGGGCCGGCCGATCCCCTCAGCGATGAAGGGCCAGCCGATCCACACGACCTCGGGCCGCGACGTGCAGGCGCTCCAGCGCCTGTCGAACCGCCTCAAGGTCGTCGACGGGCGTCGCTTCCCGGTGCTCGAGACGGTGCTCGGCGCGTGGCTGCTGCTGACGCTCGCGCTCGGCGTGCTGTTCGATCGCGGCGGCACGCGCCGCGCGCTGCGGATCGGCGCGCTGGCGCTGCTGTGGC
Organism: uncultured Actinomycetes bacterium; assembly: GCA_963846975.1. Lineage (GTDB taxonomy): Bacteria > Actinomycetota > Thermoleophilia > Solirubrobacterales > Solirubrobacteraceae > AC-49. The sequence goes on from CAWJXY010000007.1 coordinate 139,099, forward strand.
TGCCGGCGCCTGCTGCTCGCAACCGCGGCGCTGCAGCCATCGCGCGGCGCCGAGGTCGCCTATCTCGTGATCGGCGGCTTCGTGCTCGGCGCGCTCACCGACCTGCTCGTGCGCTGGCCGCGCGCGCCGATGGTCCCGTGCCTGGTGACGATCGCCGCCTACGTCGTCGACCTCGCGTTCCACTCGCACCTGATCGTGCGCTCGATCCTCGGCCCCAACCCGCGCTTCGGCTCGCGCTACTACGGGATCGGCAACGAGCTCGAAGTCCGTGCTGCCGGTCGTCCTGTTCGTCGGCGTCGCGGCCGCGCTCGGCTCGCGCCAGCGCTCGCGCGGGGCGGCGGCGGTGTTCGCGATCAGCGGGCTCGTGCTCGGTGTCGCGTTCGGCTCGGCGCGGTTGGGCGCCGACGTCGGCGGCGTGATCACCGTCGGCGCGGGCGCCGCGGTGGCGACGCTGGTGATGCTGCCCGAGCGGATCACGTGGCGGGGCGTGCTCGTCGTCGTCGTCACGCCGATCGTGGCGGTCGTCGCGCTCGCCGGCCTCGACCTCGCGACCGGCGGCAACGGGCACTTCACGCGGACCGTCCTGCACGCCCACGGCGAGGGCGCGATCACCGACATCGTCGTGCGCCGCTACGAGCTCGCGCTCAACGTCCTGGGGCGCGGGCTGATGCCGTTCGCGACCGCGATCGCCGTGCTCGCCCTCGCCTACGGGATCCGCTTCCGCCAGCGGCTGCTGGCGCCGATCGCCGGCGTCGCCGGCCTGGACGGCCGCGCTGTGCGGGGCGATCGCGTCGGGCGTCGCCGGTTCGCTGGGCAACGACTCGGGGCCCGAGCTGCTGGTCATCGCGACGTTCGTGATGGCGGTCGCGCTCGCCTACGTGCGCGGCGACCCGCGCCTGGCGACCGCGGGTCCGCCGGCAACCCGTCCGACACATGCCGGGGAGGGCGCCGGGTAGACTCGTAAGGCGATGCGCATAGCGCTGGTTTCGCCGTACTCATGGACGTACCCCGGGGGGGTGACGCGGCACATCGAGTCGCTGGCCGCCCAGTTCCTGGCCACCGGCCACGACGTTCGTGTGCTCGCCCCGTACGACCCGCCCGACCGCCGGTCGGCGCGGCTGCATCGCGGCGCCGCGCCGCAGCTGCGCGACGCCCCCGACTGGCTGATCCCGCTCGGCCGCACGGTCGGCTTCCCGGCCAACGGCGCGATCTCGAACGTGTCGGCCTCGCCGACCGCGCTGATGCAGATGCGCCGCGAGCTGAAGGCGGGCGGCTTCGACGTCGTCCACCTCCACGAGCCGGTCGCGCCGGTGCTCGGCTGGGACGCGCTGTGCTCGACCGACCTGCCGCTCGTCGGCACGTTCCACTGCTACTCGGCCAACCGCGTCTCCAACAACCTCGCCAACCTGATCGGGGCACGGCGTCGGCTCAACCACCTGCACGTGCGGATCGCCGTCAGCGAGGCCGCCGCGTGGACCGGGCTGCGCTTCTACGGCGGCCACTACCGCGTCATCCCCAACGGCGTCGATCTCCCCGACGCAGGTCGAACCGGTCCGCCGCGACGGCGGGGTGGGTGGGCCGCCATCTCTCGACGTCGTGTTCGTCGGCCAGAGCGTCGAGCGCAAGGGCCTGCCGGTCCTGCTGCGCGCGTTCGAGGCGCTGCGCGAGCACGTCCCCGCGCGGCTGACGCTGATCGGCTCCGAGCCCGAGGACGTCGAGGCGCTGGTGCTCGACGACCGCGGGATCGCCGTGCTCGGCAAGGTCGACGACGAGGCCAAGCACGCCGCGCTCGCCGCAGCCGACGTGCTGTGCGCGCCGTCGCTCGGCGGCGAGAGCTTCGGCATGGTCCTGACCGAGGCGTTCGCGCAGGGCAAGCCGGTCGTCGCCTCGGCGATCCCCGGCTACACCGACGTCGTCCGCGACGGCGTCGACGGCGTGCTCGTCCCGCGCGGCGACGCGACCGCGCTCGCCCAGGCGCTGCTCGACCTCGCCTACGAGCCCGGCCGTCGCGCGACGCTCGCGGCGTCCGCCGCCGAGCGCGCCGAGCGCTACGCCTGGCCGCAGGTCGCACGCGAGGTGCTCAATGCCTACGAGGACGCGATCGCCGTCCCGGCACCCGCGACGCGCGCTGCGTCGCGCCGCCGTGTCGTTCGGCGCACTGCCCGCCGACGGGCGCCCGCGCAACCCGGCGCGCCGCCTGCCGAGCATCGAGCCGCCGAAGCCCAAGCCCGAGCGACCGTGGCGCGCGCGGCTGCGCAAGGGCGCGTTCGCGCTGGCGGCCCTCGGCGGCATCGGGCTCAGCGCGCTCGCGCTCGAGCACATCGGGATCCACCGGATCGGCGCAGTCGCTGCTCGCACTCGAGCCCCGCGTGGGTGCTCGTCGCGCTCGCGCTCATGTGCTTCTCGATGGTGCTGCGCTCGGTCGCCTGGCACGCGATCCTGAAGGCGGCCCTGCCCGGGGTTCGCGTGCGCTTCATCGACGCGCTTCAGGGCACGTCGATCGGGGTGCTGATGTCGGCCACGCTGCCCGCCCGCCTCGGCGAGCCTGCGCGCGCGATGGTCGTCTCGCGGCGCGTCGGGCGCCCGCGCGAGCGCGTGCCGGTCGTGCTCGGCACGATGGTCTCGCAGACGCTGCTGAACCTCGTCGCGCTGTTCATCCTCGGCATCGTGATGTTCTCGACCGTCCACTACTTCGACGGCCACCACGCGGCGCTGTTCGCGTTCGCGATCGCGCCGCTCGTCATCCTGCTGCTCGTGATCGCGGCGCCGGCGCTGCTGCGCAGCGGCCTGCCGTCGCGCTCCAAGCGCGTGTCGGACGTTCCTGCGCAAGACGCGCGACGCGATGACGCCGGTGCGCGCCGGCCTGCGCGTGTTCCGCAACCCGCGCCTCGGCGCGACGGCGACGCGTCGCCCAGCTCTCGGCGTGGGGCGTGCAGTGGCTGTCGTGCTTCGTGCTGCTGGTCGCGCTCGGCCTCGACGGCCAGGCGGGCATCGGCGCGGCGGCGGCGGTGCTGTTCGCCGTCAACGTGACCGCGGTCCTGCCGGCGACGCCGTCGAACCTCGGCGTCTTCCAGGCCGCGTGCGTCGCGGTGCTGACCGGCGCCTACGGCGTCAGCTCCGCCGACGCGCTCGGCTACGGGATCATCCTGCAGGCGGTCGAGATCGCGACCGCGTTCATCATGGGCGTCCCCGCGCTGCTCGCCGAAGGGCTGAGCTGGGGCGACGTCCGGCTGCGCGCGCTGCACTCGGCGCCGATCGAGCTCACCCCGCGCCGCGGCGGGTCCGAGGGCTCGTCGATCGAGGCCTGACGCTTCGCTGCGGCGAGGCGACCGGGCGCAGAGGACCACGCCGCGCGCTGCGGAAGACTGCACCCGTGGCCGACGCCTGGGTCTACCTGCTGCGGTGCGCCGACGACTCGCTGTACTGCGGGTGGACGAACGACGTGCAGCGGCGGCTGGCCGTGCACGCGGCGGGGCGCGGGGCGCGGTACACGCGCAGCGCGGCTGCCGGTCGCGCTGGCGCTGGCGCTGCCGATGCCCGACGAGCGCGCGGCGCGCCGTGAGGAGGCGCGGATCAAGCGCCTGCCGCGCGCGCAGAAGCTCGCCCTGATCGCCGCCGGGCCGTAGGCCTCCACCGAGATCGCCCGAAGGCCCCGCGCTAAGGCGGGGCCTTCGCCCATCCGTATGCCGTCGGAACGAACCGCTACTTGATGAACAGCATCTCCGAGTACTTCGGCAGCGGCCACAGGTCGTCGGCCACGACCTGCTCGAGCTTGTCGCCGACCTCGCGCACGCCGGTCATCGCGGGGATGACCTTGTCGCGCATGTAGATCGCCCACTTCATCGGGCTGTGGTCGGGCTGGTTCTCGGCCAGGTTGACCGCCTCCAGCGCCGCGATCGCGCTCCACAGCTCGCCGAGCAGCGCGTCGGTCTCCTCGGCCGCGGCCTCGAGGCCCGCGTCCTTGAGCAGGATCAGGTGGCGCGCCGCCGCCGGCAGGATCATCGTCCGCGCGATCGACGCCGCCGTCTCGGCCTCGATGTTGCCCTTGACCGCGTACTGCTCGAGCGTCACGTCGTAGCGCGACTCGAGCTCGCGCTTGGACAGCACGCTGTACTTCTTGAACGTGGCGACCGTCTGCCTGTCGATCAGCCACGGCAGCGCGTCGGGCGTCGTGCGGAGGTTGGCCAGGCCACGCTTCTCGGCCTCGGCGTGCCATTCCTCGGCGTAGTTGTCGCCGCCGAACACGACCTCCTTGTTCTGCGTCCACACCGCCTTGACGATCCCGGCGACCGCCTTGCCGAGGTCGCCGCGGCTCGCCTTCAGCGCCTTGCCGAGGTCGGCCGTCAGCTCGTCGATCGGCCTCGGCGACGATCGTGTTGAGGACCGTGTTCGGGAAGCCGAGCGACATGCTCGATCCCAGCGCCCGGAACTCGAACTTGTTGCCGGTGAATGCGAACGGCGACGTCCGGTTGCGATCGCCGCCGCGCTTGGCAGCTTCGGCAGGACCGGCGATCCCAGGTCGAGGATCCCGCCCTTGGCCGTAACGCCCTTGCCGGTCGCGATCTTCTCGAACGCAGACTCGAGCTCCGCGCCGAGGAAGATCGAGATGATCGCCGGCGGCGCCTCGTTGGCCCCGAGCCGGTGGTCCTGGCCGATGTTGGCGACCGACGCGCGCAGCAGCGCCTGGTGCTTGTTGACCGCCTTGATGACCGCCGAGCAGAAGAACAGGAACTGCACGTTCTCGACCGGCGTGTCGCCGGGGTCCAGCAGGTTCGATCCGGTGTCGGTCCCCATCGACCAGTTGTTGTGCTTGCCCGAGCCGTTGACGCCGGCGAACGGCTTCTCGTGCAGCAGGCACACGAGCCCGTAGCGCCGCGCGACGCTCTGCATGACCTGCATCGTCAGCTGCTGGTGGTCAGAGCCGACGTTGGAGTTCTCGAAGATCGGCGCGATCTCGTACTGGTTGGGCGCGACCTCGTTGTGGCGCGTCTTGACCGGCACGCCGAGCTTCTGCAGCTCCTGCTCGGTCTCGAGCATGCACGCGAGGATCCGCTCGGGGATCGAGCCGAAGTAGTGCTCGTCGAGCTCGTGGCCCTTGGGCGGCTTGGCGCCGAACAGCGTGCGGCCGGTCGTGTAGAGGTCGGGGCGCTCGAAGTAGTACTGCTCGTCGATCAGGAAGTACTCCTGCTCGGCGCCGACCGTCGTGAAGACGCGCTGGGACTCCTCGTCGCCGAACAGTCGCAGCGCCGCGATCGCCGACTTCGACAGCGCGTCCATCGAGCGCAGCAGCGGGATCTTGTGGTCGAGCGCCTCGCCGGTCCACGACACGAACGCGGTCGGGATGCACAGCACCGCGCCGTTGGGGTTCTCGAGGACGAACGCGGGCGAGGTCGGGTCCCAGGCGGTGTAGCCGCGGGCCTCGAACGTCGCGCGGATGCCGCCGGTCGGGAACGACGACGCGTCGGGCTCGCCCTGGATCAGCTCCTTGCCCGAGAACTCGGCGATCGCCGAGCCGTCGCCGGTCGGGTTGTAGAACGAGTCGTGCTTCTCCGCCGTGAGGTTGGTCAGCGGCTGGAACCAGTGCGTGTAGTGCGTGGCGCCCTTCTCCATCGCCCACTCGCGCATCGCCTGGGCGACGGAGTCGGCGAGCGCCGAGTCGAGCGGCTCGCCGGCCGCGAGCGTCGCCTTGAGCTGCTTGAAGACGTGCTTCGGGCAGCCGCTGGCGCTGCTCGTCGAGCGTGAAGACGTTCGTTCCGTAGAGCTGGTTGGCCGGCACCGTGAGGTCGGTTGCGCCGAGGGCGGCGCCGTTGACCGACCACTGGGCGGCGGTGACGTTGGTGTGACGGGTGCGAGCAGACGGCATGTGCGGGATCGGTCCTCCTACGTGCGTACGGATGCAGCCTGGAGCGTGCCAGGCGACCATCGCCCTCCACCTTATCCCGCTGGACAAAGCTGTGCGGGCGGGTTTGGACACGCGGCGGTTCGCCGTCGTGCGTGCGCCCACGACAATGGCATGCCAACGACGTCGAGGAGACCTCCATACTGGACGGTGCAACCCGCGAGAGTCATGGAGGTCAGCGTATGAAGATGGTCACGGCCTATGTCCGCCACGAGGCCTTCGAACCGATCCGGCTCGAACTGCTCGAGCAAGGCTGCCCGTCGCTGTCGATCAGCGAGGTCAAGGGCTCCGGGCCGTCAGAAGGGCATCACCGAGCGCTACCGCGGCGCCGAGCTGACGAGCTACATGCGCCCGAAGGTCAAGATCGAGTGCGTGGTCGTCCGACCGCGACGTCCAGATGGTCGTCGACACCGTCCTCAAGCACGCCCGCACCGGCGCCGTCGGCGACGGCAAGGTCTTCGTGATGCCGGTCGAGGAGGCCTACCGCGTGCGCACCGGCGAGTCCGGCGAGGAGATCCTCCAGGCCCACGTCGAGACGGCGGGCACGTCATAGCTGCGATGGGCGCTCCCGAGCCGACAGAGCCCGAAGTGCCGCTCGTCGAGCGGCTGCGTGACCTGCACCTGCGCATGGTCGACGCCGTGCTCGGTGGCGACGGCGTCGCCGAGGTCGCGCGGCTGACCGCGCAGATGACCGGCGCGCCGGTGGCGATCGTGCTCCCGCGCCTGGGGGCGGCGGCGATCGCGCCGCTCGACGACCGACGCCGACCTCGACGAGCTGCGCCGCTACGTTTCCGACCGCACCAAGGACCGCCCGTGCGAGCGCCCTGCGTTCGGTGATCGAGGAGGTTCCGATCGGCCAGGGCGACGACATGGTCGGCGCCGCGCTGCTGCTCGATGCCGGCGTCGAGCCCAACCCCGACGCCGGTGAGTTCCTGCACATCGCCGCCGTCGCCTGCCTGACCGAGGTGGCGGTCGAGGAGGCCAAGGAGGAGGTCGAGCAGAACGTCCGCGGCTCGTTCCTCGAGGAGCTGCGCGGCGGCCGCGAGCTCGACCCGCGCGAGGTCGTGCGGCGGGCCGGCCGGCTGGGCTGTGACCTCGGCCGCGGCGCCGTCGTCCTGTGCGCCGAGCTGACGACCGACCGCCCACGCCACGTCGTGGCGACGATCTCCGGCGAGCACCCCGGCGCGCTGGCCCAGCACATGGACGACCGCGTCTACGCGCTGCTGCCGGCGACCGGCGGCGACGACGCGCCCGAGCAGACGCGGGCGGCTGCACGGCGCCTGGCCGACCGTCTGCGCCGCTGGGGCACGGTCGGCGTGTCGACGTTCTACCCCGACCCGGCCGAGCTGCCGCGCGCGATCCAGGAGGCCGAGCTGGTGCTCGACGTCCTGCGCCAGTCCGACGCCCCGATCGCCGAGGACATCGGAACCGGGACCTACCGGCTGCTGTTCCGCGTGCTCGCCTCGCACCCCGAGGAGGTGCGCGCGTTCTACGAGGACACGGTCGCCCCGATCGTCCGCTACGACGACCAGTACCGCACCGACCTCGTGGGGACGCTCGAGGCCTACCTCGAGCAGAACTGCAACATGAACGCGACCGCGGCGGCGATCTACGCCCACCGCCACACGGTCGCCTACCGCCTGGACCGGGTCAAGGAGCTGACCGGTCTGGACCCGATGCTGTCCGAGGACCGCGAGCGCCTCGGGCTCGGGCTCAAGGCGTATCGGATCATCGCGCCCCGCCTCCCGAAGTAGCCGGAGGCGGCCGCGCTGCCCAGGTTCTAGCGGCGCCCGCGGCTGACGACGAGGCCGACGGACTTCGTCGTCTTCGTCCGGGCCTTGATCGTGACCCGGATCACGCGGCCCTTGCGGACCTTCTTGGAGCGCTCCTTGGTCGTCGAGCCCAGCGTGCAGCCGGCCTTGGCGATCTTGGTGATCGCGGCGAGCACGGTCGAGCCGGCCTTGACCGACGGGACCTCTGCCTACCATGTGCAGCAATGACCGCTGACCCCCCCGACGCCGCGGGCGCCCCGCCGCCCCCGCGGCGGATGCGGATCACCGGCCTGCATCACGTGACGATCATCGTCGCCGACCTTGACCGCAGCACCGCGTTCTACCGCGATGTGCTCGGGTTGGCGCTCGTGCGCCAGGCGGCCAACGACGATGACCCCGACGCGCGGCACTTCTGGTTCGGCGACGCCGACGGCGCGGCGGGGACGCTCGTGTCGCTGATGGAGTACCCGCAGCTCGAGCCGGGGCATCCGGGCCGCGGCACGACCCACCACTTCGCGCTGGCCGTCGACTCGGTCGAGGAGCTGGCGGCGTGGCGCGAGTACCTGCGTGGCCGCGGGATCGACACCACCGACGTGATGGACCGCGGCCCGTTCCGGTCGCTGTACCTACGCGACCCCGACGGCAACATCCTCGAACTCGCGTCGCGGTAGGGAAGGGGCGATCCCCACGACGCGAGTTCGGGGATGCGCGGCTACGCCGCGAATGCCGGGAGCAGCGCCGGCTCGTTGCGACTGCGGGCCGGAGTGTTGAGCAACTCGGCCAGCGCGACGCGCTGGCGCTCGGTCATCGTCCCGATCGTCTTGCTCTCGGATATCGGCACCTGCATCAGCAGCTTCCGGCACCGCGTGTGACCCCAGCGGCGCTGGCTGAGCAGCAGGTCGGACACCGTCATCGTCTCGGCCTCCCAAGGTGAGTTGAGGATCACCTCGGCCGCCGCGATGTCGCCGACGGCAACCCTGCGCTTGAGCTCGGCCCGCGCAAGGCGGACCTCGTTGGCTCGGGCAAGAGCCTGCATGTGCTGGGGCTCATCCTCGCCCATTGCAGGGGCAACCGTCGCTATCGCGTTCATGAAGTCCTCCAGGCCGCTCGTATCATGCGGGCGGCACTCTCGTGTATTTCCTGTCGCCGTCGACGACCTCTCGGTGTCCCCGAAGTGGGCCCCCCACAAGGGCCTCATAATCCGGTCCGCTCCTCCCCCCGAGGAGTCGTCAACGCCGGGTTGACGCTACGCCAGATCGTGCCGCGCGATCAAGGTGTAAACGACGGCAACATTCGCTACGAGCACCTTTTTTCTTCCAGACCGCTGCTTGTGAAAATCCGGACAAGGAACGGTCTCGTCCGCAGGGCGACGATCAAGCCCGAAGTGGTCCGTGCTGCGCCTCGAAACGCGTCCTTGACGTCGGCGAAGATCGCCAGCGCGCGATCGAGGGTCTCACGGTCGTGGGTCGCCATCACGCTGGTCCGCAGCAGTGCGCCGCCGGGCGGCACCGCGGGATGGACAGCGGTGTTGACGAATACTCCGGCCTCGTAGAGCGCCTTCCACATCAGCGCACAGCGCCAGTCGTCGCCGACCCGCGCCGGGACGATCGGCGTCGCGAACGTCTGGCCGTTGGGCAGCGGCTGGGGGTCGACGACGTCGTAGCCGCGCCGCGGCCAGGCCGTCGCGGAGGTACTGGGCGTTGTCGAGCACCCGGGCCAGCAGCGGCGGTCCGTCGTCGGAGCGCAATACGCGCAGCGCGGCGAGCGCGGCACCGAGCGCCGCCGGCACGCCGGACGCCGTGAACAGGAACGCGCGCGACTGGATGCGCAGGTAGTCGATGACGTCGGCCGGTCCGGCGACGAAGCCGCCGCACGAGGCCAGCGACTTGGAGAACGTCCCCATCCGCAGGTCGACGCGGTCCTCGACGCCCAGCAGTTCGGCCGTCCCGGCGCCGCGGGCGCCGAGCACGCCGGCCGCGTGCGCCTCGTCGACCATCAGCCGCGCGCCGTAGCGCTCGCAGAGGTCGCAGATCTCCGGCAGCGGCGCGACGTCGCCCTCCATCGAGAACACGCCGTCGACGACGACGAGGATCCCGCCGCCGTCCTCCTCGGCGCGCTGGAGCTGCTTCTCGAGCTTGTCGAGCTTGCCGTGGCGGAACACCCGCAGCTTGGCGCGCGACAGCACGCACCCGTCGAGGATCGACGCGTGGTCGCCGGAGTCCGCGATCACCGTGTCGCCCGGGGCGAGGATCGTGCCGAGCGTCCCGACGTTGGCCTGGTGGCCGGTCGTGAACACGATCGCGTCGTCGGTGTTCATCCACTCGGCGATCTCGCGCTCGAGCTCGACGTGCAGCTCGAGCGTGCCGTTGAGCAGCCGCGAGCCGGTCAGCCCGGTGCCGTAGCGGTTCAGCGCGTCGGTCGCGCCCTGGATGACGCGCTCGTCGGCGGTCAGGCCGAGGTAGTTGTTGGAGCCGAGCATGATCCGCGGCGCGCCCTCCATCTCGACGACCGGCATCGCCGGTCCCTCGAGCACGTGGAAGTAGGGCAGCGCGTCGGCGTCGCGGGCGGCGCGCAGGATCGCTGACCGGTCGTGGTCGCGGGTCTTGGCGAAGACGTCGGTGCGGGTCGGCATGTAGGGTCGGCGCGCGATGGGTGCGGTCGAAATCAGGCCCGTGCGCACCAAGAAGGAGCGCACGGAGTTCATCAAGTTTCCCTACCGACTCTACTCGGACGAGCCGCTATGGGTGCCTGCACTGCTGATGGATCGCAAGAAGCAGCTGGACGTCAAGCGCAACCCGTTCTTCGAGCACGCCGAGCACCAGCTGTTCACCGCGTGGCGCGACGGGCGCATGGTCGGTCGCATCTCCGCTCAGGTCGATCGGAACTTCAATGAGTTCCAGGACAACGACTGGGGCTGGTTCGGATTCTTCGAGGTCGTCGACGATCCGGAGGTCGCGGCCGCGCTGCTCGACGCCGCCGAGGCGTGGCTGCGCGAGCGCGGCCGCGACCGCATGGTCGGGCCGGCGGACTTCACGAGCAACGACGAGTGGGGCCTGCTGATCGACGCCTACGACCGCGCGCCGATCATCCTCATGCCGTGGCAGCCCCCGTACTACAAGGAGCTGCTCGAAGGCTGGGGGCTGGACAAGGCGATGGACCTATTGATGTGGGAGCTCAACGTCACCGGTCGCGATCGCGTCCACCCGATGATCTGGAAGATCGCCGACGACGTCGAGGCCGAGCACGGGATCGTCTGCCGCGGGATGCGCAAGCGTGACCTCGAGTCCGAGGTCAACAGGTTCCTCGAGGTCTACAACGCGGCGTGGGAGCGCAACTGGGGTTTCGTGCCGCTGACCGAGGACGAGATCCGCCATTACGCCAAGGACCTCAAACCGGTGCTCGACGAGAACTGGGCGATGATCGCCGAGCGCAAGGACACGGGCGAGGTCGTCGGTGCCGCGCTGACGCTGCCCGACTACAACCAGGTGCTGGCCAAGCTCAACGGCCGGCTGTTGCCGTTCGGGTGGATCAGAGCGCTTCGGGCGCGCCCGAAGATCAACCGCGTGCGCGTGTTCGCGCTCGGCGTCAAGCCCGAGTACCAGCACACCGGCGTCGCGGCGCGCTTCTACCAGATGCACTTCGACGCGGCCGCGCGCACGCCTCAGCGGGGCGGCGAGATGGGCTGGATCCTCGAGACCAACAAGGCGATGAACCGCGCCATGGAGGGCATGGGCGGCGAGATCGTCAGCCGCTACCGGGTCTTCGAGAAGGTCTTCTAGGGCTCGCTGCGCTTCTTCGGCGTGGTGCCGAAGACGTGATCCCACCACGGCGCGCTGACGCCGAAGCCGGCCGTGTCGTCCTGGAAGTGATGACGCATGTGCAACTCGCGCAGCTTGCGCGCCATGCGGTTGCGGGGGTTGGCGTGATGCACGTAGTAGTGCGTCATGTCGTAGATCAGGTAGCCGGCGAAGAACCCGGCCGACACCGCGCATGCAGCCCCGACCGGCAGCACCGCGCGGAACAGCAGGGCGAACAGGAGGGCGAGCGGGAGGCTCGCCGAAGGGGGCATGACGAGCCGCAGGGGATCGTTGGGGTGGTCGTGGTGGACCCCGTGGATGATCCAGTGCAGCTTGGCCCCGATCCCGTCCTCGGGCTCGAAATGGAAGACGACTCGATGCAGCCAGTACTCGGTCAGCGTCCAGACGATGTAGCCGAGGACGATCCCGGCGAGCACGGTTGCCACCGACGCGTGGACAAACGCCTCGTAGAGGAAGATCGCGATCGCGGGGACGAAGATCAGCGGTACCACCGTCCAATGCACACGCGTCACCGCGTCAAGGACCGGTGACGAGAAGAGCGGGGGAGAGGCTCGGAGCTCCTCGGCGCGTGACATGCCCTTGTCAGGCATGCCTAAGAATCTACACCCACGGGACCACGTTGCTCGGATACCGCTGTCGCGGCGTTTACACTCGCATCTCGATGACCGCCGACACCGACGCGCTTCCCGTCCTCGCCCAGCCCGCGGATCGCAGTACCGCGCTCGTCGTCGCGCGCCCGGCGCACGCGGCGGTTGTCGCCGCCGGCAGCGTCGTCGCCGGCGCCGCGACAGTCGTGATGGTGCGCCGGCACCGCGCCCGCAAGCAGGCGGCGCAGAGGCGACGTGCGCGGGGCAAGGCGATCGGGTCGATCCTCGCGAGCCGGTCGTTCCTCGTGGACATCCACATCCTCGGCGATTAGCTTGCCCGGAACGCGCCTGGCGGCGTCCTCGCCGGTTCACGTGCGGAGCACGCATCACCGGCTGCGTCCTGGCCAGGCGCGCCCCGGGCGGCGCTAATGGCGCTGGCGGCGGACGCGATGGTTGAGGTTCGGGATGAGGTTGAGCCGCGGTGGCCGTTTCGGCTGCCGGGCGGTGGGTTCGACGGGGTGTTGCGGCGGCGCGGATCGGTTCTGGAGCGGTTGCTGCACGTCGACGGCGACCCGGTCGTGGTGCGGGTCGCGCAGACGGCGCGCGACCGGGTGCTGTTCGGCGCGTGGGCGCCGGCGCGCGCGCAGGCCTCGGCCGGCATCGAGCGGATGCGGTTCGCGTTCGGCGTCGACGACGACCTGCGCGACTTCCACGATCGCTTCGCGTGGGACCCGGTGATCGGGCGCTCCGTGCGCCGCAAGCCGTGGCTACGGGTGCGTCGGCGGCCCGAGCCGTTCGAGGCGCTCGAGTGGGCGATCACCGAGCAACTGATCGAGCTGCAGCGGGCGGCGGCGATCCAGCGGCGGATGGTCGTGCGTTGGGGACGGCGCGACCGAGCGAGCGGACTGCGCGACGCGCCGAGCGCGACGGCGATCGCGGCGCTCGCGCCGGCCGAGCTGCAGGCGTGCGATCTGTCGGCGGGGCGCGCGGCGGCGATGGTGCGCTGCGCGCGCGAGGTCGCGGCCGGGCGTGCCGATCTGCTGTCGGCCGATCACGAGCGTGCGTGGCGGCGATTACGAAGGATTCCCGGGATCGGGTCGTGGACGGTCGACATGCTCGCGCTGTACGGCCAGGGACGCTACGACGTCATTCCGGCCGGCGATCTCGGGTTCCTCAAGGCGGTCGGGCGGGCGCTGAGTGGCGGCGACCCCAGGGCCTATGCGACCGAGGACGACGTGCGGTCGTTCTTCGCTGCCTATGACCCGTGGGCGGGGCTCGCGGGGCTGCATTTCCTGCTGGGATAGTGTCCCGCGACGATGGCGACGTTCGAAGAGCTCGACAAGCTCAGCTCCAAGGAGCTCCACGACCGCGCGGTGCACCGCGCCCGGCGCCACCTCGACGTGAAGTTCTACTGGCGGCTGTTGTCGACCCTGCCGGCCGGCGAGGTCGCCGCCGGCCAGGAGGAGCACGAGCAGTACGACGTCGACTCGGCGGAGAGCCTGGTATTCGACGCGTTCGCGGCCGACGACGGCAAGCTGGCTGACGGGTTGCGGCCGTTGTACATCGAGTATCTGCTGGAGCACGGGGACTAGGGCGCTTGCCACTCAGCCCGTGTGATCGGGTGTCCCCAAGGTGCCAGGCACCACTTACTGCCCGCTGATTGCCCGCATCCCCTCACCACCGATGCGCGCCACCGTGTCGCCCTCGCGCAGCCGTCGAGGTCGACGAACATCACTGCGACACTGCGGGTCGGTCTCAGAGCTCGCGCTCTCGCGAGTCGCCGATCATCGCCCTGGCCCGGCAGCAGCGCATTCGTCGCCGCGTCGGCAATCACCGGCCGATTGCGCAGCAGCCCGTGCGTCGTCATCCAGCGCCCGAAGGCGACCCACTGCTTGAGGTTCTGGTAGCCGAACGGCTTGCCGCGCTGGGCGGGGAAGAACGCGGGCATCGTCGCCGTGACCGACGCGAACTGCAGGCCGCGGTTGAGGCTCGGGTTGGCCTTCATCAGTGGATCGATGCCGGTCGCCGGGTTGGCCCGGACCGCCGAATAGCCCTGCCCGAGCGCCTGCAGGAACGCGCGGATGACCTGCGGCCGCCGGGACAGCTCGCCTGCTCGCGCGACGACGACCAGCTCGTCGTAGGTCGGGACACCGGCGCGGTCGACCGGGATCACGGTCGGGTTGTGGTTCATGTGCCGCAGCTGGATCGCCTCGTAGTTCCAGAACCCACCGAGCGTCGCGTCGACCTTGCCGGTCAGCATCGCCGGCACGAGGTTGAAGCCGACGTCGACGCGTTTGATCGACGACGCCGGGACCTGCGCACGCTCGAGGATCGTCGACAGCATCGCGTCCTGGTAGGGGATGCCCGCCGTGCCGACCGTCTTACCGGCCAGCGCCGCGGGGCCCGGCACCCGCTGGGGGTCCAGCGCGATGATCGACGTCAACGGGCGCTGGACGATCGCCGCCACCGACACGAGCGGCGCGCCCTTGTCGCGGGCCAGCAGTAGCTCCGGCTCGTACGAGATCGCGAGGTCGACCTTGCCGGCGGCCAGCAGCGCAAGCGGGTCCGACGGCTTGCCGGGCGTGCGCACGGTGACGGCGAGCCCCTGGCGCTCGAACGCGCCGTTGCCGAGCGCCGCGTACAGCCCGGCGTGGTCGGCGTTGGGGAAGAAGTCGAGCATCACGCTGACCGGCGCCGACTTGCCCGCCTTGGTCACCTCGTGGCGCTCGCCACACCCCGCCACGAGGGCGGCGGCGGCGCACCACAGCGCAATCACGACCCCTCGCCTCGTCATGCGGTTCGCCTCGCCGTCCGCGCCCACGGGACGAAACGCCGCTCGAGCACCGCCAGCAGCCCGAACAGCGCGAGGCTGATCAGCGACAGCACGAACACAGCAGCGTACGCGCGCGCCGTCTCGAGCTCGCCGGTCGACTGCTGCACGAGCAACCCGAGTCCCTTCGTCGCGCCGGAGATCTCGGCCAGAAACGCGGCGATTGCCGCCACCGCGACGGCGAGCCGGCCGCCCGTGAACAGCCCGGGCAGCGCGGCCGGCGCCTCGACGAACCGGAACACCTGGCGCGACGACGCGCCCAGCGTGCCCATCAGCTTGAGCTGCTCGACGTCGATCGCGTCCAACGCGTCGAGCGTCGGGACGACGATCGGGAAGAAGCACACGAGCGCAATGATGAACACCTTCGGCGCCAGCCCGAACCCGAGCCAGAACACGAGCAGCGGCGCGATGACCGGGATCGGGATCGTCTGACTCGACACGAGCAGCGGGTAGACCGAGCCGCGCACGGTCCGGAAGCGGTGCAGCGCGACCGCCAGCACGAGCCCGGTGACGAGCGCCAACGCGAGCCCGAGCACGATCTCCCCAGCCGTGACGGTCAGGTTCGACCACAGCAGCGAGCGATCGTCATACAGCGACTGCGCGATCGCGTGCGGCGCGGGCAGGATCAGCCCGTTGATCGAGCCGACGTCTACGTAGACCTCCCACGCCCCGACGAGCCCGAGCAGGATCAGCGCCGCGCCGATCACCGCAGCGCCTCCAGCGCGCGGGCGCGCAGCGCGACGACCGCCGGGTCGGTCGCGACGCGCGGCCGCGGCAGGTCGACCGTCAGCTCGGCAACGATCCGTCCCGGCCGCGGCGACAGCACGCAGACGCGGTCGCCGAGAACGATCGCCTCCTCGACGTCGTGGGTGACGAGCAGCACCGTGCGCGGCTCGCGGGTCAGCGCGCCGGCCAGCCACGCCTGCATGTCCGCGCGGGTGATCGCGTCGAGCGCGCCGAACGGCTCGTCGAGGCACAGCACCGGCCGGCCGGCGAGCAGCGTGCGCAGGAACGCGACCCGCTGGCGCATGCCGCCCGATAGCTCGTGGGGGCGCGCCCGTTCGAAGCCGTCGAGGCCGAGCGCGGCGAACGTCGGTGCCGCCTGCTCGCGGGCCCCATCACGCCCCAGCCCCGCGATCCGCAGCGCCAGCGCGGCGTTGTCAAGCGCGTCCATCCACGGCAGCAGCAGATCGCGCTGGGGCATCAGCGCCGCCGGCGCGGCGGTCAGCGAGCCGGCGTCCGGCTGCTGGAGCCCGCAGACGAGCTCGAGCAGCGTCGTCTTGCCCGCGCCGCTGGGGCCGACGACGGCCACGACCTCGTGCGCGCTGACGCTCAGCGACACGCCGTCGAGCGCGGCGACCGGCCCCGGGAACGTGCGCCCGACCTCCGAGAGGCGGATCGCCGGACCGCTATCAATGAAACGAGGCTCCGATATCGGAGCCTCGAGCTTCGTCGCCATGACTCCCTCCGCGGGCATTACCCCACAGGTTCGAAGGGTCAGCGCCGGATCTGGGCGCTATCTCAGCCGGCCTACCGCCAGCCCCCCTGGATGTACTCGTGGATCTTAGCTGTCCGCGCGCTCGAAGCGGCGGGCCGATCGATCGCCGCGCTGACGAGGTCCGGGATCTCGTCGGCCGGGACGGGGCGTGACAGCACGAAGCCCTGCATCAGCTGGCAGCCGGCGCGGCACAGTTCCTGCCACGTTTCCTCGTCCTCGACGCCTTCGGCAACGGCCTGCAGGCCGAGCGCCTGGGTCAGGTGCAGGGTCGAGGCGATGATCGCGGTGTCGGTCGGCTGCTCGCGCATCTGGCTGACGAACGAGCGGTCGATCTTGACCTGGTCGACCGGCAGCTCGCGCAGGTGGGTCAGCGACGAGTAGCCGGTGCCGAAGTCGTCGAGCGCGAGCCGGACGCCCATCCTGCTCAGGCGGGCCATCACGTCGCGCGCCCGTGCCGGGTCCGACACGACCGAGTCCTCGGTGACCTCGACGGTCAGGCACGAGGCCGGCAGGTCGTGAACGCTCAGCGCGGTCTCGATCTCGTCCGGCAGGTCGACATCGGTCAGGTCAGCGGCCGTGACGTTGATCGCCACGTGCATGTCGAGGCCGATCTTGCGCCACGCGCGGACCTGGAGCAGAGCGCCGAGCAGGACCTCGCGGGTCAGCGCCCGGCCGAGGCCGCTCTCCATCGCGGCGCCGACGAACTCGTGGGGGCCGAGCAGGCCCCGCGTCGGGTGGTTCCACCGCACGAGCGCCTCGACCTGCACGATCGTGCGGTCGTGGCCGTCGGCGATCGGCTGGTAATGCAGCACGAACTCGGACGATGCAAGCGCGCGCTCGATCTCGGCGGCCAGCGCGCGACCGGTGCGCGTCTCGGGGTCGCGGCCGGCGGCGTAGACGACGGTCGGGGCATCCGACGTCTTGGCCTCGTACAGCGCGACGTCGGCGCGACGCATCAGCTCGGCGCTCGTCGTCGCGTGGTCGGGGTACAGGCCGATGCCGACGGTCGAGTGGATCTCGAGGTTCAGGCCGAGGACGGGGAATGTTTCGTCGATCACTCGATGCACGCGGGTCGCGACGGCGAGCGCGACCGCCTGGTCGACGGGCGAGGCAAGCACGATCGCGAACACGTCGCCGCCGATTCGCGCGACGGTGTCCTGGGGGCGTACGGCGTGGACGAGACGCGGCGCAAGCTGCCGCAGGACCTCGTCGCCGGCGTCGCGGCCGAGCGTGTCGTTGAGCCGCTTGAAGTGGTCGATGTCGAGCATCAGCAGGGCGGCGCATCCGCCGTCGGCGGCGGCGGCGGCGAGTTTCTCCTCGATGCTCGTCCGCAGGCGGCGGCGGTTGGACAGGCCCGTCAGGTCGTCGGTCATTGCCTCGCGGCGCGAGTCGGCCATGCTGCGCACGTCGCGGAACGCGATGCCGGCGCGGATGATCCCGAAGGCGACGGTCAGCAGCGCGAGCACGATCGCCGGGCCATCGATCCCGATCAGGTGATCGAGGCCGAGCATCACGACGGCGGCGACGACGAACACGCACGACAGCGTGGCGGCCGATGCGTCGCGACTTGCCTGCGCGAGCTCCGGTCCCTGAGCCTGCCACGCGGCCAGCGCGAGCGCGGCGATCCCGAACAGGTAGACGACCTGCGTAACGGGGCTCGGGATCAGCGCGCCGTCGGAGACCGCGACCAGGTACATGCAATCGGCGACGGCGAGCGTCAGAAAGCCCGCGCCGAGCAGCACCCACATGCGGTCGGGACGCCCGCCGCGGACGACGAACAGTCCGATGACGATCGCGGCCAGCAGGAGGTCGAAGATGGGGTACGCGAGCTCGGTCAGCGTCGCGCCGAGGTCGCCGGAGGCCGGATGCAGCGAGGGGGCGACGATCGCGGCGCCGATCGCGGCGAGGCCGAGCCCGGCGACGAGGCCGTCGAGCAGCAGCTTGCGCGGAGCGGCGAGCACGGACTGGCGGGCGAGCCAGAACAGCCCGACCCAGCTCAGTGGGTAGAGCGCCAGCCACAGTGCGTCGGAGACCGACGGGATCGGCGGACTGGCCGCGTGCTCGAGCCACACCGCCCACAGGACGTTCCCGGCACCGTAGGCCGCGACGCCGACGGCGATCAGCGTCCACGGCGCGCGATTGCGCCGGACGGTGAGCGCGCGTAGCGCGACGATGACAGCGGCCGCGACGTAGACGGCCGAGCCGGCACCGTCCTCGATTGGCTGGTCCCACGAGGAGCCGCCGACACCGAACGCGTGTAGGGCGGCGACCGACAGGATCGCCAGAAGCAGGCATGCGAGCGCCTTGACCGCACGACGCAGCCAGGCGGAGCGCGCCGGCAACGCGGTCAGCAGACGGTCGTACCCCTGCGAGGGTGAGGACGTGGCGGCGGCGACCACACTCCAGAAGTCGGCAGGCTCACGCCCGACCTTGAGCGTACGGGTGTATGCGTTGCGGCTAGTGCACGGCGGGGTTGGCGAGCGCCTCGACGAAGTCCTCGAGCTGGCGCGTCGTCCAGCACTCGAACGCGTGGCAGTAGCGCTCGTAGGCGGAGATCACCGAATCGCCGTAGTTCCAGTACAGGCGCGGCTCGGGGTTGAGCCAGAATGTGCGCCCCGCCTTCGCCGAGATCTGCCCGAACACCTCGGCCTTCGGGTCGCGTCCGTTGGTCCGCGCATCGCCCAGGACGATGACCGTCGCCCGCGGGTGCAGGTCGTCCTCGACCTCGGCCGCGAACTCGGTCCACACGCGCCCGTAGTCGGTGTAGCCGCTGATGTCGGCGACGCCCGCGTTGCGCGAGATCGCGGCGCTGACGGCGCGGAAGTCGCGCTCGCGCTCGAACGTGTCGGTGACCTCGCTGATGCGCTCGATGAACACGAACGAGCGCATCTTGCGAAACGAGTCGTGCAGGGCGTGCAGGACCGACAGGAAGAAGACGCTGGCGCTGGTGACGCTGGTGCTGACGTCGCACAGCACGTACAGCTCCGGGCGCCGCGGGCGAACCGGCTTCATCTTCAGGTTGACCGGCACTCCGCCGAACTCCAGCGACGCGCGCATCGTGCGGCGGATGTCGACCGACGCGTGGCGCCTGTGGCCGCGCGTCTCCTGGCCCTGGGTCTTCAGGCGGCGCTTGAGCGCCATCACGACGCGGTGCACGGCGGCGAGGTCGGCCAGTGGGCCTGACGGCAGCGCGCGGTCGAGCTCGTTGAGCGGGCGGGACGGCGGTAGCTGCTGGGTGCGCTCGATCTGGCGGCGCTCGAGCTCGCGGCGCAGGATCTGCTCGAAGCGGCGGATCGCGTCGCGCGGGAGGCCGTCGTGGCGGGGGTCCTCGGTCGGGTAGTCGGGCTGCGGCTCGGTGCGCAGGTTCAGCGCGCGGCGGATGCGCTGGACGTCGACGCCGATCACCCCGGACCCCTCGCCGGGGCGCCCGAACGCGGCGATCGCCAGCCGCGCGAGGTCGCGCATCGCGTCCTCGTCGCCGTCGCGTAGCGCCGCGGCGATCGCGGCCCGCAGGGCGTCGGCGTCGATCTCCGACATCGCCCCGCTGGGGTCGAAGTCGAAGCTGCCCGACTCGGTGATCCCCTCGGCGATTGCGGCCAGCTCCGCGGCGCGGAAGAAGAAGCGGTCGAAGACGAGCTCGAAGATGCGCCGGTCGTCCTGGGACTTGGCGAGCGTCGCCGACAACGCCTCGCGGAACATCAGCGGGTCCGACCAGTCGACCTCCTGCAGGACCGCGAACGCATCGAGCAGCTCGCTCGTGCCGATCGCGACGCCCTCGGTGCGCAGCTCGTCGCCGAACTCGAGGATGTGCCCCGTCAGGCTGCGCTCAGGCGGCATCGACGGTCGACCCGAGCTTGACGCCGACGCGCTCGGCGACCACGTCGAGGTCGGTGCGGTGCTTGACGATCACCGACAGCGTCTCGTTGAACGTGTCCTGGTCGAGGTCTTGGGCGCCGAGCAGCAGCAGCGCGCGCGCCCAGTCGATCGACTCGGCGATCGACGGCGGCTTCTTGAGGTCGAGCTCGCGGACCATCGCGACGACCTCGACGAGCTTCTGCGCGATCGCGTCGGGCAGGTCGGGCGCGTGCAGCTTGACGATCGCCAGCTCGTGCTCGAGCGACGGGTAGTCGAGCCACAGGTACAGGCAGCGGCGCTTGAGCGCCTCGGTCAGCTCGCGCGTGTTGTTGGACGTCAGCAGCACGATCGGGTGGGTGACCGATTCGACGCGGCCGAGCTCGGGGATCGAGATCTGGAAGTCCGACAGAACCTCGAGCAGCATCGCTTCGAACTCCTGATCGGTCTTGTCGATCTCGTCGATCAGCAGGACGACCGGCTCCTTGGACGCGATCGCTGTCATCAGTGGGCGCTCGAGCAGGAACTCCTCGCCGAAGATGTCGTCGCGCGAGGACTCCCAGCCCTCGTTGCCCGCCTCGGACTGGATCCGCAGCAGCTGCTTGCGGTAGTTCCACTCGTACAGCGCCTTGGCCTCGTCGAGCCCCTCGTAGCACTGTAGGCGCACGAGCGGGCGCTCGAGGTAGCGCGACAGCGCCTTCGCAAGCTCGGTCTTGCCTACGCCGGCCGGGCCCTCGACGAGGATCGGCTTGCCCAGCTGCGCGGCGAGGTAGGCGACCAGCGCGGTCGACTCGCCGGGCAGGTAACCCGCGGCCTGCAGGCCCTGGGTGACGTGTTCGATGGAGTCCGGAGCAGTAGGCATTGCTCGCAATCATAGGAAGGCGGGTCCGTATGACACGCTGCGGCCGTGGCCGGACTGCGCAGCCGACTGACGCTCGACCTCACGCCGCTGCGCGTGTCGCGCAACTTCCGCCTGCTCCAGGCCGGCTCGTTCCTGACGGGAATGGGGACGCAGGCGGCGCTCGTCGCGGTGCCGTTCCAGGTCTACACGATCACCGGTTCGCCAGCCCTGACCGGTCTGCTCGGCGCGGTCGAGCTCGTGCCGCTGATCGGCTTCTCGCTCTATGGCGGCGCGATCGCCGACCGCATCGATCGCCGCAAGCTGCTGCTGTGGTCGCAGATCGCGCTGGCGACGACGTCGGGGCTGCTGGCGCTGATCACGTTCGCCGACCTCGACGAGGTGTGGCTGATCTTCATCCTTGCCGGCGCCCTGGCGGGGTTCGGCGGATTCGAGGGCGTGGCGCGCTCAGCGATCGTGCCCAACGTCGTCGAGCCCGAGCTGCTGCGGCCGGCGTTGGCGTTCAGCTTCGGCCTGACGCAGCTGACGATGGTCATCGGGCCGGCGTTGGGCGGCATCCTGATCGCGACCGCTGGCCTCGGGGCGACGTACGCCGGTGACGCCGTGAGCTGTGGAGCGATGGCGATCGCCGCCGCGCTGATGAGCGCGCAGCGGCCACCGCCTGTCGCCGAGCCCGTGCGAACGTGGGCGTCGATCAAGGAGGGGTTGCGGTTCGTGCGCGGCGAGCAGGCGCTGCTCGGCTCGTTCGCGATCGACCTGCTGGCGATGACGTTCGGGATGCCGCGGGCGCTGTTCGCAGCGCTGGCGGTCAGCGTCTACCACGGGGGCGCAGCCGGGACCGGCGCGCTGTACGCGTCGGTGGCGATCGGGGCAACGGTCGCGGCGATGACCGCGGGTTGGCTCAACCACGCGCGCTGGCTCGGGCGGATCGTGATCGGCGCCGTCGTCGTGTGGGGGCTGGCGATCGCGGCGGCGGGGCTGATGACGTCGATCGTCCCGGCGTGTCTGTTCCTGGCCGTCGCGGGCGCGGCCGACAGCGTCAGTGCCGTGTCGCGCTCGACGATCAACCAGTCGGTGACGCCGGACGCCATGCGGGGCCGGATGTCCTCGGTGTTTCAGATGGTCGTGCGCTCGGGGCCCCGGCTGGGCGACATCGAGGCCGGCGCGGTCGCCGGCGCCGCGGAGACCCGGTTCGCGTTGGGACCGTCCGTGCGCATCTCCGTCGTGTCGGGCGGCCTGTTCTGCGTCGTCGGCGTGCTGGCGATCATGGCCCTGTTCCCGGCTTTGGCGCGGTACGGGGCCGACGACGTGGTTCCGGCTGCCGCGACGTAGGCGGCGGGTCCGGAAACAGCGCACCGAGGAGGTGGGAGCGCCACCGCTCCCGTTCTCCCGCTGTCGTCGTCAACTCAGCCTTCGACGCTCCCCGGGGCATCGAAGGCTGGTTCGGGCCCTATGTGGGCCTCAACCCAGCCCTCGACGAAAGGAACGCCACCAACGCTGGTGCCCCAACGGCGCGCGCTACTCCTGGTCGTCGAACGTCAACTGCCCCTCGTAGCCCGGGTCATCCGGCTGGCGGCGGGTCACGCGCGTCGCGGCGGTCGGCGGGTCGGCCGGGGCGCCGGCGGAGGGCTGTACAGGCTCGCCCGGTAACGGCGGCTCCGGCACGTGGGCGCGGCGGATGCGCAGGCCCGTGTAACACAGGGCGCCCGCGGCGACGAAGGCGAGGAAGAACCCCCAGTCGATCCCGACCGGGTAGCTGTGGCCGTTGGGCCGATCGAACACGCGGTAGAAGAGCAGGAAGGCGACCCAGCCTCCAGCGATCATCACGACCCAGCCGTCGCCGCCCGGCAGGTGGAACGCGCGCCCCTCGCTGCGGGCGAACATCATGAAGATGACGCCGACCGAGACCAGGAGCACCGCGGCCTCGACGAACGAGAAAACGCCGAACGCGCTGACCGAGGACGTGGCGATCCCACGACGCGGAATCAGCGCCTGGAGGCTGTACCACGGGAAGAACATCGTGATCAGCAGCGCGAACGCCGCCAGCACGGCCAGCCGCTGCTCGCCGCTCATCGCGCGCCAGTCACCGATGATGCGCGTCACTCGCTGACCTCGATGTCGTGGATCTCGGGCGCCGCAGGCTCACCCGGCTCCAGTGACGCCAGCGAGCGATCGATCAGCGCGCGGACCAGCAGCAGCACCTGGCGGATCAGGTCGCGTAGCTGGTCCTGCAGCTCCGGGGGAACGAGCCCACGCAGCGTGTGCAGCAGCGCCGCCAGCGCCTGGGCGTCCTGCGCGGTGCGTCCGTTGGACGACGCCGCACCGTCGGCGCCCGGGAGCTCGTCGGCCAGCCGCCGCGCCGACTCCTCGGCCTCGCGCAGGCGCTCGCGCAGCTCGGCCAGCGGATCGCCCGCCGCGGGCTCAGGCATCGACGGCTCCCACCGCCGCCGTGCGCAGGAAGCGCACCTCGAGCGCGCCGTCGCGCATGGTTGCCCCGGCCGGCCGGTACTCGGCCATCGCCGGCGGTAGCAGCAGCGTGCGCCGGTGGCCGTCGACCTCGACGACCAGCTCGAGCCCGACCTGGGCCAGCGACAGCTCCTCGCGCGACGTGAGCGGCAACTCCATTCGCAGGGTCGCCTCCTGCTCGCCGACGTCCAGTCGCTGGGCGACGCTCGAGTGCAGCACCGCCGCCGCATCGCGGTCACTGAACAGCACGTCGCCGAGCTCGTCCAACGCCTCGGGCCCGATGACTTCGTGGGCCAGGAACGGCGCGCACAGCACGGGCACGGGAGCGAACGCCTCGCGCACCGTCGACGAGGTGGTTCTGCTGGCGCTCGCGCCAGCCGGCGAAGTAGTCACCGACCTGCTCGGGGAAGATCCGGTTCACGATCACCGCGTCGGTCAGGTACCCGTACAGATTCAGGTACGTGAACGTCCGCCGCGCCTCGTCGATCACCATCCGATCAGGGTTCATGACGAGTCGGATCGAAGTGTGGTCGTGGTCGCGGAGGATCTCGTTCATCTCGATCAGGTTGCCGACCAGCCGCGTGACGTCGTCGAGCACGTCGTCGTCGGGTAGCGACAGGTCCAGCACGGCTCGCGCGAACGGCCGCGCTGCGTCCATGATCCGCCCCTGCTTTGGGAAGATCTTGTCGATCCACCAGCGCGCGACATCCGGGAACGACAGCAGCCGCAGCGTCTCGCCGGTCGGCGCGCAATCGACGATCACCGCGTCGTAGTCGCCGTCGTCGTGGTGGTGCTTGATCTGGAGCAGGCTGAACAGCTCGTCGAGGCCGGGGGGCACGGTCAGCTCGCGCGCCGAGATCGCATCGACCCCGCGTGACAGCAGGATCGGGTGAAGCCAATCGCGGACCGCCGACCAGTGGCGTTCGAGCTCGACCTGGGCCGACACCTGCTGGGCCCAGAGGAGCTCACCGACCTCGCGCGGCTCGGGACCCAGCTCGACGCCCATGCTGTCGCCGAGGCTGTGGGCGGGATCGGTCGACAGCACGATCGTCCGCAGGCCGGCGGCCGCGCAGCGGCGCGCCGTGGCGGCGGCGACCGAGGTCTTCCCGACGCCGCCCTTGCCGGTGTAGAGGATCGTGCGGGGTGCCAAGGCGGAGGCTGAGTCTAGGCTGCGCGCATGCGTCGGCGCACCCAGTCCGTCCTTTGCCGGGCCCTGGCGGTCACGCTGGCCGCCGCCGCAGCGTCCGCGCCGGCGTCGGCCCAGACCGTCACCGCCCAGGCCTACCACGCCGGACTCACCGCCTACGTCCACGGTTACCCGCCGCTGCTGAGCTCGCGCTCGCAGACCACGTTCCCGGTCAACCGGCTCGTGTCGATCGACGCAACCGCGACGCCGGCGCAGAGGCTAGTCGTGCTGCCCAACGTCGACACCGCCTATTCGGTCGCCAAGCTCGACCTGCGCGGCGGCCCGCGGATCGTGCACCTGCCCGATACGCCCGGGCGCTACTTCTCGCTGCAGCTGATGGACGCCTACACGAACGTCGTCGGCTACGTGGCCAGCCGCCTGCACGACGGCGCCGGGGACTACGCGATCGTCGGCCCCGGCTGGCAGGGCGCGGTCGCGGGTGCCACCCGCGTGCTGCGGAGCCCGACCAACGACGCGCTGTTGCTCGGTCGCACGCTCGTCCGCGGTCCCGACGACCTCGGGGCCGTCGGGGCGCTGCTCGGGCAGATGACGCTGCGCGGCCTCTCGGACGCGACCCCGCCCGCCGCGATCGTGCTCCCCGCGCCGCCGACGCGCGCACCCCCGGTACTACCGACCGGCCTTGCGTTCTTTGACGCCGTCGGCCAGATCCTCGCCGCCGACCCGCCCGCGGCCGCCGAGCAACGCGCGCTCGCGCCGCTGCGCCGGTTCGGCATCGGCGCCGGCATCCAGACCTCGACGGCCGCCCTGTCTGAACCGATCAAACGCGCGCTCGTGCGCGCCGCCGACGACGGGCCGGGCCATGTCGACGCGCTCGTCAAGAAGCGCGGCGCCGACGTCAAGCGCGGCTGGTCACTGCTGGACCCGCGGACCGGCGCCGCGGGCGCCGACTACGACCTGCGCGCCGTGATCGCGCGGATCGGCCTGTGGGCGAACACCCCGGTCGAGGCCACGTACACGACGGCCACGCGCGACGACCACGGCCGGGCGCTCAGCGGCGCCCACCGCTACGCGCTGACGTTCACCACGCCGCCGCCGGCGCGGGCGTTCTGGTCGCTGACCATGTACGACGCCGACCTGCACCTGTTCGCCAACCCGCTCGAGCGCTACGCGATCGGCGATCGCACGGCCGGTCTGCGCGCGGGCGCGCACGGCAGGCTCACGCTGTACCTGCAACCGGCCGCGCCGACGGGCCACGAGGGCAACTGGCTGCCGAGCCCGGTGGCGCGCTTCGTGGTGACGCTGCGGCTGTATGTGCCGTCGGCGGCCGCGGCGGCCGGTCGCTGGACGCCGCCCGGCATCACCTGCCTCGACTGCCGGCCGTAGGCTGCCCGGCATGGGCTGGCCGCGGTACCTCCTGCCATTCATCCCGTTGGCGATCGTGCTCGACGTCGTCCACGCCTCGGGGACGGTGATCTTCGTCACCTCGGCGCTCGGCACGATCCCGACGGCGGCGATGATGAGCCGCGCCACCGAGGAGCTCGCGGCGCGCAGCGGCCCAGGCATCGGCGGCCTGCTGAACGTGAGCTTCGGCAACGCCCCGGAGCTGATCATCGCGCTCGTTGCGCTCGGGAAGGGCCTCGACGAGGTCGTCAAGGCGACGCTCGTCGGCTCGATCCTCGGCAACGTCCTGCTCGTCACCGGCGCCGCGATCCTGCTCGGCGGCTGGGGCCGCGACCGCCAGACGTTCAACCGCCGCGGCGGCCAGTGCGCAGTCGCTGCTGCTGCTGATCGGCGCCGCGGCGCTTGCCCTGCCGGCCGTCCTGGCGCTCTCAAACGGGCACGGCCTGCCGAGCCCGGGGACGTCGACGTCGATTTCACCGGCGGTGCCGTGCGCGTGTCCGTCGCGATGGCCGCCGTCCTGATCGGCGTCTACGCCGCGGCGCTGCTGTTCTCGCTGCGCACCCACCGCGACCTGTTCAACACGCCGAGCGAGTCGGGTGGCGAGCTCGGCGGCGGGGGCGAGCCGTGGAGCGTGCGCCGGTCCGTCGTCGTGGCTCGCCGCGTCCGGTATCGCGGTCGCCGTGATGAGCGAGATCCTCGTCGGATCGATCTCGCACGCCGCCGAGGCGGCCGGCCTGAGCGAGTTCTTCATCGGGGCGGTCGTCGTCGCGATCGTCGGCAACGTCGCCGAGCACTACGTGGCGGTCGTCGTCGCGCGCCGCGACCACCTCGACCTGTCGCTCGGCATCTCGATCGGGTCGAGCGTCCAGATCGCGATGTTCGTCGCTCCGGTGCTGATTCTGTGCTCGCTCTTCATCGGCGACCACCCGATGGCGTTCGTGCTCAATGCGCTTGAGTTGTTCGCGCTCGTCATCAGCGCGCTCGTCGCCAACCAGGTCACACAGGACGGCGAGACGCGCTGGATCGTCGGGCTCGCGCTGCTCGGGCTCTACGCCACGATTGCGTTTGCGTTCGCGTTCGCGTAGACCCGGGAGCGGATCGTCGTCGGCAAGGCGACCGACAGCGCCAAGACGACCGACGCAACGTCCAAGAGCACCGGCGCGACGTCCGGGGGCGTCAGCGCCTCCGACGACGGTCAGAGCTCCTCGACGCCGTCGTCCTCTTCCTCGTCGTCGTAACCGCCGCCGCCGAAATCGTCTTCGTCGTCTGCGGCGTAGCCCGAGGCGTCGTCCTCGTCCTCGTCGGGCTCGATGTCGTCGACCTCCTCGACGTCGTCCTCGTCGGCCGCGATCGCACCGGACACGCCGGGGTGGTGCCGTGTCTGGAACGCCTCGATCAGGTCGTCGCGGGCCTGCTCGTCGACCGGCACGTCATCCCCGATCAGCACCCATTCACTCTCGTCTGACTCCTCGGCGTCGAAGACCTCCGAGTCGACGTCGGTCGAGTCGTCGACGACGATCAAAACCTCGGTCGCCGGGTTGAAATAGGTCCCCGGACGGATGATGAGATCCTCGAGCTCGAAGCGGCGCGGCGCGGGCATGGGCGGGTTTCTACCAATTCTGGTGGTTGACCTCTCAAGCCGTTCGGATAGTCTGTCGATATCTTGGTTGACTGACCAGTCAATCGGTAGGGCCACTTGCCGCAAGGAGATAGCCACTGATGGTCGACTTCACCCTCACCGACGAGCAGAAGAACCTGCGCGACCTCGCCCACGACTTCGCCACGAAGGAGATCCGCCCGGTCGCATGGGAGTTCGACCGCGACGGAACCTGGCCCGGCGAGATCCTGCGCAAGGCTCACGAGGTCGGGCTCATGAACACCCACGCGCCGGAGGAGTACGGCGGCGCGGGCCTCGGATTCCTCGACGGATGCATCGTCGAGGAGGAGCTGGCCTGGGGCTGCTCGGGCATCCAGACGTCGCTCGGCGCCAACGGCCTGGCCTCGACGCCGGTCCACCTCGGCGGCTCCGAGGAGGTCAGGCGCGAGTTCTTCGAGGCGCTGACCGCCGAGCCCAAGCTGGCCGCGTTCTGCCTCACCGAGCCCGGCGCCGGCTCCGACGTGTCGGGCATGCGCACGAAGGCCGTGCGCAAGGGCGACAAGTACGTGCTCGACCGGCGAGCAAGTGCTTCATCACCAACGGCCAGTACGCCGACTACTACACCGTGTACGCCAAGACGGACCCCGACGCGGGTCACCGCGGCATCAGCGCCTTCCTCGTCGAGCGCGACGACACCGTCGCCATCGACAAGAAGGAGGACAAGATGGGCCAGCGGGCGTCGAACACGGCGACCGTCACGTTCAACGAGACCGAGATCGACGCCAAGTACCTGCTCGGCGAGGAGAACAAGGGCTTCAAGCTCGCGATGATGACGCTCGACCGCACGCGCCCGGGCGTCGCTGCGATGGCCGTCGGCATCGCCCGCGCGGCGATGGAGTTCGCGATCGACTACTCCAAGGAGCGGGTCCAGTTCGGTGTCCCGATCGCGATGCACCAGGCGATCCAGTTCATGATCGCCGACATGGCGACCAAGGTTCACCTGGCCCGGCTGGCCACGTGGAACTCGGCCGTCCTGCTCGACCAGGGCCGCTCGAACACGATCGAGTCCTCGCACGCCAAGCGCTTCGCCGCCGACTCCGCGATGGAGGTCACGACCGACGCCGTGCAGGTCTACGGCGGGTACGGCTTCATGAAGGAGTACCCGGTCGAGAAGCTGATGCGCGACGCGAAGATCATGCAGCTCTACGAGGGCACGTCGCAGATCCAGCGCCTCGTGATCGCGCGCGAGACGCTGGCCCCGCGCCGCGTCTCCGAGCCGCAGACCGTCGCGGTCTGAACGTCTGAACGTCTGACAGCATGCGGAGCCTCACCAAGGAGGCTCCGCATGTTCGTCTTCAAGGTCGCCGTCGTGGGGGCGGGGACGATGGGCGGCGAGATCGCCCAGACCGTTGCCGCCGCCGGGCTGCCCGTCGTGCTCAAGGACATCGACCAGGCGCTCGTCGACGCCGGCCTGGCCCATGCGCGCCGGGTCACCGAAAGCCAGCTCGCGCGGCTCGTCAAACGCGAGCGGCTGACGGCCGAGCAGGCCGCGTCGCAGACCGAGGAGATCGTCGGCCGGATCGACCGGCACGACGAGCTACGACGGCTTCGGCGACGTCGACTTCGTGATCGAGGCCGTCCCCGAGCGGATCGAGATCAAGCAGGCGGTGTTCGCCGAGCTCGACGCGGCGACGCCCGGCCACGCGATCCTCGCCTCCAACACGTCGTCGCTGTCGATCTCGGAGATCGGCGACGCGACGCTGCGCCCCGACAAGGTCGTCGGCTTTCACTACTTCTACCCGGCGGCGACGATGCCGCTGATCGAGATCGTCGAAGGCGACCAGACCTCGCCGGAGACGATGCAGGCGACGATCACGTTCGCCCAGGCGATCCGCAAGCAGCCGATCACGTGCGCCGAGGTGCCGGGGTTCGTCGTCAACCGCGTGCTGACCGCGGGCATCTCGGAGGTCTTCCGCGCCCAGGAGGAGCAGGGCTTGTCGATCAAGGCGATCGACGCCGGATTCGCCGAGGCCGGCGCGTCGCCGATGGGGCCGTACTTCCTGACCAGCGTGCTCGGCCTCGACACCGTCCTGCACGTCGCCGAGCACCTCCAGGAGTCCTACGGCGAAGACCGCTTCTACGTCTCGGAGAACATGCAGCGGCTCGTCGCCGAGGGCAAGCTCGGGGCCAAGACCGGCGGCGAGGGCTTCTACGACACGCAGGGCAACGCGAACGTCGACGGCGACGCCGAGCCCGACGTCGCGCAGCTCGTCGAGCTGCTTCGCTCGAAGACGTTCGTCGAGGCGTGCCTGGTGCTCGAGGAGGGCGTGGCCAGCCACCGCGACATCGACTTCGGGATGATCGGCGGCGCCGGGATGGACCCCCGCCGCGGCCTGCTGCCGCCGTTCATGCGCGCCGACAGCGAGGGTCTGGACAAGGTCCTCGGCGGCGCTCGAGCGCGCCCGCGAGCGCCACGGCGAGCGCTTCGAGCCGCCGACGATCCTGCGCCGGCTCGTCGCCCAGGGGCGCCTCGGGATGGCGACCGGCCAGGGCTTCTACGCCTACGCCCAGCCCGACGCCGACCAGCCGGGGGAGGGGGCGGTGAAGCTCGAGACGCGCGGCGACGTCGGCGATCGCCTGGATGGACAATCCGCCGGTCAACGGCGATGGGCGCCGGCCGTGCTGCGCGACTTCGCGGCGATCCATGACCGGATCGAGGGGTCCGACGTCCGAGTGCTGGTGATCGCCTCGGCCAACCCGATGATGTTCTGCGCCGGGGCCGACATCCGCGGCTTCACCGAGGTCGACGCCGACAGCGACTGGGCGTCACCGACGCGGCCCACGTGCTGTTCCGTCGCATCGAGCGCAGCGGCCTGGTGACGATCGCCGCCGTCAACGGGATCGCGTTCGGCGGCGGCTGCGAGCTGGCGATGGCGTGCGACGTGCGGCTGGCCGCGCGCAGCGCGCTGTTCGGCCAGCCCGAGATCAAGCTCGGGATCATCCCCGGCTTCGGCGGCACCCAGCGGCTGCCGCGGCTCGCCGGCGAGAGCCAGGCGCTCGAGATGAATCTCATCGGCGACCCGATCACCGCGGCCGCGGCCTACGAGGTCGGGCTCGTCAACCGCGTCATCGAGGACCACGAGCTGATCGACACGGCGCTGATGTGGGCGCGGCGGCTGGCCGGCCAGGCGCCGCTGGCCGTTGCCGCGATCAAGCGCTGTAGCGCACAGGCCGATCTCGACGCTGGGATCGAGGCGGAGAAGGAGGCGTTCGCCGCCGTGTTCGCAAGCGACGACGCGCGCGAGGGGATCTCCGCATTCCTGGCCCGCCGGGCGCCGACGTGGAAGGGCACGTGATCGCCGCCGTCGATACGCTCGCCGACGCGATCGCGGGCGCCGACACGGTCGTCGCTCTGACCGGCGCCGGGATCTCGGTCCCGTCCGGAATCCCCGACTTCCGCACGCCCGGGACCGGGCTGTGGGCGAACGTCGACCCGATGGAGGTCGCCCACATCGACGCGTGGCGTCGCGACCCGGGGCGCTTCTGGGGCTTCTACGCGCAGCGGCTGAGCGCGCTCGGCGACGTGCGGCCCAACGGCGCCCATCATGCGCTCGTCGAGCTCGAACAGGCGGGCCACCTCGACGCGGTCGTGACCCAGAACGTCGACCGCCTGCATCGCGTCGCGGGGACGCGCGACCTGATCGAGGTCCACGGCTCGATCGCGACCGCGTCGTGCCTGGGCTGCGGCGCGCAGGTGGCGCTCGACGACGTCCGAGAGCTCGCGGCGTCGGCCGATGACGGCGTCCCTCGTTGCGGCTGCGGCGAGCCGCTCAAACCCGACGTCGTGCTGTTCGGCGAGTTCCTGCCCGAGGCGGCGATCGAGCGCGCCTACGCGCTCGCCGCACAGGCCGACGTGCTGCTGTGCGTCGGCACGTCGCTCGAGGTCCATCCGGTCGCCCAGCTGCCCGACATCACGACCGCGGCCGGCGGCCAGGTCGCGCTCGTCACGATCGGCCCGACGCCGTGGGACGGCCGGGCACTCGTGAAGCTCGACGGTGACGTCGTCGACGAGCTCGAGGCGCTCGTCACGGCGCTGGGCGACTGACGGCCCCGCCGTAATCTCCCCCGGCGCGCGTGCGCTCGGCTCACCGCCTGTCGGTGCCCGCGTCGGCGGCCACTCACGACGGGGCCGGCACACGCCACACGACGACCAGGACGCTGACGGGCGTCCCCAAGCCGAAACCGAAGGCCAACCACGTTCACTGACGTTCGCGCGCGAGCGTCGTCAGCGCACCGATCGCGTCGTTGAACTTCGCGTCGTCCTGGTAGCGGCCCATGCCGCACTCGGTGGCGATCCCGAACGCGCGCGTCCCGATCACCGTCTCGGCCAGCGCAGCCCGCACCCGCGCTCCGCTGATCCCGTCCTGGGCGTGGACGAGGCCGAGGAACAGCTCGGTCCCGTCGCCGAGCCCCAGGTCGGCGAGCGGACGCCACTGCTCGACCTCGGTCCACTGGTACGGGCACGCCATGTGGACGAACGCGATCGGGCGGTCGACGGCCGCGGTCACCGCACGGGCGCTGGCCAGCAGCGCGCTCGAGTCGGGGATCGGGGGGCGGGCGAAGTGGCGCTCGCCCGGACCCTGGGCGCGGATCAGGAACGCGTTGTTGGAGTCGCCGTAGCAGAGGTGGTAGCCGAGCTCGACGTCGGGCGGGACCATCGCGGCGCACGCGGCGAGCGAGTCGGCGATCGTCGTCGCGTCCCAGTAGGGGACCGCGTAGACGCCGTTGAGGATCGCCAGCTCGCCGACCAGGTCCCACTGGATCGCCAGCTCGCCGTGGGGGACGACATCGGCCATGTGCGTGACGGCGCGCGCGAGTGCGCGCTCGTACGCGGCGCGGACCGGTTGCTGGTCGGCCGTCGCGACGAACCCCGACACGACGTTGTGGGGCGTCGGCATCGTCACCAGCAGCCGCGCATCGTCGCGCAGTACGCCGGCGTCGCGGGCGGCACGGAACTGCTCGTAGGACGGCTCCACGGCGCGCTCGTACTGGAACGCGTCGAACTCGAACGTGTCGGGGTCGACGTCGCTGCGAAGCTGCTTGCGGGGCAGCGGCGGCAGTGGTCCGACCTGCTCCGGCGGGCTCGTCTCGAAGGCGTCGATCTCGAACGCCGCGCGCTGGGTGCCGACCCAGCCGGTGCGGGCGCCGGTCTCGTCGGGGACGCGCTTGACCCACGGCTTCAGGTGCTCGCCGACGAACGCGAACATCTGCCGGCCGTCGGCGAACGGCATGCTCCCGGGGAGGTGGATCCCCGGGAAGGTCGCGGCCATCAGACCGGCTCGGCCGCCGCGATGAGGGCGAACGTGACGCGGTCGCCCTCGGCCAGCGGCAGCTCGGGGTCGCACCGGGCGGCGACCCCGGCGACCGTGATCGCGATCGCGGGGCCGAGGACGATGCCCGCGGCGTCGGCGGCCATCGCCGAGCGTTGCGGCGCGGACCGGGCGGCCGCCGCCCTGGTCGACGTCGCGCACCAGCGCGCCGAGGCGCTCGATCGTCACCTGCGGCGCCGGGCGCGCGCGCGCGCGCTGGTAGGCGTCGACGTCGTCGACGCTCATGATCGACTCGAGCTGTGGATCGGCGGCCGCGAGCGCGTCGTCGGACAGCAGCGCGCGTTCTTCGAGCCGGCGCACGGCGCAACGGGCGAACAGGAAGCGGAAGCGCAGCCGATCCTGGCCGACGAGCTCCTGGGCGATCGGGCCGACCCGCGTCGCGTACGCTGCGGCCAGCGGCTGGTCGACGCCGCGGACGTTGGCGACGATCGCGTCGATCCCGGGTCCGAACTCGGCGACGACGCGGCGGACGAACGCGGGGTGCAGCAGTGGGACGTCGGTCGCCGACACGTAGGCCAACTCGGCGTGGTCGGCGGCGGCCTGCAGGCCGGTCGCGAGCCCCTGGAGCGGACCGCGCCCTTCCTGTGCGTCCTCGACGAGCTTCACGCCGCGGGGCAGATCCGGCAGCTGCTGGCCGGGCGAGGAGACGACGATCACCGGTCCGCTGACCGCTCGCGCGACGATGCCGCAGACCCGATGCAGGAGCGTCGAGCGGTGCCATTCGAGCGCGGCCTTGGGCGTACCCATACGCGACGAGCTTCCCCCCGCCAGGACGATTCCTGCTGCATCCATCGGGATCGATGCTAGAGCAGCGAGTCGCAGCCGCTGGACGAGTTTCCGGTCAGATGATCCCGACGATGTACGCGCAGTCCCAGTTGCCGGCGCCGCGGCCACCGGCCCACAGCCGCGCGGCGAGGCGGTCCTGCTCGGCCTTGGATGCCTGGTAGGCGTGCGGCGTCGACCCGCCGAGGCGCTGCCACGTCGAGTCGATGAACTGGTAGTAGCCGGACGCGGTCGCCCAGTTGGGTGGTAGGTTCTGGCCGCCCGACTCGCACTGGACGACCGACCACGGGATCGCCCACGGGCCGCCGGGGCCGAGGTGGCTGACGGCGGCGCGCTCCTGCTCGGCGATCAGCTTGGCGAGGATCGTCTCGGCCTTGTGACGGCTGGCGCGGGTCGCCTGGAGCGCCGCCTCGCGGGCGGCGTGCGCCTGGGCGAGCAAGGCCTGGCGGGCGGCGAGGCCGGCGGCGATCTGGGCCAGAGCGTTGCGGCGCAGGCGCAGCGACGCGGCCGCCGTGCGCTGCTGGGCCTCGAGCTTGGTCAGCACGTCGCGCTGGCTGCGGGCGTCGGCGCGGGCATGGTGGACGAGGTCGACGATCTGCTGGTCGTTGCGCTGGACGCGGTGCAGGAAGTCGATCGACTCGAGCAGATCGGCGAACCCGTGCGACGAGAACACGACGGAAACGAGGTCCGGAGGCGGGTTCTCGTACTCGCTGCGCAGGACGACCGCGAGCTGGCGGCGGGTGATGCTCAGGCGCTGGTTGAGGCGCACGGCGCGGCGGCGCTGATAACTGAGCCGGCCGAGCGTGTGCTGCTCGCGCGACTGGGCCCGGTCGAACTCGTTCTGGGCGGTGGTGAGGCGGCCCTGGAGGATCGCGACGGCGTGGGCGGTGCGGGCCTCGAGCTGGCGGATGCGTGAGATCTGCCCGGCCAGGAGCTGCTCGCGGGCCTTGCTCGAGTTGATCGAGCCCTGGAGCTGCGCGTTGGACTGGGCGCTTGTCGCAGCGGCGTGTAGCGCGAGCGCGGCGAGCGCCGCCGCGGCGGCGACGACGAGGACGGCGAGGCGGTTCTTCGAGCGCGATCGGGACATGGGACGGCAGTGGGCGGCCCGTCAACGCTAGTGGGGCGGGTGACGGCTCCGTAGCACTGCAAGGGCGCGTGCGGCATGCTCCAGGCGTGTCGCGCCTGCTCGTCGTGGCCGCATTCGTCGTCCTCGCCGCTGGGGGGGAGACCGCCGGTTCGGCCACCCCGCAGTGCCCTTCGCCGGGCACGTCGGACGTCGGCGGCGGGACGCTCGTCACGCCGCCGCACCCGTCGCCGGGGCACGTCGGGCTGATCATCGTGGTCGTTCCCGGCGGCGTGGGCGACCCCTCCGACCGCCTCGGTGTGGCGCACGCCGCGCGGCACGCCGGGGTCGCCGTGCTGTACCCGACGCGCACCAGCGGCGTGTTCTGGCAGCTCAACCGCGCGCAGGGGTCGTCCGATGTCGACAACGTGTCGGCGCTGCTCGATCACGTACTGGGCGGCGGCTGCTTCGATCCACGTGCGCTGACCGTGACCGGCGTCTCCAATGGCGCGGGGTTCGCCCAGCGGCTGGGCTGCTCGCTTCCGGGGCGCTTCGCGGTCGTCGCGCCCGTCGCGGCCGGCTACAAGGCGCTGGACCCGTGCCCGGCCGACGAGCGAGCATCGTTCCTCGACATCCACGGAACGGCCGACACCGTCGTGCCCTACCGTGGCGTGCCGCCGGAGCGGGCGGGGTCGGTGCCGCGCAACACGGCGCACTGGGCCAAACGCAATGGCTGCCGTTCCAAGCCGCGGCCGAGTCACCCGGGGCGGTTGGTGCTGCGCCAGGTCTACAGCGGCTGTGGGCGTGGGCTGCACGTCGAGGCGCTGCGGCTGACCGGCACGACGCACGGCTGGCCGGGCTCGAAGGGCGACCGCAGCCCGCGCAACCCGTCGCAGCTCAGCGCGACGCACGAACTGCTGTCGTTCGTGCACCGCGTCGGGGCGGACCGCTGACGCGTGCTCGCGCCGGTCGCCCGCATCGACCATCCCGAGGTGCACGAGATCGTCGCCTCGGCGCACTGCATCGCCCGCTTCCGCCAGCGGATGCCGATCCGCACCCCGGGCGCCCAGGAGGTATTCGATGGCGTGGTCGCGGCGTTGGAGGCGGCCGACGTCTCCCGGTTGCCGCCGGCGTGGGCGCACTCCGATTCGCCGGCGCCGTGGTGGGCGGTCGGTGCTGATCTGGCGTTTCCCTTGCAACCGACCGAGCGCCGTGGGCGTTTCGTGGCGATCACGTGCTTGCGGAAGGGCGGGCGGTGAGGCGCGGACTTCGAGCCGCCGCGCCGGATCAGGTCAGCCGATCCGGTGGACGCCCTGGCCGTGGGCGTTGGCCGAGTAGTAGTGGCCGTTCTTGTAGTACGCCAGCCACTGCAGGTTGCCGTCGAAGTCGTGGCCGAGGATCACGTAGTTGAGGTTCTTGGTGTGCGGGATGTGCTTGACCATCCGCTGCGGCGCCGACGCGTCGATCTTGCTCAGCGGGATCGCGTCTTGGGTGCCGAACCCGCCGGACGGCGTCTTGACGATCTGTTTGGTGCCCTCGTAGTCGAGCGAGATGATGTGTATTCGACCGGTCGAGGTATGCGTCTGGGCATTGATGCGCTCCGGTGCCACCTGCAGGTGCACCAGCTTTCCGTTGCCGGGCAGGTCGTTCTTGACGAACTTCGCCAGCGCGAACGGGCGCACGAGCGAGCCCGTCGCGACCCCGGTCGGCGGCGTGCTGGGCGGGCTCGGGGTTGGTGCGCCGTTCGTGGTCGACGAGGACGACGACGGCGGGTTGAGCGCGCTGTTGAACGTGCTGTTGATCTCGGTCTCGGCCTTCTTGCCGGCCTTGACCGCCAGCAGCACCGGGATGCCGATGATCACCGCCGCGACGACGAGCGACACCAACGTCGTGATCGGGCTGCGTCCGCGTCCGCCGCCGACCGAGCGGCCCGCCGACACATTGGTGAGCTGGACCGGGGGCAGTCCGGAACGCCCCGAGGGCTGAGCCGGGGGTGGCGTCCACGTCGGTGCCGGCGCGGGTGCTGGAGCGATGGCCTTGGGCGCGTCGTCGCCCGGCAGACCGTCGGGCGTCCACGACGGCACGCCGGGCGGCGTCGGCCCGGGAATGGGCGCCGACGAGCCGCTGCCGGCCTCATTGCCGAAGGCGTCGCGCTCAGCCACATTCTGAGCCTAACTTCTTCACATGCCGGTTGCCAGCGCATCGAACCGGCGTTTCCCGCCTGACCGGAACCTATATTTAGATCGACGTGCCGCGCCGCCCCGTACTTACGATCGCGCTGGCCGCCAGTCTGGTGCTGGGTGTCGTGACCGCGGGCTGTGGCTCGAGCGACAAACCGGTGACCACCGCGGCGTCCGCCACGCTCAAAGCCCCGACCGATGCCAAGCGAGGCGGGACGTTGACCGTGCTCATGGCGAACGACGTCGATTCGGTCGACCCCGGCGTGACGTACTACACCCCGGGCTACATGCTCCAGTACGCGATCAACCGGCCGCTCTACTACTTCGAGCCGTCGGACGTCGACACCCCGCACCCGGATCTCGCGGCCGGCCCGCCGAAGGTCTCCCCCGACGGCAAGACGGTCACGATCAAAATCAAGCGCGGTATCCACTACGCGCCACCGGTGAACCGCGAGGTCGTTGCCGACGACGTCAAGTACGCGCTCGAGCGCGGCTTCTCGGGGAACGTCGGCAACGGCTACGCCGGCCTGTATTTCAGCTCGATAAAGGGCGCGCCGAGCGAGCCGACCGACGGGGTCAAGGACATCTCGGGCATCGAGACGCCCGACGACCACACGATCGTTCTCAAGCTCACCAAGCCATATGCGGCGAGCGTGATCGGCGCCCTGACGCTGCCGCTGAGCGTCCCCGTCCCGCGCTCCTACGCCGCGCCGTTCGACAAGCAGAACCCGTCGACGTACAAGCAGCACCTCGCGTTCACCGGGCCCTACATGATCCCGCACGACGCCAGCGGCAAGCTCACCGGCTACAAGCCCAATCGCTCGATCGTCGTCGTGCGCAACCCGAACTGGAACGCCAAGACCGACGACCGCCCGGCCTACGCCGACAAGATCGTGTTCGCCGAGGGCAACGATCCCGACGTCGCCAGCCGGCGGATCCTCGCCGGCTCAAAGCTCGTCAACGGCGACTTCTCACCGACCCCGGCCATCATCCAGCGCGCGCTGCACAGCGCGCCCGACCAGATCTCCGTCAGCCCGAGCGCGTCGTTCCGCGCGGTCAGCCTCAATACGACGCTCAAGCCGTTCGACGACATCAACGTCCGCAAGGCCGTGGTCGCCGCGTTCGACCGCAACGCGCTGCTGCTGTCGCGCGGCGGCTCGGTCCAGGGCACGCCGGCCTGGGGCTACCTGATGCCAGGCATCCCCGGGTTCTCCGAGTCCGGTGGCGCCACCCCGCCGAAGAAGTTCGACTACCTCCAGAAGTTCGACGGCGACCTCGCGCTCGCCAAGTCCTACATGCGCAAGGCCGGCTACCCGTCGGGCCTGTACACCGGCAGCGCGCAGCCGCTCGAAGTCGGCATCCAGGGCGGGCTGCCGCAGCGGGCAGCCGAGATCGCGCAGGCCCAGCTCGCCAAGCTCGGCATCCACGTCAAGCTGCGCCTGACGACCGAGCGACGCGTACCTGACGAAGTTCTGCGGCGTGCCGAAGGCGAAGGTCGCGGTTTGCCCGTCGACGTCGTGGGGGAAGGACTTCCCCGATGGCCAGACGCTGTTGCAGCCGACGTTCGCCGGCGACGCGATCTCGCCGTCCTACAACGCCAACGCCTCGATGCTGGACGTCCCCCAGGTCAACCATGCGATCGACGACGCCGTCGACACCCCGCCCGGTCAGGCCCGCGCCACCGCGTGGGGCAAGGTCAACGATCTTGTCACCGCTCAGGCGCCGGCGGTGCCGTTCCAGTGGGACAAGGTGCCCAACATCGAATCGCGCGACGTCGCCGGTGTCGTGAACCTGAACACGACCGCATACGACCTCAGCTATACATCTGTGCGGTGACGCACACGCCGTCAACCGGCGCGCAACTTCGGTAGGACCTGCGACGTTCTCAACCGGATGACCCGGCGCTGCCTCCTCATCACCCTCCTGCTGCTGGCCGCCACGGCCAGTACTGCGCATGCCGTCGGCCCCGAGCTGAGCATCGCCGACGATCGCGTCCTCCTTCAGGGGCCACCCCAGCAGGCCGGGCAGGCCGTCGCGGCGTGGAAGGCGCTGGGCATCGACACGGTGCGGATGTTCGTGCAGTGGAAGCGGGTCGCCCCGTCGCTCAACTCGAGCAAGCAGCCGGCCGGCTTCAAGCCGTCCAACCCCAACGACCCCAAATACGACTTCGCGGCGGTCGACGCCGCGGTCAGTCGCGTGCGTGCCGCGGGCATGAAGGTGATGCTCACGATCACCGGTCCGGGCCCGCTGTGGACGAGCAGCAAGCCGAGCCTCCACATCCCCGCCTACGCAGCCCGACGCCACGAAGTTCGGCGCTTTCGCCAGCGCCGTCGCCAAGCGCTACAAGGGCCGCGTCGAGCGCTACATCCTGTGGAACGAGCCCAACGAGCCGGCGACGCTGTATCCGCAGTCCAACTGCAACAAGCACCACGTCTGCACGCCGGTCGCGCCGAACGTCTACCGCAACCTCGTGCGCGCCGCCTATCCGGCGATCAAGGCGGCCGATCCCGGTGTCCCGGTCCTGATCGGCGCGCTGGCGCCTCGTGGCCAGTCCAGCGGCGGCATCAAGAGCGTGATCTCGCCGCTGACGTTCGTGCGCGACATGGGCTGCGTGAACTCGAAGTTCCGCAGCATCCGCAGCGGCATGTGCAAGGGCTTCAAGCCGGCGACCGGCGACGGCTTCGCCTATCACCCCTACGGCGTCAACAACCTGCCCGACCAGCCGTTCCCCGACCCCAACGACATCGACCTGGCAGCCTCCCGCGCCTGGAGTCGGCGCTCGACAAGCTCCAGGGGATGGGCGCGCTGCTCTCGACGACGTCGAAGATGGGTCTCTACCTCGACGAGTACGGCTACCAGACCGACCCGCCCGACAAGACGCTCGGCGTCAGCCCCGCACAGCAGGACCGTTACCTCCAGCAGGGCGCGTACCTGGCGTGGCGCGATCCGCGCGTGAAGCTCTTCAGCCAGTACATCTGGATCGACGAGCCGCTGCCGGGCAAGGGCGACTACAGCGGATTCCAGTCCGGTCTGCGCTACGCCAACGGCACGCGCGAAGCCGTCGCTGGCCCATTTCGCGACGCCGATCTTCTTCGACGCCAAGCGCAAGCAGCTGTGGGGGCAGGAGCGTCCCGGAGACAAGCACACGGTCACCGTCCAGCGCCGCGACCGGGGCTCCTCGACTTGGAATTCGCTCATCGCGGTCATCACCGACGCGCGCGGTTACTGGGCGACGAGCGGTCAAGCCGGTGACCGGTGCGGTTTACCGGTTCGTGGACGGATCCGTCGTCTCAGGCACGACGCGATAAACCGCAAAACGGTGTCTCTCCTCGGCTATTCCGTCCGGTGCGGGGGTACGCTCATTCACATGCCTATTCAGTTCTACGACGTGAAGAGCCGGCAGAAGGTCGATATCCCCGAGTCCGACGTCCGCAGGACGACGTACGAGCAGAAGGGGAAGGACGGGTCAACCAACACGCGCTACGCCCTTCGCGCCACCCACAACGGCACCAACCTGACGAAGTTCGTCAAGCAGGCGGACTGGGAAGCGCTCAGCAACGCGCCGGTCGAGTAGGAGGCTGAGCCGCTCCTAAGGGGCGGCCACGCCCCCGCCCGGATTCGTGGCGGGGATCGTCGGGGCCGGGGTCGGTGCGTGGTGGTCGTGGTCGGCGTCGTTGTGTCAGGCGCCGTCACGCCGCCAGTCCCAGGGTTGCCGCCCGGAACGGTCGGGATCGTCGGCGTCGTGGTCGGCGTCGTCGGCTTGGGCTTCGGCTTGGGCTTGGGCTTCGTCGCCTTCGGGCAGCGCGCCGTCGAGCTCGTCGGCGAACGAGTGCCAGGCGTTGCAGATCGCCGCGACGTTCGTGCGCTCGCACAGCGCCTCTGGCCATGTCGCGGTTGAGCACGTGGTAGTTGAGGTCGGCCAGCGGACCGTGGGCGCTGTAGCGCGACCAGGTCCCGGTGTCGAAGCTCTTGATCCGCCGCGTGACCGCCCGCAGCCCGTCGGATTCGAGCTTTGCGACGAGCGGGCTGTGGCTGGCCCGCGCGAGGTCGTGCAGCGCGACGAGCGCGTCGAGGTCGGCGTTGAGGACCTGCTGGCCCGGCGCGAACGAGTACAGCGCGTACCAGTTGCCGTCGCGTGCCGAGCGGGATCCGGACGCCGACCGGCGTGCGGCGGTTGAACAGGCCGGCGAGCGACAGCGCGAGCTCGAGGTCCTTGGGCCGGGCGTGGCTCGTGGCCGCGTTCGTGTACGCCTCGATCGCCGTCGCCTGCGACAGGCCGCTGGCCCACGGCGGGTTGCCG
The DNA here is from genome assembly GCA_963846975.1 of uncultured Actinomycetes bacterium. Classification (GTDB taxonomy): domain Bacteria; phylum Actinomycetota; class Thermoleophilia; order Solirubrobacterales; family Solirubrobacteraceae; genus AC-49. The sequence continues at coordinate 180,541 of CAWJXY010000007.1, forward strand.
CCGCCGAACGGGAACTCGTACTCCCACGTGTCGGCGCCGCCGCGCGGCGAGATCAGGCGCCGCATCTCGTCGAGGATCGCCAGCGCCTGGTGGTGCTTGGCGCGGTCTTGGTGTGCATCAGCGCGTTGGCCATCGCGAACGTGCCGTTGACCTGGAGCTGAAGCCCCATCCCGGGGTAGTACTCGAAGACGATTCCGCTGCCGGGGAACGACACGCGTGCGCTGTGGGCCGACGGGCCGGAGTTCGCGCGCGCGGCGTGGGCGCTGCGCGCGGCGGCGCGTCGATCTCCTTGGGTGCGGTGCACGTGCGCCCCTTCGCGCCCGGCTCGCCGGGCGACAGCGGCTTGGTCGGGCTGCGCACCGCCGTCCACCACTCGAGGTTGCGCCGCAGGGTCAGGAAGATCAGCGGCATCCGCGCCGGCGTCAGCGCGTTGCGCCGCGCGATGCCCGACACGATCTTGATCGCCGCGCGGAGCTGGGTCTGGTTGTTGCCGGACGTGCGGCGCAGCGCGGTCAGCGCGAGCGTGTAGGTCGAGCCCCAGCGGCTGGCCTGGTTCTGCGTGACCGTTCCCTGGAGCTCGGCGTTGCCGAGCGCCGCGCGGACGGGGTCCTGGCGCGCGAGCGATGGGGTGGGGGCGGCGAGCAGGCCGGCCGCGAGCACGGCGACGACCGGCGCCGCCGCACGTCTGCTCGACGACCGCATACTCGACGCGTTCGCCGCCGAGCGCGCACTCCCTGCCTACAATTTCGCGGCCTTGCGCACCGCGATCCTGCCCGCAGACGGCCGCCGCCGGATGATTCTCAGCCTCGCCGTCCTCGGCATCGGCTGCGCTTTGGTGATGCAGTCGCTGGGCTGGGCGCAGACGTCGTACATGGCGTTCTCCAAGGCGCTGGACCACGGCACGCCGCAGATCGACCGCTGGCACTGGGAGACCCGCGACAAGTCCTACACCGACGGCCACTTCTACTCCGTCAAGGCGCCCGGACTGCCGCTGATGACGCTGCCGCTGTACGCGCTCCTGCACGCCGTCGACGCCGAGAAGGTCGCCCACGACCTGCGGTCACCGGCGCCCAGGGCGGCAAGAACCCGTGGGCCTACCGCGGCCTGCAGATCGCCAACTACGGCAACGACCGCCAGCGCGCGATCGCGACCCGCGCCCAGATCGAGGACGACGCGCCGATGGCGTGGGCGCTGGTGCTGCTCGGCGCGCTGTTGCCGGCGCTGGCTGCTGGCGGCGCTCGTCGGCCGCGCCGCCAACCGCGTCGCGCCGGGCACCGGGATCGCCACCGCGCTGGCGATGGCGGCCGGGACGATGATGCTGCCGTTCTCGACCTTGCTGTTCTCGCCACGTCCTCAGCGCGCTGCTCGGCTTCGGCGCGTTCTGGGTGGCGTGGAACGAGCGCCGCGGCGACGGCAACCTGTGGCGCATCGCGCTGGCCGGCGGCCTGGCCGGGCTCGCGGTGACGACCGAGTACCCGCTGCTGATCGCGGCCGCGATCGTCGGCCTCTACGTGCTCGCCCGCTCCGGCGCGACGCTGCGCGACCCGGCGCGGCGCGCGGTCGCCTACGCGGCCGGCGCGCTGGCCGGCGTCGCGCCGCTGCTGCTCTACAACGCGTGGGCGTTCTCAAATCCGCTGCACATGTCCTACGCCGACGCCGTCTCCCAGCCGGGCCTGACCGGCCACGACACGCTCGGTCTCAACAGCGGCGGCGTGTTCGGGATCACGGCGCCGCGCCTGCACGACGGCCTCAGCCTGCTGGTCGGCGGCCGCGGCCTGCTGACGCTGACGCCGGTGCTGGTCGTCGCGATCGCCGGCGTCGTCGCTGATGCGCCGCGAGCGGCCACAAGGCCGAGGCGTGGACGATCGGCGCGATCGCGCTCGCCTACCTCGTCTACGACGCCGGCTACTGGCTGCCGTTCGGCGGCGGCTCGCCCGGCCCGCGCTTCCTGATCCCGATCATCCCGTTCCTGTGCGTCGGGCTCGGCCCGGCGTGGCGGCGCTGGCCGGCGCCGACGCTCGCCCTGACCGCGGTCGGCGCGGCGATGATGACGATCGCGACGATCACCCACCCGATGATCAGCACCGACCGGCCGGGCGAGTGGTGGCACCGGCTGGCGGAGCTCGGCGTGCTTCCAGCACACGCTGTTCGACGTCACCGGCATCGCCCACGGCAACGCGACGCTGCATCCCCGTCGTCGTGCTGATCGCCGGCGGCCTCGCGCTCGGCGTCTCGACGCTCGGGGCCGCCGCACCTGGCGCCGCGGCTGGGGCTGGGGCGCGGCGGCGCTCGGCGGCTGGTTCGCCGCCGCGGCGATCCTGCCCGGTCCGCTGGGCTGGGCGCCGTGCACGAAGCTCATCGACATCTGCGGAACGACGTCGGCGGCCAAGGGCGACGAGGCCGACCTCAAGCTGCTGCTGACGTGCCTCGCCGCCGGCGCGCTGGCGCTGGCGCTGGGCGTGCATCGCGGCGCGGCTACGGCGCGAGCCGGTAGACGACCACGCCGCCGCGGGCCTCGGCGCTCGACTCCCAGCCCGTTCACGACTCCGGCCTAGGATCGCGCTCGCGCCGCGGACGTGGCGCACGGCGACGGTGCGGATCCCGAGCTCGCCGCAGCGCGGCGACCGAGGCGCGGTCGGGGAACCGCAGCGCCAGCGGCCTGCAGGGCGACGAACTGGCGCGGGATGAAGCTGCCGCGCCCGTTGACGAGATCGTGGAAAGTCGTCGGTCGACCACAGCACGGCGCGGCGGTTGCATCGGCGCGACGGCCGGCAGCACGAACACCGGCGCGGCAGCCCGTGCAGCCCGGGCGGCGCGACCGGCGCGCGCGGGTGCGGGGCAAAGCCCCAGCCCTCGGCGAGCACGACGGCGACGCAGCGCCGCGGCGACCGCCGCCGCAGCCGCGGCCCGCGGCGCGCCTGCACCCACGCGATCACGACGTCGGCTCCGCCGGCCGCGAGCAGCGCCAGCGCCAGCGACGTCAGCGTCATCAGTCGGCCCGGGACGCGGATGCCCTGCCAGCCCGGGCAGCGCCGCGAACAGCCAGCGATACGGGAACAGCCACTGCGCCCACGACCCGTGGAAGCCGAGCGACAGCACCGCGAGCACGAGCACCGCCACCCCGAGCCCGATCCGCAGCCGCCGTCGCAGCGACGACCAGCCGAGCCCGACGATCGCCAGCGCCAGCGCCGCCAGGCCCGGGAACAGCGTCTGCTCGGGGACGGCGTTCAGCGTGTGGCGCACCGGGCGCGAGCGCGCGCGCCCCACACGCGGTCGAGCTTCGACGTCGGCGACGAACGACTGCACCGGCCCCGAGAACGCCTCGACCTGGGCCGCCGTGCGGTGCGCCTCGGGGTGGTCGTGCAGCACCCGCAGGTAGGGCCGCGCGAGCGCCACCGCGACCACGCACAGGACGAGCCCGCCGGCCACGCGTCGCGAGCGCGACGTTGCGCGGCGGCCGCGGGCGCCCGCGCCGCCACCAGACCACCGCGACCGCGATCGCCCCGCCGGCCAGCAGGTACAGCAGCATGCAGCCCGAGCGTGAAGCCCGAGCGACAGCTGCCACGCCGCGACGAGCCACCCGCGACACGATCAGCGCGGTCGACCCGCGCCGGTAGCCGCGCACGAGCAGGAACAGCGCCAGCGGGATCCCGCCGCTCGACAGCACGTGGAGGTGGCCGTCCTGCTCGAGACGCTACGGGCAGTAGGCGAACGCCGCGCCCGCCACCGCGGCGCCGCCGCGCCGGGCCCCGAGCTCGCGCGCGAGCAGCCACGCGCCGACGAAGCACAGCGCGTAGGCGAACAGGAACAGCACGTCGTAGCGGAACGACCGCGGCGTACGAGCCGTGGCCGATCAGCCCGGCCGGCGCGTAGCCGATGAGCGCGTCGGAGAACGCGAGGCTGTCGGGCAGCGGCCAGAACGTGTTGGCCTGGAACAGGCTCAGCGGCTGGTGGAGCAGCGCGTGGCCGTCCCATGCGACCTGCCACGCCTGGACGAGCGGGTCGCCGGTGTCCTTGGCGATGTCGCGCCCCATGTGCAGCGGCAGCGGCCAGTGCATCGCCAACGCCAGCAGGCAGCCGAGCGCGACGCAGCCCAGCAGCTCGCGACGGGTGATCGGCGGCGACAAGCTGGTGAGGCTATCCCCCGCTGCTGGTGTAATGGCGGCCGATCATGGCCGATCGGTCCGTGGACCACCTGATGATCGGCGGCGGCATCGCCGCCGTCACGTGCGCGCGGACGCTGCGCGAGTCCGGGGCGCAGGGACCGATCCTCGTCGTCAACCGCGACCCCGACATCGCCGTACCACCGCCCGCCGGTGACGAAGGAGTTCCTGCGCGGCGTCCAGCAGCGCGCCGACATCCAGCTTGCGCCCGACGAGTGGTGGGATCAGGCCGGGGTCGAGTTGCTCAACCGGATGAGCGTCACGGAGCTCGACACCGCGGGCCGCACGGCCAAGCTCCAGAACGGCGACCGGGTCGCGTTCAAGACCGCGCTGGTCGCGACCGGCGCGCTCGTGCGCCGCCTGACCGTCGACGGCTCGCACCTCGACGGGATCCACTACCTGCGCACGCCGGGCAACGCCGACTCGCTGCGCCGCGACCTGCGCGGCGCCGAGCAGGTGGTGATCATCGGCGGCTCGTACATCGCCTGCGAGACGGCGGCGACGCTGGCCGCGCGCGGCGGCGCCGAGATCACGATGCTGATGCTCGAGCGCCACCCGCTGATGGCGAGCTTCGGCGGCGTGGCCGGTCAGTGGATCCGCAACATCTTCGCGCGGCGGCGGATCCAGGTCGTGGGCGGCGTCAAGGTCCACCGGATCGAGGGCCACGAGCGCGTCCGCCACGTGCACTGCACCGACGGGTCGCGCTACGAGGCCGACGTCGTCGTCTGCGGCGTCGGCGCGCTGCCCGACGTGATGCTCGCCCGCAAGGCCGAGCTCGAGCTCGGCGAGGCGGGTGGCGTGCTGTGCAACGAGCGCCTGCGAGACGTCGGCGCCCGGGATCTACGCGGCCGGCGACATGTGCGAGTACCGCAGCGTCGTCCACGATGGCGCGATCATGCGCATCGAGCACGAGACGGTCGCCGCCGACCAGGGCGCGACGGTCGCGCGCAACATGCTCGGGGCGGGCGTCGCCCACGAGGCGGTCCCGTACTTCTTCTCCGACCTCGCCGACTGGGCGTCGATGGAGTACGTCGGTCCGGCGCTGCACTGGGACGAGGAGGTGGTGCGCGGCAACCTCGAGATCGGGTCGTTCAGCGTCTGGTACCTCGAGGCCGGCCGGCTGCGCGGCGTGCTGGCCGTCGATGCGAAGGCAGACCTCGAACGCGGACGCGAGCTGATCGCCGCGAAGGCGTCGCTGACCGCGGCTGAGATCGCCGCCTGAGCCGGTCGGCCGCTACAGGTTTGTCTTGCGCCGCTTGTAGCGGTGGTTGGCGTCGCGCTCGCCCAGGATCCCGAAGTAGATGATCACGGCGAGGCCGGTGACGATCGCCGGGAACAGGACGAAGAAGATCCCGATCAGCGCGATGTCGACGGTCAGGGCGGAGAGCGCGAGCACTGCCTCGCAGCATACCCGCGCGCGCTGGCGTCGGGGTGCGTAGGCTCGACCGGTGCTCGACCATCGTGACCGGCGCGGGGCGCCCGGCGACTGGGGCGGGCGGCCGCGCGTCGCCTGGCTCGTCGTGCTCGTGCTTGCCGCCGCGGGGGCGGTTGTCGTCGCGGCGTTCGCCCACGATCGAACGCCGGCGCCGGTCGCCGCGCGGACGCGGCCAGCCCCGCCGAGGATCGCGGTCGTCCCCGGGCTGCGCCCGGTTCCGGTCACGCGGACGCCGGCCAGGCCGAACGACAACGCAGTCGTCGAGCACCTCGCCAACCGCGGCTCGAAGGTCTACTGCGGCGCTGCGGACTCCAACCAGGTCGCGCTGACGTTCGACGACGGCCCCGGGCCCAACACGGTCGCGATCCTGCGGATCCTCGCCAACGCCAAGCTCCCGGCGACGTTCTTCCTGATCGGGCGCAACGCCCAGGACCACGCGCCGATCGCGCGGCTCGAGGTCGCGCTCGGGATGGCGATCGGCGACCACACGATGACCCACCTCGACCTGAGCAAGCTGCCCGCAGCCCAGGTCAAGCAGCAGATCGCCGACGCGCGCACCGCGATCTCGGCCGCGAGCGGACAGGTCGTGACGCTGTTCCGCCCGCCCTACGGCGCGCGCGACCGCAGCGTCGACGCGCAGGCCCGCTGCCAGGGGCTGCTCGAGGTCCTGTGGGACGTCGACACCCGCGACAGCGAGCGCGCGACGGTGCCGACGATCATCGCCAACGCCCGCCGCGGCCTGCGCGGCGGATCGATCGTCCTCATGCACGAGGACCCGACGACGGTCCAGGCGCTGCCAGCGATCGTCCGCTCGCTGCGCGCCCGCCATCTCGAGGCGGTCACGATCCCGCAGCTCGTCGCGGGCGGCCACCGGACCAGGACCTGCCCGTATATCCCCGCGAGCGAATGATCGCCCAGCCGACCGTCACGACGGCGACCGGCACCGTCGCCGGCAGCTCGTCGCGCACCCGGAACAGCTGATCGAAGGCCAGCGTCGCGATGAGCGTCCACAGCGCGAGCGACCAGCGCGGGCCCGTTGCGCAAGCGCGACGACGCCACCGAGCACGCCGGCGATGAACAGGTCGCCATAGCCGATCTGGGCGAAATGGAAGTTGGCGACCTGCAAGCCGCGGCAGATCGAATCCGCTGACGCTCGGGACCGCGGTCACGAGCACGCTGTTGGGCTGCTGGAGGCCGTGGCTGAAGACGAGGATCGCGTCGATCGTGGCCATCGCGACGATCCCCGCCTCGAGCGCCCACGTCGGCGCGACGGCGGCCAGCAGTCGCCCGAGCGTCACGCAGCTCAGCGCGCTCAGGATCACCGCGCATCGCGTCGGCGACCGCGGGGTCGACGAACGGGTCGCGACTGGTTGACGACGATCATCGGCACCGCGAGCAGCGGGACGACCAGCACCGCCAGCCACGGCCGCGCGCCGCGCATCGCCCAGCCGAGCGCCAGCGCGGCGAGCGGCGGGATCGCGACGAATGCCAGCCACGTGAGCCCGTCGGCCGCGCCGGGCGCGAGCGCCAGGCCGGCGATCACGACCGCGATCGACCCGGGCAGGATCAGCGCCCACTTCGAGGACACGAGTCTGCCGACCCACCGCTGGGGCGTGGGCGGGGACGGTTTCTGCAACGCGACCAGCGACGCCTGCACCGCGACCCAGCACGCCGTCGTCGATCCAGAACCGGGTCGGGATCACGCGGCGCACGATAGGGCGCGAGGCTTATCCGACCACGTTGGTAGGATTACGTTCATGATCTTCACGACGAAGGCCGAATACGGCGTCCGGCTGCTCGTCGAGCTCGGTTGCCAGTCGGCGACCGGCGACGGCGGCGGCGCTCCCGTGTCGCTCAAGGCGATCGCCGAGACGCAGGGCCTGCCGCTGGCCTACCTCGAGCGGATCGTCGCCCTGCTGCGCAAGGCGGAGCTCGTCGAGTCGACCCGCGGTGCCCACGGCGGCTACCGTCTGGCCCGCGACGCGGCCGACATCCGCATGGACGAGGTCATCATCGCGCTCGAGGGCGCCGTCGCGCCGATGACGTGCTTCGTCGACGACACCGAGAACGGGCGCGTCCTGTGTAACCACGAGGCCGACTCCGGCCACGGTTGCGCGACCAAGCTGCTTGTGGACGCGCGTCCAGGGCGGGGTCTTCAAGGCGCTGGCCTCGACGACGCTCGCCGACCTCATCACGTTCGCCCAGCGCACCGCCCCCGACCATTTCCCTGACACCAAGACCGCGCCGCTGCCCCTCGCGGGCAACGTCGCCTAGACCGAAAGCCACATGCCAGAGCTCCGCATCGAGAACCTCCACGTCCAGGCCGGCGACAAGCAGATCCTCAAGGGGGTCGACCTCGTCGTCAGCCCCGGCGAGGTCCACGCCCTGATGGGCCCCAACGGGTCGGGCAAGTCGACGCTCGCCAACGCGATCATGGGCCACCCGGGGCTCGAGGTCACCGAGGGCGACGATCACGTTCGACGGCCAGGACATCACCGAGGCCGACGCCCGACGAGCGCGCCCGCCTCGGGCTGTTCATGGCCTTCCAGTACCCGGTCGCGATCCCGGGCGTGACGGTGACCAAGTACCTGCGCACGGTCATCAACGCCCACCGCGCGGCGCGCGACGAGAAGGAGATCTCGCTGAAGGAGTTCCGTCAGACCGTCGAGGCGGCGATGGAGCTCGTCAACGTCCCGCGCGAGTTCTCGACCCGCTACCTCAACGACGGCTTCTCCGGCGGCGAGAAGAAGCGCATGGAGATCCTTCAGCTCGCGCTCCAGAAGCCCGACGATGGCGGTCCTCGACGAAACCGACTCGGGGCTCGACATCGACGCGCTGAATGTCGTCTCCCACGGCGTCAACACCGTCGCCGCCGGCACCGACATGGGCGTCCTGATCATCACCCACTACCAGCGCATCCTCCACATCGTCGACGCCCAAGCGCGTGTCGATCATGTTCGACGGGCGGATCGCCAAGGAGGGCGGGCCGGAGCTCGTCACGCTGCTCGAGCGCGAGGGCTACGCCCGCCTGCGCGAAGAGGTCGGCGTCTAGCCGTCGCATGGGCGTCTACGTCGACACCGCGCTCGCCCACGAGTTCCCCGCGCTCGCGCGCGAGGGGCTCGCGTACCTCGACAGCGCCGCGACGTCGCAGACGCCGCGCTCGGTGCTCGACGCGATGGCCGACTACTACGAGCGCCACCGCGCGTCGGTGCACCGCGGGACGTACCCGCTGGCCGTCGAGGCGACCGACCTCTACGAGGCCGGCCGCGACGCGCGCGGCGCAGATCGTCGGCGGCGACCCGCAGTCGACGATCTTCGTGCGCAACACGACGGAGGCGATCAACCTCGTCGCCTACTCGTGGGGACGCGCCAACCTCGAGCCGGGCGACGAGGTCGTGGTGACCGAGATGGAGCACCACTCCAACATCGTCCCGTGGCAGCTCGCGTGCGAGGCGACCGGTGCCGAGCTTCACTACGTGCCGGTCGACGACGACGGCGAGCTCGTGCTCTCAGAGCTCGACGTGCTGCTGCGCTCCGGCCACGTGCGGATGGTCGCGGTCGCCCACGTCTCAAACGTTCTCGGCACGATCAACCCGATCGCCGAGATCGCCGCCCGCGCGCACGCCGCCGGCGCGCTGGTCCTCGTCGACGGCTCGCAGGCCGTGCCGCAGATGGCGGTCGACCTCGCTGAGCTCGACTGCGACTTCTACGCCTGGACCGGCCACAAGGCCTACGGGCCGACCGGCATCGGCGTGCTCCACGGCCGGCGCGAGCTGCTCGACGCGATGCCGCCGTTCCTCGGCGGCGGCCACATGATCTCCCGCGTCGAGCGCGACCAGCTCGACCTGGGCGCCGGTGCCGGCGAAGTTCGAGGCCGGCACGCCGGCGATCGCCGAGGCGATCGGCCTCGGCGCCGCGGTCGACTTCATCGAGGCGATCGGCATACGAGGCGATCCGCGCCCACGAGCGCGAGCTGACCGCCTACGCGCTCGACGCGCTCGCCGAGGTTCCTGGGATCACGATCCACGGCCCGCGCGACGCCGACCGCCGCGGCGCGCTGGTCTCGTTCGCGCTGGACGGCGTGCACCCGCACGACGTCTCCGAGATCCTCGGCCGCGACGGCGTCTGCGTCCGCGCCGGCCACCACTGCGCCCAGGTCGCTGATGCGCAAGCTCGGCGTCGCCGCGACGTCGCGCGCGTCGTTCGCCGTCCACAACAGCGCGACCGACGTCGACCGGCTCGTCGCCGGGCTGCACGAGGTCGCCAAGGTGTTCGCCTGATGGACGACCTGTACCGCGAGGAGATCCTGGAGCACTACAAGCGGCCCGCACAACTGGGGTGCCATGGACGATCCCGATCTCGAGGCCGAGGATCTCAACCCGCTGTGCGGCGACGAGCTGAAGGTCATGCTCCGCGTCGACGACGACGGCACGATCTCCGACGTGCGCTTCGACGGCCACGGCTGCGCGATCAGCCAGGCCGCCGCGTCGATGGCCTCCGACGAGGTCATCGGGATGAACGCCGACGACCTGCTGATGCTCGACCGCTCGTTCGTCCTGGACCTGCTCGGGATCGACATCTCGGCGACGCGGATGAAGTGCGCGCTGCTATCGCTGAAGGTGCTCAAGAGCGCCCGCGTCGGGGCCCCGGTGGAGTGGGAACCGACCCACACGCCGACGACCTGATTCGCGCCGTAGCAGCGCAAAACCAGTAACTCGCGTCCAGCAGCGGGTTGCCGGGCCGCGCGCGTATTAGTTCACGCGCGCCGGGGCTTATTTTCTGGTGCTGTGCGGCCGATCTAGTGCATGTATGGCGATCTTCCAGCCAATGCGAGACGAAGAACGCGGGCGGATGCTCGAGACCGCGCGGCGCCTCGCGCCGGTCGAGCGCCAGGCGTTCGCGCTTGCCGCCATCGCCGCGCTGGTGGCGATCCCGCACTACGGCATCGCGCCGCTGCTGACCACGATCATCGCCGGGCTGGTCGTGGCGTGCGCCCACCAGCGCGTCAAGCGCTACCGCCGGCCGGAGCGGCTACTGATCGGCGCCTGGATGGCGGCGCAGCTCGCGTTCGCCGCCGGCATCGCCCTGGCCCAAGGCAATCGGCTGTTCCTGCTGGCGATCATGGTCGTGCCGGTGATGCTGACCAGCGTCATCTTCCCGGCGCGGATCGTCGGCCTCAACGCGGCCTGGTGCGTCGCCTACGTACTGGCGATCACCTTCGGTCTCGAACTCCATGACTTCCTCGACTGCCCGCCGATCCTGACCTACCCGCTGGTGACGATCATCGGCACGGCGATCGTCGCTTCGCGCGTCCGCGACCTCGACGCCGAGTCGCGCTCGACCGCGGTTGTCGACCGGCTCACCGGGATGCTTAACCGTGCGGCGCTGACGCCGCGCCTGGCCGAGCTCGAGCACCAGTCCGGCGTGACCGGCGAACAGGTCGCGCTCATCGTCTGCGACGTCGACCGCTTCAAGTCGATCAACGACGAGCACGGCCACGCCGTCGGCGACACCGTGCTCAAGGAGATCGCCCACCGCCTGAGCACCGCGCTGGGGACGTTCGAGTCGATCTACCGGCTCGGCGGCGAGGAGTTCATCGTGCTGCTCGCCGGCATGAGCGCGCCGCTCGCCGGCGAGGTCGCCGAGAAGCTGCGCAAGGCCGTCCGCGCGACCCCGATCGAGGGCCGCACCGTGACGATCTCGTTCGGCGTCGCCGCCTCTCCGCCGGGCCGCTTCATGTTCGAGGCGACGTTTGCCGAGGCCGACTCGGCGCTCTATGAGGCCAAGCGTCACGGGCGCGACCGCGTGCGCCTGATCACCGGCCCCGGCCAGATCGTCCGCAAGGGTGTCCTGGCGTCCGCCAGCCGCGCGACCGACTTCAAGATGCCCGACGGCACCCTGACCCGTGAGATCCCGGCGACCGCTCCGGTGGCGCCGTCGGCCGAGGGCTGGGACGGCCGGATGGCGTTCGCGCGCAAGACCAACGGCAACTGGCTCGTGCGCGACGACGTCGAGCGCGACCACGTCCTCGACCTCGCCTTCCGCGACTCGCGGCACGCACACGATCATCTACCCGCTCGTCTTCGGTGCGCTGTTCCTCGCGATCCCGTGGCTCGGGTGGTACGGGCCGATCCCGCCCATCATCGGGTACGTGATCTCGCGCCAGATCGGCAAGCGCCTGCTCCAGTTCAAGCATCCAGACCTCGCGCTCGGTGCGGCGTGGCTGGTCACCCAGACCGGTTCCGTGCTCGGCTACTCGCTGATCGTCGGCGACCACCCGCCGCCAATTTCGATCATCGTGATGATGACGCTGGCGGTGACCTCGTTCAGCGCGATGTTCCCGGCCCGCGGAATCGCGTTCGGTGTCGGGGTGACGTCTATCTTCATGCTGGTCGGCGCCCTGGCGTTCAACAACCAGATGGTCCTCCACGACCCGACCGGCCTGATCTACGGCTACGTCGCGCTGGGAGTCGTCGCGCTAGTCGGGCGTTCGATCGGCGCCTCGGCGTCCGACCACCGCGGCGCAGCGGTCGTCGACCAGCTGACCGGCATGCTGAACCGCGTCGCACTCGAGGCGCGCGTCGCCGAGCTCGCCCACCAGGCGGCGACGACCGGCGGCCAGGTCGCGATGATCGTCGCCGACCTCGACCACTTCAAGGCGGTCAACGACGAGCACGGCCACAGCGTCGGCGACGCGGTCCTGCGCGACGTTGCCTACCGCCTGCGCTCCGACCTGCGCTCGTTCGAGTCGGCCTACCGGATCGGCGGCGAGGAGTTCGTGATCCTGCTCGCCGGAACCGATGCGCCGACGGCCGGCCTCGTCGCAGAGCGCCTGCGCGTCTCGGTCCAGAACACGCCCGCCGCCGGCGTCGACGTGACGATGTCGTTCGGCGTCGCCGCGACCGCGCCCGGCGAGTCGTTCGAGTACACCGATGTCTTCGAGCGCGCCGACATGGTCCTCTACGAGGCCAAGAACAACGGTCGCGACCGGGTGATCGTCGACGGTATGGCGCCCGAGCGCGAGCTCGTCGCGGCCTAGCGCTGTTAGGCCGGCGCTGCCGCAGCCCGCGCGCGCCGCGCCGCCTTGACCCGGTCGGTCGCGACCAGCGCGACCTTGCGCAGCCGCACCGCGTGAGGGGTGACCTCGACGCACTCGTCCTCGCGCAGGAACTCGAGCGCCTGGTCGAGCGACAGCGGATGGGCCGGCACGAGCCGCACGAGCTCGTCGGCGGTCGACGAGCGGATGTTCGTCAGGTGCTTCTCGCGGACCGCGTTGACGTCGAGATCCTCGGCGCGGCGCGTTCTCGCCGACGATCATCCCCTCGTAGACCTCGTCGCCGGGGGACACGAACAGGGTCCCGCGCTCCTGGAGCTGGAAGCAGCTGAACGCGGTGACGACGCCGCGGCGGTCGGCGACGAGCGAGCCGGTCGGCCGCGTGCGCAGCTCGCCGTGCCACGGCTCGTAGCGGTCGAAGACGTGGTGCAGCTGGCCGGTGCCGCGGGTCTCGGTGAGGAACTCGGTGCGAAAGCCGATCAGCGCGCGGGCAGGGGCGAGGTAGTCCATGCGCACCCAGCCGGTGCCGTGGTTGACCATCTGCTCGAGCCGGCCCTTGCGCAGGGCCAGCAGCTGGGTCAGGACGCCGACGTAGTCCTCGGGCACGTCGATCGTGAGGCGCTCGATCGGCTCGTGGAGCTTGCCGTCGACCTCCCTGGTGACGACCTGGGGCTTGCCGACGGTCAGCTCGTAACCCTCGCGGCGCATGATCTCGACGAGCACCGCGAGCTGGAGCTCGCCGCGGCCCTGGACCTCCCAGGCGTCCGGCCGCTCGGTCTCCTTGACGCGCAGCGACACGTTGCCCACGAGCTCGGCGTCGAGCCGGTTGGAGACCTGGCGCGCGGTCAGCTTGTTGCCGTCCTGGCCGGCCAACGGCGCCGTGTTGATCCCGATCGTGACGCTCAGCGACGGCTCGTCGACGCGGGTGACCGGCAGCGCGCGAGGGTCGTCGGGGTCGGCCAGCGTCTCGCCGATCGTCACCTCGGGGATGCCGGCCACGGCGATGATGTCGCCCGGCCCGGCCTCGGCCGCCTCGACCCGGTCGAGCGCCTCGGTCACGTAGAGCTCGCCGACCTTGGCGGTCTCGATCTCGCCGTCGCTGCGACACCAGGCGATCGGTTGCCCGCGCCTGATCGTCCCGTGGCGCACCCGGCACAGCGCGAGGCGCCCGACGTAGGGCGAGGCGTCGAGGTTCGTGACCAGGGCCTGCAGCGGGTGGTCGGGGTCGTACTCCGGGGCCGGGATGTGCTCGATCAGGAGGTCCATCAGCGGCGCAAGGTCCGTGCCCTCCGTGCCTTCGGTCGAGCGACGGCCCAGCCGGCCTTGGCGTTCGTGTAGACGATCGGGAAGTCGATCTGCGACTCGTCGGCATCGAGGTCCAGGAACAGCTCGTAGACCTCGTCGATGACCTCGCCGATCCGCGCATCGGGGCGGTCGACCTTGTTGACGACGAGGATCACGGGGAGCCGGCCCTCGAGCGCCTTGCGCAGGACGAACCGCGTCTGCGGCAGCGGGCCCTCGGACGCGTCGACGAGCAGCAGCACGCCGTCGACCATCGTCAGCCCGCGCTCGACCTCGCCGCCGAAGTCGGCGTGGCCGGGCGTGTCGACGATGTTCAGCTTGACGTCGCCGTAGCGCACGGCGGTGTTCTTGGCGAGGATCGTGATGCCCTTCTCGCGCTCGAGGTCATGGAGTCCATGACCCGCTCGTTGATGTCCTGGTTGTCGCGGAACGCGCCGGACTGCCACAGCATCGCGTCGACCAGCGTCGTCTTGCCGTGGTCGACGTGGGCGACGATCGCGACGTTGCGGATGTCTTCGCGCTGGGCCACTGCGGTTAGCGATGTTCGCAGACGGTGGGGGTTCGGCTGACGGTGCGCGCGCGGCGAAATAGCGTGCCCGGCGGATTCTCGATCAACTAGTTGGTTGAGTGTTAGGTCATCGGGTCCCGCCTGGGCCCCCTGGCTACGAATTATTCGTAGCTGGAGGGCCCAAGGGCAGCGGCGATCGCCGCCGCGACCCGTTCGGGTGCCCCGGCGACCTCTGCGTCGGTGAAGCGCAACACGATGAAACCGGCGGCGCGGAGCTTGGCGGTCTTCTCGGCGTCCTTGCGCTGGCGCCACCGCGTCGAGTGATACCGGGCGCCGTCGACCTCCACGATCACCCCGGCGTCGGGCCAGTAGAAGTCGACCTCCAACAGTTCGTCGCCGGCCCAGATGTGCCGGTTCGATTGCCACCCCGACAGTCCGAACCGCCGGAGCAACGCGACCATCGCATCTTCGAGTCCCGACCGCGTGAACGGATGCTCTTCCCTCAGTGCCCAGTCAAGGCGACGCGCCCCGGCATGGTTCGGACAGCGCGCCAACACCGCCCATACCTCGCGAGCATCGAACTGCGTCTGGACCTCGGCCTCGTGCAGCATCCGACCGACATCGACCCCCAACCCGGGTGTCGAGCAGTCCAACAGCGTACGGGCGACCGTCGTGATCGGGATCCCATCAACCACAGTGGTGTCCAGGTCATTGAGGAGAAGGGGACGATGCAGACGAATCCCGGGCTTCGGCTTGATCCCCCGTGGTGCCGTCACGTCGATCCTGTTCTCGCCGCCGTGCGGGAAGCGGTACTTGCGCCCGGCCGAACGGTGGGTCAACCGCCCCCGCGGCCCGCACGCCAGGACTGATCCCAGGAACCGGCCGTCCAGCGGGAGGTCCGGACGTCCGACGGCGTACACACCCTTGAAGACCCGGTACAGGCGTCCCGTTGCGAGGCGATACGTGATGTCCGTGTACGAGAGCCCGAGCTCCCGCCAGCGCCCGGTCGTGATGACGCCATGACAAGCGGCGGCGACAATCTGCTCATCCACGCCCGGGCCCCGTAGGTACGAACTATTCGTAGTCGGAGGGCCCACGCCCCCACCGTGGCACCCCCCGCGTCACACCTCACACGCGCTTTGCGACAAACGCCAGCGGGAACAACGGGTCACATCGGTACAATTCGTACTTCCGCAATCGGATTTGCCACGAATGTCACCAGTCATCGACGTCTGCCCAACGAACGACCTGCCGCCCGGAGGGCGGAAGATCGTCGCGCACGAGGACCTGGAGATCGGGGTCTTCAACCTCAATGGGGAGTACCTCGCGATCGAGGACCGCTGCTCGCACGACGACGGGCCGCTCGCCGAGGGCACCGCTCGACGTCGAGAACTGCACGATCGAGTGCCCGCGCCACGGCTCGCTGTTCGACCTGCGAACCGGCAAGCCGAAGACCCTGCCGGCCTACGAGAAGGTCGACACGTTCGCCGTCACCGTCGAAGACGACATCATCAAGCTGGAGATCGACTACCGATGGCTACCACCGAACCGACCAAGCAGCTCACGCCCGAGGAGGCCTCGCTGCGCAACGCTCGGGTCGGACTACACCGAGCGCTACGGCTTCCACGACGCCGAGAACTACCTCTACAAGTCCCCCAAGGGCCTCGACCGCGAGCGTCGTCGAGAAGATCTCCGAGCTCAAGTCCGAGCCGCGAGTGGATGCGCGACATTCCGCCTCAAGGCGCTCGACCACTTCCTGGCCCGCCCGCATGCCGACGTGGGGCTCGCCGATGCTCGCCGACGTCGACTTCGACGACATCCACTACTTCGTCCGCGCCTCCGAGCGCGCCGAGCGCTCATGGGACGACGTCCCCGAGGACGTCAAGAAGACGTTCGACCGCCTCGGCATCCCGGAGGCCGAGCGCAAGTTCCTGGCCGGCGTCGGCGCGCAGTACGAGTCCGAGGTCGTCTACCACCAGGTCAACGAGGCGCTCGAGGAGCAGGGCGTGATCTTCATGGACATGGACACCGCGCTGCGCGAGCACGAGGACATCGTCAAGGAGTACTTCGCGACGATCATCCCGCCCAACGACAACAAGCTCGCCGCGCTCAACAGCGCCGTGTGGTCGGGCGGCTCGTTCGTCTACGTCCCGCCGGGCGTCCACGTCGAGATGCCGCTGCAGGCCTACTTCCGCATCAACACGGAGAACATGGGCCAGTTCGAGCGCACGCTCATCATCGCCGACGAGGGCTCATACGTTCACTACGTCGAGGGCTGCACCGCGCCGACCTACTAGCGGCGACACGCTGCACTCCGCCGTCGTCGAGCTGATCGCCAAGCCGGGTGCCCGCATCCGCTACACGACGGTCCAGAACTGGTCGCAGAACGTCTACAACCTCGTCACCAAGCGCGCGGTCGCCGAGACCGACGCGACGGTCGAGTGGGTCGACTGCAACCTCGGCTCGAAGCTGACGATGAAGTACCCGGCCGTCTACCTGATGGGCGAGCGCGCCCACGGCGAGATCCTGTCGATCGCGTTCGCCGGCGAGGGCCAGCACCAGGACGCGGGCGGCAAGATCGTCCACGCGCGCCGAACACGACATCGAACATCTTCGCCAAGTCGATCTCCAAGGACGGCGGGCGCAGCTCGCTACCGCGGCCTGCTCGAGGTCGCCAAGGGCGCCCACGGCTCGAAGTCCAAGGTCGTCTGCGACGCGCTGCTGCTCGACGCCGACAGTCGCGCTCGGACACCTACCCGACGATCCGCATCGGCGAGGACGACGTCGACGTCGGCCACGAGGCGACCGTCTCGAAGGTCGGCGAGGAGCAGCTCTTCTACCTGATGTCCCACGGCCTCGCCGAGGAGGAGGCCGGCAAGCTGATCGTCAACGGCTTCATCGAGCCGATCGTCAAGGAACTGCCGATGGAGTACGCGGTCGAGATGAACCGCCTGATCGAGCTGCAGATGGAGGGCTCGATTGGCTAGCGGGGCCGCCACCGAGCCTGCCTTCCTGACGGCCCGCCGCACGCGGGCCGTCGATGCGCTGGAGACGCTCGAGCTGCCGACCTTCCGCGGCACCTCGGGCTGGGAGTTCACGCCGATCGACAAGCTCGACCTCGCCGCGTACGCAGCCGACCGCGGGTGCCGCGGTTGGCCGACGAACGCGCGCCGCTGCGCCCGCCGGCGAGTGCCGAGCACGACGGGCTCACCATCCTGCCGCTCGTCGAGGCCGCCGAGACGCCATCCGCGAGCTCGTCGAGCCGCACTTCGGCACGGTCGCGTCCGCGAGGACTCCGTTCACCGCGCGCAATGCCGCCACTGGACCGACGGCTAGTTCGTCCACGTCGCCGCGAACACGAAGCATCGACGAGCCGATCATCCTCGAGCCGCGCCCAGCACCAGCCGGGACGCGCTGCACCACCGCACGCTGATCGTCCTCGAGGACGGTGCCGAGGCGGAGATCTGGGACCAGCTCGCCAGCCAGACCGACGACGGCGAGGGCCTTGCCAACGGCGTCGTCGAGCTCGTCGTCGGCCAGAACGCGACGCTGCGCTACGTCGACGGTCCAGGACCTCAACGAGCAGACCTGGGTCTTCGGGTCCCAGCGCGGCGATCGTCGAACGCGACGCGACGCTCGAGTGGGTCACGCTCGGCTTCGGCGCGCGCGACGGCAAGGTGTTCGTCAGGAGACGAAGCTCGCCGGCCCGGGCGCCGACGCCAAGGTCACCGGCGCCTACGCCACCCGCGGCCCGCCAGCACCTCGACTTCGACACGCTGCAGGAGCACGCGGCTCCGAACACGACCTCGGACCTCGCCTTCCGCGGCATCGTCGCCGGCCGCTCGAGCGCCGTCTGGCGCGGGATGATCAAGGTCGACCCGGGCGCCCAGCAGACCGACGCGTTCCAGGAGGCGCGCAACCTGCTGGTCTCCAAGCGCGCTCACGCCGACGCGATTCCGGGCCTCGAGATCCTCGCCGACGACGTGCGCTGCACGCACGCCGCCGCGATCGCCCAGATCGACCCCGAGCAGATCTTCTACCTGCGCTCGCACGGGCTGCCGCAGGCGACAGCCGAGCGGCTCGTGTCGAGGGCTTCCTGTCGGCGCTGCTCGAGCGGCTGCCCGCGGGCGACCTCCAGGACGCCGTGGCGGACGCGCTCGACGCCCGCCTGGCGCTCGTCCTGGGCAGCTGACTACCAGCCCCAGTCGTCGTTCTCGTACACGTAGCCGGCCTGGCGGGAGAGCTCAAAGCCGGCCGGCGGGCCGTAGCGGTCGGCCGGGCGCACGCATGTCAGCTCGCTCGAGCTCGAGTCGCAACGGAACGGGCCGAGCCAGTAGCGGTGGCCGTAGAGCATCGACGGCCCGCGCAGGGCGACGGGGCTGTAGCCGGTCTGGTA
Organism: uncultured Actinomycetes bacterium; assembly: GCA_963846975.1. GTDB lineage: Bacteria > Actinomycetota > Thermoleophilia > Solirubrobacterales > Solirubrobacteraceae > AC-49. The sequence goes on from CAWJXY010000007.1 coordinate 199,400, forward strand.
GGCCACGCGCGCCGTCGAGATTCGCAGCGTGCGGCCCGGGTCGGCGGCGCTGCAGACCAGGCTCCAACCGAGGTGGCTGTGCTGCGCCTTGCAGGTGATGTTGCCGGTCGGCGTGTGGGCGTAGACCGGGCCGGAGGTGGTTGCGCCGGCGCCGGAGGCGGCGACGGCGCCCGCGGCGACGAGCGCGGCGGTGACAGTGATGAGCTTGGTGATGCGCATGGTCTGTGTCTCCTGAAGGTGGATTGCTGCTGCCACGCGGAGCATCCACTCGCGCGGCGCGCGCGAGAATCGCCCGGGCGGGGGAAACGCATCCCCCGTACGCTCGGCGGGGGATGACCGACGGATCGCCGCAGATGCCACAGCCCGGGGACATGATCGGCCCGTACAAGCTCCTGTCGGTGGCCGGTCGCGGCGGGATGGGTGTGGTCTACCGCGCGGCCGACACGCTGCTGCACGACCGCGCGGTCGCGGTCAAGGTCATGGCCTCGCATCTGAGCAGCGAGGAGGCCTACCGCGCAGCGTTCCTGCACGAGGCGCACGTGGCATCCGAGGTCACCCACCCGCATCTGGTGCCCGTCCACGCGGCTGGCGAGGCCGACGGGCGGCTGTACCTGGCGATGGCGTGGGTCGACGGCCAGGATCTCGGCGAGGCCGCGGCCGACGGCATCAGCCCGGGGCGGGCCGCCGACGCGATCCAGCAGGTCGCTCGCGCGCTTCAGGCGCTGCACGACGCCGGAATCGTCCATGGCGATGTCAAGCCGTCCAACGTGATCCTGCATCGCGCGGGCGGCGACGAGGACCACGCCTACCTCGTTGACTTCGGCGTCGCGCGACGGACCGAGTTCGCCGACCCGCGCACGAACGAACTCGTCGGCGGCACCCCGGCCTACGCCGCGCCGGAAACGGCCGCCGGGCCGCCGGGCCCGGCTTCGGACCAGTACGGCCTCGGGTGCGTGCTCTACGAGCTGCTCACCGGCGACAAGCCGTTCGGCAACGATGACGCGGCCGTCGTCGCGCGCCGCCAGGCGACCGCGTCGCGCCCGCTCGTCTCCGACAGCGTGCCCGAGCTCGCCTACCTCGACGAGCCGGTCTCGCGCGCGATGGCGGTCGACCCGGCGCACCGCTACCCCGACGCGGCTACGTTCGGGCGCGCGCTGGCGGCGGCGCAGCGCCGCGCGTCGGCGGCCGACACGGTCGTGACGCCGATGCGGCCGGGACCGGCGCAGCACAACGACGAGGACGAGGATCGCGCGCGTACGCTCGTCACCCGGCGCGCCCCGCGGGGGCAGCGGTCGCCGGGGGCCAAGCGACGTCGTCCGGCCGCGGCTGGCCGGCGGTCGCCGCGCTCGCGGCTTTGCTGCTCGTCGTCGGGGCGCTGGTCGCGATCCTGTCCACGAGCGGCGGCTCGGACGGCCACACCGCCGCCTCCACGGCCCAGACCGGCACGGCGTCGACCGTGCGTCTCACCGCCACCGCCCGCAAGCATGCCGACCAGAGCGCCGTCGTCCGTCTCGTGTCTCGCTACGCGCAGGCGCTCGGTCGCGGCAACGTGACGCTGCTCAAGCAGGTCGTCGCCGCCAACGTCGTGCGCCGCGGCTCCGACGGCGTTCACGGCACATGTGTCGAGGACCGCGGAGAGCCCGCGGCGGTGGCGCGCTGGAGCGCCCAGATGCCGGCCATCTCGAGCTACCGCGTCACGGGCGCAGGGACCAAGCAGGTTCAGATCCACGGCGAGCGAGCGACCGTGCTCGCGCACTACGTGATCGGGGATCAGCCGCCAGCCCGCATCCGCTTCACGGCCCACCGCACCGCGGGCAACGACTGGCGACTGACGAGGGTCGTGGTGCCGCCGTGCAAGGTCGCGTAGCTACAGATCGGCGCGCCCGACGACGCCGAGCCCGATCGCGCGCTGCGCGAGCTCCGCGCGCTTCGCGGCCGGTGCCACGTGCTCGAGCCCGAACCGCGCGTACAGGTCCTTCAGATGCGACTTGACGGTCTCGGGCGAGACGACCAGCGCTGCCGCGATCTCGGCGTTGCCGGCCGGCGACGCGGCGCCGGCGAGCATCGGGCGCGCGAATTCGACCAGCACCGCCCGCTGAGCGCCGGTGATCGACGGTGCGGCGGCGCGACCGGCTGCGGTGACGGTCGGCGCCGCCCCGGGTGAGACGACCGGTGCGCGGTACTCGAACACGGTCTCGCCGAGCGTGAGGCGGCAGCCGTCGTGCAGCCTGCGGCGGCCCGTGAGCCGCTCGCCGTCGACCAGCGTTCCGTTACGCGACAGCCCCTCGTCCTGGGCCATCCAGCCGTCGCCGAGGCGCACGAGCTCGAGGTGGGTGCGCGACACGCTGGGGTCGTCGTCGACGACCACGTCGTTGTGGTCGGCGCGCCCGATCGTCAGGCGCTCGTCGGCCGCCTCGAGCGCGAACAGCTCGAGGTGCCCATCGGCGCGCGTGTGGTGCAGCAGCGGTAGCCCGAGCCGCTCATGCTCGATCAGGAGCTTGATGCCGGCGGCCGGTGTCGCGGTGTCCGAGCGCGCGGTCTGCACGCCGTAGACCCTAAGTCCTACGCTGCGCGCAGCCGGTGGTGCTGATGCATGGCCAGACTGGGCCAGCCGTTGAGCACTACCCATAACCACCAAAACGGGCCGATCGTGCCGGAACTTGAGCGCCCGGGCGCGCGCTGTGAAACGGTTCGGAACATGGAGCCATGGGTGCAAGAGGTCGCGGCAGCGGTCGCACAGCGCGCGACGGGCGATCTGCGAACGCTCGTCGACATCTCGTCGCCGTCTGGCGACCGGGCCGGCGCCGAGCAGGCGATCATCGCCGCACAGGCGCTCGCACCGCCGGAAGCGACCGTGCAGCGGCTGCCCTGCTCGAGCCCCGATCACGCTGACGACCTGTTGCTCGAGCTGCGCGGGACCGGCCGCGCGCGCGTCCTGCTGCTCGGCCACCTCGACACGGTGGTCGGCCACGCCGACCACCGCCCGCTGACGCAGGACGGCGAAACGCTCGTCGGGTCCGGAACGATCGACATGAAGGGCGGCGACGTGATCGCGCTCGGGCTGCTGCGTGCGCTCGCCGCCCAGAGCGACCGGTTCGCCGAAACGGCGCTGCTGCTGGTCGTCGACGAGGAGTGGCGCACGAGCGGCCTGGCCCACGTGTCGCGCTTCGCCGGCTTCGACGCGTGCCTGTGCTTCGAGGGCGGACAGCGCGGTCCCGACGGACAGGACTCGGTGGTCGTCCGGCGCAAGGCGGCCGGGACGTTGCGGGTGACCGGTCGCGGCGTCGCGGCCCACTCCGGGTCGGCGCCCGACCGCGGCGCCAACGCGCTGCTCGCGCTTGCGAAGGCCGCCCAGGTCGTAGCGGCCCGCCACGACCCGCACGGCGACCACGCCCTCACTGCGGTCCCGACGGTGTTGCGCAGTGGCGAGTCGTTCAACGTCGTCCCTGACGCGGGGGAGCTGCTGTGCGACCTGCGCGCCCACGACCACACCGTGTTTGACACGGTCCGCGAGGCCGTCCCGACCGCCGTCGACGGCGCGACCCTCGACGCGCAGCTGATCCGGGTGTGGCCGGGCATGGACAGCCGCGAGGCGACGGCGGCAGTGATCGCCGCCGCCGCGGCGGCGCTCGGGCGCGACGTGGTCGCCGGCGGGCGCGGCGGCGCGTCGGACGCCAGCCACTTCGCGCCGGCGATCCCGGTGACGATCGATGGCCTCGGCCCGCTCGGAGGTGCCGCCCACAACCCGGCGGAGCACGCCTTGACCGCGTCGTTCGAACCGCGTACGCAGCTTGCGGCGGCCGTCCTGCATGCGGTGCTCGACCCTCGGTAGCCTCGCCGCGTGGCCGAGTACCGGTTTCTGACCACATGGCTGTTGCGCGCCGACATCGAGCCCGTCTTCGACGCGCTCCACGACACCGAGGCGTGGCCCCAGTGGTGGCCGGGGGTGCGGCGCGTCGTCAGCCACGGCGGCGGCGACGCCGACGGGGTCGGCAAGCGCTTCGAGATCGTCTGGCGAAGCTTCCTGCCCTACGACCTCGAGTTCGACACCGAGGTCACGCGGGTGCAGCGCCCAGAACTCATGGAGGGCTCGGCGAAGGGCGAGCTCGTTGGAACGGGGCGCTGGCGGCTGTTCTCTGAGGACGGCGTGGTCGCCGTTCTGTACGAGTGGAACGTCGCCACGACGAAGGCGTGGATGAACGTGATGGGTCCGATCGGCTGGCCGGTCTTCCGTTGGAATCACGACTACGTGATGCGCGCGGGCGGGCGCGGTCTGTCCCGCCGGCTGGGGGTCGAGCTCGTGGCCCAGTCGTGACCGATTCGGCCATTGGTGATGCACCGGTCCACATAACCCGCTAGTCTGCGCCCCGCAATCAGCCGAGTCCCCGCCGTCACGGCGGTGGGGAACGGGGGACCCAGTGGTCCGGGCAACCGGGCCGGGGGCGAATCGCCGCCATCGAGCGGCGTAGCGCGACTCTTTCCGCGCGAGCCCGACAGCTAACCCCGTAGGCGCACGAGAGAGAAGGGGTTATCCGTTGTCAGCCAGCCGCCGTGCTTGTCTTGCCGTAGCCGTCATATCCGTGGGCGTGCTCGTGTTCGCCGCCGCCGCGTTCGCGAAGTCCGCGCCGACGCTGAAGCAGGGCTCCCGCGGCTCGGGTGTGCGCCAGCTCCAGCGCGAGCTGCACAAGATCGGGCTCGACGTCGACGTCGACGGCATCTACGGCAGCTCCACGGCCAACGCGGTCCAGGTCTTCCAGCACGCGGCCAACATCGACGTCACCGGCGTCGCCGATCACCCGACCCGCCATCTGCTGCACAACGTCATCACGCGCTCGGCCGCCTCGGCCGCCTCGGCCGCGCAGTCGACCGGCGGCGCGTCGACGGTCATGCCGGTCGTCGTGCACCACTTGGGCGAACGGATCCCGCTGCGCCGCGGCATGAGCGGCGGGGACGTCACCGAGCTCCAGCAGCTCCTCGTCGCCGCCGGCTACAAGGTCACCGCCGACGGCAACTTCGGGCCGTCGACGTACAAGGCCGAGCGAAGCTTTGAGAAGAAGACCGGGCTGAAGGTCGACGGCAACGTCGATGCCGAGGACATGGACGCCCTGCGCGGCGACGTCGCGCCACAGGATGACAACGTGCCCGGGGCCACCGGTACGACCGGCGGTACCGACACGACCCCCGCGCCGGCGCCGCTTGCCCCCGGCGACCGCGCGACGATCGGCAGCGACGGCCTGGCCATTGCGCCGGCCGGCGCGCCGGTCGAGGTCCAGGAGATCATCGCTGCCGGCAACGAGATCGCGACGCTCCCCTACCGCTTCGGTGGCGGCCACGGTCACTTCCACGACACCGCGTACGACTGCTCGGGCTCGGTCTCGTTCGCCCTCCACGGCGGCGGCCTGCTCGACACGACAATGGACTCGACATCGCTCGAGTCGTGGGGAGAGAGCGGGGCCGGCGACTGGGTGACCGTGTACGCCAATTCTGGCCATGCGTTCATGGTCGTCGCCGGCCTTCGCTTTGACACCTCCGGCGCCAGCGCCCATCACGGCGATCGCTGGCAGAAGGCGACGCGGTCGAGCAAGGGCTACATCGCGCGCCACCCCAACGGCCTGTAACGACTCCGACCAACGTTCCGGGAGGACCCACTAGGCTGGCCGCCCGTGACCGACGTGGAGGCCGCATGACTGACGCCCGTCGTCCGTTCACCCCCGACGAGGAGATCCTCGTCACCCCGACGGCGGCCGTCCCGCGCGAGCGGACCGACGAGGAGCGCATCGAGCGGATCGACCGCGAACTGCGCCGCGGCTTCGAGGCCCTGCACGACCTCGGCTGCGCCGCATCGGTGTTCGGGTCCGCGCGAACGCCGCCCGACGCGCCGGAGTACGCGCTGGCGCGCGAGATCGGCCGCAAGCTCGGCGCGGCCGGGTTCGCGGTCATCACCGGCGGCGGCGGCGGGGTCATGGAGGCGGCCAACCGCGGCGCGCAGGACGCCGGCGTGACGTCGGTCGGGCTCAACATCGAGCTGCCCCACGAACAGGCACCCAACCCCCATCAGGACATCTCGCTGACGTTCCATCACTTCTTCACGCGCAAGCTGATGTTCGTCCGCTACGCCAACGCGTTCGTCGTCATGCCCGGCGGCTTCGGAACGCTCGACGAGCTGTTCGAGGCCCTGGTCCTGATCCAGACTGACAAGATCGCCCACTTCCCGGTTGTGCTCGTGGACTCGGACTTCTGGTCAGGGCTGATCGACTGGGTGCGCTCCAAGCTCGTGCCCGAAGGCATGATCTCGGTGCCCGATCCGGACCTCCTGCGCATCACCGACGACCCGGACGAGGTCGTCGCGATCGTGCGCGCGGGCGCCGTCGATCAGGGTATGGCGGTCGCGTCCTGATCAGTCGTCGAGCGGCCGGCGGCGCTGCACCTTTCGCGTGCCGCGCCGGCGCTTGGCCTCGAGGCGCCGCACTTGCGAGGCCCGCGTCGGCTTGGTCGCCGTACGCGGGCGGCGGACCGCGAGCCCCGATGCGATCCGCGCCTCAAGGCGGTCGAGCGCCAGCTCGCGGTTGCGGGCCTGGCTGCGAGCATCCTGCGCGACGGCCCGCACGACGGGGCCGAACCGGGCCAGCAGCCGCTCGCGCTGGGCGTCGCTGAGCGCCGCCGACGCGCGTACGTCGAACAGTGCTTCGACCCGCGACGCGGTCACGTTGGCGTGCTGACCCCCGGGCCCCGAAGAGCGCGACGTGCGCAGCTGTACGTCGGCAAGCGGGATCGAAACGTCGTACATGGGTCGAAGCGTTTGGCGGATGCGTCTATTGTGGTCGTAGGCCTCGTGGGAAAGGAGTGCGCCCTTGCTCGAGCGTGAGCGATCACCGCTCTTGGCACAGCGACTTGTTCAACAGGCCGCTGTCGCCCGGCTCGGGGAGCTGGCGCTCGATGCGGTCGATCCGGATGCGCTCATGGCGCAGACGATCGAGCTGATCCACAGCACGCTCGAAGCCGACCTCGTGGGGATCGCCGAGCTCCAGCCCGACGGCCGCGAGTTCCTGCTCGACGCCGGCGCGGGCTTCACCGACGGCCTCGTGCGCAACATGATGATCTCGGCCGAGTGGAACGAGTCCCAGGCCGGCTTCACGCTCGCGACCGGCCAGCCGACGGTCGCCCACGACTACGCCGAGGAGGACCGCTTCAGGGCCTCGGACCTGATCACGGGGTACGGGGCGCGCAGCGGCGTGACCGTCCTGATCGGCGGACGCGACAAATCGTTCGGCGTGCTCGGCGCATTCAGCCGCGAGGCCGCCGCGTTCAGCGACGACGACATCGCGTTCCTGCAGTCGGTCGCCAACGTGCTGGCCCACGCGATCGACCACTGGCACGTCGAGGACGTCGCCCGCCGCCAGGCGCTGCGCGACCAACTGACCGGACTGCCGAATCGCAGCCTCGGGCTGGACCGCATCACCCACGCCATGGCCCGCCACGATCGCGACGGCTCCGGCCAGGTTGCGCTGATGGTCGTCGACGTCGATCGCTTCAACGTCATCAACGACTCGCTCGGTCACAAGGTCGGCGACCGGCTGCTCGCCGAGCTGGCGAGCCGGCTGCGCCGAGCGATGCGCCCGGGCGACACGGTGGCCCGGTTCGGCGGCGACGAGTTCGTGATCCTGTGCGACGTCGTCGACAACGTCGAGACCGCGTTGCAGGTCGCCGAGCGCGTGTCGGCCGTCATCGCCGAGCCGTTCGCGATCGACCGCGACGAGTTCGTCATCAGCTCGTCGATCGGAGTGGTCATGCGCGACGGCTCGCACTCGACGGCCGAAGACCTGCTTCGCGACGCCGACGCGGCGCTCAACCGCGCCAAGGAGCGCGGCCGCGACCGCGTCGAGCAGTTCGACTCGGGCGTGCGCGCGAGGGCCATCGTCCGCCAGCGCACGGAGGGCGACCTGCGCCGCGGGATCGAGCGCGGCGAGCTGCGACCGCACTTCCAGGCGATCGTGTCGGTCGCCGATCGTCGCGTGCTCGGGTTCGAGGCGCTCGTGCGCTGGGACCACCCCGAACGCGGGTTGCTCGTTCCGGCGCAGTTCATCCCGGTCGCCGAGGAGAGCGGCCTGATCGTCGCGCTCGGCCGCTCGGTTCTGCGCGAGGCGTGCCGAGACGGTCACGAGCTGGCACGGGTCTGCGCGAGGACCTCGCGGACGTCCCGGTCCACGTCAACATCTCGCCGCGCCAGATCAGCGACCCAGGGATCGTCGACGAGCTCGCGACCGTGCTCAAGGAAACCGGGATCGACCCGGCGCTGCTGACGCTCGAGATCACGGAGTCGACACTGATCGAGCGCGCACCGAGCCATCACGAGGTACTCGACAGCATCGCGCGGCTCGGGGTCGAGATCGTGCTCGACGACTTCGGCACCGGCTACTCGTCGCTCAGCTACCTCCAGCGCTTCCCGATCTCCGGACTGAAGGTCGACCGCTCGTTCGTGGTCGGGCTCGGAAGCGGCAACGGCGACACGGCGATCGTCGACGCGATCATGCGCATGGCCCGCGCGCTGGAGCTCAGCGTGATCGCCGAGGGCGTCGAGCGCGACGACCAACTCGAGGAGCTGCGCGCGCTGGGATGCGAGCAGGCCCAGGGATGGCTGTTCACAAGAGCGCTCGACGCCGATCACGCGCTCGAGGCGCTGCTGGCGGGCGCGGTCGCGGGCTGACCGGCGCTGCTGCTATTGAAAGGGTGAGATGAGCGGCGATCCGATCCTCGTCGTCGACGACGACCCCGACCTGCGTGATCTCGTCCGCGAGCTGCTCGAGCGCGCCGGCCACAGCGTGCGCACGGCGGCCCACGGGCGCGAGGCGCTGAAGCTGCTGTTCGACGTGCGGCCGCGACTGATCGTGCTCGACGTGACGATGCCCGACATGGACGGCTGGGCGACGCTCGAGCGCGTGCGCGACGTCACCGACGTGCCGGTCCTGATGCTGACCGCCCGCGACGCCGAGCTCGAGAAGGTCCGCGGCCTGAAGGCGGGCGCCGACGACTACGTGACCAAGCCGTTCGGGCGCCAGGAGCTGCTGGCCCGCGTCGAGGCGTTGCTGCGCCGCTCGGCAGGGGCGAGCGCGCCGGAGCGCGAGGCCTACGACGACGGGCTCGTGTCGCTCGACATGGCCAATGCGCGCGCGCTGGTGCGCGGTACCGAGGTCACGCTCACGCCGCTCGAGATGCGGCTGCTCAACACGTTCGTCCGCCATCCCGACCAGGTCCTGAGCCGCGACCAGCTGCTCGAGCTCGTGTGGGGCGCCGAGCCGGGCGTCGGCGGCGACCAGGTCAAGCTCTACGTCGGCTACCTGCGCCGCAAGATGAGCCCGGCCCTCGGCGACACCCCCGACCCGATCCAGACCGTCCGCGGCTTCGGCTACCGCTACAGCACCGCGGCCTGATCGGCCAGCGGCAGCCGCAACCGCACCGTCGTCCCGCGCCCGAGCGCCGACTCGAGCTCGACCGAGCCGTCGTGGGCTTCGACGATCGCCTTGACGACGGCGAGGCCGAGGCCGGCGCCGGGGACGCCGCGGTCGATCGCGGATTCGGAGCGGGCGAAGCGGTCGAACAGGCGCTCCTGCTCCACGAGCGGGATCCCGTCGCCGGTGTCGATCACCTCGACGTTCACCCAGCCGTCGCGCCTGGCGCAGGCTCACGGTCACCGTCGCGTCGCGGGCCGAGAACTTGAGCGCGTTGGAGATCAGGTTGTCGAGCGCCTGCGCGAGCCGGTCGCGGTCGCCGACGACGAAGTCCGGGTCACCCGACGGGTCCTCGACGAACTCCAGGTTCACGCCGACGTCCTCGGCCGCCGGGCGCGCCGCGTCGACGCCGTCGACCACGACCGCGCGCACGGCGACCGGCTCGCGGTCGAGCGACAGCCGCCCGGCCTCGACCTGCGCGACGAACAGCATGTCGCCGACGAGGCGCAACAACCGCTGGCCGTTGCGGTGCACGATCTGGAGGAAGCGCCGCGCGTCGCGCCCCAGCGCCTCGTCGTCGAGCACCAGCTGGACATAGCCGATGATCGACGTCAGCGGCGTGCGCAGCTCGTGCGACACGAGCGCAAAGAACTCGTCGCGCGAGCGCTCGGATTCCTGAAGGCTCGCGGCCATCGCGTTGAACGACCGAGCCAGCTCGCGCGCGTCGTCGTCGCCGTCCTCGGGCACCCGGACGCTGAGGTCGCCGGCCGCCAGCGCGCGGGCCGCCTCGTTGATCGCGTCGAGATCGCTCACTCAGCGGACTGTAGCCGCGAACCGCGGGCCTCAGAGCGCGAGCTCAGAACCTCGAGCGGCGTCAAGAGCAGGATCTTGAAGTCCAGCCACAGCGACCAGTTCTGGATGTACCAGTTGTCCCACTCGACGCGCTCCGACAGCGACGTCTGGCCGCGCAGGCCGTGGACCTGCGCCCAGCCTGTCATCCCCGACTTGACGCGATGGCGGTCGTCGTAGCGACGGATGCTGGCGTCGAACAGCTGGACGAACTCCGGGCGCTCCGGGCGCGGGCCGACGAGGCTCATGTGCCCGAGCGCGACGTTGATGAGCTGCGGCAGCTCGTCGAGCGCCGTGCGCCGCAGCAGCGCGCCGATCGCGGTCCGGCGGTCGATGCCCTCGATGCCGCCCGGGGCCGTTCCGGCCGCCAGCTGGAGGCGGTGCGGGCGGGCGGGTTCCAGATCGCGCATCGAGCGGAACTTGACCATCTGGAAAAGCTGCCCGTCGCGCCCGATCCGCCGCTGCCGGAAGAACACGGGCCCCTTCGAGCTGAGCTTGATCGCGGCGGCGATCAGCGCGAACAACGGCGCCAGCAGCACGAGCATGACCACGGCGACCACTCGGTCGAGCGTGTGCTTGACCGCGAACTGCCACGACCGCGGATCGACGTTGCGCAGCCCGTAGAGCGGCAGGCCGGCGATGTGCTCGACCCAGATGCGCTCGTTGACGTTCTCGTAGAGCCGCGGGACGATCGACACCTCGACGCCGAGCTCCTGGCAGAGCTGCGGGATCGGCTGGACGTCGGAGTCGCGGGACGCCGAAAACGCGACGATCACGTGCTCGGCGCCCGAGGACTTGATGACCGCAGCAAGCGACGAAAGCGGCCCGAGCACCGGGTTCGTCGCCTGTTGGGTCCAGAACCCCGGGCTGGGGTCCGAATCCAGAAAGCCGATCGGCCGCAGGCCGAGCGAGGGGTGGGCGAGCAGCCGACGCTCGATCTGGGCCCCGACGACGCCCGCGCCGACGATCAGGGTGCGCTTGGTGCTGGCGCCGCGGCGGCGCGCCTGGTCGCGCGACAGCGTCAACGCGACGCGCATCGTGACGATCCCGGCGGTGGCGATTGCCCACATGATCAGGAGGGCGTCGACCGCCTGACCGTCGGCGTGAAGTGCTGCGGCCACCGCGAGTGCAAGGACACCCGCGGTGGCCAGTGCTGCGCTGCTGTGCCTGACCACGTCAAGCACTGCCATGCGGGTGGGACGTGACCCGTACATCCCGCGCATGGCCAGACGGCCCATGGCCGCCAAGATGAACACGCCCAGCAACCCGAGCATCGGCGTGCTCGGGTGGGGCGCCGTGAGGTGGACCGCCGTGAGCGTCGCGGCCCACAGCATGACCGCGTCGGTGACGGTCGAGAGCAGCGTCCACGTCGTGCCCTCGTAGATGTCGGTGCGCTGGACCGTGCGGCGCTCGGTCGTGCCAAGCCACGTTGGCCCGGGCACCGGGGCAGGAGTGGCGCGCGTGCGAGGCGCCGCAATCGTGGGAGACACCTCAGTCACGGGACACCAGGATGCGGTGCGTTGGTGGGGCGCCCGGCAGTCCCAGGTAGGAGACGGGTATGGAGCGGGCTCCGGGCGCCGCGCGGGGGCCAACCCGTTTACGGTAGGACCATGAACCTCGCGACGATCCTCACGGACAGCGCCCAGCGCCGCCCCGACCATACGGCGGTGGCGCTCGATGACGAACGTCTGACGTACGCGCAGCTCGACGATCTCAGCGCGCGGGTCGCCACACTGCTGGCCGCGCGCGGCGTCGGCCCGGGCGACCGTGTCGGCCTGATGATGCCCAACGTCCCTCAGTTCCTGGTCGTGTACTACGGCATCCTGCGCGCGGGAGCGATTGTCGTCCCGATGAACCCGCTGCTCAAGAGCCGTGAGGTCGACTACTACCTGTCCGACAGCGGCGCGGCGGCCGTGTTCGCGTGGCACGACGTGGCCGGCGAGGCGCCCGGCGACGCGATCACGGTCGAGTCCGACGCGTTTGAGGCGCTCCTGGGCGAACACGAGCCGGTCGCCGGTGTCGTCGATCGCGACGAGTCCGACACCGCCGTGATCCTCTACACCTCGGGCACCACCGGCACGCCCAAGGGCGCCGAGCTCACGCACCGAAACCTGCGCTGCAACGTCGACGTGAACGTCGACATGATCGGCCGCGACTCGTTCGCGGTCACGCTCGGCGCGCTGCCGCTGTTCCACAGCTTCGGCCAGACGTGCGCGATGAACGCGGCGCTGTCGATCGGCGGCACGCTCACGCTGCTGTCGCGCTTTGACCCGGCGAAGGTGCTCGAGATCGTTCAACGCGACCAGGCGACGCTGTTCCAGGGCGTCCCGACGATGTTCGCGGCGATGTTGCACGCGGATAGCGACGCCGACACGTCGACGCTGATCACGTGCGTGTCCGGCGGCGCGTCGATGCCGGTCGAGGTCATGCGCGCGTTCGAGGAGCGCTTCGGTGGCGTGATCCTCGAGGGCTACGGGTTGTCGGAGACGTCGCCGACCGCGTCGTTCAACCGCTCGCGGACCGAGCGCAAGGCGGGCTCGATCGGCACCCCGATCCCGGGCGTCGAGATGAAGCTGGCCGACGAGTCCGACGGCGTCGGCGAGATCGCGATCCGGGGTCACAACATCATGAAGGGCTACTGGCAGCGTCCCGACGCGACCGCCGAGGCGATCGACGACGACGGCTGGTTTCACAGCGGCGACCTCGGCTCGGTCGACGAGGACGGCTACTACTTCATCGTCGATCGCAAGAAGGACATGATCATTCGCGGCGGCTACAACGTGTACCCGCGCGAGATCGAGGAGGTCCTGTACGAGCACCCCGCGGTGCGCGAGGTCGCGGTCGTCGGAGTCCCCGACGACCGTCTCGGCGAGGAGGTCGGCGCCGCGGTCGCGCTCAAGCCGGGGGCCGAGGCCGAGCCCAACGAGCTGCGTGAGTTCGTCAAGGAGCGCGTGGCCGCCTACAAGTACCCGCGTAGCGTGTGGATCGTCGACGAGCTGCCGAAGGGCCCGACGGGCAAGATCCTCAAGCGAGAGATCGCATTGCCCGAGCTGTCTGGTCATTGACACAGGCCCCTTGACCCCTGCTACGGTCTCGCCTGCAACCAGAAGGGCCGGGAAACCGGCAAGGCAGTGCGGAATGTCGGGGGACCTGCATCAGTCGTCCGGCAGGGCACAGAACAACGGAGGACTGGCCGATGGCCACCGGTACCGTCAAGTGGTTCAGCGACGACAAGGGTTTCGGCTTCATCACGCCCGACGAGGGCAGCCGCGACCTGTTCGTTCACCACTCGGGGATCGAGATGGACGGTTACCGTTCACTCGCCGAGGGCTCGCGCGTCTCCTACGAGGAGGAGATGGGCGACAAGGGCCCCAAGGCTGTGAACGTCCAGAAGATCTAGCTCGGGGCGTTCTGTCAGTGGTCGGCGACGTGCCCATCTTCGGGCTCGAGCTCGAGCCCGTCGCCGACCCACGCCACGAGGCCGCCCGCCATCGAGTAGGCGTCGCGGCCCACGGCACGGAGAGCCTGCGCGGCCATCAGCGAGCGCGCGCCGACGCGGCAGTAGAAGACGACCGGGCGATCGGCCGGTAGCTCGCCCGCGCGGGCCGACAGCTCGCCGAGGCCGATGTGGCTCGACCCGGCGATGTAGCCCGCCGCGACCTCCTCGTCGGTGCGCACGTCGATCAGGACGGCCTCCCCGGCGCCCGCCAGCTCGGCCGCCCGCCGGGGGTCGATCTCGATCTCCGTGCTCACCGGACTCAGCGTATCGCGAGCGCCGCGTCGGTCAGCAACGCAGCAGGGCTATCGACCGTCGGTCAGTAGGTATCGACCCGGGGTCAACACCTGTACGATGTGCCGATGGCCGAGCCCGCCTACACCCGCCTGCAGAACGACGAGCGCCGCGAGCTGCTGCTCGCGACCGCGACCGAGCTGTTCGCGAAGCAGTCCTACGACGAGATCTCGATGGCCCAGATCGCCCGCCACGCCGGGATCTCGAAGGCGCTGCTGTACCACTACTTCCCGAGCAAGCGGGAGTTCTTCGCGGCCGCCATCGCCAGCGCGGGCGAGGAGCTGCGCGCGCGCACGGCCTACGACCCCGACGCGCCGCCGGCCGTCGCGCTGGCCACGAGCCTCGACGCGTTCCTGGCCTGGATCGAGGAGAACCCGGAGGCCTACGCGAACCTGATGCGCAGCGCCAACTCGCCCGAGATCCGCGACATGATCGAGGGCGTGCGCTCCGAGACGGTCGGGCGCGTGCTCGACGGCCTGTTCCCCGACGGCGGCGCGCCGCCGAAGGTGCGCACCGCGGTCACCGCGTGGCTGTGGTTCATGGACGGTGCGTGCCTGGACTGGGTCGCCCACAAGGATCTCGAGCGCTCCGACATCCACCACATCCTGCTCGGGACGCTGATGGGCGCGCTGGCGTCGGCGGGGTTCGTGTTCCCGCAGGGTTGAGGCGGACGCAACCCTCACCCCCAAAACAGATTGAACAACCCGAACGTGTGCCGCTGGTCCTCCACCGGCGCCGGGCCGAGGTGCATTCGGGTCGCGGTGTTGTAGCGGGTGAACGTCCAGCGGCTCATCGCCGCGCGCGCGGGTTCGTTGGTGTCGGGGACGATCACCGTCGCCGGGCCCGACGCCGAGCACGCCGCCGACAGCAGCGCCATGCCGGCCTGCTCGTCGCGGGCGACGATCGCCACGCCCGCGCCCCACACCGACGCGACCGCGTAGCCGGCCAGCTCGGCGTCGCCGTCGGCGCGGCACAGCCCGCGCAACGGGCGCACCGCGTCGAGCACGGGCTCGCGCGACTCGCCGGTCAGCTCGCGGTCGAGGCGCATCAGCGCGTCGCGGTCGGCCTCGCGCAATGGGCGCAGCTGTCCGTCCGACGGCGCCGGCGCCTGGCCGCGCCACGCCGTCGCCGTTCCCGCAGCGACGAATCCGAGGCGCTCGTAGATCGGGCGGCCGGCCTCGGTCGCGTAGAGCAGAACCGTCTGCGCGCCGCGCTCGCGCAGCCAGTCGACGCACGCCTGCGTCAGCGCGGTGCCGAGCCCCTGGCGGCGCGCCGCGGGCTCGACGCCGAGCGCGCCGATCCACCCGGTCGTGCCGAAGCTCGCGCACGAGGCGGTGCCGCTCGGGCGACGCACATCGCCCGCCGCGAAAACGACTCCGTGCTCGTTGGCGAGCGGAAAATCGAGCAGCCGCCCGACCGTCGAGCCGAAACCGGCGCGACGCAGGAGGTCGGCGATCTGGGACGCCTGGTCGGGCGCGACGGAACGGATCTCGTGCACAGCGCGCCCACGATAGGCGACGGACGGCTTGGCACAGCCGCCCGCCCACCCGACATCGAACCCGGAAGCGTCTGGGGGAAACCCGAGCTCGACTTGCGACACCGACCACCTACCCCGTGGCGCCGCGTTCTACGCTTCGTCGGTGACCGGCATCTACGAGCTACCGCTGGACCTGCGCGACCTGCGCGACACGATCCGCCAGATCGTCACCGAGCGGGTCGCACCGCGCGCGGCCGAGATCGACTCGAGCGGCGAATATCCGTGGGACGTCCGCGAGCTGTTCGCCGAGCACGACCTGATGGGCCTGCCGTTCGAGACCGACTACGGCGGCACCGGCACCGGGACGTTGATGCTCAACATCGCGGTCGAAGAGGTCGCCCGCGCCTGCGCGTCGAGTTCGCTGATCCTGATGGTCCAGGACCTCGGCACGCTGCCGATCGCACGCTTCGGCTCGCCCGAGCAGCGCCAGGAGTGGCTGCCGCGATGCGCGAGCGGCGAATGGTCGCCGGCGTTCGGCCTGTCGGAGCCCGACTCCGGCTCCGACGCCGGCTCGATGCGGACGAGCGCGGTGCGCGACGGCGATCACTGGGTGATCAACGGGACCAAGAACTGGATCACCAACGCGACGATCGCCAACTTCTACGTCATCTTCGCGGTCACCGACCGCGAGGCCCGGCGGGCGAGCGCCTTCATCGTCGAGGCCGACCGCCCCGGGTTCAGCGTCCCCAAGCTCGAGCACAAGATGGGGATCCGCGGCTCGCCGACCGGCCAGTTGCTGTTCGAGGATGTTCGTGTCCCGACGGAGAACCTGATCGGCGAAGAGGGCCGCGGGATGGCGGTCGCGCTCGGGACGCTCGAGCGCACGCGCCTCGGAGCGGCGGCGCAGGCGGTCGGCATCGCCCAGGGGGCGATCGACTTCGCCGCCCAGTACGCGCGTGAGCGGATCGCGTTCGGCAAGCCGATCAACGAGCTCCAGGGCGTCGGCTTCAAGCTCGCCGACATGGAGACGCGAACGGCTGCGGCGCGCGAGCTGCTGTACCGCGCGTGCGCGATGGCCGACGCCGACGACCCGGGACTGGGCAAGTACTCGTCGATGGCCAAGCTGTTCGCGTCCGACACGGCAATGGCGGTGACCGTCGATGCGGTCCAGATTCTCGGCGGCTACGGGTATGTGACCGAGTACCCGGTCGAGCGGATGATGCGCGACGCCAAGATCACCCAGATCTACGAGGGCACGAACGAGGTCCAGCGCGTCGTCATCTCGAGGGCGATGCGATGAGCCCCAACGCGCGCCGCATCCTGTTCGCCGGCACGGTTGCCGCGTCGGCCGGGCTGACGCTGATCGTCGTGCTCCAGGGCGGCTTCAGCATCGAACCGGCGCTGAAGCTCGTCGAGCTGGCCGGCGTCGTGGTGTTCGTCGCGGCGCTGATCGGCGTCGTGCTGGGCTGGATCTTCGTGCGGATGGCGGGCTGGAGCGACCCGGTCAGCGAGGCCGAGTTCGAGCAGGTCGTGCTGCGCAGCGAGCGCCTGGCCCGCGAAGGGCTGTACACCGAGCCCGACGAGACCGAGTTCATGGACCTCGACCCCTACGACAACGACGACTTCGAGGAGCTCGTGCGTGACGCACTCGACGAGCTGCCCGATCTGCTGCGCCGCCTGATCGAGAACCACAACGTCGCCGTCGTCATCTCCGACGGCGGCCGGCGCCGCCGCGCGTACGGCCTGTATCACGGTGACGGAGCCAGCCGCGACGATGTGCCGGACCGGATCGTCATCTACCGCGACACGCTGCGCCGGGACTTCGGCCACGACCCCGACCTGCTGCGCGACCAGGTCGTGCGCACGGTCCGCCACGAGCTCGCCCACCACGTCGGCTTCGACGAGCTCGGGGTTCAGGGACTCGGGTTGTAGACTGAAAAGTGCCCCGTGGAGTGCGACCGCCGGGCGCGACCAGGGCTCGTGGAGTGCGACCGCCGAGCCTCAGATCCGTAAAGGAGACATACACAATGTCCGAGGCAGTCATTGTCGACGCCATCCGCACGCCGATCGGGCGCGCGTTCAAGGGGTCATTGACCGACGTCCGTGCCGACGAGTTGGCGGCGCTGCCGCTCAAGACGCTCGTGGCGCGCAACCCGAAGGTCGACTTCGCCGAGACCGGCGACGTCATGATGGGGTCCGCGTCGGCCGCCAACGAGCAGGGGTTCAACGTCGGGCGGACGGCCACGCTGCTCAGCGGCATCGACTACCACGTGCCCGCGTGCACGGTGAACCGCTTCTGTGCGTCGTCGCTGCAGACGATCCGCATGGCGTTCCACGCGATCACGGCCAACGAGGGCGACCAGTACATCGCGGCCGGCGTCGAGTCGGTCTCGCGCTACGGCGGCGGGCCGTCCGAGGATGCTCGCAACCCGAAGCTCGACGGCTCGGAGGGCTCACTGTTCGACGTCTACATCCCGATGGGGATGACGGCCGAGAACGTCGCCGACAAGTACGGCGTCTCTCGTGAGGCTCAGGACGAGTGGGCAGCGCTGTCGCAGTCGCGCGCGGTCGAGGCGCGTGACAACGGCCACTTCGATCGCGAGATCGTCGAGGTGACCAAGGACGACGGCACGATCGTGTCCCAGGACGACGGTCCGCGCCCCGGCACGACGACCGAGGTGCTGGCCGGGCTCAAGCCGGTGTTCAAGGAGGGCGGGTCGGTCACGGCCGGCAACGCCTGCCCGCTCAACGACGGCGCCGCCGCGGTGCTCGTGATGAGCGCCGAGAAGGCCGAGAAGCTCGGCGTCGAGCCGCGCGCGCGGATCATCGCGTCGACGGTCGCGGCGATCCGTCCGGAGTACATGGGCGTCGGGCCGATCCCGGCGATCAAGGCGCTGCTCGAGCAGACGGGCAAGACGATCGAGGACATCGACATCGTCGAGATCAACGAGGCGTTCGCGGCGCAGATCGTGCCGTGCAAGGACGAGCTCGGGATCGAGGACGAGCAGCTCAACCCGTTTGGCGGCGCGATCGCGCTCGGTCACCCGTTCGGAATGACGGGCGCGCGGATCATGACGACGCTGCTCAACGGCCTGGAGACCAAGAACGCCAAGTACGGCATCGAGTCGATGTGCGTCGCCGGCGGCATGGGCATGGCGATGCTCGTCGAGCGGCTCTAGAGCCTGGTGTCAGGACCGGCGGTGGTCAGCGGATCGCCGCCGGTCCTAGCTTTGGGAAGGATTGCGGGGTTAACGCCATCATTAGGGGCGGATGGTGCGTCGTTTGGGGATGGGAGTTGCGCTCGTGCTGTTCGCGGCGGGCCTCACTGTGCCCGCGCACGGCGACGATGCCTCACCGGTCGTCACGTTCGGCCCGGCCGCGGAGTACTTCCCGGCGACGGTCCACGTCGCCCCCGGCGGGTCGGTCACGATCAAGCCCGCCAGTGGCGTCACGTTCGAGGATCACCCGCTGGTGTTCGTCGACGGCTCGGTCCACAAGGGCACGCCCGATGCGACGCCCGTCGTCAAGACGTTCCCGACCGCCGGCCGCTTCGAGTTCTACTGCTCGATCCACGGCGACCTCAACGCGCAGACCGGGCACGTCGAGGGCATGTCGGGCGTCGTCAACGTGACGACCAACCAGCTGCCGATCGCCAGGTTCACGGCCAAGGCCAACGGCCAGAACGTGACATTCGACGCCAGCGCGTCGTCCGACCCCGACGGCTCGATCACGAAGTACCAGTGGGACTTCGACGACGACGGCGGGATCGACCTGACCACCACCAGCGCGACGACGACCCGCAAACTCGCCAAGTCGTCGAAGGTCATCCTGACCGTCACCGACAACAACGCCGACGTCGTCGGCCCGGAGTCGACCACCGTCACCCAGCAGGTCACGGTCACCGACAAGACGCCGCCAAAGGTCAAGGTCAGCTCGAAGTCGCTCAAGCTGTCGGACCTGGCCGCGGGCCGCGCGAAGCTCTCGTTCACGTCGTCGGAGCCGGGCTCGGCGTCGGCGACCGTCAAGTCGGGCGCCACAACGGTCGCCACCGGCAAGGCCACGATCGCCGGCGCCGGGACGGTCAAGCTGACGCTCAAGCCGACCGCCGCCGGCCGCAGGCTCAAGGCGGGCGCGAAGCTGAAGCTGTCGCTGACGGTCAGCGACAAGGCAGGCAACCATTCCAAGACCTCGGTCTCGGTATCGGCGAAGTGAAGCCGCGCCTCGCGTTCGCCGCCGCCGCAGGGCTGTCGGTCGTCGCGCTCGCGGCGCCGGCCGCCGCCACCGACGGCTCGGTCACGTTCCACTTCGCCAGCTATGCGCCGGCCAGCTCGCGGATCACCCCCGGCGGGTCGGTGACCTTCACGCCCGACGCGGGCCAGGACTTCGACGGCACGACCGGCGGGCCGACCCACCACCCGCTGTACTTCGACAACGCGAGCGTCGGCAACGTGACCTCGGGCTCGGCCCCGGTGACCAAGACATTCGCCAGCGCCGGTGTCTACACGTACTACTGCGCCTTCCACGCGTCGTTCGGCATGAAGGGCAAGATCACCGTCACGACCAACCAGCTCCCGACCGCCTCGTTCACGGTGGCGTCGACCGGCACGAACGTGTCGTTCGACGCGAGCGCGTCGAGCGACCCCGATGGCGCGATCACGAAGTACCAGTGGGACTTCAACAACGACGGCACCGTCGACGAGACCGACACGACGCCGACCGCGCAGCACACCTTCACCGCGTCGGCGACCGTCGCTCTGACCGTCGTCGACAACAACGCCGACGCAGTCGGGCCCGAGGCGTCGGCTCCCGCGACCCAGAGCGTGCCCGTGGCGGCCCCACTGCCGCCGCCCACGGCGCCGACCACCCCCGAGCCGCCCACCGGCGACAAGATCAAGCCGAAGATCGCGCTCGCGACCAAGGCGTTGCACCTCGCGGCGCTGCGCAGCGGGACCGCCAAGCTCTCGTTCACGGTCTCCGAGCGCGGCAGCGCCAGCGCCACGGCCAAGATCGGCTCGACGACCGTCGCCAGCGGCAAGGCCAAGTTCTCCAAGGCGGGCAAGGTCTCGCTGACGCTGAAGCTGACGAATGCCGGGAAGACGAAACTGCGTCACGCCCACCGTGTCACGGTGAAGCTGTCGCTGACCGTTACCGACGCGGCCCGTAACCGGTCGACGAAGACGCTGACGCTCAAGAACGTCCGCTGAGCGGCTCGTCCCCGAGCCAGTAGCGCGGGCCGGGTCCCAGGCCGGCGGCGCGGTCGCGCGGGTTGGCGAGCTTGCAGCGCCCGAGCGACAGGCAACCGCAGCCGATGCACTCGGTGAGCCCGGCCCGCAGGCGCTCGAGTTCGGCGATCCGTTCGTCGATGCGGCGCGTCCAGCCACTCGACAGCCGCGACCAGTCGCCGCGGTCGGGCGCGCGGTCGTCGGGCAACCGGGCCAGTTCGGCGCCGATCTCCTCGAGCGTCAGCCCGACGCGCTGGGCGAAGACGATGAACGCGATCCGGCGCAGAACCGGCCGCGGGTAGCGGCGGTGGCCCGATCCGGCGCGCATCGACGTGATCAGGCCGCGGTCCTCGTAGAAGCGCAGCGCCGACGCGGCGACGCCGCTGCGCCGGGAGACCTCGCCGATCGTCAGCAGGGTGTCGAGCACGCTTGACTTCAAGTGTACTTGAACTTCTACGGTGTCGGACATGAGCAACACCGAGAAGATCCTCGAGGCCGTCTCCGACTGGCCACGCCTGCACACCGGACGGGGTGCGCGTGGCGCCGCGGTCGCGTTCTTCGTCGACCGCCGCGAGATCGGTCACCTCCACGGCGACCGCACGTTCCACACCTTCTTTGAGCCCCGGGTCTGGGACGACCTTCGCGCCCAGGGCCGGATCACCGAGCATCCGGTCTTCCCCGGCCGCCACGGTCCCGCCGCCCGCGCGATCGAGTCCGACCGCGATGTCGCGGATGTCGTCGAGTTGCTGCGGATCAACTACGCGCGGCGCACGGCCGACGACGACGCCGCCTGACGCCTAGACCCGGCGCGCCAGGTTCAGCGCGAACAGGTCGTCGTCGTCGACGTACTGCTCGACGACTTCGAGGCCGGCGGCGGCGAAGTCGGCGTCGATTCGATCGCGGCTGAACTTGGCGCTGATCTCGGTCCGCAGTTCTTCGCGGGCCGCGAAGTGGACGGTCAGGTCGAGGTCGGCGACCTGGACCGTCTGCGGAGACGTCGCGCGCAGGCGCATCTCGATCCACTCGTGCTCGCGGTCGAAGAACGCGACGTGCTCGAAGGCGTCGAGGTCGAAGTCGGCCCGCAGCTCGCGGTTGATGACCTCGAGCATGTTGAGGTTGAACTCGGCCGTCACGCCCGCCGCGTCGTCGTAGGCGGCCTCGATGACCGCGGGATCCTTGACGAGGTCGGTCCCGAGCAACAGGTGGTCGCCGTCCGCCAGCAGGCCCGCGATCGCGCGCAGGAAGCCGCGGCGGCGCCCCGGGGTGAAGTTCCCGATCGTCCCGCCGAGCAGCAGCACGAGCCGCGGCCCGGTCGGCGGCGGGACGTGCTCGAGGTGGCACTCGAAGTCGCCGACGATCCCGTGCACGGCGAGGCCGGGGTAGGTGGCCGCGAGCTCGGTCTCGCAGTCGCTGATCATCCCTTCGGTCACGTCGATCGGCACATAGCGGCGCAGCGTTCCCGCCGCGTGCAGCGCGTCGAGCAGGATCCGCGTCTTGGCCGCGGTGCCCGATCCCAGCTCGACGACCTCTTCGGCGCCCGTCCGTTGCGCGATGTCGCACGCGCGCTGCACGAGGATCGAGCGCTCCGTGCGCGTCGGGTAGTACTCGGGCAGATCGCAGATCTGGTCGAACAGGTCCGCGCCGCGCGCGTCGTAGAGGTGCTTGGGCGGCAGCTCCTTGAACGGGCGCGTCAGGCCGTCGAGCACGTCGTCGGCGAGCGTCGTCGAGTTCTCGGTGGCGATCAGCGACGGCATGAGCGGTCCACTAGATATCCACCGCCAGGCGCACGCCGGCGAAGATCTGCCGGCGGACCGGGAGGTCCCAGTTGCGGAACGTCGGCGTGGCGACGCGTCGATGTGTCGCCCACGAGCCGCCGCGCAGCACGCGGTAGCGGCGCCCGAAGAAGACCTCGGAGTACTCGCGGTAGGGGTGAGCGACGAAGCCCGGGTAGCCGCTGAAGCAGCTCGACGTCCATTCCCAGACGAGCCCGGTGTCCGAGATCGTCTCGTGGTCCCAGGTCGCCGCCGTCTCCCACTCGGCTTCGGTGGGGAGGCGAGCTCCGCGCGAACGGGCGAAGGCGTCGGCCTCGAACCAGGAGACATGGACCACCGGCTCGTCCAGCGGCCGGTCCGGCCGCCGGGCGGCGGTCCATGTCATCGGGTGGGTGATGTCGTACTCCTCCTTCCACGCCCAGCCCTCGTCGGACCACCATTCGCGGCGCACGTAGCCGCCGCCCTCGGTGAAGGTCAGCCAGCTCGCGTTGGTCACCGGGTGGCGCATGACGCCGAACGGGCGCAGCGCGCGGCGGTGGCGCGGGCGCTCGTTGTCGTAGGAGAACCCGTCGCCCGTCGCCGCGCCGATCGCCCATTCGTGCGTGTCGACGCGGATCCAGTCCTCGCCCTCGACCGCGCGCAGCGCGGGCTCGCCGCGTGGCATCCAGCCGGCGAGCGTCATCGACTGGCGCATCGTCTCTGTGTGCTGCATCTCGTGGCGCAGGACGAGCTCGTGCAGGACCGGGTCGACGCCGTGGCGGTCGATCGCGTCGAGCGTGCGCTCGCGGACCGCCTCGAGGTACGACACGGCAGCGGATCGGTCGAGGATCTCGATCTCGCCGCGCACCGAGCGCGGGGTCTCGAACGCGTCGTAGGTGATCGCCAGATCGGGTCGCAGCAGCGATCCGCCGGCCGCGCGGTGCACGAGCCACAGGTCCTCGTAGGCGGCGATGTGGCCGAGGTCCCAGACGAGCGGCGACATGATCGGGTCGGGCTGGTGCTCGATCTGGGCGTCGCTCAGGTGCGAGACGAGGTCCAGCGTGCGCTCACGCTGGGCGGTCAGCGCGGCGACTATCTCGTCCTGGGCGCGGGTGGTCGTCGTCTGGGGCATGTCGCTGACCGTCTGGGCGAAGCGCTTAGTGTTTCAAACCGGCCACCTCGGCTCGTGAAGCTGGCGCGTTGGCCCGCTTGGATCAGACGTTCCAGCGGGTTACCACGCGGACGTCGCGTTCGAAACCCAGCACCGACACCGAGCCCGTCCCCAGCGCCAGGCGCCCGCCGAAGGCGGCCGGCTGCCCGACCCAGCGCGCGGCGAGCACGCGCAGCACGTGGCCGTGGGCGACGAGCGCCACGTCGCCGTCGGCGCCGCAGCGCCGCGGTCGATCACGCGGTCGGCGCGCGCGCGCGACGTCGTCGGCCGTCTCGCCGCCGGGGCAGCCGTCGCGCCACAGCGTACCAGTCCGGGCCGTCGCTCGCGGATCTCGCGGCGTCGTGCATGCCCTCGTAGTCGCCGTAGTCCCACTCGAGCAGGTCGTCCGGTCGTCGGCGTCGCGTCGCCAGGCCGGCGAGCTCGGCCGTCTCGCGGCGCGCGACCGAGCGGGCTGACACAGCACGAGCGCGAACTCGTGCCCGGCGAGCCGCGGCGCGCAGCGCTCGCGCGCCGCTCGCGCCGTCGTCGGTCAGCGGGATGTCGGTGCGCCCGGTGTGGCGGCCGTCGAGCGACCACTCGCGTCTCGGCGTGGCGGAGCGAGCCAGACGTCAGCCATCGCAGCGGTCAGCGCGGCGTCGTCGACGATCAGTCGAGCCGGTCGCGCTCCAGCAGCGACGCCGGGCGTCGCGCGGTCGGCCCGGCGAGGACGCGCGGCGAGCGCGTCGGCCTTGTCCGCGCCCGTGACGAGCAGCAGGATCCGCGCGCGACGGCGTTGAGCGTCGGCAGCGTCAGCGTGATGCGCTCCGGCGGCGGCTTGGGCGAGTCGTGGACGCCGACGCCGTGACGCCGTCGGCGTCGCAGCGCCGGGTGGCCGGGGAACAGCGAGGCGGTGTGGCCGTCCTGGCCCGATGCCGAGGTAGCACGACGTCGAGCACGCGTGTCGCCGAGCTCGCGCGCGCGTAGGCGGCGCGCGCCGCGCCGTCGGGCCCGAGCTCGCCGCGCATCCGGTGCGATCGACGCGCGCCGGGCGCGACCGAGCGCGCTCGTGGACCATCCGTGCGTTGGACTCCGGGTCGTCGGGCGGCACGCAGCGCTCGTCGCCGAACCAGAGGTGGACGTCGCGCCAGTCGCCGAGCACGGCCCGAGCAGCTCGTAGGCAGCGCCGCGGCGTCGTGCCGCCGGCAGGCGCGAGGTGCGCGACGCCGCGCCGAGCGCGTCGCGCGCCGCCGCGATCGCTCGGCGGTCGTCGCGTCGGCGGCGCGCGCTGCGCGACGCGCCTCGGCGTCGGGCTCGGCGGCTGACGACCGGTCCGGTCGCGTCGCCGCGCTCAGCGCGTCCTCGGCCGGCGTCGCGTCGAGCGGCTGGGTCGCGAGCGAGCTCGTGGTCGGCGCGGATCACGTGCATGACCGCGTTGATCAGCGCCAGGTGCGTGAACGCCTGCGGGAAGTTGCCGAGGTGGCGGCCGGAGCGCGGGTCGATCTCCTCGGCGTAGAGCAGCAGCGGCGACGCGTAGGCCGAGCAGCTTCTCGCACAGCTCGCGGGCGCGGCGTCGTCTCGCCGATCTCGGCCAGCGCGCTGACGAGCCAGAACGAGCAGATCGCGAACGTGCCCTCCTCGCCGCTGAGGCCGTCGTCGGTCTCCTCGACGCGGTAGCGCAGCACGAGGCCGTCGACGGTCAGCTCGTCGGCGATCGCCGTTGACGGTCGCGCGGATGCGCTCGTCGTCGGCCGGCAGGAAGCGCACGAGCGGCATCAGCAGCAGCGAGGCGTCGAGCGCGTCGGTGTCGTAGTGCTGGCATGAAGACGCCGCGCTCGTCGACGCCGTTGCTCGCAGACGTCGGCGTGGATCTCGTCGGCCGCCGCCTGCCAGCGCGTCGGCGCTGCTCGTGCGTCGTCGCGCAGCCGCGCCAGGCGCGCGCCGCGGTCGCAGGCGACCCAGCACATGACCTTCGACGACGTGAAGTGCTTGCGGCTCGCCGCGGACCTCCCAGATGCCGCGGTCGGGCTCGCGCCAGTGCGCGATCGCGCTCTCGACCTGGCTGCACGAGGATCGGCCAGACGTCGCTCGGGCAGCTCGTCGCGCGACTTCGTGTGCAGGTAGACCGAGTCGAGCAGCGCGCCCCAGACGTCGTGCTGCTTCTGGTTCGTAGGCGCCGTTGCCGATCCGCACCGGCTTGGCGCCCTCGTAGCCGTCGAGGTGGTCGAGCGTCGCGCTCGTCGAGCTCGCGCTCGCCGCCGATCCCGTACATGATCTGGAGGTCGTCGTCGCCGTCGGCGACGTCGTGCGATGAAGTAGAAGAAGTCGTTGGCCTCCCAGTCGAAGCCGAGCGTGTAGAGGCCCCAGAGCATGAACGTCGAGTCGCGGATCCACGAGTAGCGGTAGTCCCAGTTGCGCTCGCCGCCCGGCGTCTCGGGCAGCGAGGTCGTCGCCGCCGCGATCATCGCGCCGGTCGGGGCGTAGGTCAGGCCCTTGAGCGTCAGCGCGCTGCGCTGCAGGTAGGCGCGCCACGGGTGGTCGGGGAACGTCGCCGTGCGACGAGCCACTCGTGCCAGTAGTCGGCCGTGCCGCACGAGCGCGCTGGTAGGCCTCGTCGTAGGTCTCGGGCGCGCCGTGCTCGGTCCACGACAGCGCGACGAACGCGACGTCGCCGTCGCGCATCGTCGTGCGCGCGCGGGCGCGGCCGCCCTCGAAGCCGAGCCGCAGGTCGGTGGTCAGCGTCGAGCTCGAGGTCGCTGGCCCTCGGCGCGGCCGACGCCTGCGTGGTAGCCGTCGCCGGTGTACTCCCAGGTCGACCGTGCGTGCGGCCGTAGTCGAGCACGGGCTCGCAGTCGAGGTGCATCTCGACCGAGCCGTTGACGCAGCGCATCGTGCGCAGCAGGACGTGGTCGGCGTCGTAGTCGGTCGGCGAGCGGCGGTGGGTGTGCGAGCGCTCGTCCTCGTGGTGCCACGGGCCGATCAGCAGCACGTCGCGGACGATCACCCAGCCCGGTGCGCGTGCCCCAGGTCGTCTCGAGGACCATCGTGCCCGGGCAGGTAGCGGCGGCCGGCGGGGACCGTCGTGTCGGCCGGGCCGAGCGCGGAAGCCGCCGGCGTCGCGGTCGAGCATCGCGCCGAAGACCGACGGCCCGTCCATCCGCGGCAGGCACATCCACTCGATGTTGCCCGCTCGGCGCGACGAGCGCGCGTGACCTCGCAGTCGGACAGGAACGCGTAGTCGGCGATCGGCGGGAACGGGCTGCCGCCGAGCGGCACGTCGCCGACGATCTGGCCTCATGCTCGGCGATCAGCTCGCGGCCGCGGCGCAGCGCCGGCGCGTAGGTCGGGTCGCGCAGCAGCGCCTGGCGGATGCCCTCGCCGAGGATCCCGGCCTCGCCGCGCGACGCGCCGAGGACCGTCCACTCGCGCTCGTCGCCGTCGCGTGTCGCGGTGCGCGGCGCGCAGGCCGCCGGTCGCCGCGGTCGAGCGCGAGCTCGCGGCCCGTCGCGGTCTCGAGCGTCGAAGCCGGCGAGGCCGCGGCACCGTGCAGTCGCGCGGTCGGGCTCGAGCGCGATCTCGACGTCCTGGCGGCGCGCCCGCGCGCGGCCGTGCAGCGCGCCGCCGCTGCGGCGTCAGCGCGCTCGGCGTCCAGCCGAGCCGCGAGGCCAGCCAGCCGAGCGAGCAGCAGCGCCGCGAGCGCCGAGTCCGGGTGGTGGCGGACTCGTCACCGTCGCAGATCGTGCCGCAGCTCCGGCGCAGCGCGCGGCGGGTCGAACGTCGCCGGCGATGCGCTCGCGCCACGGCGTCGAGCGCAGCCAGGCGAGGTCGACGACGTAGGCGCTGCGTCGCGAGCAGCGCGCGCGCGCGAGCGCAGGCCGTCGCCGGCGTCGGGCTCGTCGACCGAGTCGAGCAGCACGACCTGGGCGAGCGCAGCAGCGCGTCGACGGCCTCGGGGTGGCCGTGCGGCGACCAGACGCACGTCGGCCAGGTCGGTGACGACGAGCGGGTCGACGATCGGGTCGAGGTGCGCGAGGTGCCTCGGGCCGCACGTCGACGACGACGTCTCGCGCAGCGAGCGCGAACTCGCCGGGCTCGCGGCGTCGCCGTCGGCCGCGATCGTCGCCGTCGCGTCGAGCGTCGTGCGGCCGCGGCTCGACCGCGCAGACGATCGTGCGCGACGCGTGGTAGCGGCCGACGCCGCGCAGGCGGTTGGCGATCTCGCCGCTCCACTCCGGTCGACGACGCACGACGAGGTTGAGCACGCGCGCCGGGACGTAGCGCGGCGTTCTCGCGCGTGGCGCTCGTCGAGCAGGCTCGCGCAGCGCCGCCTCGATCGCGGCGGGCGTCGTGTCCTGCTCGCTCCAGACGGTGTCGGTCGCTCGGCCGGTCGCCTCAGATCGCCGCCAGTGGTCGTCGCCGTCGAGCAGGTCCTGTCGGCCTCCTCCGGGCCCTGCGTGCCCGCCTCGTACGGTCGGCAGCGGTCCCGGCGTCGCCTCCCACGTGCGCGACGATCGGGTCGCAGATCCGCCACTGCGCCTCGACCTCGTCGTTGCGGGTGAAGAGCGTCGCGTCGCCGCGCATCGCGTCGAGGATCAGCCGCTCGTAGGCCTCCGGCGACTGCGACATGAACGCGGTGCCGTAGAGGAACTCCATGTTCACCGGGCGGATCCGCATCCGCGTGCCCGGGATCTTCGCGCCGAGCGAGAGCGACACGCCCTCGTTGGGCTGCAGCGTCAGGACGAGCTGGTTGGGCCGCACGCCGACCGAGCCCGTCCTGGCTGGAAGGCCAGGTGCGGGACCGGCTTGAGCGTGACCGCGATCTCGGTGACCTTGCGGGCCAGGCGCTTGCCGGTGCGCAGGTAGAACGGGACGCCGGCCCAGCGCCAGTTGTCGACCTCCAGGCGCAGCGCGGCGAACGTCTCGGTGTTCGAGTCCGCCGGGACGCCCTCCTCCTCGAGGTAGCCCGGCGACCGTCCTCGCCGCCGACCGTGCCCGCGCGTGTACTGGGCGCGGACCGCCATCTCGTCGACGCGCTCTCGGCGTCGGGCGCGTGGATCGCGTGCAGGACCTTGACCTTCTCGTCGCGGACCTCGTCGGCCGTGAACGTGCACCGGCGGCTCCATCGCGAGCAGGCACAGCAGCTGGAGCATGTGGTTCTGCACGAGGTCGCGCAGCGCGCCGGCGCTGTCGTAGTAGCCGGCGCGCGAGCCGATGCCGAGGTCCTCGGCCGCGGTGATCTGGACGTTGTCGATGTAGTTGCGGTTCCAGAGCGGCTCGAACAGCCCGTTGGCGAACCGGAACGCCAGCATGTTCTGGACGGTCTCCTTGCCCAGGTAGTGGTCGATGCGGAAGACCTGGCGCTCGTCGAAGACCGACAGCACGCGGCGGTTGAGCTCGCTCGGCCTCGGCGAGCGTCGTGCCGAACGGCTTCTCGATGACGCACGCGGACCTCGGCGTCGTCGGTGCGGTTGAGCCCGGCGTCGCCGAGCTGCCTCGACGATCACCGGGAAGAACTGCGGGCGCCGTCGACAGGTAGAAGCGCGCGGTTGAGCGGCTCGCCGGCGTCGGCGTCGAACTCGCCGAGCGCCTCGTCGAGCCGTCTCGTAGACCGTCGGGTCGTCGAACGTGCCCGGCGACGTAGCGGACGTGCTGCGAGCAGCGCGTCGAGCACCTTCTCGTCGGGCGTCGCGGCGCGAGAACTCGCGGATCGCCTCGGCCGCCTCGTCGCGGAACTCGTCGTCGGTCATGCTCGAGCGCGACGACGCCGATGAGGTTGAAGCGCTCGGGCAGCGCGCCCTCGTGGGCGAGGTTGTAGAGCGCCGGCAGCAGCTTGCGCTGCGCGAGGTCGCCGGTCGCGCCGAAGATCGACGAGCGTCGTCGGGTGGACCGGGAGCCGCTCGAGGCCCTCGACGAGCGGGTTCGTCCGTGCCGGCGCGTCGTGCCGGTCACCGTCTGCTCGGCGTGCTTCACCGCGTGGCCGCCGAACTGGTTGCGCAGCGCGGCGTTGACCTTGCGCGGCGTAGTCGCCGTCTGGCCGCGCGAGTAGAAGCGCGCGTACAGAGCGAGCGGTGATCACCGGCGTCGGCGATCGCGCTTGTCGATGCGCGTCCTCGATCGTCCAGCGGCCCTCGCCGGAGTCCTCGACGTAGGGCTCGAGCGTCCGCGAGGTCGTTGCCCTCCTGCTCGAAGGCGCGGGCGGCGAGCTCGCACAGCCACGAGCGGACGACCGAGCCCTGCATCCAGAGGTGGGCGATCTTCGCGTTGTCGAGCGTCGAACTCGCACTTGTCGAAGAGGTCGAAGCCCTCGGCGTAGGCCTGCATGATCCCGTACTCGATGCCGTTGTGGACCATCTTCACGTAGTGGCCCGCGCCGGCCGGGCCCATGTGGCCCCAGCCCGGGCCGTGCTCCTCGGTCGGTCGGCGGCGCGAGCACGTCGAGGAACGGCGTGAGGCGCTTGACCGACTCGTCGGGCCCGCCGACCATCATGCAGTAGCCGACCTGGAGGCCCCAGACGCCGCCGCTGACGTGCCGACGTCGACGTAGTGGATGCCCTTGCTGCGCAGCGCCTCGGCGCGCGCGCATGTCGTCGGTCCACTTCGAGTTGCCGCCGTCGATGATCGTGTCGCCCGGCTCGAGCAGCTCGGCGAGCGCGTCGACGGTCTGCTGCGGTCGGCGTCGCCGGCCGGGACCATGATCCAGACCATGCCGCGGCGGCTCGAGCTTCTCGACGAGGTCGCGCAGCGACTTGGCGCCGACCGCGCCGATCCTGCCCGCCGCCGCGACCGCCTCGCTGGTCGAAGTCGAACGCGACGACCTCGTGGTCGGAGTCGCGCTTGATGCGATGGACCATGTTGCCGCCCATCTTGCCCAGCCCGACGAAGCCGATCTGTGCCATGCGTCAGTCCTCTCTCGTCAGAGCAGGTCGCGGATGCGCTCGGTCAGCTGCGCAGCGCGGCCGCGCGGTCGTCGCCGTCGAGCGTCACGCGCGACGGCCGGCAGCTCGTGCGCGCGCAGCGTCTGCAGGTCGCCGTCGGCCTGCGCGTGCTTGAGCTGCGTCGAACGTGTAGGGCGCGCCGGGGATCTCGACGTCCGGGTCGGCCGTCGTGCGACGAGCTGCAGGAAGCGCCCGGTCGGCGGGCCGCCCTTGTGCAGCTGGCCGGTCGAGTGCAGGAAGCGCGGGCCGTAGCCGAACGTCGTCGTCGCCTTGCGTGCGCGTCGCGGATCGTCGCGCGCAGCTCGGCGACCGCGTCGTCGAACGCGTCGGACGGTGCGACGTAGCCCAGGATCGCGACGTAGCGCGGCGGCGCCGCGGCGTCGAGCAGCGTCGCGCAGGTCGTCGTCGGTCGCGTCGGCCGAGTCGCGGTCGGCGCCCTGTCCAGCACCTGCTTCGTCGCGTCCTTGGCCTCCTGCACGTTGGGCTGGTCGAACGGGTTGATCCCGAGCACCCAGCCGGCGACCGCGGTCGCGAACTCGGCGGAAGAACAGGCGGCCGAGGTCGGTCGCGCCCTCGATCGAGCATCGTGATCACCGGCTGGCCGGCCGTCGCGAGCGCCGCGACGTGCGCCTCGAGCGTCGGGTCGGGCGTCGGGCGCGTCGCGGACGTGGACGAAGACGCGGTCGTCGCCGTAGACGCCGGCGTCGCCGAGCGGCTCGTCGGCGACCGGCAGGATCCCGCGGCCCTGCTTGCCGGTCGACTCGGCGACGAGCTGCTCGACCCACAGGCCGAAGCTCGCCGAGCGGCTCGTCGACGACGAACGTGAGCTTGTCGCGGCCCGCGCAGCGCGAGCTCGCCGAGCGCGCAGGCCGAGCCACAGCCCGGTGTTCTGCGACGGCGTGTCGTAGGCCTGGCAGGCGTGCTCGGCGACGTTGGCGCACGTCGAGCAGCGCCTCGATGTCGGCGCCCATCAGCGCCGCCGGGCACGAGCCCGAAGTACGACAGCGCGCTGTAGCGGCCGCCGATGTCGGGGTCGTTGAGGAACGTGCGGCGGAAGCCGTGCTCGGCGGCGAGCTGCTGCGAGCGCGCGAGCCCGGGTCGGTGACCGCGACGAAGCGGCCGCCGTCTGCCGGCCGAGCGCCCGGAAGTGCTCGAAGTGGCTGCAGCGTCTCGATCGTCCCGCCCGACTTCGACGAGACGACGAACAGCGTCGTGGTCGAGGTCGATCGCCGACTGCGACCGCGGCGATCGCGCCGGCGTCGGTCGAGTCGAGCACGTGCAGGCGCAGGTGGCCGCCGAGGTCGCCGAACGAGCGCCGCAGCACCTCGGGCGCCAGCGACGAGCCGCCCATGCCGAGCAGCACGACAGTCGGTGACGCCGTCGGCCGACGACGTCGTGCGCGAGCGCGCGCAGGTCGGCGAGCTGGTCGCGACATCACGCTCGGCGATCGTCAGCCAGCCGAGCCGGTTGGCGACCTCCGGCGTGCGCCGTGCGGCGCCCCACAGCGTGTCGTCCTTGCGCCAGATCCGCGCGCGCGACGTCGTCGCGAGGCCGCGCGCGCGATGCGCTGCGCGATCGCCGCCTCGTAGCTCGTCGGGGATCGAGGACTCGAACGCCGGCGGGCGCGACGACGACGATCGCCTCGCGCTTGGACTCGATGCCGGCCAGCAGCTTGCCCATCGGCTTGACGAACGCCTCGATGCCGTCGTCCAGCAGCTCGTCGGTGACGTCGTCGAGGTCGATGCCGGCCTGCGCGAGCGCGTCGAGGTCGTCGGCTGCGGGTCGATCGCCGCCGTCTCGCCCGGTGACCTCGCCGCGCTGCGGCGGCGGCCTGGAGCGTCGCCATCGGCATCGTGTTGACGGTCTCGGGCGCGATCGAGCCCGTCGACGTACAGCGTGTCGGGGTAGGCCGGGTTCTTGACGCCGGTCGACGCCCACAGCGGCCGCTGCACCGGCGCGCCGGCCGCGCGCAGCGCGGCGAAGCGCTCGCCCTCGAAGATCTCCTTGAAGCGTCCGGTAGGCGGCGCGCGCGTTGGCGAGGCCCGGCGCGTGCCGGCGCAGGTCGCTGCGCGCCGAGCTTCGTCGAGGCGCTTGTCGACCTCGGTGTCGACGCGCGAGACGAAGAACGACGCGACCGAGTGCACGTCGAGCGACTGGCCCTCGGCGTGGCGGCGCTCCAGTCCGCGTGATGAACGCCTCGGCAGACCTCGACGTACTGCCTCGACCGCGAACAGCAGCGTGACGTTGATGTTGAGCCCCTCGTAGATCATCTGCTCGATCGCGGGGAGGCCCTCGTCCGTGCCGGGGATCTTGATCATCACGTTGGGGCGGTCGACGCAGCTCCCAGTACTCGCGGGCCTGCTCGATCGTGCCCTCGGTGTCGTGGGCCAGGTCGCGGCGTCGACCTCGAGCGACACGAAGCCGTCGTGGCCGTCGGTCGCGTCGTAGACCGCCCGCAGCACGTCGGCCGCCTCCTGGACGTCGCGGATCGCGATCGCCTGGTAGATCTCGCGGCGCGTCTCGCCCTCGCGTGCGAGCTCGCGCGAGCTGCTCGTCGTAGTCGGTCGAGCCGAGGATCGCCTTCTCGAAGATCGCCGGGTTCGACGTCACCCCGCGCAGCGAGTCCTCGGTCGACGAGCCGCGCGAGCTCGCCGTTCTCGGTCATCGAGCGGCGGATCTGGTCGAGCCAGACGCTCGTGCCGGCCGCCGTGATCGCGGCGAGGCGCTCGTTGACGGTCGCTTCGGTGCTCACCAGGATGCCTCCAGTCCCTCGTCCGCCATCTTCGCCATCTTCCCCAGGCGGCGAACGTGGCGCTCCTCGCCGGAGAACTCGGCGCCGCAGGAACGCCGTCACGAGCTCCGCCGCGATCGCCGAGCCGATGACGCGGGCGCCCAGGCACAGGACGTTGCAGTCGTCGTGGGTCGACGCACTGCGCGGCCGTGTAGTGGTCGTGCGCGCACGCGGCGCGGATGCCGGCGAGCTTGCACGCGGCGACGCGACGCCCGCGCCGCTGCCGCACACGATGATCGCGCGTCGCGCTCGCCCGTCGCGACGCTGCGCCCGACCTTCAGCGCGCTGTCGGGGTAGTCGTCGTCGATCCCGAGGTCGATCGGCTCGTGGCCGGCCGCCTCGACGCGCCGCGACGACCGCCTCGCGGAGCGCCGACCCCCGCGTGATCGAAGGCGACCGCGATCTTCATGCCGCTTCTGACGTCTCGGGGATCTGGCCCGAGTGCCGGCGCAGCTCGGCTGCGGCCATCAGCGCCGCGCCGCGGACGCCGGCCCGCGGGCCGTAGCGAGCGAGCCGGATCTCGGTCGCCGTGCCGACGCCCGGCAGGACGAACCGCCGCGCGGTCTCGCGCGCCGGGGCCAGCAGCAGCTCGCCGGCCGCCGAAACGCCGCCGCCGATCGACGACGAGCTCGGGGTCGAAGACGTTGATCGCGTTGGCGATCGCCGATTCCGAGCCGCTCGCCGAGGATCCGGACCGCCTCGAGCGCCGCGCGGGTCGCCGGCCTGGGCGGCCTTCACGGCGGTCGGGCCGTCGGCTCAGCCCGCGCTCGGCGGCCAGGCGGTCGAGCGCGCGGCCGGCCGCGAGCTGCTCGAGCGACCCGGGCTGCGGCGGCTGGTCGGCGTGCGGCGGGGCGCCGCCGGTCGAGCGTCGGCGCCGACGAGCTGGTGGCCGAGCTCGGCGCGCGGCGCCGGTCGCGCCGCGGTAGATGCGGCCGCCGATGACGATCCCGCCGCCGACGCCGGTGCCGACCGTGAGCATCACGAGCGTGTCGGCGATCGGGACGCCGTCGTCGTCGTGGGCCTCGGCCAGCGCGGCGACGTTCGCGTCGTTGTCGACGAACACCGGCACGCCGAGGCGCTGCGACAGAACGCGGCGCAGCGGCACGTTCTGCAGCGGGATGTTGACCGACGCCAGCGCCATCCCGTGCTCGAAGTCGACGACCGAAGGGATCCCGATGCCGACCGCGTCGGCCGGTCCGGCCTCGGAGACGATCGATGCGAGCTGCTCGACGAGCGCGTCGGACGAGCTGGTGACGGTCGGCGCGAGCACGGGATCGTCGAGATGCCCGTCGCGCAGCGTCGCGAGCGAGACCTTGGTACCGCCAACATCAAGGCCGATCGTGGTGGTCACCGTCCGTGCAGACTTCCACACGCGGCTTCCCGGCGATGTGTAGACGGTGTGTAGATTGCGGCGATGGAGCCGCTGGAGGGGATCGGCGCCGCCGACGCGCACCTCGGGCGGCCCGTCCCGCTGCCGTCGATCGTGCTGCCGCTGGCGCGCTGGACCGAGGTCTTTGCCGACGGCCCCGGAACATGCGAGGTCGTCTGGAACCTCGACGACACGCGCACGGGCGCGCCGGGCCGGCTGGCGCTGCGCGTGTCGCTCGATGCGATCGAGACGCAGCTCGCCGGCGCCGCCGTGGATGAGGTCGCCGTCGGCGGCGCGATCGCGCAGCGTCGTGCGGTGCCGCTCGACGAGGCCCAGCCGTCGCTGCGGCCGGTCGCTGAGCTGTGCTGGGCGGCCGGCGGCCTTCATCTGCGGCTGACGGCGCAGGGACCGTGGTCAGAGAGGGATCTGATCGCTCTGGCCAGCGTCGATTTGCGGATAGGCTCGACCCGATGCCCCACGACCACTCGAAGCCTGACCGCAACCTCGCGCTGGAGCTCGTGCGCACGACCGAAGCGGCGGCCCTGGCGTCCGCACGGATGGTCGGCATGGGCGACAAGGAGGGCGCCGACCAAGCGGCCGTCGACGCGATGCGAATCGTGCTCGAGACGGTGCAGATGGACGGCGTCGTCGTGATCGGCGAAGGGGAGAAGGACGAGGCGCCGATGCTCTACAACGGCGAGCGGATCGGCGACGGTACGCCGCCCGAGGTCGACGTCGCGGTCGACCCGCTCGAGGGCACGACGCTTGCCGCCAAGGGGCAGCCGAGCGCGCTGTCGGTGATCGCGCTGTCCGAGCGCGGCACGATGTTCGATCCCGGCCCCTGCGTGTACATGGAGAAGATCGCCGGCGGCGAGGACCTCGCCGACCTGCTCGACCTCGACCGCCCGATCGCCGAGACGCTCGGCCTTGTCGCCGAGCGACGCCACAAGGACATCGGCGACGTGATGGTCGTGATGCTCGACCGCGACCGCCACGAGCAGGCGATGGCCCAGGTCCGCGGCGCCGGGGCGCGGCTGCGGCTGATCAGCCACGGCGACGTGTCCGCGGCGCTGCTGGCGGTCAGCGAGAACTCGGCCGTCGACCTGCTGTTCGGGATCGGCGGGACGCCCGAGGGCGTGATCTCGGCCGCCGCGATCAAGTGCATCGGCGGCGGGCTCGTCGGGCGGCTGTGGCCCCGCGACGAGGGCGAGCGCCAGGCCGCTGTCGACGCCGGCTACGACCTCACCGCCCAGCTGCACCAGGACGTGCTCGTGACCGGCGACGACTGCTTCTTCGCCGCCACCGGCGTCACCGATGGCGACGTGCTCCAGGGCGTCCGCTACCCGGGGCACGGGACCGCGACGACCGAGTCGCTGGTCATGCGCTCCCGCACCCGCACCGTGCGCCGGATCGCCGCCACGCACAACCGCGTGAAGCTGCGCACCTACACCGGGGAGCGCTACGGCTGACGACCACGGTCGACTTCGACGCGCTGATCGCGCGGCTGCGCGATCGCTTCGGACCGGTCCTCGACCACCTGGCGGACGGGGTCACGATCGCCACGCGCGAAGGCAAGGTCGTCTACGCCAACCAGGCGGTCGCCGACCTGTTGGAGCTGCCGTCGCCGGACACGTTGACCGCCGCTGCGCCCGGGACCATCGTCGCTCGCAACGTTCATCTACGACGAGCACGGCGGCCCGCTGTCCCCCGACGCGATGCCGGGGCGGCGGCTGCTACGCGAGGACATCCACTCGGCCGAGCTGCTGACGCGAACCGTCGACCAGCACACCGGCGACGACCGCTTCCTGCTCACCAAGGCGCGGCGGCTGCCGAGCGACGGCGACATCGAGCTGGCGCTCAACGTCGTCGAGGACCTGACCGCGGTCATGCGCGCCGCGCGCCACCAGCGAATCCTCGCCGAGGCCGGCGACGCGATGGCGGCGGCGCCGGATCAGGACGCGACACTGCGGGCGGTCGCCGAAGTCGTGATCGGCGACTTCGCCGAGGCGTGCATCATCGACCTGCTCGACCGCGACGGGTCGATCGCCGCCGCGGCGGTCGCGCACGCCGACCCGGCGAAGCTCGCGCTGGGCCGCGAGCTGCGCTCGCGGTACCCGATCGACCCGGCCGGGATCGACATCGCCGCCGTGGTCATGCGCGGCGCGCCGGCGATCATGGCTCGCGCCCCCGGCGATCCCCAGTTGAGCGCGCTGGCGCGCGAGGCGCTGCAGCTCGACCTGATGCGCCAGCTCGAGATCGGCGCGGTCATCGTCGCCCCGATCGACGCCGACGGGCGCCGCGTGGGGACGATCACGATCGTCGCCCGTGGCGACGGCCGGCGCTTCAGCCAGCAGGACCGCGAGCTGGCCGCCGAGCTCGGTCGGCGCGCCGGCCTGGCGATCGCCAGTGCGCGCGCACACGCTGCGCGCGCGGAGATCGCCCACGAGCTGCAGCAGGGCCTGCTCCCCCGCGACCCGCCGCCGATCGCGGGGCTCGACGTCGCGTGCGCATTCGCCCCGGTCGGTGAGACGGCCGAGATGGGCGGCGACTTCTACGAGGTGTTCCACGTCGGCGACGATTGGATCGCGGTGATCGGCGACGTCGTCGGCAAGGGCCCGGCTGCGGCCGCGGTCACCGGCCTGGCGCGACACACGATTCACGCCGTCTGCCAGCTCACGGACGACCCGCTGGCCGCGGTCGCTGCGCTCGACGCCCGGCTCCAGGACGATCACCGCGGCGCGCTGTGCAGCGTCCTGATCGTCCACGGCCGCGCGGGCAGCGAGCTCGTCGACGTGGTCTGCGCCGGCCATCCACCCGGCCTCGTCGTGCGCGCGGGGACGGTCGAGGCGGTCGGCGAGCCGGGGCCGCTGCCGGGGGCCCTGCCCGGGCCGAGCTGGACCGCGGTACCGGTGACGCTGTCATCCGGCGACGCGCTGGCGATCTACACCGACGGCGTGACCGAGGCGGTGGGGGAGGGCAACGAGCGCTTCGGCGCTGCCCGCCTGGCTGCGGCGCTCGCCCCCGGCGGCAGCGCCCAGGAGATGGTCGACCGCGTCCGCGACGAGCTCGACCGGTTCTCGTCTGGCGTGCTCCGAGACGATGTCGCGATGCTCGTCATGCACCGCACGTAGGGGTTAGACCGGCGCGCGCACCGCCGGCTCGTCGCGCGGCGGCGCGACCGGGTCGGGTACGTCGTCGACCGTTGCGTAGCGCCCGACGACCGACTCGGCGAGATCGAGGCGGGCCAGCGAGCGCAGGAAGCCGTGGGTGACGAGCACGTGCGCGCGGGATTGCGTATTGGCGTACACCCAGCGCCCGAGCCGCGATTCGATCTCCGGGTAGTAGTTGGCGATCTCGACCTCGACGTGCAGGCGCTCGTGGCCGTCACGGTTCGACGGCCGGCGCAGCGCGTCGATCTCGAGGTAGCCCGAGCCGCCCTTGCCGCGCTTGGAGACGAGGAGCCCCTTCTCGATCCGCCACCGGACGATCCCGCGAACGGCGCTCATCTCGTACTCCGGCGCCTGGAACGCCAGCAGCACGAACGGTCGGCCGATCAGGCACACGAAGCGCTCCGCGTCCGTGTACTTCACGCGTACGAGGCCCAGCGTGCAGCGGCTGAGAAAGCGCCAGTAGGTGCGAGCCAGACGCTCGAGATGCATCGGCGTCCAGATCGCCTCGAGCTGTTGCGCCGACATCGTGAGATCGGCGGCCTGGACCGAGGTCACTGCGCCCGTCTGCGGGTCGATCGTCGTGTGCTCGCCGGCCTTGTCGATCTCGCACGCCGCCGGATCCTCGCCGCGGCGCAGGCGCCGCACGACGACGACGACCACGGCCAGGAGCGCGAGGATGACGAACGCCATCGCCTGTCAGGCTAGCGCGCGCCGCCGCACCGAACGTCCCGATTGACAGGCTATAGGCATGCGGGCACCAGAAATGGACGTTCGCTGCCGCGCGGTGCCTACAGCGCTTCGATCTCGACGGCGTCTCCCGCCGCGAGCACGCCGGTGCCGCGGGGGACGATGGCCAGCCCGTCGGCGTCGAGCAGCGACGACAGGATGTGCGAGTCCTGACGGCCGGTCGACGTCGCACGGCCGGCGCTGATCCGGACCCGCACACACTCGTCGCGGTCGGGGTGGCGCGCGATCTCGTGGGCCATGACCGCACGGCCACGCGGCTCGTAGGGCACACCGCCCTGCAGCGCGTTGATCGCCGGGCGTGCGAACAGCACGAACGTCACCACCGCCGACACAGGGTTGCCGGGCAGCCCGAACACGAGCGTGTCGTCGCGGTCACGGGCGCCGAACCAGATCGGGCGCCCCGGCCGCACGGCGACACGCCAGAACGCCTCGCGCACGCCGAGCGCCTCAAGCGCCGGCTTGACATGGTCGTGCGGGCCGACCGACACGCCCCCCGACAACAGCAC
The DNA here is from genome assembly GCA_963846975.1 of uncultured Actinomycetes bacterium. GTDB lineage: Bacteria > Actinomycetota > Thermoleophilia > Solirubrobacterales > Solirubrobacteraceae > AC-49. Next base: position 238,600 of record CAWJXY010000007.1, read on the forward strand.
CACGTCGGCCTCGTCCAGGGCGCATGCGATCGTCTCGCGGACCGCCTGCAGGGTGTCGGCAGCCCGGCGCGCGGGCGAGACGATCGCGCCGGCCTGGACCGCCAGCGCGGTCAGCGACAGCGAGTTGGACTCGTGGATCTGACCTGCGTGCAGCGCCTCGCCGGGGTCGACGAGCTCGTCGCCGGTCGCGACGACGGCGACCCGCGGGCGCAGCGCGCAGCGCAGGACACCGGTGCCGGCTGTCGCCGCCGAGCCGATCTCGACGGGGCCGATCCGCCGGCCGGCGCTCAGCACGGTCTGCCCGGCGCGCAGGTCGTCGCCGATCCGGCGCACGTTGTCACCGGCCTCCACGTCGATCGTCGGGATCACGATGTCGTCGTCGATCGTCGTACGCTCGACCTGGACGACCGCGTCCGCGCCCTTGGGCAGCATCGCCCCGGTCGAGATGCGGATCGCCTCGCCCGGGCCGACAGTCGCCGAAGCGGGCGCGCCGGCGCGCGACTCGCCGACGATCGCCAGCCGCCGCCCGGCCGGGCCCGAGCGCACGGCAAAGCCATCCATCGCGCTGTTGTCGAAGCCCGGGACCGAGTTGGTCGCGACGACGTCCGCTGCCAGGACTCGGCCGAGCGCCTCGCGGAGCCCGACCTCCTCGTCGCCGAGCCGGCCGGTCCGGCCGAGAACGATCGCGCGTGCCTCGTCGATCGACAGCATCCGGGCATCTTCGCGTCCCTCGCAAGTGGTATGCATCGCGCATGTCCAGGCAGCCCGTCGAGCGGCGTCGACCGCGGCCGGTGGCGGACGCCCCGGTGGGCGAGCTCGCCGACGGCGAGGCGGTCGCCAAGGCGTGGCTGATGGAGCTGATGTCGGCGACGGCGCTGGACACCATCGGCGCCCTGCCGATCGAGCAGATGGCGCGCCGCGGCCCGGTCGTCTGCGCAGCGCTGCTTGACTCGCTTTCAAGCGACGCCGCGCTGGCCCGGCTGATGCTGCATGGCGAGACGGCGGCCGACGCCGCGGGCGCGCAGACGGCGGGCGAGATGGTCGTGGCGATCGAGGCCCTGCGCAGCGCGACCTGGCAGCTGCTGCGCGGCGAGCTGCGCGCCGGCGACGCGGACCTCGCCGAACCGTTGGCCGACCGGCTGGCGCACGCGTGCGCGGCGCTGCTGGAGTCGGCGTTCGCCGCGCCGGCGACCGCCGAGTTCGCCGGCGGCTCCGACGACGACGACGACGTCAGCGCGGATGGCAACAGTGATGTCGAGGCTGACGGCGCGCGGCGCAAGCCCCACCGGCGTGCGATCGTGCCGGTTGCCGACGGCTCAGTGGCGATCGCGTCGGGGCCGGAGGGCGAGCCGTGGCGGCCGACGATCGAGAAGCGGCTCAAGCGTCACGCCGTCGACAAGCTCGACTTCGCGGTCTTCGCGGTCGAGGTCGACGACCTCGAGCGCCTGCTGGCGACCGGTGACGAGGCGGCCGATGCGATCGAGCTCGCCGAGCGCGCGATCAGCGCGACGCTGCGCCCGGGCGACGTCCTGGTGCGCGAGCGTTCGGGCCGTTATTGGATCGCGGCGCCCGAGACCGAGGAGCTGGCGGCGCGGATCCTCGGCGAGCAGCTGTCGGTCGCGGTCGGCGACGCGGCCGAACACCACGGCGTCCCGCTGACCGCATCGATCGGGATCGCGGTCTGCCCGCAGCACGGCACCGAGGCACACGACCTGGCCGCCCACGCGGACGAGGCCGTCTACGCCGCCCGCGCCTCCGGTGTGCGGCTCGCCTGAGGACCAGGCTCTAACCTCCCGCGCCGTGCGCCGCTGCCTCCTCGCCCTGCTCGTCGTCCCGATCCTTGCCGGTTGTGGCCGCAATGTCTCTACGAGCGTGCGCGGCGGAGTCCTGACCGTGTACAGCGCGTCGCCCCTGACCGGCGCCAAGGCGCACATAGGGCGCGACCTCATGCTCGGCGAGAAACTCGCGCTCGGCCTGCGCCGCGGCGTCGTCGGCGACTTCCAGGTCCGCTTCGTGGCCCAGGACTCGGCCCGCGGCGCCGCGTCCGGCTTCGATCCCGACGTCGTCACCGCCAACGCGCAGGACGTGCTGCGCGACTCATCGGCGATCGCGTACCTCGGCGACAGCGTGCCGGGCGCGACGCGGATCTCGCTGCCGGTGCTCAGCAACGGCACGGTTCCGGTCCTCAGCCCCAACGATCCCGATCCGCAGCTCACCGCGCCGCCGCGGGTGGTCGGCGACGCGTACACCGGCGGCAATCGCACCGGCTATAGCCTCGCGCCGCTGACCAACGCGCAGGTCTGGGCGCTTGCCGGGCATCGGTTCCCGGCCGCGTTTCACCGTCAGTTCGGCGGCTCACCGAACATCAATGCGGCACGCGGCTTCGTCGCCATGAACACGGCGCTCGACGCGGTCAAGGCGGCGGGCGCGAGCGGCGGCGGCGACCGCCGCAAGGTCTCCAAGGCGCTCGGGCCGGTCGTCCAGCGCACGATCGCTCGCGCGGGCACCTGACCCGCCGCGGTCAGCCCGCGGCGACGGCTGCCTTGGCCGGCTGCTCCTTGCTCTTGGCCGAGGTCTGCGGCTTCGCGGCTGCCTTCGGCGCGCTGCCCGGGATGCTGACCGCGCCGATCGTCTCGGTGCCCGGCATCCCGATCGCGCGCGCGGTCGCCTGGGTCAGGTCCCAGTGCGCGTTGTTGGCGTACGGGCCGCGGTCGACGACCGGTACGACCATCACGTTGCCGCGGAATGCGAGCGCGACCTGCGTCCCGCACGGCAGCGTCTTGTTGGCGACGCCGATCGTGCGCTTCGTCAGCGTGTGGCCGCACGCCATCTTGCGCCCGAAGAACCCGGGGCCGTACCAGGTCGCGATCGCCGGGCGATAGATCGTCATCAGCGGCGCCGACAGCGACGCGACGGGGCCGCTCGTCGTCGAGACGGTCGCGAGCGCGACGTTCGAGACCGCGCTGGCGGGGATCGCGCGGACCGGGAACAGGCCGGCGTGGTCCGAGCGCCACTGGGCAGTGAATGTGCCGGTCGCGTCGGCGGTAGCAGTCGCGGTCTGGACCCAGGCCCCGCTGCGGAGCAGTCGCTGGACGACGATCGCGCTGGACGCCGCCTCGGGCAGCGTCCCGCTGAACGTGACGACGTCGCCGAGCATCGCGTCCGGCGGGCTGGCGACCTGCAGGCCGGGGCCGGTCGGGAATGTGGCTCCTCCACTGGGCGTCTGCGCGCCGGCAGGAGCAGCAACGGCCGCCGGCGCGATGCAGGCGAGCGCGACGAGCACTACGTGCGTTCTGGGCGTCCGGGTCATGTGAGCGCCGGCCTACGGGGTGAGCTGTCGGGCTCGGGCCGTGGCCCTACGAGGTCAAGTGACTCCGATTCGCCCCCGCGCGCCGTGACCGGCGCGCAATTGGTTCCCCCGCCCCATGAACGTCAGGCGCTCACGGGCTCGGCAGACGCGGCGCAGTATACGCAGAGTTACGACAACCCGCGGCTAGGAGCGCTCGTCCTCGGAGCCGCGATCCGAGCGCCGCAGCTCGGTCAGTCCGCGCATCGCGCGCAGCCCCAGCGTGACACTCAGCCGCGCCACCTCGACGCCCGCGTTGAGCGCCGTGGTCAGGAGGTCCGGACGGCCCGGATGCGGGTCGGGCTCGGGCACCGCGTAGCCGGCCGGCGGCGGCGCGTCGGCATGCTCGGGGACCGGCTTGGGCGCCGTCAGCGTCGCCGCCTTGCGCTTGGGCTTGGGCTTGGCCGCCGCGGGCTTCGGTTTGGCGGCTGCGGGCTTGGGCCTGGCCTTCGGCTCGGACGCCACGGCTTTCGTCGGCGCCGGCGCGTCGCGCTTGGCGCTGCGGCGCGCGGGCCGCGTGCGCGGGAGGTTGGCCAGGACGTCCCGATCGGCGGTCGGTTCGTCGCTCATGGACACATGATCGCCGATTCGCGCGGTTTATCTCGCGACGGGAAGAAGGACGGCCGAGATAAACGTCTTAGAAGTTGTGGTCGCAACTTGAAACCGCGGGACGCGTTCTGCGTAGTGGTAGTGGAGGTCGACATCGACTGGACACCGGGCCGGGCGGGTACTTCCCGCAGGTGGCGCAGGTTTCGCATGCCCGCGAGTGCCGCGATCGTTGACTTCAGAAAGTAAAGTGGGTATCCTTCTCGTACATACGCTCAAGCGTAGGGTTGCCATAGGTAGGCGCCTGATGAGCAGAATCCGGCAGGTATCGGGCGCGAGCCTGACCGAGAAATGGACGTTGCATGTCTGTAGTGGAACTTCAGGAACTTGAAGAGGTCAAGGGTCTGCTGGCCAAGGGTCAGCAGGTTGGTGTGCTCACATTCGGCGAGATCGTCAAGGCCGTCTCGGAGCTCGACCTCGACGAGGGCGACGTCGAGGAGCTGCACGGCTTCCTCGAGCGCTCGGAAATCGAGCTCGTCGACGACATCGATCCGGCCGTCGCGGCCAACGAGGTCGAACGGGCTCCTGACAAGCGTGGCGGCCGGCGCCAGAAGAAGGCGACGCTCGACCTGCGCCCGGACATGACCACCGACTCCCTTCAGCTGTTCCTGAAGGACATCGGCAAGGTCCGGCTGCTCACCGCTCAGGAAGAGGTCGATCTCGCCAAGCGCATCGAGCGCGGCGACCTCGACGCCAAGCAGAAGATGGTCGAGTCCAACCTGCGGCTCGTCGTGTCGATCGCCAAGAACTACCGCAACCAGGGCCTGCCGTTCCTCGATCTGATCCAGGAGGGCACGCTCGGGCTGGTGCGTGCGGCCGAGAAGTTCGACTACCGCAAGGGATTCAAGTTCTCGACCTACGCGACCTGGTGGATCCGCCAGGCGATCGCCCGTGCCCTGGCCGACAAGGCGCGCACGATCCGCATCCCGGTCCACGTCGTCGAGAAGCTCAACAAGATCGGCCGCGCCGAGCGCAAGCTCGTCACCGAGCTCGGTCGTGAGCCGACCGCCGAGGAGATCGCCGACGTCACGGGCATCGATCCCGAAGAGGTCGACTCGATCAAGCGCTCCGCGCAGGCCCCGGTCTCGCTGGAGAAGCCGGTCGGCGACGAGGAGGAGTCGGAGTTCGGTCAGTTCATCGCCGACGAGCGCGCCGAGTCCCCGTACGAGCGGGCGGCCGAGATCCTGACCAAGGAAGCGCTGCGCGAGGCGCTGGAGAACCTCTCCTACCGCGAGCGGCGCGTGCTCGAACTGCGCTACGGCCTGGGCGGGGAGCACCCGCGCACGCTGGATGAGGTCGGGCGCACGTTCAACGTGACGCGCGAGCGCATCCGCCAGATCGAGAACCAGTCGCTGAAGAAGCTTCAGAGCCTCGCAGAGGCCCAGAAGCTGCGCGACGTCGCGTAGTCGGCCACGAGCTTGATCGCACAGCTGTCCGGCCATCGGGCCGGACAGCATGTGCCAGCCTCAAGCTGAGGCTGCCGATGCCGATCCACAGGGCGTGTTCGACATTGACGCTGCCCTGAGGTTCCTCGTCGAAAGCGGGGGATCAGACCTCCACCTGAAGGTCCCCGCGATTCCGCAGATCCGCCTCAACGGCGATCTGCGCCCGATCGCCGGTGCGCCGAAGCTGACGCCCGAGGACACCGAGGGCTGCCTGCGCAAGATCCTCGACGACCCGGAGAAGGTCGGCGAGTTCATGACCGAGCGCGAGGTCGACTTCTCCTACGCGATCCCGGGCATCGCCCGCTTCCGCGTCAACGCCTTCTACCAGCGCGGCTCGATCTCGATGGTCGCGCGCGCGATCCCGTTCTCGATCAGCACGATCGCCGAGCTCCAGCTGCCCGACGCGATCCGCGAGCTGGCCGAGGAGGAGCGCGGCATCATCCTGCTGACCGGCACCACCGGCTCCGGTAAGTCGACGACGCTCGCCGCGATGGTCGACCACATGAACTCGACCCGTGCGCGCCACGTCGTGACGATCGAGGACCCGATCGAGTTCCTGCACAGCGACAAGCTGTCGCTGATCAACCAGCGCGAGGTCGGCATGGACACCGCCTCGTTCCGCCGCGCGCTGCGCCGCGTCCTGCGTCAGGACCCCGACGTGATCCTGATCGGCGAGATGCGCGACGAGGAGACGGTCCAGACCGCGCTCAGCGCGGCCGAGACCGGCCACCTCGTGCTTTCGACCGTCCACACCGTCGACGCGACGGAGACCGTCAACCGCCTGATCGACTTCTTCCCGCCCCACCAGCACCAGCAGGTCCGCGCGATGATCGCCGGCACGCTCAAGGGCGCGGTGTCTCAGCGCCTCGTGCCGGGCGCTCGCGGTGGCCGCGTCGCGGTCTGCGAGGTCCTGCGCGCGACCGGCCGCGTCAAGGACATGATCATGGACCCGACGCAGACCGGCCGCCTGCACGAGGTGATCGCCGAGGGCGGCTACTACGGGATGCAGACGTTCGACCAGGCGCTGTTCGAGCACTGCAAGGCCGGGCGCATCACGATGGAAGAGGCGCTCCAGGCCGCGTCGAGCCCCCACGACTTCAAGCTGCTGATGGCCTCCGACGGCCGCCGCGGTACGACGATGGACGACCTCGCCCAGGCGGAGACCGAGCGCTCGAGCCATGGCGGGGGCGCGGTCCTGCGCTGAGCCGCTCGGTCTCCGGGGGCTCCCCGTGCCCCGTCCGGGTGCACTTTTGTTGGGGATCGAGGCATCCAGGCTGGGAAGTCCCCGTGCCCCGTCCGGGGGCACTTTTGTTGGGGATCGAGGCATCCATGCCTCTCTTGACCGGGGGCTTCGCCCCCTCTTCGCGGTAGACGGGTGGTCGACGCCGGTCGCCTGGGGTTGCTTCAGTTGGTAAAGTGTTGGAATGGCGGTTGATGAGACGTGCCCGGTCTGTAGGACTGCGGAGATCGTGTGCGGCAAGTGGACGCTGCTGCTCGTACGTGACCTCGCCGAGGGGTGCTCGCGCTTCTGCGAGCTCGAGCGGTCGTTGGCCGGGATCAGCCCGCGGACCCTCTCGCTGCGCCTGCGGGCGCTCGAGGAGGAGGGGATCGTCGAGCGCCACACGTACCCCGAGGTTCCGCCGCGGGTCGAGTACTCGCTGACCGACAAGGGCCGCGCGTTGCTGCCGATCGTCGAGGGCATGCGCAGCTACGGCACGCACTGGCTGTCCGACGAGGCGCGGGGACGACGCCCGCCCAGCCCGTCGCAGCGTAGGTCTCGCCTAGAGCCCGACCGGGTGGCGGATGACGTAGCCGCTCGACGAGCGTGCCGTCGCCTGCCAGCGCGTGCCGGCATCGGTCGCGCCTGACGTGTCAAACCGCAGGCCCTCGACGACCATGTACGTGTGACCGCGGTTGGCGTAGATCGTGACCCAGCGACCTTTGCCGGGCGTTCCGTAGGACTCCAGGGCGGTCGAGTCCAGCGTGCGGTGCAGCAGCTTGGCGCCGTGCAGGGCGAAGCTGACCGAGCCCGAGCAGTCGTAGGCCGTGTCGGTGAAGCGTCCGTGGCCACCGCCGAAGCGGTAGGGCAGCGTCGCGATGTGGTTGGCGGCGACGACGATGCGCTGGACGCGAATCGGCGAGCCGGGCGCCGCGATCGCGTGCCCGGCCGAGTTGATCGTCGCCGTGGTCGCCAGCGGGTCCGGCGTCGGCATCGGGATCGGCGTGGGGATCGGCGTCGGCGTGAGCGGGGTGCCGGTGGTGAGGATCGCCAGCAGCGCGGCGGCGTCGTCGGCGTCAACGACTCCGTCGACCGAGTGGCCCGTGGCCGTCTCCCACGCGCGCAGCGCCTGCTCGGTCGTCGGTCCGAACTGGCCGTCGGCGGCGATCGGGAAGCCGGCCAGGGTCAGCGCCTGCTGGAGGCTCGAGACGTCGTCACCGCTCATGCCTTCGGTCAGCGGCAGCCGGCTGCCGAGCGTGCGCGCGAACGACACGCCGCCGCCGTGCTCGATCCGCGCCGACGCGTCGGGTGAGGCGATCGCGAGCGCGAGCACGATCGAGCCGAGCAGCGCCAGCAGGCGGACGTCGGCAATGGTCATATCGCCAGGGTCGGCGCACGCGCGCGCGGCGCGAGATCCCCGCCGCCCGTGCACGGTCTGGAGGGCAGGAAGCTGCACCTCTGGCCAGCGAAGCTGCGCGCTGACCAGGTTTGGACAGGTTTGCGCAAGGTGTCGTGCACGAGGCAGGAGACGCCGCGGGCGGCGGGGAATGCTCGGACCGTGCGGAACCCACGCCTCCACCAGGCGCTGCTCGCCTTTGCCGAAGAGGCGGCCTGGCAGCTCGCGTCCGACGCCGCATCGGGCGCCGAGGTCGGATTCGAGCTCGAGGAGCGGGGCCGCCCGCGGCGCACGCCCCTGTACTGCTACCGCCCGCTGACCGCCGACTTCATCGCCGATCGCGCGCCGATTCTCGGCCAGCTCGACGGCTACCTGCCGGCGCTGCACGCGCTCGGCACGTGTTCGGGCCTCGGCGCCTACCTCGAGGCAAGGGGCGTCAACCCGCCGCGCAGCGAGCGCGAGCGTGCCCAGGAAGCGCTGTACGTCTTCCTCGCCCGTGTGTTCGAAGACTCGACCGACTTCGTCCTGAACATCGACCGCGTGCGCGTCGCCTACGACGAGCTCGAGACGCTCGTCACCGAGGGACGCACCGAGGCGGTCGCCGTCGGCGTGCTGCTCGGCGTGACGCTGCACGGACCGCAGGTCGACCTCGGCGGCGGACTGACGCTCGTCCACGGCGACGCACTGCCCGACGCGCCGGCCGACGCGGTCTGGCCGCGCAACGGCTCGAGCGCCCACGTGCTCGCCGTCCTGCGCTGGGAGGCCGCGCCGGGCGACGACGACCCGATCGCGCACGCGCGGATCCGCTTCGTGCGGCTGATCGAGGCGTTGCGGCTGTACGCGGACGGGACGCCGGCGCTCGGGGCGTCGGCGTGGATGCGTAGCGGCGGCGGGCCATGGCAGCTGTGCGTCGTCGGCTCGGGTGGTGCGCCGCGCGGGCGCTGCGCGATCGCCACCGAGCAGGAGGACGAGCTGCGGGCGTTCTGCAACCTGGTCGCGCGCCGCGCTCCGCGGGCGGGCGAGGTGGCGTGGGCGCTGCGACGGTTCGGGATGGGCTGCGAGCGCGCGGACCCGATGGAGGGATTGTCGGACCATCTGCTGGCGCTACGGGCGTTGCTGGAGCCCGAGGGGCCGGGGAGCGGGCTGTTGCCGGACCGGTTGGCGGCGTTGTGCGCGGTGGCGGAGCGTCGCGCGCTGCTGGCCGAGCACGTGGCGCACGCGGTGACGGTGGAGCAGGCCTACGTGGCGGGGCTCGGGTTGCCGGAGCCCGATCCCGGGGCGTTGTGTGCCGCGGTTCAGGGGCACTTACGGGCGGTGCTGCGCGACGTGTTGTGCGGGCACCTGGATTCGGATCTGCGGGCCGTGGCGGACGGGATTCTGGCGCCCGCCGGCGTAGCCGGCGGGCTCTGAACAGCAGCGAACTACCCGGTATAGCCACCAGAAATCGACGTTCGCGCCCCCGGGGGGCCGAACAGGTGGGCGTGGACGGCGGCGAGGCCGGCGGCGTCGTGCACGTCGGTGGCGAAGTGGGGGACGAGGATCGGGTCCGGGACGTCGAGGGCGACGGCGAGCTCGGCGATCGTGTCGGCGTCGCGCTTGGCGAGCGACGTCGCCTCCGCGCAGGTGCGCTGCACCCGGGCGGCGAGCGGCGGGCCCAGCATCGCCGCGAGCGCGTCGGGTTCCGGCACGTCGCCCGCCGGCTCGTGGACCGCGTTGACGATCAGCCCGCCGACGTGCAGGCCGGCGTCGCGCAGGCGCTCGGCGAAGAAGACGGCCTCGGCCGCCGGCTCGGGCTGGGGTGAGCTGACGAGCACGAACGTCGTCGCCGGGTCGGCCAGCAGCTGCTTGATCTCGCGCGCACGGGCGCGGAAGCCGTCGAGCAACGCGCCCAGCGACCGCAGGAACGCGCCGACGTCGCGCAGCAGGTCGGTCCCGGTCACGCGGCCCAGCACCCCGAGCACGGCACTCGTCCCGCGGCCCACGAAGCGCGCCGCCATGCCCGACCCGGCGACCAGCGTTCGCAGTGCGCGACCCTCGAGGAAGCCGGTCAGGCGGTCCGGCGCGTCGATGAAGTCCAGCGCGTTGCGGCTCGGCGGGGTGTCGAGCACGATCACGTCGAACCGATCCGACTCGTACAGGTCGTAGAGCTTCGCCATCGCCGTGTACTCCTGCGTCCCGGCGACGGCCGCCGACAGCTCGCGATAGATCCGGTTGGCGAGGATCTCGGCGCGCGCGCCGGGGTCCGGCGCCAGGCGGCCGACGAGGTCGTCCAGCGTCGCCTTGGGGTCGAGCATCATCGCCCACAGCTCTCCGGTCAGCACCACGCCGCACGCCGCAAAGCGTCGGTCGTCGACCCGCCGGGGCTCGTTGTCGAGCCCGTCGAGCCCGAGCGACGCGGCCAGGCGCCGCGCCGGGTCGATCGTCACGACGCACGCGCGCCGGCCACCGGCCGCGATCCCGACCGCAATCGTCGCCGCGGTCGTCGTCTTGCCGACGCCGCCCGACCCGGCGCAGATGACCACACGCCGCCCGTCGAGGATCGCGTCGAGGCCGCTCACAGCCGCGCCGCCAGGGCCTCGACCTCGGCCAGGCCCAGTCGGGCGCCGGTCTGCAACGGCAATGTCTGCACCGCGACGTCGGGCAGGCCGCGTCGCAGGCGCGCGAGCTGACCGCGCTGGGCGCTCGCCAAGCGGTGCTGCCACGCCACCCCGCGGGCCACGCCGCTGCCGGGCATCGCGGCAGCGACCTTCTCGACCTCCGCCGCCGTGAACCGGGACGGCGCGACGGCGTTGACGATCACACGGTCGAGGTCGAGCCCGATCGCGCCGCGCAACGCACCGCGCAGCTCGAGCGTTTCGGACACCGGCATCTCCTGCGCCCGCGTGACCGCGATCACCGCCGTCCGTGCGCGATCGCGCACGAGCGCGTCGATGATCCCCGCCTGGCGCGCGATCGGCCCGCCGCGCGCCGCCTGCGCGAACGTCGCCGGCGCCTGGAGGATCGCGACGCCGTGGCCGGTCGCGGGCGCGTCGAGGATCACGAGGTCGTATGGAAGCGCGCCCGGCGTGCGCCGCGCGACCTGGGCGAGCTCCCAGACCTTGCCGATGCTCAGTAGCTCGCGCAGCCCCGGCGTCGCCGCCGCGAGCAGCGCCATGCTCCGGCTGGCGATGAGCAGCGACGCCATCGGTCCCGGCAGCTGGTCGCGCATGTACTCCTCGAACGCCTGCTCGGGGTCGATCGAGATGTGGTGCACGCCGCCCGGCAGCTCGCGCTCGGAGAACGGCGCGGCCTCGCCGCCCAGCACCCGCGCGATGTCGTCGCGGGCCGCCACTTCGGCGACGATCACGCGCCGTCCCTCACGCGCCGCGGCCAGTGCCATCGCCGCGGCGACCGTCGTCTTGCCGACGCCGCCCTTGCCCGTGACGACGAGCAACTCGCGGACCGGCACGCCGCGGCCCGTGCTCACTCCTCGCCGTCGAAATATTCGAGCTGCGTGACCGCGAAACGGATCCCGAGGCCGCCGAGCGACACCTTCTGCGATCGCGGGTAGAAGCACGCGTCGCCGGGGTGGAAGTCGCTGTAGCCGAGCATCCGAAGGCCGCCGTCGCCGGCCCGGATGGCGTGCGAGATACCGGTTCCGGGCGGCCGCGAGACGACCGAGCCCGCCCGCAACGGCCCCTCGTCCACCTGCACGTTGCGTGCGTTCCACAGTTCGAGCGTCCCGTCGCCGTCGAGGACGACGAACATTTCCTCCTCGGCGGCGTGGCAGTGCGGGACGTTGGCCAGCATCCCTGGCGAAACGTCGAAGTGGGTCAGGCCGCTGAGCCGCGCACCAAGGGCGCGACTGACGCCGACGAGTTGGCGTTCGACACCGGCGCGGTTGAGGCTGTCGTCGAACGGATCAAGGTCGCCGAGGTTGACGAGCGTCCGCGGCCGGTCGGCCGACGGCGCCGACACGTCAACGACGTCCAGCCCCAGCTCGAGTGAGAACGGATGCTCGGGATGATCGACGCCGCGAAAGCCGTAGACGACCGCCGTATCGCTGCGGCCGTGGAGCCCGGGTTCGCTGCCCGGCCGCGTCCCGAACGCGAGCACCGACACGCCGTCGGGGCCGGCGACGATCGTGTGTGCCGCGGTGCGCGGACGGTGCAGGATGCAGTCGTCCGGCCCGACGGCCCACGCCGTCGAGTCCATCCACAGAAATCCGGACCCCGATAGGACCCAGAAGATCTCCTCGGACTCGCCGTGGGCGTGGACCGGCGTGGACTGAAAGCCGGGCGCCACGTCGATCCGCTGCAACCCGACCGCCACGCTGCGGGCGGCCGCGCCGAGGTTGCGCCAGCGCCCGCGCACCGGCGGGTAGTCGGCCTCCCAGACCCGTGTCTCGTCCCAGTGGGCGACGCCGTCCATTCCGTCCGGAGGTTATGGGAAGGAATGCTGCGCACGCGCGCCGAATGAGCTTTCGTGGCTAACACCAGCAAGGCCAAGGTCATCGCGTTCGCCAACCAGAAGGGTGGCGTCGCCAAGACGACGACGACGCTGAACCTCGCGGTCGCGTTCTCGGAGAAGGGCCATCGCGTCCTGTGCGTCGACATGGATCCGCAGGGCAACCTGACCATGTCCCAGGGGATCGACCCCGACACGCTCCAGACCTCGATGTACGACGTACTCGTCCATCACATCTCGATCCGCGAAGTGATCCGCAAGCGCGAGATCGACGTCGCCTGCGCGTCGATCGACCTCGCCGGCGCCGAGATCGCGATGTCCGCCCAGATCGGTCGCGAGCGTTCGCTGGAGAAGGCGTTTGCGCCGATCCTCGAGGACTACGACTTCATCTGCATCGACACGCCGCCGAGCCTCGGACTGCTGACGATCAACGCTTTGACGGCCGCAGACAAGGTGATCGTCCCCGTGCAGTGCGAGTATCTCTCGATGCGCGGGCTGATCCAGCTCCAGAACACCCTTCAGATGATTCGCGAGAACCTAAATCCCGACGTCGAGATCGAGGGGATCCTGCCCACGTTGATGGATACACGGACCGTTCATGCCAAGGAAGCGATCGAGATCCTCGAAGAAAACTTCGGAGATCGCGTGTTCGCGTCTCGCATCCGCAAGACGATCCGCTTTGCTGAAGCCCCGGTGAAGGGTATGTCTGTTCTCAAGTACGACCCGGACGGGGCAGCGGCGCAGTCCTACCGCGACCTGGCGCAGGAGGTTCTCAATGGCCGGCCCAAGTAAGCGAGCGAGTATGCGAGAGGGGCCGCTGGCGGCCCTGTTCCGCAAGACCGAGGAGCACGGGCTCTCTGACGAGCCCGCCGACGAGACCCAAGGTCAGGCTGCCGCCGACGAGGCGGCTGCCGCGTCCTCGCCGCCGCAGGCGCCTCCGGCGCCCGAGCCGCCCGCGCATCCGCGCGACACCGGCGTTCCGCACCCCGCGCTGGCCCCGCAGACCGCCGCCGCCCAGGACGAGACCCTGATCCCGACGCCGCAGGAGCGTCTGCGCCACGCGTTCTCGTCCGAGGACGACCTGCCCGAGGACATGCTCGCCCCGATCGACGAGCCCCGGGACGCGCTCGCGCGCTACGACATCGACGTGCCGGTCGCGCCGCGCGAGATCGGCAAGCCGATCATCCGCGTGGTCGGCGTCGGCGGTGCCGGCGTCAATGCGGTCAACCGCATGGTCGAGGCCGAGGTCCACGGCGTCGAGTTCGTCGCCGTCAACACCGACCTGCAGTCGCTGCAACAGTCGACGGCCGATATCACGCTGCACATCGGCGCCGCGGTCACGCGCGGGCTGGGATCGGGCTCGGACCCCGAACTCGGGCGCGCTGCGGCGATGGAGGAATACGACCGCATCAAGGCGCTGCTCAAGGGCTCGGACATGATCTTCATCACGGCCGGCGCCGGCGGCGGGACAGGCACCGGCGCCGCGCCGATCGTCGCGCGGATCTCGCGCGAGGTCGGCGCCCTGACGGTCGGCGTGATCACCAAGCCGTTCGGGTTCGAGGGCACCCGCCGCGCGGACGCGGCCGACGTCGGCATCCAGGCCCTGGCCGACGAGGTCGACACGCTGATCGTCGTTCCCAACGACCGCCTGCTGACGATTCTCGAGAAGGGGACGTCGATGGTCGACGCGTTCCGCGTCGCCGACGACGTCCTGCGCCAGGGCGTCCAGGGCATCTCCGACCTCGTCACGCTGCCCGGGCTGATCAACCTCGACTTCGCCGACGTGCGGACGATCATGTCCGACGCCGGCGCGGCACTGTTGGGGATCGGCATGGGCACCGGCGAGCACCGCGCGATCGAGGCCTCCCAGGCCGCCGTCGCGTCGCCGCTGCTGGAGACGAGCATGGAGGGGGCGCGGTCGATCCTGCTGTCGATCACCGGCAGCCCCGACCTGTCGCTGTGGGAGGTCAACGAAGCGGCCAAGGCGGTCGCCGAGGCGGCCCATCCGGACGCGAACATCATCTTCGGTGCGATGGTCGACGAGTCGCTCTCCGAGCAGGTGTGGGTGACGGTCGTGGCGACCGGCTACGGCGAGCGCCCCGCGCGGCGTCGGTTGCTCGAGGAGCCCGCCGGCGAGCCGCGCGTGTCGCGCGGGCCCGCGACCTCGAGTCGCACGGCGAGCAGCACACGGCGCACGGGGCTCGGCGTCACGGAGCTGGACGTGCCCGAGTTCGTTCCGAAGCGCTGAGCGCGCCGAAGGACACCGAAGCGGCGAAATCCGGTGCCACCGGGCGCTACCCTGCCGCCCCTGTGCGTGTCGTTGTCGCCACCCTCATCGCGTGCGTCCTGCTCGCCGCGGCCGCCTTCGCGGCCGCGAAGCGGTCGCACCTGGTGCTGCGTTTCACTCCGACCGCGCACCACGATACGGCCGACATCGCGGGCGGTCCGCTCGACCTGACCTCGGTCACGTTCGGCCAGATGGGCACGCAGCTCGTCCTGACGTTCCGGTCGAAGTCGGCGTGGGGCGCGGGTGCGCTGTCGCACCGCAAGGGCCGCGAGCTGTGCCTGACGATCCACTACCACCGCGCGGGCGAGGCGCGCACGCGGATCTGCGTCGTCAAGCGCGGCGGCAAGGCGGCCCTCAGCTACGCCCACATCGACGGCCACGGCGACGCCCGCCACACCAAGGTCCTGGCCGCGATCGTCACGCGCCCCGATGACAAGACGCTGACCGCCGCGTTCACGCCGCTGGCCGCCGAGCTGCCGTTCGGCCAGATGAACTGGCAGGCGGAGTCCAAGTGGACCGACAACGGCCCGTGCGCGAAACCGATCCCGTGCGTCGATGACGTCCCCGACATCAGCGAGGTCAAGGAGACGATCTCGCTGCTCGCCGAGCCGAAGTGCTTCGGCGCCGCGGCGCGCGACCCGCGCCACCGCTGTCGCAACCCGGCGCTCAAGCACGCCGTGATCCCGACGCCCGACAACGCGCTGATCACGCCCAACGCGTACTGCAAGTTCGTCCAGCACGCGGCGCTGCTGTCGGTCTGCGCGTTCGGCGCCACACCGGGCCACGCGAAGGTGACGTTCGCGCTGGTCGGCGACAGCCACGCCGAGCACTGGCGCGGGGCGCTGGAGGTCGTGGCCCAGGGACGCGGGTGGCGCGGCCTGTCGATCACGCGCTCCGGGTGTCCGTTCACGATGGCGCGGACCATCATCTCCGGCCAGTCCCGCCGCTCGGCCGCCTGCGTGCGCTGGAACAACCAGCTCCGGCGCTGGTTCGCGCGCCACCGCGCGCGTCTCGACGCTGTTCGTCTCCGCGCACGCGCTGGCGCGCTTCTCCGGCTCGGCCCAGCAGGGCTACCGCTCCGCCTGGGCGCGCCTGCCGAAGTCGATCAAGCGGATCTTCGTGATCCACGACACGCCGGAGACGGTCAACCCGCAGACCGGCTGCGTCAACCGCGCGATCGCCAAGGGACGCGCCGACCGGGCCGGGGTGCGCTGCGCCGGTCAGCGCAGCAAGGACGTCAAGCCCGACCCCGAGGTGGCCGCGGCCTACGCGGCCGGCTTGCGCCGCGATTTCCGTCATCGACCTCACGCACTACATGTGCAGCCGCCGGCTGTGTTTCGCCGTCATCGGCGGCGCGCTCGTGCGCAAGGACAACACGCACCTGACGAGCACGTTCTCGACGACGCTCGGGCCCTACCTGCTGCGGGCCGTCGACCGGTTCGTGCCTTAGGCGGTCTTAGAGGTTCTGCTGGTACGTGTGGACCACCTTCTGGTGGCCCTTCGTGCACGTGACGCGCGCGTCGAACTCGGTCGGGATTGCCTGGCGCGCCGACTCCTTGCACGTGAAGCCGAGCACCTTGGCCTTGCAGTGCCCCTGGACGCCGCCGTTCTTGATCCGGCACTTGTAGTAGGCGACCGCGACCTGGTTGCCCTTCGCGCACGTGACGCCGGTGACCTTGACCGACGTGATGTAGCCGGTCCCGGGGTACTTGGCGGGATGGCAGGTCTTCGTGCCGGCGGCGCCGGCGCCGGTCGCGGCGGCGGCCAGTACGGCGGCCGCACCGGCGGCGGCGAGGGCGGTCTTCCAGGGGTTCATCGGCGCCAGGATATTGGCTCGCGGTCTGTGAGAAGCCACACACTCCCCCTGGTGGGAGAGCGACGGTCCGCGTACACTTGCATACGTGCATGAAACTAATCGCCAGACGCTTGCCGAACGCCTCTACCGTCTGACGACCCACCTCAATCGCCACTCGGGGACGTCCGCCATGGCCCTGATCGACGAGGTCGGCGTCCGCCCCTCGCAGATCAAGGCGCTGCACATCCTCGCCTACGCCGACGGCCCGATCACGATCAGCCAGCTCGCCGAGCTGCTCAACGCCTCGCAGCCAACCGCGAGCCGCACCGTCGCGTCGCTGGCGCGGATCGGGCTCGTGACGACGACCGTCGCCGCCAACGACCGCCGCGCGCGGCGAGGTCGCAGCCAGCGAGGAGGGCCGCGACGTGATCATGCGGCTCGCCGCCGCCCGTGTGCGCGACCTGCGCGTGTTCGTCGACGGCCTCGACGACAGCGCCGTCAAGCGCCTGACCGCCGCGCTCAACCAGATCGACTTCGCCGCCGACACCGAGCCGCTACGCAGCGGGGGTCGCCGCCGCGTGAACACCCGCCGAGCGAGCCGCTGAAGGGCCGTGCGCTGTTCACGGTCTTCGCCGCGCTCATGCTCGGCATGTTCCTGGCCGCGCTGGACCAGACGATCGTGTCGACGGCGCTGCCGACGATCGTCGGCGACCTCGGCGGCCTGAACCACCTGTCGTGGGTCGTCACCTCGTACCTGCTCGCCTCCACGATCGCCACGCCGATCTACGGCAAGCTCGGCGACATGCACGGGCGCAAGCCCCTGTTCCTCGCCGCGATCATCATCTTCATGGCCGGCTCGATGCTCGCCGGCCTCAGCCAGAACATGACCCAGCTGATCGTGTTCCGCGCCGTCCAGGGCGCCGGCGCCGGCGGCCTGCTGGTCGGCGCGCAGGCGATCATCGGCGACGTCGTGCCGCCGCGCGACCGCGGCCGCTACACGGGCGCTGATCGGCGGCGTGTTCGGCGTCGCGTCGGTCATCGGCCCGCTGGCCGGCGGCTTCATCGTCGACAACCTCGCCTGGCAGTGGGTCTTCTACATCAACATCCCGATCGCGATCGTCGCGGTCGTCGTGATCGTCACCCAGCTGCACCTGCCGCGCCAGCACAGCCGCCATCAGGTCGACTGGCTCGGCGCCTCGCTGATGGCGGTCGGCGTCAGCTCGCTGATCCTGCTCACGACGTGGGGCGGCAACCAGTACGCGTGGGACTCGCCGATGATCTTCGGGCTCGGCGCGATCAGCGTCCTCGCGCTCGTCGCGTTCGTCTTCCAGGAGCTGCGGGCCCCGGAGCCGATCATGCCGCCGGCGCTGTTCCGCTCGGCCGTGTTCCGCGTCGCGAGCTCGATCGGGTTCATCGTCGGGCTGGCGATGTTCGGGGCGATCGTGTTCGTGCCGCTGTTCCTGCAGATCGTCTACGGCGCGAGCCCGACCTCGTCGGGCCTGCGGATGCTGCCGCTGATCACCGGCCTGCTGATCACGAGCATCGCCACCGGGCGTGCGATCACCCGCATCGGGCGCTACAAGATGTTCCCGATCGCCGGGACCGCGGTGCTGACGATCGGCCTGCTGCTGCTGACGCAGCTGAGCGTCTCGACACCGAGCTGGCAGGCGTCGGTCTACATGCTCATCGTCGGGCTCGGCATCGGCCTCGTCATGCAGGTGCTCGTGATCGCGATCCAGAACGACGTGCGCCACCGCGACCTGGGGGCGGCGACGGCCGGGGCGACGACGCTGCGCTCGCTCGGCGGCTCGCTCGGCGTCGCGCTGCTCGGCGCGATCTTCACCGCCGGGCTCAATCACCGCATGGCGCCGCTGGAGTCGGCCGGCTTCCACCCGAAGGGTGGGATCCACCTCGACCCCGAGCAGGTCGCCCAGCTCCCGCCGCGGCTGCACCTCGCGTTCGAGCACGCGTTCGCGGGCGCCCTGCACAACGTGTTCCTGGTCGGCGCGGTGATCTCGGCGGTCGGCTTCGTGCTCGCGCTGATGCTGAAGGAGGTCCCGCTGCGGACCACGTTCGCCGCACGCCGCTCCGGAGGACGAGGCCGAGGGGCCGATCGAGGCGGCGCCGTCGCTGGCCGCTGCCGTCCACTGACGGCGTAGGGTGCGCGCATGGCGCACCCGCGGGGCATGGTGGCCGCCGGTCATCCGCTGACCGCGCAGGCTGGGGCCGACGTGCTGGCCGACGGCGGGAACGCCGTCGACGCGGCGCTCGCGGCGATGCTGACCTCGTGGGCGACCGAGCCGCTGCTCACCGGTCCCGGCGCCGGTGGCTACATGCTCGTCGCCGGCGGCGGCGAGCGCGCCGACGCTGCTGGACTTCTTCGTCGCCGCGCCCGGGCTCGGCCGGCCCGACGGCCGGACCGGCGAACTGACGCCGCTGCACGTGTCGTTCGGCGACGCCGATCAGGTCTTCTACGTCGGCGCCGCGTCGTGCGGCCCCTACGGCTGCCCGGCCGGGATCGCCCAGGCGCACGAGCGCTGGGGCAGCGTCCCGCTGGCCGCAGCTCGCCGCGCCGGCCGCGCGGCACGCGCGCACCGGGGTCCCGCTCAACGCGATCCAGGGCTACGTCGCCGAGCTGCTGGCGGCGATCCTCGACTTCACCGAGGTCACCGCGCAGCGGTTCGCGCCCGACGGCGCGCCGCTGGTCGAGGGCGACGTGTTCCGCGACGCCGAGCTCGGCGACACGATCGAGCGCCTCGGCGCCGAGGGCGCCGACCCGTTCTACCGCGGCGACATCGCCGACACGGTGCTCGAGTACGTCGACGGGCTCGGCGGGCTGCTGACCCGCGGCGACCTCGAGGCCTACGCGGCGGTCGGCGCGCGAGCCGGCGGCCGTGC
The DNA here is from genome assembly GCA_963846975.1 of uncultured Actinomycetes bacterium. GTDB lineage: Bacteria > Actinomycetota > Thermoleophilia > Solirubrobacterales > Solirubrobacteraceae > AC-49. The sequence continues at coordinate 258,038 of CAWJXY010000007.1, forward strand.
GATACCGCGGGCGCACGGTCCTGACCAACCCGCCGCCGTCGGCCGGCGGGACGCTGATCGCGCTCGCGCTCGGGCGCCTCGACGCGACCGACGGCCCGCCGAGCGTGACCGAGATCGTCGACGTGATGGCCGACGTCGCAGGCTCGCCGCGACGACGCGTTCATCGACGGGCTCGCCGCAGGACGGCTTCCTCGAGCGCTTCCTGGCCGCGCAACCTCGGCTCGACGACCCACATCTCGGTGCTCGACGCCGACGGGCGCGCGTGCTCGGTGACGTGCACCAATGGTGAGGGCTCGGGGCTGCGTCGTCCCCGGGACCGGGATCCACCTCAACAACATCATGGGCGAGGAGGACCTCAACCCGCGCGGCTTCTTCATGTACCCGGCCGGGCGGCGGATGCCGTCGATGATGGCGCCGACCGTCGTCATCGGCCGACGGAGAGGTCGAGCTCGTCGTCGGCAGCGCCGGCTCCAACCGGATCCGCTCGGCGATCCTCCAGACGATCGTCGGCGTCGTCGACCACCAGCTCGGCGCCGGCGCCGCGGTCGACGCGCCGCGCGTGCACTTCGAGGACGGCGTCGTATACGCCGAGCCGGGGATCGACGTGGCGGCGCTCGAGGCGGCCGGCCGGACCGTGCAGCCGTTCCGCGAGCGCAACCTGTTCTTCGGCGGCACCCAGGCGGTCGAGCACGATCCGCGCACCGGCGAGCTGTCGGGCGCCGGCGATCCGCGCCGCGACGGCGCGGCGGTCGGCGCGTGAGGCGGGGCTGGCCGCGCCCTTGCGCTGGCGGTGGCAGCGCTGGCCGGCTGCGCGCAGCAGACCGGCGCCCGACGTGATGCTGATCACGCGCGACGGCTCGATCCCGGGCGCCCACCTGTCGCTGCGCGTCACCGACGACGGCCGCGTGAGCTGCAATCGCAAGCCGCTGGTCGAGGTCACGAGCAAGCAGCTGATCAGCGCGCGCGGCCTCGCCGAGGACCTGAGCCAAGCCGGCCAAGCGCCACGTGCGCCTCGCGCCGCGGCCGGGCAGCGTCCTCACCTACTACGTGCGCACGCAGGACGGCGCGGTGCGTTTCGCCGACAACTCGCTGCCGCGGCGGCCGCGCGTTCTCCCAGGTCCAGCTGCTCGCGCGCGCAGATCGCCCAGGGCCCATGCGGGCTGGCGCGCTGAGCCCGTCAGCCTTTGCGCACCTTGCCGTTGGTCCGCGCCCGCTCGGCCGCCTCGTGCTCGCGGGCCACCCGCGCGACCGTCTCGCCGAGCAGCTTCGTGACCAGTCGCAGACGCGCGTTCTCGGAGCGCAGCTCGAGCAGGCCCTGCTTGGCGTCGGGCGCGAGTTCGACCGTCGCCGCCATCGCGTACGCGTCGAGCTCGGCCACCGACTCGGGGTCGGGCTCCTCGTCGGTCGCGTCGCGCACCAGCCCCGCGTAGGCCTCGTGCGCCTCGGCGGCCGCCTGTGGGTCGGGCTCCTCGGGCGGGTCGTCGAGGAACGCGACGGTCGCCGCCGGCCACGGGAGCTCGTCGTGGCGCTCGACGACCTGCAGCGGCCGGATGCCGCGGGCGAGGATGTCGAGGCGTCCGTCGTCGTGGCGGCGCAGAAGGCGGGCGACCTCGCACGCGCAGCCGGTCGCGCGCTCGCCGCGCTCGTCGGCCCACACGATCCCGAACTCGAGCTGCTCGTCGATGCAGTGCTCGATCATCTCGCGGTAGCGGTCCTCGAACACGTGCAACGGGACCGGCTCATGGGGCAGGGCGACTGTCGGCAGGACGAACAACGGGAAGTCGTCCACAACTCCGAGTGTAGGACGTGTCGGCTACTGCTTGCGCTTCTCGCCGCTGCGCTCGACGACGACGTCGAGCGTCGCCGGGCGACTCGAGCCACAGCCACACCAACAGCGCGACGACGGGACGATCAGGGCCAGCGCCGAGCGCGACGAGAAACGCGAGCGCCGCCAGCGGCACGGCGAGCACGAGGTCGCTCTTCACGACGTGCCAGCACCATGCTGCCGATCACGAACAGGACCGCCCGAGGAGATCATCGCAGGTCGTGCTGTGGTGGACCGCCTGGTGCCAGACGAGCTTGACGGTCAGGCCGTCGACGTGGTCGAGCAGGTCCTCGCTCTTGGCCCGTGCAGCAGGACCCGCGGTAGAGCGGCGCCGATGAACTGCAGCGCCAGCCCGCCGGCGATCCAGGAGTTGCGGTGCGCGACCGGCTTGAGCCAGACGCGCTCTGACTCCGGCTCGCCGAACGCGGTCGTCTGGCTCGGTCATCGGTCGGGCCTGCGGGCGCTGAGCATCAGGTTGTAGAAGACGTCGGGCGCCAACCACGGCTCGAGTGCGCGGCGGTCGACCTTCTGGAGCAGCAGGTAGCCGCGGAATGCGTAGGTCCGCCACGCGATCGGAATCGTGTCGGGGTCAGCGCTGGCCTCGAGCGTGCGGTTCGCCCACCCGAACAGGTTGGCCAGCAGCTCCTCGCCGTTGACGCGCACGTCGGTGAGGCCGGCGCGGTCCGCCACGCGCTCGAGGTCCGACGGGACGAACGCGTGGACGTCGACGTGGCGCTCGAGCTCGTGGTTGTGGGCGCCGCCGTCGTCGTGGCCGGCCTCGGCGGCCGACGCGCGCATCACGGCCCGCCACGCGGGCGCGGCCCATGAGGCGGCGCGCTTGGGGACGGACGCGATCCGGTCGCCGCGGCGCGAGGGCTCGCCGGCGAACGCGATCAGGCCGCCAGGGCGCAGGACGCGGTGGAACTCGGCCAGCGCCGCGTCGAGGTCGGGCAAGTGGTGCAGAACGGCGTGGCCGAGGACGAGGTCGAAGCTGTGGTCGGCCAGCGGCAGCGACTGCGCGTCGCCCGCGATCGTGTCGACGTCGTCGTCGAGGCCCAGCTTGCGCGCGTTGGCGCCCAGTGTGGCGAGCATCCCGGGGGCGATGTCCAGGCACGTCGCGTGGCCGATCACGCCGGCCTGGAGCAGGTTGAGCGAGAAGTAGCCGGTGCCGGCGCCGACCTCGAGCGCGTCGGCGAACGTCGTCGGCGCACCGGCCCCGAGCGCCCTGCGCAGCTTGCGCAGCACCTGGGCCTGGCCGATCTCGCCGTAGTCGATGCCCCACTTCGAGTCGTAGTGGTGCGCCGCGCCGTTGTGGTATCGCTCGTTGACCTCGCGGATCTCGTCGGCGGTGGTGGGCGCGGCCATGGAGCGGAAGCGTAATCGGTGGGTGGAGGGCCGATTGCCAGAGACGCGGCACGCCCGCGGGTGAGCAAGAGAAGACGCGGTGGCCGCTGCTATGGCACGGCGGTGACGGTCACCGGGCCGAACGGGGCGGGGCCGTAGCCCTGGACGGTGACCCCCGGCGCCGCGGCGCGGGCGACCAGCGCGGTGCCGGCCGAGTCGAGTGCCATCGAGCCGGCGCCGGTGCCGACGGGCTGTGGGGCGCCGAGGCCGGCGGTCGTCGAGCCGGTGCTGAGCGACACGCGCGTGCCGGCGCTCAGGTAGTCCACGATCGTCGCGGCGGCCGCGCCACCGGGGCTTGCCAACAGCGCTCCGGCCCCGCGACCGAGATCGGTCGCCCGCCGGGCGGGGTGGCCCTGCGGGTCGACGACATCGACCACGAAGTGGCTGTTGCGGCGCTGCCAGCCGACGAGGCCGTGACCGCTGTCATCGACCGCGACGCCCCCGGTGAACCCGTAGGACGCGAGGTCGGTGCTGAATCGGATGCCACGACCGAAGCCCTGGCCGTCGCCGGGACGCGCGGCGACCATGCCCGTCGAGCGCGCGCTCGGGCATCGCTCCAGCAGCACGGTCCACGCGAGCAGCGTGGCGCCGCTGGGCGCGATGGCGAGCTTCGGCCCGCCAGCCGTCGGGGGTGGGCCGTGGTGGGCGCAGCTACGGTTCGGGCGCGCGAGGCGGTCGACGATCGTCTTCGCGAAGCCGCCGCCGGTCGTGCGTTGCGTCAGCACCTCGACCCAGCGGTAGGCGCCCGCGAACGGCGTGCTCGGCACGCCGGCGAGCGTGATGGAGCCGGCCGCGTCGATGCCGAGGCTGGAGACCAGGAAGCCGCGCTGGACCCCGAGCAACGAGAACGTGGCGCTGCGATCGGCGGTCGCGATCGCGGTGTCGCCCTTCGGGGTGATCCACGCGAGCGCGATCCGGCCTGCGGGGCTCACCGTGACGTTCGAGGTCTGCACGATGCCGGCCGGCAGGGGAGTCGTCGTGAAGCTGCCCCCGGCGGGACGGAAGGCGACCCAGCGGCCCGTGATCTCAAGGTCCTGCGTCGCCTTGGGTCCGTAGACAACGCGGTTGGACGTGCCGAAGATCCACGCGTCGCCGGCCGCATCGGAGACGACGTTGCCGAGCAGTTGCACCCCCGGTCCGGGGGGCGAGACGACGGTCGCGGCGGGGAAGATCCCGGGCGCGCTGCTCGACGATGCGACGACCTCGGTCGTCGGGACGGTGCACTGCTGCACCCACGCCACCGTCGCGTTGCCCGGGTTCCCGGCCGCGACCTGCGTGCCAAGCGTCGCCGGGCAGTTGGCGGCGGCGCCCGCGGGCGCCGCACCCAGAACGAAGCAGGCGGCAAAGCCCAGCAGAAGCGAACCGGCGCGGCGCATACGTCCTGTCAACCGTCCCACGAGCCGCAACTTACGCGCGAAACCTCAGTCCCCCCGACTCAAGGGGTCTGACCCCTGGTCACCGCGGGCGCCGGGTAGCCTCCGGCGCCGTGACTGAGCAGATCTACGAGCAGCGCGACCAGCCGCCCGGGGTGCCGCCGCTGGCGCTGACCGGCGAGCGGACGCTGCCCGACGTGCCGGAGGAGAACTACTGGTATCGACGGCACGAAGTCGTCTACGAGTGGATCGCCCAGCGCGCCGTCGGCCTGCGGGTCATCGACATGGCGTGCGGCGAGGGCTACGGCTCGGCGATCCTCGCGCGCGGGGGCGCGGCGAGCGTCGTCGGCGTCGACGCCAACCCCGACGCCCACGAGCACGCTCGCCTGCGCTACAGCGCCCCGAACCTGCGCTTCGCCCGCGATCTCGTGCAGACGTTCGACGAGCCGTGCGACGCCGTCGTCTTTCTGCAGACGATCGAGCACGTCGAGGAGCCCGGGACGATCCTGGACCACTTCCGGAGCCTGACCGGCAACCGCGGCACGGCCTACATCTCGACCCCGAACGTCCTCACCCTCGCTCCGCCCGGCGCCGAGCGCTCGGGCAACCCGTGGCACGTGCACGAGTACCGCGCCGACGAGTTCCGCAGGCTGTGCGAGGGGCACTTTCCGCTCGTGCGGATGCTCGGCCTGCACCACGCGCGCAAGCTGCGCCTGCACGAGCTCGCGATCCGTCACGCGCGCTGGGACGACGTCCACGCCCGCCTGCGCTTCACCAAGCCGTTCTACGACCGCTTCGTCCCCGCGATCAGCGCGCGTGACTTCACGCTGCGCACCGATCGCCTCGATCATGCGCTGGACTTCGTGGCCATTTGCTCGGTGAGCTGAGCATCGTCCTGCACACCCATATGCCCTACGTCGAGGGCTATGGGACGTGGCCGTTCGGAGAGGAGTGGCTGTGGGAGGCGATCGTGACCTCCTACCTGCCGGTGCTCGACGTGCTCGAGGCCGGCCAGGCCGACGGGGTGACGCTGTCGTTGACGCCGGTCCTCGCCGACCAGCTCGACGCGCCCGGCGTCAGCGAGCGCCTGCAGCGGTTCCTCACCGAGGTGCGCCCTGACACGCACCGCCGCGACATCGACTCCGAGGCCGACCCGGGCGTCAAGGACGAGTTGCGCCGCTCGGCCGCCGACTACGAGGCCGCCGCCGAGCGGCTCGCCGCCGGCGGCGGCTGCGCCGGCCTGCTGGAGCGCCTCGGCGCCCGTGCCCGCTGGACCTCGTCGGCGACCCACGCGATCCTCCCGCTGCTGGCCACCGACGCCGGCGTGCGCCTCCAGGTCGAGGCGGGCATCGACGCCCACCGGGCGCGCTACGGCGACTGGCACGGCGGCTTCTGGCTGCCCGAGTGCGCCCACGCAACGTGGCTCGACCACCTGCTCGAACAGGCCGGCGTGCACACGACGTGCGTCGACCTGACCGACGTGCTGGGCCGCGGCTCGCCCGACCAGCTCCAGCCGCAGGCGACCGACGCGGGGCCGCTGCTGGCGCCAATCGACCGCGAGCTGATCGAGCTCGCCTGGGGAACCGACGGCTACCCCGTCGCGCCGGCGTACCGCAACCACCACGGTTTCACGACCCATCGCCACCGCGCGTGGTCCAACGACGGTCGCCCGTACGATCGCGAGCGCGCCGCTGCCCAGGCACGCGCCGACGGCGCCGCGTTCGCCGCCCGGGCGCGCCAGCGGCTCGCCGACGGCGGGCTGGCCGTCGTCGCGCTCGACACCGAGTTGCTCGGCCATCACTGGATGGAGGGACCGCAGTGGCTCGGCGCGGTGCTCGACGAGTGCGCGCGCAGCGGGCCGGACGTCGTCGCACTCGACGACGCGATCCATCGCCACGACCCGGCGCCGCCGCGCGAGCTGCCGGTGACGTCGTGGGGTCAGCCGCGCGACCTGACCACGTGGAGTGGCCCGCGGGTCGCCGGCATCGCGTGGGCCGCCCGCGACGCGGAGCTGCGTCTCGTCGCACGATCGGGAGCGCGCCGCCGACCTCGGCGCGGTTCGCGAGCTGCTCGCGCTTCAGTCCAGCGACTGGGCGTTCCTGTCAGCCACGACCTCGCCGTCGAGTACGGCCATCAGCGCGCCGCCCACCACGCCGGTGCGCTTGGCCGCAGATCCCCCGATCGCGCCGCCGCGTAATCTGGCGGCGCACGCGCGCCCCGCCGTGCTCGGTTCGTAGCCGCCATTGACCCTCCAGCGCGTCCTGATCCTCTCGTGGGAATACCCGCCCGTCGTCGAGGGCGGTCTCGCGCGCCATGTCCACAAGCTCGCCGAGGCGCTGCTCGACCACGACATCGAGGTCCACGTCCTGACCCGCGGCGAGGCGAAGGCGACCGAGGATCTGATCGGCGGCGTCCACGTTCACCGCGTGCGCGAGCCGAGCTGGCCCAGCGACGACCTCGACGGGTTCCTGCGCTGGGTCAAGACCATGAACGACGACATGCTCATGGCCGGCGACGCGCTGCGCGAGCGCATGAGCTTCGACCTGATCCACTCCCACGACTGGCTCGTCGCGCCGGCCGCGCCGTGAGCTGCGTGACGCGTGCGACGTGCCGTGGCTGGTCACGATCCACGCCACCGAGCACGGCCGCCACCAGGGCTGGGTCAAGCAGCATCCGCAGAGCACGATCCATGCTCACGAGCGCGCCATGGCGCGCGAGGCCGACGGCGTGATCGTCTGCTCGCACTACATGCACGGCCACGTCGCCGACGTGTTCGGTCTCGACGAGGCCCGCATCCGGGTGATCCCCAACGGCATCGACCCGCTCGACCTCAGACCGGTCGACGACCTCGACGCGCTGCGCGCCCGCTACGCCAAGCCCGACCAGAAGCTCGTACTGCTCGTCGGCCGGCTCGTCTACGAGAAGGGATTCCAGCTCGCGCTCGAAGCGCTCCCGCGGGTCATCGCGCGCGTCGGCGACGTGCGCTTCCTCGTCGCCGGCTCCGGGCCGCACGAGGCGCAGCTGCGCCACCAGGCGACCGAGCTCGGGCTCGACGAGCACGGGACGTTCGTCGGCTGGATCGGCGACGACGTCCTGCACTCGCTGTACCGGATCGCCGACCTGTGCGTGGTGCCGTCGATCTTCGAGCCGTTCGGGCTCGTCGCGCTCGAGGCGATGGCGTCGGGCTGCCCGTGCCTGGTCGCCGACACCGGCGGGCTGCGCGAGGTCGTCCCCAACGGCGACGTCGGCCTGCGGTTCCGCTCCAAGGACGCCGGCTCGCTGGCCGCGATGCTCGAGCGATTGCTCGTCGACGCGCGCCTGCGCGACCGGCTGACCGCCGAGGCGTCCGAGCATGTCCTGCGCTTCGACTGGGCCGACGTCGCACGGCGGACCGTCGAGGTCTATGCCGATTTGCTGAGCGCTCCCGCACCCGCGTAAGCGGATTGCCGGCTAGCCGCACTCGCGGATCCGCAGGTCGCGCAGCACCGCCTTCGACGCGCCGGGGCATCCGAAGGCGCCCCCGATGTCGATCACGCTCCAGCGCCCGCTGCGGCGCCGCAGGACGACCGGTGCCTGCTGGACCTGGCCGCGGAACGCCGGCTTGGGCACGACGTCGGCGGCCGCGAAGCTGCCGTTGACCGTCGAGACGCGGATCTTCTTGACGTCGTAGCGGCTCGACGGCACGCCACGCGTGAGCCGCGACGTCTTGACCGCCGTGACGATCGCCGCACTCTCCGCGCGGGACGGCGCGCGCTGCGCCTGCGCGATCCCGGCCCCCACCGCGACGACGCAGACGGTGCAGGCCAGGAGCGCGCGCATCACGCGTCCTGCGGAGGTGGCCGCTCGGGGACGAGCTCGTCGGCGCTCCAGCGCAGCGTGCGCGGCGTCTCGCGGTAGCGGATCACCCGCGCCGGCACGCCGCCGACGACCGCGTTGGGCGGGACGTCGTCGACGACGACGGCGCTCGTGCCGAGCACGCTGTTGTTGCCGACCGTGACGCCGCGCAGCACGCACGCGCCGTAGCCGATCCAGACGTTGTGGCCGATGCGCACGTCGCGCTTGTAGATGCCCTGGAGCCGGATCGGTCGCTCGACCTCGACGATGCCGTGGTCGAAGTCGATGAACATCGTGCGGTCGGCGATGATGCACTCGCGCCCGATCGACACGTGCTGGAAGGCCGACACGGTGCACTCCTGACCCATCACCGACTTGGCGCCGAGCCGGACCTCGCCCTCGTGGACGCGGATCTTGCAGCCGTGCCCGATCCACGACCAGCGCCCGAGGTACAGCTTCGCGTCGCGCCCGATCGAGATCTTCACGCCGGGACAGATGAAGCACAGGCCGTCGGTGACCAGTCGTTTGCCGAAACGCAGCTTGAACCAGCCCCAGCGCGCGAACATCCACAGGTGGACGGGGCGCAGCATGTGGTGTGCTCGCAGCCAGCGCAGAGTGGTCAGCGGCCCGCCGTGGAGAGGAGGCGGCTCGCCGCGGACGACGCGGGCCGCGTCCGCGGTCATTGCGGGCATCGAGACGGACTCCACGACGCGGGGGATCGTATCCGCCGCGCCGGGCCGGTTCGCGTGTAGGGTCGTCCGTCAATGCGCCTAAATCCCCGCCTTGTCGTGTTCGCTGCCCTGGTCGCCTGCGGCGCCGCGATCGCGGGCACGGCGACCTCGTCCGGCGCGCCGAAGATCCCCACGAAGATCCCCAAGGTCAAGACCAGGGTCGCGCACCTCGAGGTCGACGTCGCGGGCTACGTCGAGACACGCAAGCTGAAGGACACGACGAGCGACTGCTTCCCGGGCGTCACCTACACCCAGACGAACCGCTTCGAGTTCGAGACCGGGCGCTACGTTCCGATCACGATCAGCAACATCTCGCTCCCGGGCCACGACAGTGTGATGACGTCGCGGTTCTCCAAGGCCGGCGGCACGGCGACGGTGGAGGGGCTGCTGTCGGGCTATCGCACGACCAACTACTGCCTGCCGACCGCGCCCCAGAAGGAGCCCGAGCAGCCGAAGTGCAAGAAGCTGCGCGGCAAGATCGCCGTCGCGCTGACACCCAGCGGTTCGACGATCAACGACGAGCTCGTCACCCTGGGGGGCACGCGCCTCATGCTGTCGATCGAACGCCGCCAGGGTGGCTCGGAGGATCTGACGTGCGCCGGCGCCGGCGCGCAGAGCGTGCAGAGTGTCGACAAGAACGCGGTTGTCACCACCTCGTTCGCGCCGGGGGTGTCCGAGGTCCTGCCGTCGGGGCTCGGCGCGATCAAGGTCTTCAGCCTGCGTCGCAACAAGCGGCTGCGCAAGGTGATCATCATCGATGGCCCCTGCGCTTCGGTGAACGCGGCCGCGTTGACGCCGCCTGCGCACTCGCCCTACCGCTGGGTCGCTCAATGCCGACGGCGACTGTCGCCTGACCGGCAAGGTCGTGCTGAACGTCCGCACCATCCAGTGATCGTTGGCGATCTCTAGGGTTCGCGCCCGATGGGCCGCGACGACAACCTCTCAGAGCGCCTGCTCGACGGCGATCGCCGGGCGCTGGCGCGCGCGATCACGCTCGTCGAGAACGATGACCCGCGCGGCTGGGAGCTCGTCCGCGCCGTGTACCCGAAGACCGGTCACGCGGCGATCGTCGGCTTCACCGGCGCGCCCGGGGCCGGCAAGTCGACGCTGATCGGGGCGTTGGTCAAGCGCCGACGCGAGGCCGACCGTAGCGTCGCCGTGCTGTCGATCGACCCGAGCTCGCCGTTCACCCACGGCGCGCTGCTGGGCGATCGCATCCGGCTGACCGAGCACTTCCTCGACGAGGGCGTCTTCATCCGCTCGATGGCCAACCGCGGCGCGCTCGGCGGGCTCAGCGAAGCGGCGCTCCAAGCCGCGCTGCTGATGGATGCAGCGGGGCGCGACGACGTGTACCTCGAAACGGTCGGGGTCGGGCAGGCCGAGATCGACATCATCGACCACGCCGACACGGTCGTGCTCGTTCTGATGCCCGGCAGCGGCGACTCGATCCAGGCGCTGAAGGCCGGGATCATGGAGATCCCCGATGTGATCGTCGTCAACAAGGCCGACCACCCGCTGACCGACACGATGGTCCGAGAGATCCGCAACGTCTGTCGCTGGCCCGCAACTCCGATCCCGACGCGTGGAAGGTCCCGATCCTCAAGACCGAGGCGCTGACCGGAGCCGGCGTCGACGAGCTGGTCGAGGTCCTCGACGCCCACCGCGCGCACATCGAGGCCCAGGGGACGCTGTCGGAGCGTCGGCGGCGCAACCTGCGCAACGAGGTCATCAGCCTTGTCGCGGCGCGGCTGCGCCGCGACCTCGAGCGCCACCTCGACGACGACGCGCGGTTCGGCGAACTGCTCGACGAGGTCGTCGCGCGGCGGATGGACCCGGCGAGCGCCGCGTCAGAGATCCTGGGGACCTACGACGCGCGATCCGCGGCCGAGCCGTAGGCCGTAGACGACGGCGGCGACGACGAGCGCCGCGATCAGCGCCAGCCACACGATCTCGCCCGCCGTGTCGGTGTCGGCATAGCGGGCGAGCACGAGCTTCTGCAGGCCGCCCCACGGCAACGGGCCGTGGGCCGGGGCGATCGTGGTCGAGCCAAAACGGATCGCGACGAGCAGCCACGCAGAGGCGGCGAGCGTGACCGCGGCCAGGAGCGCCCCGGCGCGCGGCGCGAAGCGCAGGCCCCATGCGCACAGCGCCGCCGCGGCCGGCAGCGCCGGCAGCGCGTGGCGCGCCGCCAGCCACGGGCCGTGCAGGACCGGCGCCGCGAAGATCGCGACCGCGAGCACCGCGCCGCAGACGAGTACGAGCAGCGTCGCCGCGACCTCGACGTCACGCTGGGACGGGAGCGCGGCGGCGAGCCGGTCGCGGCGCGAGCGCCACAGCAGCCACAGGGTCAGGAACACGAGGCCCAGGAACGGCGCCCAGCGCAACAGCCCGACGTCGCGGTCGACGAAGACGCCGGCGATCCGCGGCAGCCGCCCGAGCACGTCGCCGACGTCGTGCACGCGCGTCGGGCCGCCGCCCGGTCCCGCGGCGTACGGCGTGTAGCCGCCGTACAGCCGGCTGTTGAGCGTCACGTAGAGAACGACCGACGTCAGCACGATGTCAAGGGCCACGATCCCGGCCGTGCCGCGCTTCCCCCGTCGTCCCCAGCGCCACAGGCAGAACGCGATCACGACGCCGGGAGCGACGAGCTCGAGCGCCAGCCACGGTGCGAACGCCAGCAGCGCCGCACAGCCCCAGATCGCGCGCCGGGCCGTGCCGTCGCGCGTGCGCAGCGCCAACAGCGCCGCGCCGGCCAGCAGCGTCCCGCCGACGAGCTCCGGTGACACGCGCGTCGCCGCCGCGAGCGCCGGCGGCGATAACCCGACGACGAGCGCCGGCCACCAGCCCCACGGGTCGGGCACGAGTTCGTGACCCAGACGCGCAGCGAGCACGAAGCCGAGCGCGACGAGAGCCGCGAGCCACAGCTGAACGAGCGTCGGGCCACCGAGCGCCATCGCCGGCGCGATCAGCAGCGCCAGCCCGGCGGCCGGGGGCTCGACGAGGCGGCCGTTCGTGGTGCCGGCCGGCGGGCGCAGCGTGCCGCGGTACCAGGAGCGCCACGCGCGGTTGCGGTACTGGTTGATCAGGTCGACGTCGCCGTCGTGGACGACCGAGTCGGCCTGAAGCAGGATGTGCGCCTCGGCGGCCGTGTAGCGGTGGCCGCCCTGCGTTCGCGCGCCGAGCGTCGCGGCGTAGGCACCGAACAGGACGAGCCACAGGATCGCTGCGCGGCGCATGGGCACCCGCGATTCTCGCGAAGGGGTCAGACCCCTTGATGCGGTGGACGCAACAAATCTGAGTCAGTGCGTCGTAAGGGGTCTGACCCCCTAAGCGTCGGGGGTGCGCTCGGCAGCGCCTGTGGGGCGGCGTTCGAGGTGGTGGCCAGCGGGGTGAGTACCTTCCCCCGACGCACGGGGTCGCACCTGATGCGGGTGTTGTGATGCGGCTGTTACCGACGGGTTGCGAGCGACGAGACCAGCTCGACGAGCAGTCGCACGCCGAATCCGTTGCCGCCCTTGGACACGTCACCGCTGCCGGTATCGAACGACGTCCCGGCGATGTCCAGGTGCGCCCATGGCACGTCGCCGGTGAACCGCTTCAAGAACTGGGCGGCGGTGATCGACCCGGCCTTGCGCGACTCGGTCAGGTTCGTGATATCGGCGTAGCGGCCCTTGATCATCTCGTCGTACTCGTCGTCGAGCGGCATCCGCCAGACGCGCTCGCCGGTCGCGTCGCCGGCCGCCTGCACGGCCTGCGCCCAGTCGTCGTCGGACGCCATCAGGCCGGCGAACGTCGAGCCGAGCGCCACCATGATCGCCCCGGTCAGCGTCGCCAGATCGATGATCCGCTCGGCCCCGTTGTCGATCGCGTGGCACAGGCAGTCCGACAGCACGAGGCGCCCCTCGGCGTCGGTGTTGTTGATCTCGATCGACGTGCCATTGGACGCCTTGACGATGTCGCCCGGGCGCATCGACCGTCCCGACGGCATGTTCTCGGTCGCGCCGACGACGCCGAGCACGCGCACCGGCAGCTCGAGCTGGGCGATCGCGCCGACCGCGGCGACGACCGCCGCGCCGCCCGACATGTCGAACTTCATGCCCTCCATCCCGGCGCTCGGCTTGATCGAGATGCCGCCCGTGTCGAACGTCACCGCCTTGCCGACCAACGCCACCAGCGGCCCTTGGGCGCCCGGCCCCTCGTAGCGCATCGTGATCAGCTGCGGCTCGGCGTAGCTGCCCTGGGCGACGGCGGCGAATGCGCCCATCCCGGCGGCGACGATCTCGTCGCGGCCCAAGACCTCGGTCGTCACCCGGTTCAGGCCCTGGGCGAACTGCGCCAGAGCCGTCGGGGTCATGTCGTTGGCCGGCGTGTCCTGGAGATCGCGGGCCTCGGTGACCGCATAGGCGACCGCGGTCGCGCGGGCGATCGCGTCGGAGCGGTCGTCGTGGTCGGAGACGATCAGGCTGTCGACGCCCTGGGGCTCGTCGTCCTCGGGCGCCTTCTTGTAGCGGTCGAAGCGGTGAGCGGCCTGGACCGTGCCATCGACGATCGCGCCGGCCAGCGCGTCGGACAGGTGGTGGGGGAGCTCCCAGCACAGGATGTGGGTGCCGAGCTCCTTCGCGCGGCCATGGACGGCGGTCGCGATCGTACGCGCGCGGCGCACGTCGAACGCGTCGCGGTCGCCGAGCCCGGCGACGATGAACCGCTTGCCGGCCGCGTGGGTGACGGCGAGGTGTTTGAACTTGCGCTTGGCCTCGCCGGACTCGAGCAGCGCCTGGAGCGCGCCATCGTCGGTGTCGTGGCTGATGTCCTTGCCGTCGAACACGCCGATGGCGATCGTGTCGGCGTCCGTGTCGAGGGGTGCGGTGATCGTTGAGTGGACGTGCATGAGGACTCGGAAGCTAGCTCAGTAGAGTCTTTGTCATGCCCAAGACCGTGATTCTCAGCGCCGCGCGCACCCCCATCGGCAAGCTCGGCGGCGGCCTGAGCACCGTGGATGCCACTGAGCTTGGCGGCATCGCGATCGCCGCCGCGCTGGACCGCGCAGGCGTCGATCCCGAGCAGGTCGACCACGTGATCATGGGCCAGGTCATCCAGGCCGGACAGGGCCAGATCCCGTCACGCCAGGCGCAGATCAAGGCCGGGATTCCCAAGGAGGTCTCCTCGGAGACGATCAACAAGGTCTGCGCCTCGGGCCTGCGTGCCTCGGTGCTGCTCGACCAGGCGATTCGCGGCGGCGACGTCGAGGTTGGCGTCGGTGGCGGCATGGAGTCGATGTCGCTCGGCCCCTACCTGCTGCCGGGCGCGCGCGCCGGCTTCCGCATGGGCGACGCCAAGGCGCTCGACGCCACCGTCCACGACTCGCTGACCAACGCGTTCACCGGCAAGCAGATGTTCGTCGAGGCGACCGAGACGACCGAGGAGCTCGAGCTCACGCGTCTCGATCTTGACCGCTGGGCGCTGCGCTCGCACGAGCTCGCGCTGGAGGCGACCGACGCCGGGCGGCTGCCCGAGGAGATGGTCCCGGTGACGATCAAGGGTCGCAAGGGCGACACCGTCGTCGAGGTCGACGAGGGCCCGCGTCGCGGATCGACGCTCGAGGCGCTCGCGGCGCTGCCCGGGCTGGTCGGCAAGGACGGCAGCCACACGGCGGGCAACTCGCCGGGCATCAACGACGGCGCCGGCGCGCTCGTGCTGTCAAGCGACGCATGGGCGCAGGCCAACGGCAAGGAGGTGCTGGCCGAGATCGTCGGTCATGCCCAGACGGCCAACGACTTCGCCTACCTCTCGACGACGCCGGCCTCGGCGGCGAAGAAGGCGCTGGCCAAGGCCGGCATCGACGTCGCCGACGTCGACCTGTGGGAGATCAACGAGGCGTTCGCGTCGGTGACCCTGAACTCGATCCAGCTACTCGGCATCGATCCCGACAAGGTCAACGTCAACGGCGGCGCGATCGCCCTCGGCCACCCGGTCGGCGCGTCCGGCGCCCGCATCCTCGGCTCGCTGGCGCTCGAACTCCGCCGTCGCGGCGGCGGCCTCGGCGTCGCCGCGATCTGCTCGGGCGGCGGCCAGGGCGACGCCGTGATCCTGCGCGTGCCGCCGCAGTAGGGGATCGCCGCTCGCAATACACCCGTTCGCGGCCTATGCTGCGCCGCGATGGGTACTGGTCGGCGCCACGGATGGCTTCTCGCGGGCACGATTGCCGTGCTCGCGGTCGGGGCTGGGGCAGCGCCGGCGCTCGGCGCCGCGACCCTGTCAGCGGCTCGGTCAGCTCGGTCAGCTACAGCGACGCGGCCGACACCAACTCGCTGACCGTCTCGCAATCCGGATCGAACCTCGTCTTCGCCGACACCGGCGCCGGGGCGATCACGAGCAGCGGCACCTGCGTGGGCGGCGCCTGCCCGGACTCGAGCCTTCCGGCGCTGACGATCTCCGTCGGCACCGGCTCGACACGGTCGCGATCGACTCGAGCGTCAACGGGCACCTGTCGTCGATCACCGTCCAGGGCGGCACCGGGGACGACCTGCTGTTCAACAACTCGACGGTCAGGGCGACGCTGGACTACGGCGCCTCCGCCGGCCCGATGACCGTCGATCTCGCCTAGCGGCGCCTCGACGGGGCCGGCCGGCGACGGGGCCGACACCTTCGCCGGCTTCGAGAACATCAACGGCTCGGCGTTGGCGACACGCTGGCCGGCGACTTCAACGCCAACGTCATCAACGGCAACAGCGGGGCGGACACGATCGCCGGTGCGGGCGGCGACGACACGCTGAACGGCGGCACCGGGAAGGACACCGTGACGTACAACGCCGCTCGCCGGCACCTCGTACGCGGGCTCGCCGACGGGTGTCGACGTGAACCTCGCCGCCGGGACGGCGACACGGCGAGGGCGACGACACGCTGTCGAGCTTCGAGACGGTCATCGGCTCGGCGCTTGACGACACGATGATCCCCGGAGGCGGCGGCAACACGCTGCAGGGCGGCCCCGGCAACGACACGCTGCTCAGCGGTCCCGGCGACGACACCTTCGACGGCGGCGGCGGCAGGACACACTCGACTTCTCGCCAACGGCGTCGGCGTGGTCGTCGGCCTCAACACCGGGTTCGCCAGCGGCGCCGGAAACGACACGATCGTCCTGAACTCGGTCGAACGCGTTGCGGCTCGGCGTTCAACGACTCGCTGGTCGGCGACCAGAACGCCAACATGCTCGACGGCCAGGGCGGCAACGACTCGCTGTCGGCGGCGGCGGCGACGACGACCTGCTGGGCGGCGACGGGCGCGACACCGCCGACTACGCGCTCGTCGCTGGCGTCGGTCACCGCAGCCTGGCCGCCGGCACGGCGACCGGCCAGGGCACCGACACGCTCGACCAGATTCAGAACGTCAACGGGTCGGGCCTCGGCGACGCGTTGACCGGCGACTCGGCCAACAACGTCATCCAAGGTGTCAACGGCGACGACACGATCGCCGGGCGCGCCGGCGACGACACGCTCAACGGCGGCGCCGGTCACGGGCGACACCGTGACCTTCGCCGGCGCCTCGGGCCCGGTGTTCGTCGACCTCGCGGGCGGGCATCGCCACCGGGAGGGCGCCGACACGCTGACGGGCTTCGAGAACGTCACCGGCTCCAACTTCGCCGACACGATGACGGCGACGGCGGCGCCAACACGCTGACCGGCGGCCGGCGACGACACGTCCTCGCCCGTGACAGCTGATCGACACGCTGCGTCTGCGGCCGGCGTCGACACGGCGAGCGTCGACCCCAGCGACGTACGCACCGAGTGCGAGACGGTCGACAACGGCACGCCGCGCCACCGCCGCCGCCGCCCCGCGACGACCGTGACCGTGACCGCGCCCGCCCCGCCGCGCGGTCCCACGACGACGGTCACCGTGCCCACGCCCTGCGCCGCGCTCCGGTCGAGCGGATCACGGGCCACCCGGCGTCGACCGTCAAGACGAAGAAGGCCACCGCGCGCGTCACGTTCAAGTTCTCATCGAGCACCAAGGGCGCGTCGTTCAAGTGCTCGCGCGACTTCGGCGCGTTCGCCCGCTGCACGTCGCCGACCAGCTACGCGCCAAGGTCGGCAAGCACACGTTCACCGTCGAGGCGGTCGCCGGCGGGCTCACCGGGTCGCCGGTGACTGCGCGCTTCACGGTCAAGAAGAGCCGGTAGTTCAGACTTCCGGGGGTGACCTCGGCCGCATTCTTCGATCTCGACCGCACGCTGATGGCCGGCTCGTCTGGCTTTCACTGGGTTCGCGCGGCCCATTCGGCGGGCATGGTCTCGAGCCGCCAGCTCGCGTCGGACGCGATGACGAACATCCGCTTCCGGCTGCGCGGCTCGACCGACGAGATCGCCCGCCAGGCGGTCGCGCGGCTCGACGAGGCGCTGCGCGGCCATCACCCGCGCGAGTTCCAGCGCCTCGGCCCGCAGGTTCTGGCCGGGGTCCTGCCGCGCCTGTACCCGAAGATGCTCGACCTCGCGTGGGGCCACCAGGACGCCGGCCGGCGCGTCTACATCGCGACCGCCGCGACGCAGGAGACGGCCGAGATGATCGCGACCGTCCTGAGCTTCGACGGCGCCGTCGGGACGCGCCTCGAGGTCGATCCCGACGGTGCCTACACCGGCAAGCTCGCCGGCCCGATGGCCTACCGCGAGGGCAAGGCGGCGGCGATCGCCGCGGTTGCGCAGCGCGACGGCATCGATCTCGAGAGCTCGTATGCCTACTCGGATTCCGAGTCCGACCTGCCGATGCTGCGCGCCGTCGGCCACCCGATCGTCGTCAACCCCGACAAGGAGCTGGCGCGCGTGGCGCGCGAGGAGGGCTGGGAGGTGCTGCGCTTCGAGACGCTCGGGCGCCGCCTACAGATCAGCGCGGCGCTGGCGATGGCCGCGATGATCGCCGGCGGCGTGCGGGTTGCGACGCGCCTACACTCCGGCGATGGCAACTGAGGCCCCGCAGACCCCGCTGGAGGGGTGGGAGCAGGCGTACCGGCACTCGCCCGAGCGCGACGTCGCGTTCACGACGCTCGGCGGCGAGCCGATCAAGCCGCTCTACACCCAGGACGACCTCCCGGCCGACCGACCAGATCGGCTTCCCGGGCGAGTATCCGTTCACGCGCGGCGTGTACCCGTCGATGTACCGCGGGCGGCTGTGGACGATGCGCCAGTTCGCCGGCTTCGGCACGGCCGAGGAGACCAACGAGCGCTTCCGCTACCTGCTCGACCACGGCCAGACCGGCCTGTCGACCGCGTTCGACATGCCGTCGCTGATGGGCCACGACTCCGACCACCCACGAGTCGAGGGCGAGGTCGGGCGCGAGGGCGTGGCGATCGACACGCTCGACGACATGGAGACGCTGTTCCAGGGGCATCGACCTCGGCGACGTCTCGGTGTCGATGACGATCAACGCCCCGGCGGCGATCATGCTCGCCTACTACGTCGTCGCGGCGGAGAAGCAGGGCGTCCCGCGCCGAGCAGCTTGAGCGGCACGATCCAGGCCGACATCCTCAAGGAGTACATCGCCCAGAAGGAGTGGTGCTTCCCGATCGACCCGGCGATGCGCGCTGCTCGGCGACATGATCGAGTGGTGCTCGCAGCAGATGCCGCGCTGGCACCCGGTCTCGATCTCCGGCTACCACATCCGCGAGGCCGGATCGACCGCCGCAGCAGGAGCTCGCGTTCACGCTCAAGGACGGCCTCACCTACGTCCAGCAGGCCGTCGACCGCGGCCTCGACGTCGACGACTTCGCGCCGCGGCTGTCGTTCTTCTTCAACGCCCAGATCGACTTCTTCGAGGAGATCGCCAAGTACCGCGCCGCGCGCCGGATCTGGGCGCGCGAGATGCGCGAGACCTTCGGCGCCAAGGACCCGCAAGTCGTGGCTGATGCGCTTCCACACCCAGACGGCCGGCGTCTCGCTGACCGCCCAGCAGCCGCTCAACAACATCGCCCGCACCGCGATCGAGGCGCTCGCCGGCGTGCTCGGCGGCACCCAGTCGCTGCACACCAACTCCTACGACGAGGCGCTCGCGCTGCCGACCGAGGATGCGGTGCGCATCGCGCTGCGCACGCAGCAGATCATCGCCCACGAGACCGGCGTCGCGAACACGATCGACCCGCTCGGCGGCAGCTACTTCGTCGAGGCGCTGACCGACGAGATGGAGCGCCGCGGCCTACGAGTACTTCGCGCGGATCGACGAGCTCGGCGGGATGGTCGAGGCGGTCAAGCAGAACTTCCCGCAGCGCGAGATCGCCGACGCCGCGTTCGAGCTGCCAGACGCGAGATCGACCAGGGGCGGCGGATCGTGGTCGGCGTCAACGCGTTCACCGAGGGCGACGACGGCCAGATCGCCGATCCTGCGGATCGACCCGGCGCTCGAGCGCAAGCAGATCGACCGCGTCAGAGGCACTGCGTGCCCGCCGCGACGCGGCAGCGGTGAGGCGGCGCTGCGCGCCTCAAGGACGCGGCACGACGACTGACGCGAACCTCATGCCGGCGCTGCTCGACTGCGCGCGGGCGCATGCGACCGAGGGGGAGATGGTCGAGGCGCTGCAGGAGGTCTTCGGTTCCTACACCGAAGTCCCCGTGTTCTAGCACCTAGATTAGGAGGCCCAAGTGAGAAAGTCCCTGCTCGCAATAGCACTCGTCGTGATGGCGGCCACGGCCGTGTTCGTCGTACCGGCGCTCGCGGCATCGAAGTCCGTCACGGTCGGCGACAGCTTCTTCAAGTCCAAGAACGTGACCGTGAAGAAGGGAACCAAGGTCACGTGGAAGTGGACCGGCACGTTGCCCCACAACGTGACGGTGATTTCGGGCCCGAAGAAGTTCCATTCCGCGACCCAGGCCAAAGGCTCGTTCGCCCAGACCCTGACCAAGCCGGGCACCTACAAGATCGTCTGCACGATCCACCAGGCGCTGGGCATGACGATGACGCTCAAGGTCACCAAGTAGCGTCCGCGAACAGACTCGACGTTCCCACGGGCCCGGCGCATCGCCGGGCCCGTGCTGATTGAATCTGCGGTTCGTGAGGGGGCTCGCCGTGAGGAAGTCGCTGGTTGTCGTCGCGCTGACCGCCGTGGCGGGGGTGGCGGTTTGGGTCGTTCCGGCGAGCGGTAAAGGTAGGACCAGTGCGGTGACCGTGACCGACAGCCTGTTCATCAAGGACAGGCTGACCGTCAAGAAGGGCACGACGGTCAAGTGGAAGTGGGAGAACGCCTTCCAGGATCACAACGTGACCGTCACGTCGGGCCCGGTCAAGTTTCACTCGCGAACCCAGAAGTCCGGGTCATTCTCGAAGCTCCTGAGCAAGCCCGGGACGTACAAGATCGTATGCACCATCCACGCCGCCATCGGCATGAAGATGACCATCACTGTCAAGAGGTAGGGACGAGCACATGAAGAAGTACCTCGCAGTACTCGCAGCGGTCGCCGTCGCCGGCGTGGCCGCCCTGGCCGTGCCCGCGATGGGCGCTGCCACCAAGACCGTCAAGGTCCTCGACTTCAAGTTCACCCCCAAGACGTTGACCGTCAAGAAGGGCACGAAGGTCACGTGGAAGTGGGGCGGCAAGGTGATTCACAACGTCACCGTGCAGAAGGGTCCGAAGAAGTTCCACTCGGCCACCATCTCCACGGGCTCGTACTCGCAGACCCTGACCAAGCCCGGCACCTACAACATCGTCTGCACGATCCATATCGCGCAGGGGATGGTCATGACCCTGAAGGTCACCAAGTAGCGAATTGAAACGATCGGGGGCGGCAGCACGCCGCCCCCGACCCGGGTGCGCGCATAGAATCGCTCGCCCGATGGCCGCCTCTGCCCAGACGAAGATCCGCGTCGTCGTCGCCAAGCCGGGCTTGGACGGCCACGATCGCGGGGCGAAGATCATCGCTCGCGCGCTCCGCGACGCGGGGATGGAGGTCATCTACACGGGGCTGCATCAGACGCCCGAGCAGATCGTCGAGACCGTGCTCCAGGAGGATGCGGACGCGGTCGGGCTGTCGATCCTGTCGGGCGCCCATATGACGCTGGTCCCGCGGATCGTCGCGCTGCTCCGCGAGCAGGACGCGGGCGACGTGCTGGTGACGCGTCGGGGGGACGATCCCGGCCGACGACATCCCGCAGCTCAAGGAGCTCGGCGTGGCCGAGGTGTTCACGCCCGGAGCCCCGACTCAGGACATCGTCGAGTTCATTCGCGGTGCCGTCAGACGCAGTTGATTGACTCGTCAGTCAATGGCTCGATACGATCACGAACGTTCGTTTGCCCTAGGAGGCCAACTTGAAGATCTGTGTCCTCGTGAAGGACGTTCCAGACGCCGCGGTCGATAAGCGCATCGACCCGTCGACCGGTCGCATGGACCGCAGCGGCGAGAAGAACTTGAACCCGTACGACACCCACGCCATCGAGGCGGCCATGCAGGTCCGCGAGGGCGGCGAGGTCGAGGTCGAGGAGATCGTCGCGGTGACGATGGGGCCCGAGAGCGCGCAGCGCTCGCTGCACAAGGCCGTGTCGCTCGGCGCCGACCGCTCCCTGCACCTGGTCGACGACGCGCTGGCCGGCTCCGACGTGGCCGCCACGGGCTACGCGCTCGCCCAGGCGCTCGCCACCGAGAACCCGGACCTGGTCCTGCTGGGCCAGCAGTCCGACGACGGCGAGTGCTACACGATCGGCGCGGTCGTGGCCGAGCATCTGAAGATGCCGTCGCTGACCCAGGTCATCGACATGAAGGTCTCGGCGTCGAGCCTGACCTGCGAGCGTCAGGCCGAGTACGGCTACGACACGGTCGAGATCGCCCTGCCCGCCGTGATCTCGGTCGGCGACGCGATCAACGAGCCGCGCTACCCGTCGCTGAAGGCGATCATGGGCGCGCGCAAGAAGCCGCTCGACCAGAAGGCGGCGGCCGACGTCGGCATCGACACGTCGATGGTCGGCGGCAGCGGCTCGCAGGTCGAGTGCGGCAACTTCCACGCCCCGCCGCAGAAGGGCGGCGGCACGATCATCGAGGACGAGGACACGAACGAGACGGTCGAGAAGATCGTCGCGTGGCTTGACGAGAGGAAGCTGCTGGCATGAGCGACATCCTGGTTTACGTGCTCCACTACGAGGGCGCGTTCAACAAGAACTCGCTCGGCGCGGTATCCGAGGCCGGGCGCCTGGCCGGCCAGCTCGGCGGCGAGGCCCACGCGGTCGTCGTCGGCGGCGACGACCTGAGCGACGACCTCTGCGGCCAGCTCGGCAACTACGGCGTCAGCAAGGTCTTCCGCGCCAAGGGTCAGCCCGAGGGGCTCGCCCAGCCGGTCGTCGACGTGATGGCACAGGTCATGACCTCGGGCGGCCACACCTACGCGCTGTTCGGCGGCGGCCTGCTCGGCTTCGAGATCGGCGCCGGCCTCGCCGCGCGCCTCGGCGCCGGCGTGACGATGGAGGTCACCGACGTCAAGGTCGCCGACGGCAAGCTCGTGGCCGAGCGACCGATCCTCCAGGACTCCTCGATCTCCGAGTCCCACTACAAGGGCAAGGGCATCATCATCGGCCGCCTGAACGCGTTCGAGGCAGCCGAGACCGGCGGCTCGGCGACCGTCGAGGACGTCAGCGTCGAGCTGTCGCCGTGGTCGACCCAGGCGACGATGGTCAAGCGCGGCGAGCAGCGCGGCGCCGACGTCGACATCGAGGGCGCCGACATCCTCGTCGCCGGCGGGCGCGGACTCGGCAAGGCCGAGGGCTTCGAGCTGTGCGACGAGCTGGCGGCGGCGATCAGCCCCAACAGCGCGGTCGCGGCGACGCGTGCCGTGGTCGACGCCGGCTGGTACCCCTACGCGGCGCAGATCGGCCAGACGGGCAAGACCGTCGCGCCGAAGCTGTACCTCGCGGTCGGGATCTCCGGCGCGATCCAGCACAAGGTCGGCATGCAGGGCTCGGAGAACATCGTCGCGATCAACAAGGACTCGAACGCGCCGATCTTCGAGTTCTCCGACCTCGGGATCGTGGGCGACCTGCACAAGATCGTCCCCAAGCTGACGGAGGCGATCAAGGCCAAGCGCGGCGTCTAGGAGATCCTCATGGCGGGGCACAACGGCAACGGCAACGGCAAGGTCTCACCGGCGGCGTACCCGCCGCCGGTCGACCCGACGGGCGAGTTCATCAAGCGCGGGCTCGACGACCCGGACGAGCTGATCGAGGTCGGCGTCGCGATCGTCGGCGGCGGCACGGCCGGGCTGGCGTGCGCCAACCGGCTGCTGCAGCTGCTGGCCGAGGATGAAGAGACGCTCGAGAAGCTCGGCGAGGTCCCGGTGGCCGTCATCGAGAAGGCCAAGACGTGCGGCGGCCACAACCTGTCGGGCGCCGTGATGCGCCCCGGGCCGCTGCAGGAGCTGTACCCGGACCTGACCCGCGAGGACTGGCGCAAGGAGGGCTTCGCGTTCGGCGAGGTCGACAAGGAGGCCGTCTACCTCACGCCGACCCGCAGGCTCGCGATCCGGATCCCGCCGCCGCCGCCGTTCAAGAACCACGGCAACGAGGTCATCTCGGTATCGGCGCTCGCCCGCTACCAGCAGAAGCTGGCCGAGGACGCCGGCGCGTACATCCTGACCGAGACGTCGGCGACCCAGCTCGTGGTCGACGACGGCAAGGTCGTCGGCGTGCGTTCCGGCGACAAGGGTCGCGGCAAGGACGGCGAGCCGCTGGGCAACTTCGAGCCCGGCAACGACGTCCAGGCGCGCTACACGATCCTCGCCGAGGGCTGCTGGGGCCACCTGACCGGCGCCGCGATCCGCGAGTTCGACCTCGGCGACGACCGCGAGCCGCAGGTCTGGGAGCTGGGGGTCAAGGAGGTCTGGAAGGTCCCCAAGCCGCTCAACCGGCTGATCCACACGATCGGGCCGTGGCCGCTGAAGATCTCGTCGAAGTACGGTCAGATCGGCGGCACGTGGATCTACCCGATGAAGGATGAGAAGACCGGCGACGACCTCGTCTCGATCGGCTTCGTCATCGACCTCGAGTACGCCGACGCGACGACATCGGCGCACGACATGCTCCAGCTGTTCAAGACCCATTCGCTGGTGCGCGAGATCCTCAAGGGCGGCGAGCGCGTCGCGTGGGGCGCCAAGGCGCTGCCGGGCGGCGGCTACTGGTCGATGCCCAAGCTGACGATGCCCGGCGCGCTGCTGATCGGCGACGCCGCCGGCATGGTCGACACCGTGTCGCTGAAGGGCGTGCACCACTCGTTGACCTCGGGCAAGCTCGCGGCCGAGGCGATCTACGCCGACCTCACCGGGTCGGCGCCGCTGTCGTCCTACGAGCAGGCGGTCGAGCAGTCGTCGATCGGCGACGAGCTCTACCAGGTGCGCAACACGCGTCAGCCGTTCCAGAAGGGCTTTCTCCAGGGCGGGCCGATGGTCAACCTGATGATCGCGACCAAGGGCAAGTTCCCCGGCGGTCGCCGGGAGTGGCACCGCAACGACCGCAAGCCGATGTTCATCGGCAACACGCGCAAGCGCTACCCCAAGCCCGACGGCAAGTACACGTTCGACAAGCTGTCGAGCGTCTTCATCACCGGCAACGCGACGCGCGACGACGCGCCGAACCACATCCGTGTGCAGACCGACGTCCCGCGCGAGGTCGCCGAGACGTGGACGTGGATGTGCCCGGCCGGCGTGTACGAGATTCCCGACGACGCGCCCGAGACCGGGAACGTCGATCTGATCGTCAACTACACCAACTGCGTGCAATGCGGGGCGATCACCGCCAAGGGTGGCCGCTTGACGGTCCCCGAGGGCGGCGACGGGCCGCTCTACCGGCTGACTTAAGCGAATCTAAGCGTTGGCGGGACGCGCAACTCTGGGCCTCCTGAAGGGTTCATTGGGACGTAATGCGACGTTGTCTCATCGTGGTCCTCGCGCTCACGGCTGGCCTGACGGCGGCCGTTGCGAGCGCGCAGTCCCCGGCCCCCGCGGCCGGGCTGACGCTGGCCGCCAAGCTCCAGGACTGCCACACCGGGGCGACGCCCGAGCAGCGCTACGCCGTGTTCGTCGGCCAGATGCCTGCGATAGCGGGGACGAAGCGGATGGCGATGCGCTTCGATCTCTATCAGCGCACCGCCGGCCCCGTCTTCAAGCGCCTGGCGGTGCCGAAGTTCGGGGTCTGGCAGAAGTCGCTGGCCAACCAGACCGGGTTCGTGTTCCAGAAGCGCGTCGACCAGCTCGTCGCGCCGGCCAACTACCGCACCCAGATCAGCTTCCGCTGGTACGGCGCCCACAACAAGGTGATCCGCACGGCGACCAAGACGACGCCTGTCTGCAAGCAGCCCGACCCGCGCCCGAACCTCAAGGTCGGCCGCGTCAAGGGCTCTCGCGGGCCCAAGGGGACCGTCAACTACGACATCGCGGTCCGCAACGGCGGTCTGGGCGACGCGGGCCCGTTCAGCGTGCTGCTGACCGTCAACGGGACGGCCCAGCCCGAGCAGTCGGTCACCGGTCTGGCCGCGGGCGCGACCACCGACGTCGTCGTCAACGCGATCGCCTGCACGCCGGGGTCGACGATCACGGTCCAGCTCGATGCGACCAACCAGGTCGCCGAGGCCGACGAGACCGACAACTCGTTCACGCGCGCGTGCCCGTAGGGGCGGCGCGATGCGCCCGGCGAATCGCCGCCGGTCGTCGGCTACCATGGGTGGTCAGATGAAGACCGATATCCATCCCGAGTACGTGGAAGCCCACGTCCGCTGCACGTGCGGCAACGAGTTCGTCACGCGTTCGACGCAGGGCGAGATCCACGTCGAGATCTGCTCCAACTGCCACCCGTTCTACACCGGCCGTCAGAAGCTCGTCGACACCGGTGGCCGCGTCGAGCGCTTCCGTCGCCGCGCGGCCAAGTCCCGCGGCCGCGGCTAGGAACGCATGGCCGACGGGTCCGCCGCCGGCGGTCTGATGGCGCAGCGCGATGCGCCCGTCGGGGGTCAGGCGATCCTCGAGGGCGTGATGATGCGCGGCGTGCGGACGTGGGCCGTCGCCGTGCGGCTGCCCGTGCCCGAAGCCGGCGCAGAAGCGGCCGAGGTCGCCGCGCCCGAGCCGGTGCTCGTCGCTGCGGGCGCTGCCGGCGCGGAGGCGTTGCCGCTGCCGGAGCCGGCGGTCAACGGCACTGCCGCCGTCGCCCCAGGCGACGGCGAGCTCGGCGAGATCGAGGTCAAGACCTTCCCGCTCACCTCGGTCCTCAAGCGCCACCGCTGGCTGCGGCTGCCGATCCTTCGCGGCGTCATCGCGCTCGGCGAGTCGCTGGCGATCGGCTTCAAGGCGCTCAACATCTCCGCCAACGCCCAGCTGGGGGAGGAGGACCAGGAGATCACCGGCGGCATGTGGTTCGGCACGGTCGTCGTCGCCCTCGTCCTGGCGATCGGACTGTTCTTCGTCGTCCCCGTCGGCCTCACGAGCCTGATCAAGGGCCAGCTCGGCTCGGCGTTCCTGTTCTGGGTCGTCGAGGGCGTGATCCGCACCGCGATCTTCCTCGGCTACCTGTGGATCCTGTCGCGCGTGCCCGACCTGCGGCGCGTGTTCGAGTACCACGGCGCCGAGCACAAGACGATCTCCTGCTACGAAGCCGGCATGGAGCTCGAGCCCGAAAACGCCCAGCGCTTCTCTCGGCTTCACCCGCGCTGCGGCACGAGCTTCCTGCTGATCGTGATGGTCGTCGCGATCTTCGTCTTCGCCCCGATCGGCCTGCTGCCGTGGTACTGGATGGTCGCGACGCGGATCGTCGGCGTGCCGCTGATCGCCGGCATCTCGTTCGAGATCATCAAGCTCGCCGGCAAGCACCGCCGCAAGCGCTGGGTCCAGATCATCATGGCGCCCGGCATGGCGCTCCAGAAGCTGACCACGCGCGAGCCCGACTTCACCCAGCTCGCGGTCGCGATCGCGGCGCTCGAAGCGGTGCTGGCGGTCGAGACACCCGGTTCGCTGAGCGCCGACGACCTCGTCGGCAACGAAGTCGTCGCGTAGTTTCGCGCGGCCGTTGGCGCCGGGGCGTTTCGCGCCCCCGCGGCCGCGCCGGATACCCTGGTCAGCGCCGTGATCGAATCGCTCGTCGAACAGATCGAAGCCCGCTTCGCGGAGCTTCAGCAGCTCATCGCCGACCCCGAAGTGCTCGGCGATCGACGCCGCCAGGCCGAGGTCGGGCGCGAGTACCGGCGCCTCGAACCGGCCGCGGGACTCGCTGCCGCAGTGGCGCCGGGCGACCGACGACGCGGCCGGCGCCCAGGAGCTGATCGACGAGGGCGGCGACGACGCCGAGGCCCGCGAGATGCTCGACACGGCGCGGGCGCGGATCGCCGAGCTCGAAGAGGAGATCCGCGTCGCGATGGTGCAGACCGACCCCAACGACGAGAAGGACGTGATCGTCGAGATCCAGGGCGGCGCGGGCGGCGACGAGGCCGGGCTGTGGGCCGGCGACCTCGCGCGGATGCTGACCCGCTACGCCGAGCGCCGCGGCTTCAAGGCCGAGCCGCTGGACTCGGCCGACGGCAAGTACACGTTCGCGGTCAAGGGCGACGGCGCGTACTCGGTCTTCAAGTACGAGGGCGGTACCCACCGCGTGCAGCGGATCCCGGTCACCGAATCCCAGGGCCGCATCCACACGTCGACGGCGACCGTCGCCGTGCTGCCGGAGGCCGAGGACGTCGACGTGCAGGTCGATCCCAACGACCTCGACATCGACGTCTACCGCTCGTCGGGCCCCGGCGGCCAGTCGGTCAACACGACCGACTCGGCGGTCCGCATCACGCACAAGCCGTCGGGCCTCGTCGTCTCGATGCAGGACGAGAAGAGCCAGCTCCAGAACCGCGAGAAGGCGATGCGCGTCCTGCGCGCACGCCTCTACGAGCGCGCGCAGGCCGAGCAGCAGGCGGCGCTGGCCGCCGACCGCCGCTCGCAGGTCGGCTCGGGCGACCGGGCCGAGAAGATCCGCACGTACAACTACGGCGAGCGGCGCGTCACCGACCACCGGATCAAGCTGACCGTCCACAACCTCGACCAGGTGCTCGAGGGCGAGCTCGACGAGCTGACCGCCGCGCTGACCGACGATGAGAAGCGCCGGCGCCTGGAGGAGCAGGCCGGGGCGTGACGATCGCGCGCGGCGTCGCCGTCCGTGACGCGCTCGACTCGGCGCGTGTCGCGATCGGCGCGTCGGGCAGCGACACGCCACGGCTCGACGCAGAGCTGCTGCTCGCCCACGCGCTCGGCGTCGAGCGCATGGCGCTGGTGCTCGACCCGCAGCTCGAGGTCTCGGGCGAGGCGACGCGCACATTCCGGGAGCTCGTGCGCCGGCGCAGCGTCGGCCGCGAGCCGGTCGCGTACCTGATCGGCCGTCGCGGGTTTCGGCATATCGACCTCGACGTCGACGCACGCGTGCTCGTCCCGCGCCCAGAGACCGAGGACCTCGTCGAGCTCGGCCTGACGCTCCCGACGGGCGCGCGCGTCGTCGACGTCGGGACCGGCAGCGGCGCGATCGCGCTCGCGCTCAAGCACGAGCGCCCCGATCTGCGTGTCACGGCGACCGACATCAGCGAGGACGCGCTGGCCGTCGCGCGGGCCAACGCGGCTCGGCTCGGGCTCGAGGTCGCGTTCCGCCGTGCCGACCTGCTGGACGGGATCGACGACGTCGACGCGGTGCTCTCCAACCCGCCGTACGTCGCGACCGGCGACGAGGTCGCCGCCGAGGTCGACCACGAGCCCCGGCTCGCGCTCGACGGCGGCGCCGACGGGCTCGACGTCATCCGCCGGCTCGTCGCCGCGGCGGCCGCGAGCACCGCGGCGATGCTGGCGATCGAGGTCGGCGTTGGCCAGTCCGCCGCTGTGGCGGCGATGATGTCAGCATGGCCTCGGGTCGAGATCCGCCCCGACCTCGCGGGTATTCCTCGGGTCGTGCACGGTTGGACCCCAAGGAGCTGACCCACGCCGACGCGATGGCGTTCGAGCGCTGCATGGCGGCCGGCGGGGTCGCGCTGTTCCCGTCCGACACCGTCTACGGGCTGGCCTGCGACCCCAACTCGCCGTGGCCCGTCCAGCGCGTCGCGTTGATGAAGAACCGGTCGCCGAGCAAGCCGAGCGCGGTCATGTTCTTCGACCTCGCGGTCGCGTTCGCGTCGTTGTCGGAGCTCGAGCCCCGCATCCGCGAAGCGTGCGACCGGCTGCTGCCGGGCGCGGTGACGCTGCTGCTCCCCAACCCCGCCCACCGCTTCGCGATCGCGTGCGGCGACCAGCCCGACACGCTCGGCCTGCGGGTCCCGAAGCTGCCATGGGCGGCGGCCGAGCTCGCGAGCGTCAAGTGGCCGGTCATGCAGACGTCGGCCAACCGCTCGGGCGAGCGCGAGGCGCGCCGGCTCGAGCAGGTCGAGCCGGCCGTGTTCGGCGCATGCGACCTCGTCCTCGACGCGGGCGAGCTGCCGGGCATCGCGTCGACCGTGATCGACCTGCGCCGCTACGAGCAGGAGGGCGTGTGGGCGGTGGTCCGCGAGGGCGCGGTCAGCGCCGACGAGATCGCGACCGTGCTCGGCGGCAGACACGACGTCTGCAGGGCCGTAAACTGCCGTGGCGATGACCGACCTGCCGCCCGACTACTTCAACCGCCCCGTCGCCGACGTCGACCCCGAGGTCGCCGAGGCGCTCGGGCTCGAGCTCGCCCGCCAGCAGCGCACGCTGGAGATGATCGCCTCGGAGAACTTCGTCCCCCAGGCGGTGCTCGACTGCCACGGCTCGGTGCTGACCAACAAGTACGCCGAGGGCTACCCGGGTCGGCGCTACTACGGCGGCTGCGAGTACGTCGACGTCGTCGAGCAGTTGGCGATCGACCGCGCCAAGGAGTTGTTCGGCGCCGACCACGCCAACGTACAGCCGCACGCGGGCGCCCAGGCCAACACGGCCGTCTACCACGCGCTACTACAGCCGGGCGACACGATCCTCGGCCTCGCGCTGCCCCACGGTGGCCACCTGTCGCACGGCATGAAGCTCAACGTCTCCGGGCGCCTGTACGACATCGCCGCCTACGAGGTCGACCGCGAGACGTCGCTGATCGACATGGACGTCGTGCACGAGCTGGCCCGCGAGCACCGGCCGAAGCTGATCCTCGCCGGGTGGTCGGCCTACCCCCGCACGCTGGACTTCGAGCGGTTCCGCGCGATCGCCGACGACGTCGGCGCGCTGCTGATGGTCGACATGGCCCACTTCGCCGGGCTCGTCGCGGCCGGCCTGCACCCGAGCCCGGTGCCGTACGCGGACGTCGTCACGACGACCATCCACAAGACGCTGGGCGGCTCGCGCGGCGGGATGATCCTGTGCCGCGACGAGCACCAGAAGGCGATCGACCAGGCCGTCTTTCCGGGCCAGCAGGGCGGGCCGCTGATGCACATGATCGCCGGCAAGGCGGTGTCGCTGAAGATCGCGGCCAGCGAGTCGTTCCGCGAGCGCCAGCGCCGCACGGTGTCCGGCGCCGCGGCGGTGGCAGCGAAGCTGATGGGTGCCGGCCACGGCGTCTCGGTCCTGACCGGCGGCACCGACGTGCACCTCGTGCTCGTCGACCTGCGCGACTCCGAGCTCGACGGCCAGCAGAGCGAGGACCGCCTGCACGACATCGACATCACGGTCAACCGCAACGCGATCCCGTTCGATCCGCGCCCGCCGATGGTCACCAGCGGCCTGCGGCTCGGCACCCCGGCGCTCGCCACCCGCGGGCTCCAGCTCGACGACTTCGAGGAGATCGGCGACATCCTCGCCACCGCCCTGACGCCCGACTTCGACGCCCGCCGCGACGAGCTCCACGGCCGCGTCGCCGCGATCGCCGAGCGCTACCCGCTGTACGAGCAGCTCGCCGTCGCCGCCCCGGCGTAGCCGCCCCGCTGTTACGCGCTCAGCGCGACACGCGGACGTCGACCTCGCGCTCGACGAACGTCCATTCCTCGCTTTCGCGCAGGCGGTCGACGAGGTCCTCGAACGCCGCCGAGTGCAGTGCCAAGCTCGGCGGCGGTCAGATCATCGTCGGCCAAGGTCAGGCTCAAGCGCCATCGCCAGCCGGACCGCCTCACACAACTCTTAGCCCGCTCCGACGGCCCGCATAGCGCATGCCTCGATGCTGGCGTCATGCCCGCCGACCGAGCACCGCGCCGAGACCCCGCCGAGGCGATCGCTGCTCGCGACCGTGGGCTCCAGCGCCTGCGCGGTCTGCGCCGAGGCGCGGCCGCGCTGGCGCTGGCGATGGTCGCCGGGTTCGCAGTGCTCGCGGGCTCCGCGACGCACGCCAGCAACCCGAACTCGTCGGCCGTCACGTCGACCGGCCAGGCGTCGTCGAGTGACTCCTCGAGTCAGACGTCCGGCACCCAGAGCTCGGGCAACGACGACTCGTGGTCGGACTACTACTCGACACCGGACGACAGCTCGAGCTCGTCGGGCGACGACAGCTCGAGCCAGGACTACACCGCGCCGACCCCGTCCGACCAGTCCCCGAGTGCCGTGTCGGGCGGCTCGTGACGGCCTCGCTGTCAGTGGCGCGCGCTCGGCACGACGGCCACGCTGTCGGTGACCGACCAGCGTCGTCTGGTGCGCTGCCGCGAGGCGGTCGCGCGCGAGCTCGAAGCGATCGACGCCGCGTGCAGCCGCTTCCGCGACGACTCC
Source organism: uncultured Actinomycetes bacterium (assembly GCA_963846975.1). GTDB lineage: Bacteria > Actinomycetota > Thermoleophilia > Solirubrobacterales > Solirubrobacteraceae > AC-49. The sequence continues at coordinate 289,858 of CAWJXY010000007.1, forward strand.
GAACTCGTCGTTGCTCAACGCGGCGCAGGGGCGGCGCGGTGCCGGTCAGCCCGCTGCTGCGCGAGGCGATCCAGGTCGCGCTGTGGGCGGCGTGGTTCACCGACGGTGCCGTCGACCCGACGGTCGGCGCCGGGATGCGCGCCGCCGGCTACGACCGCGACTTCGCGGACGTCGCGGCTGCCGGTTCGCGTCCGGCTGGAGAGGCCGCCCCGGCCGGCGGGTATGGCCGCGTCGAGCTCTCGCGGCGACGGAACGGTGTCGGTCCCCGAGGGCATCGAGCTCGACCTCGGGGCGACGGCCAAGGCGTGGGCCGCCGACCGTGCCGCGCGACGCGCGGCGCGGTCGGGGGCCTGCGGCGTACTGCTGAGCCTCGGCGGCGACGTGTCGATCGCCGGCTCGCCGCGCGATGACGATGGCTGGCCGATCGCCGTCGCCGACGACCACGCCGACGACGGCGAGCTGCCGGTCGTCGCGCTCGCCACCGGCGGCCTGGCCACGTCGAGCACGACCGTCCGCGGCGTGGCGCCAGAACGGCCACGCCATGCACCACATCCTCGACCCGTGGACCGGCCGTCCCGCCCGCGTCGTCTGGCGAACGGTCAGCGTCGCGGCGCCGACCTGCGTCGAGGCCAACGTCGCCAGCACCGCGGCGATCGTGTTCGGCGAGCGCGCGCAGGACTGGCTGACCGAGCGCGAGGTTGACGCGCGTCTCGTGCACCGCGACGGCCAGGTCGCGACGACCGGGCGCTGGCCCACGGCCGTCGCGGTCCCGTGATCACCTGGTATCTCACCCGTGCCGCGGGCGGCGCCGCGATCGTGCTGCTGACGGCGACCGTGATGCTGGGCATCGCCGACGTGCGCCGCTGGACGACGCGCGACATCCCGCGCTTCGTCGTCGACGGCCTGCATCGCACGGTCGCGCTGCTGGCGGTCGTCGTGCTGGCGCTCCACATCGCGACCGCGGTGCTCGACGGCTTCGCACCGATCACCGTGACCGACGCCGTGATCCCGTTCGGGTCGGCGTACCGCCCGCTGTGGCTCGGCTTCGGCGCGCTGGCGTTCGACCTGCTGCTCGCGCTGACCGTCACGAGCCTCCTGCGCGCGCGGATCGGGGTGCGCGCGTGGCGCGCTACCCATTGGGCCGCGTACGCCTGCTGGCCGCTGGCGCTGATCCACGGGCTCGGCTCGGGCTCCGACGTCAACTCGGGCTGGATGCTGTGGCTGAGCCTCGGCTGCACGGCCGGAGTGGTCGTTGCGGTCCTCGTGCGCACGGCCGGCGCGGCGCGCCGCGGCTCGGGCGTCCTGGCCGGAGTCACGGCCGGCGTGCTCGCGTTTGTCCTCGCGCTTGCGATCTGGCTGCCGGGCGGCCCGCTCGCGTCCGGCTGGGCGCAGAAGGCCGGAACCCCGAACAGCCTCCTGTCGCAGAAATGACCGACCACCGCCAGCTGCTCGCCGGACTGGGGCCCGACGGCTCGCCGGCTGACGCGCGCCGCCACCTCCACACCCACGGGCCGGCGCCGAAGCTCGACCCCGGCCACGCCGGCTGGCTGATCGGCGCGATCGCCGGCGCCGGGCTGACCGGCCGCGGCGGCGCCGGCTTCCCGGCCGCCGACAAGCTCGCCGCGATCGCCGGCCGCTCGCACCCGGCCGTGATCGCCAACGGCAGCGAGTCCGAGCCGATGAGCGCCAAGGACCGCGTGTTGCTGCGCTACGTGCCGCACCTCGTGCTCGACGGCGCGACGCTCATCGCCCAGGTCCTCGGCGCACGCGAGGCGCTGATCGTCGCGCCGGCCGACACCCTCGGCCACGTACACGCCGCGATCGCCGAGCGCGACGACGCCGGCCGTGGGCGCGGCGTCGCGCTGCGCCCGGTCGCGAGCGCTCCCGGCTACGTTGGCGGCGAGGAGAGCGCGCTGATCGCCCACCTCGAAGGCCGCCCAGCGCGCCCGCGCGTGAAGCCACCGATGGTCTTCGAGCGCGGGCTGCACGGCCGCCCGACGCTCGTTCACAACGTTGAGACGCTCGCCCACATCGCACGCATCGTCCGCGGCGCCGAGGCGGTGAGCACACGCCTGGCGACCGTCGCCGGCGCCGTGCGCGCCCCCGGCGTCTACGAGCTCGGCGCCGATGCCCACCTGCGCGACGCCGTCGCTGCCGCCGGCGGGACGACCGAGGAGCCGCGCGCGACGCTGTCGGGCGGTTACTTCGGCACCTGGCACGAGGGCGACGGCGGCTACGGGCCCCTGACCGGCAGCGGCGTCGTCGCGGTGCTCGGCCGGTCGTCGTGTGGCGTCGCCGAGGTCGCGCGGGTCGCGCGCTGGATGGCCGGCCAGGGCGCCGGCCAATGCGGACCGTGTATCAACGGCCTCGACAGCCTCGCCTCGGTGCTCGAGCGGATCGCACACCGGCGCTTCCAAGACGGCGACGGCGAGCGGCTGACGCGCTGGCTCGAGATGGTCCGCGGCCGCGGCGCCTGCAAGCACCCCGACGGCACGGCGGCGATGATCGCGTCGGCGACGCGGGTCCTGCACGCCGAGTTCAACGCGCACGCCCGCGGCGAGCCGTGCGAGCGCTGCGCTGCGCCGCCGCTGCTGGCCACGCCACAAGAGGCGGTCGCCGCATGAGCGCCGGCCGCAAGCGCCTGGTCGTCGACCCGATCCGCTGCGAGGGTCACGGCCTGTGTGCCGAGCTTGTCCCCGAGCGGATCACGCTCGACGACTGGGGCTACCCGATTGTCGACCCCGCAGGCCTGACCGCCGACGAGCTCGTCCACGCCAAGCGCGCCATCGACAGCTGCCCGGCGCTGGCGCTGAAGCTCGGGCTCGAGGTTCTCACTTCGCGGCCTCGAGCATCCGATCGACGAGCCACTGCGGGTCGCGGCGCTCCCCGCCTGCGCCCGGCGCGCGCTTGACGAGCTCCATCGCGTCCGGCTCGGTCAGCAGGCGCAGACGGTGTTCGGCGATCAGCTGCTCGTCGACGCCGCCGAGGCGGCCGGTGAACGTGGTGTAGACCGGCGTCCCGAGCGCGACCGCCTCGCGGTTCATCGAGCCGCCGGCGCTGACGACGAGGTCGGCGAGCGCGACGAGGCTCTGACCGTCGACGGCGCCGTCGGGGACGATGACCGACGCCAGCCCGAGGCCGCGCACGTGGTCGCGTTGCTCGGGCGTGCGCGGCAGCACGACCGCATGGACGCCGTCGTCGCGGCCGAGGCGGTCGAGGATCGCCGGGAACAGCGGGTTCGTCGAGCGGTGATACAGCGCCACGTCGGGCGGCGGGCGGACGATCACGACGACCCGCGACTCGTCGACGCTCGAGCGACGACAGCGCACCGCGATCGGGCTCGAAGTCGTAGAGGTAGTACTCCTCCTTGAGACCCGGGTAGCGGACGAGCTTTTCGGCATCGACCCCGTACTGCGTCAGCCGATCGGGCGGGATCGCCTCGGGCACGAACACGCGCCGTGCCAGCCGGCAGCCGATGTTGTGCTGGAGCGTCGCCCACTCGTAGTCGAACATGTCGACCGCCGGGACCTTCAGCGCCGCCGCGGCGAGCGCCAGGTCGTTGGAACCATGCGCGATGGCGAGGCCATAGTCCCTCCCCTTGCCGAACTTGCGCATCTGTCGTGTGCGTGAGATCAGCGCGCGCAGCTTGGCGGCGCGGCTGCCGCCGCCGTGGACGCCGAGCGTCGTCGCGTCGAGGCCCAGGCGCTGCGCGAGCGCGACGGTCTGGGCGAAGTCGCGGGCCGTGACGTCGACCTCGTGGCCCGCCCGGCGCAGGCGCTCGACCATCGGGCGCAGGACGACCGGGTGCGCCGAGGCGGTGAGATCGACCCAGATCCGCAAGGCGGGGAGTCTGACGCGCCGTGCTGATCGACGGCCGGTGGCCGTGGGATGATGGCGCCATGCCCCGCACCGGGTGGGACGAAGTCTGGGCCGGCGCGTTTGCCGTCGCCTGCCTCGTCGCCCCGTCCTGACGCCGCTCGCGGTCCGGCTGGCTCGGCGGATCGGCGCCGTCGACGAGCCGCGCGCCCGCGGGCTGGCCGACAGGCCGACGCCGACGATGGGCGGGCTGGCGATCTTCGCCGGGATCGCGCGTCGCGAGGCGGTCTGGCTGCCCGACTCCGACCGTGACGCGCGATCTCGGCGGCGCCGCGCTGATCGTGGTGGTCGGCGCGCTCGACGACGTCTTCGATCTGCCGCCGGCGGTCAAGCTCATCGGGCAGATGGCCGCGGCGACGATCGGTGGTGACGGTCGACGTGCGGGTGTCGAGACTTCACGCTGCCGTTCGTCCACCACGTCAGCCTCGGCGACGCTGGCATCCCGCTGACCGTGCTCGGGCTCGTGATCGTCATCAACGCGGTCAACTTCTCCGACGGCGTCGACGGGCTGGCGGCCGGCGTGTGCGGGATCGCCGGCGTCGCGTTCTCGATCATCGCGTTCGACTCCAGAAGCACAACGCCGGGCATCCTGGCGGCGATCGTCGCCGGGGCGGCGCTCGGGTTCCTGTGGCACAACTTCCCGCCCGCCACGATCTTCATGGGCGACGCCGGGGCCAACCTGCTGGGGCTGATGCTCGGCATCGTCGCGATCGAGGGCGCGGTCAAGACCCAGGCGCTGCTCGCGCTGCTGTTCCCGCTCGTGCGTGCTCGCGGTCCCGTTCCTGGACACGACGTTCGTCGTGCTCAAGCGGCTGAAGTACCGCCGGCCGGTCTACGAGGCCGACGCCAACCACTTCCATCATCGCTTCAGCCGGATCGGCTTCAGCCAGCGGCGGACCGTCATCTACCTGTACGCGTGGACGATCCTGCTCGGCGGCTACGCGGTCGCCCTGCGCTTCGTCCCCTACTCCGATCGCCACGGACACCTGCGGGCCGGCTGGCGTCGTGATCATGGTCGGCGCTGACTGCTGCTCGTGCTCGCGGCCAGCATCTACCTCGTCTACGTGCTCGAGATCCTCAAGTTCCGCCGCCTCGAGAGCCTGCGCCTGCGCATCGTGCGCCCGTCGATGACCGAGGAGGAGGTCGACGAGCAGGTCAAGCGCCAGCTCGAGACCGGCGAGTTCCAGGCCGTCGAGAAGTCCTAGCCGTAGATCGACCGCTGCCAGATCGCGGTCATCGAGTCGACGAGTTCGTCACGGCCGTGCTCGGCGGGCGCGACGTGGTGCTCGTAGAGCGCGCGCTCGGTCATCCAGCAGAGCGAGAACGCGATCGTCGCCGCGCAGCCATCGCGCGCCTTGCCCGCGGCCTGGTCACGCTCGATCCGCGCCTTGGTCGCGTCGATGAAGCGCCCGATCAGCATCCGCCACAGCTTCGCCGCTTGGTCATCGGAGCTCGCGGCCTGGATCATGATCGCGATCACGGTGCCGTGCTCGTCGTACAGCGACGCGATGTTGGCCAGGGAGTCGTGGATCTCGATGTCACCCGAGAACCAGCCGTCCGCCTGGCCAAAGAACTGCGCGGCGACGTCCTCGACGAGCGCCAGCAGCAGCTCGCCCTTATCGGCGAAATAGAAGTAGAACGCGGTCCGCGACAGGCCCGCGCGGCGCGTGATCTGCTCGATGCTCAGCTCGGTGTAGCCCGCGCCCTCCTCGAGCATGTCGTGGGCCGCCGCGATCAGCTGTGCCTGGACCGCGGTGCGCTTCGCGGTCGCCGGCGTGGCGTCGAATCGGCTCGCCATTTGCGGGCCAGCGTACCCTCCCACAACGCTGTGCGCGACCCCCCAACCGGCGCATCGGATCGACGGACGTTCTAGGCTTCGTCCGGTCGTGGACTACGGTTTGGGCCGTCGTCCTGACCCCGCCCCCCGTCCACTTCGGTCCGCGCGATGCGTAACTCTAGCCGGGACCTCGCTGTTGGAGAATCAATGAGCAAGCGTCTCGCCCTGATCCTTGTCGTCGTCTGCGCCTGCGTCGCGCTGCCGGTCGCCAACGCGCTTTCGAGCCCCCAGCCGAAGGCCAAGGCCGCTGCGTCGCACAGCTTCGTCGTCGGTATCGCCGAGCAGCATCCCGATTTCTTCTCCGACCAGCGCTTCCTCGACCTCGGCATCAAGAACGTCCGCGCGTTCGTCCCGTGGGACGTGCTCACGAACAAGGGTCAGACCGAGTTCTTCGACAAGTACATGAAGGACGCCAACAGCCTCGGGATCAAGGTCCTGATCACGTTCACCCAGTCGCGCAACCCCGGCAAGCACAGCGTCAACCCGACGCCCGCGCAGCTCGCCAGCTCGCTGAAGAAGATGCGCCAGAGGTGGCCGTGGGTCAACCAGTTCGCAACCTGGAACGAGGTCAACCTCGAGAAGAAGGACCCGGCGAAGGTCGCCAAGCAGTACCTCGCACTTGTCAAGGCGTGCCCGACGTGCACGATCCTCGGCGCCGAGCTGGTCGACCGGGCGCCGGCCAACAGCCAGGCGTCGGTCAAGAAGGCGGCCGTCGAGACGGACATCAGCACCTGGATCAAGGGCTTCCTCAAGGCGACGAAGGGCAAGCAGCCCAAGGCCTGGGGCCTGCACAACTACGACGACGCGAACCTCAGCCACACCTACGGCACGCAGGCGATGCTCAAGGCGGTCAAGGGCAAGATCTGGTTCACGGAGACCGGCGGCCTCGTCTCGCGCAAGAGCGGCTCGAAGATCAAGCTGCCCGAGGGCCAGGCCCACGCGACGGCGGCCGTCAAGTACGTGCTGACGAAGCTCGCCACGCTCAGCCCGCGCATCGACCACGTCTACCTCTACGAGTGGACCGACTCGACCGCGACCTGGGACTCGGCCTTCACGGGCCCGAAGAACGAGACGCGCTCGTCGCTCGTCTACCTGACGCAGTTCCTCAAGGGCCGGCGCTAGGAACCAACGTGACGACGGCGTCGTCGTACGGCGACGCCACGTAGACCGCGGGCGCCTTGGCGCCCGCGGCCAGCAGCGCCGGACCGCTGAGCGTGCCGAGCGTGCGCAGCGGGTCGGTCGGCGCGCTGAGAACGCCGGCCGGGTCGAAGCCCGACCGCCACGAGCGCGTTGGCCGCCTGGGCGGCCACCAGCAGCTTGCGACCGCCGTCGATGGCGACCGACTGCTGGGCGCCGCGCAGGCCGTCGACCTTCTGGCAGCCGGCGACGACCGCGGCGGTCAGGCAGCCGCCGGCGTGCATGGTCAGCGTCCCCGTCGTGCGGTTGCGGGTCAGCGCGACGACCGACCCGGGGTCGCCTGCGGTCACGATCACCGTGCGGCCGTCGTCGGTCAGCGTCAGGCTGCGTGCCCCGCGCAGGCCCGGGACCCCGGTCGCGCAGCCGTCGTCGCCGGCGTCGGTCGTCGACGCGTCGCGCAGGCACGCGCCGGCGCCGCGCAGCGGCGTCAGACGCCCGGTGAGGCGATTGCGCCGCAGCGCGACGACCGCGCTGGACACCGGCGACGCGGTGTAGACGAAGCGCCCGTCGGCGGTCACGATCACGGCGCTCAGACCCTCGAGGCCCGGGGCGCGTATCGGGCAGACCGCACTCGCCCTGCCGAGGCTCTGGACACACGGTGCTTGTGGTGCGACGCGCAGCGTGCCGTCGCGGCGTGACCGTGCCAGCGTCACCAGCCGATCGGCGCCGGCCTGCGCCGCGAACGTCGCGGCGTACAGGTGGAGGCCGTCGGGACTCATCGCCAGCCCGCCGATCGACGCGAGCAGGCCCGACCCCGTGCACGACGCCGTCGCGCGGCGGGCGACGCAGCCGCCTGCGATCGGGTCGAGCGTCGCGGCGCGCAGGCCGACAACGGCGCGGTCGTCGGTCGAGCCGGCGTACGCGTCGCGCGCGTCGGGACTGACCGCGAGCGCGTCGACGCCCGTCAGCCCCGGTACGTGAGCCGGTCGCTGTGGGCTCGGCCGGGCGACGGCACGGCTGCCGCGCAGGTCGAGCGCCGTCACCGTGCCGTCGTCGGCGGCGGCGACCAGCAGCCGCTTGCCCGCGATCGCGAGCGCGGCCGGCGAGCCCAGGCCGCGCGCCGTCGCGCACGATCTGACCGGCGCCGCGGCGATGTCGCGCACGCATCCGCCGGGCGTCGGGCCGACCGGCGCGGCGAGAATCAGCGCGTCGGCGGGCGCCGCGACGCCCAGTAGCGTCGCCAGCACGATGAGCAGACGCCGCGCGGTCACCGGCGCATTATCGGCAGGTCTGTGGAAGGGTCGCGCCATGTGGCGACGGTCGCTCGTGCTCGCAGTCGCCGTCGCCGTCGCCGCACTGGCGCCGGGCGCCGGCGCGCAGGTCGGTATCGAGGGCCCGTGCACGCTGGCCACGACCGCGGGCTCATCGACCGTCAGCGTCACGAGCGGCGGGCGCACGCGCACCGGGATCGTCCACGTTCCGACGGCGGTTGCCGGGACACCGCTGCCGGTCCTGATCGCGCTGCACGGAGCGGCCCAGAACGGCGCCTTCTTCGAGCGCTACACGGGCTTCTCGACGCTCGCCGACGCCCAGGGGTTCATCGCCGTGTATCCCGATGCGCTTGCCGTCGTCGCACTTCTCGGGCCGTCCGTTCTGGAACATCGACGCCGCCCCGACCGAGCCCGACGACGTGCGCTTCGTGTCGGACCTGCTGACGGCGGTCGAGGCGACGCACTGCGTCGACCAGCAGCGCGTGTTCGCGACCGGCGTCTCCAACGGCGGTGGGATGGCGGCGCTGCTCGGCTGCGCGCTCAGCGACCGCATCACCGCGATCGCACCGGTCGCGGGCGGCTACAAGTCCCAGCCCCCGTGCCACCCCGCACAGCCGGTGTCGGTGCTCGAGGTCCACGGGACGTTCGACGGCGCGGTGCCCTACAAGGGCGAGAAGGGGACCGGGGCGGGCGCCGTGATGCCGTACGTCGAGGCGTGGGCGAAGCTCGACGGCTGCCGTGCCGGCGCCGGCCCAGTCGAGCCCCGCGCCGCGCGTCGTACGGCTGTTGTACGGGCGCTGCTCGGGCGCGACCGCGGTCGCCCATCTGCGGATCGTCGGCGGCGGCCATCAGCTCCCGGGTGGACTTCCGTTCGACCCCGGACAGGCGGCCAGCATCGACATCCCGTGGGAGGTCTGGCGCTTCTTCCGCGCCCACGGCGTGCGCCACTTCCGGTTAAGCGGCGCATAACGCCGTTTTGCGCCAAGTGCGCGACCATGTTCGGCCATGGCCGAAAGCGCCGGATACGCCCTTCCCGTCTTCCCGACCGCGAGGACGCGCGACGTGCGCCTGTCGCGCGTCGTGGGTCGCGGTGGCGGTCGGCGCGATCACCGTGCTGGCGGCCGGTCTGCGGATGGTGTCGCTGGCCAAGGTCGGCGAGAACCCGTTCTACGACGCCGCGGTGCGCAGCATGGGCGACTCGCTGCGCAACTTCTTCTTCGGCGCGTTCGAGCCGGGCGGCAGCGTGTCGGTCGACAAGCCGCCGGTCGACCTGTGGCTCCAGGTCGCCAGCACGAAGGTGTTCGGCTACAACGACATCGCGCTGAAGCTGCCCGAGGCGCTCGGCGGGACGCTGGCCGTGCCGCTGCTGTTCGACGCCGTGCGGCGCGTGTTCGGGATCGCGGCCGGCCTGTCGGCGGCGCTCGCGCTGGCAGTTCTGCCCGAAGCGGTGCTCACGTCGCGCAGCGACACGATGGACTCGGTCATGGCGCTGCTGCTGGTCGGCGCGCTGTGGTGCCTGATCCGCGCCGCGCAGACGCGCCACTCGCGCTGGATCTACTGGGCGGCGGTATGCGTCGGCGTCGCGTTCAACGTCAAGCTGCTCGAGGCGTTCGTGCCCGTGCCGGCGTTCGCCGTCGGGGCGTGGCTCGCGTCCAGCGGGACGACCGCCCAGCGGATCCGCACGTGCCTGCTCGCGCTCGGCCTGCTCGTCGTCATGTGCCTGTCGTGGCTGACCGCGACGTCGATCGTCGGCTCGCAGCCCTACGCGATCGGGTCGACCAACGGCAGCCCCTGGAACGCCGCGTTCATCTTCAACGGGCTCGATCGCATCAGCGCGCCGCCCGCCACCACACAGCCGCCGGTGGCCCCGGTCGCCGCGCCGGCACCGCCGCCGGCGCGCGCAGACGCGCGCCGCGCAAGCTGACAGGGGCCGACCTCGACGTGCGGCTGCGGATCACGCCGGCCGGCCCGACGCGGCTGTTCGCGCGCGGCGGGGCGCTGCCGCTGACGCGGCTCGGGCTCGAGCTGGCGGCGGCGCTGCTGCTCGGCCTGCCGGCGCTGTGGGCGCGACGGCGCGACGGGCCGGTGGCGCTCGTCGCCGCGCTGACGATCGGCGCTGTGGCTGATCGTCGGCACGATCTTCTTCTCGAAGATGGCGCGCCTGCACCCGCGCTACATGGAGGCGCTGTCGCCGGCGATCGCGGCCGGGATGGGCGTCGGCGTCGCGTGGTTGGGCACCGCGCGCGGCCGCGTGCCGCTGCTCGCGGCGGCCGCCGCGGTCGTTCTGGCCGGGGTACGCGGTGTGGGCGACGTCGGGCTCGGCGATGGCCGTGGTCGGTCTGGCGGCGACGTTCTTCGGCGCGGTCGCTGTGGCGTGGGCGGCGTTCGGGCGCGCGACGCGCAACCAGCGCGCAGCGCGGCTCGCCCCGTGGGGCGTCGCGTTCGTGCTCTGCGGCCTGCTCGCCGCGCCGCTCGCCGACGCCATCCACGTCGATCAAGATCGGGCTGTCGGACTCCGGGCGTCCGGGGTCGATGCCGGCGTCGCGCGTCACCGCGCTGTCGAACTTCCTGACCGCCAACCGCCACGGCGCGCGCTACGAGTTCGCCGCCGCCGGGGCGACGCAGGCGGGCGAGCTGATCGTCCGCGACAACCTGCCGGTGCTGGTGATGACGACGTTCAAGGGCCGACCGCTGGTCACCCCCGACCAGCTCGCCGACGAGGTCGCCAAGGGCACGTCCGCTACGCGCTGATCGGCGGGACATGCATCGGTCGCCGACTCGACCAACCCCGCCTGCTCGGCGACCGCGCGGTGGGTCCGTTCCCACGGCATCGACGTCTCTGCGCAGGCGGCCGTCTACGGCGGGCTCGTCTGGCAGCTCGGCTCCGACGCCGAGAAGATCCACGCCCTGAACGACCGGCTCCGCGAGCGCAGCCATCAGCGGCGCGCCCACCTGATTGCGATTGCCCGTCATCACCTCGGCCCGGTCGCCCGGCGGCGGCTCGAGCGCGAGGAACGCGCGACGCGGGCGCGCAACGTTCGTCATCACAAGGAGGAAAAATGACCACCAGCACTGAGACGCAGGCCTCGGCCCGGACGGCCGTTGCGGACACCGGCTCGTCCCTGAACATCCTCGTCGTCGACGACGAGGCGACGCTGCGCGAGACGTTGACCCGGGCGTTCTCGCGGGAGGGCCACAACGTCGTCGCGGTGCCGGACGGCAACGAGGCGATCGAGCGCATCACCAGCGAGCAGTTCGACATCGTGCTGCTCGATGTCGCGCTCGGCCCTGGGCCGTCGGGCCACGACGTCTGCCGAACGCTGCGCTCGCGGCGCAACATCGTTCCCGTGATCATGCTGACCGCGCTCGACAGCGAGGCCGACGCGGTCCAGGGCCTCGAGTCGGGCGCCGACGACTACGTCACCAAGCCGTTCGGTCTGGCCGAGCTGCGCAGCCGCGTGCGCGCGGTCCTGCGGCGCTCCGGCCCGCGCCCGCTGACGAGCGACATCGCCGAGGTCGGTCCGGTCGTGCTCGACCGCGCCCGGCGCGAGGTCACCGTTCGCGGCGAGCCGGTACGGCTGACGTTCTCGGAGTTCGAGCTGATGTCGCAACTGATGTCCGAGCCCGGCCGGTTGTTCAACCGTCAGGAGCTGTTGCGCGCGATCTGGGGCGACAGCGCCTACCGCGACCCGCGGGCGATCGACGTCCACATCCGCCACCTGCGCGAGAAGCTCGAGACCGTGCCCGAGCGCCCGGAGCTGATCCTGACCGTGCGCGGCGCGGGGTACCGGTTCCAGGACGCGTGAGCTGGTGGCCCCTCTCGGAACGTTGGGCCACTAGCGATGCGATGGCCCGCGCTGGGGCTGCGCCCCCGGCTCGTCGCGGCGCTGGTGCTCGTCGCCGCGGTTGCGCTGGGCGTGGCCGCCGTGGCCGTGCTGCAGCCGCTCGAGCGGCGGCTGCGCCACGACCAGTCGTCGTCGCTGGCCGTCGCGGCGCGATCGGTGCGCCCGACGTTCGAGGCATTGATGTCCGACCCGCAGCGGGCGGCCGGCGACGGCCTTGCCCACCGCCTGACGTCGCTGGCGCGCAGCACGCAGGCGGTTGTGTCGTTGATGGACGCGGGCGGGGTCGTCGACTCGAGCGACCATGACGAGCCGGGCGCCGGGTCCGACGCGACGGCCGCGCTGCGCGGACGGCGCGCCACGACCGCGACCCATGCGGGCGACCTGTTCGTCGCCGTCCCGTTCCAGGCGGGGCGACGCCGCTACGCGCTCGTGCTGCGCAAGCGGCTCGCCGACGTCGCGTCGGCGACGCGCGTCGTCCGCAGCGCGTTCCTCGTCGCGGGGCTCGCGGGCCTCGCGGTCGCCGTCGCGCTCGGGCTCGCGCTGTCGGCGGCATTGCTGCGGCGCCTGGGCCGCCTGCGCGACGCGGCGCGCGACATGACCGAACACGGCCCGCGGGCCGAGGCTCGGGTCGACACGTCGCGCGACGAGATCGGCGAGCTGTCGCAGGCGTTCGCCGGCATGCAGGCGGGCCTGCGCCGCCAGGAGGACGCGCGGCGCACGTTCGTCGCCACCGCGTCGCACGAGCTGCGCACGCCGCTGGCATCGCTCCAGGGGACGCTCGAGCTGCTCAAGGAGGACCTCGGCGAAGCCGACCCCGATATCGACGACGCCCGCGCCCAGGTCGCCAGCGCGCATGAGCAGGCCAAGCGGCTGACCGCACTGTCGGTCGATCTGCTCGACCTGACGCGGATCGACGCCGACGTGCCGATGCGCCGCGAGCCGGTCGAGCTCGGCGAGGTCGCGCAGGCGGTGGCGGCCGAGTTCGCCGTCCGCGGCCACGAGACAGGCGTCGATGTCGACCTGCACCGTCCCGGCCCGCTGTGGGCGAGCGGCGACCCCGGGGCGATCGCCCGCGTGCTGCGGATCCTGATCGACAACGCGATGCGCTATGCGCCGCGCGACAGCGCCGTCTCGATCGACGTGTTCGCCGACGACGGCGCGGTCGGCGCGGCGGTCTCCGATCGCGGGCCGGGCGTTCCGGACGACGAGCGTGGCATCGTCTTCGAGCGCTTCCGCCGCGGCCGCTCGCCGGCGGGTGGCGGCTTCGGCCTTGGGCTGGCGATCGGCCGCGAGCTGGCGCGGCGCATGGACGGGACGCTCGAGCTGGCCAACGGCGCCGGACCTGGCGCGCGCTTCGAGCTACGCCTTCCCGGCATTCCCGACGGCGGCTGACGGCCCGACTGTGGGCCCACGGAACGCCCACTGGCGCGCCAGCACGAAGCCCTGGACGGCGACGACGGGCGCGACGAACAGCTGGGCTGCGAGCTTCGCGACCCCGAGGTCGTCGACGAGCAGCGAGATCAGGACGAGATCGGTCACCAGCCCGAGCACGAACACGACGAAGAAACGCGGCCCGGCGCGCCGGTGCGGTCCGTGGTGTCCGGCGAACGTCCAGGCGCGGTTGGCGGCGTAGCTCGTGAGCCCGCCGAGGGTGTAGCCGGCCGCCGACGCGAGCCGGAAATGCGCACCGGCGACGAGCAGCGCGTGGTAGGCGACGAGCGTCACGGCGGTGTTGAGACTCCGACGGCGACGTAGCGCGCGAACTGGTGGATCGGCGAGTGCATCCCCGTCACCGTCGCCGCGGCGGATAAGCGCCGCGGCAAGAACTGGTGCGACGTCTTAGCTGTCGATCGCGATGACGGCGCCGGTCGCCAGCGCGAGCACGACGGCGACCGCGCCGATCAGGGCGAGCGTGCGGTCGCCCGGCGCCGCGTACGTCGCCGGCGCGGATCGCCTCGTCGACCTCGGCGCGGCGGCGCAGCCCGTAGAGGATGAGCGCGACGCCGAGCAGCCCGTAGCCGACGCCGAGCACCGTGTACGGCCAGCATCGTCACGTTCTTCGACAGGTCCGGGACGATCTTGCCGACCGCGATCGCGACCGCGGTCGCGGCCAGTCCGGTCCGCAGCCACGCGAGCATCGTGCGCTCGTTGGCGAGCCACGTACGGCGGGTCGCGTCGCCTCCCTCATCGAATCCGGGCGGGCGCTTCGGGGACGGAGGCGGCTGGTCTCGGACACGTTCGGTGCCCAGGGTACGCTCCCCGCGTGGATGACAGCGATCCGCGACGCGGTCGCCAGGCGGCTCGAGCAGGCCTGGCGCGGGGAGATCCAGGCCGGGCAGGTCTACGAGCTGATCGCGCGCCGCGAGCGCGACGACCGGCGCGCCGAGATCCTGCGCAAGATGGCGCAGGCGGAGGCCTCACACCGCACGCGCCTGGAGGCGCGGATGCGCGAGATCGGCATGGACGTGCCGGACGCCGATCAGGTCGGGCTCAGCACGTGGCAGCGCTGGCAGGCCCGGATCGCGCCGGTCGGACGGTTGCTGGCGGCGCGCGAGGCGGCCGAGGACGACGAGGTCGCGGGCGTGTACAAGCACCCGACCGGCGACGAGGCGACCGACCGGCTGCTGCGCGACATCCGCCACGACGAGCGCTCGCACTCGCGGACCGTCGCCCAGTTGCGTGCGGGCGAGACCCCGGTCGACGACACTCCTGAGCCAGCGACGCGGCTCAACCGCCTGATCGGCCGCGAGCGCGGTCACGTGTCGAGTACCGGCTGGATCTCGGGCGCGATCTACGGCGCCAACGACGGCCTGGCCGCGGTGTTCGGGATCGTCAGCGGCGTCTCGGGCGCGACCGGCGGCTCGGAGCTCGTGCTGACGGCGGGTCTCGCGGGCGCGATCGCATCGTCGCTGAGCATGGCGACCGGCGCCTACCTCGCGGAGCGCTCGGTGTCCGAGGTCGCCGAGGCGAACCTCGAGCGTGAGCGCCAGGAGATCGCCGAGCACCCCGACGAGGAGCGCGAGGAGTTGTCGCTGTTCCTCCAGCTCAAGGGGCTGAGCGCCGAGGACGCCGACGCGCTCGCCCAGCGGCTGAGCCCCGAGGCGCTGCTGAGCATGCTCGCTGTCGAGGAGCTCGGCGGCGCGACCGCGGGCGGCAACCCGGTCGAGGCGGCCGCCGCGGGCGGGATCTCGACGGCGATCGGGGCGTTCATCCCGGTGATCCCGTTCTTCTTCACGACCGGAACCCCGGCGATCATCGCCGCGGCGATCATCTCGCTCATCGCGCACTTCCTGGTCGGCGCGGCGAAGTCGCTCGTCACGCTGCGGTCATGGTGGGGTGCGGGCCTGGAGATGACGGTCGCGGGCGCGATCGTCGGTGGCGCGACGTACATCATCGGGCTCTCGCTCCCGACGTAGGCCCTGCAACCAGCGATCTACAGAAAACTTGCGCAGTTCAAGTCGACCCCCACACGGGCCGACCACCCGGGTGACATGCCTCGTCTGGGTCCCCTTCGCGTGCTCGGCGTGGCGTTCGCGATCGTCGCGGCCGCGCTGCCGGCTGCGACCGCGTACGCCGACCCGCCGCCGCGCCGACGCTCGTCAAGCCCTCCAATGGCAAGACGATTCACACGCGCCCGCCGTCACCTGCACCGGCGCCGAGGCCAACGCCGGGATCCGCGTGTACATCGACGGCCTGCACGCGGCGGACACCACGGCCGACGCCAACGGGGAACTGCAGCACATCCCCGCCGGACATCCTCGACGGCCAGCACACGATCGCGATCACCCAGACGAACGACGGCGGCACAACCTGGAGCGGGCTCTCGGCGACGCACACCATCATCGTCCTCGCGGCGGCCCCGACGATCACCTCTCCGGCGGCCAACGCGGTCATGGACGTGGCTGACCCGACGATCCACGGCTCGGGCGCGTTCGCGGGGGAGATCGTTCACGGCGTGCGCAGCGACGGCGCCGACATGGTCGGCCAGGCCGACGCCAACGGCAACTTCACGCTCACCGGCCTCGGGAGCGTGAGCCAGGGCGCGCACACCATCACCATCCACAACGTCGACGACAACGGCGAAAGCGGCCCGAGCGCGTCACGGACCTTCTACTGGCTGCCCCCGGTCACGCTCGCCGCGGCGCCCGATCAGCCGATCAACCCCGGCGGCGCCGCGGTGTCGGTTGACTTCTCGGGCGCCAAGTCGGGCGCGACGGTACGGCTGTATGAAAGCGGCAACGCGACGCCGGTCGCCACCGCGACGGCAGGCACTGGCGGGTCCGGCACGCTGTCGATCAACCCCGCCTCCGGCCGACGGATCTCATCACTACTCGGCCACACAGGACGACAACGCCGGCCATGTCGAGCAGCGCTCCGGGTCCGTCGACATCGATATCGACACGGTCGCGCCGGGTACACCGGCGATCCAGTCCCCGACCGACGGGCAGCTGATCAAACAGCTCGATGCCAACGTTCATCTACGCGGCCGAGCCATCCGCGAACGTCGCCTACGAGGTCGATGGCTCCTCGTACGCGCCGCAGACGGCGTCCAGCGGCGGCACGGTCGCGCTGTCTGTCGCCGTCCCGCTGGCGGAAGGCCACCACACGATCCGCGCCAAGGCGACCGACGCCGCCGGCAACGCAGAGCCCGTGGAGCGCGTCGACCGGCTTCGACGTCGACTCGATCGCGCCGGACCGACCTCGACCTGCTAGCCCCGAACCGCTGACGCGCGACAACGGCGGCCGGTGGGAGTTCATCACCGATGCGGGCGCGACGGTCACGATCGCGGTCAACCACGGGCCGACGCAGCACGTGACCGCGGACAGCGACGGCCATGCGGTGTTCGACCTCGGGACGCTCGCCGATGCCGAGTACGAGATCGACGCAACCGCGACCGACGCGGCCGGCAACCCGTCGAACCAGACCTTCCACATCACGATCGACACGACCGGTCCGACCGCACCGATGATCCTCTCGCCGTCGCCCGGCGTGTTTCTGTCGACGCAGCGCCCGCCGTTCGCGGTCACGGCCGACCCGCGCCAGGATCTGTCGCTCACGATCGACGGCGTCCCGGCGGGCCTTGCGACCACGGACGACAACGGTCAGGCCTCGATCTCGCTTGCCGACGACATGGTGCTGGCCGAGGGTGCGCACACGGCGATCGTGTACGCCGACGACCCGCTCGGCAACGAGAGCGCCTCGAGTGCCGTGACGTTCATCGTCGACCCCAATGGCACGCTGCGCCGCCCGCCGCCGGCCCCGTCGCCGGAACCGCCGGTCTCGCATACGCCGCTGACGTTGGCGATGGCGATCTCGGCGTGCGCCTGCGTGGCAGCGTGCTGTCGACGTGCGCCCGTCACGCGCGCCACTGCAAGGAGAAGACGGCGAACCTGTCGCTGTCCGTCAACCAGGCCGCGAGCGTCACGCTGACACTCGACCCACAAGATCCGCGGCGCCACAAGGATCGTCGGGACGGTGACCGTCAAGGTGGCGAGGGCCGGCAAGGTCAGCTCCGTGCTGCATCGCAAGTTCGCCGGCCACACCCTCGCTACCGGCTCCTACAAGCTCGTCGTCCAGGCCTCGCCGAAGGCCGGCGGCTCCAAATCGACTCCGGTGACGAAGACGATCAGCGTCCGCTGAGCTCCCCGTACCCATGAGCCGCTGCCGCCCGGCCCACATCGTTGTCCTCGTCTTGCCCTTGCCTGCGCCCTGGCGCTGCCGTCGGTGTCGCTGGCGGCCGCACCGGTGTCCGTCGCCGCTCCCCGTGAGTCCCGCCAACACATCCGTGGTCGCGGACTACCAGTCGGTGATCGAGTACACGGCCGACCCGGCGACGACCGGTCACGCTCGAGCTTGACGGCGTCGCCCTCGCGCCGCTTGTTCCGTTCGCCGCATCGATTCCGGCGATCGAATTCGAACTGCACCATTCGCCGGTGACACCTGTCACAATGTTGTTACAAAGTCCGGGTTTCGGGTACAGTTGCCGCCCTGCCGAAATCGCCATCCACGCGCCCTCCGCGCGGCTCGATTGTCCGGTAGGGTCCCGCCGCCACCGCCCCGGCCCTTTGCCATGCCTGTCTACGAACCATTCGCCGATCCCGATGACCGATCCCTCGAGCAAGCCGCCGATGCGGGGGCTCGAAGCGGGCAGCCTGATGCTCGGCGGGCTCGTGCTCGGCGCGCTCGTCGGCGCCGGCATCGGCGCGCTCGTGGGTGCCATGGGCCCCGCGCTCGGGGCCGGGCTGTTTCTCGGGATCGCCGGGGGAATCGTGGCTGTGATCGTCATCGCTTCCGGGACCTGTGACGCGATGACCGCCCTGCGCTACTTCGACTGCGGGCTCGTGATCGTGACCGCGCCGTTCGTGGCCGCGGCCGGCCTGCCGATGCTCGGCTACGCGATCGCCGCCGTCGCGTGGATCCTCACACGCGTGATCGGCGTGTGGCTCGAGAGCCGCGCCGCGCGGGCCAAGGACGCGCGAAGCGTCGCCGGGATCGCGATTGCTGGCATGATGGCGCGCCTCTGGATCGTCGTTCTGGCGATCGTCACTGCAAGCCAGGTCGGGGGCCGCGACGACGCGGTCATGGCAGCAGCGCTCGTCGCTCGCCGCCTTCACTGTCTACTTCGTACTCAACAGCATCGTGTTTCGTCCCCAGCGTCGGGCGGTGGGCTCGTGACCCGCAGAACCAAGATTCTGCTCGGGGTCGGCTTCTGGCTGGGCATCATGGTGCTGATCGTGATTCTCACGGGCTGGAAGCGCGTCCAGAACACCGAGTTCAAGCCCCAGAACGAGTTCAAGCTCGACACCTGGTTCAGCATCGGCCCGATCCACTTCAACAAGGCCGTCATGTACCTGCTGATCGCCGGGATCCTGACCGTGGTCACGATGCTGTGGATCTCGCGGCGCATGAAGCAGCGTCCGAACCGCATCCAGACGCTGGTCGAGTTCTTCTACACGGGCATGCGCGACACCGTCGTGCGCGGCCAGATGGACGATGAGCTGGCGTCACGCTGGTTCCCGTTCATCGCCACCCTGTTCCTGTTCATCTGGTACTCGAACCTGATCGGCTACATCCCGCTGCCGACCAACACCGAGCACCAGATCGACATCGGCATCGGCCACATCCCGGCGTTCAGCCTCTACGCCGCGACCGCGAACCTGTCGGTCCCGCTCGTGCTGGCGCTGGTGGTATTCGTCTCGTACACGGTCGAGGGCGTGCGCCGCAAGGGCGCCGGCGGCTACGTCAAGGGCCTCGTGCCCAAGGGCGTCAGCGGCGCGATGAAGCCGTTCATCTTCGTGCTCGAGGTCTTCTCGAACCTGATGCGGCTGCTGTCGCTCTCCGTGCGATTGTTCGCCAACGTCCTCGCGGGCCACCTGATCATCCTGTTCATGGCCGGCGCCCTGGCCGTGCTGCTCGGGATCGCCGCGCTGGGCTGGCTCACGCTGCCGTTCGGCCTGCTGCTGTTCCTGTTCGAGGTCGGCCTTGTCGCGACCCTGCAGGCGTTCATCTTCGCCACGCTTACTGCCATCTACCTCGGCGGCGCCGTCGCCGAGTCTCACTGAGTCAAAGGAGCACCCCACCGTGGATCTCGCGGTCATCACCCACCTCGCCGCAAGTGCGGATCCGACCAAGGCCGGCCGTGCTATCGCGCTCGGCGTCGGCGGCGGCCTCGGCGCGGTCGGCGCCGGTGTCGGCATCGGCGCCATCTTCGGCCAGCGTCATCGAGTCGACCACGCGTCAGCCCGAGATGGCCGACGAGATCACGTCGATCCAGTGGCTCGGCTTCGCGCTGACCGAGGCCTGCTTCTTCTATGGCCTCGTGGCCGGCCTGCTGGCCTTCTTCCTCTAGGACCTCATGCTGATCGCCGCTGAAAGCTCCTCGGGCAGCTTCCTCGTCCAGCCCGGGATCGGGCTGATGATCTGGACGCTCGTCGTGTTCGGCGGCGCGTTCTGGATCCTCGAAGCGCTACGCGTTCCCGCGATCGCCGAGAACCTCGACACGCCGCCAGAAGGTGATCGAGGACTCGATCGACCATGCCGCCAAGACGCGCGCCGAGGCCGACGAACTGCTCGCCGAGTACCGCGAGCGCCTCAAGGAGGCGCGCGAGCAGGCCGACGAGATCATCGTGCGCGCGCGCAAGGCCGGCGAGGAGCACGACCGCGAGGCGCGCGAGTCCGCGCGCAAGACGCACGACGAGATGCTCGAGCAGGCCCGCCGCGACATCCAGGCCGAGACCGCCCGCGCGATCTCAGAGCTGCGCAGCGAGGTCGCCGACCTGACGATCCTGGCGACCGAGAAGGTCACGCGCCGCTCGCTGACGTCCGACGACCAGCGCCGGCTCGTCGAGGAGGCGCTCGGCGAGCTCGACTTCTCCGCCCTGAGCGCCGACCGCGCGAACTAGACGACGATGGAAGAGATCGCCCAGGTCTACGCGCGCGCCCTGTTCGAGGTCGCGTACGAGCAGGACAAGCTCGACGTCATCCGCGACCAGCTCGGGCAGTTCGCCGACGCGGTCGACGGCTCCCGCGACCTGCGCACGTCTTCCTGTTCTCGCCCTACTTCTCGAGCGCCGAGAAGAAGGCCGGGCTCGCAGCGCGCGATCGACGACGCCGACGAGGCGCTGACCAACTTCCTGCGCTGCTGATCGACGAAGCACCGGATGCCGGTCATCTTCCGCATCCGTCGCGTACCTACGACGTTCTGTGGGAGCAGGCCAACCAGCTGCTGCCGGTGACGATCACCGCCGCGATCGATCTCGACCCCGAGACCGTCCGCCACATCTCCGACCAGATCGGCGCCCAGACCCAGCGCCGCGTCGAGGTCACGACCGCACGTCGACCCCGAGATCATCGGCGGCCTCGTCGTCCGCGTCGGCAACTCGATCCTCGACGCCTCCATCCGCACCCGACTCGAAAACCTGAAAAAGAACGTGGCCACGGCCGCCTGAGGGACCTTCACATGCAGATCAAGCCCGACGAGATCACCTCCATCCTCAAGAGCCGCATCGAAGGCCTCGACGCCGGACAGGCCGACCTGACCGAGGTCGGGACCGTGCTGTCGGTCGCCGACGGCATCGCCCGCGTCCACGGCCTCGAGAACTGCATGTCGCTGGAGATGCTCGAGCTGCCCCACGGCGTCACCGGCCTCGCGCTGAACCTCGAGTCCGACAACGTCGGCACCGTGCTGTTCGGCGAGTGGGACAAGGTCGTCGAGGGCGACACGGTCAAGCGCACCGGTCAGCTGCTCGACATCCCGGTCGGCGAGGGGCTGCTGGGCCGGATCGTCGACCCGCTCGGCAACCCGCTCGACGGCAAGGGCCCGATCAACTCGACCGAGGTCCGCCCGGCCGAGTTCAAGGCGCCGGGCGTCGTCGAGCGCCAGGGCGTCAAGGAGCCGATGCAGACCGGCCTGAAGGCGATCGACTCGATGATCCCGATCGGCCGCGGCCAGCGCGAGCTGATCATCGGCGACCGCCAGACCGGCAAGACCGCGATCGCGATCGACACGATCATCAACAACAAGGACTCGGACCTGATCTGCGTCTACGTCGCGATCGGCCAGCGCATGGCGACGGTCGTCGGCCTCGCGCAGACGCTCGCCGATCACGGCGCGCTGGACCGCACGATCATCGTCGCGGCCGCGGCCGACGAGGCGGCGCCGATCAAGTTCCTCGCGCCGTACGCCGGCTGCGCGATGGCCGAGTACTTCACGTACAAGGGCCAGCACTCGCTGGTCGTCTACGACGACCTGACCAAGCACGCCTACGCGTACCGCCAGATGTCGCTGCTGCTGCGCCGCCCGCCGGGCCGCGAGGCCTACCCGGGCGACGTCTTCTACCTGCACAGCCGCCTGCTCGAGCGCGCCTGCAAGCTGTCGGACGAGCGCGGCGGCGGCTCGCTGACCGCGCTGCCGGTCATCGAGACCCAGGCCGGCGACGTGTCGGCCTACATCCCGACGAACGTCATCTCGATCACCGACGGCCAGATCTTCCTCGAGCCGAAGCTCTTCTACTCGGGCGTGCGCCCGGCCATCAACGTCGGCATCTCGGTGTCGCGCGTCGGCGGCAACGCGCAGATCGGCCCGATGAAGAAGGTCGCCGGGCGCCTGAAGCTCGAGCTGTCGCAGTACCGCGACCTCGAGGCGTTCGCCCAGTTCGGCTCCGACCTCGACGCCGACACGCAGCGCACGCTGGCCCGCGGCGAGCGCCTCGTGCGCACGCTGAACCAGGGCGAGCGCGAGCCGATGGACGGTCGACGACCAGGTCGTCTCGGTCTACGCGGCGACCAACGGCTACCTCGACCGCGTCGCCGTCGAGAAGGTCCCGACTTCCTCGAGGGCCTGCATGCAGCGCTTGCACTCCGAGGCCAAGGAGCTGCGCGAGACGATCGACGGCGGCGACTGGTCCGACGACACGATCGCCAAGGTCAAGGACGGTCGTCGACGAGCTTCGCCGACGACTTCGGCTACGACCTCGACGAGGAGGGCCAGCCGCTGAGCGACGACGCGCCGCTCGAGCCGCGCCGGTCCGCCGCATCGGACTCCGGTGACGACGCCGACGCGTCGGCCGACGACGGCGACGACGGCGACGGCGAGGAGTCCTCCGACGACGCCGAGAAGGAGCCGGCCACCGCGTGAGCCAGCGCGACGTCAAGAACCGCATCGCGTCGGTTCGCAACATCCAGAAGATCACCCGCGCGATGGAGATGGTCTCGGCGGCACGCCTGCGCCGGGCCGAGCAGCGGATCGCCGCGCTGCGCCCGTACGCGGGCGCGCTGCGGCGGATGACGCGCCAGGCCGCCGAGGCGGCGGGCGCCGAGGTCTCGTCGCTGCCGATCCTGGCCGTCCACGAGACGCAGGACAACGCCGCGATCCTGTTCGTGACCGGCGACCGCGGGCTCGCCGGCGGCTTCAACTCGCAGATCATGCGCGCCGGGATCGCCGCCGCCCAGGCCCACGAGCGCGAAGGCCGCACGGTCCTTCACTACGCGTCGGGCCGCCGCGGCGCCAGCTCGCTCGACCTTCCGCAAGCGCGAGCCGGCCGGCTCCTACGTCGGCTTCACCGACCGCCCGTCGTACGCCAACGCGCGCGAGATCGCCAACGCGCTGATGGGCGCCTACGTCGACGGCAAGGTCGACACGGTCGAGATCTTCTACAACGGCTACATCTCGCCGCTCGTGCAGGAGGTGCGCCACGAGGTGCTGCTCCCGCTCGCGCAGGCGACGGTGCTCGAGGGCGGCGAGCACGACGTCGACCGCGGCCACGGCGACGACGCCGACGACGCACGCGGCGTCAAGGCGCTCGTCCAGTACGAGCCCGACCCGGTCGAGATCCTGCGCCGCCTGATCCCCGACTACGTCGAGATCTCGATCTTCCGGGCGCTGCTCGAGTCGACCGCCTCCGAGCACGGCGCGCGGATGACCGCGATGCGCAGCGCGTCGGACAACGCGGGTGAGGTCATCTCCGATCTGACGTTGGAGATGAACCGCGCGCGGCAGGCTGAGATCACCCAAGAAATCATGGAAGTTGTTGCTGGCGCGGAGGCGCTGGCCTAGGTGACATCGGCCGAAGGTCGTCGCTTGCGACGACCGTAGGACGAAACCCTTAATCGAGGAACCGAATGGCAGCGACGACAGAAACCAACCAACGTCGGCCGCATCGAGGAGATCCAGGGCGTCGTGATCGAGGCCGTCTTCGACGAAGACCTGCCCGAGATCAACTCCGCGATCACCGTGGAGCGCCCCGATGGGACGACGCTCGTCTGCGAGGTCCAGCAGCACCTCGGCGACAACCGCCTCCGCGCGGTCGCGATGGACACGACCGACGGCCTGGCCCGCGGCCTGGAGGTCGTCGACACCGGCGGCCCGATCACCGTGCCGGTCGGCGAGGTGACGCTCGGGCGGATCTTCAACCTGCTCGGCGAGACGATCGACGAGGGCCCGGAGATCGAGGTCACCGAGCGCCGGCCGATCCACGCCAGCGCGCCGAACGTCGAGGACCTGACGCCGACGACCGAGATGTTCGAGACCGGGATCAAGGTCGTCGACCTGCTCGCGCCGTACGCCAAGGGCGGCAAGGTCGGCCTGTTCGGCGGCGCCGGCGTCGGCAAGACGGTGATCATCCAGGAGCTGATCCACAACCTCGCCCAGGAGCACGGCGGCCTGTCGGCGTTCTGCGGCGTCGGCGAGCGCTCGCGCGAGGGCAACGACCTGTGGGTCGAGATGACCGAGTCGGGCGTCATCGACAAGACGATGCTCGTGTTCGGCCAGATGAACGAGCCGCCGGGAGCGCGCATGCGCGTCGCGCTGAGCGGGCTGACGATGGCCGAGTACTTCCGTGACCAGGGTCAGGACGTGCTGCTGTTCATCGACAACATCTTCCGCTTCGTGCAGGCCGGCTCCGAGGTCTCGGCGCTCCTGGGCCGGATGCCGTCGCAGGTCGGCTACCAGCCGACGCTCGAGACCGAGATGGGCCAGCTCCAGGAGCGCATCACCTCGACCCGTCAGGGCTCGGTCACATCGATCCAGGCGATCTACGTCCCGGCCGACGACCTCACCGACCCGGCGCCGGCGTCGGTGTTCGCCCACCTCAACGCGACGACGACGCTGTCGCGCGCGATCTCCGAGAAGGGCATCTACCCGGCCGTCGACCCGCTGGACTCGACGTCGACGATCCTCAAGCCCGACATCCTCGGCGAGGAGCACTACAACGTCGCCACGCAGGTCAAGGAGATCCTCCAGCGCTACAAGGAGCTCCAGGACATCATCGCGATCCTCGGCATCGAGGAGCTGTCGGACGAGGACAAGGTGACGGTCAACCGGGCGCGGCGCATCGAGCGCTTCCTGTCGCAGCCGTTCCACGTCGCCGAGATCTTCACCGGCACGCCGGGCCAGTACGTCCCGATCGCCGACACGATCCGCGGCTTCAAGGAGATCGTCGACGGCGAGCACGACGAGCTGCCCGAGTCGGCGTTCTTCATGAAGGGCGGCATCGACCAGGTCGTCGAGGCGCGGGACGGCGGGAACTCGTGGCCGACGCCGTTCACTGTCGAGGTCCTGACGCCCGAGGGCGAGGTCTTCAAGGACGAGGTCGTCCAGGTCTCGACCAAGACGACGGTCGGGTCGATCGGCATCCTGGCCGGTCACGAGCCGCTGCTGGGCATGCTCGACCCGACCGAGCTGCGGCTGTACACGTCGCGAGACCGACATCGTGCGCTTCGCCCAGGGCGAGGGCTACGTGCAGGTGACCGGCGACCACGTGCTGATCCTCGTCGAGGAGGCGCTCGACCCGGGCACGCTCGACGCCTCCGAGCTCCAGGACAAGCTCCGCCAGGCCGACGTCGAGCTCGAGCACGCCGAGGACGGCAGCGAGGAGCAGTCGCTCCTGCGCCGCGACAAGCGCCGCTGGGAGGCGTTCCTCGCCATCGCCCAGGGCGGCGGTGACTCGCACTAGCGGCCTGCCGGGCTGCGAAAGGGTCTCAGAGGCACGTTTCGCAGCCCACAAGTGGGCTCGGACCCGCCCACCTTCAGTGGTGCAGTTTCATCCCGCCGCCGCTAAACGCGGCTGATGCCGGCCTCGGCCGTCCCGGCGGCGAGGTCGTCGAGGCCGAAGGCGTCGACGGGGCCCAGGGCGCCGGTGCCGCGCAGCGCCCCGGACGCTGCGGCGTGGGCGCCCCAGGCGAGGATCGCGCCGGTGAACGTGTAGGGGTTGACGTCCTTCGAGGCGCACGTCGGAGAGCTGCTTGCCCGACGCGTCGAACGCCTGTGCCAGGACGAGCGTGCCGGTGCGCTCGCGGTCCTCGGCGACGGCCCGCCGGTCGAGCCCTTGACCATCTTCGCCGCCAGGCCGCTGAGCGCGCCGCGCACGCCCGGGATCGCCGTGACCGCGCTCATCCCGGCCGACAGGATCGAGATCGGCCGCGACATCGACCCCGACCAGCCGAGGTACAGGTCGACCTCGCGCAGCCCCGGCTGCAGCCGCGGCAACGCGAAGTGCTCGGTCCCCGATACGGAGAACGAAGGCGCCCGGTGGCCAGGCCACAGCTCGAACGACGACACGCGCTTGGCGTTGCGCTCGGTCACGATGCGTCCGTCGCGCCACGCGAAGCCGCTTCGACAGCATCGCGCCGGCGACGCTCGCCTGGGTGCCGCCGCTCGTCGCGTCCGAGCCCATGCCGGCGCCGGTCGCGTAGTAGCCGATCGCCACCCGCACCGCCGCCTGGCCGGCTTCCTGGAGCGCCAGCGCGCCCGCGACGTTGCCCGGCACCCAGTCGCAGCCGAAGGCCGTCAGCAGCGCGCAGCCCGCCGCCTGCGCACGCGGGCCGTCGTCTTCGAACACGGTGCGGATGAACGCCCCCTCGCCGGTCGAGTCGAGGTAGTGGGCGCGCGCATCGATCGCCGCATCGACCGCCGGCGCGCCCGAAGCGCGAGAACGGGCCGACCGTCGACACCAGCACGTCGTCGGCCGCCACGAGCGCGCGCACCGACGCCGGGTCGGCCACGTCGGCGACCGCGATCTCCAGCGACGCGCCGATTCGTCGCGCCGTCGCCCAGCGACGCCGCCAACGCCTCGAGCCGCTCGCGCGAGCGCCCGGCCAGCACCGGCGCGGCGCCGCGCGCGACAAGCGCTCGAAGCGACGAGCTCACCGGTGTAGCCGGTGGCGCCGAAGACGACGATCCGGGGGCTCACGACGCCCCCGCACACTACGCCGTCCGCTACAGCCGCGGCGCGCCATGACCTGCGCGTGCGGCGGCAGGTGGCGGCGCGCCTCGGCCTCGAAGGCCTCGGCCGTGACGGCGGGGCGAAGAGGAAGCCCTGCACCTGGTCGCAGCCCATCTGCGTCAGCGCGGTGCGCACCTCGACCGACTCGACGCCCTCGGCGACGACCCGCAGCCCGAGGCGGTGGCCGAGGTCCACGGCGCACGAGACGATCGCGCGGTCGCGCTCGTCGGTGGCCAGGCCGAGCACGAACGAACGGTCGATCTTCAGCTCGCCGACCGGCAGGCGCTTGAGGTACTCCAGCGACGAGAAGCCGGTCCCGAAGTCGTCGACCGAGATCGTCACGCCCAGCGCGACGAGCCGCTCGAGCACCGGGACGACGTTGTCGGACTCGGCGAGCATCGCCGACTCGGTGACCTCGAGGATCAGCCGGTGGGCGGGCAGCTGGTGGAAGCGCAGCAGACCCTCGATCCGCGCCGGCATCGTGCGCTCGAGCAGCGCGCGCGCCGAGACGTTGACCGAGATGTCGAGCTCGAGGCCCGCGGCGTACCACGCGCCGGCCTGGCGCATCGCCTCGTGCAGGACGTGGAAGGTCAGCGGGATGATCAGACCGGTCTGCTCGGCGACGGGGATGAACGTCGACGGCGGGATCGCGCCGCGCTCGGGGTGGGTCCAGCGGGCCAGCGCCTCGGCGCCCATCACGGTGCCGGAGATCGGGTCGACCTTGGGCTGGAAGTGCACGTCGATCGAGCCTTCGTCGACGGCGCTGCGCAGCAGCGTGCCGAGGGTCAGCTTGGCGACGCTCGAGTCGTCGCGGTCGCGCTGGTAGAACGCCGCGCCCGACCCGCCGCGCTTGGCCTGGTACATCGCCACGTCGGCGCGCTGCATCAGCGTCTCGACGTCGTCGCCGTGGGTCGGGTACCAGGCGATGCCGATGCTGGCGTCGACCGAGACGTGGACGTCGTCGGACAGCGAGATCGGCGCGCGCGCCACCTCGCGCAGCTTCGTCGCGACGCGCAGGGAGTCCTCGGGCGCTTGGGCTTGGGGAGCAGGATCGCGAACTCGTCGCCGCCGAGGCGGGCGACGGTGTCGCCGTCGCGCAGGACGTCGCGGAAGCGCTCGGACATCGTGCGCAGCACGTCGTCGCCGACGTGGTGGCCGAGCGTGTCGTTGATCTCCTTGAAGCGGTCGAGGTCGATCAGCATCACGGCGACCGGCGCATTGTCGCGCCGCGCGGCGAGCAGCGCCTGCGTCGTGCGGTCGGCGAACAGCGCGCGGTTGGCCAGCCCGGTCAGCGTGTCGTGCAGCGCCAGGCGTTCGGAGACCGAAGCGTGGCGGCCGGCGCGCTGGACGGCCAGCAGCGGCAGGACGAGCAGCGGCGCGACGACCGGCCCGTAGTCCAGCGCGAGCAGCGCGAACGGCGCCTGGCCGAGCAGGATGCCCTCGGTCGCGGTGTGGAACGCGAGGTCGGTCCAGAACGAGCGGTCGGGCACGCGGCCGCCCTGGAGGATCATCGTGGCGGCCGACAGGGCGGCCGCCGACGCCGAGCAAGTCGTGGCGGCCGATGCGGCGATCCCGGGCAGATCAGAGAGGCTGAAGTGGACGGGGTGCCGACGGTCGTCGAACTGGCTCGAGCACGAGCCCCGCGAGGCCGAGCGCGATCGCGCTCTGCGCGGCGCGCAGGGCGATCCGCTCGCTTCGGCCGGCGATCGACGAGACCGGCGACGACGATCGCGATCACGGCGGCGGTCACGGCGGCGGCCGCGCCGCTGGACAGCAGGATGGCGTAGGTGAACGTCGTCGAAGCGGCGACCTCGCCGTCGCGCGGACCGAGGTGGACCGGCGCGAGTTCCGCGAGCATCACCGCGGCGGCCAGCACGATCAGCGTGGTCGACGGGTTCTGCAATACGTCCGACAGCCCGGTGACAGCCAGTCCGACGAATGTCGCGGCACCCGCGGCGATTACCGCGCGGGTATATAGGCGTGCGGACGACGACACCCTCACGGAATCGGCCTGCAACGGGGGTTCTTGAGCTACCGGCGGCTATGACGGCGCGTCCGCCTATTCTGTCGACCCATGGATGTGCGCCCTCTCGCCGAGCGGCTGATCTCTTATGACACCTCGGCGCCCGATCAGCTGCGAGCCGCCGCGGCGTTCGTGAAAGGCTGGCTGGAGGCCCGAAACGTCGTGGTTATGGAGCGCGATTTCGACGGCCTGCCGGTCCTCGTCGCCCGCGCCGGCGGGCGTGCCGACGGCTCGCACGTGGCCGAGATCATCTTCCACGGCCACCTCGACGTCGTGCCTGCGCGCGACGGTCAGTTCGACCCGCGCGTCGAGGGCGACCGGCTGATCGGCCGCGGGGCTTATGACATGAAGGGCGGGCTCGCGGCGATGATGTGCGCGATGCACGACGCCGCACAGCAGTCCGACGTGCGCGTCACGCTGGTCTGCGTGCCCGACGAGGAGTCCGAGGACGTCGAGAATCGCAGCACCGACGTGCTCGTCGCCGAAGGTCTGCGTGCTGACTTCGCCATCACCGGCGAGCCGACCGATCTGCACATCGGCGTCCAGTCCAAGGGCGTGCTGGCGATCCGCATCGAGGTGGCCGGAACGGCCGCCCACGGCTCGACCCCGTGGCTCGGCGACAACGCGATCCTCAAGGCCCAGGACGTCTACCGCCGGATCGAGACGCTGCCGTTCTCGCGCCAGTCGTCGGACCTGTTTGATCGCCCGTCGATCAACATCGCCCGCATCCAGGGCGGCGACGCGTTCAACAAGGTCCCCGATAGCTGCTGGATCGACGTCGACATCCGCTTCCTGCCCAACCAGGACCCCGGCGAGATCCTGTCCCAGATCCGCGCGATCGGCGATGTCGAGATCGTCAAGACGTTCATCCGCGATCCGGCGCACGTGTCGCGCTCCAACCCCTACGTGCTGGCGCTGCGCGACGCGGTCGGGCGCTCGATCGAGGGCGACGCGCTGAGCGTCGGGCGCGACGGCGCCTCGGACGCCAACTCGTTCCTCGACGCGGGCGTTCCGTGCGTCGAGTTCGGCCCCGTCGGCGGCGGCCACCACGGGCCGCAGGAGTGGGTCTCGATCTCGTCGCTGGAGGCCTATCGGCTCGCGCTGACCGACTTCGTCCACGACCTGCCGATGCAACTGGCGGACCCGGTTCCGCCGCTGCGCGCGGTCCCGGGCGGCGGCGCGTGAGCCTGCGCAAGAAGGACCCCGAGCGGCCGCCGCGGGTGGCGTTCGGGCTGTACAAGCGGGCCATTCTCGGCATCTTTGTGATCATCCTCGCGACGGCGACGGCCGGCTCGGCGGCCGTGCTGCTGACGGTCGAGAAGGCCGTCGACATCATCAAGAAGAACGAGGGCGGGCATGCGATCAAGCTCAGCCATGGCACGATCACCGCGGCCGAGGCGGGCAAGGCACAGACGCTGCTCGTGCTCGGCTCCGACCACCGCTTCACCGACCCCAAGTCGGCCAAGGGCTTCAGCAAGCCGCGCGAGGCGCGCTCGGACACGATCATGCTGATCCACCTCGACCCGCACGCCGCGGCGACGACCGTGCTGTCGATCCCGCGCGACCTCAAGGTCGAGATTCCCGGCCACGGGTTCGACAAGATCAACGCCGCCTACTCGATCGGCGGCCCCGACCTCGTCGTGCGGACGGTCAAGAAGCTGCTCGGCCCGCAGGTCAAGGTCAACCACGTCATCAACGTGCAGTTCAACGGCTTCCAGCGCGCCGTCAACTACCTACACGGGGTCTACGTCGACGTCGACCAGTTCTACTACCACTCCAACGCGGGCCTGGCGCCGAGCCAGCAGTACTCGGAGATCAATGTGAAGCCGGGCTACCAGAAGCTCGTCGGCTCCGACGCCCTGGCCTACGTGCGCTACCGCCACACCGATTCGGACTTCATCCGCGCCGACCGCCAGCAGGACTTCCTGCGCCAGGTCAAGGACCAGGTGGGGGAGAGCAAGCTGATCGACGAGCTGTTCCCGCTGCTCGACGTCGTTTCGCGCGACATGCAGTTCGACTCCACGTTCACGAAGAAGTACGGGATCCTCGACCTGCTGCGGCTCGCCGCGTTCTCGACCAAGAACCCGATCCAGCAGGTCAAGTTCCCCAACGGCGCCGACGTCAACGACGGCAAGGCGCAGTTCGTGGTCGTCGACGCGGCGGCGATCCCCGGCGTCGTACGGAGCTTCCTGCATCCGGCGCGCGTCCAGAAGCGGACGGTCAGCGTCGGCGGCGGCGGTGGGTCTTCGAGCGCCTCGTCGTCGAAGTCCAGCTCGAAGTCGAAGAAGACGCACAAGAAGAAGAAGAAGCACGAGACGCCGTCGACGCTCGCGCCGGGCCTGATCAAGGCGACGGCCGAGATGCAGAACGCCGCCGCGCCGGTCATCGCCCGCGGCAAGGTCGACGTTCCCGTTCTACCTGCCATCGGCGATCCTCGGCGGGACCGGCCTGGCGTCCTACACATCGCCCAGGATCGACAACCCGTACGCGTACAAGCTGTACGACCGCAACGTCGACAAGAAGCACCCGCACGGGCGCCCGCACAGCGCCTACCGGTTCGTATTCGCCGCCAACAGCCTGCAGGGCGGCTACTACGGCGTCGAGGGTACGAGCTGGCGCAACCCACCGATCATCGCCAACCCCACCCAGACGGTGATGCGGGACGGCCGCAAGCTCATGTACTTCACGAGCGGCGGCAAGCTGCGGTTCGTCGCATGGAAGACCAAGCACGGCGTCTACTGGGTCTCCAATACGCTCGACTACGAGCTGACCAACAAGCAGATGGTGGGTATTGCGCGGTCGTTGACGCGCTACGGTTGAGCGTGCGTGATCGCCCGTCACCAGGCGCCTGAGCGCCCGCCGCGCGCGGCGTTCGGGCTCTACAAGCGCGTCCTTCTCGGTGCGCTCGTGCTCGTCCTCGCGACCGCCACAGCCGGTGCGGCGGCGGTCCTGCTGACGCTCGAGAAGGTCACGACGATCATCGGGCACAACCACCCGATCGAGCTGCCCAAGGGCGCGGTGACCGAGGCTCAGGCCGGCGACCCGCAGACGCTGCTCGTGCTCGGCTCCGATCACCGCTTCGGCGAACGGACGCTGCGCAAGGGCTCGCTGGCGCGGTCGGACACGATCATGCTGATCCACCTCGACCCGCACGCCGCGGCGACGACGGTGCTGTCGATCCCCCGCGACCTGAAGATCGACATCCCCGGGCATGGGCCGGACAAGATCAACGCGGCCTACTCGCTCGGTGGGCCGGCGAAGGTGCTGGCGACGGTCAAGGAGTTGCTTGGTCCCAACGTCCCGATCAACCACGTCATCAACGTCAAGTTCCACGGCTTCCAGAAGCTCGTCAACTACGTCGACTGGCGTGTACGTCGACGTCGACCAGCTCTACTACCACTCCAACGCGGGAGTCCCGCTCGACCAGGCAGTACTCCGAGATCGACATCAAACCCGGCTACCAGAAGCTCGTCGGCTCCGCAGGCGCTGGCCTACGTGCGCTACCGCCACACCGACTCGGACTTCGTGCGCGCCGGTCGCCAGCAGGACTTCCTGCGCCAGGTCAAGGACCAGATCGCGACGAGCAAGCTGCTCAACCAGCACGCTGACGATCCTCAGCGTCGTCAGTAAGGACGTGCAGTTCGACGACACGTTCACGAAGACCTACACGCTGTTGAATCTGATTCGGCTCGGCGCGTTCTCGACGGGCAAGCCGGTACAGCAGGTCCCGTTCCCCGCCGGTCCCGACGAGAGCTCGAATGGGGCGCAGTACGTCACCGTCGACGCGGCGGCGATCCCGGGCATCGTCCAGAAGTTCCTGCACCCGGTGCGTCTTGGGGCAGCCGCGCGCGGCGACCGCACGACGCCACCGCGCCCGCCGCACCAGCCTAGCTCGGGCGCCGTCCAGCCCCGACCCCGGGCTGATGCCCGCCAAGGCTCAGTTGGAGAACGCCTCGGCCCCGGGCATCGCCCACGGCCAGGTGACGTTCCCGTTCTACCTACCGGCCGTGATCGCGTCGGGGCACGTCGCTGGCGTCCTATCAGCCGCCGCTCCCCAACCCCTACACCTACGTGATCTACGACCGCAACGTCGATCAGCCGCCACCCTCGCGGCCACCCCCACCAGGCCTACCGGTTCTCGTTCCTCGTCAACCGCGCGCAGGGCGGCCTACTACGGCGTCCAGGGCACGAACTGGATGAGCCCGCCGCTGGTCGCCAACCCGACGCAGACGGTGATCAAGGGCGGGCGCAGACTCGAGTACTTCACGAGCGGCGGCAAGCTGCGGTTCGTCGCATGGAAGACCAAGCACGGCGTCTACTGGGTCTCCAACACGCTCGACTACGAGCTGACCAACCAGCAGATGGTCGGCATCGCGCGTTCGCTACCCGCTCGGTGATCTGAACCGGCACGGCTCGCTAGGCTTCCCGGCTCCATGGCCTCCCGCCAGCCCATCGCCGTCATCGGCACCGGCTACGTCGGCCTCGTCACCGCGGCCGGCTTCGCCGAACTCGGCAGCGAGGTCTGGTGCGTCGACATCGACGCCGACAAGATCGCGCGCGCTGAAGCGCGGCGAGGTCCCGATCTACGAGCCGGGGCTGGCCGAGCTCGTCGAGCGCCACCGCGAGCGGCTGCACTTCTCGACCGACGTCGCCGACGCGCTCGATCACGCGCGGCTGCTGTTCGTCGCCGTCGGCACCCCGCCGACCTACTCCGGCGACGCCGACCTCAGCGCCGTCCACGCGGTCGTCGACGCGATGCCGGCGTCCGACCGCCACGCGCTGGTCATGAAGTCGACCGTCCCGGCCGGCACCGGCGCGGCGATCAAGCGCACGTTCGACGCGTCGGGCAAGAGCGGGCTTCCGCTACGTGTCGTGCCCCGAGTTCCTCAAGGAGGGCACGCGCGGTCGCGGACTTCCTGAAGCCCGACCGCGTCGTCGTCGGCGACGACGGCGACTGGGCCGGCGACGCCGTCGTCGAGCTCTACGCGCCGCTCGACGGCGCCGCTCGTGCGCACCGACATCGCGTCGGCCGAGATGGTCAAGCTCGCCTCCAACGCGTTCCTGGCCACGAAGATCTCGTTCATCAACGAGATCGCCAACGTCTGCGAGGAGACCGGCGCCGACGTCATCGAGGTCGCCCGCGGGATGGGCCTCGACGACCGCATCGGCCCGAAGTTCCTCCAGGCCGGGATCGGCTTCGGCGGCTCGTGCTTCCCCAAGGACGTCAAGGCGCTCAAGCAGCTGGCCGGCAACTCCGGCTACCACTTCCAGCTCCTGAACGCGGTGATCGAGGTCAACGAGCTGCAGAAGCGCCGCGTCGTCGGCAAGCTCGAGAAGCACCTCGGCTCGCTCGTCGGCAAGCGGATCGCGCTGCTCGGGCTCGCGTTCAAGCCGAACACCGACGACATGCGCGAGGCGACCTCGCTCGTGCTCAGCGCGCGGCTGCAGGCCGCCGGCGCGAGCGTCGCGGCGTACGACCCGGTCGCCGAGGAGGAGGCGCGCAAGCTGATCGACGGCGTCGACTTCGCCGACGGCGCGCTCGGCGTGCGTCGAGGGCGCCGACGCGGTCGTGCTCGTGACCGAGTGGGACGAGTTCTCCGAGCTCGACTGGGGCGCGGTCGCCGACGCGATGGCGGGGACGCTGATCGTCGACGGGCGCAACGCGCTCGACCCGGCGGCGGTCCGCGCGGCGGGACTCGTCTACGAGGGCATCGGGCGCGCTCAGCGCTGCACCAGATGCAGGCGCGTGATCCTCGTCGGCGGCGAAGGGCACGCGGCTGCGCCCGCTGACCTCGACGGTCCCCAAGCCGGTCGTCCCGCTCGTCGACCGGCCGTTCATCGCCTACATGCTCGAGTGGCTGCACGGCCACGGCGTCGACGACGTCGATCATGTCGCTGCGGCTTCCTGCGCGACGAGCGTGCGCAACGTGCTCGGCGACGGCTCGCGCTTCGGCGTGCGGCTGCGCTTCGTCGAGGAGCCCGAGCCGCGCGGCACCGCCGGCGCGCTCAAGTACGCCGAGGACTTGCTCGACGAGCGCTTCCTGATGCTCAACGGCGACGTCCTGACCGACATCGACCTGACGGCGCAGATCGCCCAGCACGAGGCGACCGGCGCGACCGGCGACGCTGGCGCTCGTTCCGGTCGAGGACCCGAGCCGCCTACGGGCTCGTGCGCTGCGACGCCGACCACGCGGTGCGTCGAGTTCCTCGAGAAGCCGTCGGGCGACCAGGAGCTCGACACCAACCTGATCTCGGCCGGCGCCTACGTGCTCGAGCGCAGCGTGCTCGACCTGATCCCGCCCGACGCGCAACGTCTCGATCGAGCGCGAGGTCTGGCCGCGGCTGGTCGGCGACGGGCTCTACGGCTTCGCCGACCACGAGCGCTACTGGCTGGACATCGGGACGCCCGAGCGCTACCTGCAGGGCACGTTCGACATCCTCGAGGGCAACGTCCGCACGGCGGTCGCCGAGCGCCTCGGCGACGGCTACGTCGCGGTGGCCGACGACGCGTCGGTGGCGGGGCGCGTGGTCCCGCCGGCGGTCGTCGAGCGCGGCTGCTCGATCGCCGCCGACGCGCACGTCGGCAGCCTCGTCGTGCTCGGCGAGGGCGTGTCGGTCGGCGCCGGGGCGAGCATCGAGCGCTCGGTCGTGCTCGACGGCGCCGAGATCGGCGCCGGCTGCACAGCTGCGCGACTGCATCGTCGCGGCCGGCGCGCGCGATCGGCGACGGACGCGTCGTCAGCGGCGGGGCGGTGCTCGGCGAGGGCGTGACGATCGGCGCCGACAACGTCCTGACGCGCGGCATCCGCGTCTTTCCCGGCGACCGCGCTCGGCGACGGCGCGATCACGTTCTGACGGCGCGGTGCGCCACAATGGGCGCCATGAGCACGACGGAGTCCCTGACCCTCGACCGCGAGGCGATCGCCGCAGGTCGACACGTCCGAGCTGATCGTCGGACATCCTCGCGATCCCCGAGCACCTGCGCGACGCGCTGTGGAAGGTGGAGTCGGCCGACCTGCGAGCCGTGGGACAGCCCCGGCGGGCTGGTCGTCGCCGGCATGGGCGGCTCGGCGATCGGCGGCGCGCTGGCGCGCGCGGTGCTCGGCGACCACGCGTCGCGGCCGATCCTCGTCGTCGCGCGCCTACGGCCTGCCGCCGTGGACGACGCCCGACACGACCGTGCTGTGCGCGAGCTACTCGGGCGACACCGAGGAGACGCTCGCCTGCTTACGAGGCGGCCGGCGCGCTCGGCGCGCCAGCGGGTCGTCGTCACGACCGGCGGCGCAGCTCGCCGAGCTGGCGCGCGCCGACGGCGTGCCGGTGATCCCGGTCGCCGGCGGGCTTCAGCCGCGCGCCGCGGTCGCCTACATGACCGTCGCCGCGCTCGAGGTCGCCGCGCTGCTGCGGCGCCGGCGCCGCGGATGAACGCGGAGATCGACGTCGCCGCCGACCACCTCGAGCAGCTGCGTCGTCGAGTGGGGGCCCGACGCGCGCCGAGGACTCGCCAGGCCAAGGCGCTGGCGCGCGCGCTGCACGGGACGATCCCGGTCATCGTCGGCGCCGGGCTCACGGACGCCGATCGCCTACCGCTGGAAGACCCAGATCAACGAGAACGCCAAGCTGCCCGCGTTCGCCCACGAGCTGCCGGAGCTCGACCACAACGAGATCGTCGGCTGGGCCGGCGCGCCCGACCTCGGGCGCTTCGCGCCGTCTTCCTCGAGGACTCCGACACCCACCCGCGCGTCCGCGCAGCGCGTCGAGCTGACCGAGCGCCTGATCGCCGCCCAGGCGCCGTCGGCACGCACCGCGTCGACGTCGCGCGGCACGACGTGCGATCGAGCGCGTCTTCTCGCTCGTGCTGCTCGGCGACCTCGTCTCGCTCTACCTGGCCGTCCTGCGCGGCGTCGACCCGACGCCGGTCGCGGTCGATCGACGAGCTCAAGGCGAGCTTGGCTGCCGAGGACTGAGCCGCCGGCGTCGGTGGCGACGGCGCATCAGAACCTTGACACAGCTCGTGGTAAGGTTCGGCCCCGATGGACGCCCTGACGATCCACGAGGCGGCGCAGACGACCGGCTGGTCCCCGCGGATGCTGCGCTACATCGAGCGGATCGGGCTGGTCGAGCCCGCGCCGCTCGGCTCCGGCTACCGCCTGTACGGCGCCGAGGAGCTGCAGCGCCTGCGCACCCTGCGCGAGCTGCTCGACGAGCCTCGACATCGGCCTGGGCGACGTCGGCTTCGCCCTGCGCCTGCGCCGCGACCGCGAGCTGCGCGACGGCCGTCGAGGCGTGGCTCGAGGCCGAGCCCGCGCGCCCGCCGACAGGTCCCCGCAGCCGACTGGCTGCGCTGGGAGCAGGAGAAGCACCAGCGGCTCCTCGACCGCCGACCACTGGAGACACCGCCGCATGACGACGATCGCCCCTGAGCACCGACCGCCACACCGACTACAAGGTCGCCGACCTCTCGCTGGCCGACGTTCGGCCGCAAGGAGATCCGCTCGCCGAGCACGAGATGCCCGGCCTGATGTCGACCCGCCGCGAGTTCGCCGACGCGCAGCCGCTCAAGGGCGCGCGCATCACCGGCTCGCTGCACATGACGATCCAGACCGCGGTGCTGATCGAGACGCTCGTCGCGCTCGGCGCCGAGGTCCGCTGGGCCTCGTGCAACATCTTCTCGACGCAGGACCACGCGGCGCCGCCGTCGCGTCGGCCCGACGGCACGCCCGAGACCCCAGGGCGTCCCGGTCTTCGCCTGGAAGGGCGAGACGCTCGAGGAGTACTGGTGGTGCACCGAGCAGGCGCTGAACTGGGGCGACGGCCGGCGGCCCGAACATGATCCTCGACGACGGCGGCGACGCGACGCTGCTCGTCCACAAGGGCGTCGAGTACGAGGCGGCCGGCGCCGTGCCGGATCCCGTCGACCGGCCGACAGTCGAGGAGTTCCGCGTCATCCTCGAGACGCTGACGCGCAACCTCGCTCGCCGACGGATCCGAGCGCTGGACCCGCATGGCGGCCGAGCATCAAGGGCGTCACCGAGGAGACGACGACCGGCGTCACCGCCTGTACCAGATCGCCAAGGAGGGCGAGCTGCTGTTCCCGGCGATCAACGTCAACGACTCGGTCACGAAGTCGAAGTTCGACAACCTCTACGGCTGCCGCCACTCGCTCGTCGACGGCATCAACCGCGGCGTCGACGTGATGCTCGCCGGCAAGGTCGCCGTCGTCTGCGGCTTCGGCGACGTCGGCAAGGGCTCGGCCGAGTCGCTGCGCGCCCAGGGCGCGCGCGTGATCGTCACCGAGATCGACCCGATCTGCGCGCTGCAGGCCGCGATGCAGGGCTACCAGGTCCAGACGCTCGAGGACGTCGTCGAGACGGCCGACATCTTCATCACGACGACCGGCAACAAGGACATCATCACCGCCGCCGACATGGCCCGGATGAAGCACCAGGCGATCGTCGGCAACATCGGCCACTTCGACAACGAGATCGACATCGCCGGCCTCGCCGCGACGCCGGGCATCGAGCGGATCAACATCAAGCCGCAGGTCGACGAGTGGAGGTTCCCCGACGGCCACTCGATCATCCTGCTGTCCGAGGGGCGCCTGCTGAACCTCGGCAACGCGACCGGCCACCCGTCGTTCGTGATGTCCAACTCGTTCACGAACCAGACGATCGCCCAGATCGAGCTGTGGACGAAGAACGACGAGTACGAGAAGCAGGTCTACGTGCTGCCCAAGCACCTCGACGAGAAGGTCGCGCGGCTGCACCTCGACGCGCTCGGCGTGAAGCTGACGAAGCTGCACCACGAGCAGGCCGCCTACATCGGCGTCCCGGTCGAGGGCCCGTACAAGCCGGACCACTACCGCTACTAGGAGGCAGCACCAGTGCCACGAATCGCCGACCGCCCGGCGAGGCACGCGCGCGGATCGACGTGGGCGGACGGGCAGATGCCGGTGCTGCGCTCGATCCGCGAGCGCTTCGCGCGCGAGCGCCCGCTCGACGGCGTCGCGATCGCGGCGTGCCTGCACGTCACCGCGGAGACGGCGAACCTCGTCCGCGCGCTCGCGCGCCGGCGGCGCGGACGTCGCGCTCGTGCGCGGCCAACCCGCTGTCGACCCAGGACGACGTCGCCGCCGCGCTGCGTGCCGACGGCGATCGACGTGCGCGCCGCGCGCGGCGAGGACCTCGACGTCCTACGTCGCGCACGTCGCCGCGCTGCTCGACGCGCGCGCCCCAGATCACGCTCGACGACGGCGCCGACCTGATCACGCTCGCTCCACGACCGCGCGCCCGACCTGCTCGACGGGCTGCTCGGCGCGACCGAGGAGACGACGACCGGCCTGGTGCGGCTGCGCGCGCTGGAGGAGCGAGGGCCGCCTCGCGCTGCCCGGTGATGGCCGTCAACGAGGCGCGCACCGAGCGCGCCTTCAACGACCGCTACGGCACCGGCCAGTCGACGATCGACGGCATCCTGCGCGCCACCAACCTGCTGCTCGCCGGGCGCTCCGTCGTCGTGCTCGGCTACGGCTGGACCGGCCGCGGCGTCGCGCTGCGCGCGCCGCGGCGCCGGGCGCGTCGGTGATCGTCTGCGAGGTCGACCCGATCCGCGCGCTCGAGGCGCGGATGGACGGGCTTCGAGGTCATGCCCGCGCTCGAGGCCGCCGCGCGCGGCGACGTGTTCATCACCGTCACCGGCGCGCCCGGAGTCCTGCGCCGCGAGCACTTCGAGGCGATGAAGGACGGCGCGGTGCTCGCCAACGCCGGCCACTTCGACGTCGAGATCGACCTTGCCGGCCTGCGCGAGCTGGCCGACCGACGTCGCGCGAGGTGCTGCCGCTCGTCGAGCAGTACGAGCTCGGCGGCCGGCGCCTCAACCTGCTCGCCCGCGGCCGCGTCGTCAACCTCGCCGCCGCCGAGGGCCACCCGGCGGCGGTGATGGACATGTCGCTTCGCGATCCAGGCGCTGGCGGTCGAGCACCTCGTCGAGCACGGCGACGAGCTCGGGCCCGGCGTGCACGCCGTCCCGCCGCCGATCGACACGAGGTCGCGCGCTCAAGCTCGCCGCGCTCGGCGTCGAATCGACGAGCTGCACCGAGGAGCAGAGGCGTTACCTGCGCCCGCTCGGTAGCTTGCCGACTCGATGATCCCGACCCAGGTCCTCGCCGCCGGGCTCGGCACCCGCCTGCGCCCGCTCACGTACGAGATCCCCAAGCCGATGGTGCCGGTCCTCGACCGCCCGGTGATGGCGCCACATCGTCGACCTGCTGCGCCGCCAGGGCGTCGAGCGGATCATCGCCAACCTGCACTACTTCCCGGACACGATCCGCGACTACTTCGGCGACCGCCTCGAGTACCGCTACGAGCCGGAGCTGCTCGGCACCGCCGGCGGCGTGCGCAAGTGCCGCGGACTTCTTCGGCGACTCGACGTTCCTCGTCATCTCCGGCGACGCGCTGACCGACATCGACCTCGCGCGCTTCCTGGCCCGCCACCGGGAGGCCGGCGGCATCGCGACGCTGGCGGTCAAGCGGGTGCAGGACACGCGCGAGTACGGCGTCGTCCTGCACGACGCCGACGGGCGCATCACCGGCTTCCAGGAGAAGCCCGACCCCGCCGAGGCGCTGTCCGACCTCGGCAACTGCGGCATCTACCTGTTCGAGCCGCGAGATCTTCGACTACTTCCCGACCGGCGATCCGTCGACTGGGCCAACGACGTCTTCCCGGCGCTGCTGGCCGCACGACGTCCCGTTCCACGTCCACGAGATCGACGAGTACTGGAACGACGTCGGCTCGCTCGACGAGCTGCAGGCCGGGCACGTTCGACGCGCTCAACGGCGAGCTGAAGCTCGAGATCCGGGCGAGGAGATCGCGCCCGGGCTGCGGATCGGCGACGGCAGCGGCTTCGACGGCGTCGAGCTGGTCGAGCCGCCGGTGTGGATCGGCCGCGACGTGCGGATCGGGGCCAACGTGCGCTTCGACGGCCCGGTCGTGGTCGGCGACGGCGCCATCATCGGCGCGGGCGCCGCGCTCAAGGACACGATCGTCCTGCCCGGCGCCGAGGTCGGCGAGGGCGCGATCCTGATCGGCGCGATCGCCGGCCACACCGGCATCGCCGAGGCGATGCGGCGCGCGGACTTCTAGGCCGCGGCCGGCTCGAGCTCGCGCGCGGTGAGCGGCGCGTCTTGCAGCGGCTGCTCGTCCAGGATCTCGGGTGGCCTGGTCGGGCGGGTTGCGCAGTACGGCCAGCGCGATGATCAGCCCGACCGCGACGCAGCCCGCGCCGATGTAGAAGGCCAACTGGTAACCGCCGACGAGCGCACTGGCCGCCGAGTGGCCGGCCGCCAGCAGCGACTTGGTGTGGTTGGTCGACAGCGTCGTCAGGACCGCGAGTCCGAGCGCGGCGGAGAGCTGCACGGAGACGTTGACGATCCCCGACCCGAGTCCCGACTCCTCCCGGGGCACTCCGGCCATCGCCACGACCAGCAGCGGCATGAACGCGCTGCCCATCCCGATCCCCATCAGGATCAGGGCGAAGAAGATCGTCGGGAAGTACGCGGTGTGCTCGCCGATCTGGGCCAGCACGATCAGCGAGGCGAAGACCGAGCTCAGGCCGAACACGATCATCCGGATCGCGCCGAACCGGCGCCATCAGGCGCGCGGTGAGGCCGAGCGACATCCCGGCGACGAGCAGCGTCTGGGGCAGGAACGCGAGGCCGGTGCTGCGTCGCGCCGTAGCCCAGAACCCTGCCCGAGGTACAGCGCGCCGAGGAAGAACACCGAGAACATGCCGGTCACGAGCAGGCCGCGGACGACGCTCGAGCCGATCAGGCCGCGGTTGCGCAGGATGTGCAGCGGCATGATCGGGTTGGAGATCCGGCCCTCGTAGAGCAGGAACAGCCCGAACAGCACGGCGGCGCCGGCCATCGAGCCGAGCGTCACGGCCGAGCCCCAGCCGTCGCTCGTCGCCTTGATCACGCCGAACACGCCGAGCATCGTCGAGGCGGTGACCATGATCGAGCCGAGGACGTCGACGCCCCGCGCCGAGGCCGATCGCCTCGCTCTCGACGATCCGCGCACGGCCGGCGATCAGCGTGAAGATCCCGATCGGGATGTTGATGAAGAAGATCCAGTGCCAGCTCAGGGTCTGGGTCAGCCAGCCGCCGGCCAGCAGGCCGATCGAGCCGCCGCTGACCGCGACGAACGCGAACACGCCCATCGCCCGTGCCTGCAGCGGCCCGGCCGGGAACTCGGTGACGATGATCGCGAGGATGACCGACGAGGCGAAGGCGCCGCCCAGGCCCTGCACGAAGCGCCCGGCGATCAGCATGCCCTCGCTGTCCGAGAGCGCCGCACCAGCGCCGAGGCGAGGATGAACAGCGCCAGGCCCGAGAGGAAGACCCGCTTGCGCCCGATCAGGTCGCCGAGACGCCCGGCGAGCAGCAGGAAGCTGCCGAAGGTGATCAGGTAGGCGTCCACGACCCAGGTCAGGTTCCCCTGGCTGAAGTTCAGGTGAGCTCTGGATCGACGGCAGCGCGACGTTCACGATCGTGACGTCGAGCACGATCATCAGCTGCCCGAGGCAGACGATGATGAGCGCGATCCAGCGGCGGCGGT
Organism: uncultured Actinomycetes bacterium; assembly: GCA_963846975.1. Classification (GTDB taxonomy): domain Bacteria; phylum Actinomycetota; class Thermoleophilia; order Solirubrobacterales; family Solirubrobacteraceae; genus AC-49. The sequence goes on from CAWJXY010000007.1 coordinate 332,179, forward strand.
TGGCGTGGTCGGACAATGGGGCGGGGGCGATCCTTTCCTGCATGATCATCACTGTAGCAAGGATCATTCGTCCTTGCGTTACGGTCCTGGTTGTGGCTACAATCGTTTGGTCATGGATGACGCGCAGGTACCCGGGGTCTGGCTGCTGCTCGCGCAGCTCGGCAAGCGCATCTTCCGCCAGTCCAACGAGGAGCAGATGGGCGTGCCGATGCGCCACTTCCTCGCGCTCGGGCTGTTGCGCGGCTACGAGGGCCTCTCGCAGCAGGCGCTCGCGGATCTGCTGTGCACCGACGCCAACAACCTCGTGATCCTGCTCAACGAGCTCGAGGCCGACGGCCTCGCCACTCGTCGTCGCGACCCGCTCGATCGCCGCCGCCACATCGTCGAGATCACGCCGGCCGGCCGCAAGGCGGTCGCCCGCGCCGAGAAGGCGCTCGCCCCGCACGAGGGCGAGGTCCTGTCGGGCCTCACGACGCAGGAGCGCGCCGACCTGCGCCGTCTTCTGATCCGCGCGCTCGAGCCCTCAGCGGTTGCGGCCGAGGGGCCGCCGGCCGACCTGACCGCTCACACCGCCCCGTAGCGCTCGGCTCGCTGCTCCTCGCGCTCGGACTCCGTGAGCGCGCGGATGAACAGGTACGCGAGCGCGATCCCCATCACGATCGACTGCTCGAGCGCCATCACCGCGCCCGCGACCTGCTGGTCGGTGTGGGCGCTGAGGCCCCACGTGCGCTGGGCGTGCTCGTAGAACGGGTACAGCGCGTGGGGCGCGAAGGTCAGCACGATCCCGAGCAGCCCGACGAACAGCTTCGTCGACGTCATGTAGACGACCGGGCCCAGCCCGCCGAGCCGCTGACGCTGGCGGATCGGGCTGAACAGGTGCCACCAGTACAGCAGGCCGGCCGTGGCGAGCATCAGGTGCTCGACGCACGTGGACGTTCTGGTCGCGCAGCGCCGCGTCGTACATCGCCGGGATGTGCCAGATCCACATCACCGCGATGTAGGCGATGACGGCGAACACCGGGTGCGCGAGCGGGCCGGCCGCGCGCTCGAAGCCCGTGAGGTGGCGCGTGATCGGGCGCAGGATGACCTTCGTGAGGCCGCAGAGGAGCAGCACCGCGGACATGTCGAGCAGCAGGATGTGCTGGACCATGTGCATGACGAACAGCTGGTCGGCCAGCGCGTCGACCGGCGAGATCAGCGCGACGGCGACGAGCGCCAGCCCCGTCATGAACGACACGAGCCGCCAGCCGACCCGCCGATCGCGCGCCCTCGGCACGGCGGACCCCGATGCCAGCGCCACAGGTAGAGGCCGCCCGCGAGCACGATCAGGACGATCGGCCCGGGCTCAAGCGACCACGACAGATCCGTGGCGATCACGCCGCCATCTTGTCGCACCGCGCGCGCCACGCGGCGCACGCGGCTCGGAACGCTTCACGGCCATGTGGTGCCACGCGCTGTCGCTGCTCGTCCCGCCGTCGTGCTGCGCCTGCGGCGCGCCGACCGCGCGGCGACGTGCTGTGCGGCGCCTGCCGGCGCGCGCTGCCGTGGCTGGCCGGCCCGCGCTGCGCGCGCTGCGGCCTGCCCGGGCGCTGTGGCGCGCGCTGCCCCGCCGCGCGCGCCGCCTTCTCGCCGCATGGGCGCCGGTCGCCCACGCCGGGCCCGCGCGCGAGCTCGTCGCCGCGCTGAAGTTCCGCGGCGCGCTGCGCGTCGCCGACGCGATGGCGGCGCAGATCGCCGCCCGGGCGCCGCGCGGCGCTGCTCGGACGGCGTCCTGGTGCCGGTCCCCAGCCACCGGGCGCGTGCGCACGGCGCGCGGCTTCGACCACGCCGACTGCCTCGCCCGGGCGCTCGCGCGCCGGACCGGCCTGCCGACCAGCCGCTGCGCTGCGCCGCGCCGGCCGCGCGACGCGCCAGCTCGGGTCGGGCCGCGCCGCAGCGCCTGAGCGCGGGCCGCGCCGCCGCCGTCGACGTCGACGCACGCGCCGCCGCCGCGTGCGGTGCTCGTCGACGACGTCCACACGACGGGCGCGACGCTCGACGCCTGCGCGCGCGCGCTGCGCGCCGCGGGCTGCCGCGAGGTCGTCGCGCTGACCTACGCGCGCACGCTGCGCTGACGATTTTGATCGGCGTTGCACAAAGCCGTACCATCGTCGTAACCCATCGTTCCCACAACAGGGGAGAGCTCGAATGCAGATCGAGGTCAAGGGCCGGAACTTCCCGGTCACCGATGAGCTGCGCGAGCACGTCGAGAAGCGATTCACGAAGGTGGGCAAGCAGGTCTCGGAGCTCGCCGGCTCGAGGTCGAGTCTGGGAGGAGCGCAATCCCGCCAACCCCGACCGCAGGTCGCCGAGGTGACGCTCCACCTCAAGGGCGCGACCCTGCGTGCGCGCGACGCCTCGCGCGACATGGTCCACTCGATCAACCTCGTGCGCCGACGAGCTCGCGCGCCAGGTCAAGCGCGCACCGCGACAAGCGCCGCAGGCGCCGCGAGGCGCGCGACCGCAGCGACGATCCTGGGCGACGCGTCGCCCGCCGCGAGCTTCGAGCGCCCGCTGACGCCTGCGATCGACTGCTGGCGGGCATCGCAGCAGGTCTTCGACCCGCGTCTACACTGAGGGACCATGGGGATCCTCGAGCGCGCGCTGAACATCGGCGAGGGCAAGAAGTTCAAGGAGTACGAGAAGCGCGTCGCGCGGATCAACGCGTTCGAGCCCGAGCTCGAGCTCGAGTCCGACGACGAGCTGCGCGAGCGCTTCGACGCGCTGCGCGAGCGCGCGCAGTCGGGCGACGTCGCTCGACGACCTGCTGCCCGAGGCCTTCGCGCTCGTCCGCGAGGCCGGCCGGCGCACGATGGGCATGCGCCACTTCGACGTGCAGCTGATCGGCGGCATGGTCCTCCACGGCGGCAACATCGCCGAGATGAAGACCGGCGAGGGCAAGACGCTGACCGCGACGCTCGCCGTCGTCGCTCAACTGCGCTGGCCGGCAAGGGCGTCCACGTCGTCACGGTCAACGACTACCTGGCCCGCCGCGACGCCGAGTGGATGAGCCCGATCTACGACGTGCCTCGGCCTGACCGTCGGCGTCCTGCAGAACATGCAGCCCTACGAGGACAAGCAGCGCCGCCTACGCCTGCGACGTCACCTACGGCACGAACTCCGAGTTCGGCTTCGACTACCTGCGCGACAACATGGCCACGTCGCTCGAGGAGAAGGTCCAGCACGGCGGGCGCATCGACGAGGACGGCCGGCCGTTCGCCACGCACGCCTTCGCGATCGTCGACGAGGTCGACAACATCCTCATCGACGAGGCGCGCACGCCGCTGATCATCTCCGGCGCGCCCGAGCAGGCCGCCGACCTCTACGCGAAGTTCGCCACGCCTGGCGCCGCAGATGACAGCCCGGCAAGAAGCCCGAGGGCATGGACCCGCGGACGAAGAAGGAGTTCGTCGCCGACTTCGACTACGAGTTCGACGAGAAGCACAAGACGGTCGCGGTCACCGAGCAGGGCGTCGCGAAGGCCGAGCAGTTCCTCGGCATCGACCACCTCTACCGCGCCGAGAACGGCCACCTCGTCAACCACCTCATCCAGTCGCTGAAGGCCGAGTCGCTCTACAAGCGCGACGTCGACTACGCGGTCGTCGACGGCGAGGTCAAGATCATCGACGAGTTCACCGGCCGCATCCTCGAGGGCCGGCGCTGGTCGGAGGGCCTGCACCAGGCGGTCGAGGCCAAGGAGGGCGTGCGCGTCCAGGAGGAGAACCAGACGCTCGCCACGATCACGCTGCAGAACTACTTCCGCATGTACGACAAGCTCGCCGGCATGACCGGCACGGCGCTGACCGAGGCGACCGAGTTCATGAAGATCTACAAGCTCGGCGTCGTCCAGATCCCGACCAACCGGCCGATGGTCCGCGACGACCGCAACGACCAGGTCTACAAGACCAAGGACGGCAAGTGGTCGGCGGTCGTGCGCGAGATCGAGGCGCGCCACAAGCGCCAGCAGCCGGTGCTCGTCGGCACGATCTCCGTCGAGGTCTCCGAGCTGCTCGGCGAGCAGCTCAAGCGCAAGGGCATCCCGCACACGGTGCTCAACGCCAAGCCCGAGCACGCCGAGCGCGAGGGCGAGATCGTCGCCGAGGCCGGGCGGCCCGGCGCGGTCACGATCGCGACCAACATGGCCGGCCGCGGCGTCGACATCAAGCTCGGCGGCAACGCCGAGCACCTGACCGAGACTCGAGCTGGCCAAGCTCGGCCTCAAGCCCGGCGACCCCGACTACGACGAGCGCTACGAGGACGTCCTGCCGGCGATCGAGGAGCGCGTCGACGAGGCCCGCGAGGTCGTGCTCGAGGCCGGCGGCCTGTTCATCTGCGGCACCGAGCGCCACGAGTCGCGCCGGATCGACAACCAGCTGCGCGGCCGCGCCGGCCGCCAGGGCGACCCGGGCGAGTCGCGCTTCTTCCTCTCGGCCGAGGACGACCTCGTGCGCCTGTTCGCCGGCGACCGGATCTACAAGATCCTCGACCGCCTCGGCACCGACCGACGACGAGGGCAACGAGGAGCCGATCGAGGCCGGGATGCTGTCCAAGCAGATCGAGAAGGCCCAGCGCAGGTCGAGGAGCAGAACTTCCTCATCCGCAAGCGCGTCGCTCGAGTACGACGACGTCATGAACGAGCAGCGGCGCGTCGTCTACGCCTACCGCGACGAGATCCTCGAGGGCAAGGACATGGGCGACGCGGCGCGCGAGGAGATCGGCCGGGTCATCGAGCGCCTCGTCGACGAGTACACGCCCGGCGAGTTCGTCGAGGACTGGGACCTCGACGGCCTGTTCGATCGCGCTCGGCGACGATCTTCCCGTCCGACGACGGGCTGATCGACGTTCCGAGCGCTCCGACCTCGACCGCGACGCGCTGAGCCGCGCGATCTGCACGATCGCGCGCTCGAGATGTACGACCAGCGCGAGGAGGAGCTCGGCGAGGAGCTGATGCGCGCGCTCGAGCGCTACCTGCTGCTGCAGATCATCGACGAGCGCTGGCGCGAGCACCTCTACGACATGGACTACCTGCGCGAGGGCATCCACCTGCGCGGGTTCGCCCAGATCGAGCCGCTCGTCGCCTACAAGAACGAGGCGTTCGAGCTGTTCACCGACCTGATGAACTCGATCTGGTCGGACTTCGCGCGGATGATCTTCCACGTCGAGGTCGAGGTCGAGGGGCCCAACGGCGACGCGCCCCAGCAGCGTACACGCCGCGCGGGCAGCTCGACGCGCGCCGGCCGCGTGTCCTACTCCGGCGGCCGGCGGCAGAGCGCGCTGCGCCGCAGCGCGCTGGCGGCGCCGCCGCGGGCCGCTGCGGCGACGAGGAGTACGCCGAGGCGCCCGAGCCGGTGCGAGCAGCGCCGGGTCGACGAGCGCCGAGCAGATCGGCCGCAACGACCCGTGCTGGTGCGGCTCGGGCAAGAAGTTCAAGAAGTGCCACGGCGCGTAGGCCGCGCCGCGTGACACCTCTCGAGCGCTAGGACGCCGCCGGCGTCCCGAGGATCTGGGCCTTCTGGGCCTCGAACTCGGCCTCGGTGCAGCGCGCCGGCGTCGCGCAGCTCGGCGAGCTTCTTGATCCGGTCGAGCGGGTCCTCGGCGACCGGAGCGGCGGCGGGCGCGGCGATCGCCGGCATGCCGACGCCGGACGCATCCGGCCCGAACGCGTCGCCGAACATCGCGACGATGTTCGCGCGGCCGGTGGCGTCGTCGACCGAGTTCACGAAGATGAAGTCGCTCGGCTCCTGTGCGTCGTAGAAGACCGGGTAGCGGTTGCCGATCTGCGGGACCATGACGCGCGAGCACGGTCGCCGTCTTCTCGGCCTCGAACGGCGCCGAGCCGTCGAGCGGGTCCACGCGCAGGATCATCTTGACCCGCGGGTTGTCGTTGATCGTCATGCCCGTGTCGCGCACCTGCGTGAGCGTGCCGACGCCGCGGCTGCCGGTGGCCATCAGGTTGGCCGCTCGCTCCATCTTCTTCTTCTTGCCGAACATTCGTTCCCCGTTTCTGGTCCGTAGGGCCAACTCGATCGTGGCGCGATCATTGCAGCGGTTTGCAGCCGCGTGAAGGGGGTTGAGACCGATACGAGACTGCCTTCAGAGCGCGCTTGCTAGCGTCTGGCGCCATGTCGACCACCGCCGGGTCAGAGCCCACGCCGCAGCGCATTGCGGCCGTCCGTGATCAGCTCAAGCTGCTCTCGGACTATCTTTGACCCGGCTGCGCTGACCGAGCAGGTCGCCGAGCTCGAGACCCGGATGGGCGAGCCCGGCTTCTGGGACGACCAGGAGGCCGCGGCGAAGGTGTCGTCCGAGCACGCGCGCGCATCGCGCAAGCTGCAGACGTTCACGGCGCTGCGCTCCGACGTCGAGGACCTCGACGCGCTGGCCGAGATGGCCGCCGAGGACCCCGACATGGCGGCCGAGCTCGAGGAGCAGATCGCGTCGGTCGAGTCGCGGCTGGCGGCGCTCGAGGAGGAGCGGCTGTTCAGCGGCCCCTACGACGCGGGCGACGCGCTCGTGACGATCAACGCCGGCGCGGGCGGGACCGACGCCCAGGACTGGGCCGAGATGGTGCTGCGGATGATGATGCGCTGGGCCGAGCGCCGCGGCTTCGACGTCGAGCTGCTCGAGGTCTCCGAGGGGGAGGAGGCGGGGATCAAGTCGGCCACGTTCCGGGCCGCGGGCGAGAACGCCTACGGGCTGTTCGGCGCCGAGAAGGGCGTGCACCGGCTCGTGCGGCTGTCGCCGTTCGACTCGGCCAACCGCCGCCAGACCTCGTTCGCGGGGCTCGAGGTGTCGCCGGTGATCGAGGACGCGGGCGAGCTCGAGATCGACCCCGACGACCTCCAGATCGACACCTACCGCGCGTCGGGCGCCGGCGGCCAGCACGTCAACAAGACCGACTCGGCGGTGCGGATCACCCACCGGCCGACCGGCACCGTCGTGCAGTGCCAGAACGAGCGCTCGCAGTCGGCCAACAAGGACACGGCGATGAAGATGCTGCGCTCCAAGCTCGTCGAGCTGCGCGAGCAGGAGCGCGCCGCCGAGCTGGCCAAGGAGCGCGGGGAGGCCCAGGACGTCAACTTCGGCTCGCAGATCCGCTCCTACGTCCTGCACCCCTACACGATGGTCAAGGACCACCGCACGAACGTCGAGGTCGGCAACGCCCAGGGCGTGCTCGACGGCGACCTCGACGAGTTCGTGCGGGCCGAGCTGCTGCGGACGGCCAGCGCGAACTAGACGGCGTCGCTCGACGCCCTTGACAGGAAAGTGGACGAATATCGCGCCCTCCGTGCGCGAACTCAGAGCCCGGGCTCGCGTGGCGCGCGAGCTCCGGACAACACGATCCGCTGCATCGTGACCGCGGTTCCGTACGCGGCGACCTCACTCATGACCCCGCCGATCTCACTCGTGTCAAAGCGCATCGCCAGCACCGCGTTGGCGCCCTTGGCGAGCGCTGCCTCGCGCAACCGCGCGACGGCGTGGTCGCGGGCGTCGGTCAGCAGCTGCGTGTAGCCGCGCACCTCGCCGCCGAAGATCGTGCGAAACGACGCGCCGATGTTGGAGAACAGGTTGCGCGAGCGCACGACGAGCCCGAACACCTCGCCATGGACGGCGATCACCTCGTAGCCCGGGACGTCGTTCATGGTCGAGACGAGGATCTCCACGCGGCCATCGTGGCAGCGCGGCCGGACCGTTCGCCGGGCGGACCTAGACTGCCCGGCATGGACTGGGACACGGTCGTGCGTGCGGCGTTGGCCGAGGACATCGGGCCCGGCGACGCGACGACCGACGCGACGGTCGATGCCTCCGCCCGCGCCCGCGCCACGATCACACAGAAGGCGCCAGGCGTCGTGTTCGGGCTCGACGGTGCCGAGGTCGCGTTCCGGGCGCTCGATCCCGCCGCGGAGATCGACCGCCCGGTGCCCGAAGGCGTCTGGCATGACCCCGGGACCGAGGTCCTGCGCGTCACCGGCCGAGCCCGCGCGCTGCTGAGCGCGGAGCGCACCGCGCTCAACCTGCTCGGCCGCCTGTCCGGCGTCGCGACGCTGACCGCGCGGTTCGTCTCAGCGCTCGACGGCACCGGCGTCCGGATCCTCGACACGCGCAAGACGACGCCCGGCCTGCGCGAGCTCGAGAAGGCGGCCGTTGCGGCCGGCGGCGGCGTCCAATCATCGCGTCGGGCTCTACGACGCGATCCTGATCAAGGAGAACCACATCGCCGCCGCGGGCGGCATCGCGGCCGCCGTCGAGCGCGCCCGCGCCGCCCATCCGGAGCTGCTGCTCGAGGTCGAGTGCCGCGACGAGGGCGAGGTCGAGCAGGCGCTGGCGGCGGGCGTGGGGCGGATCCTGCTCGACAACATGACCCCGCAGCAGCTCGACGAGATCGTCGCGCGGGTCGACGGGCGGGCCGAGCTCGAGGCCAGCGGCGGCATCACGCTCGAGACGATCTGGGCCCACGCAGTCGCCGGTCTAGACTTCATCTCGGTGGGCGCGCTCACCCACTCTGCCCCCGCGCTCGACCTGTCGCTGATCCTGGAGGCGCTCCCGTGACGACACTCAGCCTCGAGAACATCCCCGCCCTGAAGGACGAGGTGCGCGCCCTGGCCAAGGAGCGCGACGCGGTGATCCTCGCCCACAACTACCAGGTCCCCGAGGTCCAGGATGTGGCCGACTACGTCGGCGACTCGCTCGGCCTGTCGCAGACCGCGGCCGGCGCCGACGCGTCGGTGATCGCGTTCTGTGGCGTGCACTTCATGGCCGAGACGGCCTCGATCCTGTGCCCCGACAAGACCGTCCTGATTCCGGACCTCGACGCCGGCTGTTCGCTCGCCGACTCGATCACCGCCGACCAGCTGCGCGACTGGAAGGCCCAGCACCCCGACGCGCTGGTCGTCATGTACGTCAACACGACGGCCGAGGTCAAGGCGCTGACCGATTACTGCGTGACGTCGTCCAACGCGGCGAAGGTCGTCCAGCACATCTTCGACCGCCACGGCGACGACACCGAGATCCTCTTCGGCCCCGACATGTTCCTCGGCGCGTACGTCGAGAAGACGCTCGGGCGCAAGCTCCACGTCTGGGACGGCGAGTGCCACGTCCACGCCGGCATCCGCCCGTCGGACATCGAGCAGACGCGCGCCGCCCATCCGGGCGCTGACTTCCTGATCCACCCCGAGTGCGGGTGCTCGACGTCGGTCATGGAATACGTCGCAGCGGGCGATGTCGACGCCGAGGGCGTGCACATGCTGTCGACCGGCGGGATGCTCGGCTACGCCAAACACGCGACGCCCGGCTCGACGGCGATCGTCGCCACCGAGACCGGCATGCTGCACCCGCTGCGAATGGCCGCGCCCGACGTCGAGTTCATCGCCGCCAACGAGGCCGCGTCGTGCAAGTACATGAAGATGATCACGCTGACCAACCTGCGCGACGGGCTGCGCGACCTCAAGCACGAGGTCAGGGTCGACCCCGAGACCGCGGCCAAGGCGAAGGTGTCGATCGAGCGGATGGTCGCGATTTCGTAGGGCGCGGCGGGCCTCGCGACCGCCGGAACGACCGAGGGGGCGGCCAAGAGCTGGCCACCCCCTCGTCTGGCTATGGGGGCCAGGTTCAGGTGGCCGTGTAGATCACGATGCCCGTGAACACCGGGCCGTTCGGGCCCGCCGCGAGGCCCGCCTCGTGGACGACCGCGCCCGGCACGAGCGCCGCGGGGCCGCACAGCGTCCCGGCCGACGGGGGCGGAGGCGGCGGTGGAGGCGTCGACGTGGTCGTGGTCGTCGGCGGGAGCGGTGTGGTGTGATCGCCGCCCGTCGGGGGCGCGTCGCTGCGTGCGTGGTTGGCCGGCGCAGGGCGGCACACGACCTTCGTGCCGTCGGTGACGGCCCCGGCCTTGGTGCCGCCGGAAGTCAGGTTGATCACGAGCACGCCGCCGGTGAACGATGCGACGGTGCCCGCGTTGGAGATCGGCGGGGGCGGAGGCGGAGGCGGCGGGGTCGGATGGATGTCGCCGCCCGTGGGCGCATCGCCGGTCGTCGGCGCGTCGCCGGTCTTCGGCGGGCCGTCACCCTTGGGGGTGTCCCCACCCGGGTGGCTGTCGCCGCCCTTCGGGGCGTCGCCGGGGTGCGCGTCGCCGTCGTGCGATTCGCCGGTCCGATGCGTCGCCGAGCCCGACGACTCCGAGCGGCGATGCGCGGCCTTGTGGTGGTGGCGGTGGCCGTGGGGGGCCTTGTGGTGCGCGGTCTTGGCCAGCGCGCCGGGAACCGCCACCGCCGCCACGAGCGCGACGAGCGCGGCCAATGCGACGGCGAAGCGGATGGGGATGCGAGACATTCGTACTCCTTGGGTTGGCAGCCGGGCAACCTCGGCGAGGTCCCGTGCTTTGCGCCCCGCCCTCGCGGACGGTTCGCCCTTGTCGGAGGTGCAGAGTGCGCGGCGGCGCGCGCGTCACGCCGCCCTGGACGTTCGTCCTACTTCGGCGGGGTGGCCGGGGTCGTCGGCGTCGTCGGCGTGTCGTGGCCGGGAGGGCGTGGCGTCGGCGTGACGCCCGGCGGGCAGTTGTCGTAGCACACGACCGGCGGCGGCGGTGGAGGCGTGCTCGTGGTCGTCGTCGTGGTCGGCGGTGCCTGCTGCTCAGCTGCGCACGAGACCTCGTGGCACGGCGGCGGGGGCGGCGCCGCGGCGGTCGTCGTGGTCGTCGTCGGTCGGACGGGCGCCGACGGCGGTGCCGGCGGTGCGTCGGAGCCGTTGGGGCTGGGCGACGACATCGTCGAGGGGTGGTCACCGCCGCCCTGAGGCGGCGACGCGGTCGTCGGGTCAAGGGTCCCCGGTGTTGGCGAGCCATGGCTATCGCTCGCCGCGCCCGAGTGCGACGGCGGTGCCGGTGTCCGGCCGGGGTCGTCGTGGTGGGTCGGCGGCGGCCCGGCGGGGAGCGTCGGCGCGGGCACAGCAGCCTGGGGCGGCGGGTCGGTCGCCGCCGTCGAACGCCGGTGCCCGTGGTGGTGGGCGCGGTGCCAGGCGTGGTGGTGCAGCACCGCGGAGCGTTGTACGGTCGCGCCGGCCGGGGCCGAGATCGTCGCCGGTGGGCCGGCGAGCCGCCGCGCGCCGTCGCCCCATTGCCGGCCGCGCGGTCATGCACAGCGGCGACGAGCCTCACCGGCGGGGCGTGATCGTGGCTTGGGTGATGGCTCGCCGGGGCGACGACGTGGGCGATCCGCGGCGCAACCAGCGCGGCCGCGGTCACCGCAACGGCGCCGACCTTGATCGCGGCCGCGACCCCGCCGGCGCCGGCCGTGGTGACGAGCTCGGCCACGCGCCGGGTCGTCTCCTCGTGCGCGGCCGGCGCGCCCAGCAGCCAGTGCACGAGCGGCATCGGGGTGACGGCGGTCATGCCCGCGCGCAGCGTGCAGCGGGCTCGGTGCACGAGCTGGCGCAGCGCGCCGTCGGTGAGACCCAGCTCGGCCGCGACCTCGGCGTGCGGGCGGCCCTGGACGGCGATCGCCAGCAGCGCTTCGCGCTGGCGCTCGGGCAGCCGTGCGACGCTGGCCAGGGTCTCACGGATCACGTTGCGGCGCTCGGCGTCCTCAGCCACCGCGCTCGCGCCCTGAAGCGACTCGTGCAGCTCGTCGTAGTCATAGCCCGCGCGCTGCAGCCCGGCGGCCGCCGTGTTGTGGGCGATGCGGTACAGCCACCCCCGCAGCTCCCGCACCTCGGTGCCCGCGCTCAGCGCGGCCCAGGCGTTGACGAACGTCTGCTGGAGGGCGTCCTCGGCGCGCGGCGCGGGCAGCATCCGGCGCAGGTAGCGGGCCAGCGGGCGGCGGTAGCGCTCGACGATCGCCTCGAATGCGCGGTCGTGCCCGTCGCCGGCCAGCCGGACGAGGCGCTCGTCGGTCTGGGTGCGCAGCAGCGTGGAGGACAGCGCAGGCGTCACGGCCGCAAGGCCATCGGCCCGCGCCGCGGCGTGCTTGAGAAACCGCCCCCCGCGACCTAGTACGAAGAAGCTAGAACTCGCCGGCCTCGTGCGGTCCGACGACCGCGACCGCGGCGCTCTGCGGGTCGATCGATCGCGCGACCGCGGCGACCTCTTCGAACGTCACCGAGTCCAGCAGCTCGATCGCGCCGTCGGGGTCGGGGTCCTCGCCGTGCACGATCGCCATCGACGCGCACATCCGCGCGACGGCGCCCGAGTTCTCGATCCCCAGGACCTGGCGGCCGGCCGCAAACGCGCGCGACGCGGTCGACCTCCTCGCGCGTCGGGCCGTCGCGATGCAGCTCGGCGACGATCTCGCGCATCCGCTCATAGGCCTCGACGCACTTCGACGAGTCCAGGCCCGCGCCGAGCTGGACGATCGGCGCGTCGGCGTGGGCGTGCGGGGCCGCGTAGACCGAGTACGCCAGGCCGCGCTGTTCGCGGATCTCGTCGAACAGCCGCGAGCCCATCGAGCCGCCGAGCAGCGTCGCGTAGACGACGAGCGCGGCACGCGAGCGGCGGTCGACCGGCAGCGACGGGCGGTAGATGATCCGTACGTGCGACTGGTTTGAGTCGCGCTCCTCGACGAGCGTGTCGAGCCCCGGCGCCGGGACCGCCTCGAACGGATCGGGTTCCGGGAGCTCGGGCAGGCGGTCGAACAGCTCGTCGACCTCGTCGCCGCGTGCTCGACGTTGCCGGCGATGAACGCGCCGCCGCGGCGACCCGACCAGCGCCGGTCGCGGAACACGAGGATCGCGTCGCGGGTGAACGTGCGCAGGTTGTCCTCGGGCCCGAGCACCATCCGGCCGAGCGGGTGCTCGCCGTATGCGGCGCGGTCGATCAGGTGCTCGGCGACCGTCGACGGCAGGTCGCGCGCGCGCTGGATCTCCTGGATCACGACGCCGCGCTCGCGATCGAGCTCGTCGGCGTCGAGCAGCGGGCGCCCGACGAAGTCCGTCAGGAGGTCGATCGCCGCGGGCGCGACCTCGGCCCGGGACGTGATGTGGAAGGCGACCATGTCGTGCGACGTGAACGCGTTGATCGAGGCGCCCATGTTCTCGGCCGTTTCGTTGACCTTGCGGTAGTGGTCGTACTTCTCGCCGCCCTTGAACACGAGATGCTCGAGAAAGTGGGCCATGCCGTTCTCGTCGGCATGCTCGCTGCGGGCGCCGGCGTCGAAAGCGACCAGCACCGTCGTCGCACGGGTGCCCGGTAGCGCGACGCGGTGCACCGGGAGTCCGTTCGGACGGGTCGTCGCAGAGATCGTCGCCATCCGGTCACGATAACGACAGCGGCCCCGCAAACCCCTCGCAACACCCCTTGCAGGAGCCCTGCAAATGCGGTCAACGTCGCTGCGATGTGCAAACCTCGGGGCCGATGGCAATCACCGAACGCCACCGCAAGCGGCTCGAGCGCGCCGCTGCGCCTGCGGACCGCACCGCGTCCGTAATCCAGTTCCGCGGGGTCAACAAGACCTACGAGTCGGGCGACATCGGGCTCCACGACGTCACGTTCACCGTCGCGCGCGGCGAGTTCGTCTTCCTGGTCGGGCAGACCGGGTCGGGCAAATCGACCGTCATGCGGCTGCTGCTCAAGGAGCTCGAGCCGACGGGCGGGACGATCCGCGTCGCCGGGCGAGACCTGAGCGAGATCGACCGCAAGAAGGTGCCGTACTACCGCCGCAACCTCGGCGTCGTCTTCCAGGACTTCAAGCTGCTGCCCAACCGCACGGTCCACGACAACGTCGCCTATGCGCTCCAGGTCACCGGCGCGCGTCGCAAGGAGATCCGGGCCAAGGTGCCGGACATCCTCGCCCTGACCGGCCTGTCGCTGAAGCTGCACAACTTCCCCGACCAGCTGTCGGGCGGCGAGCAGCAGCGCGTCAGCGTTGCGCGCGCGTTCGTCAACCACCCGCCGCTGCTGCTGGCCGACGAGCCGACCGGCAACCTCGACCCCGAGACGTCGATCGGGATCATGCAGCTGCTGTACCGGATCAACCGCACCGGGACGACGGTCGTCGTCGCCACGCACGACTCGGCGCTCGTCGATCGCATGCGCCGCCGCGTCATCGAGCTCGAGGGCGGGCGCATCATCCGCGACGAGATCGCGGGCGGCTACGGCGGCGGACGCCGACGACCGCGGAGTTCGGCGCGCTGATGCGCGGCGAGCCGGCGCCGCGCCCGCGGTCGATCTGCGCGACGACGACGTCGAGTTCGACTTCCGACTGATGCGCTTCAGCTTCTTCTTCCGCGAGGCGCATGCGCTCGATCCGCCGCAACCCGATCCCGTCGTTCGCCGCGATGGCGACGGTGCTCGTGACGCTGCTCGTGCTCGGCGTGTTCATCCCGATCGTGCAGGCGGCCAACGGCGCCGCCAACGACGTCTCGAGCCGTGTCCAGCTCGACGTCTTCATGGTCAGCCGCGCGACCGCGAACGACAACGCGCGCGTGCGCAGCGAGATCACGAACACGCCGCACGTCAAGAAGCGTCTACTTCGTCAGCAAGGCCCAGGCCTACGCGGAGCGAGAGCCGCAAGAACCCCGAGGCGTACCGGCTGCTCGGCGGCACAACCCGCTGCCCGACAAGTTCCGAGATCCCGCCCGACGACCCGGGCAACATCGCCAAGATCGCGCGCCGCGCTGCCGCACGACCACGTCGATCGACCCGGGATCGATCAACGACCAAGGCGCGAGACCGACAAGATCGTCAGCGGCACGATGTCGCTCAAGCTGGCGATGGCGGTCCTGATCGGGCTGCTGGCGCTCGCGTCGGTGCTGCTGATCGCCAACACGATCCGCCTGTCGATGTTCGCCCGTCGCCGCGAGGTCGAGGTCATGAAGCTCGTCGGCGCGACCGACTGGTTCATTCGCTGGCCGTTCTTGATCGAGGGGATGGTGCTCGGCGCGCTCGGCGGGATCGGCGCGGCGTTCATGCTGCTGCTCGCGCAAGTTCACGATCCTCGGCACGCTCAAGGACGAGTTCCGCTACATCTCGATCTCGCACACGATCCCTGTCGCCGAACTCGCGGTGATCCTGATCGGAGCCAGCGTGCTCGTCAGCGCGATCGGGTCGGGGCTCTCGCTGCGTCGCTTCCTGCGCGTCTAAGAACCTCATTCTGAGTGCGTCGTGACAGGCAGTCCGTGCGGCTAGCCTGACCGACCGGCCATGAACAACCCCTCGCCATCCCGCGACCTGCTGATCGCGCTGTCGATCGTCGCCGCGCTCGCGGTCGGCCTGTTGGCCGGCATCCTGCTCGAGCGCCCGTCGAGCGACCGAGCGGGTCGTCAGCGACGCGCTTGAGCGCATCGACGACGGACCTACTACCGCAACCCGGGCGGAAGCCGCTCGCCGACGCGGCGATCGGCGGGATGGTGGCGAGCCTGCGCGACCAATTCTCGACCTACTTCACGCCGGCCGAGTACAAGCGCTTCCAGCAGGGCCAGCAGCATTCGTTCTCCGGCATCGGCACCACCGTGCGCCAGAGCCCGCTGGGCCTGACGATCACCGGCGTCTACCCGGGGTCGCCGGCCGCCAGGGCACGTCTGCGCCGCGGCGACGTCATCACGGCGGTCGGCCAGCACCCGCTGCGCGGGCGCAAGGACAGCTACTCGGTCGCGCTGATCAAGGGCCGCGACGGGACCCCGGTGAGCTGACCGTCCTGCGCGACGGCCACAGCCGCAAGCTCACGCTGACGCGAGCGATGGTCGTCGCGCCGATCGTCGCCTCCGCGCTGAAGACCGTCGACGGCAAGAAGCTCGGCTACGTCAGCCTCGCCGCCTTCGATCCCGGCGCCCACGCCGATCTCGCCGAGGCGATCCGCAAGGTCCAGAAGCGGGGCGCGAAGGGGCTCGTCTTCGACCTGCGCGGCAACGGCGGCGGGCTCGTCGAGTGAGGCGCGGCTGATCGCGAGCCTGTTCCTGCGCGACGGGAAGATCGTCACGACGCGGGGCCGTCACGCAGCCGACCGAGGTCCTGACCGCGACCGGCGATCCGATCGCGCCGCAGGATCCCGCTCGTGGTGCTGGTCGACCGCAACACGGCGTCGGCGTCGGAGATCGTCACCGGGGCGCTGAAGGACCACAAGCGCGCGACGGTCGTGGGGACGAACACGTTCGGCAAGGGCGTCTTCCAGGAGGTCACGGAGCTGCCCAACGGCGGCGCGCTGGACATCACGGTCGGCCACTACTTCACGCCCAACGGGACCAACCTCGGCGCCGGCGGGGTGAAGCCGGGTGCCGGCATCGTGCCCAACGTGCGCGTGGCGGACAACCCCAAGACGCCGCGCGACGAGCAGCTCGCCAAGGCGTTCTCCGTGCTCGCCGCCAAGATCAAGTGACCGTCGCGCTGCTGGAGCGCCGCGGGCGCTTCCTCGTCGCCACGCCGTTCTTCGAGCCCGCCCGCGGGCGCAACATCACGGTCGAGCGCCACGCCAAGGCCGGTCCCGGCGATCTCGTGCGAGCTGCGCGAGCGCCGCCGCGGCGGTGGGCGGGCGCAGGTCGCGCGCGTGCTCGGCAAGCCCGACAACGCGCGCGTCGTGATCGAGGCGCTGATGCTCGACCGCGGCCTGCAGCGCCGGTTCCCGCCGGGCGTCGAGCAGGCGGCGTCCGATGCCTCGCAGCGGCCGCACGTCGAGGCACGCGAGCGCCGGGACCTGCGCGACCTGCCGACGTTCACGATCGACCCCGCGACGGCGCGTGACTTCGACGATGCGATCAGCGCCGAGGACCGTGGCGACGGGATCGTGCGGGTCTGGGTCCACATCGCGGACGTGTCGGCGTACGTGCGCCCCGGGTCGCCGGTCGACCGCGAGGCCTACCGCCGCGGCGACCAGCGTCTACGTGCCGGGCCTGGTCGAGCCGATGCTGCCGGAGGTCCTGTCCAACGGCGCGTGCTCGCTGGTGCCGGGCCAGGATCGGATGACGGTGACGGTCGAGGTCGATCTGCGGGGCGCCGATGTCGGTGCGGTCGCGCTTTGACCGCAGCGATGATCCGCTCCGACGAGCGGCTGGACTACGAGCGCGTCGACCGGATCTTCGCCGGGTCCGAGCCGGCGGTCGACCCGTGGGCGGCACCGCTGGCCGCTGCGCGCGCTGCCGCCGCGGCGCTGCACGAGCGCCGCGAGCGCGCGGGGGCGCTGGCCGTCGAATCGGTCGAGCCCGAGTTCTCGTTCGACCGTCGCGGCCACGTGACCCACGCGCAGGCGCGTGCGCAGACCGAATCCCACCGCGTGATCGAGCACCTGATGATCGCCGCCAACGAGGCGGTCGCGGGGCTGCTCGTCGAGCGATCGGTGCCGGCGCTGTTCCGGGTCCACGAGCGGCCCGAGCCCGAGGCGGTCCAGCGGCTGCTGGACCAGCTCGCATCGCTCGGTGTGCCGACGCCGCCGGCGCCGGAGCAGATGACGTCGCAGCAGGCGGCCGACATCGCCGGCGAGGCGTCGCAGCTCGTCGCGGCGCACGTCAAGCGCACGGGGCACGGCGCGCAGGCGCTGGGCTCGCTCGTGCTGCGGTCGCTCAAGCGCGCGCGCTACCAGCCGGTCAACGTCGGCCACGCGGGGCTGCGCTCGGCGCGCTACTGCCATTTCACGTCGCCGATCCGCCGCTACCCGGACCTCGTCGTCCACCGCGCGCTGCTCGGCGCCCTGGGCTACGACGAGCCGCCACCGCGCGCCGAGCGGCTCGAGGAGGCGGGGGAGTGGTGTTCGACGCGCGAGCGCGACGCGATGACGATCGAGCGCGACGCCGACGACGTGGCGCGCTGCTTCCTGCTTGAGCGCGCACTGCGCGACGGCGGCCGCGACCAGGAGTTCGAGGGCGAGGTCGTCGGCCTGATCGGCGCCGGCGCGTTCGTCGCATTCGGCGACGGCTATGAAGGGCTGTGCCCGGCGCGCCGGATGCGCGGGCTGGTGGGAGCTCAACGAGCAGGGGACGATCCTGTCGGAGGCCGACAGCGGCCGCGCGATCCGCCTCGGCGACCCGATGACGGTCCGCGTGCGCGGCATCGACGCACCGCGCGGCCGCGTCGACCTCGAACCGGCGGACTAACCGAGCGTCGGCGCGCCGACCTCGAGCGGCAGCCCGGCGTCGGTCCAGTCGTCCTTGCCCTCGGCGTACTTGCGGACATTCCGATGCGGGGCTGGCGGCCCCAGCGCGAGGCCGCGGCACGCAACGAGCGCACGATCGTCGACGCCGCGGCGGCGCTGTTCGCGCAGCGTGGCGTCGCCGGCGTCGAGGTCCGCGACATCGCTCCCGCTCTCGACGCGGCGTGGTGGGCCGAAACGCTGCTCGCGCCGCTCGATGCGTCGCTGTACGTGCAGCAGCGCCGCGATCAGGGCTTCAGCGCGCAGCGGATCGCCGACAACGTGGTCGATGCCGCGCGGCGACTGACGATCGATCATCTAGCCTCCGGGAATGGCTAAGGGCGGCAAACGCAAGGTCGCGCCGGGTGACGTGGCGTCCAACCGCCAGGCGTCGCACCGCTTCGAGTTCCTCGACAGGCTCGAGTGCGGGCTCGTGCTCCAGGGGACCGAGGTCAAGTCATTGCGCAACGGTTCGGCCCAGATCAAGGACGGCTACGCCTCGATCCACCAGGGCGAGCTGTGGTTGTACAACGTCCACATCCCGCCATACGGCCCGGCGGCGCACGACAACCACGACCCCGAGCGCGCGCGCAAGCTGCTCGTCCACCGCCGCGAGCTCGACCGCCTCGCCGCCAGCTCGGCCGAGCGCGGGCTGACGTTGGTCCCACTGCGCCTGTACTTCAAGGGCCCGCGCGCCAAGGTCGAGATCGCCGTCGCGCGCGGCAAGGACCGCTTCGACAAGCGCGAGTCGATCAAGAAACGCGAGACCGAGCGGGATATGCAGCGCGCGATGCGGGAGGCGAATCGCTGAGGCGTGGGTTCCCGTACGGCTCTAGATCCCGTACGCGCTGCGCCACCCCACGCGCTTCGAACCCTTCTTGCACGACACGTTCGTGACGCCGTTCTCCGGCGAGCCGACGCGGGTGCGGGTGCACGTGTACGTCTGGCCGCCGACCTTGAACGGCGCAGCGTGCTTGAGGCTGTGCTCGTAGCGCCCGATCGCGAAGTGCGCCTGGGCGCAGGTGACGCCGTTGACGCGGATATTCGAAACGAACGTCTCGCCGACGCCGGGGTGCACGCGGAACGTCAGGCCGCACGATGTCGTCGCCGCCCCGGCCGACGAACTCAGCGCGGCTGCTCCGAGGACCGCGGTCGCCATCAGCAGGGCCACAGTGCGCAGGTTCATGGCGCGATGGTACCCGCGCGCACCGGCAAGCGGAACTGCGGGGGATGCCTACAAGTGGCGCGCGACGAAGGTCGCGTCCATACCCGCGACGAGCACCGCGATCAGGCCGAGATAGACGACCGCGATCAGTACTCGGTTGCGGCGCGACACGCGGTAGTACTTCTGCGTCTGCTCGCCGCCCTTGCGCAGCTGGTTCCAGCGGTGGTAGACGTCGAAGGCCGCGATCACGGCGAAGAAGAACACGAGCGGCGAGCCGAACGTCAGCGCCAGAAGGACCATCAGCCCGAGGCCGACGAACCACATCACCGGCGCCAGCGCCGCCATCGCCCGACCGCCGTCCAGCGGCGTCACCGGCAGCAGGTTGAACAGGTTCACGAAGAAGCCGAAGTACGCGAGCTGCTGCCAGAACAGGCTGCCGGTGGCCAGGTCGATCGCGAAGCAGACCGCGGCGCCGAGTGTCCCGAGGATCGGCCCGGCGAGGCCGACGCGGGCCTCGACCGCCGCGTCGTCGCCGAGCTTGTTGGCCATCACGACGGCGCCGAGAAACGGGATGAACATCGGCGCGCTGGACGGGATGCCCTCGCGGCGAAACGCGATCACGTGCCCCATCTCGTGCACGAACAGCAGCGCGACGATGCCGACCGCGAACGTCCAGCCGAAGAACAACGTGTACGCAGCGATCGAGACCAGCGCGGTTCCAGCGGTGGTCAGGACCTTGATCTTCGGCAGCAGCAGTAGCAGTGCCTTGCCCTTGGCCGCCAGCGCGACAAGCCCGGCGAGGATCCCGCCGCCCGCTCGCTTGCGCTTCTGCCCGAACGCCTCGTTGTGCGCCGAGGTGGGCGGCGGAGGCGGCGGGGTCGGCGCCTGGGGTGGCAGCCACTCGGGCTGCGACGGAGGCACCAGCTGGTTCTCCATACCCATCAGTGTGTCAAGTCGGCCGCGTGCGCTCGCCGATTGAGCAATGCTCAGGATGTTGCGTCCGCAGCCTCTTCGGCCGCGGTCAGCTGGTCGCGCACGAGCTCGATGCCCGCGGCCCAGAAGCCGGGGTCGGTGAGGTCGAGGCCGGCGATCGCCGCGAGGTCCTCGGGGCTGCGCGACCCGCCGGCGCTGAGCAGCTCGATGTAGGCGGGGACGAACGCGTCGCCCTCGTGGAGGTAGCGCGCATAGACCGACAGCGCGAGCAGCTTGCCGTACGCGTAGGCGTAGACGTAGCCCGGCGTGTTGATGAAGTGAGGGATGTAGGACCACCACGAGCGGTAGCCCTCGGTCATCTCGACCGCGTCGCCGAGCATCTCGCCCTGGGACTCGAACCACAGCTCGCCGAAGCGGTCGACCGAGAGCTCGCCCTCCTCGCGCCGCGCGGTGTGCACGAGCTCCTCGAAGTGATGCATCGCGGTCTGGCGAAACACGGTCGCGACCGAGTCATCGAGCGCGCCGCCGAGCAGGCTCAGGCGCGTCTGGGCGTCGGGCGCGTCGTCGAGCAGGCGCGTGAAGACGAGCGTCTCGCCGAACACCGATGCCGTCTCGCAGACGGTCAGCGGCGTGTGCTGTTCGAGCACGCCGCGCGGGATCGCCAGCGCCGCGTGCAGGCCATGACCGAGCTCGTGAGCGAGCGTCAGCACGTCGCGTCGGCGCGACGTGTAGTTGAGCATCACGTACGGGTGCACGGACGGGACGGTGTAGGCGCAGAACGCGCCGCCGCGCTTGGCGGGGCGAACCGGCGCATCGATCCAGCGCTCGTCGAAGAAGCGCCGCGCCGTGTCGCCGAGGACTGGCGAGAACTCGTGGAACGAGGTCAGGACGACGTCCCGCGCTGCGTCGAAGGCGATGTCCTCGTCGCCGCCCGGCAGCGCGGCCATCCGGTCGTAGTCGGCGAGGCGGTCGACCCCGAGCAGCGACGCCTTGAGGCGGTACCAGCGCTGCGGGATGTCGTAGGCGTCGCGGACGGTGGCGACGAGCGCCGCGACCGACTCGTCGGAGGCCTCGTTGGCGAGGTTGCGGCTCGAGATCCAGGTCGCGTAGTCGCGCAGGCGATCATCGGTCGCCTTGTCGGCCATCAGCGTGTTGGAGATGAACGTGCGCGTGCGCAAGCCCGGTTCGAGGGCGGCGGTGACGGCCTCGGCGTGGGCACGGCGCAGCTCGCGGTCGGTCGACGACAGCCGGCTGAGCGCGACGTCGAGCGGCACCGGATCCTCCCCGGGGACCTCGACCTTGACCGCAGCGAGCAGCTCGCCATGCAGGCGCGCCCACGCGCTGCGCCCGGTGACCGCCTTCTCGGTCATCAGCCGCTCTTCGGGCTCGGTGAGCAGGTGCGGGCGGTATCGACGCGCGGTGCGCAGGTAGTGGCGGCTGTGATCCAGCCCGTCGGCGGCCAACAGCTCCGCGGCGAGATCGTCGTCGAGGGTCGCCCATTCGAGCTCGAAGAACAGCAGCTTGGTCTCGACGGCCGTGCCGCGCTCCTGCACCCGCGCGACGAGCGCGCCGTTGGCCGGGTCGGCCTGATCGACGGAGAAGCGCAGTGACGCGTAGGACCCGGCGCGCATCACGAGCTCGTGAATCGCCGCAAACTCGGCCATCGCTTCGACGAGGCCTGGGCCGTCGAGCTCGGCGACCTTTCCGGCATGCCGCGCCGCGAACCCGGCGGCGCGCTCGTCGGCCTCGTCGATCAGTCGGTCACAGCCGGCCGCGCCCTCGCCGTCGACGAGCGGATCGAGGTCCCAGGCGATGTCAGCGACGTCAGTGGCGGCCATGTCGACAACCCTAGCGAGCGCATTTTCCCGGTGAATGCGAGGTCGTCCTGGGGCCGCTCTTGACGGCCGTGCGCACCGCGTTCTAAGTTCTCCGCAGACGCGGTTTTGGAGCCGTGAAGAGCGAGGCCATCGGGATGTGAGGCCACGCCACCAAGATGTCGCGGCGCTTTCGGGCGACGCGGATGAGGTTTCCCACAACGGCTCCGGACCGCGTCGCTTTCGTTAAGCGCTCGGTCGTGATCCCCGAGCAGTTGCAGCGAAATCGTGGATCTTCCCGGTGATTGCGGGATCGTGTCGGCGGTGGGTGTTGCATCCGTTAACGCCCCGTTCTAGGTTCCTCCCAGACGCGGTTTTGGAGCCGCGAAGAGCGAGGCCATCGGGATGTGAGGCCACGCCACCAAGACACCGCGGCGCCCTCGTGGCGACGCGGGTGAGGTTTCCCAAGCGGCTCCTGACCGCGTCGATTTGCGTTCCGGGCGCCCTTTCGCGGACGAGCGTCCCGACGTCTACGTGACCTCGACGGTCACCGGCCGCCCGGTCACGGGCGGAGCATCGGTCCACCTCGCCCGAACGACTGCCGGCACGATCGCGAGCGCCACGAGCCCGGCGCCCGCGAACGCGACCCAGCCCCGCGCGTTGTAGATCGGGACCCAGATCACGGGGGCGAGCGCCGCGCCGGCAAACTTGAACGCCCCGATGACCGAGATCGCGCCGGCACGGTTCTCAGGCGTGCTGCGGACGGCCATCGTGTTGAGGCCGGCCCACAGGACGGCCGACCCCATGCCGGTGACGAACCACACCGCCGCCACGAGCGCCGCGCTGTCGACGAACCCCAGCAGCGGCAGGACGCAGGCGCAGCCGAGCGCGCCCGCGACCGCCACGCGGCTGCTGTCGGTCCGGTCGACGAGGCTGCCCGCCGCGCGGCCGACGATCACGCCGCCGAGGCCGAACAGGGCGAGCAGGACGCCGCGCGTCGTCGTCCCGATGTCGAACACGTCGGTCGCACGCAACGAGACCGGCAGCGCGACACCGAGGATCGCGAAGAACGCGAGCGCGGCGGCGAGCGCGAGCCACCCGACGCGGCGGTTGAACGCGGTGCGCAGGCGCGGCGGGCGCGCGGTACGCCGCTTCGGGGTCGGCAGCGGGACGAATGCGAGCCCGAGCGCGAGGAGTCCCGGGACGAGGAACGCCAGCCCCGGGTCGATCGAGCCCAGCAGCCCGCCGCACAGTGGCGCCGACACCATTCCCGCGGTCTGGACCGACGCGAACGTGCCCATCGTCCGGCCGAGCGTCTCGTCGGTCGCCGACTCGGCGAGGACGGCCAGGATCAGCGGCGAGGTGAACGCGTTCGCGGCGCCCTGGGCGGCGCGCGCGAGCAGGAACGGGGCGATCGACGAGACCGCGGCGACGGCCACCGACGCGACGGCGTAGGCGACGAAGGCGACGCGGACCGTGCCCACGATCCCCAGCCGTTCGCCGATCGTGCCCGACACGAGCTGTAGCGCCGCGAACGGCACCAGGTAGGCGGGGATAGCCAGCGCGACCACGCGTCGTCGAGACGTGCAGCTGGCTGGAGAGGTTCGGCACCAGGACCGTGACGACGCCACCACCGAACGGGCCCAGGAAGCCGCCGAGATAGAGCCCCGCGCGTCCGATCGCGTCGCTTCTCACCCCCGCATACTCCCGAAATCCTCGGAGAATGCGGCTTCATGACGTCGGCGGTCTTGCATCCGTGAGCACCGCGATCTAAGTTCATCCCAGACGCGGTTTGGAGCCGTAAAGAGCGAGGCCATCGGGATGTGGGGCCACGCCACCAAGACGCCGGGGCTTTCGGGCTTGCCGGATGAGGTTTCCCAAGACGGCTTCGGACCGCGTCGCTTTCGTTAACCGCCCGATCGACTCCGTAAGTCGCGGTTGACATTCCAGAAGCGTTCGTAGTAGCTTACGGTTAGTGGTGACGAACGCATCAGCGATGATGACCGCGCTGGGGGATGGGACCCGCCAGGCGATCTTCGACAGCCTGTCGCACGGGCCGCAGGCCGTCGGCGAGCTGGCCGCCGAGTTGCCGGTCAGTCGGCCGGCCGTCTCCCAGCACCTGAAGGTGCTCAAGGACGTGGGCCTGGTGCTGGACCAGAAGATCGGGACGCGGCGTGTGTACCGCATCGACCCGGCCGGGCTGGCGGTGCTGCGCACGTACCTCGACCAGTTCTGGGAGAGATCGTTGGATGCGTTCGAGACCGAGGTGCAGGCGACGAGCGAGGAGCAGAAGCGATGATCCAGGCGATCGAGGCGATCCGGCGCGAGAAGGTCGTGCCGGTGTCCAAGGAGCGGGCGTTCGAGGTCTTCACGGCCGGGATGACGAGCTGGTGGCCGCCCGAGCACCACATCGGCAGCGCGCCGATCGAGGAGGTCGTGATCGAACCGCACGAGGGCGGGCGCTGGTACACGCGCCACACGGACGGCAGCGAGACGTCGACCGGCTTCGTGCGCGCGTGGGAGCCGCCCGACCGGCTGGTCATCACTTGGCAGATCGGGTCCGACTGGAAGTACGACCCGTCGCTCGTCACGACCGTCGAGCTGCGGTTCGTCGAGGAGGCCGAGAACCGCACGCGCGTGGAGCTCGAGCACCGCGATCTGGAGAACTTCGGGCCGGACGCCGAGAAGATGTCGGCTACGTTCAACGAGCCCGGCGCCTGGACCGCGACGCTCGAGCACTTCGCGTCGAGCTTCGGCGCCGACGCGTGAAGTACGTCGTCTTCTACCACTCGGCCGACGACGTGGCGACCAAGGCGCCGTCCGTCTTCCCAGCCCACCGCGCGCGCGTGGACGAGTTCCACGCGCGCGGCGACCTACTGCTCGTCGGCACGTTCGCCGACCCGCAGGCCGACGGCTCGATGTCGGTCTTCCGCACCCGCGAAGCGGCCCAGGAGTTCGTCGACGGCGACCCGTTCGTGCGCGAGGGGGTCGTGGCGAGCTATGAGATCCGGGAGTGGAACGAAGTGCTGATGCCGTAGGCGCCGCGCGGCCCCGATCGCTACGCTCTACAGCAGAAATACCCAGGGGACGACAGGTTTCGACATGGCCGGTTCGCTGGGATGGTTGCGAGTCGAGGTTTCCGGTGGCCTCGTAAAACCCCGGAAAAACCATACGTGCGGACTCTCACGAGTACGCCCTCGCTGCTTAGTTCAAGCTAAGTGAGTGAGGTCTCGGGCCCCGCTTGTCTGCGGCGGGGATTACCGGGATCAGAAAGCAGGCTCACCCGGTGAGGTTCGCCCTCGCCGATCCGGGGACATTTCAGGGGGCTGGTCCTTGGCAACCCCGCCGGCGAGGCGAGTCCGGGACGAGATCAGAGCGCCGGCTACGCTCGTAGACGTCATCCCTTGCGCGGTTGTGGACGCGGGTTCAATTCCCGCCGTCTCCACTTTGGATCGGGCCCACCGCTATGCGGTCGGTTCGACGTTATTCGCGGTCGAAGCGCCCGCGCGACGTCAGCGGCGTCTGGCGCACGACCTCGGGGAGGTACTCGTCGAGGAAGACGCGAGCGACGAGCTCCTGTCGCGAGGCGACGCCGAGCTTCTCGTAGAGGTTCTTGACGTGGTCCTCGACGGTGTGCGGGGAGACGACGAGGGTCTCGGCCATCTCGGCACGGGAGAGGCCACGGGCCAGGAGGGTCGCGACCTCGCGCTCGCGGGCGGTTGCGCCGAACGCCTCGAGGCGGACCGTTGCAGAACGCGCGCCCGTCGCCCGCTCGAGGACGACCGCGACCCGGCCGTCGCCCGGAGGCCCGGGCAGCGAGGCGTGCAGCGTCACCCAACCGTCGCTGCCGGGCACGGTGACGACGTTGCCGCCGCCCTGACCGCCGTCCGGCGCGGAGCGGACGAACGACGCGAGCGCGAGCACCGGCGTGGCGATCGTCTCGTCGGTGTAGCCCGACTCCCCGGGATGCAGCGAGGCGAGCAGCTCGCGTGCCGGAGGGGTGATCAGCTCGACCTCGTCGTGTGGGCCGAGCACGACCATCCCCGGCGCCTCGACGCCCGTGATGCGGCGGGCCGCATCGAAGCGCAGCGACGCGCGGATGCCGCGGGCGATCGCCCCGGTGAGGGCGGCGAGCGCGTCGGCGTCGCGCTGCTGGAATGCGCCGCTGCTCGCGCGGCGGGCAATGTGCACGGCGCCCCAGACGCGCCCGCGGATGACGAAGGCGCCGCGCAGCTCGTGGGGGATGTCGGCCGGCAGGAGCAGGTCGCGGTAGCGCGCGCTGCGCTGGGGATCGCCGCGGGTGACGTGGTCGAGGATGCCGACGGGCACCCGCCGCGCGGCGAGGCCGGCGAAGGTGTTGACGTCGTCGACCATGTACTCGCTGCGGACGATCAGCTCCCCGGCGGCCGGGGCCTCGTCGAGCGTGAACACGCCGCGCTCGATGAGCTCCTTGGGCGCGTCGCTGGTCAGCAGCCGCGTGCTCGGGTCCAGCGTGTGCCAGCAGCTGGCGTCGTTGTCGATGACGTTGCGCAGCCGCGGGGACAGCTCGGCGAAGAACTCCTCACGCGGCAGTCCCCGCGAGCCGAGCAGGTCGATCTCCTCGATCAGGCGCTCGACCGTCCATCCCATACGGGCGAGTCTCGCACGCCGCGCAAGAAAGATCCCCGGACGCGGGGGGTGGTTGTCGCGGGTCGCGGAGATCAGGCTGCACGCATGTCCTCCATCAGCGCAGCAGACACCACCACGACCGCGCCGGACGGCGCCCTCGCACCCATCGCTCTCGGTCCCGGTGAGGGAGAGCACTTCTGGTTCTTCGGCGGCCTGACGACGATCAAGGCCGATGGCGCGGGAACCGGCGGCCGCATGATGCTGACCGAGCAGACCGCGCCGCGCGGCTCCGGCTCGCCGCTGCACGTCCACCACAACGAGGACGAGTGGTTCTACGTCCTCGAGGGCGAGCTCACGATCTGGGTCGCGGGCCGGACGGTCGTCGCTCCGGCAGGCTCCTTCGTGTTCGGCCCGCGCGACGTGCCGCACACGTTCATCGTCAGCTCCGACGAGGCTCGCTTCCTGCTGGTCACGCAGGCGGCCGGGTTCGAGGGCTTCATCCGCACGCTCGGGACACCCGCTCCCGTCGCGGAGATCCCGCCGCGCGCCGACCGCGCCGCCGGACATGGCGCCCATCCTCCGGGCCGCCGCGGAGCACGGCCTCGAGATCCTCGGCCCTCCCGGCATCCCGGCCTGAACGGAAAGGACCGATCATGAGCATCGAGACCACCAGCGCCATCGCGTCGCCTGAGCACAACCGAGTGGCCGCGCTTCGCTGGATCGAAGCGTTCAACGCGCGCGACGACGCCGGCGAGGTCGCGGCGCGAACCGTCGACTACATCGCGCACGCGCCCGACAGCATCCAGACAGCGGCACTGGACGGCGATGCCTGGGTCGAGTTCCTGGGTGTGTTTCTCGAGGGCTTCCCCGATCTCAACCTCGAGGTGCAGGGCGTTTCGGCCGACGTGGAGATGGTCGCTCAGCGCATCCTGTTCACCGGTACGCACACCGGCCCCTTCCGCGGTCTCCCGCCGACCGGCCGCAAGGTCCGGTTTGCCGGCCTGGAGATCAACCGGATGGCCGGCGGGAAGGTCGCGGAGCACTGGTTCCAGCTGGACTCGGTCACGCTCTTCGAGCAGCTCGGGCTGCGCGTCATCCCGGGCCCGCGGTTGCTTGCACGGCTCGTGATCTCGCCGGTTACGAGGCTGTTGGGGAAGCGGCGCACGGTCCCCTCCGCCGGCTCGCCGACCCGTGGTGGTTCATGATTGTTACCGTCGAGTCGGGCCTGCTCTACGGCCGCGGGGAGACGCGCAGCCGGCCGCGCCACTGCTTCGAGTTGAATCGCGATGGTTTGTTCTCGGCGAGGAATCGCTCGAGCGCCGCGATGAAGCGCCCCGGCGCCTCCAGTTGCGGTAGGTGCCCCACTCCCTCGAAGACCTCGAGCGTGCTGCCGGTGATCGCCGCGTGGGCGTCCCTGCCGTGCTGGACCGGGATCAGCGGATCTCGCTCGCCCCAGACGAGGAGCACCGGTATCCCTGCCGCGAGGTAGAGCCGATCGTTGGCCGAGACGCGCTGTCCGCCGGTGCCGACCACGGCGCGCAGCGTCGCAAGGAACGCGGCGCGGCGGTTCGGGTCGACGAGCGACGCATAGCCGCGAGCGATCTCGGCGATGTCGGCGGTCGGCCGCAGCCCGACGACGGCCAGGCCGCGTCCCAGAGTCGACCCCACCCGGCTGCCGAAACCGGCCGTCGCGCGGATGAACAGGTCCGCCCCGGGCAGCGCGGCGGCGCGCAGGATCGAGCTCACCTCGGTTCCGAGCCCGCCGCTCGATACGAGCACCAGGCGCTCGGTCATCTCGGGGAATTGATAGGCGAACTGCATCGCGATCCCGCCGCCCAGCGAGTGTCCGACGAGGGTCGCGCGCTCGTGGCCGAGCGTGGCGAGCAGATCGCGCATCACCGCCGCGTGGGCGCCGAGCGAGTAGTCGCCGGCGCCGCCCTCTGACCTCCGTGTCCCGGCAGATCCGGGCCACGACCGTGTGGCGCTGCGCCAGCGGCTCGATCACCGCCCGCCAGTTCTCCAGGTTGCCGGCCATGCCGTGGATCAACAGCAGCACCGGGCCGCGCCCCGCTTGCACGTAGTTCAGAGATCGGCCGTGGAGCGTGATTGCCGTCGGCGCGTCGCGCTCCGCGTCCTTCGGGTCGCTGACGGCGGCAGCCTCGTGTGGGGACATCGTTCCATTGTCCCGGTTGCCGCCTTGTAGCGTCTGATCTATGACCGAGCCCCGCGTCCGCCGCGTCCGCCCGTCCCGCCGTTCGACGAGGCGAGCGCTCGCCAGAAGGTGCAGGCGGCCGAGGACGCGTGGAACACCCGCGATCCCGCGCGCGTCGCCGCGGCCTACACGCCGGACTCGCAATGGCGCAATCGCGCCGAGTTCCTCACGGGGCGCGACGAGATCGTCGCCTTCCTCACCCGCAAGTGGCAGCGCGAGCTCGACTACGCGCTGCGCAAGAGCCTCTGGGCGTTCACCGCCGATCGGATCGCCGTGCGCTTCCAGTACGAGTGGCACGACGACGCGGGGCAGTGGTGGCGCAGCCACGGAAACGAGAACTGGGAATTCGACGACGACGGCTACATGCGTCGGCGCGAGGCGAGCATCAACGACGTCGCCATCGACGAGAGCGAGCGCCGGATCTTCGGGCCGCGAACCGACGGGGATGACGTCGACCTCCCGCTCCGGTGAGACCCGTCGTCATCTGAAGCCTCCCGCGACGCGACGATCGCGCGCCGAACACGCTTCGCTCACGGCTCGACCGGAACATCGCGTGCATGAAAACACCTCATCTTCTGGCGGCCGGCTCTGGCGTGCGTGGCGCTGTCGTCCGCCGCCGGCACCGCCGCTGCGGCGAGCTGGGACCCTGACGTTCGCCAAGGACAACGCCGTCTGGGTCAGCGCGGCTGACGGGACGCGCCCGGCACCGGTCACGACCGGCGCCGCTCTGTGGTCGCCGTCGATGGACGACGCCGGCAACATCCTGGCCCTCGACGCACAGAGCAACGTCGTGAGCCTGACGCGGACCGGCGCGTTGCGCGGCGCGCCCACGCCAACCTGGGTGCGCAGCGGCGGCTCGGGCGGCAGGTTCCAGGGTCCGTTTCACCTCCGTGTCTCTCCCGACGGGACGAAGGCCGTCTTCTCCGGCTACGTGATCACCCCGCCCCCGGCGTATCCGCCCGGGGGGCAGGCAACGAGCGAGGGCTTCTCTTCCTACACCGACGTCGGTACATACACGGAGCCCACGAAGTACGGCATGGTCAAGTACGGCTGGACGAACGGGGTCTGGGTCGACAACACGCACACCGCGGAGTTCCAGTCGGTCCCGCTGGATCCGTACACCGACGTCATCGTCCACGAACTCGGCCATCACCAGGCCGCTGCGGGAGACGACGACACCGACCATGCGTTCACGTGGTTCGGAACTCCCGACGCCGGTGACGACATCGACGCGGGCGCGCTGTCGCGCGACGGCCGGTGGGTCGCGACGCTGGCCGGCGAGCCGAGCGGCCCCCGGTTCCTGAACCTGTACAGCTCGCCGGGGCTGCCGACGACCGACCCGGCGGCCCAGCCGATCTGGCGCTGTGGCATCGAGGCGCTTCCCCAGCACAGCTTCACCGGGGTCGCCCTGTCGCCGGACGGGCAGTTCCTGGCGTTCGCCGATGAGGACGGCGTAAAGGTCATCTCCCTCGGTCCACTGTCCTCACTCCGCGACGTGTCCGACGATCGCCGATGCGCGACTGATCGCGCCCGGCGGCTCATCGCCCGGCTACAGCCCGGCGGCCTTCGTGCCGGCCGGGCAGCAGCCCGACGCGCCGACCCACACCGCGCCGACGCCGGTGGTCACGTCGCCCGCCGCGCCGGCCGCCGGGCCCGTCGCGCCGGCCACCGGGGCCAGCGGCCCTGGGCATCCGGCGCACCGGCAACGCCCATCTGAAGCAGGCGCTGGCGCGGGGCCTGACGTTCAGCGTGCGCAACGTCGGTGTCCACGCGGCGGTGACCGTCGAACTGCGGCTGAACGGCGCCGCCGCCCGTCGCGCGCACATGAAGGCGGGAACCGTCGTCGCACGAGGCCGCCAGGCCGCGGGAAACGCGGACGCGACGACCGTCACCACGCGCTTCACCGCGACGGCTCGTCGCCGGATGCGGAGCCTATCGCGGGCGGACCTGTCGGTCAGCGCCTTCGTCGAGGCGGGGGCGCAGAAACGTCAGGCGACGTTGAGCTTCACGCTGCGCCGGTGACCGTGACCCGCGCGATGCCATCCATGCCCAGTCGCGTGGCGAGGACGTGAGCGTTCTCGACGAGATCGCGCCCGGCAGGGTCGTCGCGGCCCAGCATCGTTCCCCAGGCGAGCTGGGTGCGAGCCAGCCATGGCAACGCACCGACCATCTCACACCAGCGGCTGGCCGAGCCAAAGTGCTCGGCGGCCGCTGTGTTGCGCCCGAGGACGGCTTCGAGTGTCCCCAGGTGATAGGCCACGGGCCCCCAGCAGCCCGCGTAGCCCGCCAGCGCGATCAGGCCGTCGTACGGCGCGAGTTGCGCGCGTACGAACTCGCACCGTTGCACGTCGGCGGTCGCGACGCACACCTGTGCCGCGAACGCCATCGTGACGAGCCAGACGAACGATTTGTCCGGCGCCGCGACATCGGGCCCGATGACCCCCGCCAGCTGCGCGCTGGCCTCAGACAGCCGGCCTGCGTCCACCAGGGCTCGCGCATGCGCAACCCGCCAACCCGGAACATGAACGAAGTTCCGGGCCAGCTCGGCGAGCTGATCGACGAGCACGGCGAGCTCCCCCCGTTCGGCGAGCAGTGTGAGCATCAGGGTCGCTTTGGCCTGCTCGAAGTCTGGGGGCAGGGGGGACCCCTCCGGGCCGACCAGCTCGCCGATCGCGCGTTCCGCGTCGGCGAACCGACCGTCGAGCAGGGCGCGCATGGCTGCGAACCGCGTCGTGGAGAGCGCCATCTCCGGTGTCCGCAGACGGTGCGCCACGGCAGCGTGGCGGCCGAGGTCGGCATCGGCCGACACGACGTCGCCCAGCTCGAAGTGGGCGTTGGCGCGGAGCTGTAGGGCCTCGGCGAGGTCGAGGCCCTCGACGCGTTCGATGATCCGCGTCGTGATCTCCACCCGCCGCGCCGCGGTGCCCGGAACCCAGATCGCGTAGTGCTCGGCGATCAGCGCGGCCACGGTCGCGGCGTCGCTCTCGGTTGCTCGAGCCCATGCCGCGGCGTCGGCGGCGAGCGACCTCAACGCCGCCGCATCGGTCATGAAGTAGGCAAGGGCGAGTCGTGCCAGCAGCTCCGCGCGCACCGCGGGGTCGTCCTCGCCGACGGCGGCGAGCGCCTCGCGCAGCAGCACGATCTCCGCGTGCTCGTCAAGGCCGAACCGGTCGAGCCGGCGGCCCGCGAAGCCGAGCGCAGCGCGGGCGAGGAGGGCAGGATCGTCATGCTTCGCGGGCGAGCGCGGCCGCCTCGAGGAACGACGCCCGGGACGCGGCACGATCGCCAAGTCGCCTTCTGTGCCTCCCCGAGCCGCGAGCTGCAGCTCCGTCGTCTCCACCGGTCGGTCGGTGCAGGCGTCGAGCGCGCGCTGGTACCAGGCGGCCGCGGCATAGAAGTCGTCATGCGTCAACGCGTGGTCGCCCGCGCGGTGCGCCCAGGTCGCGGCCTCCAGCGCACGGGTCGGGCCCTGCGAGCAGAAGGTGATGCGCGATCTCGGCGCAGTGGGCCCCGTCATCGCCATGGAGCGCCTCGATCGCCTGCGCCGCCCGGCGATGCAGGAGCGCGCGCCGCGTCATGACGATCCCGTCATAGATCACGTCGCGCACGAGGGCGTGATGGAACATGAGGCCCCCGCGGTGACCGGCGGTCTCGTCCACGATCCGTGCGCGGATGGGCTGCTCGAGCAGGTTCACGAGGTCGTCGTCGGTCATCCCGGCCAGCTCAGCGAGCGTCGCGAACTCGAACTCGATGCCGAGGATGGACGCCAGTCGAAGGACGCTCCAGAGCCTCCTCGCCGACGCGATCCAGGCCACGGGCGATGATCTGATGCACACCGTGCGGGGTGTCCCGGGCGGCGAGCGCCGCATCGATCGCCCGCCGATCGCGCTCTTGCGCCGGAGCGCCGTCCCATCCGCGGAGGATCTCCTCGATGAAGAATGGGCTGCCGTCGGTGTGCTTGTGCAGACGGTCTGCGAACTCCTGCGAGGAGGTCGCCATCAGGCATTCGGAGACGAGCTCGCGGGCGTCGGCGGCCGTCAGCCCGTCGAGCGTCAACCGTTCCAGCAGGCCGTCGCGTCGTAGGTCATGCACGGTCTGCGCGAGCAAGTGGTTCGTGCCCAGCTCCGCGCGGCGGAAGGTGGTCAGGAGCAGCAGCGGCGAGGATCGTGACGCCGTGACCACATGCGTGAGGAGCGTCAGCGTCGAGCGATCGGCCCAGTGGAGGTCGTCCAGGATGATCAACGCGGGACCGCCGGCGGCCAGGTCCGAGATCGCCTGATCGACGGCGGCGAGCAGCCGATAGCGCGCGCCCTCCGGGGCGGCGTCGGACGTCGGCTCGGCCAGGCCGGTGCGCGCCGCGAGTGCCGGAAGCAGACGCAGGAGCTCACCTTCTCCGAGCTGAGCCCATCGCGTGAGCGTCGCCTCCGGCACGTCGGCGAGAGCGTGCGAGAACGCGTCGGCGAACGGTTCGCACGCGGTGAGCGGCTCGGGACGGCAGCGTCCGAAGAGGACCGTCGCCCCCTCGGCGTGGAGCTCACGAGCGAACGCGGCGCTGAGCGCCGTCTTCCCCACACCCGGGTGGCCGGCAACGGCAATGACGTGCGTCGCGCCGCCCTTCGTGCGCCGCCACGCCGCCGACAGGACGTCGAGTTCGCGGTCGCGCCCGACGAACGGCCTGCCTGCCCGTGCGGCGACGACCGGCGGAAGCCCGGGTCGCGCGGTCGCAGGCGGCGCGACGAAACGACCGGGGGCCGCGGGCGGACCCTCCGCGGGTGCGGCCCGGAGCCGCGCCACGAGATCGCGGGTCGGCAACGACGGCGCCGAACCCAGGTCGGACGACAGACGCTCACGCAGGCGCTCGAACACGACCAACGCGGCACCACGGTCCCCAGCGCGCACGAGCAGCAGCATCAGCTCGCGGGCGATCTCCTCGGAGTGCGGCTCGTGCTCGCAGTGCAGGCGCGCCCAGCGCACGGCGCCGGGAAGGTCGTCGGCGCTGTCCGCCTGGTGCGCGAGCCCGCCGAGCACATCGCCCAGCCGGTTGTGATGGGCGTCGCGCTCGGCGTAGACCCACTCCTCGTCCAATCCGGTGAGCAGATCAGCGTTCCCGAGATGCCATGCGGCTTCGAGCTCGCCGCCCTGCACCAGTGCGGAGAAGCGGCCGAGGTCGACCTCGACCTTCGCGGGATCAAGCCCGACCGTGTCGCGCGTCGCGATCACCGCGTCGCCCCTGCCATTCAGGCAGCGGTTGATCCGTGCCAGCGCTCCTCGCAGGCTTGTGCGCGCGCTGCGATCCAGTACCTCGGGCCACAGGCCGGCGGCGACACGTGATCGCGGATGCTCGCCTGGGTGGAGTGCCATCCATGCCAGCAGCGCGCGAGCGGGTTTGCCCTCAGGAAGGGCCAACGCCTCGCCGTCGAGCTCCCATCTGAGGTTCCCGAGCACGCCGATCTGCAACACGTGGCGCGAGCCTACGCGTACGCACGGCGTTGCGTTTGACCCGCGTGAGCGTAACGGTCCATCGCACCTCGGCATGGGAGGTCAGAACGCCGCCGAAGCCGAGCTGGCCGGGAGCGGTCCGGAACTCGAAGTCCTTGCGCCCCAACA
Organism: uncultured Actinomycetes bacterium; assembly: GCA_963846975.1. Taxonomy (GTDB): domain Bacteria; phylum Actinomycetota; class Thermoleophilia; order Solirubrobacterales; family Solirubrobacteraceae; genus AC-49. The sequence continues at coordinate 366,601 of CAWJXY010000007.1, forward strand.
CGATGAGCTTGCCGTAGGCGGGGTTGAGAAGCTCCCGGGTCGGCATTCGGGACGCGATCGTCGTGAGGCCGGCCGGCGCGACGGTATCGGGCGCCTTCATCGGGCATCGCGCGAAGCCCCGTGGGGCGGTGGAGGTCGTCTCCGGCAGCCCGAGCGACAGCGAGAGCTGGTCCTTGGCCAGCGCCAGTGATCCGGCGAACGGAACGCTGAGCCGGCCGCAGTCGTACGGGCCTGTGTCGGTCGTCGGACGGCCGCCGGTCCCGCAGGTGCCGACGTCGGCGCCGTTGCGGTAGGAGCCATAGCGCTCGACGCTGCCCCTGGCGAGCCACGTGGTGCCGGCGGCCGTGCCGATCGGGTTCCACGAGCCGACCTGCATCTGCACGATTCCGTGGCCGAAACTCGTGACCAGGAGCTTGGTCCGCGGGGCCCGGAACTCGACGTGCTCGCTGCCCTTGCCCTCGGTCCAATAGTCGTTGTAGCAATCCTTGTAGGTGCTGTGCCTGGGCTCGGACCAGTGGATGTCCTGCTTGCCCTCGGCGGTGACGTAGAACCGCGCCGTTTGCATCGACGCGTGGGCGGGGGCCGCGGCCACGGCGGCCACACAGACAGCTGCCGTGGTCAGCTGGATGGGACGGAGAATGGTCATGTCACGCACCCTGGGCCGGGCGCGTGTTCAGGGCGTGATCGCCGCGCGATCCTGCGCTATGTCAGCACCGAGGCACCGCTGATCACCTCGACCGTGGTGTAGGCCCAGTCGGTGGCGTCCCAGCCGGCTCCTCCCGATGTCTCAAGCCGCGGGGTACGCACACCGATAGCGTCTGGTGTCGTGACGGACGCCCGCAGCGGGGTCGACAACGTGCCGGCGCTTGCCGTCGCGGAGGTCCGCCGCGAGTTCGCCGCGCTTACCGACGGGTGGGCGGCGCTTGACGGTGCCGCGGGTACGGCCGTACCCGATGCCGTCGTGGCCGCGGTGTCCGGTGCGCTGCGCGACGCGATGGCGAATCTGGGCGGCGCGTTCGCGGCCAGCGCCCGCAGTACCGCGGTCGTCGAGGCCGCCCGCTCGGCACTGGCCGATCTCGTCGGCGGCGACGCCGCCGGCGTCGTGCTCGGCCCCAACATGACGACGCTGACGTTCCACATCGCCGAGACGCTCGCCGCCGACTGGTCACCCGGCGACGAGGTCGTCGTCACGTCGCTGGACCACGATGCCAACGTCCGGCCGTGGGTGATTCACGCCCAGCGCGCCGGGGCGACCGTGCGGCAGGCCGAGTTCGATCCCAACAGCGGCGAACTCGAGCCGGCCGCCGTCGAGGCGGTGCTCAGCGATCGCACGCGTCTGGTCGCCGTGACCGCCGCGTCCAACGCCATCGGGACACGGCCCGATGTGCCGGCGATCACCGACCTCGCCCACGCCGCCGGCGCGCTGACCTACGTCGACGGCGTCCACGCGACCGCTCACACGCTCGCCGACGTCACGGCGCTGGGGGCCGACTTCTACGCCTGTTCCTCCTACAAGTTCTTCGGTCCCCACACCGGCGCGGTGGTGGCCGATCCGGCGCTGCTGGAAACCCTCGCACCGCCCAAGCTCGCGCCTGCGTCTGACGCCGTGCCGGCGCGCTTCGAACGCGGCACGCCCGCCTTCGAACTGCTGGCCGGCGTCACCGCGGCGATCGACTGGATCGCCGCGCTATCGGACACGCCCGGCCCGCGGCGCGCTCGTCTCGCCGCCGCGTACGCGATCCTCGAGGCGCACACCGACCGGCTGCTCCAGCGGGCGCTGTCGGGGCTCGCGGCGATCGACGGTGTGGCGTTGCTCGGCCGCCCGGCCCGCCGCACCTCGACGCTCTCGTTCGTGGTCGACGGCCGCAGTCCGCAGTCGGTGGCGCAGGAGCTGTCCGCTCGACAAGTGGCGGTCTGGGCGGGCGACAACTACGCCCTCGAGCTGATGCTCCGCTACGGCCTGGGGGAGTCCGGCGGGGCGGTCCGGGCGAGCATCGTCGGATACAACTGCGACGACGACATCGATCGCCTTCTCGAGGCGGTTGCCGCGGTCGCGTAACGGCGCGTCCGCATGCGTGCGTTGAGCACGACGACCGCGCTCAGCACCAGCGCTCCGCCCGCGAGCTGCCACGGCCCGAGACTCTCGCCGAACACCGCAAACGCGAGCACGCACGTAACGACCGGCTCGACCGTGGCGAGGATCGACGCCGTCGTCGGGCCGACACGTCGCAACCCGGCGAAGAACAGGCCGATGGCGACGACGGTCGAGATGACCGCGATGCACGCCACCCAGCCCCAGCCGGCCGTCGACGGGGCGCCGATGCGCAGCTGGCCGAGCAGGGCTGCCCCCGCGGTGAGCGACGCCGCCGCGCCGGTGCAGACGAGCGCCGACAGCGCGCGCGGCGCGACGCGCGCGGCGACCGGGTCGCTGACGAGGATGTAGCCGCTGTAGACGAGCGCGGCGGCGATAGCGAGACCGACACCGAGCGGATCGATCGCGCCGGCGCCGGCGCCGGCGACGACGAGCGCGATTCCCGTGCTCGCGAGCACGAGCGCCGCGAGGCGGCGGCGCGTCAGTCGCTCGCGGCCGAGCGCGACGGCGGCGACGGCGACGATCGCCGGGAACGTGTAGAGCACCAGTGACAGCAGCGATGCGTCGATCCGCTGCAGCGCGGCGAAGAACAGCCCGGCCTGCGCCGCGTAGCCGCATGCGCCGAGTGCGAGGCCGGCCAGGACGTCGCGCCGCGGGAGCGCGCGGATCTCGCCCAACGCACCGCGTGACGCGATCAGCGCCCACAGCACGACGGCGGCGAGCGCGAAGCGGCCCGCGAGCAGGGTTCCGACCGTCACGCCCTCGCCGTAGGCGAGCTTGCCGAAGATCGCCATCGCGCCGAACGCGGCGCCCGACGCGAGGCACAGGGCGGTTCCCGATGATGCGGCGCTCGGGCGCATGGCGAGCCATGGTGCAGTCTCAAAGCCTCAGGAACCATTCCGGTTTCTTGGTAACACACAGTAGACTTTCTAAACAATGCTGGACCTTCGGCGCCTGCGCCTGCTGCGGGAGCTCGACGAGCGCGCGACGATCGCCGCGGTCGCCGATGCGCTCCAGTACACGCCGTCGGCCGTTTCGCAGCAGCTCGCCGTGTTGGAGCGCGAGGCCGGCGTCGCGCTCTTGCAGCGCAGCGGCCGCGGCGTCCGGCTGACCGACGCGGCGCTGATGCTCGTTGAGCACGCCGACGCGCTGCTGCAGCGCGCCGCGCTGGCCGAGGCTGACCTTGCCGCCGCCGCGGGGACCGTGACGGGCCGCGCGCGCGTGGCGGCGTTCCAATCGGTCACCCTGCGGCTGGCCGCGCCGGCGATCGAGGTGCTCGCGCGCGATGCGCCGCGGCTGCGCTGCGAGCTGCTCGAGTCCGAGCCCGAGCCGGCGCTGCCGATGCTCGCGATCGGCGACGTCGACCTTGTCCTCGCCGACGAGTGGCAGCACCAGCCGCGGCGTATGCCGGGCGGCCTGGTTCGCCACGACCTGCTGCGCGACCCGGTCTACGTGGTGCTGCCCGAGGACCATCCGGTCGCGCGCCGCCACCCGCGGGGGGTGCCGCTGGCCGAGCTGTCGGGCGAGCCGTGGACGACCGGGCACTCGGCGATGGGCTGGGACGAGATGACGCTGCGCACGTGCCAGGCGTTCGGCGGCTTCGAGCCCGACATCCGCCATCGCGCCAACGACGCGACGATCGCGCTGGCGCTGATCGCCCACGGGCTCACCGTCGCGCTGCTGCCCGACCTCGCGCTGCCGCGCGACCCACCGGGCGTCGCGTTGCGGGAGATCGCCGACGGCCCGGTCGACCGCGCGATCTTCGCCGTCACCCGCGCCGCCGACGCGGCCCGCCCGTCGACCCAGGCGCTGCTCGCAGCGGTGCGCGCGGCCGCCGACGCGCTGCCCGCACCCGGCGCGCGCTGACGCCCGCTCACGTCGCGAACAGCACCTCGCGGACAATCTCGGTGTCCATGTACTCGCGCACCGCGACGACGAGGTCGTCACGGACCGTGAACACGACCGCATAGTGGTTCTCGTAGTCCTGGCCGCGCACGCTGCGCGCGCGGCTGGTCCACTCTGCGACCGCGGTGTCGCCGTCAGCGATCAGCCCGGTCAGCTCCTGGGTGACCGGCGCCTGCGCGTCGAGCCGTCCGAGCATCGCGCCGAGGAAGCCGTCGAGGATGCCGTCGGGGCCGTGCCAGGTGCCGGACACCGGCAGCCGGCCGCTCACCCACCACGTCGCGTCGGGGGCGAAGCTCGCCCGCAAGGCGTCGGCGTCGCCGCGCTGCAGCGCCTCGACGTACGCGCGCACAACGGCTCGCGTGCGCTCGGTGGTGGTGGTCTGGGTTTGGGTGTCTGTGCTCATGCCGCTGGGCCTCCTTCGCGGGGTTGGGGATCGTCAGGACCGCGTTGCCGCGGACCTCGTGGGGTCACCGTAGGTGACCAACAGCTGAAATGGAAGACAGCACTTCGATGTGCTATAGGAACCCAATGGAAACCACCGCCGTGCGCTGGGACATGCTCAGCGCCCAGTGCCCGACCCGCGACGTGCTGACGCGGATTGCCGACAAGTGGACGATGCTCGTGATCACGGTGCTCGAGCCCGAGGAGGCCGTCCGCTTCTCCGAGCTGCGCCGGCGCATCGAAGGCGTCAGCCAGAAGATGCTCACGCAGACGCTGCGCTCGCTCCAGCGCGATGGGCTCGTGACCCGAATGGCGTACCCGACCGTCCCGGTCACCGTCACCTACGCGCTCACGCCGCTCGGTCGCAGCCTCGCCGGCGCCGTCGACGGGATTCGCCGCTGGGCCTACGGCAACATGGACGAGATCGCCGAGGCCCGCGAGACGTACGACGCGGCGGCTGCTGCCGCATAGCTCAAACGACGGGCGGCGGGGTGCCCTCGGCGCTGGCCAGCAGCGCCGGATCCCAGTCGCATGCCTCGCAGCCGTGGCGCAGCGCCGCGTGGGCGAAGTCGAGCGCCGCGGCGTGCGGATCGGACGCGGCGCAGACGTCGGCCCAGTCGAGCACGTACTCGCCGAGCGCGTCGTTCCATGCGCCGAACTCGGACGACAGCTGGGCGCCCGCGAATGCGGGCTCGGCCGGGTGGGCGTAGGCGTAGAACGCCGCGCGGCCGTAGCGCCGGTCGCCCGGCCACCAGCCGACCGCGACCTCCTGGGAGTCCATCGCATTGCGCATGATGAAGTCGTCGGACGGCGGCTCGGCGGGCCGGCCCGAGAACAGGTTGACGGCGAGGTCGAACGACCCCCACCACGCGTTGACGGGCGTCGATCGTCCCCTGAACGGCGCGCGGAACGCGGCGAGCACGAGTGCTGCGTGGGTCGCGGCGGCGAAGTACGCCTCGACCGCCTCCGTGTCGTAGTCGAAGTGCTCGTCGTCCTCGTCGAGCCCCACCGTCCACCACACCTCCTGTGGCGTCGGGTCGATCTCGATCGTCTCGCCGCCCAGCTCGGCCATGACCTCGAGCAGCTGCCGCGTGACCGCACCGACCGGCCGGTCGGGCGTCAGCGCGACGCGCTTGGCGCGACCGCCGCTGTGCTCGGCGACCGCCTCGTGTGTGCACAGGTCGAGCATCACGACGATTGCACCCGAGCCGTCGGGGGCCGGTAGCGGCAGCGTCTCCCAGCCGCGGGCGGTCAGCCGCAGGGCGGCGTGTTGGAGCTGCGGCTCGGGCGGCGCGAGCGCCGTTGCAAGCTTGCCGAGGACCTGCGTGTGCGCGTGCAGCGTGTCGCACGTCGCGGCCCACGTCTCGTAGTCGACGGGTGGCCACCGTCCAGCCATGTCACGAGGCTACTCCTGTGACTGGACCAGAGCAGCCCGCACGACCTCGCCTGCCGTCCACGCCAGCATGCCGGGGATGCGCTCGGGCGCGATGTCGCTGTTGTCGCGCAGCGACACGATCGGGTCGGCCCCGAGCAGCAGCGTGAGCGCGGCGGCCGCGTGCTCGTAGGCCTCGTCGGACAGCTCGTCGCGCGCCGGCTCGAGGAGCTGGGCGATGTAGCCCTTGCGGCGCGCGGGGCGCACGACGTCTTGGTGCTCGAGCGACATGCGCATCAGCGTGCGCAGGCGCGACTCGCGCTCGAGCGCCCACTCAGCGCTACGACGCACGAACTCGGCGGCCCGCTGCGCGTGGTCGGGGATCTGCTCCACGAGCTCGGGGAGCGAGCGCAGCGGCTCCGGGTCGCCGAGGTAGGTCGCCTCGAGCAGCAGCGCCTCCTGGGTGGGGAAGTATCGGTAGGCGGTCGCACGCGAGATGTCCGCCCGCTCGGCGACCTCGGCGACGGTCGGCGCCCGGCCCTCGCTGAAGATCTCGTCCGCCGCCGCGACGAGCGCGCGCTTCGTGCGCCGTGTCTGACGATCTCGCCGAGGTTCTTGCGTTTCCATGGATCCGATGATACCGTCGTCTCATAGTGAGATACAAGTCTCATAACAAGAATCAGATCTCGGAAGGAGTACGACGTGGTTTCAGTAGAAGTTGGTGCCATGTTCCAGGCACCGGGTGACGGACAGGCGGTGTGGTTCACGACCAACCGGATCACGGTCAAGGCGACGGCCGAGCAGACCGGTGGCGCGTTCGGCCTGTGGGAGGCACTGGCGGCCCCCGGCTCGTCGCCGCCGATGCACATCCACCACGCCGAGGACGAGAGCTTCTGGGTGCTCGAGGGCGTGCTGACCGTGTTCTGCGGTGATGAGACGATCACCGCCGGGCCCGGCTCGTTTGTGTTCCTGCCGCGCGACGTCCCGCACACGTTCGTCGTCGAAGGCGACGAGCCGGCGCGCTTCCTCGGCCTGTCGACGCCCGCCGGCGCGGAGGGCTACTTCCTCGCCGTCGGCAGCGAGCCCGAGCACGACGGGTTGCCACCGCGCCAGCCGCTCGACATCGCGCTGCTGAAGCGTTCGGGGCAGCCGTTTGGCCTCGAGATCGTCGGCCCGCCGAAGGCGCCGACCGGCGCCTGATCGCCTGAACCCCATCCTCAGCAAGGAGTCCTCTCATGGCACGTGTCTTCACGGTGCTCGCCGCCGCATGTGCGAGCGTGGCCGTCGCCGCCCCCGTGGCGTCGGCCGCGACCATCAGCTACGACGGCGGGGCGCTGGTCCTGCGCGCCGCCCCCGGCGAGCGGAACTTCGTCGTCGTCGATTCGACCGGCGGCCAGATCACGTTCACCGACGATCCGCCGCTGTCCTATCCCGCCGACCATTGCGCGAAGCTCGACGTCGATTACCCGGTCGCCTGCGACATGCCGACCGCTGGTGTCCAGATCGACCTCGGCGACGGCAACGACCAGGCGAGTTTCGGCTTCGAGATCCCGCCCGCGCTGCGCTTCGAGATCGACGGCGGGCCGGGTAACGACATCCTCAAGGGCCCGCGCAACGGCACTGGCTCGGCGACGCTCGACGGCGGCGACGGCGACGACCAGCTCACGTCCGAGGAAGCAGCCGACACACTGCTCGGCGGCCCCGGCAACGACAAGCTGGTCGGCGGCGCGGGCGCCGATGTACTGCGCGGCGGCGACGGCAACGACACGCTGCGCGGTGACGATCCGTCGGGCGCCTTCCCGGACGTCCTCGACGGCGGCGCCGGCAGCGACGAGCTGACCGACTACGACGCGACCGACGCTGCGGCGTCACCGGCCGTCGACATCACGCTCGACGGCGTCGCCAACGACGGCCGCCCGGGGGAGGGCGACAACATCGTCGGCGTCGAGGAGCTCGATGTCGGCGCCGTGCGGACGTTCACCGGCGACGACGGCCCGAACGTATTCACGGCACCCGAGAAGGGGACCGCGGCGCGGATCCTGGGCATGGGGGGCAACGACGTGCTCAACGCCTCAGACGCCAACGGCGACGTCATCGACGGCGGCGCGGGCGACGACACGCTCAACGGCGGCATGGGCAACGACACGATCGTCGGCGGCCCGGGCTCAGACACGATCGCCGGCGACCGGCCCGCGCGGTGCAACGAGCTGCACTGCGACTTCACGTCGGGGTGGGGCGACGATACGATCGACGTCCGCGACGGCGAGGTCGACCACGTGCAATGCGGGCCGGGCACCGACACCGTCACGGCCGACCCGGTCGACCTCGTCGCCGATGACTGCGAGCACGTGACCGGTGCCAAGGCCGGTGGCAGCGGCGCCGGTACGGGCGGTGGCGCGAGCGTCACGGGGACGACCGGCGCGGCCGTCGCACGGATCACCGGGACGACGAAGCTGGCCAGCGTTCTCCGAGGCGGCCTGCGGGTCGCGGTCGTGGTCCCGGGGGCAGGCAGGGTGAACGCCAGCGCGCGCTTGGCTCAGAGCACCGTCGCGACGGGCTCGGGCACCGCGCGCCGCGCCGGCACGATCACGATCCGCGCCCGCTTCTCGGCGAGCGCACGCCGGCGGCTGGCCGATCGGCGCTCGGTCGCACTCAAGGTCACCGTGCGCTTCGCACCCAGTGGCGTGGGGCAGGCGACCACGCGCACGATCCGGATCACGCTACGCAGTGCACACTGAAGAAACTTGACATACACGGACTGAGATTTTATTATGCTGAGCAGATCAATAATCCTGCACCAGGTCTTCGGAGGTATTACCACATGTCCCTCGTTCGATGGGAGCCCATCCGCCGTTCGGAGTTTGACCGCCTTCTCGGCGCCTTCTTCGACGTCTCGGCGGCCAACGGCGGTTCGACGCGTCGCTTCGTCCCCGCGACCGACCTCGTCGAGGCCGGCGATCACTACGTCCTGACCGCCGACCTGCCGGGTGTGGCGCAGGAGGACATCACGGTCGAGCTCAACGACAAGGTCCTGACCGTCGCCGGCGAGCGCCGTTCGGAGCACACGACCGAGGGCGACGGCTACCGTCGGCTCGAGCGCTCGAGCGGTCGGTTCAGCCGCTCGCTGACGCTGCCGGAGGGCATCGACCCCGAGTCGATCTCGGCGTCGTACGACAACGGCGTCCTGCGCGTCGAGATCCCCAAGCCGACGCAGCGCGTTCCGCACCGCGTCGAGGTCACGGTCGGCGCCGCGAAGACGATCGAGGCGGGGACGGGGGCAGAGACCGACAAGTCCTAGCTCGCAGAATCCAGGCTGGCTGGCCTGGCATGCGGTTGGGCAGACGGGGCGCCTTTCGGGCGCCCCGTCTGTCGTTCGCGTAGCCTCGGGCTCCGTGAGGATCGAGGTCCCCGATCCCAGCCTCGTCGTTCTCGCCGGTCCATCGGGCGCCGGCAAGAGCACGTTCGCCGCGCGGCATTTCGGCCCGACCGAGGTCGTCTCATCGGATCGCTGTCGTGCGCTGGTCGCCGACGACGAGGCCGACCAGCGCGCCACGAGGTCCGCGTTCGCGCTCCTGCACCGGATCGTCGCCGCGCGGCTGGCCCTGGGGCGGGTGACCGCCGTCGACGCGACCAACATCCAGCGCAGCGCGCGGCGCGGGCTGATCAAGCACGCGACAGCGCACGGCGTGGTGGCGGTCGCGATCGTGCTCGACATGCCCGAGGAGCTGTGCCACGAGCGCAATCGCTCGCGCGCGGGCCGCGGCTTCGGGCCGGAGGTCGTCCAGCGCCAGCGCGCGCAGCTGCACGGGTCGCTCGCCGGCCTCGACGACGAGGGGTTCGCTGCGGTCTGGACCCTGACGTCGGCCGCGGCGGTCGATGACGTGGAAGTGGCTCGGGTGCCGGCGGTCGTCGAGGCGCCCGCGTGACCGGCAGCGGCGCCCGCATCGCGACGCTCGATGATCTCGACGCGGTCACGGCGATCTTCTCCGGCGCGTTTGCCGCCGACCCGCTGTGGAGCTGGGCGATCCCGGACCTCGAAGGCCGCGCCCGGCTGTGGCGCGTGCTCGTGCGCAACGCGGTGCGCTACCCGGACACGTGGATCGCCGACGGCGGGGCGGCCGCGGCGATGTGGATCCCGCCCGGCGGCATCGAGCTGACCGAAGAGGACGAACGGCAGCTCCCCGCGCTGCTCGACGAGCTGTGCGGCGAGCGCGCGGGCGAGGTCGCCGAGCTGATGGAGCGCTTCGAGTCCGCGCACCCGACCGGCGAGCCGCACTACTACCTGAGCCTGCTTGGCACACATCCCGACCATCGCGGCCGTGGTGTCGGGATGGCGCTGCTCGCCAACTGCCTCGCTCGCTACGACGAGGCCGGCGTCCCGACGTACCTCGAGTCCAGCAACCCGGCCAACACGCCGCGCTACGAGCGCCGCGGCTACCGCCAGATCGGCTCGTTCACGACGCCCGACGACCGCCACACGGTCGGCCAGATGTGGCGCGACGCCCCCTAGTCAGGCGGGAACGCCGTCGGCCGCGCGCTGCAGGGCGGCGATGTCGATCTTTCCCATCGTGAACATCGCCTCCATCGCGCGCCGGGCGCGCTCCGGGTCGACGTCCGGGGCGAAGAACTCATCCATACCGGCGGGCACGACCTGCCACGAGACGCCGTAGCGGTCCTTGAGCCAGCCGCACGGGCCCGCTTCGCCGCCGTCGCCGAGCTTCTCCCAGTAGCTGTCGATCTCGTCCTGGTCGGCGCAGTTGATCTGGAACGAGACCGCCTCGCTGAACGAGAACTGGTCGCCGCCGTTGATCGCCACGAAGCGCTGGCCGTCGAGTTCGAACTCGACCGTCATCACCGTCCCCGCCGGCCGCGGCCCGGCCTCGGTGTAGTGGGCGATGGCGACGACCCGCGAGTTGGGGAAGATCGAGGTGTAGAAATCCGCTGCCTCCTCGGACTCGGTGTCGAACCACAGATTCGGGGTGATGCTCGGCATGGTGATCGCTCCTCTGATGGGGAAGGTAGCGCCCATGTAGACCGTGGCCGTCCCGGGAAGTCATCGCTGTCGCGGCGTCGGATGGCGTTCCGCGCGCACGGACTAGCCGCGCTGCGCGAGGAACGCCTCGGCCAGCTTCGGCGGCGCCCGGCACAGCCATGCCTCGACGATGACCTCTTCGAGCTCTTCGACGGAAATCAGGTCGAGCTGGACGAGGATCGCCGGGTGGCCGTCGAAGTGAGGCGTCGTGAAGTAGATGCCCGACTCGTCGGCCAGCATCGCCTCCTTGGCGACGAGGTGCTCGACGCGCGCGCCGAGAATCTCGCCGGTCGGCGCGCTGTCGCCGAGCGCCGCGAGGTCGGACTTGCGCAGCGGGCGTTCCCAGACGAAGCCCTTGTCCTTGACGCGCCAGAACGCATGGCCGTGCGACGGGCGCTCGTTGGTCTCCGGGAGGTTCATCGCGATCCGGCGAACGTCGTCCCAGTCGGTCATCGCGGGTCAGGCTAGCGCGTGGCCACTACCGGGCCCAAAGCGTCGACGGGTAGTAGTCGTAGACGACCTCATCGAGCATTCCAAAGCGCACGCCGGCGCGGACCATGCGCTCGAGCCGGAAGAAGTCGCCCGGCTGGCCGACGTTGCCCGCGACGTAGTCGCGCGCGAACAGGCGCAGGCCACCGTGCACGAGCGCTCCGCATGAGGCCGCGCCCTCCCAGACGACGTACGGCGGCCCGCGGTCCGGATCTGGGGCGACCGGCTCGGGCGGGAACGCCCCGAGCCTGACGCGCTCGCCGTCGGGGCCGTGGCGCTCCTTGAATCCGTAGACGACCTCGAGTCGTTGTTCCCGCGCGAGGGCCAGCAGCCCGGCCACGGCGCGTGGGCGCAGCGCGTCGTCGTCGTCGAGGTCGACGATCCAGTGTCCGCGCGCCTGGTGCAGCGCCTCGTTGCGCGTCAGCGTCGCGCCGACCAGCCACCGGCGGCGCGGGTCGGGGTCGACGTAGCGTTGGGTCAGGTCGACGAACCGGACCCTCGGGTCGCCGACTGCTTCCACGGTAGCTCGGGTCTCGTCCCCGGCGGCATCGCCGACGACGAGGATCTCGACGTTCGCGTACGTCTGACCGAGCGCCGATGGCAGGGCGCGTTGCGTGAGCAGCTCGAGCCGGTCTGCGAGCGTCGTGATCGCGATCGTGACGAGCGGCTGCGGGTCGCTGAACGCGGGCTCGTACTCGGCGCTCGCGCGCAGCGCATGCAGCGCGCGGCGGTGGTGGCCGTCGTCGCGGGCGAGTGCCGCGACGAGCTCGCGCAGCTCCGTGATCTGGGCGTCGGTCCGGGCCGCGGCCGCCTGGCGCTCGGCGCGCTCCGTCTGCAGGAACGCGATCACGTCCTCGAAGCGCGCCGCGAGGCGATCGTCGCGATCGCTCACCGGGCCGGTTCCCGGGAGTAGTCGCGTGCGGGGACGCCCTGGACGCGTGTCCCGTCGGGCACGTCGCGGACGACGACCGCGCCGGCGGCGACGACCGCGCCCGCGCCGACCCGTTGGCCGGGGGTGATCGCCGCGCTCATCCCGATCTGCGCGCTGCGGCCGACGTGCGCGGCGCCCGCGACGTTGGCCCCGGGGTTGAGCACCGCACCGGGCTCGATCGTCACGTGGTGGCCGACGAGTGCCCCACGGCCGATGAGCGCGTGCTCGCCTACGCGCGTATGGGCACCGATCACCGCCAGCGGCCCGATCACCACACCGGCCGCGATCTCGCTCGACGGGCTGACCTCGGCGCGCGGATGGACGACGGCGATCGCCGCCCAGTCGTGCTCGGCGAGCTGCGACCACAGCGCGAGTCGGTCGCCCCCCAGACCGACGATGGCGCGGCGCGCCGCCCGCCCGCCCGCGTCAGGAGCGATCACCGTCAGCCCGTGGCGCTCGGTCCCGATACGGGCTTCGTCAACGAGCTCGATGAGGCCGTCGACGATCATCCCGGCCGCGCGCGCGTACTCGATGAGTTCGGCCGCGAACGTGCCGGTTCCGGCCACGTGCAGCGACGCCGTCACGTCGTGAACCCGAGGATCAGCTGCGTGGTCTCGAGCGGCACGTCGAGCTGTGGGCAGTGGCCGACGCCGTCGAGGACGACCCAGTCGGCGTGCGGGAACAGCTGCTCGCGATAGCGAACGGCGGCGGTCGGCCACGGCAGCAACTGGTCCTCGGTTCCCCACACGATCCGCACGGGACACGTGATCCGCGACGCGTCGAGCTGCCATTCGGCGTCGTCGGTCGACCGGGCGTTGAGCTCGATCGCATCGCACGAAGCGACGCCGCGCAGCTGGTGGGCGAGCAGCTCGGGCGGGATGTGCTGGTAGTTGACGGTGATCGCACGCGTCGCGTTGCGGCGACCGCGATCGGTTTCCATGAGCGCGTCGGCGTTCGGCGCGGCGCGCTGGACGCGCTCGTGCATCTCGGCGAAGTGCTCGCGCGTCTGGAGGCGCGTCGGGTCGTCGGGCGCCCAGCCGCCGCCCGGCGCGAACGCGACGACCGACTTCGCCCGGCCCCGCTCGGCGAGCAGCAGGGTCACGAAGCCGCCGAGCGAGTTTCCGACGATGTGCGCAGTCTCGAAGCCTGCCTCGTCCATGCCCCGCTCGACTTCGTCGGCCATCCGCACGCGGCCTGGGTCGTCACCGAGCGGCGGGCCGCCGGCGTGGCCGGCCAGCGTCGGCGCGAGAACGTCGTGGTGGCGCTCGAGCTCTCCCAGCACGAGATCCCACGTACGCCACGTGTCGGTGAAGCCGTGCAGCAGCACCATCGGCGAACCGGAGCCGCCGCGGTGCGCGGTCGTGAAACGCGAATCCACGTGCGTAGGCTATGCGCTGTGTTCGGCGACAACCGTCGCCTGGAGCAGAAGCTGCGCGACCGGGGCGTCCTCACCGACGAGGATCAGGCCCAGAAGGCCAGGCGCCTCGGGAGCTGAACGTCAGGCCTGCTGGGCGGCCATCATCTTCTGCATGTTGGCGCCCATCACCTCGGCGACCTCGCGGATCTCCTTGGTCGGGCTGAACTGCACGATCTCGGTGCCGGCCTCGACGATCGGGATGTGCCCCGGCGGCAGGTAGAACGCGTCGCCGGCCTCGCAGACCTCGTCGTGGTCGGCAAACCGGTAGGTGACGCGGCCCTTCTTCACGTAGCCCCAGTGTGGGCAGGGGCACCTGTCGTCCGGCAGCCCGTGCATCAACGGCGTGGCGTCGATGTCGGCGGAGAACGATACGAAGTCGATCGTCCAGCCGTCCTCGATGTCCTCGTGGCGGGCGTCGACCGGGCCGCCGCCGTCGATGTGCGATGCGGTTTCCTTGCTGACCTTCGCCATGTCCTCATCTCCCGTGGATCGGTGGTGGGAACGAGCGTAGGCTCGCCGCGCGCGTCCGGCATGGGGCATTCGCCTCATCTTTTGACCGATGAGATCTGCCCGCGCGGGCAGTCTGTAGGGGAGAAAGGAGAAACCATGGCCCTACCTGATGTGGTGTCCCGCGACGAGTGGCTGGCCGAACGTGAGGCGCTGCTCGCAGAAGAGAAGGCGCTGACCCGCGCGCGTGATGCGGTGAACACCCGGCGTCGCGAGTTGCCGATGGTTGAGATCGACAAGGACTACGTGTTCGACGGACCGGAGGGCGAGGCCCGTCTGCTCGACCTGTTCGAGGGGCGTCGCCAGCTGATCCTCTACCACTTCATGTTCGAACCCGAGTCGACCGACGGCTGTCCCGGCTGCACGGCCGGAATGGATGAGTTCTCCGATGGCCTGCTCGATCACCTGCACCGCCGCGACACGAGCTTCGCTGCCGTCGCCCGCGCGCCGCTGCCCAAGCTCGAGGACTACAAGTCGCGCCGCGGCTGGACGTTTCCGTGGTACTCGTCGTTCGGCACCGACTTCAACCGCGACTTCGGTGTCACGACCGATGACGGGGAGCGTCACTCGCACAGCTGCTTCCTGCGGGAGGGCGACCGGATCTTCCACACCTACCAGACGTTCGACCGCGGCTCGGAGCAGCTCGGCGGCTCGTACTACTGGCTGGACATGACGGCGCTCGGGCGCCAGGAAGCGTGGGAGGAGCCAAAGGGCCGGGCCGACGAGGCGCACGCGGCGGACCCGGCGCTGCTCACCGAGGCAACGCCCTAGTCCTCGCGCAGGTAGGTCAGCACGGCGAGCACGCGCCGGTGATCGTCGTCGGATGGCGGTAGGTCGAGCTTGCCGAGGATCGACGCGACGTGTTTCTCGACAGCGCCGACGGTGAGAACGAGCTCGCGCGCGATCGCACCGTTGGAGCGTCCCTCGGCGACCAGGCCCAGCACCTCGCGCTCGCGCGGGGTGAGACTGTCGAGCGGGCCATCGGCGCGCTGGCGCGAGAACAGCTGCGCGATGACCTCGGGGTCGAGCGCCGTGCCGCCGTCGGCGACGCGGCGCACGGCGTCGACGAAGTCGTCGACGTCCATGATCCGGTCCTTGAGCAGGTAGCCCAGCCCGCCGCGCCCGTCGGCCATCAGCTCGGCCGCGTAGGTCTGCTCGACGTACTGCGACACGATCAGCACCGCGGTCTCCGGCACGCGCTCGCGCAACGTCAGCGCGGCCCGCACGCCCTCGTCGCGAAACGACGGCGGCAGCCGGATGTCGACGATCGCGATGTCGGGCTTGTGGCCGGTCACGGTCCGCACGAGCGCGTCGCCATCCTCGACCGCCGCGACGACGTCGAAGCCGTTGTCGCGCAGCAGCCGCGTCAGCCCGTCGCGCAGCAGCGCCAGGTCCTCGGCGATCACGACCCGCATGGCATCACCGCCCGGATCAGGGTCGGGCCGCCGGCCGGGCTCGTCACGGTGAGCGTGCCGTCGAGCGCCTGGACGCGCCGGGCGAGACCGGCCAGGCCGCTGCCGTCGCCGTTGGCCCCGCCGACGCCGTCGTCGCGGATCTCGGCGATCAGCGTGGAGCCGACCTGACCGATCGCGATGTCAACCATCGTCGCTTGCGCGTGCTTGGCCGCATTGGCCAGCGCCTCGGCGACGACGAAGTAGGTCGCGGTCTCGACGGCCGGTGCTGGGCGCTGGGGCAGGTCGACTCCGACCGTCACGCGCAACGGCGTGCGATCGGCGAGCGCGGCGATCGCCGCCTCCAGGCCGCGGTCGGCGAGCACCGGCGGATGGATGCCGCGCGCGAGGTCGCGCAGCTCCTGGAGCGCCTCCTGGGCGCCTTGGCGCGCGTCGGCGAGCAGCGCCTGTGCGGCCTGGGGGTCGTCGGAGTCGAGCTTCTGCTGCGCCATGCCGAGGCTCATTCCCAGCGCGACGAGCCGCGCCTGGGCGCCGTCGTGGAGGTCGCGCTCGATGCGCCGCAGCTCGGCCTCCTGTTGGTTGACCGCGCCGGCGCGGGTCGTTTCGAGCTCGGTGATCCGCTCGGCCAGCGGGCCGCGGCGGATCGACTCGATCGTCTCGATCACGATCCGCACGACGAGTGATGCGATCACGACGATGAAGACCCAGATCGGCCAGAAGTAGCTGCTGCCGCTCATCGCCCAGATCAGGAACACGTACAGGCTGATGGCCGTCGCGCGGCCGACCTGGACCGCCATCGCGCGGCTCATGTGCATGCGCGCGGGCAGGTCGGGGCGCTCCCGCAGCAGGATCACCCAGCCGTAGAAGGCGAGCGGCACGCCGAGGCTGATGATCGTCCAGCCGGGCCAGAACGGGCCGCCGGTGAAGATCCAGACGATGACCAGGACCGCGCCGATCCCGCCGCAGATGACCGCGGCCATAGCCCAGCGCTGGCGGTCGCCGGGCGGGGCGGCGGGCGGTCGCTGCGCCGACGGAGCCGGCGCGGGCGACGGGGTGCCCGGCGGCACCGAACCGCCGCCGCCGAGCAGGTCGTCGGCCGCCCAGCACGACAGCGATTCGAGCGGGCGCAGGAGCCAGGTCGCCACCACGAGCACGATTATCCCGGCGGGGATCCCGAGCAGAGACTGGCTGAGCGTGTGCACGTGCCAGCTGCCGAAGTTCGGACCGTCGAGCCAGCGGTAGGTGATCGGCAACGTGATCGAGAACAGCCCGACCGCGATCAGCGACCACTCCAGCAGCGCGATCGCACCGCCGGCCAGCCAGCGTAGGAACATGAAGACCTGCTGGCGGTAGAAGGCCCGGTCGCGCGCCGCGTCCCAGCCCCGGCGCCAGAACCCGCGGCCGGTCGCGATCGCCGGGACCGCGGGGTCGGCCCGCGAGCCGACCAGCCCCCGCGCCAGCCACGCCTCGGCGCCCGCCACGTAGGCGACCGCAGTCTGGAAACCGATCAGCGCGGGCACGACGAGCGGCGTGATCACGAGCACGGCGCAGATCGTCCAGCCGGAGATCAGCAGCGCCAGCTCGAGCGCGCCCATCACCAGCGCCGTGGTCAGGTAGAGCAGCGTCGCTCCCGCCCGCCGTGCCCGGATCGCCACGACTAGTCGACCTCCGCAACGGTGCGGCGCCGGCGCCGCGCGGACCGACACGCGCGGCATGCCGCCCATCCAGCGGGGGAGGTACCAGTTCCACTCACCCATCAGCTTCATCGTCGCCGGGAGCAGCACACCGCGAATGATCGTCGCATCGAGGATCACCGCGACGGCCAGCCCGACGCCCATCTGCTTGATGTCGAGCGTCGACAGCGTCGCGAAGATGCCGAACACGGCGACCATGACCAGCGCGGCGCTTGTCACCGTGCTCGCCGTCGAGCGGATTCCGCGCTCGACGGCCTCGCTCGTCGGCATGCCGCCGTCGCGCAGCTCACGGATCCGGCTGACGATGAAGACGTGGTAGTCCATCGACAGGCCGAACAACACCGTGAACAGGAACAGCGGCAGCCACGTGACGATCGCGCCGTTGGAGTGGAAGCCGAGCAGCCCCTGGCCGTGCCCGTCCTGGAACAGCCACACCAGGACGCCGTAGGCGGCGCCGACCGACAGCAGGTTGAGCACGATCGCCTGGATCGGGATGACGATCGAGCGGAACGTGAACAGCAGCAGCAGGAACGCCAGTCCGAGCACGAACGCGAACACGTACGGGGCGCTGGAGCGCATCGCCGACGTGAAGTCGGCGTTGCCGGCCGTGTCGCCGGTCACGGCGTACTGCGCGTCGTGCAGGCCGCCGAGCGCGTTGGGCGCGACGGACCCGCGCAGCGTCCGCAGCGCGGCGAACGACGCCTCGTCGTCGCCGGTCCCCGACAGCGGGATGTCGATCTCCGCGATCGCGTGGCCGCGCGAGATCGTCGTGCGGATCGGCGCGTGCATGACGCCGCTGGCCAGCGCGTCGTGGCGCAGGTTGGCGAGCGCGTGCTGCACCGACGGCGCGGTCACGTCGCGCGCATGCACGACGACCGTTGCCGGCGACGGCGTGCCGGGGAACGCCTTGTTGACCGCGTTGTAGGTCTTGACGATTCCGAGCTGCTGGGGCAGGTCGGAGAACTCGGGCAGTCGCAGGTGCATGGCGAGCGCCGGCAGCGCGAGCACGACGAGCAACGATGCCGAGACGGCCGCGCTGAGCGCCGGACGACGCATCGTGCGCCGCACGATCGCGCCCCACACCCGCGACTCGCCGCGCGTGCCCTTGGCGCGCTGGAGCAACGTGCGGCGGTCGCGCAGCCGGACGAGGAACCGCGGCCGGTGACGGATCACGCCCATCGTCCCGGCGGCCATCACCGACACGATGCCGCGGTCGACGCGGTCGCCGAGCTTGCCCAGCAGCGCCGGCAGCACGGTCAGCGACCCGATCATCGCCATCGCGACGACGATCATCGCGCCGACGCCGAGCGACGTGAACGTGCCCGTGCCGGTCAGCAGCATGCCGGCCATCGCGATCATCACCGTCGCGCCCGAGATCAGCACCGCGTGGCCGGACGTCGCGGCGGCGCGGCGGACGCTGTCGGCCTCGCTATGGCCCGCGGCGCGCTCAGCGCGGGCGCGCTGGACGTAGAACAGGCAGTAGTCGACGCCGACCGCCATGCCCATCAGCAGGATGACCGAGCCGATCGAGTCCGACGCGTGGGCGACGTGACTGGCGATCGACGACAGCCCGATCGCGCCGATCACCGCCGACAGCGCGAGCAGCACCGGCAGGCCGGCGGCGACGAACGCGCCGAACGCGAACAGCAGGATCAGGAACGTGAGCGGGACCGACAGGCGCTCGGCGCGGTCGAAGTCGCTCTTGACCTGGGCGTCGAGCGCGTGGGGCGCCGACGCGTCACCGATCTCGGCGATCCGGAAGCCTGGATGCGCACGTTGAATGGAGGCGACGGCGTCGAGGATCGGCTGGACGCGGTCGCTCGCGGTCTCCGAGTCGCCGCGCATGTCGAATGCGACGAGCGCCGAGTGGCCGTCGTTCGACGTCACCGCGGGCTGGAGCCTGGCGACCTCGGGCCGCTGCGACAGCGCGACGCGGACGCCGTGCACGGTGCGGCGGAAGCCGGGCGAGTCGGCGCCGACGCGCGCGGACTGGACGAGCACCCGCTCGCCGGCGACGCCCTTGATGTGGGCGGCGTCGAGCATCCGCTGGGCGCGTGCGTTCTCGCCGCTCGTGTTCTCGACGTCGGTCAGCTTGACGGCGCCGACGGCGTTTCCGACCATCACGGCGACGACGACCAGCGCCAGCCAGCCAAACGTCGCGGTCTTCCAGTGCGCGGCGCTCCAGCGCCCGGCGCGAGCGGCCAGATTCGGCCTCATGGCGCGTTCCCCCTGCTCGATTTCGGACATGCCACGAGGCTGCCGAGCGGGGAACGACCGAACAAGAACGCTGCCCGGCGTCCGGGGGTGGGGCTACCACCAGTCCGCGGACGCCGGGTGTCCTGACGACCCGCCGTTACGGCGTGCCGGGCGGTTGGTCGAGCGTGGCGTTGAATGCCGCGTCGGCGGCGCGCCCCTGCTCCCGAGCGTCGATCTTCGGGTCGGACTTTTCAAAGCGCGCCGTCTGGCGCTTGACATCGGCCTCGGCGCGCACGACGTCGCCCGTGCTGGGTGCCCAGAAGTTCGTGGCGATGCGCGGCTCCTGTATCAGCGCGCGAAACGGCTGCGCGCCGGAGTCGGGGACGACGTCGGCGGCGAACTCGTGGATGGTGACCATGCCGTCGCCGGTTGTGCTCTTGGCGTGCACGGCCACGATCGTCGCCTGCGCGGGCTCCCAGTTACGGCCGAACATGCAGGCAACACTAGATGCGCAACCGGCGCGACCGTTCGGCGCCAACGCGCTCTCAGGCGAGCAACTCCGCGAGCATCGTCGCCGCCCGCCCCGCGCCGCTGTAGTCGACGCGGCGGTACTCCGGCGGTGTCGCGAGCGCCGTCGTCGACCGCGTCGGCGATCGCCTCCGGCGTGGCGTCGGCGTACTCGAGCCAGTGCGTCGCGCCGTAGCGATCGAGGCGGTGGCGCACGTGGTAGCGCTGCTCGAAGTGGCTCGCCAGCGGTAGCGAGACGAACGGGCGCCCCGCCGCGACGAGTTCCATCGTCGTCGTCAGGCCGCCCTGGACGAGGCCGACGTCGCACGCCGCCAGGTGGCGGTAGAGCTCGTGGACGTAGCCGCGCACCTCGAGCCCGTCGGCGGCCGGGACGGTCGCCGGGTCGATACCGGGGCCGGCCACGACGAGCGCGCGCAGCGTCGGGTACGCGCTCGCGCAGCGCCGGCAGCGCTGCGACCGCGCGGCTGCAGCATCGCGCCGCCGACGCCTGAGCCGCCGACCGAGATCACGAGCAGCGGCTCGTCGCCGTAACCGAGCTGTGCGCGCAGCGCGGCCCGGTCGCCCAACGCGGCCGGGTCGAAGCCCGGGACGTAGCCGGCGAACTCGAAGTGGCGCTCGGTCCACTCGCGGATCGCGGGCAGCCCGGGGCCGAACGGGGCGTCGACGATGTCGTCGGGCTCGCCGACGAAGATCGACCGGTCGCGGACGTGCGGGTAGCGCTCGATGTGCTCGATCATCTCGGCGTTGTAGTCGGCGGCCAGGAACGCCTCGCGCTCGCCGCCGGCCGGCATCGGCAGGTAGCCGACGAAGTCGCGTCAGCCACGCGTAGGGCGCGATCTTGCGCTCGGGGTTCTCGTGCAGGAAGTGGTCGACCTCCCACGCCTCGTCGCCGATCCACAGGTCGTAGCGCGTCCTCGTGCACGACGTCGTCGAACAGCATGTAGTTCGCGCAGAAGATGTCGTCCATGCGCCGCAGCGCCTCGAACGCGTGCAGGTCGTGCTCGCCCGCCTCGCGGTCGATGTGGTCGTTCTCGCGAGGCCAGCTCGGCGCTCGCCGGGTGGATCGTCTCGCCGCGCTCGTGCAGCACCGTCGTCACCGGCTCCTGGGCCAGCCAGTGGATCTCCAGGCCGGGGACCCGGCGGCGCAGCTCGTCGGCGATCGCGACGTCGCGCCACGCGTGGCCGAGGCCGATCGGCGACGACACGTACAGCGCGCGCTTCGGGCGGACGATCGCGCGGCTCCACGCTCGCGACCGCGGCGCCCGCTGGCGGTCCGTTGAGCCGCTGCGCGAACTCGCGCCACAGCCAGGTTCACGACGACCGGGTCGCGCACGTTCGGGCAGTGGCCCGAGCCCTCCAGGCGCACGAGCTCGCCGCCGGTCAGCTCGGCCGCCCGCTCGCCGAGCGCGACCGGGATGATCAGGTCGTCGGCGCCGTGGACGACGAGCACCGGGCAGCGTCACGGCGCGACACAGGTCCTCGGCCTCGGCCTTGGTCGGCGTCGCCCTGGTCCTGCGCCGACCTGGGTCAGGACCAGCGTCTCGGCGTCGGTGTCGAGCCCCCACGCGACGCAGTCCTCGAGCGCCTTGGTCGAATGCGGCTCGGGGTAGCGCGAAGCTGAAGAACTCGTGGACGAAGTCCCCGTAGTCGCGCAGCCAGTAGTGGCGGTTGAACTTGCCGATGCCCTCGTAGGTCTCGTGGACGGCGTCGAAGTCGACGAAGTCGCGCGGCGCGGGCGTCAGGTGGGTGACGTTGGCGTCGAGCAGGATCGCGCCGTCGACGCGCTCGGGATGCTGGGTCGGCCAGCCGCAGCGCGGTCAGCGCCGCCCATCGACAGGCCGACCACGCACGCCGACTCGACGCCGGCGGCGTCGAGCACGGCGACCGCGTCGGCACGAACTCGCGTCCGGCGTAGGCGGCCGCGTCAGCGGGCCGGTCGGAGTGGCCGTTGCCGCGCCCGTCGAACGTGACGACGCGAAAGTGCCGCGCGAGGTAGGGGATCTGGAACTTCCAGATCCGCGAATGCACGATCGACCACGGGGGCAGCAGCAGGATCGCCGGTCCGTCCTCACCGTAGGACTCCCAGCAGACGCGAACGCCGTCGCGCTCGACGAAGCCCTGGCGGTCAGGCAGTCGAGCCGGGCTTCCGGTGTCGCTGCGCCCCACGTGGTCGATCGTAGTGCTCACGGCCGGGCCTCGAGCACCATGTTGAACGGCGTCTCGGCCGCCCGCCGGAAGCGGCTGAACCCGCCACCCGCGACGACGTCGCCGATCCGCGCCTGGCCGGCCTGGGCGCCGAGCGCGAGCCCGACGTCCTGCGATAGCGAGGCCGGCGTGCACAGGAACGTCGAGAACCCGTAGTACGCACGGCCGACCGGGTTGAGGTTGTCCTCGACGCGGTCGCCGGCGATCGGCTCGACGATCAGCCACGTGCCGTCGTCGCTGAGCATGTTGCGGATCTGGCGCGCGGCGCCGACCGGGTCGCCCATGTCGTGCAGGGAGTCGAACGTGCACACGAGGTCGAAGCCGTCGCCGTGGTCCGAGCCGGCGTACGCGGTCTCGAACGTCACGCGATCGCCGACGCCCGCGTCCTGCCGCCCGCTGCCGGGCGGTCTCGATCGAGCCCTCGTGGTAGTCGGTCCCGACGAACGTCGAGTTCGGGAACGCCTGCGCCATGCAGGATCGTCGATGACGCCGTGCCCGCAGCCGAGGTCGGCGACCTTCGCGCCGGCCTCGAGCTTCTCGACGACGCCGTCGAGCGCCGGCAGCCATTCCGGGACGAGGTTGGCGTTGTAGCCGGGGCGGAAGAACCGCTCGCAGCCCTCGAACACGTCGTGGTTGTGCTCGTGCCAGCCGGTGCCCTCGCCGGTCCGGGCCGCCTCGATCGTCCGCGGCGAGTCGATCACGGAGCCGACCGCGATCTGGAAGAAGCCGGGCAGGTAGGCGGGGCTCGACTCGTCGGTCAGCGCGACGGCCTGCTCGGGCGCCAGCGTGTACGTCCCGCCGGCCGGGTCGTACTCGATGAAGCCGCCGGCGGCCTGCGCGTTGAGCCACTCGCGGACGTAGCGCTCGCTGACGCCGGCGCGGCGGGCGAGCTCGACCGGCGTCAGCCCGCCGGCGCCGGCCAGCTCGCGGTACAGGCCGAGCTTGTCGCCCATCACGACGAGCGCGGCGTTCAGCGTCGCGCCGACCTCGTCGACGGCGCGGAAGACGAACTCCATGAGCTTGTCGCCGTCGACTTCGACGGGCTGTTCGGTGGTGGCCATGGTGCCTCCCTTGATCGATTGCGGCGCGACCGTATGGGCGCGTCGCTGGCGTCGCATCAGGGGGGCACCTAGTCTTGACGCACCATGCTCCTGGGCCGCACCGACGAGCGGCTCGCGCTCGACCGCCTGCTGGCGCGAAGCGCGAACCGGGCAAAGCGGCGTGCTGGCCCTCGTCGGCGAGCCGGGAATCGGCAAGACGGCGCTGCTCGGCTACGCGCAGGAGCGCGCCGCGGGGATGCGCGTGCTGCGGGCGCGGGGCGTCGAGTCCGAGGCGGAGATCCCGTTCGCGGGGCTGCTCGAGCTGCTGCGCCCGGTGCTCGGCGCGCTCGACCGGATCCCGACGCCGCAGGCCGACGCGCTCGCCGGCGCGCTCGCGCTGGCGCCCGGCGACCGCCGGCGACCGCTTCGCGATCGGCGCCGCGACGCTCAGCCTGCTGTCGGCGAGCGCCGACGATCAGCCGCTGCTCGCTGCTCGTCGACGACGCGCACTGGCTCGACGCCTCGAGCGCCGAGGCGCTGCTGTTCGCGGCGCGGCGGCTGGTCGCCGACCCGATCGCGCTCGTCGTCACCGCGCGCGAGGGCGAGCCGTCGCTGCTCGACGGCGCCGACCTGCGCACGCTGCGCCTCGCGGGGCTCGACCGCGGCGACGCGGCGGCGCTGCTGGCGCGCTCCGACGTCACGGGCGACCTGGTCGACGAGCTGCACCGAGCCACCGGCGGCAACCCGCTGGCGCTGCTCGAGCTGGCGGCCGACGGCGATCGCCTCGCCGCCGCGCCGGCCGCTGGCCCGGTGACGATCTCGGCGAGCATCGCGGCCGCGTTCCTGCACCGCTTCGGGCGCCTGCCGGAGGCGACACGGCGCGTGCTCGTGCTCGCCGCGGCGAGCGACGGGGGAGACCTCGCGGTGCTCGCTCGCGCGGCGCCGCAGCTGGGGCTCGACGTCGCCGAGCTCGCGCCGGCCGAGGAGGCAGGGCTGGTGAGCGTCGACGCCGGTGACGGTCGAGTTCCGCCACCCGCTGGCGCGCGCGGCGGTCTACGCCGAGGCGTCGCCCGGCAGAGCGCCGCGAGGTCCACGCGGCGCTCGCCGCGGCGCTGCCCGACCACGACGTCGACCGCCGCGCCTGGCACCTCGCGGCGGCGAGCGTCGGCCCCGACGAGCGGACCGCCGCGGCGCTCGAGCAGGCCGGCGACCGGGCCCGCGACCGCCGCGCCTACGCCGTCGCGGCGGCCGCCTTCGACCGCGGCGCCGGGCTCGCGGTACGACGACGACGTCCGCGCGCGGCTCGCTGTTCGCGGCGGCCGACGCGGCGTGGCTGGCCGGCGACGTGCGGCGGACGCTGGACGCGCGCTCGACGACGCGCAGGGCGCGCGTCGACGACGACGTGCGGCTGTGCGGTCCGCATCGACCGGCTGCGCGGGCAGGTGGCGATGCGCCTCGGGCCGGTGATGGACTGCTACGCGCTGATCGTCCCGGCGGCCGAGCGGATCGCCCGAGCAGGACCCGGAGCTGGCGATCGTGATGCTCGCCGAGGCGGTGCTGTGTGCGTTCTACGCCGGCGACCCGGAGGCGATGGACGCGGCCGCGCGCCGGGCGGCGCAGCTCGCCGGGCCGAGAGGTGTCGCGCCGCGCGCAGTTCTTCGCCCACATGGCCAGCGGGCTGCGGTTCGTCGTCGACGGACGCGGCGAGGAGGGCGCCGCGGCGGCGCGGCAGGCGGTCGAGATCCTCGAAGGCGTTCGACGAGCTGCGCGACGACGTCGAGCTCTACCCGTGGGCCGTGCTCGGCCCGCTGTGCCTGCGCGAGGCCGACGCGGGCCGGGTGCTGGTCGAGCGCACGCTGGCCCGCGCCCGCGAGCAGGTCGCGGTGTCGGCGCTCCCGCGGCTGCTGCAGTTCCTCGGCCCGCGACCAGGCGACGACCGATCGCTGGGCGGCGGCCGAGGCGGGCTACGACGGAAGGCGATCCGGCTGGCGCGCGAGACCGGCCAGCGGGTCGAGGTCGCGATCGGCCTCGCCGGGCTGACGTGGCTTCGAGGCCCGGCAGGGCAACGAGGCGGCATGCCGCGAGCACGCGGCCGAAGCGACGGCGCTGTGCGACGAGCTCGGCGTCGGCCTCTACGGCGACCTGGGTGCTCCAGGCGCTCGGCGACCTCGAGCTCGGACTCGGTCGACCGGCCGAGGCGATCGAGCGCCACGCGCACTTCGACGACGTGCTGCGCGAGCGCGGCTTGCCGACGTCGACCTGTCGCCCGCGCCGGAGCTCGTCGAGGCCTACGTCCGCCTCGGCGACGACGCGCGAGGCCGCGCCTGCTGGCCGCCGACTACCGCGCGCGGGCCGAGGCCAAGGGCCAGCCGTGGGCGCTCGCGCGCGCCGCACGCTGCCGCGGGCTGCTCGCGGACGCGGCCGCGACTCGAGTCGTGCTTCGAGGAGGCGCTGGCGCTGCACCGCCGCACGCCCGACGTGTTCGAGACCGCCCGCACGCAGCTGCTGTACGGGGCGCGGCTGCGCCGCATCCGCAAGCGCGTGCTGCGCGCGCGAGCAGCTGCGCGCAGCGCTGGCAGACGTTCGAGCGCCTCGGCGCGCGAGCTGTGGGCCGAGCAGGCGCGCGCCGAGCTCGCGGCGACCGGCGAGACCGCGCGCCGCCGCGACGCGAGCACGCTCGACGAGCTCACCCCGCAGGAGCTCCAGATCGCGCGCCTGCTCGCCGAGGGCCGTACGACGCGCGAGGCCGCCGCGGCGGTCTTCGTGTCCCCCAAGACCGTCGAGTACCACCTGCGCCACGTCTACGACAAGCTCGGCATCCGCTCGCGCGAGGAGCTGGCCGCGGCGTTCGCGCGATCCTCGTGACCGTGGCTCGTAACACGCTTCACGAACTCGAGCGCTGTCTGTGCGACGTCCTGCCAGCCGTGGTCGATCGTCAGTGCGTGGCCGCGGCCGGGGATCTTCACGATCTCGGTCAGGGCCGCGTTGCGCTTCTGCTTCTTGAACGAGGCGTTGGCGATCGACCACGGCACGGTGTGATCCTGCTCGCCGGAGACGATCAACAGCGGCCCGCGGTCGGGGTTCTTGCTGTTGACCTTGACCTCGGTCCATGGGTTGAGGTTCGCCGTCGCCGCCTGGAACAGCGGCGCGCCCGGCGCCGGGACCGCGAACGCGTCGTACAGCTGCTTGGCCTCGTCCTCGTCGACGGCATTGGCGAACGCATAGCGGAACTGGTCGTAGGTCAGCGGTACCGCGCGGCCGCGATTGAGCGGGTTCGTCAGCACCGGCGACGCCGACCGCAGCGCCGAGATCGGCAGCGGCAGGACGCCGCGAAACGGTGCCGGCGAGATCGCCACGGTCGCGGCGGCGCCGCCGCGGCCGGCCACGATCTGCGCCATCAGCCCGCCGAACGAGTGCCCGATGACCGCCGGCTTGCGCTTCAGCGCGCCGACGACGTCGCCGAAATGGTCGGCGACCTCGCCGACGGTCTTGTGGGCCATGACGTCGGGGTTGGCGTTGGCCTCCTGCACCGTCTCCGGGTCGTCCGGCCAGCCCGGCGTCAGCGGGGCGTAGCCGGCTTCGTCGAAGAACGTCGCCCAGCGATCCCAGCTGCTCGGCAGCAGCCACAGGCCGTGGATGAACACGACAGGCGTCCGGTCAGACGCGTTCGCCGCATCGATGTTGCTCTGCTC
Organism: uncultured Actinomycetes bacterium; assembly: GCA_963846975.1. Classification (GTDB taxonomy): domain Bacteria; phylum Actinomycetota; class Thermoleophilia; order Solirubrobacterales; family Solirubrobacteraceae; genus AC-49. Next base: position 393,554 of record CAWJXY010000007.1, read on the forward strand.
GTGCTCGGTGAAGGAGGCCATGCCGCCATCATGTCAATCGGCCGCCAGCAGCTCATCGAGCTTGTCGAACTGGCTCGACCAGCCCTGCTGCGCCATGTCGGGCATGACGTCGGCGGCCATCATCGTGGAGACGACATGGACCTCCGTGCGGCCGTCGCCGAGGTCGGTGAACGTGACCTCGGTGTAGGCCGACTTGAGCAGGTCGAAGTTCGGGACGTCGCCGCCGAACGCGAGCCGCTCGTGCTCCACGACCTCCTGGAAGTGGCCGTTGTCCTCGAACGCGCTGCCATCGGGGCCGACCATCGTCAGGGCGAACACCCCGCCTGGGCGCAGGTCGATCGTGATGCTGTCGCGGGGGGTCGTCAAAGCCCTTGGGTCCCCACCACTTGGTCAGCTGGTCGGGGTCGGTCCACGCTTCCCACACCAACGCCAGCGGCGCCTCGAACGTGCGGCGGATCTCGATCGTGTGCTCGGAGATGGTCGGGGTCTCGGTGTCAGGCATCGTCGCGCTCCTTGGTCTTCGTCCGGCCTGCCTGGATCGCGCGCAGGTGCTCGGACAGCCGATCGAGGCTGCCCTCCCAGAACTCGCGGTAGCGCTCGAGCCAGTCGGTCGCCTCCTTCAGCGGGTCGCTGCGCAGCCGCGACGGGCGCAACTGCCCGTCGCGGCCGCGGTCGATCAGGCCGGCGCGCTCGAGCACCTTGAGGTGCTTGGAGATCGCCTGCACGGTGATCGGGAATGGGGCGGCCAGCTCGTTGACCGTCGCCTCGCCGCCGGCGAGCCGCGCGAGGATGTCGCGACGCGTCGGGTCGGCGAGGGCGGCGAACGTGGCGCTGAGCTGGTCGGTGGGCATCGGACGTGAGTGTATTTAGCCAATCGGTTGATAAACCATATGGATAAATACACTCGATCCGGCGCCGCGTCAAGCGCGGTGACCGGCGAGGAACGTTCCGCACACGCAGACCCCGATCGACGCCAGCGCCGCGACGATGATCGCGGCGCCCTGGCCTGGGTTGACGACGCCGTCGGACAGCCCGAGCTTGACGACCGCCGCCGGCACGCCGAGCTGCGCGGTGACGACGAGCGACGCCCACAACGGCGCCCGGATCAGCCGCCCGGCGAGCACGTGCACGGCGACGTTGCCGAGGACCAGCGCGCCCGCGAGCTCGAGGTTCGACGGATCGGAGACCAGCGCCCGCATGTCCAGCCGCGCGCCGAGGACGACGAAGAAGATCGGCACCAGCAGCCCGTTGGCGACGCCGGACACCTGATCGGAAAGCCGGTGCGGGCCGCCCTCGGCGGCGACGATCAGGCCGGCCGCGAACCCGGCGATCATGATGCTCGTCCCGAGCCCGTCGGCCAGCGCGCACAGCCCGAACAGGATCGCCAGCGACACCCGCAGGTCCAGCGCCCACGAGCGCTGCTTGGACAGGTGGCGGATGTCGCGCACGCCGTGCGTTCCGTCGAGCGTCCGCGCGATCAGCAGGACGGCGCCCGCGGCGGCGGTCACGGCGAGCGCGCCGAGCCCGGCGCGCACCGCGCGCGACGGCTCGAGCACGAGCGGCACGATCACGATCGTCGCGACGTCAGCGATCGTCGCCCACGCCATCGGCAGCAGTCCGCGGTCGTCGTCGATCCCTGCTTCGGCGAGCGCGGGCAGGACGATCGCCGCCGACCCCGTCGCCAGCAGGACGGCCCACACGAGCGGGTGGCCGAGATCGAGCACGTGCGCGATCAGCAGCCCGCCGCCGACGCCGAACGCCGCGCTCAGCCCGGCGCCGGCGCCGCCGCGGCCGAGCGCGCCGACGAGCGCGCGGTTGCGCAGCGGGACGTGCATGCCGGCGACGAACATCAGCGTCGCGAAGCCGATGTCGCCGAGGAACGCGATCGTCGGCTGCGTCGCGTCGATCAGCCCCGCGCCGGTCGTCCCGAGCACGACGCCGGCCAGCAGCTCGCCGACGATCACCGGAACGACGATCGTGCGCGGGACCGCGAGCAGCGGGCCGAGCGAGCCCCGCGGTCACGATCAGCGCGAGCGTCGCGAAGCTCATCGGGGTAGGCTGGCGGCCATGGACGAAGGCCTGCCGATCGCGTATCCGGTGCTCGACAAGGACGTGCCGTGCTTCGCCTCGGGCGGCGAGCAGGTCGCGACGGTCGACCATGTCGTCTCCGCACCCGAGGAGGACATCTTCCACGGGATCGTCGTCAACACCTCGGCTGGAACGCGCTTCATCGCGGCCGAGCACGTCGCGTCGCTGCACGAGCACGGCGTCGACCTGCGCCTCGACGCTGCGGCGTTCGCCGAGCTGCCCGCGCCGGGCGGCGGCGCGCCGGCATGGCGCGTGCACGAGCCGGGCTCCAAGCCGAATCGGTGGGCGCGCTGGAAGGACGCGATGCTGCTGCGCGACCCCGACAAGCGCGACTGGGACGAAGAGGACTGACGGGCAGCCCGCGGCGCCGGGGAGCCCGAGCGCCGCGTCCAGCCACGCCGTGGCCGGCCCGATCGCCGTCGGGTCGATGCCGTGGGCGACGTCGGACTCCTGGTAGGTCGACGTCGAGGCCGCCGTCGGCGAGCAGCTGCGCGGCGCTGCGACCGAACGCGACGTCCATCACCGGGTCGTGGCGGCCGTGGGCGATGAACACCGGCAGCCCCTGGCGCGACGCGAGGTCGGGCTCCCAGCCCGGCACCGTTGGGATGAAGCCGGAGAACACGAGGATGCCCGCGGGCGCCGGGCGGTCGGGGCCGAGCCCGAGCGCGTAGCTCATGACCGAGCCCTGCGAGAACCCGCCGAGCACCGTCTGCTGGGGGTCCAGACCGGTTCGCGCCCACAGCTCGTCGTGGAATGCCGCCAGCCGCTCGTAGCTGTCGCGGAACGTCGCCGGGTCGGGGAAGCCGACGCGCGGCACGACGTACCAGTGCCTGCCGGGCCAGCCGTCGATCCGCAGCGGCCCGCCCGGCGTGACCACGTGCAGCCGTCGCGCAGGGTCCAGAACATCGGCCAGGCCGAGCAGATCGAGCTCGTCGGCGCCCCGTCCGTGGTGCAGGACGAGCAGGCCCTGCGGATCGGTCCCCGCGGGGCGTTCTCGGTACACGAGCGGCGCTGTGTCGCGCACGATGTGCCCATTTGAGCACAACTCGGGCGCAGGCACATAACTGCCGCAACGACGTCGAGCGATCCCGCATGCTCGACATGAGCCTTCGGCTCGACTCGGCCAACCTCCGCGTCGTGGCGCTGTGGGCGATCTTCGGCTGCCTTGCGGCCCCCGTCTACGGGGTGCTGGCGCTCGTCCCGCTCAGCATTGCGTGCGGCTTCACGCTCGTCTCGACGCGGATCGCCCGGCGCCTGCGCCGGCCGGAGTTCGTGCTCGTCGCGGCGTAGGGTGGGTCAACGACCTGACGCGCTGGGTCGATGCGGGCGGCGCCGACTTCTGACCGGCGAGGTTCTAGGCTGGCGGCATGGCCTACGTCGTGACTGCGAAATGGACCGCCAAGCCCGGCAGCGAGGAGGTCGTGCTCGACGCGCTGCGGCACATGATCGAGCCGTCGCGCGCCGAGCCGGGGTGCCGCTTCTACCAGCCGACGCGCGACCTCGACGACCCGCACGTCTTCCTGATCTACGAGATCTACGACGACGAGCCGGCCTACGAGGCCCACGCGGCGTCCGAGCACGCCCAGAAGTGGGGCTTCGGCACGGCGATCCCGCTGCTGGCGAGCCGCGAGCGGACGTTCGGGGAGACGCTCGACCCCGTTTCGCGGCGCTACCGCCGCCGTGCCGCCGGCTCGAGGTCGGGGTTGATCCGGCCGCTGTCGCCGTCCGAGGCGTTCACGCCGGGCGGCACGATCTCGTCGATCCGGTCGAGGACCTCGTCGGACAGCTCCACGTCCGCCGCGCCGATCTGTGATTCGAGGTGCTCCATCGTGCGCGGGCCGATGATCGCCGCCGTCACCGCTGGGTGGCGGATCACGAACGCGAGCGCCATGTGGATGAGGCTGATGCCGGTCTCGTCGGCCAGCGCCCCGAGCGCGTCGGCGGCCTCGAGCTTGCGCTGGTTACCTGGCAGGCTGAGGTCGTAGCGCGACGCGACCACCGGCATCGCGGCGCGGCGGGACTTCGGGATGTCGGCGCCCTTGCGATAGCCCCCCGACAACCAGCCGCCGGCGAGTGGGCTCCACGGAATCACGCCCATCCCGTAGCGTCGGCACGTCGGCAGGACGTCGTCCTCGATGCCGCGGACCAGCATCGAGTACGGCGGTTGCTCGCACACGAAGCGCTCGCGGCCACGGCGCTCCGCGGTCCACTGCGCCTCGACGATCTGACTCGGCGGGAACGTCGAGCTGCCGATGTAGCGGACCTTGCCGGCGCGGACGAGGTCGGTCAGGGCGCCGAGCGTGTCGTCGATGTCGGTGTCGGCCTCGGGGCGGTGGATCTGGTAGAGGTCGACGTAGTCGGTCTGCAGCCGGCGCAGGCTGTTCTCGACCTCCTTGATGATCCAGCGGCGCGAGTTGCCGAACTCGTTGGGGTCGTCACCCATCGCTCCGTGGACCTTGGTCGCGAGCACGACATTGTCGCGGCGGCCCTTGAGCGCCTTGCCGACGATCTCCTCGGACTCACCGCGCGAGTACACGTCGGCGGTGTCGATGAAGTTGATTCCGGCGTCGAGAGCGCGGTGGATGATCGCGATCGAGTCGTCGTGATCGGTGTTGCCCCAGGCCGCCGAACATCATCGCTCCGAGGCACAACGGACTGACCTTCACTCCCGTGGTTCCCAGCGTTCTGTGCTCCATTGGACGCAATCTAGCGACCACCGAATCTGCGCCGGACGGGGCTATGGGGTACAACGGAGGGGAATGAGTGAGGTCGAGTCACCTACTCCGGCCGAGAACGGGGCAGCTCGACGAGGTCGCTGCGGCGCCGGTCGACGAGCTCCAGGCCAACGGCGCAGCGCCGGAGCAAGGGGGTGCCGCCGAGGCGGCCGAGGCCGCCGCTGAGGTGGCCGATAACGTTGAACCTGAGGCCGTTGCGCCCGAGGTGGCGGCGGTGACAGAGCCCGAGCCGGCGCGTCGAAGCGGAGCCGGTCGCGCACGAGCCCGTCGGCGAGGAGCCGGCTGCTGCGGAGCAGCCCGTCGCGCAGGAGCCCGTCGCTGAGGCCGACGGCGCGCAGGACGAGCCAGCGGCGATCGAGGTGACGGCGGACGAAGAGCGGCCGCTCATCGGGCCGAAGATCATCGGGATGGCGCCGCCCGACCCGCCGCCGGCGCCGGTGAAGCGGCTCCCACGCCCGCGCCGTCGCCGGCCCTCGGCCGCCGACAAGCACCGTCGCGCGTTCTTCCAGAAGCTCAACGAGATGCGGCGCGAGGGCCGGCCGCCCGAGGACGAGGCACCCGCCGACGAGACCGCGGCGGTCGACGAAGCGACGGCCGAGACGGCTGCGGCGCACGTGCTGCGCCGGAGGAGCGCCGGTGGCCGAGGCGCCGGCTGCGTGCCGAGGAGGCGAGGCGCCTGCGGCCGAGGAGACCGAGCGCTGCCGAGTGGCGGCCGAGGAGGCTGAGCGCCTGCGGCCGAGGAGGCTGAGGCGCCTGCGGCCGAGGAGGCTGAGGCCTGCGGCCGAGGAGGCGAGCGGCCTGCTGGCCGAGGAGGCCGAGGCATGCCGAGGCGCCGGCCGTGGCCGAGGCCGAGACGCACCGAGGACGAGGCTTCAGCCGCGCCGAAGAGGCGCAGGCGGCCGACGAGGCCCCGGATGCTCGGCTCCGGCCCCGGCGGCTCCGGCTCCCGAGCGTCCGGCGCGGCAGCGGCGCGAGGCGCCGCCGCTCGACGCCAAGGCGAAGGCCCGGCTGTCGGTCGCGATCGAGCGCGTCGGCGGCGCCGAGGTCATCCAGGCGGCGCTCGTTCCCAAGCAGGACGAGGAGGGCGCGCCGAAGCGCTGGGCGCTCGTGTGCTGCGAGGCCGCACAGGGCATCCCGGCCGGCGACCCGGTCTACGTCGCCTGGCTGCGCCTCGCCTCGACCCCGGTGCGCGAGGTCAAGTCCGCCCTTCGCGCGCCTGCAGCCCGAGCCCGAGCGTGGGCGCGGCCGTGGGCGCGGGGAGCGCAGTGAGCGCGGTGAGCGCGGCGCCGCCGCAGCGGCGGCCCGTCGCGCGGGCGCGGCGACCAGCAGGGCGGCGGCGGCGGCGGCGGCGGCGGGCGCGGCCCGCGGCGCGATCGTCCGTCGCGGGAGGATCGCGGTGAGCGGCTCCCGCCCGGCGCCGGCATCGACGGCACGTTCACGACGAAGATCCGGATCGTCACCGACGACACCGACGAGCGCGCCGAGCGCGACGCCAAGCGCAAGGCCGAGCGCGAGGCCAAGCGCCGCGCCGCGCAGGAGCGCCTCGACCGCCTCGGCTTCTAGCGCGGGCTCGGGCCGGTGGCTCGCGCCACCGGCCCCACCACGAGTTAGGCACCCGCTGGCGTGCCGCCTCGCCGCCCCGTCGAGGAGGGCGCGAGCGAGGGCGTCCCACACAGGACGCACATCAATCCACAACGGACGGCCGGGCCGAAGGTATCGCTGATAGGGTCGAAGAAATGCAGATTCGGGCTGCCGTGCTGGAGGAGTTCGGGAGTCCTCTCGTCGTGCAGGAGGTCGATCTCGCGCCTCCAGGGACCGGGGAGGTGCTCGTCCGTCTCCAGGCATGTGGCGTCTGCCACACCGACATGTACACCGCGTCGGGCGCCGATCCGTCGGGCTACGCGCCGACCGTCCTCGGCCACGAGGGCGCAGGCGTTGTCGAGGCGCTCGGCGAGGGCGTCGACTCGCTCGCCGTCGGCGATCACGTCGTCACGTTGTTCTCGCCCCAGTGCGGCGAGTGCGTGCACTGCCGCAGCCCGAAGACGAACCTGTGCCTGGCGATCCGCGAGCAGCAGAACCTCGGCTACCTGCCCGACGGCACCACCCGCCTGTCGCGCGGTGGCGAGCCGATGCGTCACTTCATGGGCACCTCGACGTTCGCCGAGGCGACCGTCATGCCCGCGATCGCGCTGGCCAAGATCAACCCGGAGGCCGACCTCGAGAAGGCATGCATGTTCGCCTGCGGGCTGAGCACCGGCCTCGGCGCGGCGATGAACACCGCCAAGGTCGAGCCCGGCTCGACATGCGTCGTCTTCGGCGCCGGCCTCGTCGGGCTCGGCGCCGTGGCCGGCTGTCGCCTCCAGGGAGCCGAGCGGATCATCTGCGTCGACCTGTCCGAGGGGCGGCTCGAGCTGGCGCAGAGGCCAGGGCGCGACCGACACGTTCGTCGGCGACGGCGACACGGTCGACAAACTCCTCGAGATGACCGGCGGCTTCGGCGCCGACTACACGTTCGAGGCGACCGGCAACGTGCGCGGTCATGCGCCAGGCGGTCGAGAGCGCGCGCATGGGGTGGGGGCTGTGCACGGTCGCCGGTGTCGCGGGCCGCGGCGAGACGCTCGACATCATCCCGCGCTTCCTGATCACCGGCCGGCGCGTCTGCGGCTCGTCGTTCGGCGGCGTCAAGGGCCGCGACCAGGTGCCGCAGCTCGTCGACCGCTGGCTGGCCGGCGACCTGAACCTCGATCCGCTCGTCTCCCACACCCTCACGCTCGACGAGGTCAACCGGGGATTCGAGCTGATGGAGGAGCAGGCCGGCATCCGCAGCGTCATCACGTTCTAGTGGCATGGGCGACGCCGCCCGGCGCCTGGAGACCGTCGCCGCCAAGTGGTCGATGCTCGCGCTGGTCGCGCTGCGCGACGGCCCGCTGCGCTTCTCGGAGCTCCAGCGCCAGCTTCCCGGCGTCTCGCAGAAGATGCTGACCCAGACCGCTGCGCGCGCTTGAGAGCGAGCGGCTCGTGACGCGGACCGTCTACGCCGAGGTGCCGCCGCGCGTCGAGTACGCATTGACCGCTGACGGCGCGGCCGCCGCCGAGCGCGGTCGGCGGGCTCGTCAGCTGGAGCGCATCGCCGCCCGCACCCAGCCGATGAACACGAGCTGGAACGGGAGCCGGGCGATCAGCGAGGCACGGCCGCCCGGCATGCCCTTGGCGTAGTCGCTCGGGGTTGACCGCCATGTGGACATTGGCCGGGAACACCGCGATCAACGTCGCGATCAGCCACCAGCCGGCCCAGCGCCGCGCCTTGGCGTCCGGGCACATCAGCCCGGCGCCGCCCGCGATCTCCGCGACGCCGCTCGCGTAGACGAGCTCGCGGTGCGCCGGCAGGTAGTCGGGCACGATCGCCTCGTACGTCTTGGGGATCGCGAAGTGCATCACCCCGGCGAACACGAAGAACGGGCCCGCCAGCCGCCGGATGAGCGTCACCCGTCAGCAGCCCTCGAGCTCGAAGATCTCTTCGCCCAGGGCGATGACGATCGGCTCGCCCTGGCGCGCCGACACGCTCAGCAGCGTATCTGGGCGTCGTCGTGGCGAACGACGCGACGACGACGGCGCCGGGCGACAGCGATCCGGCCAGCGCGCGCACCGCGCCGCCCAGCGACTCGAGGCTGCCCAGCGGGGCGGTGACCTCGCCGTGCTCGGCGTCGATCTCGAACGGCGGCGGCTGGTCGAAGGCCGGCAGCTCGGGCGGTTGCGCGTCGAGCTCCACGGAGTGCGGTACGGCGACGATCACGCCGTCGCGCTCGATCTCGACCGGCGCGAAGCGCGGGCAGTCGACGATCGCATGCGCGTGGTCGAGTGCCGCGATGGCACGTACAGCGCCCGAACGGTGCAGGAAGTCCCGAAGCGCCACCACGACGCAGTCCAGCTCGCCCACCGTCTGGACGACATCGCTGCGGTCGTCCGCGCTCACGAACTCGACGGTAGCACCGTCAGTGCGTCGGTACCACGACCACGCCGCCGCCGATGAACCGGGTGACGACCAGCGTGTCGCCGGGCCCGATCGCCGCGCCCAGCGGATCGTGCGACTGGAACGCCTTCGACAGCAACGTGCGGTGGGCGTGCAGCGACGCGCCCTTCCCGCTCAGCGTGATCTTCTGGACGTCGCTACCGGTCGGGTTGGCCGGCAAACGACGACCCGTTCTCGGCCACATAGGCGGTCTTGCCGTCGCGCGTCACTGCGATCCCGTCCGACGACGCATGCGCGCCGAAGCGCACCAGCGCCGGCACCTTCCCCTTGCACGACGGCCCGCCCTGGCCGTAGCAGTGCGGGAAGCCGAAGTTCTTGACCGGCCCTGAGACGTCGATCGCGTCGAGCTCGTCCGGCGGCTTGAACGCGCCGAGGTCGTCGCGGCCGTTGTCGGTGATCAGCAGCGTGCTCGTGTGCGGGATGAACGCGAGCCCGTACGGGTTGCGCAGCCCGGTCGCCTCGAGCCGCACCTTCTTGCCGCTGGGCAGGAACGACAGCACACGGCCGGCGCGGCCTTTGTTGTCGAACGTCGAGCCGACGCCGACGTACAGCCGCCCGCCCGGCCCGGGGACGATCGTGTCGACCGTGTGGCGCCCGATCGGCAGCTTCTTCAGCACTCGCTTGCGGTGCGCGAACGAATGCCCGTTGAAGCCGCTCAGCGCGGTCACGATCCCGTTCGAAGGGCTCGCGATCGAGCCGACGTAGAGGACGTGCTTGTACCACGTGAGTCCGAGCGCGGTGTGCAGGCCCTTGGCCACGTGGCGCGCCGACCGCGCGAAGCCGCGGCAGGTACCAGACACCGTCGGAATCCTGCGGGCCGCCGGCCCCCGACGTCAGCCACAACCCGCCCTTGTCGTCGAACGCGATGTTGGTCGGGAACGGGACGTTCGCTGGCGTACACGAGCCGTCGCCGGCCGGCGCGGCGCGCCCTCGCCGAGCGGCGCCGCGGCCGCGACGGTGAACACGACCGCGATCAGGGCGAGCACGCGCACGGCGCCACCCTAGCGCCAGTGACCTACTAGTCTCGCCGCCGCGATGCGGATCGACCTGGAGCGCCAGACCCACGCGGTCGAGGATTGGCACTGGTGGTACGTCGGGCGCCGGCGCGTGCTGGCGCAGGTGATGCGCGAGCTCCGGCTGCGCCGCGACGCAGCGATCCTCGACGCCGGCTGCGGCAGCGGACGCAACCTCGTCGACTTCGCGGCGCTCGGAACCGTGACCGGGCTCGAGCCGGCCGCCGAGAGCCTGGCGCTCGCCCGCGCCCGCAACGTCGGTCAGGTCGTCGAGGGGACGCTCGACGGCGCGCTGCCGTTCGACGACGACACGTTCGCGCTCGCGACAGCGCTCGACGTCATCGAACATCTCGACGACGACGTCGGCGCGCTGCGCGAGCTGCGCAGGGTGGTGGCGCCCGACGGTCGTCTTCTCGTCACCGTTCCCTGCTATCCATGGCTGTGGAGCTCCCACGATGTCGTCAATCAGCACCGCCGCCGATACACGAAGCGAACGCTGCATCGCGCGGCGTTCCTCGCTGGCTGGGAGCCGGTGCGCACGCTGCACTTCAACATGCTGCTGCTGCCGGTCGCGGCGGTCGCGCGGCTGCTCGAGCGGCCGGGGCGCGACAGCGACGGCGTGTCGGACCTCGAGCGCACGCCGCGCGCGCTCAACTCGGCGTTGCGATGGCCGCTGTACGCCGAGGCGTGGCTGATCGGCAAGGGCATCAACCCGCCGGCCGGGCTGTCGCTGCTCTGCGTGCATGCGCCCCGCCGGCTGATCGCCGGCACGCGCCGATCGTCGGGGCGCTGCTCGCTGCAGTGGCGGTCGGGGGCTGCGGCGCCAACCGCCTCAACGGCCCCGACGGACGCCCGGTCGCGCTGACCGTCGCTGTGCCGGCGCCGCTGCGCGCCGAGCTCGGCGCGATCGTGCGCATGGTCGACCCGCGCGCCACGATCGTCACGTTGTCGCCCGACGCCGGCCCCGCGCCGCGGGCCGACGCGGTGCTCGCGATCACCGCGACCGACTTCCCGCGCCACCCCGACCTGATGGCGCCTGACTACAACGCCGACAACTTCGGCGGCCGGCTGGCGTCGACCGTCGTCGCGATCGGCGTGCGGCCGGGCAACCCGCTGAACATCCGCGGCTGGGGGGACCTGCTGAACCCGCGGGCGCGAGTTGCGCTCGCCGACCCGCTCGGCCGCGACGGCGACCGTCTCGCCGTGCTGTCGGCGGTGATCGCGATCGTCGCAGCGCGCAAGCACAACGCCCCGGCCAAGGACTACGTGCGCCGCCTGCTGTCGCGCGCCGACGTGGCGCGCGACGACGGCGACGCCGTCGACCGGTTCGCGTCCGGCGAGGCGAACGTCGTCGTCACGACCGAGAACCGCCTGATCGCCGCGCGCGACCGCGGCGTCGCGCTGCAGATCATCCACCCGCCCAGTCCGATGCCGATCGCCGTCGCCGCTGGGGTCGCCCGGTCGAGCGCGCACCCGGTCGCGGCCCAGGCGCTGATCGACCGCTTGCACGACCCCGGACCGCAGAAGGCGCTCGCGCGGGCCGGGATGCGGCCGGTGCTCGTCGGCTACGCGCCGCCGGACCGATTTTCCCCCCTCGGTCGGGGGCATACTCCGGCCATCCTCGGTAAGCCGGCATTGGTCGACCGCTCGTACTTCGGGCCGCGCGGTGTCGTGGCCCAGGCGCTCGCGCTCGCCCGTGCGCGCCCGGAGCACTGATGGCGGCGACGATCCAGGTCCCGACGCGCCCGGCGCCGGCCCGCGTTCGCCCGCGCGTCAGCTGGTGGTCGATCGTCCCGACGCTCGCCCTCGCCGGGCTCGTCGCCACGGGCGCCGCGATCGTCCTGATCTGCGCTCAGCGCCCGTCGGACCTCGTCCCGCCGAGCTTGCGCGGTGGGATGCCGGAGTGGCTGGCGGGCCCGCTGCACGGGCTGCTGCCGGAGCTGTCGCGCAACCACGTCACCAACGACGCGACGTTCTCGCTGCTCGTCGCGGCGATGTTCGGGCTGTGGGTCGTCGTGCTGATGACGTCGGGCAGCCTGCCGCTGCGCGTCGCCGTGGTCGGCGTCGTGGCCCTGCACGGCGTTCTGTGGCTGGCGCCGCCGCTGCCGCTGACCGACGTCTTCAACTACATCAACTACGCCCGCATGGGCGCGCTGCACCACCTGAACCCGTACACGCATACGCCGGCGACGGGCCTCGAGTACGCCCACGACCCGGCGGGGCTGTGGTCGAACTGGCACCACCTCAAATCGCCTTACGGGCAGCTGTTCACGCTCGCGACCTACCCGCTGGCGTGGCTGCCCGTACCGGTCGCGTTCTGGGTCTTCAAGACCGCGGTCGTCGCGGCGAGCCTCGGCGCCGTCGCGCTGGCCGCCCACTGCGCCGACCGCCTCGGCCGCTCGCCGGTCGTCGCGGTCGTCGTCGTCGGCCTCAACCCGGTCGCGCTCATGTGGGGCATCGGCGCCCAGCACAACGACAGCTTCATGGTCCTGTGCATCGTCGGCGGCGATCGCGCTGTGGCTGCACAGCCGTGACGGCTGGGCGGCGGCGCTGCTCGTTGTCGCGTGCGCGTTCAAGATCTCGGCGCTGCCGCTGCTGCCGGTGTTCCTGATCGGCGCGGCCGACCGCCGCGCCGCGCTGAAGGGCGCGGCGATCGCATTCGCCGCGGTGGCGGTGGTCAGCCTCGCCGCGTTCGGGCCACATCTGCCGGACTTCGCGACCCAGTCGAAGATGGTCAGCGCGCTCAGCATCCCCAACCAGTTGGGCTGGTGGATCGGCATCGGCGGCCAGACGGCCGGCATGCGGACGGTGATGAACGCGATCCTGGTGCTGGCGGTCGTCGTCGCGTGCTGGCGGGTGTGGCGCGGCACCCTGTGGCTGACCGCGGCCGGCTGGGTGATCGTCGTCGCGCTCGTCACGACCGGCTGGCTGCTGCCGTGGTACATCAGCTGGCTGGCGCCGATGGCGGTGCTCACCCGGCGTCGGGAGCTGCTGGTGACGCTCGTGGTGCTCAGCGCGTTCCTGCTCGCGACGTCGGTGCCGAGCGTCGGGCGCGAGCTGGCGTTCCTGCACTACCACCCAACGAACACCGCGGTCGAGCGCGCCAATCAGGACTTCGTATTCCGTCACCTGCGCTGAGATCATCCGGGCATGGAGCTCCACGGCGGCTTTGTGACCCTCCGTCCCCCGCGTGACGACGACGCGCAGGCGCTGCTGCGCCTGGCGCGGCGACCACGAGGTCACGAAGTGGTTCTCGTGGGGGCCGTACCGGTCGCTCGCCGAGCCCGCCGTGTATCTCGCCCGCCTACCTGACCAGCGCGCCAATGGCGAGCAACTCGACCTGCTGATCGTCGACAACGCGCGCGGCGCGGCCGGGATCATCGGCTTCAGCGACTTCAGCCGGCGCGACCGACGCGCGATCATCGGGACGTGGCTGGGTCGCGAGTTCTGGGGCACCGGCGTCAACCGGGCGGCCAAGGAACTGGCGTTGCACCTCGCGTTCGGCCGCCTCGGGCTCGAGCGCGTCGGCGCCTACGCCAACCCCGACAACGTGCGCTCGATCACCTCGCTCGAGCGGATCGGCTTCCGGCGCGAGGGGACGCTGCGCCGGTTTCACCGCCACGGTTCCGAGCGCCACGACGTCGCGGTCTTCGGTCTGCTGCGCGACGAGTGGCTGGCGAGCCCGCTCGCGTCGGCCCCGGTCGTGCTGACCGGCGAGGTGCCGCCGGCGTTCGTGGCATGAGCCCGACCGGCAACGCCCTGCGTGTGGTCGCGCTCGCGGTCGTGCGTCACGCGAACCTGTTGTTGGTCTCCAAGTCGGCGGCTCCCCACGTCTTCTTCCTGCCCGGGGGCAAGCCGGAACCCGGTGAGAGCCATACCGAGACATTGCAGCGCGAGCTGGGCGAGGAGCTCGGGGTCGCGTGTGTCGACCTGGATCACCTGCTCGAGGTGCGACGCCCCGCGGCGCTCGAGCACGTGCCGATGCACATGACCGTCTATCGCGGACAGCTGCTCGGACGGCCCGCCCGGGCGAGCGAGATCGCCAGTGTGCGCTGGTGGCCGCGCGACTCGGTGCCGGAGATCGCCCCCGCCGTGGCCGGCGACGTGATCCCGCTGCTCGTCAAGACCGGTGCGCTGTCCGCGCCGTGGCGAATGTAACAGCTTGTGGCGTATGAAACGGGTGGATTGTGGAGTGGGCGAGCGTCGCCCTATTCCCAGCGAAAGCCGCGCACCGCGACGATGACCCCGAACACGCCCCACGCGCTCAGGATCACGAGGTCCTTGAGGTGCTGGCTGAGCGGATAGCCGCTGACGATCGCGGCCCGCATGCCGTCGACGAAGTGGCTGATCGGAAGGATTCCGCTGATCGTGTGCAGGACGATGCCGACCTGGTCGGAGGTGAAGAACACGCCGCCGAGCAGGATCGCCGGCAGGTAGACGAAGTTGACGTACGCCGCGGCCGACTCGTAGTTGGGGATCACATACGAGTAGGCGATGCCGAGCGACGAGAACGTGATGATCCCGAGCACCGAGTAGACGAGCAGCTCGAACCAGTCGTTCGGCCACGGCAGGCCGAAGAACAGGTAGCCGGCCACGACGACGAGCAGGATCTGGAAGATCGAGTTGACGAACGTGTTGCCCAACAGCGCCGTGAGGTAGGAGCGGGTCGGGATCGGCGTTCCGTGGACGCGCTTGAGCACGCCGGTCTCGCGCAGGTAGGTCATGTTGTGGCCGAGCGCGCTGAATGTCGTGGCCAGCACGTTCATGCCCGCGATGCCGGGGACGATGATGTCGCGCTCGGCCTGGTCGCCGGCCAGGCTCCCGATCACGACGAGGAAGATGATCGGGATCACGATGTTGAAGACGGCGGCCGCCGGGTTGCGCCAGAACATGTGGCGCTCGAGGCGGTACTGGCGCCACGCCAGTGCGGAGTCAGACGCCGATGACATCCTCGACCTCCTCATGCGTCAGCTCGAGGTAGACGTCTTCGAGCGACGGCCGGGTCACGGTCAGGTCGTGGACCTGCTCGCCGCGCGCCAGCGCCGCGCTCGTCAGCTCGTGGAGCAGCTCGGTCGGGTCCTCGACGCGCGCTTCGTGCGTCTCGCCGTTCTCATCGCGCCACGTCACGATGACGCGGATCGCTGCGGTGACCCCGAGCTCCGCCGGCGACCCGATGGCCACGAACTCGCCGTCCTTGATGATCGCCACGCGGTCGGCGAGCGTCTGGGCCTCGTCGAGGTAGTGCGTGGTCAGGAAGATCGTCTTGCCCATCTCGCGCAGCTGGCGGATCGTCTCCCAGGCCGTGCGCCGGGCGGCCGGGTCAAACCCGGTCGTCGGCTCGTCGAGGAACAGGACCTCGGGGTCGCCGACGATCGCCAGCGCGAAATCCAGGCGGCGCTGCTGGCCACCGGACAGCGTGCGGGCGACGTCGTCGGCCTTGCCGCCGAGGCCGGCGAGCTCGAGCACCTCGTCGACGTCGCGCGGGTGCGGGTACAGGCTCGCCCAGTGGGCGATCGCCTCGCGGACCTTGATGTAGCGGTAGATGCTGCCGCTCTGCAGCACGACGCCGACCCGCTCGCGTAGCGCGCGCTCGCGCAGCGCGGGGTCCATGCCGAGCACCGTTACGTCGCCGGCGTCGCGGAAGCGGTGGCCCTCGAGGATCTCGACGGTCGTCGTCTTGCCGGCGCCGTTGGGGCCGAGCAGGGAGAACACCTCGCCACGGGCGACCTCGAAGTCGACCCCGCGAACTGCCTCCCGCTCCCCGTAGGCCTTGCGCAGGCCACGGACCTCGATCACCGGGGTGACGCTCACCGCGCGCATCATGCCAAGCTGGCGAGGTGCGGTGCGCATGCATCGACATCGGCTCGAACACGACGAGACTGCTGGTGGCCGAGCTGGTCGACGGGTCGCTGCGCGAGGTCTGCAGCCAGCGAGCGTTCACCCGCCTGGTGTCCGGCAAGCCGATCGGACCGGAGAAGCTGGCCCTCGTCGCGCGGACCGTCGCGTCACAGGTGCGGATGGCCAACGAGTGCGGGGCGCTCAGCATCCAGACCGTCGGCACGGCCGCGATCCGTCACGCGCCCAACCGCGACGAGCTGTGCGCCGCGGTGGCGCGCGAGGCGGGCGTCGAGGTCACGGTCCTGTCGGGCGACGACGAGGCGCGCCTGGCGTTCAGCGGCGCGACGCGGATGCTCCAGCACGCGCCCCTGGGGACGATCGCGGTCGTCGACGTCGGCGGCGGATCGAGCGAGATCGTCGTCGGCACGATGGCCGGCGGCGTGCAGTGGTCGGCGTCGTTTCGCGTTGGCTCCGGGTTCCTGGCCGACCACTACCTGCGGTCCGATCCACCGAGCGCCGACGAGCTCGACAACGTCCGCCGCCACGTCGGCGGGGTGTTCGAGGGCTTACGGCCACCGGCCGTCGACGTCGGCTACGCGGTCGGCGGCAGCGCGACGTCCCTGCGGCGCATGGTCGGCGCCGAGCTCAGCCACGAGACGCTGAACCGCGGCATCCGGGTGCTCGGCGAGACACCGGTGGCCCTGATCGCCCAGCGTTTCGAACTGCACCCGGAGCGCGTGCGCGTCATGCCGGCTGGGATGACGCTGCTCGACGAGGCGTCGCGCGTGATCGGCGTGCCGCTGCAGATCGCGTCGGGCGGTCTGCGCGAAGGGGTCGTCCTGGAAATGCTGTCTGGACGAGGCGGATAGCATGGCGCGGTGGCAAAAGCCCGCAAAATCCGGGGTCTCGGGCCGGACGTCCCGTTTGCCCAAGCGGCGTCGCTGACCGTCGCCGCGCGCACCGACGAGCTGTTCGGCCACGCCGACGGCGTTCTTGACACGTCCGACATCGAACGCGTGCACGACATGCGCGTCGCGACCCGCCGGCTGCGGGCGGTGCTCGAGGTCTACGCGCCGTGCTTCCCGCGCAAGCGCCACGCAGCGGTGCTCAAGGAGGTCAAGCGGCTCGCCGACGCGCTCGGCGCGCGCCGCGACCCCGACGTCCAGCTCGCTGCGCTACAGCGCGTTTCGGAGGGCTTCGCCGCGGCCGACCGCGCCGGCGTCAGCGCGTTTGCGGCTGTCCTGCGCAACGAGCAGAAGGCCGGCAACAAGGTCCTCGCCGCGGCGCTCGCCCACGCCGAGAAGACGCACCTGCACGCGCGACTGCTGGGGCTCGCTCATGCGGCGGCGCCGCCGCCCAAGGAGGAGCCGCCGCCGCCGGAGGCGGTCGCGGAGGCCGAGCCCGTCGCGGAGGCCGAGCCGGTCGCGGAGGCCGAGCCGGTCGCGGAGGCCGAGCCGGTCGCGGAGCGCCGAGGCCGCCCGCGGAGCCGCCGCGCGAGCCCGTCTGCCGAGCCGGACCCGCCTGCGGTCGCTGAGCCGGCTCCGCCAGTGCCGCCCGGCGCGCCCACGGAGACGACGTCGGCGTGAAGGCCCGCGCTGTCCGCAAGCTCGATCCCGACGGCCCGCTGGCGGAGAACCTCGCGCGGATCGTCAAGGTCCGCGTCGACGAGGTCTACGACCTCTCGCGCAAGGCGGTCAAGCCGGGCCGGGTCAAGGCCCAGCACGACATGCGGATCGCCGTCAAGCGGCTGCGCTACGTGCTCGAGTTGTCCAACGGCTGCTTTGGCGTCTACACGCGGACAGCGGTGCGCCGCACCAAGGAACTCCAGGATCTGCTCGGCGAGATCCACGACTGCGACGTCGTGCTGCCGCGCGTGCTCGACCGCCTGGACGAGCTGCGGGAGGCCGACACGGCCGCCGTCCTCGCCGAGGCGACCGGCGCCCCGGAACTCGATCCGGCGCTCGTGGCGCGAGCCCCCAACGCAGCGGCACGTCGCGGCCTCGTCACGCTCAGTACCCACATCGAGGCGCGGCGCGCGCTGCTGTTCGAGCGCTTCGTGGTCGTCTGGGACCGGACGCTACGCGCCGAGTTCCGCGACAAGCTCCTCGCCGCGACGCGGCAGCGGCCCGGCGAGTTGACCCCGTCTTCACCCAACGGTCGGTCAGAGGCGTTAGAACAGGTGACGAGCGATGAGCACGCAGGATCCGACGAGCACGATTGAGCTCGGGCCGGAGCCCGAGCCGGAGTCCGCGCGAGAGCCGGTGGCGCTCAGCGACCCGTCGCTGTACCTCAACCGCGAGCTGTCGTGGCTGGATTTCAACGACCGCGTGCTCCAGCTCGCCGAGGACGACCGCGTCCCGCTGCTCGAGCGGGCGAAGTTCGCGGCGATCTTCACGTCGAACCTCGACGAGTACTTCATGATCCGCGTCGCCGGGCTGCACGACCAGGTCGACGCCGGCGTCACGTCCCGCGGTGTCGACGGCTACTCGCCCGCCGAGGCGCTGGCCGAGATCCACAAGCGGGTCGCAACGCTGTCGGACCGTCAGAGCCGGTGTGTGTCGACCGTGCTGCGCCCGTCGCTCGAGGACCACGGCATCCGCATCATCGGCTGGCATGACTGCACCGAGCCCCAGCAGCACGAGCTGCGCGCGCGCTTCCGCCGCCAGATCTTCCCGGTCCTGACGCCGCTCGCCGTCGGCCTCGGTCGGCCGTTCCCGTACATCTCCAACCTGTCGCTGAGCCTCGCGGTGCTCGTCAACGATCCGGTCAGCAACGCCGGGACGTTCGCGCGGGTCAAGGTCCCGAAGGAGATGCTGCCGCGGTTCCTCCCGGTCGAGGGCGAGACGACGACGTTCGTGACGCTCGAGGACATCATCGCCAACAACCTCGACGCGCTGTTCCCGGGGATGGAGATCGTCGACTACGGCCTGTTCCGCGTCATCCGCGACGCCGACTTCGAGATCTCCGACGAGGCCGACGACCTGCTCGAGGCGGTCGAGACCGAACTGCGCCGGCGGCGCTTCGGCGAGGTCGTCTGCGTCCAGGTCGAGGACGGGATGAACACACGGCTGCGGGCCGACCTGATCGAGGCGCTCGAGGTGCAGGAGCGCGACGTGCTCGACGTCCACGGCCTGCTCGATCTCAACGACCTGTGGCAGATCATCAAGCTGCCCGGCCTCGAGGAGCTGCGCGACCCGCCGTGGACGCCGGTCACCCAGCCGCGCCTTCAGGACCGCGACGGCGAGCGCACCGACGTCTTCGCCGCGATGCGTGACCGCGACGTTCTCGTCCACCACCCATACGACTCGTTCTCGTCGTCGGTCGAGCGGTTCGTCGAGCAGGCGGTGGTCGATCCCGACGTGCTGGCGATCAAGCAGACCGTGTACCGCACGTCGGATGACTCGCCGCTCGTCCCGGCGCTGATTCGCGCCACCGAGCGCGGCAAGCAGGCGGTGTGCCTCGTCGAGCTCAAGGCGCGCTTCGACGAGCGCGCGAACATCGGCTGGGCGCAACAGCTCGAGGAGGCGGGCGTGCACGTCGTCTACGGCCACCCGGCGCTCAAGACCCACACCAAGTGCATCCTCGTCGTGCGCCGGGAGGGCGACGGTGTGCGCCACTACGTCCACATCGGGACCGGTAACTACCACCGCACGACGGCGCGCCTGTACACCGACTTCGGCCTGTTCACGTGCGATGAGGAGATCGGCGCCGACGTCGCCGACCTGTTCAACTTCCTGACCGGCTACGCACGGCCGCGCCGCTACCGCAAGGTGCTCGTGGCCCCGAACTTCCTGCGCGACGCGATCATCGCCCAGATCGACGAGACGATCGCCCATCGCGAGGCGGGCCACCCGGCGACGATCAAGATGAAGATGAACGCGCTCGTCGACCAGGCCTGCATCGAGGCGTTGTACCGCGCGTCACAGGCCGGCGTTCCGGTCGAGCTCAACGTGCGCGGGATCTGCCGGCTCGTGCCCGGGGTGCCGGGGATCAGCGACAACATCCGCGTGGTCAGCGTCGTCGGGCGTTTCCTCGAGCACTCGCGGATCTTCTGCTTCGAGCGAAACGGCGAGACGACCGTCTACATCGGCTCGGCCGACCTGATGCCCCGCAACCTCGACAACCGCGTCGAGCTGCTGACCCCGGTCGAGGATCAGATCCTGCGCGACGACCTGATCGACGCGATCGAGCGCTGCCTGGCCGACGACCACAACGCGTGGGAGCTGCGGCGCGACGGCACGTGGGTCCGCCGCCTCCAGCAGGGGCTCGAGCCGCGCAACGCACAGGCCGAACTGATGCTCGGGCACTCGGCGCGCGCCGCCGAAGGCCCGGCGGGCGCCTGACGTTCGGTCCGGCCTCGCCGTCTGAGCCGGTAGTCTCCGCAGTCCGGCGGATCGCCAACTCGGCCAATACAAGCCATCCCTCATTGGGAGGTGGCCGGGAGTGTCAGCCGCCCAGGCATGGACACTCATTTGTCCTGGGATGTGTAGTAAAAGCGGTGATCTCTGTCCGGGCGGTTAAAGAGGGCGGGCCTCGGGCCCGCCCGGCCGCCGCCCGAGGCACCGCGTAGGCTCAAGACCGATGCCGCCCGAGGAGTTCACGCTTCGCGCCCCGACGCGGGGCAATCGCCGCCTCGAACAGCTGCTGGCTGGGGTCAATGCCGACCAACAGGTCAAGGGCTGGTGGCTGACCGCCGGCGTCAACGCGCAGCGGCTCGGGATGTCCGACCACGGCTGGGTCCACATCCAGATCGTCACCAACATCGCGCTGCGCCTTGCGCGGCTGCTGTTCCGGGCGGGCGTTGTGCCGAGCATCGTCGCCGATCACGGCATGAAGGACCGCGACGCCGAGGTCGTGATCGCCGCCGGAGCGATGCTGCACGATGTCGGGCTGTCGATCGACCGCACCGACCACGAGCAGTACTCGCTGTTCCTGGCCGCCGACAAGCTGCCGGGCCTGCTGGCCGAGGTCTACGAGGAGCCGCAGCGCACGATCGTCGTGTCTGAGGCGCTCCACGCGATCATCTCCCACCGCTCGCGCGGCCAGCCGAGGACGATCGAAGGCGCGATCGTGCGGGTCGCCGACGCGCTGGACATGGCCCAGGGGCGCACGCGGGTCCCGTTCGAGGCCGGCGACACAAACATCCACTCGCTGTCGGCGTACGCGATCGACGAGGTGCAGATCAATCCGGGCGAGGACACGGCGGTCCGGATCGAGATCCTGATGTCCAACAGCGCCGGGATCTTCCAGGTCGACGAGGGGTTGGGAACGAAGCTGCGCAACACGCTGCTGGCCGAGCACATCGAGGTCATCGCGCGGATCGACGCCGAGCACGAGAAGCGTCTGGTCCCGGTGTTCCGATTGAAGTGAGCGCGCCGGCGATCGCGATCGACGACCTGCGGGTCGTGCGGGGAGGGACCGTCGTGCTGCCCGGGCTGTCACTCGACGTGCCGACCGGGTCGATCACCGGGCTCCTCGGTCCGTCGGGGTGCGGCAAGACGACGTTGATGCGATCGATCGTCGGGGTGCAGATCGTCGCCGGAGGGTCGGTGACCGTGCTCGGGCTGCCCGCCGGGTCGGCCGCCCTGCGGCCGCGGGTCGGCTATGTGACCCAGGCGCCATCGGTGTATGGCGATCTGACGATCGACGAGAACCTGCGCTACTTCGCGCAGGTCGTCGGCGCGGACCGCGCGCGCGTGGCCGACGTGGTGGGAACCGTGGGGCTGGCGGGGCACGAGGGACAGATCGTCGGCTCGCTGTCGGGCGGCGAGCGCTCGCGCGTGTCGCTGGCCAGCGCACTGCTCAGCCGGCCCGAGGTGCTGGTGCTCGACGAGCCGACGGTCGGCCTGGATCCGGTGCTGCGCGAGGAGTTGTGGCAGACGTTCCACGCGCTGGCCGCGGACGGCGTGACGCTGCTCGTGTCATCGCACGTGATGGACGAGGCGAGCAAGTGCGACCAGCTGGCGCTGATGCGCGACGGGGCCTTGCTGGCGGTGACGACGCCCGACGACCTGCGGGCGCGGACCGGCGAACAGGACCTGGGGCGGGCGTTCCTGGCCGTGATTCGCGAGGCCGAGGAGGCTGCGCCGTGAGCGCGCGCGTGACGCTGGCCACGGCGGCCCGGGTGCTGTGGCAGATCCGCCGCGATCCACGAACGATCGCGCTGCTGATCGTCGTTCCGAGCGTGCTGCTGGTGCTGATGCGGTTCGTCTTCGACGCCCAGCCGCACACGTTCCAGGCGATCGGCGCGCCGCTGTGCGGGCTGTTCCCATTCATCATCATGTTTCTCGTCACGTCGATCGCGATGCTGCGCGAGCGCACGACCGGAACGCTTGAGCGGCTGATGACGCTGCCGCTGGCCAAGGCCGACCTGCTGGCCGGGTACGGGATCGCGTTTGGGCTCCTGGCCGCGGTCCAGGCCACCGTCGTGTGCGTCGTCGGGTTCGCGTTCCTCGGGTTGGACGCCCCGCACGGGGCGGTCGCCGTCGCGCTGCTCGCGGTGCTCAACGCGGTGCTCGGGATGGCGCTCGGGCTGCTGGCCAGCGCGTTCGCGCAGACCGAGTTTCAGGCCGTGCAGTTCATGCCGGCCGTGATCCTGCCCCAACTCCTGCTGTGCGGGCTGTTCGTCGCCCGCGACCAGATGGGGCAGCTGCTGTACGACCTGTCGTGGCTGCTGCCGCTGACCTATGCCTATGACGCGCTGCACCGGGTGACGGTGCCGGGCCCGGTTGGCAATCGCGTCTGGATCGACGTGGCGGTGGTGCTGCTGGCGACCGTCGCTTCGCTGGCCGGGGCCGCTGCGACCCTGCGGCGCCGGACGGCGTAGCTCGCGCGCGTCGCTACGGGCGGCGCGCGACGAGGACCGCGAACAGGTGGTCCTGGAAGACGCAGTCGACGTCAGTGAACCCGGCGTCGGTGAGCCACGTGAGCTGGTCTGCGACCGTCGCGCACTGGTCGAAGCTGCGGCGCTGCATCGACGCGTCCCACTCCTCGTCGGTGGTGCCGAGCGCGAAGCTCGCCCGCTTGTGCCAGGCGGCGTAGTGGGCGTCGAGCGTCGGCGTCGCGCCGAGCACCTGCTCGGCGTCGACGAACACACCGCCGGGGCGCAGGGCGTCGTGGACACGGGCGAACAGGTCGCGCTTGCCGGGGTCGTCGAGGTGGTGAATGGCCAGCGACGAGACGACCGCGTCGAACGGACCTTCGGGCAGCGGTTGGGCGAAGTCGCCGATGTGGACCGTCCCGCGGTCGCCGAGGCGATTGCGCCCCTGCTCGAGCATCGCGGGCGCGGCGTCGAGCATGTGTAGCTCGGCGGTCGGGTAGGCGGCGGCGACCTTGGCGCTCAGCAGGCCGGTGCCCGCGCCGAGGTCGAGGACGCGCTGCGGGGAGGTCGTGCTGAGCGCGACCGCCTCGACCGCCGTGTCGTAGAACCGGTCGTAGGGCGGGATCAGCCGCCGGCGCGAGGCGTCGTAGTCGGCGGCGTGCGCATCGAAGATCGTCGGCGCGTCTGTGTGCGTCATGATGAACAAGTGTATGTGATGACAGTCATAGCGGTCAAGCCTCTGCCGTTGCGACCGACCAATATGACGTGGGTCTAGCTGCCTCGATCCTCCTGTGGGGCGTCGTTGCGCCGGTGCTGGGACTGACCGTGCACGAGTGCGCTCACGGCGCCGTCGTCGCCCGCCACACCGGGCGCCGCACGCAGCTGCGCGTCGGCCGGGGGCCGCGCGTGTTTGGCTTGCGCCTCGGACCGCTCGAGATCGAATGGTGCGTGGTGATGATCCACGACAACTGCTCGGTCGATCTGACGGGGCTGCGCGCCGATGTTGCCCGTAGCGCGCTGCGGGCCGGCCCGATCGCCGACCTCTCCCAGGCATTGCTGTGGCTGCTGGCCGTCCCGTTCGCGCCGCACTCGGCGCTGACATTGGGAGGGCTTGCCTTCCAGTACACGTTCTGGGGGCTGACTCGGCTGGCACCGCGCCACGGCCAGAAGCTCGGCCAGCCGTACGAGTCCGACGGCTACAAGATCCGCGAGCTCGAGAACCGCGTCGACCACGGCGTCATCGCCGCAAGCGCTCCCGCGATCGACCCGCTCGTCGACTACCTGCGTCGCGAGGTCCCCGAACTGCTCGGCGGTGAGGCGCCGGCGCCCGCGTCCGCGCCGGCGCCCACCGTCGCGCGGGTAACGACGCCCAAGCGGGAGGCCAAGGTCGCTATCTCCGAAGACGACGCGCTGCTGGCCTACCTGCGTGAGACGGCGCCGGAGCTCGTGGCGCCGGTGAGCGACGAGCGCCCAGCGGAGGGGGTTGCCGTGCCGGCTGCCGCGCCTGCGCCGGTCGCCGTGCCCGTTCCTACGCAGGCTGCCACGCCGGTCGCCGTGCCGGCCGCTGTCGTGTCCGCTGGGGAGCCGGTCGCACCGTCGCGCCCCGCGGTCGACCCCCGCGCCGCCACGAGCATCGCGCCACCCGGCTTCCGCTGAGCCCCGCGGCCACGGGGAGTCGAGCGTCCCACCGCCCGGATAGCGTCGCGGCTGCACTGCCCGACCAATCCGGAGGACGACGTGCCGATCAGCCGCTACGAGCCGCCCGAGAGCGCCGACCCGAGTTCGGGGCTCAATCTCAAGGTCCCGCACTTCACCGACGTCCGCGATCCCGGCGTCGCCGACCACGTCGCGCGCGACCACTTCTTCTGGCTCGATATGACCGATCCGACGGCGGACGACATCGCCGAGCTCGGCCAGCTGTTCGGGTTCCATCCGCTGGCGCTCGACGACAGCCTGCTGTTCGGCCAGCGCCCGAAGCTCGACGACTTCAACGACCACGTGCTGCTCGTGTTCTACGGCGTGCGGCCGCCGGCCTCGCCCGACGAGCGGCTCTCGCAGCGGTTGCACGAGGTCCACATCTTCATCTCGGGCACGTTCATCGTGACGATCCATCACGGCGCGCTCGCCGAGCTCGACGAGGTCCGGACGCGCCTGGCCGACCGGGTGTTGCGCAGCGAGCAGTACCTCGTCTACCGGATCCTCGATGCGATCACCGACACCTTCTTCCCGGCGCTGTCGGCGCTCGACGACGAGATCGACACGATCCAGGATTCGGTCATCGCCAACCCGTCCGAGGAGCAGCTCGAGCGGATCTACGCCCGCAAGCGCGACCTCGTGGCGGTTCGGCGAATCGTCACGCCGCAGCGCGACATCTTCGCCCGCTCGATCGACCAGATCGCCGAGCTGCCGGGCCTGGAGGCCGACGAGCGCGAGTACTTCCGCGACGTCTACGACCACCTGATCCGGATCTCCGATCTCGTCGAC
This sequence comes from uncultured Actinomycetes bacterium, assembly GCA_963846975.1. Taxonomy (GTDB): domain Bacteria; phylum Actinomycetota; class Thermoleophilia; order Solirubrobacterales; family Solirubrobacteraceae; genus AC-49. The sequence continues at coordinate 418,562 of CAWJXY010000007.1, forward strand.
TCCTACCGCGACCTGCTCGCGGGGGCGATGGACGTCTACCTGTCGACGGTCGCCAACCGCCAGGGCGAGGTCGGCAAGCAGCTCGCGATCATCGCGACGATCTTCCTGCCACTGTCATTCCTGACCGGCTTCTTCGGCCAGAACTTCACCTACATGGTCGGCCACGTGTTGAACGGGCCGACGCGGTTCTTCGTGCTGGGGCTCGGAAGCATGGTCGTGTCGTGCGTGGTGCTGTGGGTGTGGTTCCGGCGCAGGGGGTGGTCGTAGGCCCGGATTCGCTCCCCGGGGCGCTCCCTACCAGTGGACGCCGGGCATCAATTTGGCCATCGCGACCTGCTCGGCGGTGGCCTGTTCGGTGTCGTCGGTGACGCCGCGGGCGGCTGCGGAGTCGGGGAAGACACGGTAGGCGACGTGGAGGATTCGGTCGACGGCCTTGGGGGAGAGTGCGTAGGCGACCTCGCCGACGGTGCCGAGGCGGGTGTTGATCGTCTTGGGCTTGGAGCGGATCGCCTCGCAGATCATGCCGCCGGCCTCTTCGGGCGTGATCGTCGGGAACTGGTCGTACATCTTGGTCGGGGCGATCATCTCTGTGCGCACGAGCGGCATGTGGATCGTCGTGAACGTCACGCCGTCGCCGATGACCTCCGACGACACGACCCGCGTCCACGCGTCCAACGCCGCCTTTGAGGCCACGTAGGCCGAGAATCGCGGCGGGTTGGCCTGCACGCCGATCGACGAGATGTTGACGACGTGGCCACCGCCGCGTTCGCGCATGTGCGGCAGCAGCAGCATCGTCAGCCGGATGGCGCCGAAGTAGTTGAGCTGCATCGTGCGCTGGAAGTCATGGAAGCGATCGAGCGACAGCGCGATCGAGCGGCGGATCGAGCGGCCGGCGTTGTTGACGAGAACGTCGACCGCGGGATGGTCGTTGAGCACCTCGGCGACCAGCCCCTCGATCGCGTCGAGGTCGGACAGGTCGCACGAGTACGTGTGGGCGGTGCCGCCGTCGGCCATGATCTCCTGGCGCGTCTCCTCGAGCTTGTCGGCGTTGCGCGCGACGAGCAGTGGGATGCCACCGGCCGCGGCGATCTGCTTGGCCGCCGCCTTGCCGATGCCCGATGACGCGCCGGTGAGCAGCACCGTCTTGCCGTTGATCACGCGCGTGAACGGCCGGTTGCGGTAGCGATCGGGGTCGAGGTGATGCTCCCAGTAGGACCACAGTCGCTCGGAGTAGGTGTCGAGCTTGGGCACCTCGATGCCGCTGCCCGACAGCGCCTCCTGCGCGGCGCGCGTGTCGAAGCGTGCGCTGAAGCCGGTGTGGGCGATGATCTCCTCCGGCAGGCCCGCCTCGGCCAGGATCACGCGGCGCACGTCGCGCACCGGCGCGACGCCGAGCAGTGGCGACAGGATCGCTCCGGGCAGCCGACCGACGAAGGGGACGTTGAGGCTCAGCGCCACGCCCGGCGCATGGGCCGAGCGTGCGAAGGTGTTCAAGACGGTCGTCGAGCGCTCCGACTTCGGCGCCATCAGGTGGAACGCACGCCCATCGCCGAGCCGGCGGTGGGCGATGTGGTCGGTCGCGGCGGCGACGAAATCGACCGGGACGATGTTCGTCCAGCCGAGGTCGGGGCCGAGCAGCGGCAGCCACTCGGGCAGCACACGGCCGGCGCGCTGGAGCGCCTTGAAGAAGTAGTACGGGCCGTCGATCTTGTCGATCTCGCCCGTCATCGAATGGCCGACGACGATCGAGGGCCGGTACACGCGCCACGGCACGATTGCTTGGTCGCGGACGATCCGCTCGCTCTCGAACTTCGTGCGGTGATAGGGCGACGGGAGGTTCTGGCCCTCGTCGAACATGTCCTCGCGGAACGTGCCGCGGTAGTCGCCCGACACGGCGACCGACGACATGTGGTGCAGGTGCCGGGCGTCGAGCGCCGCCGCCAGCTCGACCGCGTTGTGGGTTCCCTGCACGTTGACGCGCTCGTTGAGCTCGTCGGGCGCCGTCATGTCGTAGAGCGCCGCGAGGTGGAAGAAGTGCTCGATCTTCCCCGTGTTGTCGGCGATCCACTCGTCGCTGGCACCGAGATTGGCCGACAACAGGTCGCCGCTCACCGGCTTGATGCGGTCGGTCCCACCCCACGCGCCGGCGATCAGCGTGTCGAGCCGGCTGCGCGACTCGGGACGAACGAGCACATGGACGTCCCCCTGACGGTTGTGCAGCAGCTCGGCCACCAGGTGCCGTCCGATGAAGCCGGTGGCGCCGGTCACGAAGTACGTCATCGCTTGTCTCCTCGGTGCGACGGGGCCAACCAGCCTATACGCCTGCGCCCGCGCCGCCGCGGCCCTCGCCGCCGGCAAAGCGCGCCGCGCCCTCCAGGGCGCTGGCGAACACGGACGGGCCGGATCGCGCCTCGAGCGCCAGCCCTTCGTGCAGCGGCATGCCGAAGCCCTCGATCGCGGCCAGACGGTCGGCGAGCATCGCCGGCTGGGGGAACGCAGCGATCCCCTCGGCCATCTCCAAGGCTCGCGTCAGGTGCTGGCCGTCGGGCACGATCTCGGTCACCATCCCGATCGCCAGCGCCTCCTGCGCGTCGATGATTCGGCCGGTGAGGATCAGGTCCAGCGCGCGGCCCATGCCGACGATTCGCGGCAGGCGCTGGGTCCCGCCGTCGGTCAGCGGGACGCCCCAGCGGCGCTCCGGGTAGCCCATGCGCGCGCTCGCGACGGCGACCCGCAGGTCGCACCACAGCGCGAGCTCGAGCCCGCCGGCCAGGCACCAGCCGCCGATCGCGGCGATCGTCGGCTTGGACGGCGTCAGCCGCGTGAAGCCCATCGGGCCGCCCGGGTCGTCCATCCGGTCGGCGTACGTGTGCAGCGCGGTGAGGTCGGCGCCGGCACAGAACGCCACGTCGCCGCCGCCGGTCAGCACGAAGACCCGCGCGTCGTCGTCGGCCTCGAACGTCTCGTAGCACTCGTGCAGCCGCGCGGCGGTCGGCCCGTCGACGGCGTTGCGGCGCGCAGGGCGGTCGATGGTGGCGACCGCGGCGGCGCCGATGCGCTCGTAGCGGACCTCGTCCATCGCCGCCGGTGTTACCAGCCGCCGCGCCAGTCGCCCGCGAGGTCCTTCTCGGCCGCCTTGCGGCGTTCCTTGCGCTTCTCGAGGTGCGCCTGGAGCAGGCTCATCAGCAGCACGAAGACGGGGAAGAAGATGATGAGCAGGAACCCGGCCTTCGTCGTGACCTTGTCGTCGACGACGCCGTACCAGCCCTGGCCGCCGTCGTGGGCCAGGGCGGCCGGTGCGGCCACGAGCAGGGCCACGAACGGAGCGAAAGCGGCGAGGCGGCGCATCGCGGGCAATCCTATCGCTCGCCGACCCCGGTGAGCTTGTGCAGCAGTCGCGTGAACTCGGCGCGCTCGGCGACCGTCAGCGGCGCGAGCAGGTCACCGCCGACCTGCTTGGCCACCTCGCGCGCCTGGGCAAGCGTTCGCTCGCCGTGCGCCGTCAGGTGGATCGCGCGCTTGCGCCGGTCTTCGTCGTAGGGGCGGCGCTCGGCCAGTCCGGCCGCCTCGAGCTCGTCAAGCAGCGCGACCATCGACGACGGGTCGATCTGCGCGAGCTCGGCGAGCCGCTGCTGCGCCACGCCCGGGTGCGACGCAGCGATCGCCAGCAATCCGTACTGCTGCGGACGCAGGCCGAGCGGGGCCAGCGCCTCGACAAACGAACGCCGCGACCGGTTGGCCACCCAGTTCATCAGGTAGCCCGGGTAGTCGGCGAGCGGCTCGGGCGGACGATCGGCAAATAACATCGCTTCACAAATCATAGAGGCCACAAACGATGTGTGCTAACAATGATCGACCGCCGCCCACCACGCCCCTGGAGGTCGTAGATCGTGACTCGTCTCACCCGCTGGGTCCTGGCCCACAAGCGCATCGTCGTCTGCTTCTGGCTCGTGCTGACGCTGGTCGGCATGGGGACCGCAGGCAAGGCGAGCAAGGCCATGGACCAGAAGTTCACGGTCCCGGGCAAGGAGGGGTTCGAGACCAACCAGACGATCGTGCACCGCTTCGCCGGCACCGGCGGCGACACCGGGACGGTGCTGCCGGTCGTGACGCTGCCCAAGGGGACAACCGTCGACTCGCCGGGCATCAAGACACAGCTCGCGAAGATCGACGAGCAGTCCCGCAAGGCCGTGCCCGGCGCGCGGATCGCCTCCTACGCGAGCACCGGCAGCCGCGCGTTCGTGTCGCACGACGGGCGCACCGTCTTCTCCGTCGTCTATCCGCCGCCCGACCCCAACCAGCCGTTCGGCGGCAACCCCGACGCGAGCAAGCACCTCGACACCGCGATGCGCAACGTGCGGATCGCCGGCCAGCCGGTCTACGTGACCGGGTTCGATGCGCTGTCGACCCAGCAGGGCGGCGAGAGCAACGGGCCCGGCGTGTTCCTCGAGGCGCTGCTCGGCGGCTTCGGCGCGCTGATCATCCTCGCCCTCGTGTTCGGGTCGTTGCTGGCGTTCGTCCCGATCCTGATGGCGATCGTCTCGATCATGACCTCGTTCCTGATCGTGTGGGGGATCACCGCGATCGCCGGCGTGTCGCCGATCGTCGAGTTCCTGATCGCGCTGATCGGCCTCGGCGTGGCGATCGACTACGCGCTGCTGGTCGTCGTGCGCTGGCGCGAGGAGACGGCCCACGGCCTCCACGATGACGAGGCGATCGTGCGCGCGATGGCGACCGCCGGGCGCTCGGTCGTGTTCAGCGGGACGACGGTCGCGATCGGCCTGCTGGCGCTGGTCGCGCTGCCGCTGCCGTTCCTGCGCTCGGTCGGCTACGGGGGGATGGTCATCCCGCTCGTGTCCACGCTCGTCGCGATCACGCTGCTGCCGATCGTGCTGGCCAAGTGGGGCCAGCGCCTCAACTGGCCCCACAAGCGCACCGACGACCAGGCCAGCCCGGGCTGGACCAGGTGGGCCAAGGGCATCGTCCACCGGCGCTGGATCGCCGCGCTCGGCGCGATGGTCGTCCTCGGCCTGCTCGTGCTCGCGGCCGGCCAGATGGAGCTCGGCGCCGCCAACCCGTTCACGCTCGCCCAGAGCGGCCACGCCCGCACGGGCCTCGACATGCTCGAGAACTCCGGGATCGGCTCCGGTGCGCTGGCGCCATTCGAGCTGCTGACCCGCGGGAACAACCCGGACGACGTCGCGGCGTCGATGGCCTCGGTCGACGGCATCCACGGCGCGGTGGCGCCCGACAGTCCCCAATGGCGGCGGGGCGCGTTTGCGCTCGTCAACGCCTTCGGAACTGCGAACCCATCGGCTTCCGCAGCGGTCGACACGCTCGACCGTGTGCAGAAGACGGCCGGTGATGCGCCCGGGACGGTCCTCGTCGGCGGGCAGATCGCCGAGAACCAGGACTTCATCGACGCCGTCTACGGCAACTTCCCGCTGATGATCCTGCTCATCGGGCTGATCACGTTCGTGCTGCTCGCGCGCGCGTTCCGCTCGATCGTGCTGCCGCTCAAGGCGATCGTGCTGAACGTGATCAGCGTCGCCGCGGCGTGGGGCGTGCTGACGATCGTGTGGCAGGAGGGCCACGGCTCCGAGCAGCTGTGGGGGATCCCGGCGACCGGGTCGCTCCCGTCCTGGATCCCGATCGTGGTGTTCGCGTTCCTGTTCGGCCTGTCAATGGACTACGAGGTCTTCATCCTCGCCCGCATGCGCGAGTCCTACGACGAAGTGCCGGACACGAACCGCGCCGTGATCACCGGCATCGGGCGTACCGGGCGGCTCGTGACGAGCGCCGCGCTGATCCTGTTCCTCGCGTTCGCGTCGCTGGGGTCCGGCCCGCAGACGCAGGTCAAACAGCTCGCAACCGGCCTGGCGGCCGGGATCATCATCGACGCGACGATCATCCGTGCGCTGCTCGTCCCGGCGGTGGTCTCGCTGTTCGGGAAGTGGAACTGGTGGCTGCCCCGGACGCCCCGCACGGTGGCTGCGGGTGGCGCCTTCCAGTGGTGACGCATAGCAGCGTCTGCATCGAGTGATGAGGCGTGCAGTGGTGTCGGCACTCGCGGTCGCGGCCGTCGCTGGTGGGCGGCCGCGGGCGGCGCGCCCAGCGCCGACGCGGCGCGCGCCCGGCCGTGCCACGCGGTCGTCGACCGCGGCGTCCTGCCGCCGTGGGCCGCGGACCGGGTTCTCCGATCCGCGGCCGCGGATGGCGCACACGGTCGCGCGCGGCCGGGCGGCTGGCCGCCCTGATCTTCGGCGACCCGCTGCTGTCTCCGCCGTCCAAGACGCGCAGCAACAAGATCCTGTGGGTGTCGCGGTTCGCGTGGTCGCCGCAGGTCCGCGACCTGCGGTTGCGCGCGCAGCGCATGCGCGGCGCGCGTGCGATCGGCCGTCCAGTCACGCGCGTCGTCCCCGGTGGCCCGGGGCCGTCGATCATCGATCTGCCCGCGGCGGGCTGCTGGCGCGTCGACGCCTCGTGGGGCGCTCACCGCGACCAGCTCGATCTGAACTACGCACCGCAATTGACGTCACCCGATCAGCACGCCGGGGTTCAACACCCCCGCCGGGTCGAGTTCGCGCTTGGCCGCGCGCAGCACCGCTGCGAACGGGTCGGGGCGCTGCGCGTCGTACCACGGGCGGTGGTCGCGACCGACGGCGTGGTGGTGGGTGATGGTGGCGCCGTGGCGCTGGAGGATCTCCGACGCCGTGACCTTCAGCGCGTCCCAGGTCTCGAGCTCCTCGCCGGGCCGCGCGGCGGCGATGACGCTGAAGTAGGGCGCGCAGCCGTCGGGGTAGGCGTGGGTGATGCGGCAGTTCAGGCGCCCCGGCGCGCCGCACGCCTCCTCGATCGCGGCCGGCATCACGGCGCGGACGTCGGCGATCAGATCCCGGCACGCGCTCCCACGTCATCGCGGTCTCGAACGTGTCGCTGATCCCGCCCATGCGGGCCAGGCCGTCGCGCACGTAGGGCATGCGCAGGAACGCGCTGCGCCACGCGTCGGCGCCGGCGTCGCGCTCCCCGCCGGCGCTCGCCGCGCGGCGCGACGCCACCGTGGTCGGCGGCGAGCTCGATCGCGTCGGCCAGATCGCGGTCGACCGGGACGCCGGAGGACTCGAAGCCGAGCACGAGCACGCTCTGCTCGCCGTCGCCTGCGCCGGCGAGCTGCGCCTCGCCCTCGTCGAGGACGCGGCAGTTCGCGGGCCGCAGGCCGGACTGCGTGATCTCCCGCAGCGCCTCCAGGGCGGAGAACAGGTCGCCGAAGGCGACGCTCGCCGACGCGCGCTGCGACGGACGCGGGCGCACCCGCATCCACGCCTCGGTGATCACGCCGAGCGTGCCCTCCGAGCCGAGCAGCAGCCGATCGGGTGACGGGCCGGCGCCGGAGCCGGGCAGCCGCCAGGACGCGTACACGCCGCTCGGCGTCAGCGCCCGGATCGACTCGGTGAGGTCGTCGATGTGGGTCTCGACGGTGGCGAAGTGGCCGCCAGATCGGGTGGCCAGCCAGCCGCCGAGGGTCGAGAACTCGAAGCTCTGCGGGTAGTGGCGCAGCGTCAGGTCGCGCTCGGCGCAGCTGCGCCTCCAGCGCCGGTCCGAGCGCGCCCGCCTGGATCCGCGCGGCGTGGCTGACCTCGTCGATCTCGAGCACGCGATCCAGCAGGCCGAGGTCGAGCGACAGCACCGCCGGGTGCTCGTCGCCGCGGTACTCGACGCCGCCGACGACCGACGAGCCGCCGCCGTAGGGGATGACCGCGGTGCGCGTGCTCGACGCCCAGTCGAGCAGGTCGACGACGTCCTGCTCGTCGCGCGGGCGCGCCACGAGGTCCGGGGGATGGGGGAGGTCGGCGCGCAGCGCGCGGATCACGTCGCGGTAGGCCTTGCCGTACGTGTGGCCGGCGCGGTCGGCCGGGTCGGTTGAGCAGCGGTCGGCCAGCGACGTCGGCGGCTCGATCCGCGGCGCGCGCAGGCGCAGGTCGGCGATCTGCGGGACCGGCGCCGGCTCGGCGGCGAGCCCGGGCAGCAGCCCGGCCAGCCCGCGGCACTCGTCGTCGGACAGCGCCGCGTCGGTCGTACCCCAGCCCCACCATGAGCGATTGCCGTCCATCGCTACGTAGCATCGCGTACGCACCGGCCCGCCCGAACTGACCAAAGGGTCAGGAGAACCTGGCAAAGTGCCGCGGATGATGCGCAGCGAGGTTGGGTCACGTCGGGTCAAGCGAGCGGCTGTTCCTGCTCACGATCGCGGTCGCAGCCGCTCTGCCGGCGAGCCGCCGGCGCGGCGATCGTCGTGCGCGGGAGCGCCGAGCAGGTCGACGTCACCGGCGCGACCAAGGGCGCGAAGCTGACGCTGGTCGACAAGCAGGGCAAGAAGGTCTCGACGCTGAGCGCCGGGTCGCTGGGCGGCGCGATCTTCCGCCAGCTCAAGCCGCGGCGGTGGCTACCGCGTCGTGACTGCGACTGGCACGAGATCCAAGCCGGTGACCGTGCTCTCCAACCGGTCGGCCCCGCCGAGCACGAGCATCTACAACCAGAAGATCCCGAGCTCGGGCTACGGCTACGTGACCACCCGCGACGGGACCAAGCTGGCACTCGACGTCCACCTGCCGGCCGGGGCGACGCCCGGTGGGGGTCCGTATCCGACGCTGTTCGAGTACGCCGGGTACGGCTACGCCGACCCGTTCAACGGCCCCGACAGCGGCATCGCCCAGATCGCCAACCTGCTCGGCTTCGCCGTCGTCGACGTCAACATGCGCGGCACCGGCTGCTCGGGCGGCGCCTATGACTACTTCGAGCCGCTCCAGGGCCTTGACGGCTACGACGTGATCGAGACCGTCGCGCGCCAGCCGTGGGTGCTGCACCACAAGGTCGGGATGATCGGCGTCTCCTACGGCGGCATCAGCCAGCTGTTCGTCGCCGAGACGCAGCCGCCGAGCCTCGCCGCGATCGCGCCGTTGTCGGTGATCGACGACTCGACGACGACGCTCTACGCGGGCGGCATCCTCAACACCGGGTTCACCGTCCCGTGGATCAAGGACCGCGTCAACGACGCGCTGCCGGCAACGGCGACGGGCGGCCAGTCGTGGGCGCTCAAGCAGATCACCGACGGCCACGACGCGACGTGCAAGGCCAACCAGGCGCTGCACCCGTCGGCCGTCAACCTGCTGGCCAAGGTCGGCCGCAACCGCTACTACGTGCCGAAGGTCGCCGACCCGCTGTCGCCGATCACGTTCGTGCACAAGATCAACGTGCCGGTGTACCTGGCGTGCCAGTTCACCGACGAGCAGACCGGCGGGCACTGCCCGGACATCGCGTCGCACTTCACGGGCACCACGCACAAGTGGTTCACGTTCACCAACGGCGTCCACACCGACTCGCTCGATCCGCTGACGTTCCTGCGCTGGTACGACTTCCTCGAGCTGTACGTCGCCCAACAGGCGCCGAATCTGTCGCCGATTCTGTTCGCCGCCGGGCCGACGCTCTACAACGCGGTGCTCGGCGTGCCCAACGTCCAGATCCCGCCCGACCCGCTCCAGGGCCAAGCCTACGGCGCGGCGCTGGCGGCGTTCCAGGCGCTGCCGCAGGTGCGGGTGCTGTTCGACAACGGGGCAGGCGGCACCGCTCCGGGCCAGCCGCTGCCGGGCTTCGAGCAGTCGTTCGCGTCGTTCCCGATCCCGGGCACGACGGCACAGTCGTGGTATCTGGCGCCGGGCGGTACGCTGGCCGACGCCAAGCCCGCCAGCGCCGTAGCCGACACGTTCACTGTGGAACCCGCACGCGGTCTCGATGACCGACTTCACCGGCAACACCGGCGGCGGCACGGGCGGCCTGTGGAACGCCACGCCGGCTTACCACTGGGACAACAACCCGGCCGGAACCGCCGTCTCCTACGTCAGTGCGCCGCTGGCCCAGAACACGACCGTCGTCGGTGGCGGCGCGGTGCAGGCGTGGATCAAGGCGCCGGTCAAGGACGTCGACCTCCAGGTCACGGTCTCGGAGGTGCGGCCCGACGGGCTCGAGACGTTCGTACAGGACGGCTGGCTGCGGGCGAGCAGGCGCAAGCTCAACGCCAAGCGCTCGACCGAGCTCGCGCCGATCCTGAGCCTGACGCAGAAGGACACGGCATCGCTGCCTCTGAACACGTTCACCGCGCTCACAATCCCGCTCTACTACGAGGGCCACGCGTACCGTGCGGGCTCGCGGATCCGGGTGACGATCGCGGCCCCGAACGGCGCGCAGCCGATCTGGGCGTTCTCGCAGACGGTGCCCCACGGGACGACGACCGTGACCGTCGCGTCGGGTGCGAACATGCCGTCGCGGCTCGTGCTGCCGGTCGTGCCCAGCGTGTCGGTGCCGACGCCGCTGCCGCCCTGTCCGGGCCTGCGCGGCGAGCCGTGCCGGCCGTATGTGGCGTTGACGAATACGCCCGGTTGAACGCGGGGCCGGGCGCGCGCGTGTGCGCGCACGCCCGGCCGACCGCTCTGTCCGGCGGGGTTCCCGTCCGCGACTTGCCCCAAGCTCACGGCCGGGTCCATCCCGCCGGCCAGCTCACACGCGCGGCAGGGGGTGCGCGCGCGCAAGGTCGTGTCCGCACGCGCCTGGGCGTGCGGCCCGAATGACCGAGCGGGTCGTGGACCCGCGGTTAGCCTGGTCGCTGGAGAACGAGCGTCAGCGGCGACGGGTGCCGGCGCGCGGCGGGCAGCGTGAGGCGGCTGCCCGGCCGGCGCCGGTCGACCGTCGGTGCGACCGCAGCGAGTGCAAGGAGAAGAAGCAGGATCAGGCCCGCCCCGGGGCCGGAGAACGCGCCCGTGTCGAGCTGCGGGCCGTGGGGGCTCGACGGCGCGGGCGGCGGCGAGGTCGGGCGCGGGGCCGCGTGGGGCGCGGTGAGGGCGGAGTGCACGTCGGCGGCACGCGTCGGGGCGACCGGCAGGAACCTCGGGGAACCGGTCGCCTCGACACGCGCCGCCAACGGCACGGGCTGGGGGTGTGTGTGCGTCGCGGCACGAGCCGCGCGGTGGGGCTGGGGGTGCTCGGTGGTCGGGGTGAAGACTGGGTGCTGCGTTGCCCGGGCCGTTCTCGTTGACGCGGGCTGTGACGCGGCGGTCGCCGGAGCGGGGGCAGGTGCCGGCGCGGCCACGCTCGACGCGCGCGCCGCAGTGTGAGCCGCCGGTGTGGGCTCGGCGGCGCTGGAGGTGGGCGTCGAAGAGGCGGCGGCGTGCGCGCCCGACGCGGTCGCGTTCGTCACCGTGCGGACAACCGGCGCGGCGGCCTGGGCGACGGGGTGGACGACCGGCGCGGCGGCCTGGGCGACCGGGTGGACGACCGGGGCGGCCGCCTGCACGACGGGGTGGACGACCGGCGCTGCGGCCTGCACGACCGGCGCCGCGGCGTCCGCGACGGGTTTGGCCGCCTGCGTGACGGTGTCGACGACCGGGGCGGTGGCCTGTGCCACGGGGGCGGCGGCCTTCGCGGCCGCGTCGACGACGGGTGGGGCGGCCTGTGCGACGGGCGCCACCGCCTGCGTGGCGTTCTGCACGGTCGGCGCCGCGGCTTCGGTCACCGCGCTCACCGCATCGGGCAGCACGGCGGCTCGAGCGTCGGCCGCTGGCACTGCGGCAAACACCACCGCACAGCCCAGCAGCAGCCTGAATGACGGGGGCCAGGTCATCGGGACGTGGACGGCTTTCCCGCCCACACCGCAATCCATTCACCGCAATTCGCGCTGGACTGGTTAGCCGTCGTATACGGCGGCGAGCGAGCGTGCGACGTTCTTCGGCGACGCGTAGTGCGCGATCCATTTGGCGTTGCGCAGCCCGGCGGCGGCGTTTCCGTAGCGCCGGCGCACCGCGTCGGCCAGCGCCCGCGCGTCGCCTGGGGCGACCAGGTTCTCGGGCTCCAGCAGGTCGGTCAGCGCGCCGACCCGCGTCCCGACGACCGGCAGCGCGCAGGCCATCGACTCCGCCGCCGACAGCCCGAACGTCTCGGCGAACCGCGACGGTACGATCGCCAGCGCCGCCGTCGCGCGCAGCTCCTCGAGCTCCTCGTCGGGCACGCGACCGGCGAACCGCACATCCGCGCCCAGACGCTGGGCCAGCGCTCGCAGCTCGGTCTCGTCCGGCCCTTCGCCGGTGATGACGAGCGGCACGCCGGCGAGCGCGCACGCCTCGATCGCGACGTCGACGCCCTTGTCGCGCGAGAACCGGGCCGACACGATCGCGTGCTCGCCGTTCGGCGGGTCGGCCTTGCGGGTGGCCAGTCGCACCGGGTTGGCGATCACGGTGACCTCGCGGCCCTCGAGCGGCGCGCCCATCGTCCGCAACCGCTCGATCGTGAAGTTGCTCGGCGTGACCAGCGCGTCGGCGTGCTCGACGAGCTTGCGCGACCACATCGGCAGCGCCGCGCCGTAGATCGCCGCCTCCGGAAGCGAGCCGCGGCAGCGCAGCCGCACGCCCGAGAACGTGCGGCGCCCGTGACAGCGCGTGCAGTCGTGGTCGCTCGGATCGAGGCACGTCCCGGTCGCGCACACCAGCCGGTACTGGTGGAGGTGCAGGACCGTTCGCGCGCCGGCCTTGCGGGCCGCGGCCAGCGCGCGCCAGCCGAACGCGGGGTTGACGTTGTGGGCGTGCACGACGCGCGCGCCGTGACGGCGGACGGCGTCGGAGACCTCGCCGGGATCGATCCCGCCGCGCAGCATCCCGAGGGCCGCGTGCGCACTCGACAGCTCGGCGCTCCCACGTTCGAGCAGCAGCACCTCCTCGCCGAGCTCCTCGGGCAGGATGCGCATCAGCTCCTCGACGACGCGCTCCTCTCCGCCGAGGGTTCGGTACCGGTTGTGCAGCAGCAGGATCACGGCGCGAAGGCCTCAGCCCGCGCCGTGTCCCGGGCCTTCCTTGCCCTCAGGTACCTGCCCGTCGCGGCCGACGTATCCGTCGGCGCCCCCGACGACGACGTAGACCGCGTCGCCGTCGCCGACGTTGGTGATCATGCGGTGCGTCGCCGCGTCGACGCGCGCCACACCGCCCGGCCCGAGCTCCTCTTCGTTGCCGTCCCCGAACGTCATCCGGATCGTCCCAGCGTGGACGATGTACAGCTCCTCCTGACGATCGTGGTAGTGCCAGCCGGTGCTGATTCCCGCCGGCAGGACCAGCGCGTTGACCCCGAACGCCGTCACGCCCAGCGGCGTGCGGATCTTGCGGAAGCCTGGGCCGTCACCCAGGTCGTCGATGTTGGCGACCGCATAGCCATCGCCGGAATGCACGCTCTCGCTCATTGGGGCAGCCTATTGTGGACCTGTGGCCGTTGTCATCGCATCCGACCTCGACAAGGACATCGCCGGCTCGCCGCTGCTGCGCGGCGTGTCGTTCAAGCTCGAACGCCGCGAGCGCCTCACGATCGCCGGACGCAACGGCGCGGGCAAGACGACGCTGCTGCGGATGCTGGCCGCGGAGACGTCGGTCGACGGCGGCGAGCTCGTGTTCTCCAAGGGCGTCACCGTCGCGTTGCACGACCAGCGCCCGCCGCGCGAGCGCGACCGGACGCTGCGCGACTACGTGCTGTCGGCACGGGCCGAGCCACTGGCGCTCGAGGCGCAGCTCGCGCAGCTCGAGGCGGCGATGGGCCGCGGCGACGAGGACGCGATCGGCCGCTACGCCGACGTCCAGGCCCGCTTCGAGGCAGTCGGCGGCTACGGCTGGCGCGACCGCGTCACGGCGGTCATCCACGGCTTGGGGTTCGCCGACGCCGATCTCGAGCGCACGCTGAACACGTTCTCGGGCGGCCAGCTCACACGCGCGTCGCTGGCCCGTGCGCTGGCAGCCGAAGCCGACCTGCTGCTGCTCGACGAGCCGACGAACCACCTCGACTTCGAGTCGCTGGAATGGCTCGAACAGGCGCTCGTCGATCTCGACGCGGCGATCGTCCTCGTCGCGCACGACCGCTGGTTCCTGGAGGCGGTCGGCACCGCGGTGCTCGAGCTCGAGGCCGGGCGCTCGCGATTCTTCAACGGCACGTGGACGGCATGGCGCAAGGAGCAGGCGGCGCGTGAGCTGGCGCTCGGGCGGGCGATCGACAAGCAGCAGGCCGAGATCGCGCGCATGGAGCGGTTCATCGAGCGCTTCCGCGCGAAGGCATCGAAGGCCCGTCAGGCCCAGTCGCGGGTCAAGGCGCTGAACAAGATCGAGCGCATCGAGCGCGACCCGCGCGACCGCGAGGCGCTGGCCTTCGCATTCAAGAAGCCTGAACGCTCGGGCCGCGTGATCTTCGAGCTGACCGACGCGCATGTCGAGGTGGGGTCAGACCCGGTCAAGGTGCTGCTGCACGACGCCCAGCTGTGGCTCGAGCGCGGCGAGCACGTGTCGCTCGTCGGGCCCAACGGCGTCGGCAAGACGACGCTGATCGAGGTCCTGGCCGGTCAGCGCGAACTCCAGGCCGGCAAGCTCTCCAGCGGGCACAACGTCCAGGTCGGCTACCTGTCCCAGCACGCCGACGAGCTGAGCTGGGGTGGCGCGCGGACCGTTCTGGAGGCGTGCGGCAAGCTGACCGGATTGCCCCCCGGCCAGGCGCGCGCGCTGCTCGGCCGCTTCCTGTTCAGCGGCGAGGAGGTCGACAAGCCGCTCGACGGCCTGAGTGGCGGCGAACGACGCCGCCTGTCACTGGCGATCCTCGTGCAGTCGGGTGCGAACGTCCTGATCCTCGATGAGCCGACCAACCACCTCGACCTCGAGAGTCGCGAGGCGCTCGAGGACGCGCTCCAGGCGTTCCCGGGTTCGCTGTTGCTCGTGACCCACGACCGAGCGCTGCTCGACGCCGTCGGCTCGCGCACGGTCGCGATCGAGGACCACACGCTGCACTCGTACGTCGGCGGCTGGCCTGAGTACTCGCGCGTGCGCGAAGAGCGCAAGGCAGCGGGTGTCTCACCATCGGCCGCGCCCGCACCGCTGGCGAAGGCCGCCAACGGCAAGGCCCGCCGCCCGGACGGGATGGCGGCTTCGCCCGCGCCGGCCCCGCCGCCACCGTCCAAGAACGCGCTGCGCAAAGAGCAGGAGCTGGAACGCGCCGCCCAGGAGGCTGACGCCGCGCTCGCCGCGCTCGAGGACGAGCTCGCCGATCCCAAGCACTGGGCGACGAAGTACGAGTCGGCCAAGTCGACAGCGCGGCACACCGCGGCCAAGCGCGCGGTCGAAGAGGCCTACGCGGCGTGGGAGCAGCACGCCGCGTCGCTGGAATCGGCCTGACCCCGCCGTCAGTGGCGGATGCAGCCGTAGTCGGCCTGGCCGGGGCGGCGGCGCTCGGCGACGAAGCAGCCGTTGGGCAGCACCTGAACATCGAACGTCGCGGCCGGGTTGCCGTTGGCGGCGATCCGGCAGGTGAACGTCGGTGGCGGCGACAGCGGTGAGTGGCGGCGCGGGTGACGCAGGCGGCGGCACGCGGCGACCGAGGCCTCGTTGTTGGGGTTCGTGCGTAGCGCGTACGCGAGCTGCGTGACCGTGTACCGCCGCGGGCGGTTGCGGAAGGCGCCTACCGACAGCCCAACGGATTCGGCCGCGCTGCGGGCGCGGGCCCGATCGGCGACCGTCGAATCGGGTCCACTGACGATCCAGACCGAGAACCGCGAGCCGAGTTGCTCGGCGGTGGCGCGCTCTGAGGTGAGGCCCGCGGCACGGGCCTTGGGGCCCGGCATGACGGCGTGGAAGTCGCTCGGCGCCGGCCATGCGTGATGCGGGAACGGCGGGAACGCGCGCGAGGCGTGCTCGTGCCGTTCCTCGACCACGCGCAGCTCAACGCCAGCCGGCGGGAAGCCGCGGACGAGGTGGCCGGGCAGCGCTGCCGGTGCGTTGGCGGCGGCGAACAGCGTGCGCGGCTTCGGGACGGAGCGGGGGTCCTTGGTGACGCGCACCGGCCAGCCGGGCGGCGTCCGCAGCGTGTCCCCCTCGATGTCGTTGAGCGACCGCCACCCGGCGTACGGGTCCGCGGGAAGCGGCGGCAGCGTTCCGAAGCGCAGGCCGCGCAGGACGCGCTGCACCTCCGCGTGGCGCGCGACGCCGGCGTGCGGCCCGAACGCGACCTGGATCTGGAACGGCCGGCCGGCGGCCTGGAACAGGACCGTGTGGCTTGGAACCCGCCAGCACTCGGTGGCGCGCGCCGGGCCGAGCTGCCACGTCGCCGGACGCGGGGAGAGCTGCGCGCGGGCGAGATGCGACCACGCATCGCCAACCCGCGGGCGGTACTCGAGCAGGAATACGAGCGCGCCGTCCGGCGGCAGCGCGGCCTCCGCGCGATCGGGCCCACAGCGCCCGCCGCCGTGGGCCGGGTAGGAGGTGAGCAGCATCCTCGCCCGCGGGTAGCTCAGCGACGGCAACGGATCGCGGACGACGTGCCAACCGCGCGGGACGGGCACGGCGATGCCGTTGGTCGCGCGGGCGACCGGCGCCGGGCGTGGCGCGGCGGTCGGCGCGGGCGGGGGCGGGGGCGGGGGCGCGGAGTGTGTCGGCACGCGCGGCGCGGCGGCCGATCCGCACGCCGCGAAGCCGGTGGCGAGGCACGCGAGTCCTGCGAGGCATGGGGCGGCACGTTCGCGCATCAGCCCCACCCCGGATGGACGGGGACGCGTCGCCGGACCCGGTCCACGACGCCGCCGGGGCGGCGGACGGACACAACCACGCGCGCGCTGGGGAACACGCTGCCGCGCGGCGCGAGTGGCCCGTCGATCAGTCCCGCTGGGTGCAGGTACCCGACCCACGAGTCCGGCCCGCCGCCGAGGCCGTGGCTGTGGAGGACGAGCGCGCGCCCGTCGATCGTCGCGCCAACACGAGTCGCCGGACCGGCGATCCGAACGAGCATCCCCACGCGGTCGCACGAGACCGTGTTCGGCGTCCGGCACGCGACGCCGAGGAACGGGCCCCAGCGGATCGCGTTCGTGTGTCCGGCCGCAAACGCGGCCGCAAGCGCGAGGATGACCATGCTTTCACTACGTGCGGGACGATCCGAGAGGTCCGCGTGCGCCCCCGGGTCGGGTCGGCGGGACGGTCGAGGACTGCCGGCCCCCGTACTACGAATTATTCGTACCTCGAGGGCCCACACCTGGCGGCGGGATGAAACTGCATCACTGATGGGAAGGAGGGACTGCCGCTCCCGGTCGAGCCTCCCACTTCCATTAATGATGCTGTTTCAGCCCAACGCCACGCACGGGCCCTGTAGCTATGAACTATTCGTAGTGCGGGGGCCCACGCCCTCATGGCGCCCTACGGCGGGCAGCACCAGTCCGCCGTCCCCGGGAACGGCGGATGTGCGGCACCAAGTGCGAATGCGCGGGCGATGCCGGCGACGGCGTGGGTTCGGCCCTCGAGCCGCGTGTCGACGAACAGCCATTCGTCCGCTGCGGGCCACTGGACGAGCAGGCGCCGACCGATCGGCGACCAGGTGACGCTGCCGTAGCGGTCGGGGCCGGCGAGGAGCGTGCGCATGGTCAGGCGGTGGTGCCCGAGGCCGAGCAGGGTGATCCGGCCGCCGGCGCGCGGGTCGGTTAGCGACACCGCCGCGACCGGCGACCGCGGCGACCACGCAATCGCGTGCACGACGACGCCGGGTCGCAGCGGACGCGAGGCGATCAGGCGCCCGCGTTGGTCGAGCGCCACGATGCGACCGGGCGTGACGACAAGCAGACGCCGCCCGCTGGCCGACCAAGCGAGCCGCGCCGGCGAACCGAGCGCCGTACTGCGACCGAGGACGGCGTCGCGATCGACAGCGACGAACGTCACGCGGCCAACCCGGTCGGCGTACGCCAGCACATGATCGGCGTGCGGTTGCCACGCCGGCGCAACGCCGGGCCGCGCGGGTGCGAGGGCATGATCGCCGGTGCCGTCGCCGTTGACGACTCGCAAGCCGCCGCCGACGAGATACGCGATCCGGTACCCGTCGCCGGGCGCCCAGCGCGCGACCGACACCCGACCGGGCGCGGACACCGCCCAGCGCGCCGTGCCGCCGCGCGGCTCGAGTGCCGTCAGATCGCGTCCGCGCCACGCGACCACGAACAGCCCGTGCGGCGACCACGACGCTCCGGCGTAACCGCCGAGCCGCCGGCGGTGGCCGTCGGCCGACACGACCCAAGTGCTCCCGCTCGCCTGCACGAGCAGTCGTCCGCTGCCCGGGAAGCCGCGCAGCGTCGGTGCGGGCTCGCGAGCGGGTGCGGTCCCGAGCACGCTGCGGATGAAGTGCCCGACCGCGCTGTGCGGCGCGGCAGCGGCGGTCGCCCCCGCCAACAGCGCGAGCCCGATCGCCGCCGCGGCGAGCACGGGGGCCAGCCGGTGTCGCCGCGGCGCTGCGACCGGCAGGCCGTCGGCACACGCGGCCTCAACAACTCGCCACGACCGCTCCCGGGCGACGGGGTCGACGGTCGCCGCACGGCGCAGTCTCTCGACGAGGTCGCGGTCGCGCTCGCCGT
Source organism: uncultured Actinomycetes bacterium (assembly GCA_963846975.1). GTDB lineage: Bacteria > Actinomycetota > Thermoleophilia > Solirubrobacterales > Solirubrobacteraceae > AC-49. The sequence continues at coordinate 437,004 of CAWJXY010000007.1, forward strand.
CGCGCATCACGCTCGTGCCCCCCGGCGTGGCCTGGCGCGCCCGCCCCCCGCGCTCGACGACGTCTTCACGCGCTCGTCCCCTCGATCGCCTCGCGCATCGTGTCCAGCCCTCGCCGCAGGCGCGAGTTCACGGTGCCGCGCGGTAGCTCGAGGATCCGCCCGATCTCGCCGGGCGTGAACTCCAGGACATAGCGCAGGACCACGACCGCGCGGTGCTCAGGCGACAGCATGGCCAATGCCGCAGCGACATCGTCGTCCTCCAGCGCCGCTCCGCCGCCAGCGGCCGTCGCCGGCTCGGGCGCCGCGTCGGCGCCGACCTCCGCGCGCAGCGCGCGCGCCCGCGACCAGTCGATCGCGCGGTTGACGACGATCCGGTGCAGCCACGGGCGCAGCGGGCGGCGCAGGTCGAATCGATCGAGCGCGCGCAGCGCGGCAAGGAACGCCTCCTGGGCGATGTCCTCCGCCGCCGCGCGGTCGCCGGTCACGAGCAGCGCCGCCCGATAGGCCGCGCTCCAGTGGCGCGTGAACAGCTTCTCGACTGCCGCCTCGGACCCGTTCTGTGCCGCGCGCACAAGCGCCGCGTCACTGGCCGGGCCGCGCGCAGGCGTCAGCGAGCGCCGCCAGGTGCGCAATGCGTGCTCGGCCGTGCGTCCCGATTCGGACACCTCATCCCAACACTACGGCTGCGACCCCGCGAGAGGTCCCGAGGACGACGGCATCAACGGGAAGTCTAACCCTCAACCTGAGGCTGAGAGATCAGTCAGTGAGCGCGTACTTCGAGGCCGTCGTCGGCACGTGCGGGTTGCCGATCTGGCTGAGCCGGGTCATCAGGCGCTGCCACTGGCTCGCGGTCAGCTGCGAGGGCTCGGCGTCGCCGACCGGGAGGCTCGGGTCGCCGCTCGGCAGCACCGTGCCGGGGCTCGGGTGGTAGCCGACGTGGATGTGGTCGTAGTGGTCGGGGAGCGCGAGCGTGTTGTCGGCCCCCGGGAAGGTCATCAGCGAGATGATCTGGTGCGGCTTCATCACGCCCTGGAGCTGGAGCAGGCGGCGGATCGTGGTCTCGGTGATCGAGCCCGGGCCCTGGTGCTGGTAGATCGGGGTGCCGTTGATCGCCGCGATATCGACCGCGTCGCCGGTCGAGTGCTCGGACACGTTGCCCGATGCGGTCAGGATCCCGTGGCCGCACTTGAGCGCCGAAACGGTCGGGTAGAGGTTGCTGTCGGCCAGGAACTCGAGCGCGGCGAGCACGCGGCGGTCGATCTGGCCGGTCTCGACGTCGCGACGCCCGCACGCGTAGATCGTGATCCGCGGGTCGATCAGCACGCGGGCCATCAGCTCGCGCTTGCTCATCAGCAGCACCTGCCCGACGCTTGTCGAGTCGGCGCCGAGTCCGGCGAGGCGCGTGGCCGCCTGTGGGTTGAATATCGCGGTGTGCTGGAGCTGGCGCCAGCCGTTGATCAGTGGCGCCGGGTCGATGCGGGGCTCGCTGGCACCGGCCGGGCGGACCTCGAAGCGCAGCGAGCGCTCACCGAGGCGTCCGAGCACCGTGCCGCCGACGACCGACACGCCCTCCTTGAGCGGCTCGAAGCTGACCTGTGACTGCTTGAGCCCGAGCAGCGCCGCGCCCGACTTTCGGTCCTTGTCGTCGTAGCCGAGCAGGATCGGCTCGCTGATGCCGTCGTCGCCGCCGGGCAGCGACCAGACGGTCGCGTCGTCGGCTGCGCCCTTGAGCGCGACGCGCGGCACGGCCGACACCATGTCGCCCGCGTCGTCGGCCAGCGGGACCGCCGGCAACGCCGTCGCGGTCTGCGTGGCGATCACGGTCGCCGGATTGGCCGGCGGGGCGGTGGTGGTGGCGGTCGTGGTCGGCTCGGCTGGCGTCGTGTCGGCTGGCGTCGTGTCGGCCGGCGTCGTGTCGGCTGGCGTCGTGTCGGTCGGAGCCGACGCCGAGCCGTCCGCGGCGGTCGTCGTCGGCGGCTCGGCGGGCGTCGTCGCGGTCGTGTCGGCGGGCGCGATGTCTGCGGCCGGCAGTGGCGCGTCGGGCGTCGCCGTCGCGGCCGGCGCCGGGCCGTCACCGGGCAGCGGGCCACTCGGCAGCGCTTCGGCCGGATCGGACTTCGTCGTGCTCGTGAGGTCGTCGTGGAGCACGACCGACGGCGTGTCGGTTGCGGCGTTCGTGTGGAAGTCACCGGCCAGCGTCGACGCGGGCTTGGCGCGCGCGCGCTGCGATGAGCCGATATCGGCGGCCGGGTCGGTCGGCGCGTGGGCGGAGTGATGGACCTGATGCAGGGCCTGGGCCGCACCGACACGAGCCAGGTGCAGCTCGCGTGCGACCTGGGCGCTCGTCACCGACTGCGGCTTGGGCACCGGGTAGAAGTGGGAGGTGCTGCCCAGGTGCCCGTAGGTGTACGTGTTGCCGTACACGTCGACGAGCTGGACGAAGTGCCCGAGGCGCTTGCTGTAGCCGATCCGGGTCACGCGGCCGTCCTGGACGGCGACTGCGGCGGCGCCGGCCGGCGCCTGGATGTTCACGCCGACCTTCGGCGTCAGCAGCTGGACCTTGTAGGGGTCCGGCACCGGCGGGCGGCCCTGGGTCAGGCCGGTCAGCGCGCTGACCAAACCGTCGGGCAGCGCCGAGATCAGGCGCGCGCGCAGCAGGACCGAGTTCACGTACCAGCCGGCGTGGTTGTAGGCGTAGATCGACTGGCGGATGTAGGTGTCGCCGCCGGCGGCCTTCAGGTACCGCGCCGCCGCGAAGATCGCGTCGACAGGGTTGTACGGGTCGCGCTTGCCGTCGCCGTTCGCGTCGACGCCGTACCGCTTCCACGTGGAGGGCATGAACTGCATCCAGCCAAGCGCGCCGGCGCTCGACACGTTGAGGTTGCGGCCATAGTCGGACTCGATCTCGTTGATCGCGGCGAGCACCTGCCAGTGGATCCCGTACTGGACGCCGGCGGCCTGGTAGATCGGCAGCAGGAACGGCGGGATCCGGAACGAGTCGAGCAGCAGCGAGGAGATGACGGTCGCCGGCCGCGTGAACGGCGTCGGCGTGGCGGACGACTTCTTCTTGTGCGCGTGCGGGTTGTGCTTCTTGCCCTGCGTAGCGGCCGTGTCGCCGTTGGTCTTGGCCTTCGGCTTGGCATGCGACGACGACGGGCTGCCGTGGTGCAGCGGCAGCAGCGGCGGGATCTCGGTCGTGACGGTCGGCACCGGGGCCGGCGTCGTCGCTGTCGTCGGCGCCGTGGTGGTCGTCGGCGCCACGGGCGCGGCAGGCGGGACGACCGGCGCTGGGGCGACGTCGGTCGTCGTCGGCGGCAGCGTGACCTCGGGCGGCGGCGGGACCGGCGCGGTGTCGGTCGTCGTCGCCACGACCGTCGGGTCGGCGGGCGCCGTCGCGGCCGGGTCGTCGGCGCGCGCGGGCACGGCAGCGACCAGCATCGCCAGGGCGGCGATGGCGGCAACGACGACTCGCGAGCGCCGCGACGGACGGGGACCCGGGGGAAGGCTCACTTCACAGAGATTTCGGCAGCAACGGTGGGGATCTGAAGTGGCATGTCTACACGTTTCGCGCGCCGCGCGCCCAGTTCCAGGCGCATCACTTCACCGGTCGGTCACAACGTGGTGGCGGAATCGTCACAGAAGTCGCTCAAATTCCAGGGGAATCTGCATGAAAGCAGCGTCAACGGACAATGGGGAGCAACGATGACTCGCCTCACCAGCCGGACCGATCTGCACTGCCACTCCACCGCCTCGCAGGTCTCGAAGCTCGGCGTGGCGCGAGCACTCGGGCTGCCGGAGTGTGCCACGCCGCCGGAGGAGGTGCTGCGTTTGGCCACCCGCCGGGGGATGGACTTCGTGACGATCACCGATCACGACACGATCGACGGGGTCCTCGAGATCGCCGACGACGCGCGCGTGTTCATCAGCGAGGAGCTGACCATATGGTTCCGCGGCGAGCCCCAGGCGGTGCACGTCCTGTGCCTCGGAATCACCCCCGACGACCACGACTGGCTCCAGGCCCACAACGACGACGTCGAGGCGTGTGCCGAGTACCTGCACGAGCAGCGAGATCACGTGCGCGCTGGCGCATCCGTTCTTCGCCGTCGCGGCCCCGCTCCAGCCTCGCCACCGCCGTCGCCTCGCCCAGCTGTTCGAGATCTGGGAGACGCGCAACGGCGCGCGCGCGCCGGAGCTCAACGCGCCGGCCGCTGTCTACATCGAGACCCACGGCGGGATCGGCGTCGGCGGCTCCGACGACCACGCGGGAGTCGACATCGGCCGCACGTTCACGCAGACGCCGCGCTGCGCCACGCCGCAGGAGTTCCTCGCCCACGTGCGCGCCGGCCGCGTCGAGGCTCTCGGCGAGCAGGGCAGCGCCGCCAAGTGGACCCACGCCGCGATGGCACTGACGGTCCGCGCGCTCGGCAGCGAGGGCGCCGACGCCCAGCTCGACCCGCGCGCGGTGTGGACGATGGCTCAGCGCCTGGTCCAGGAGGCCGGCCAGCGCGGTGGCTCCAGCAGCGGCGCGGGGCTGACGCCCGACAACGCCCGCGGCCTGCTGCGCGCGTGGCTGGCCGCCGTCGAGCTCGATCTCGCCCCTGACGAGCTGCTCGAGCTGCTCCAGGCGGCCGACTTCAGTCACGCGGCGCTGTATCGCCGCGCGCGCCGCAGCCACGAGCGCAAGCTTGCCCGGGCGACCGACACGCTGCTGCAGACGGCGCGCACGGGGGAGGGCTACCTGGCCGCCCTGGCGGGCACATTCGACGCCTGCGTGGCCGCGATCCCCTACGCGCCGGCGGCCGCGTTCCTGGGCGCCGAGAAGGCTCGCCTGGCGCCGCGCGACGACGTGCCGCGGCGCGTCGCCCTGGTCGCCGACGGGGTCGGCGCTATGCACGGCGTTACCCACACTTTGCAGGAGATTCGTGAGCGCGGAGTGCCGAGGTTCGATGTCGAGATCGTCGGCACCGACCCGATGTGTGACCGCCGCCTGAGCTCCGTCGCCGAGGCCGAGATCCCGTTCTACGCCGGCCTCACGGTCGGCGTTCCCAGCCTTCCGGCGATCGTCGAAACGCTCGCCGAGGGCCGCTACGACATCGTTCATCTGTGCTCGCCCGGCCCGGCCGGGATCGCCGCGGCGCTGATCGCCGCGGTCAGCGGCGTGCCGGTGCTCGGCAGCTACCACACCGAGCTCGAGCAGTACGCCCGCGTGCGGGCCGGCGACCCGCGCCTGGAGGCCGGAATACGGATGGCGCTGAGCGCGTTCTACGGGCGCTGCCGGCACGTCCTGTCGCCCAGCCCGGCCAGCGACGCAGCGCTGCGCGAGCTCGGTATCGAGCTCGGGCGCATCGGGCGCTGGGAGCGTGGCGTTGACGTCGAGCGCTTCGGGCCTGCCAACCGCGTCAGCGGACTGTTCGGGGACGGCATAAACGTCCTCTACGCAGGGCGTTTCAGCCGCGAGAAGGGCGCAGATCTGCTCGCCGACGCGTTTCTGGCCGCGCGGGAGCGCGAGCCGCGTCTGCACCTCGTCCTGGCCGGTGGAGGCCCCGAGGAGGACGACCTGCGCGCCCGCGTCGGCGAGCACGCGACGTTTCTGGGCTGGCTGACCGGCGACGAGCTCGCTCGTGCCTACGCAAGCGCCGACCTATTCCTCTTTGCGAGCCGTACTGACACGTTCGGTCAAGTTCTACTTGAGGCTGAGGCTTCGGGGCTACCGGTGGTCGCGGTCGACGAGGGCGGGCCGCGCAGCATCGTCCAGCACGGCGTCACCGGATTGCTGTGTCCGCCGGACGCGGGCGCGCTGTCGCACGCCGTCGCCGAGCTGGCCAGCGACCCCGCCAGGCGCGCGCGAATGGCCGCAAGCGGGCTCGAGGCGGTCGCCCAGCGGACGTGGGACAAGGCGCTCGGCCAGCTCGCGGCCGGCTACGAGCGCGCCCTGCGCGATGCGCCCGCCGGCGCGTCCGAGGCACGCGATGCCGCGTGAGCTGGCGATCGCCGTTCACGACGTCGAGCCGGCGACGTTCGAGCGCTGCGCACTGATCCGCGACTGGCTCGACGACCACGGCGTTGAGAAGGTGACGCTGCTCGTCATCCCGGCGCCCGACCTGCACCCGCTCGACGACCGCTGCCCCGAGCTCGTGCGATGGCTCGCCGAGCGCCGCGAACTCGGCGACGCGATCGCCCAGCACGGTTTGCACCACCGCCGCCTGGGCCCCGGCTCGGCGGCCCATCAGGGCCTGTGGCGGCTGCGCGGCACGCGGGCCGAGTTCGCCGGGCTCGACGCGGCCGAGACCCGCGCCGCGGTCGCCGCCGGCCGGCGCGTGATGCACCTGGCCGGCGTCGAGCCGCGCGGGTTCGTCGCCCCGGCCTACGCCTATACCCCCGCGCTGCGCAACACGCTGGCCAAGACGTTCGACTGGTGGGCGGGGCTGATGAGCTTCCACCGTGCCGGCGGCAGCGTGACGCTCGCCCCTGTGCAGCGCGCGGGCATGCTCGGCCGCACGGTCAGCGCCGGGCCGCTGCTGCGCCTCGACCTACACCCAGCCGACCTCGACCATCCGCGACATGTGCGGGCGATCGAGCGGCTCCTGCTGCGGGCCGCGCGCACGCGCGTGGCCGTCACCTACGACGACCTCGCGCGGCGCGTCTGATGGTTCGCCCGCGTCAGCGGTGGCTGCGGGCCTTGCGGCGGACGTGCTTGAGCTTCCGCGTCTTGGCCTTCACCTTGGCCTTGGGCTTCGCCTTGGCCGCCGTCTTCTGAACGGGCGTCCCCTCGGGGCCGATCCGGGCGCTGCCTGACAGGGCACTCTTCGGGCAGTGCAGCGGGCGACCGAGGTCGTAGGGGCCCGAGATCGCCTGCGTGACGGCGCCCGTCGACGAGACCGACGCGCTGACGATCGTCAGCAGCGGGTCGACCCGTGGCTCGGCGCACACCTTGCCGGCGATCGAGAACTGGCCGGTCACGGTCTCGAACTTGTTGTCGAGCAGCGCGCCCGTGTAGGTCCCGATGCAGTTGAAGGCGATGCCCGGGAAGTCCCCGTTGCACGTGAAGCCGTCGGTCGGCACCGGGTTGCCGTCGCCGCCGATCGCGAGCGTCGCGGTGTCGAAGCTCTCGATCGCCTGGTCGGCCTGGATCTGGTAGCCGGTGATCGGGACGTTGCAGCCGAACACGTAGGCGACCTGCGTGCCGGGGTTCCCCGGCTCGGGCGCGCCCTGCCCGATGTGGCCGTGGCACAGCGCGTCGTTGGGGTTGCCGAACGCGTAGGCCGAGGATGCACTCAGCGCCAGTGCGCCGATGCAGGCGGCCGCGAGGAGCAGCGGGATCCGTGATTTCAAGGGGACCTCCTTGTCGGGGTCATGTGGAGTGGTGGCGGGGTTCGGCCTATTGTCTACTAAGCCTGTGTTTCCGATCAAGTTTATGCAGATAAGCTATGCTCGCGCTCCCCAACCTCTTCTGGAGAAGGAGTTCCCGTGACGTTGACCCGCCCTCGTGGCCTCGCCGCAACCCTCGTCGCCGCGCTGCTCGCGGCGCTGCTGGTGGCCACCCTCGCGACGCCGGCCGCCGCACCGGCCAAGTCGCTTCCTGTGCTCTCGCTGAGCGGTGCGACCGGCTCGGCGCCGCTGCTTCAGCTGCTGATCCCCGCCTACCTGAAGTCGCATCCACACCAGGTCCGCTTCAAGTTCGCCCAGGGCGGCGGCGAGGTCGGCGTCCAGGACGTCGCCGCCGGCCGCGTCTCGATCGGCGACGCCGCCCGCGATCCGAAGCCGTCGACCGACCCCCCGGGCATCAACTGGTACCCGTGGGCCAAGGACTCGTTCTGCTTCGACGTCAACCCCAAGAACAAGCTCGCCGGGCTGACGACCGCGGAGGCGAAGGCGATCTGGACCGGCCAGATCCGTGACTGGGGCAAGATCCCCGGCGCCACGGTCAGTGGCACGATCGACCTGATCGGCCGCACGAGCGCCTCGTCGCTGCCGCCGCTCGTCTCGTCGATCCTGCTCGGCGGCGCGAAGGTCTCGTCGCTGGCCAACCTCGTTGGGTCCGACGGCCTCGTGCAGACCGCGGTCGCCAAGGACCCCAACGCCATCGGCTACAACTCAGGCTTCTACGCGTCGCAGAAGAACGTGCACGCGCTCGCCTACAACGGCGTCGCCTGCACGCTGCAGAACGCCGCGCTCCGGTCAGTACCCGGGCGTGCGCACGTACTACGAGGTGACCAAGGGCCCGGCCAAGGGCCAGGCGGCCAAGTTCATCAACTGGCTGCGCGGCAGCAAGCAGGCCAAGAAGATCATCTCGACGATCGCGATCCCGAACTGATCGGGCGCCGCAACCCCTGGACGGACCGGCAGGCCTCATGGCGCCTCGGCGCCGTGGCCTGCCTTGTCCTGGCGGTCATCGTGCTGATGGTCGTGTTCGTCGCCGTGCGCGCGTGGCCGACGCTGCACCACAACGGCGGCATCTCCTGGCTCGGCCCCGGCGGCTCGACCGACAAGCAGCTCGGCGGGATGGTCTCGACGACCCGCCACCCGCCGGCGGCGGTGTACCACCTGCGGGCGTGGCCGCTGCTCTACGGGACGCTGCTCGTCGGGATCGTGGCCGTCGCGATCGGGCTCGTGTTCGCGCTGTTGTGCGCGATCTTCATCGTCGAGTTCGCGCCGCCGCGGTTGCGGCGCGCGACGATCCCCGTGGTGCGCGTGCTCGCCGCGGTCCCGTCGGTCGTGTTCGGGCTGATCGGTGTGCTCGTGCTGGTGCCGTTCGTCGGCAACCACCTGATCTCGGCGCACGAGAAACGCTCGGTCCAGTACGTCGTCCAGCTCACCGGGGCGAGCCTGCTGGTCGCCGTCATCGTGCTGTGCGTGATGGTGACGCCGATCATGATCGCGATGATCGTCGACGCGCTGCACGCGATCCCGCGCGGCTGGAGCGAGGGCGCCGTCGCGCTCGGCGCCAACCGCTGGGAGGCGATCTGGGGCGTGTCGGTGCGGGCCGCGCGGCCGGCGATCGTCGCCGCCGCGGTGCTCGCGACCGCGCGGGCGCTCGGCGAGGCGGTGATGATCGCGATGGTCGCCGGCGGCCGCGGCGTGGGCGCCGAACTTCCTCGACGGCCTCGACCGCCCTGTTCGAGCCGGTCAACACGCTCGCCTCGTCGATCGTCGGCCAGTCGGAGGCGATCACCAGCCCGGCCGTGCGCTCGACGCTCTACGCCTTCGCGCTGCTGCTGCTGTTCTCGAGCCTCGTGCTGTCGGTCGCGCGGCTACCTGGCCAAGCTGCCGCTGCGCCGGCAGGGGATGCGGGTCTAGGCCGATGGCCGCCACCGCGACGCTCCCCGCGCGCCCGCGCCCGCGTAGGGACTCGGTACGCAACTGGCGCTGGAGCCAGCGGATCGCGTTCGGCTGTCGTCTGGGCGGCGGGCCTGCGCTGATGCGCGATCGCCATCGCGATCGTCGGCTACATGGCGGTCAAGGGCGCGCAGTTCCTCGACCTCCAGACGCTGCTCAGCCACCCGCAGCCGGGGGTGCGCCAGATCGACACCGGCGGCATCCTCGACGCGATCGAGGGGACGCTGATCCTGACCGCGCTGGCGCTCGCGCTGGCCGTGCCGCTGGGCGTAATCGCGGCGCTGTGGGTCGTCGAGTACGGCCGCCCGCGGTGGCTGGCGCGGATGATCGAGTCGGGCATCGAGATCGTCGCCGGGACGCCCGACATCGTGATCGCGATCTTCGGCCTGGCGCTGTTCCAGCTCCCGCTGTTCGGCGTCCTGTCGTTCACCGCGTCGGGCGGCGGCGTCTTCGGGCGCTCGTTCATCGCCGCCGGCGCGATGCTGTCGCTGATCGCGTTGCCGGTCGTCTACGCGAACACGCGCGAGGGGCTGATGGCGACTCCCGGCCCAGCTGCGCGAGGCGTCGTGGGCGCTGGGCAAGACGCGGATCTGCACGATCCGCGCGGTGCTGCTGCCGCGGTTGCGGCGCAACATCTTCACCGGCGGCGCGCTGGGCATGGGCCGGATCATCGGCGACACGGCGATCGTCCTGATCCTGCTCGGCGGGACGCCCCAGATCTCGCCCGAGAACGGCACGCCGGTCGTCGGGCTGCTGCGCGGGACCGGCTCGACGCTGACGACGTTCGTCTACGACGCGTCGCCGGCGGGCGAGGGCAACGCGCCGCAGAAGGCCTACGCCGCCGCGTTCGTCCTGCTCGCTCATCGTGCTGATCGTCAACCTCGCCGTCGACCGACTGGTGCGCCGCATGGAGGCCGCATGACGCTGAGACCGCCGCCGCCGCGGCCGACCCGACTCGACGCGCCGCCGCGCGGCGCCGACCCGTCGGCACGCGAGCGCGATGACGCTCGAGCGCGCTCGAGCGTCAGGCTACGAGCGGCGCGTCCGGCGCGTCAAGGACGTCTCGCTGTCGGTCCACCAGGGCGAGGTGCTGGCGCTGATCGGCCCGTCGGGCTGCGGCAAGACGACGCTGCTGCGCACGCTCAACCGGCTGACCGAGACGACGGCCGGCGCGACCCGCGACGGCCGCGTGCTGCTCGACGGCGCCGACGTCGAGCAGCTCGAGCTGACCGATCTGCGCCGCCGCGTGGCGATGGTCTTCCAGCAGCCCAACCCGTTCCCGATGTCGATCTTCGACAACGTCGCCTACGCGCTGCGCGTGCAGAACCGCAAGCGCCCGGGCCGCGCCGAGCTCGATGCCCAAGGTCGCGGCCGCGCTCTCGCGGGCCGGGCTGTGGGACGAGGTCGCCGACGACCTCGACCGCCCGGCGCTGCGTCTGTCGGGCGGCCAGCAGCAGCGGCTGTGCATCGCGCGCGCGATCGCGACGCGGCCCGAGGTGCTGCTGATGGACGAGCCGTGCTCGGCGCTGGACCCGGTGTCGACGACGCGGGTCGAGGAGCTGATCGGCGAGCTGCGCCATGACCATCGCCGTCGTGATCGTCACCCACAACCTGCGCTCAGGCCCGGCGCGTCGCCGACCGCGTGGCGTTCATGTACCTCGGCGAACTCGTCGAGATCGGCGACGTCGATCAGGTGTTCGAGGCCCCGCGACGCGCAGCGCACCCGCGACTACGTCGCCGGGGCGTTCGGGTGAGGCGGGCCGCCGCGGTCGTCGCGCTGGCGGCGGCGGCGCTCGGGCTCGTCGGGTGTGAGTCAAACCAGCAGCGCAGCGCCAGGATCGCCGCTCAGGGGAACCACGCACTCGCGGCGGTCAGCGCTCTGCGGGTCGGCGCGGCCAACCGCGCCGTGCGCATCGCTTCGACGACCTTGATCGATGGCGACGGCGGCCAGCAGGCGGTGGCGATCGCGTTGCGCAACGACGGCGCGGCGCAGGCCAACGTGCCGATCTTGCTCCAGGCGCGCGGACCGGACGGCAAGCCCGTGTACACCAACGCGACCGGCGGCCTGCAGCCGTCGCTTCAGCGCATGGCCCTCGTCGCCCCGCGCGGCGAGTCGTGGTGGGTCGACGACCAGGTGATCGGAGCGCCCGGCCAGCGGTCGTTGCACGTCGAGCTCGGCGCCGGCCGCGCCGGCGCGCGAGCGTTCCGGTGGTCGATGTGACGGACGTGCACGTCGGCGACGACACCGGCGCGACCGCGCTGACCGGCACGCTGACCAACCGCTCGGGCGTTGCTCAGCGCGACCTGCCGGTGTTCGCCGTCGCGCGCAAGGGCGGCCGCGTCGTCGCCGCCGGTCGCGCGATCGTGCCGCAGCTCGCCGCCGGCGCGACCCGAGTGCCGAACGCATTTCACGTCTTCTTCGTCGGCGACCCGACGGGCGCGAAGGTCACGGTCACCGTTGCCCCGACGGCGGGCGCGTGAACGCTCCGTACGCGGGAAGGATCGGCCCCGGCAGCACGTCGTCCGCGATACCGGTCTGAATGGCGCAAGGACCGGAAAAGAAGCGGTGAACGAGCAGACATTCTTCCGCCGGTAGGAGTACAGTCGGTTGGTCGGACCATTTAGCTGAGAGGGCGGGATCAGACGTGAGAGCGAAGATCTCTGAAGTCAGCATGACGACGCGCGTGATGGTCATCACGCTGGTGTTGGTGAGTGCGCTGGGCGGTCGCTGCGGGGGCCATCGCGATCGGTGGTACGGGCACCGCGAACAGCGCCCAGATCACCGGCACGGACCCCGGCCAGTCGCTTGCACCGGTGACGGTCGCATCGGGCGCTCCGGCCAGCCTCGACGCCCCGATCTACGACGGCGTCCTCGAGGTCGGCGAGACGCTGACCGCGACTTCCGGCTCGTGGAGCAACGACCCCACGAGCCTCGCGTATCACTGGTTCACGTGCGCGCCGCTCGGCTTCGAGTGCCCGAACATCCCCGGGGCCGTCGGCCCGACGTACGTCGTGCAGTCGCAGGACGTCGGCAACTTCATCGCCGTCGAGGTCGTTGCCAACAACGCGTCAGGCGATTCGCCACCGACCGATTCCGGCGTCTTCGGCCCGGTTCCGGTCGCCGTCCCGGCGAGCCAGACCGCGCCGACGGTCAGCGGCTCGGCGTCGGTCGGATCGACGTTGGCGGCCGACCCGGGCACGTGGTCCGGCGACCCGACCGACTACAGCTACCAGTGGTTCCACTGCGACAACGGCGCGACCGCCGATGCGTGTGACGTGATCGTCAACGCCACCGACCCGACGTACACCACGACGTCCGACGACGTCGGGCACAACGTCGTGGTCGGCATCAACGCGACAAACGACGGCGGCAACTCCGACCAGGCGCTCTCGGCGCCGACGGCGGCCGTCACCAACTAGCGGAACCGGAATACAGCAGCGAGCCCGGCGTGGTCAGCGTCTCGCCGGTCTCGAGCAGCGTCTTGAGGCCGGACAGGATCTGTGGCCAGCCGCCGTAGATCTCTCCGTGGGCGCCCTCGCGCAGTGGTCGTGGGTCACGGTCAGGCGGCACGAGTCGTCGCCGACCGGCTCGATCTCGTAGGTCACCCGCGACGTCGGCTCGGCCCGTACGTCGTCGCTCCACATCGCGTTGAAGCTCTGCACGAGCCGGCGCGGCGGGTCGACCTCGAGGTTCTCGCCCTGGGCGATGACGAAGTCGGCGCCTGGGGGCCGTGACTCATACGCCGAGCCCGCCTTCCAGTCGCTCTCGATGCCGACGCCGAAGCTGTACTTCTGGCGAGCGTCTGTGTCGGTGATCGCCTCCCACAGGCGCTCCGGGGTCGTCTTGATGTAGATCTCGAACACCTTTTCCATCGCTTCACCCTCGATCGTGGTCTTGAGCGCGCTGAGCGACGACGCCCAGGGCTCGGAGTACTTGCTCACCCACCGGTCGTGGACGAGCCGGATCGGGACGGGGTTCAGGAAATGCAGCTTCTCGCGCCCGCGGCGCCTGGTCACGACCAGGCCCGCGTCCTCGAGCACCCGCAGATGCTTCATGACGCCGAAGCGCGACATCTCGGCATGGCCCTCGAGCGCCGTCAGCGACTGCCCGTCCTGCGCGAACAGCGCGTCGAGCAGGCTGCGGCGGGTCGGGTCGGCGAGCGCCTTGAACACGTCGTCCATCGGCCACATAATAGGTGACCATATGGTCACATGTCAAGGTCCAGGTAGGCTCGGGCGATGCCATCGATGCTGATCACCGGGGCCGCTCGCGGGATCGGGCGCGCCGCTGCGCTGCGCCTCGCCGCCGCCGGCTGGGACGTCCACGCCGGGGTGCGCAGCGAGGCCGACGGCGAGGCGCTGGCCGCGGCCGCGCCCGGCGGCCGGATCACTCCCGTGCTACTCGACGTGACCGACGAGGCGCAGGTCGCGGCGCTGCCCGATGCACTGCCGGCGCGCCTCGACGCGGTCGTCAACAACGCGGGCATCGCCGTCGGCGGCCCGGTCGAGGTCGTTCCGGTGCCCGAGGTGCGCCGCCAGTTCGAGGTCAACGTCATCGCGCCGATCGCGGTGACCCAGGCCGTGCTCCCGCTCGTGCGCGCGGCGCGTGGGCGCATCGTCTTCGTGTCGTCGGTCGGGGGGCGCGTTGCGGCGCCGGCGACGGGCGTCTACGCGGCGTCGAAGTTCGCCATCGAGGGGATGGCCGACGCGCTACGGCTCGAGCTGCGGCCGTGGGGTGTTCACGTCTCGCTGATCGAGCCGGGCGCGATCGACACCGACATGTGGCGGACCGCGATGGACGTCGTCGACCAGACCGTAGCGGCGATGACGCCCGAGCACCGCGAGCTCTACGCCGGCCACATCGCGGGCATCCGGCCGACGATCAAGCGAACCCAGAAGCAGGCCGTGTCGGCCGACAAGGTCGCGGTGGCGATCGAGCGCGCGCTGACGTCGAGCCGTCCGCGCGCCCGCTACGTCGTCGGACTGGACGCTCGGGTCCAGCTACTGGTGGGCGCGCTGCCGGTCCGCGTCGGCGACGCGGCGCTCGGCAAGCTCACCGGCGTGCCGCCGGCCGGCTGAGAGCGCCGCGCGCGTGGCCGATCCGCACGACCTGCTGCGCTTCGCCCGCGCCCAGGACGCGGGTGGCGCCTACGAGATCGCGCTGGGTGAGCTGCGGGCCGGCCGCAAGCGGTCCCACTGGATGTGGTTCGTCTTTCCGCAGATCGCGGGCCTGGGCCACAGCTCGATGTCGCAGCGCTATGCGATCACCTCACTCGACGAGGCGCGGGCCTACACGAGCGATCCGATTCTCGGTCCACGTCTCGTGCAATGCGCCGCGGCGCTGCTCGCACTCGGCGGTCGGAGCGCGGTGGAGGTCCTCGGCGACATCGACGCGATGAAGCTGCGCTCGTCGATGACGCTGTTCGCCCGCGCCGCGCCCGACGAGCCGGTCTTCGCCGCGGTGCTGGACCGATACTTCGACGGCGCCCCCGACAAGGCGACGATCGTGTTGCTGGGATGACAGGATCGTCTCGATGCTGATCCGCGACGACGGCGAGACCTGGACCGCGATCACCCAGCCGGCCCACGCCTACCTCGCGGGCCAGGTCGCGGCCCACTGGGCGACGCCGCTGGCGCCCGAGGTGATCCTCGGTGTCGAGCAGCACGACGTGCCGTGGGTCGATCAGGACCGGGCGCCGACGCTCCATGCGCCGGCGCGTCGGGCGGCGTCGTTCCTGGAGCTCGACATGCAGACGCGCCTCGAGGTATGGAGCACCGTCACCGAGCGGCTGGTCGCCCAGAGCCCCTACGCGGCGCTGCTCGTGTCACTGCATTCCACGAACATCCACACGCGCTATCTGACCGAGGCGGCGCGGCCGGTGGAGCTCCTGGCCAAAACCCGCGACGACCAGGACGCGCTGCTCGCGGTCCTGCCCGGCGCGACGCGCGAGCAGGCGGAGCGCGACGCCGACATCGTGTTCGCGCTCGACGCGCTGTCGCTGACCCTGTGCCATGGCTGGGACGGGCGCGACCTGCCGGAGATCGACGGCGTGGCGATCCGTGTCGAGCCGGCGGGCGAGGGCGAGGCGACGCTCGACCCGTGGCCGCTTGGCGTAGACGGGCTCGAGGTCAGCGTCGCGGTGCGGACGCTGGACGAGCGCTTCGACGACGAGGTGGCGATGCAGGCCGCGCTGGCCGCCGCGCCCAACGAGCGGCAGGCGTGGCGGCTGCGGCCGGCCGGCTGACGGCCGGTCAGTGGGCGCCCTCGGGCGCCGGTGTCTGCATCGGCGTCAGCTTGGCCTCGGCGCGTTCGTAGGCCGGGCGCGCCTTCATCGCGCTCAGATACGGGCGTACGGGGCTGTCGAGGTCGACGACGCCGATCCGTCGCGCCATGCGGATGACCTCGCTGACGACGATGTCGGCGACCGTGAACCGATCGCCGACCATGAACTCGCGACCGTCGAGCGCCGCGATGGCTGCGTCGGCGGCGGCTCGCGCGCGGTCGCCGGCCGCGGCGGCGACGTCGGGCGCCGATTCGCCGTAGCGGTAGCGGTCGAGCGCCGGCGGCTCGATCTCGGTCATCGCGAAGAACGCCCACTGATAGACGAGCGCGCGGTCGCGGCTGCCCGGCGGCGGGATCAGGCCGGCGTCGGCAACGAGGTCGGCGGCGTGCAGGCACAGGGCCGTGGACTCGAACAGCGGGCCCTCGTCGTCGGCGAGCACGGGGACGCGACCGAGCGGGTGGCGCGCCAGGTGCTCCGGCGGCGCGGCCCTCCTCGCGAGACATGATCTGAAGGTCGTAGGGGAGGCCGAGCTCCTCGAGCGTCCAGGCGAGCCGGATCGGCCGCCCGGCGCCCTCGCGGTGGTACATGCGCATGGCGGCCATCCTATGGTCGCTCGAGGGTTGATTCCACGACCGCCGCGTAATCAACCATCTAGTCCGGCAGCAGCGGAGCGATCGTGCCCTCGTCGCGGTCCAGCAGCGTGGCGCGGACGATCGCCTTGGACCCGTAGCGGTCGCGGACCGCGTCGATCGCGACGTCGAGCGCGAGTGTCCGCCGCGGGTCGAGCTCGAGCGCGAGCTGGATCGCGCCGCCGTCGAGCAGGTTGGTCAGCGAAATTCCGATCAGGGTGATCCCGCGCGAGCGGATCGTCGGCGCCGAGGCGATCAGCAGCTCGCGGGCGGCGGCGAGGATCGTCTGGGTGTGGGCGGTCGCCTCGGGCAGCGTCTGGGAGCGCGTCGCGCGCGTGTAATCGCCGAAGCGAAGCCGCAGGACGACGGTCCGGCACACGCGGTCGGCGGCACGCATCCGCCGGGCGAGGCGGTCGACGAGCGCGAGCAGGAAGCTGTCGAGTTCGGCCTGGGTGCGCGGGTGGCGGCCGAGCGCCCGTTGGGTGCCCATCGAGCGGCGGCGGCACCCCCGTGCGGACGCGGCGCGGGTCCCGGTTGTGGGCCAGCGCGTGGAGGTGCCGGCCGGCGGCGCGGCCGAGCATCGAGACGACCTCGTCCTCGGTCAGGGCGGCGAGCTGGCCGACGGTCGCGATCCCGCGGTCGTGGAGCTTCTTGCCCGTCACCTCGCCGACCCCCCACAGCCGCTCGACCGCCAACGGGTGCAGGAACGCCAGCTCGTGGTCGGGGTCGACGACGATCAGGCCGTCGGGCTTGGAGACGGCGCTGGCGACCTTGGCCAGAAACTTCGTGCGCGCGACCCCGATCGAGATCGGCAGCCCGGCCTCGTCACGGACGCGGCGGCGCAGGCGCGTGGCGATCTCGCGCGGCGACCCGGCGATCCGCTCCATCCCGCGTACGTCGATGAACGCTTCGTCGATCGACAGTCCCTCGACGAGCGGCGACGTGTCGTTGAAGATCTCGAAGACGTGCTTGCTGGCGTCCGAGTACGCGCTCATCCGCGCCGGCACGACGATCGCGTGCGGGCATAGCTTGCGCGCCCGATGTCCGCCCATCGCCGTCCGCACCCCGCACGCGCGCGCCTCGTACGACGCCGCGAGCACCACGCCGCCACCGACGATCACCGCCTTCCCCTGCAGCTTCGGGTCATCCCGCTGCTCGACCGACGCGAAGAACGCGTCGAGGTCGGCGTGGAGAATGGTCGCTGCTGTCACGAACATATGTTCGCATCGTGGTCAACCTGTCGACTCCGCCGGACGCTGTTCCCGCGGGCGTGACTTCAAGTCACGCCCGCCGCCCCTCACACCGCACCGACGCGGGCCCCGCGCCGCGGTGGGATGCCGTTATCGCATTCCACCCCTCCCAAGGAGCCCGCGTCATGCCCATCACCGCCCTCTCTCGACTCACCCGCTGCGCCGCCACGTCTGTTCGCCGCAGCGGGTTGCCTGGCCGCCACCTACACCGCGCTGCCGGCCGCCCCCGCCGCCGCTCAGCCGATGGCGACCAAGACCTTCAGCTATGCCGACATGCCGGACATCGACCAGAAGCGGGCGATCGGCAAGGACGGCGCCGGGCTCTTCCACCCGGGCCTGCCCAACAACGGGATCATGTATTGCGGCCCGACCGCCGGTATGAACGTCCTCGCGTTCCTCGCCGATCACGGCGCTGCGGACGTGTCGCCCAACTCGAAGGATTGGACGCTCGCCGCCAACTACGACCTGATGTCGTCGAAGCTCAACGAGCTCGGCGGCCTGATGGGGACCGATGCCAACAAGGGCACGAGCCTCGGCGGCTTCCAGTCAGGGATGCTCGCGTGGAGCAACAACCACGGGACGTCCAAGCACAAGTTCGGTCTCGTCTCCGAGTTCCCCGGCACCGACAACGACTGGCAGCAGCCGAATCTCGGCATCGCCGCGTTCACCGAGGCGGTCGGCAACCCGGTCGTCGTCAGCATCGGCTACTACACGCCGAGCATCGTCTACGGCCCCAACAACAGCGAGAAGATCGGCCTGCGCCGCACCGGTGGGCACTTCGTGACGATGACCGGCTTCGACAACAGCGGGTTCAACTTCATGGATCCCGCCGACGCCGCCCCGGCGTTCTCCCAGTCCGCGTACGCCAACCAGATCCACCCGGTCAAGCCGGTGACGGCGATGTACATGGACTCCAAGGGCAACCCGTACCGCTCCGACCAGCAGACCGAGACCTACCTGCACCTCGACGGCTACGGCGCCGGCGATGCGTACATCGAGGGCTACACGATCATCCAGCCGACGTTCACGCTGACCGCAAAGCGCAACACGCTGATCCTCCGGAGCTTCAACGACGTCGTGAAGATCAGGACGAAGATCCCCGGCCTGATCGCTGACGCCCAGCTGTCGCCGGCCGGTGACTCCGCCTACTACGCGATTCAGGGCAGCAAGACGGTCTACAAGGTCAACCTCGGCAACCTGGCCACGACCACGCTCGCCAAGGTGAGCGCACCGGTCACGTCGCTGGCCGTCAGCCTCAAGGGCGACACGGTCTACACGGCCGCCGGCCGTGAGCTGACCGCCACGTCGAACACCGGCGCAACGGTCGCCAAGACGACGCTGCCGTCCGCGGCCGCCGCGGTCGCGTTCGACCCGACGCGGGGCCAGGTCGACGTCGTCACCCCCAACACGAAACAGCTCCAGGTCCTGACGCCGTCGCTGACGACGCAGGGCACGGTGACCCTGCCGGCCGCCTCGGTGGCCAAGGCGACGACCGTCACCGCCGCGGTCAACGCGACGACCGGCCAGATCCAGATCAGCGCGGCGGGCGTTGCGACCACGACCGTGACCGCGCCGACGGCGGCCCAGGTGATCAACCCGGCCGTCACGTCGGCCGTCGACCCGGCGACGGTCGTCCAGCCGATCTCGTCGATCACCAGCGCGCCGATCGTGAAGGTCACGCCGATCAGTTCGATCAACAAGGTCAACCTGCCGGTGCTCCTTCACGGCGCGGCGACCCGCTCGACCGCCGGCATGGCCACCGCGCCGACGACGATCGTGCGCACGCCACAGACCGTGCTGGCGACCGGCCCGATGGCCGACCAGATGGCCGGCTAAGCGCTGGCGAAACACCCGAAAGGACACGTCAGGCAAGGCGCCCCGCAAGGGGCGTTTTGCCGTTAACCAAGCCGTCTTTCGGCCTGTACTGGAGCCGCGCAGCGGCTCCAGTGAAAGTTCAGTGTGACCTACCGATTGTCGTCGCCTCGCGCTGTGCCTACCGTGACTGTCGCCCCCCGCGAGTGGCCTGCGCCCTCGCGCGACGACCGACAAGGAAGCTCCTACATGCCCCTCCCCGCAACGCGGGCGATCGCTGCTGCATGCTTCGCAGCCGCGCTCGCCCTCTCGACCGGCCAGGCCGTGGCCGCCAATACCGTCACGGCACAGGTCACAAACGGCACGCTCCAGGTGACCGGCACGTCCGGCGCCGACACGATCGTGCTCGTACTCAGCTCGCCGAACACGCTCGCCGTCGACGTCGGCGCCGACGGGACGGCCGACTTCTCGTTCGACCGCTCGACGTTCACCGCAGTCAACGTCGACGGCAAGGGTGGCGACGACCAGCTGACCGTCAGCCGGAACGGCGGCCTGTTCACCGACGAGGCGGTCACGCTCCAGGGTGGCAACGGCGACGACACACTCAACGGCGGCGACGGCGACGACGTCCTCGACGGCGGCGCCGGCGCGGACTTCATCGACGGCAACCGCGGCACCGACACCATCATCGGTGGCGGCGGCGCCGACACGTTCCAGTGGGACCCGGGCGACGGCAGCGACGTCCTCGACGGCGGCGCCGGCAACGACGTGCTCGAGTTCAATGGCTCCAACGCCGGCGAGCACACCGACCTCAGCGCCAACGGCTCGCGCGTGCGCCTGTTCCGCGACGTCGCGTCGGTCACCCAGGACATGACCGCGATCGAATCGGTCAACCTGCGGATGCTCGGCAGCGCCGACAACGTCACCGTCGGCGACCTGTCCGGCACCGACCTGTCGAACGTCGAGGTCAACCTCGCGTCGAGCACGGGCGAGCGGCGACGGCGCGGCCGACACGGTCACCGTGGCCGGCACCGACAACGCCGACGACGTCAACGTCGGCTCGTCCGACGACAGCCTGATCGTGAGCGGCCTCACGCCCAAGGTCCAGGTCGATGGCGCCGAGCCGACGCTCGATCACGTGGCCGTCAACACGCTCGGCGGCGACGACAACGTCACCAGCGGCGTCGGGGTGTCCGGCCCGCAGTTCGTCGACGTCGACGGTGGCCCGGGCGACGACACCGTCACCTACAACGGCACCAAGGGCGACGACACGATCGGCATTGCCAACAACGGCACCGCGGTCGCGACCTTCACCACCGCCGGGTCGGCGATCAGCTCGATCGCCGAGCACCTCGACATCAACGGCCTCGCGGGCAACGACACGGTCGCCGGCCAGAACGGCATCTCGACGCTGACGCAGCTGACGATCGACGGCGGCGCCGGCAACGACACGCTGGGCGGTGGTGACGGCGACGACGTCATCACCGGCGGCTCCGGTGCCGACCACATCGACGGCAACCGCGGCGTTGACACAGAGCTCGCGGGCGGCGGCGACGACACATTCCAGTGGGACCCGGGTGACGGCAGCGATGTCCTCGAGGGCCAGGGTGGACGCGACGTCCTGGACTTCAACGGCTCCAACGCCGGCGAGAAGATCGATGTCTCGGCCAACGGCCCGCGCGTGCGGCTGTTCCGCGACGTCGCGGCGGTCACGCAGGACTTCGACGGCGTCGAGGTGCTCGACGTGGCCACGCTCGGTAGCGCCGACACGGTGACGCTGAACGATCTCAGCGGCACCGACCTCGACACGAACAACATCCACCTCGAGGCGACCGGCGGCGGCGGCGACGGCGCGGCCGACACGGTGATCGTCAACGGCACCGACGGGCCCGACAAGGTTCACGTCGGCACGTTCGGCTCCGAGGTCCAGGTCACCGGCCTGCACGCCGACACGAACATCACCGGCAGCGAGGTGGCGAACGACACGCTCGCTGTCAACACGGTGGGCGGAAACGACACCGTCACGGTGGCACCGGACGTGAGCACGCTGCTCACGCCGGTCATCGACCTTGGCGCCGACGAGTAGGGCTCTGCGGCGCTGAGCACGCGCGGCGCGCCCCAGCCACGGAGGGGCGCGCCGCGCTATAGAACCGCGTCTCGACGCTCCTGGCGGCGTCGCTGCCCGGGGGTCCGTGCAGAGCACTGTCCCCCGGGCGCTCCTGGCCAGGAACGCCGACACGCGGTTCTCGCCTATCCGGGCGGCAGGCCGCCGGGCCAGTCGGGCAGGCCGCCCGCCGCCGGCGGCGCGTTCGGCGCGTCCGGGAGAACAACCTCGCCGACCGTGACCATGTCGCCCCGGTTGAGGTCGCCCTTGTCCAGCGATGTGAACAGCAGCCCGATGTTGTCGCCCTGATTGGCCTCGTCGAGCTGTTTGCGAAACGCCTCGATCCCGTCGACCCGCACCGGGTCGCCGCCGTTGATCTGGACGTTGTCGCCCTTGCGGATCGAGCCGGCCTGGACCTGCCCGGTCGCCACGACGCCGCGGCCGCGGATGAAGAACACGTCGCTGACCGGCATGTGGAATGACATGGGCCGAAGGCTAGTGGGCTTGCGCGTCCCCGAGGAGATCCCAGCGGTTTCCGGCGATGTCGCTGAACACGACAACGCGCCCGTAGGGCTCGGTCCGCGGCTCGCCGTGGAACTGCACGCCATGGGTGACCATGCGCGCGTAGGCCGCGTCGAAGTCGTCGACGCGCAGGAACAGGCCGACGCGTCCTGCGAACTGGTCGCCGACCGCGGCCGTCTGGTCGGGGCCGTCGGCCTCGGCGAGAAGCAGGCCGGTCTGCGCCCCGGGCGGTCGCACGACGACCCAGCGCTTCGGGCGACCGTCGTTGGTCAGGGCCGGCGAGTCCTCGATGAGTTCAAAGCCGAGCACGTCGACGTAGAACGCGATCGCCGTGTCGTAGTCGTCGACAATGATCGCGAAGCGCTCGAGGTGCACGGGCCCAACCTAGATGGATGCGACGATGCGTGGCATGCCACGAGTGCGCCTCACCGATCTCGAGTTTCGCTACGAGCCCGATGACCCGGACGGGTACCGCTCCGGGATGGCCCGCGTCGGCCCCGGCTTCGGCGCCAAGGACTCCGGCGCGAGCGTCTACGAGCTGCCACCGGGGCAGGCGATCTGCCCCTACCACTACGAGTACGGCGAGGAGGAGTGGCTGCTCGTGCTCGCCGGCCGGCCGACGCTGCGCACGCCGCAGGGCAGCGAGCAGCTTGAGCCCGACGACTTCGCGTTCTTCGCGACCGGGCCCGACGGCGCGCACCAGGTGCGCAACGAGACCGACGAGGCGGTGCGCGTGCTGATGTGGTCGACGATCTCGTTCCCGGCTGCGGCGGGCTATCCCGACAGTGACAAGATCGGGATCTTCACCGGCGACGCGGCGCAGGACGTCATGGTCCGCCGCTCGAGCAATGTCGGCTACTACGACGGAGAGGCGTAGCGAGCGGTGACCGCCGATCCGGACCCTGACGACGCCGACCGGCCGCCCGAGGCCGGCAAGCTGCCGACCGGGCGCCTGGCGCGCACCGCGCGGGTCGGCGGGCTCGTGACCGGGCAGGGGCTTCGCTGGGCGGGCATGCGGACCGCGAATCGCATGCGCTCGCCCGAGCGCGCGGCGCAGGCCGAGCGCGAGCGCACGGCGGCCGCCGTGCGCCAGCTCGTCGATCAGCTCGGGCAGATGCGCGGCGCCGCGATGAAGGTCGGCCAGATGATCTCGATGGTCGACTTCGACGGGATGCCCGATGACCAGCAGGACGAGCTCCAGCGCAAGCTCGCCGAGCTGCGTGACGACATCCCGCCGATTCCGTTCACGAAGCTCGAGAAGCTGCTGCGCCAGGAGTTCGGAGGTCCGCTCGAGACGGTCTTCTCCCACTTCGACGAGCGCGCGTTCGCGGCCGCCTCGATCGGGCAGGTGCACCGCGCGACGACGGTCGACGGCGCCGAGGTGGCCGTGAAGGTCCAGTACCCGGGCGTGGCCGAGGCGGTCGAGACCGACCTGCGCAACGCGATGCTGCTGCTGCCGCTGGTCAAGCGGCTGGCGCCGGGGCTCGACGCCAAGGGGCTGGCGACCGAGATGCGCGAGCGAATCGGCGGGCGAGCTCGACTACGAGCTGGAGGCGGCCAACCACCGGCGCATCGAGCGCCTGGTCCGTGGCCACCCGTTCATCCGCGTGCCGCGCGTCCACACCGACCTGTGCACGCGCCGTGTGCTCGTGACCGAGTACGTCGAGGGCGAGCGCTTCGAGGCCGTGCGCCGCGAGGACCAGGCGGTGCGCGACCGCTACGGCGAGATCGTGTTCCGCTTCTTCTTCGGCCTCCTGTACCGCGACCGGATCGCGCTCGGCGATCCCCATCCCGGCAACTACCTGCTGTGCGGCGACGGACGCGTCTGCTTCCTGGACTTCGGGTTGTTGCGCGACGTTCCGGCCGCGCAGGTGCAAGGCGAGCGGGCGGTCGCCCGGGCGGTACGCGACGGCGACGCCGCGGCGTTGAAGACCGCGCTGGGGGAGGGCGGCTACCTCCCGCCCGGGGATCGGGCCGACGCGGTCGACGGCGAATGGGCGCTGCGCATGATGCGGATGGCGACCGGCTGGTATGCGATCGCGGGCGAGCGGCGCTTCTCGCCGACCGATCGCCGCGAGCGCGAGCCACGCGAGCCGCTGGATCCCGAGCAGCGCGCCGCGATGCGCGCGCAGATCAACCAGTTCACGCTGCCACCGGACGCGATGCTGATCCGCCGCATGCATGCGATCGTCGCCGTCGTCCTCGGTCAGCTACGCGCGGGTGCCGACTGGGGCGCGATCGCCGCCGAGTACCTCCACGGCGGGCCGCCCGCCACCGCCCTCGGCGAGGCCGAGGCCGCGCGCTGACCGCGAACGTTGATGGTGCCTGGCACCTTGGTGCCTACGCCTTGGTACCACCCGTCGCGCTACGGGTTGACCGTGAACGTCACGCTGCGGGTGACGGTCTGCAGCGTGTTGCTGGTGCCGTCCTTGATCGAGGCGCGGGTGACGATCTTGACCTTGCGGTGGCCGCGCAGCGCCTTCAGCGCAGCTCGAGCCGAGCTTGATCTTGAGCTGCTTGACGTCACCCGCGTTCAGCGACAGCGACGTGCTGCCGAGCCTGAGGAGCTTGGCGCCGCGCTTGAGCGAGAACGTCGCCGACAGCCGGCCGGCCGTGGGGGCGAACACGCGCCCGGCGAGCAGCGTGCGCGTGCGCAGGAAGATCTGTGAGGTCTTCTTGTTGACCGGCGCGAACAGCGTGATCTTGCCGAACGTCGTGACCGGCGTCGCGTTGGGGGTGACCGAGAACGTGCGGGTCGTCGGCGAGCTCTGGTTGCCCGAGTCGTCGACGACGACCAGCGACGCCTGGTAGGTCCCGGCGCCCAACGACGGCGCGTCGAACGACGGACTGCTCGTCACGACCGTTGCCCGCCCGGCGACGGTCCAGCGGTACTGGACGACCGAGCCGCCGACGTCGAACGACTTGAAGGCGGTGAAGTGGATCGCGGTCCCGGTGACGACCGACCCGGGCCCGTCGAGCACCGCAGTCGGATTGGACGTGTCGACGACGTGGATCTGCACGCTGGTCGGCGCGCTCTCGTTGCCCGAGTCGTCGACCACGACGAGCGTGACCTGGTAGACGCCGACCCCGAGGCCGGGGGCGTCGAACGTCGGGTCGCTCGTCACGAAGATCGGTTGCGTGCCGACGGTCCAGCGGTACTGGACGACCGAACCGCCGCCGACGTCGAACGACTTCGAGCCGACGAGATGGATCGGCAGGCCAGCGCTGACGGTCGCCGGCGCTTCGATCACCGGGGTCGGGGCGAACGGGTCGCCGACCGTGATCTGCGCGCTGGTCGGGGCGCTCACGTTGTCAGAGCTGTCCACCACGACGAGCGAGACCTGGTAGATGCCGACCCCGAGGCCGGGGGCGTCGAAGGTCGGGTCGCTCGTCACGAACACCGGTCGCGTGCCGACGGTCCAGCGGTACTCGATGACCGAACCGCCACCGACGTCGAAGGACTTCGAACCGACCAGATGGATCGCCGCACCGGGCACGACCGACGTCGGGGCCTGGAGTACGGCCGTCGGCGCGAAGTGGTCGGTGGCGACGGTGATCTGCTTGGTGTCGGCCGCGCTCTGGTTGCCGTTGCTGTCGACGACGACGAGCGACACCTGGTAGGTACCCGGCGTGAGCCCGGGGTCGTCGAAGGTCGGTCCGTCGCTGGCAGCCTTGACGACGACCGCGTGCGGGCCGACCGTCCATCGGTACGAGACGATCGTCGCTGGGTTGATGGCGAACGACTTCGAGCCGTCGAAGTGGATCGGCGCGTTGGGCACAATCGTCCCCGACGGGATGCTCAGCACCGCGGTCGGGGCCGGGGTCACGGCGACGGCGTTCGAGGCTCCGACCGCGCACGCGAGCGCCGCCAGAACCGCCACACACCCCGAACGCGCAACGGAAGCCATAGGACCTAAGACGCACAGCCTACGCTCCGATTCCCGGCCCGTCGCGTTTTAGTGGTGTTTGGAGCGCAGAGCGGTGACCTGCAGCGACACCGTCTTCGTGCGGCTCGCGGCCGACGCGGAGCTCGTGCCCTTCGGCGTGAACGTGACGCGCAGACGCACCGACACCGAGCGGTGGTGGCGCAACGCTGCCTTCGCCGCCGCGCTCGGCTTGATCGTGAGCTTGATCGTGGTCGCCTTCGTCACCGTCTTGGACAGCGACGCGACCCGCGCCTTGTGATGCCGGCCGGTCGGCGTCGCGTCGCGCACGCGGATCCTGCCGGCGCCGTTGACGGTCGCGGAGATCACGATCGAGCCGTCGTGGTTGTGCGCGTAGTGCGTGGCCACCGTGAGTTTCGCCACCGGCTTGTTGGTCGTGACGACATCATGCGACAGCGTCAGCTTCGTTCGCGTGTCGACCTCGACGGCCGCGCCGAAGCGCACACCGCCGCCACCGGTGAGCGTCAGCCCGGACAACGTCAGCGCCGACGTGTTGGCCCCGGTCGCCGGGACGTCGAAGATCCGGTCGCCCGAGCCGTGGATCGCCGTCGCCGCGGCGCCGCCGGTGCCGACGATCGTCACGTCGCCGTGGAGCACGTCGAGGTCGCCGGTCGCCGCCGCGTCCTCGCTCGCCCCGGTCACGGTCAGCGTGTAGTCGCCGGGCGGGACGTTGATCGTGTTCGTCCCCGGCGCGCCGTTGGAGGCCAGGACCGCGGCGCGCAGCGAGCAGTTGCCGACCAGGCACGCGCCGCCGCCGTCGGTCTGCTTGGTGACGTTGAACACCGTCGCGTTGGCGGGAGAAGCACCCGCCACAACGCACAACACCGTGACGACCGCGACGCGCATGACGGGGGAATCTAGTGAGAAGGCCCGCTAGAGCAGGTGGGCAGTGCCCAGGACGGCAAGCGCGAGCAGTATCGCGCCGACCGTCGCGGAGACGACGAGCAGCCGCCACATACGCCGAGCCGGGCCGGTGCGCAGCAACGCCGAGCCGGCGCGCCGCGCCTGCTCGCCCAGCGGCAGCGCGAGCCAGCCGACGACCGGCGCCAGCGGGTGCGAGCGGTCGAGCCCGAACCGCCGCAGCTGCGCGTCGTGGAGATGCTCGTGCCAACGCGCGATGTGGTCGCGGGCCTCGCGCCGCTCCGCACGGCGGTGCCAGGCCAGCCGTGCCTGGCGCCGTTGCCAGAACGCAAGCGCTTCGCGAGCGTCGTCGAGGTCCTGATCGTGGGGGAGGCGGAGTAGGCGCGGCACACGAACACAGTAGCGATCAGCGCGTCGAGCGCCAGCCGCTTGGTCACAGCGCCGAGGCGACGGCGACGATCTCCGCGAGCTCCTCCTCGGGGCGGCCGGGCGGCAGCACGAGGCCGAGGCTGTCGGCGCCGGCGCCGGCGCCAAACCACTGCGCCACCAGCTCGGGGGCCTCGTCGTAGGTCCCCATCAGCGTGACCTCGCGCGCGAGCACCTCGGCGGCGGCCGGCAGGTCGGGCTCGCGGTCGGCGGCGGCAGCGTCGACGATCGCCTCCACCGCGGCCCCCATCCCGAACCGCTCCGCGAGCATCTTCGGGTACAGCGGGCCCATGCGGGTCGTGTAGGCGGCAAGCCACGACGCGGCGAGTCGCCGGGCCCCCTGCTCGTCGGGCGCCAGCGCCACCGGGACGCCGACCGCGACTCGGGTCGGCGACGGCGACTCGGCGCGGGCCTCGCCTTCGCTCAGCAGCTCGCGTCCGTCGTCCAGGCGCGACCGGGCCCACAGGAACGGGGTCCAGGCGTCGGCCAGCTCGCCGGCGAGCCGGATCGACGCCGACGACAGCGCCGCCAGCTCGATCGGCACCGGCGAGTCGGGGACCGCGCCGATCCGCAACGGGCGGCCTCCGGGCGCCGGGTTCGGCAGCCGCTCGCCGCCCAGCAGCGCGCGAACGGCGGTCAGCGTCTCGCGCACGCGCGCGATCGGGCGCTCCCACTGCCGGCCGTGCAGGCCCTCGGCCAGCGGCGGGCTGCCGGCGCCGATCCCGAGCGTGAATCGCCCGCCCGAGCACCGCTGCAGCCCGGTCGCGGCCAGCGCGATCGTCGCCGGCGAGCGTCCCCAGACCGAGAGCACCGAGGCGCCGAGGCCGATCCGCGAGGTCTTCTGCGCGAGCTCGGCGAGCAGAATCGTCGAGTCATACGTCCAGCCCTCGGCGACGCCGACGCTCGCGAGGCCAGCCTCGTCGGCCTGGGTGGCGAGCCGCGCGATGACGCCGGTCCGCGTCTCGAAGGGAACGAATCCCACGCCGATGTTCGTCATGTCCATCGGTGGGAGACTGTCGGCTCTGCCCGGCGGCGACAATCGGGCGGGCCCCCTGAATTTGTGTTTTGCGCTCCGGGAATCGAGGACCGGGAGGCTGCGTCGATGGAGGACATGAGCACGTACGAGGTGATCGTCATCGGAGCGGGGCCGGCAGGGCTCTCGACGGCGCTCGCGCTCAAGGACGCGGGCGTCGAGGCGCTGGTCGTCGACCAGGCCGACGCGGTCGGCGCCTCGTGGCGCGGCCGCTACGACCGACTGCGGCTCAACACCCCGCGTCGCACGTCTCACCTGGCGGGCCGCAGGTATCCGAAGGGGACGCCGACGTTCCCGAGCCGCGATGAGGTCATCGCTCACCTCGACGAGCACAGCGCCGGCCTCAACCTGCGCCTCGGCGAGCGCGTGACGCGGATCGAGCGCGATGGCGAGCAGTGGATGGTCCACGGGCCGTCTGAGCCGTTGTCGACGCCGCATGTCGTCGTCGCGACCGGCTTCGAGAACGCCGCCATCCTCCCTGACTGGCCAGGCAGCGACGAATACACCGGTGAGCTGCTGCACTCGCGCGACTACCGCAACGCCGAGCCGTACGCCGGCCAGAGCGTGCTCGTCGTCGGCCCCGGCTGCTCAGGCATGGAGATCGCCTACGACCTCGCGGTCGGCGGCGCCGCCAAGGTGTGGCTGTCGGCCCGCAGCGCGCCGGGGATCTTCCTGCGCACCGGTCCGGGCGGGCTGCCCGGCGACTACATCGCGCGGGTGCTGTTCAGGCTGCCGACCGGCCTCGCCGACCGGATCGCGACGGTCGGGCGCAAGCAGTCGGTCGGCGACCTGAGCGCCTACGGCCTGCCGCTGCCCGACGAGGGGCTCGTCGCCCGCTTCCGCCGCACGTACCAGGCCCCCGCGATCGTCGATCCCGAAGTCATCGACGCGATCAAGGACGGCCGGATCGAGATCGTCCGCGGCGTCGACGCGCTCGGCCCGCGCGAGGCGCGCCTGGCCGACGGCGCGACCGTCGCGCCCGACGCGATCGTCTGCGCGACCGGATACCGGCGCGGACTCGAGGCGCTGGTCGGCGACCTCGGCGTGCTCGACGACCGCGGGCTGCCGACCAAGCTCGGCGCCGACGCAGCCGCGCCGGGGCTGCGATTCGTCGGCTACACGCCAGGGCCGGGGATGATCGGCTACTCGGCGCGCGAGGCCCGCCACGCTGCGCGGTCGATCGCCCGCGAGCGGCTCAGCTCGCGCCCCGCGCCGCAGACACGGCGCCCGTCGGTCACTTCCGTTTCAGACTGATGCCCTCCAGCACGTGCGCGACCTTCTCGCACGCATCGACGCTCGCCTCCAGCGACTCGAACACGTCCTTCCAGCGGATCACGACCATCGGGTCGATGCCGGTCGCGAACAGGGATCCGACGGCGTCGCGCGAGATCCGGTCGGCCTCGTTCTCCAGGCGGTGGATCTCGACGAGGTGCGGGGCGATCTGCGAGCCCGTCCGCATCGCCCGCAACGCCCGCGCGACCTGCTCGCCGGCGCCGACCAGCACTTCGCCCATCGCTGTCGCCTGCTCCATCGACGCCTCGACCCCGTAGATCACGAGCATGTCGGCCGTGTGCTCGGCGTAGTCGACGATGTCGTCCAGCGCCGTCGCCAGCGCGTGTCCATCGGCTGAGTCGAACGGCGGGCGTCCGCGGCCACCGCCGTTGAGGCGGTGGATGATGTCGTGGGTGATGCGGTCGCCCTCCTGCTCGCACAGGACGAGCTCGCGCGACAGGTGGGCGTGCTCGGGCCAGTCGACGAGCAGGTCGCGCAGCAACAACGTCGCGTGCTGCACGTTGCGCCCCGACTCCTCGACAAGATCGAGCATCCCGCATCGGTCGCCCGGCGCAGCCTCATCACGCCAGGGTAGTCCTCTGCGCGCGCGGCCGACGCGGCCGCGTCACGCCCGTTTCACAGCGGAGTTCACGAGGTGGTAACTCGATGACGCCGATCGCCACGCCATCGTGCGGGCGGAAATGGAGGCTCAGACTCGCGGATCACGACGAAACGCTGGTCGTCGGTGAGCTGGAGATCTCGCCCGACCAGGGGCTGGTGACGGTCGATGGACACGCGGTCACGCTGAGCGTCCGCGAGTTCCGTCTGCTCGCCGCGCTGGCCCAGCGCGCGGGGCGGATCGTCAGCCGCGAGGATCTCTACGCGATGGCGTGGGACGGGCTGCTTCGTCCCGGCGACCGTTCGGTCGACGTCTACGTGCACAAGCTGCGGTCCAAGCTCGAGGAGCAGGCCGAAGGACGCATGTTCATCCACACGCACGTCGGCTTCGGGTACCGGCTCTCGCCCGAGGACGCACACGCGCGTTCACATGCTTTTCACAAGACGTAGACAGCTGGGTAACACACTCGTCCCCGGCGCGCGAGCGACTCTCATCGCCCGACCCTCGGCCGGGGGAGCACAGGCCGAGGTGACCACCACCACAGGAGGAAGTTCGCACATGAGCATTCGTAAGCGGCGGGTCTTCGGGCTCGCCACCACCGCCGCGCTGGCCGTCGGGGCCCTCGGGGCCACCATCGCCGTCGCCGCCACCGCCGTCAGCGGCGCGGGCTCGACGCTTCGCCGCCCCGGTCATACATGCAGTGGGGCAACGACATCAAGTCGAAGGTCTCGCTGCAGTACAACCCGTCCGGCTCCGGCGCCGGCGTCGCGGCCCTGCAGGCCGGCACCGTCGGCTTCGCGGCCACGATCCGCCGCTCGGCCCAGCCGACAAGGCCGGTCTGAAGAAGGGTCCGGTCGTCCAGATCCCGACCGTGCTCGGCGCGATCACGGTCTCCTACAACCTCAAGGGAGTGCAAGTCGGGCCTCAAGCTCGACGGCCCGACGATCGCCAACATCTACCTCGGTCAAGTCACGAAGTGGAACGACCAGGCGATCAAGAGGCTGAACCCGCACGCCAAGCTCCCGAACACGGCGATCACCGTCGTCCACCGTTCGGACTCGTCGGGCACGACGAAGGGCTTCACGACGTTCCTGACCGGCCTACAGCAACGAGTGGAAGACCAAGGTCGGCGTTGACAAGACCATCAACTGGCCGACCGGCACCGGCGCGGAGAAGAACGCCGGCGTCGCCGCTGCGGTCAAGCAGAAGGGCGGCGCGATCGGCTACGTCGAGCAGTCCTACGCGCTGCAGAACCACTTCACGTACGCCAGCGTGAAGAACAAGAAGGGCAAGTTCATCGCCCCGAACGCTGCCCTCGACCTCAGCCGCGGCGACCGGGCATCAAGCCGCCGGGCGACCTCGGCTTCGTCGCGATCAACAGCCCGCGCCAAGGGCGCGTACCCGATCATGTCGCAGACGTTCATCGACGCCTACCAGGACTCGTGCAACGCGGGGACGATGGACCCGGCGACGGCGACGGCGTTCGGCCAGTTCATCAAGTACGGGCTCAGCCCGGCCGGTCAGAAGTCGGCGCAGAGGCTCAGCTACGCCGGGCTGCCGCCGAAGATCCTCGCTGCCGCGCAGCAAGGCGGCGGCGACCCTGAAGTGCAACGGGAAGAGCATCGGCGCCTAGCCGTCCGGCTAGCCTGCCGCGATCACTGATGGAAGCAGGCGCAGTCAGCCATCCCGGAGCGGCCGCGCGGGTCTCACGCGGTCGCCCCGGGCGCGCCTGGCCGACCCGGTCTTCAAGTGGGTCCTTCGATCCTCTGGCGGCTGGTCCTGGTGCTGATCGTCTTCTTCTTCGTCTTCCTCTACAACAAGGCCCACGTCGCGCTGTCGAAGTTCGGCGTCTTCGGGTTCACGTTCGGCGACACATGGGACGTCAGCAAGGCGCAGTTCGGCGCGCCTGCCGATGCTCGTCGGCACGCTGATCACCGCCGCGATCGCGCTGCTCATCGGCGTCCCGATCGCCGTCGCGGCCGCGATCTACGTCACTGAGCTGTGCCCGCAGCGGCTGCGCTCGGCCGCTGACGATCCTCGTCGACCTGCTCGCCGCGGTGCCGTCGGTCGTCTACGGCCTGTGGGCGTTCTTCATCCTCGTCCCGAACCTCGAGGGAACCGAGAACTGGTTCGGCGACACACTCAGCTTCATCCCGTTCATCGGCGGCGGCACGCCGACGCCGGGACCGAATTACCTGATCGCCGGCCTGATTCTCGCGATCATGATCGTGCCGATCGTCAGCGCGATCTCGCGCGAGGTCATGGCGACGGTGCCGTCCGATCACAAGGAGGCGGCGCTCGCGCTCGGCATGACGCGCTGGGAGATGATCCGCACCGCGGTCCTGCCCTACTCGCGCTCGGGGATCACCGGCGCCGCGATGCTCGGCCTCGGCCGCGCGGTCGGCGAGACGATCGCCGTCGCGTTCGTCATCGGCAGCTCGACCAACATCGGCCACCACATGCTGTCGCAGGGCTACACGCTGGCCGCGATCATCGCCAACGAGTTCAGCGAGGCCGCCAACGACAAGCTCCACGCCGGCGCGCTCGATCGCCGCGGGGCTCGTGCTGTTCGTGCTGACGCTGGTCATCAACGCGATCGCCCGCGGCTTCGTCCGCCACGCCGAGCGTCGCAACCTGAACTCGGGGGGCCAGAGGCCGGATGATCCGGCCGAGGCGATCACCCTCGGGGCGGTGTCCGCATGACCGTGCTGCCCGAGATCAGCGGCCGACGGCGCCGGTCAGACCGCAGCGCGCGGCTCGTCATGGCGGCCGATGACGCTGATCGCCCTGATCCCGCTCGCCGCCGTCCTCTACTTCCTCGTCGCCCGCGGCCTGAAGGCGTTGAGCTGGCACTTCTTCTCGACCGACCCGACCGGCAACTTCCTCGGCGATCCGGGGCGGCGTGAAGTCGGCGATCCTGGGGACGATCGAGATCGTGCTGATGGCGTCGCTGATCGCGATCCCGCTCGGCGTCGCGATCGCGCTGTACCTCGTCGAGTTCGGCAAGAACGGGTGGTTCGCCAACGTCGTCCGCTATGCGGTCGACGTGATGACCGGCGTGCCGTCGATCGTCTTCGGCCTGTTCGTCTACGCGTCGCTCGTCGTGACGAAGGTCGGCGGCGAGCCCTATACGGCGTGGAAGGGTGCGCTCGCGATCGCGCTGCTGATGCTGCCGATCGTCATCAAGTCGTCCGAGGTCGTGCTGCTGCTCGTCCCCAACGGGCTGCGCGAGGCGGCGCTCGCGCTCGGCGCGCCGCGCTGGCGGGTCGTGATGCGAGTCGTGCTGCCGGCGGCGCGGCCGGGGATCATCACCGGCTCGCTGCTGTCTATCGCGCGCGGCATCGGCGAGACCGCGCCGCTGCTGTTCACGACTGGCGCTCGTTCTCCAGACCAACCTCGCGCCCGGAAAGCCGACGAACGCCCTGCCGATCCAGATCTTCTCGCGACATCGGCGCGGCGCAGGATAATCTCGTCACCCGCGCCTGGGGCTCAGCCCTGACGCTGGTGCTCATGGTGTCTGATCCTGACCCTGATCGCCCGTCTCTACGCCTCGAGGAGCCGTATCGCGTGACCGATATGACGACGCCCGAACGAGAAGACATCCCGCAGGGTCCGCCGCAGCCGCCCGGCTCAGCCGGTCGCGCGCGCTCGCGCCGTTCCCGGGCCGCGTCGAAGAGGTCGCGCCGCCGGCGCCGCGCCGGCCGGCGGCCACACCGTCCGCCTGCGCGACCTGCGCGCCTTCTACGGCGACACGAGGCCGTCCACGGCATCAACCTCGACTTCCCGGCCAACCAGGTGACGGCGATGATCGGCCCGTCGGGCTGCGGCAAGTCGACGGTCGTGCGCTGCATCAACCGCATGCACGAGGAGATCCCGGGCGCGCGCGCGACCGGCTCGGTGACGCTCGACGACCTCGACATCTACGGCTCCGGCGTCGACGTGATCGCCGTGCGCCAGGTGATCGGCATGGTCTTCCAGAAGCCCAACCCGTTCCCGACGATGTCGATCTACGACAACGTGGCCGCGGGCCTGAAGCTGTCGGGCCGCAAGCGGGGCCACGACCTGGACGAGGTCGTCGAGCGCTCGCTGCGCGGCGCCGGCCTGTGGGAAGAGGTCAAGGACCGGCTCGGGTCGCCGGGCATCGGGCTGTCGGGCGGTCAGCAGCAGCGCCTGTGCATCGCGCGCACGATGGCGGTCGAGCCCGAGGTCATCCTGATGGACGAGCCGTGCTCGGCGCTGGACCCGATCGCGACGCTCAAGATCGAGGAGCTGATCGAGGAGCTCAAGCTCAAGTACACGATCGTCATCGTCACCCACAACATGCAGCAGGCCGGGCGCGTCGCCGACCGCACCGCGTTCATGCTCATGGGCGACATGGTCGAGGTCGACGTGACCGAGAAGATCTTCACGAACCCCAGCGACTCGCGGACCGAGGAGTACGTCACCGGGAAGTTCGGATGACGGCGGCCGGCGAAGGCCGACCAACGTTCCAGCAACACCTCGCCACGCTCGAGGACCAGGCGCTCGGCGGCCTCGACATCGTCGTCGAGCAGCTCGATCGCGTGTTGGAGGCGGTCAAGCACACCGACGTCGAGCTCGCGGAGATGGTGATCGCCGACGACGACCGCGTCGACGGCCGCTATCTCGAGGTGCACCAGGGGATCCTCTCGGCGCTCGCGCTCCAGGCCCCGGTGGCCGGCGACCTGCGGCTCGTCGCGGCGCTCCTGCACGTGATGAAGAACATCGAGCGGATGGGCGACCAGTGCGTGAACATCGCCAAGCTGATCCCGCTGTCGGGCCACGAGCCACCGATCCGCGAGGAGATCATGCAGCGGATCCTCGACATGGGCCACAGCGCGCGGGCCGAGGTGCTCCAGGCCAAGCGCGCGTTCGCCGATCGCGACGTCGAGATGGCCGAGGACCTCGTGCGCGCCGATCGCGCGACGAACCGCATCAATCGCGAGCTGTTCCGGATCGCGGTCGAGGTCGGCGACGATCCCGACACGCGCGAGTGGGCGATGCTGATGACGCTCGTCGGCCGCGCGATCGAGCGGATCGGCGACAACGCGGTCGACATCGGCGAGCAGACGGCGTTCGTCGTCACCGGGCTGTTCCGCGAGTTCTCCGACTCGTCGCACCCGCAGGGCCTCGCGCCGCGGGCGTAGCATCGCTGCGCGACGTCGGTCCTCGTCGCGCTGGCGTGCGGCCTGGAAATGAGGTTCTCGTGGCCGTCTGCGCCCGGGTGTTGGCGGGCGGACGATCGCGGGCGAAATGCCCGCTCCGAGCGACGATCGACCTGTGAAAAGGCTGTGACCAGCAGGCGGAAAGCGCCGCCGGGCGTCGCGGGTCTGCTCTAGACTGCGGCAGACATGATCGAACGGGTCTCCGCCGGGTCTGACACGGAACGTCACGCCCTCGCCGCATCCGGCGCTGCCGCCTTGCGCATCGCCGTCATCGACACCGATTCAGGCTTCCTCCAGGTGCTGGCCAAGCGCCTCGAGCGCCTCGGCTGGGAGCACCGGGTGCTCGCCAGCGCCGTCCCCGTCGACACGCTCGTCGCGATGCGTCTCGGCGCGGTGGTCGTCGACCTCGCGGTGCTCGGCCCCCAGGGCTGGGAGTACCTCGAGCGCGTGGCCGCCGCCCTGCCGGGGCTCGGCATCGTCGTGTGCACCGGCACGTCGACCGTCGCCCAGCGCGTGCGCGGCCTGCGGATGGGCGCCGACGACTGGCTGTCGAAGCCGTGCCACCCCGAGGAGCTGATCGCGCGCGTCGAGGCCGTCGTGCGCCGCCGCCGTCGCACCGAGACGCGCAGCGACGGCGGGCCGGTCGTCGCCGGCGAGCTCGAGATCCGCGCCGACCGGTTCCAGGCCTACGTCCGCGGCGAGTCGGTCGACCTCACGCGCCGCGAGTTCGAGCTCGTCGAGCTGCTCGCCGACGCCGAGGGCCGGGTGCTGGAGCGCGAGGACATCTACCGCCGCGTGTGGGGCTACGAGATGGCCCGCGGCGACCGCTCGGTCGACGTGTTCGTGCGCAAGCTGCGCCAGAAGCTCGAGAAGGCCTCACCGGACTGGAAGTACATCCACACGCACTTCGGCGTCGGCTACCGCTTCGCGGTCGAGTCCAAGCTCGGCGAGGCGGTCGATCAGGTGCTCGAGCACGCGGACGCGACGCCGTTCCCGCTCGCCGCGGATGCGGACGTCGGCTCGGCCGTGCCCGACTCCGAGTTCGTCTGAACCTCGGCCCAGCCGCGTAGGGGTACGCTTCGGCCATGAAGACGGCGCGCAACGTCGCGATCATCCTCGTGGTGGCGATCCCGGTGGCGTTCGTTCCGGCCGGCAGCGTCACGGCGGCTGTCGTGCGCAACGTGCTCTACATCGTGATCTCGGTGTTGTTCGTCGCGTTCGCGGCGCGCTTCTACATCGAGCGCCGAGCCGAGATCTTCGGTCTCGGCGACCGCGACCGCCTGCTGCTCTACAGCGCGCTCGCCGCGATCGTGCTCGCGTTCGCCGGCCTGTCGCAGTGGCGGGGCATGACCGGCGGGACGGTGGCATTCGTGGCGCTGCTGACGTACGCGATGTTCGCGCTCTACCGCGTGTTCGTGCGCTGGCGCTCGTACTGATTCTCCGCTGATTTGTGGCAATGCGCGTGTCTACCGGCACGCGCGGAGCGGGATCGTCGCGGGTGTGTTCCACGGCCCGCTTCTCAGAACCTGTTTCAGCGACCGTCGCGGCCAGGCGAGCGTCGAGTTCGTCGCGCTGATCCCCGCGATCGTGGCCCTGTGTTTCGTGCTGTGGCAGGGGCTGGTCGCGGGGCAGGCGGCGTGGCTGGTCGGCTCGGCGGCGCGTGCGGCGGCGCGGGCCGAGGCGGTCGGCGGCGATGCCGCGGCCGCCGCCCGCTCGCGACTGCCGGAGTCGCTGCGCCACGGGCTGAGGGTGACGGAGGGGCGCGACGGCGCGGTCGCGGTGCGCGTGGTGATCCCGCTCGTCGTGACCCACCGGTCGCTGGGGACGGTGTCGGCCACGGCGCGGATGGAGTCGCAGCGGTGAGGCGTGACGAGCGCGGCCAGGCGAGCGTCGAGACCGTGGCGTCGATCCCGTTCGTGGTCGCGGTCGGGCTTGCGTGCGTGCAGCTGCTGTTGGCCGGGCTGGCCCATGAGCTTGCGGGCCACGCGGCCGAGGCCGGCGCGGTGGCGGCGATCGAGGGCGGCACGTCGCCGGCCGATGCGGCGCGCGCCGCGCTGCCGGGCTGGAGCCGGTCGCACGTGACCGTGACCGTCCGCGACGGACGGGTACGGGTGCGCCTCGCGCCGCCGACCGTCTTCCCGGGGCTCGCCGGGGTGCTGGCCACGACCGCGACCGCGCGGGCGACGCCGTGAGCGCGCCGATGGGGGCGTTGTCGCGGCTGTTCATCGCCCCGGCGGCCGCGTCGGCCGGCGAGGAGCCGGCGACGATCGAGACCGCGCTGCCGGCGGCGGTGGCGGTGGTCGGGCGCGACCGCCGCGCGATCGCGGCGGGCTGCGCGGCGGGACTGGTTCTGGCCCGCCGGCGTCCGGGCGCCGGCCGCGCTCGTCTGCGTTCGCGGGGGCGGCGGCGATGCGCGTCGCCGCGACGGCCCGTCGCTCGGCGCCGTCGCTCGGCGCCCGCCGACTCGCCGCCGGCATCGCGGCGGCCTGTGACGCGCCGGTCGCCGCGCGCGGTCGTCTCGTCGTCGTGGACCTCGACGCGCCGGGCGCCGCGGAGGGCGCGTCCGACGGCATGTCGCCGGGGCTGAGCGCGTCGCGTTGTCGGTCCCGGCGCGGCTCGACGCGGCGGCTGCGGCCGCGCGCGGCGAGCGGGCGATCGCCGCCGCCGGGAGCGCGCCGACGGTTCTCGTTCTCGCGGGCGCGCGCGAGGCGGCGTTCGACCGCCTGCTCGACGCGCAGGACGCGGTCGCCGTCGCGTGCGCGCCCGGGCGATCCGCCCGCGCTCGCCGGCCTCGCGCTCGCCGCGCTGCCCCCGGGGGCGGTCGCGCTGCGTGCGCACGTCGGCCGCCCGGCCGTCGCGCTGGCGACCGGCGGCATCACGGTCGCCCCGTCGCTCGCCCGGCTGCTGGCGCCGCTGATCGGGGCGCTGCGCATGAAGCGCACGGCCCGCGACGAGCGCGGCCAGGCGACGGTGCTGCTCGTCGCGGTCGTGATGTGTCGTCGTGCTCGGCGCCTACGTCCTCGGCGCCGTCGGCCAGGTGGTCGCCGACCGTAACGTCCGATCAGCAGGCGGCCGACCTCGGCGCGCTCGCCGGTGCGCGGAAGATGCGCGACGCCTACAGCCGCGTGTTCGAGCCCGCGACGGTGGCCGGCCGCGCGAACCCGGGCGCGCTGAGCCGCGCCGCGTACCTCGACGTCGGCGCGAAGGTCGCGACCGACACGGCCCGCGGCCAACGGCGCGCCGGCGCCGCGTGATCGACGTCACGTTCCCGTCGCCGAAGGGGACGTTCGTGCCGACCCAGATCACGGTCCGGGTGCGCCGCGCCGCTCGCGACCGCCGAGCTGATCCCGGAGGCGCGCGATCCGCTGTTCGGCCTCGGCGCGCAACAACCAGTACAACGGCCCGTTCGCCTACCGCCAGGGCCAGCCGATGCGGCCCGACGTCGCCCAGGCGTTCGACCGCTTCGCAGCCGCCGCCGCAGAAGGAGGCCGGGCTGACGATCCTGATCACGAGCGCGCTGGCGCAGCAACGCCGAGCAGGCGGTCCTGTTCGCCCGCCACCCGGACCCGAAGTGGGTCGCCCCGCCCGGGACATCGCTGCACCGCATGGGCACCGAGCTCGACCTCGGCCCGCCGGCCGCTTACGGGTGGCTCGACGCCAACGCGACGCGCTTTCACTTCTTGCAGCGCTACTCGTGGGAGCCGTGGCACCTCGGCTACACGCTCAACCCGTCGAGCGTCCCGGCCAGCGCCGACGGGCGCGTCGTCGTCGACGCTGCCGTCGTTCGTGCCGCAGGCCTACGTCGCCGACATCGTGGCCGCATCGCAGCGCTGGAGCGTGTCGGCGATCCTGCTCGCGGCGCAGCTCGCGCAGGAGTCGGGCTTTGACCCCGGGATCGTGTCGCCGGCCGGGGCGGAGGGGATCGCCCAGTTCATGCCCGGCACCGCGGCGGCCATGGGCCTGCGCGACCCGTTCGATCCCAAGCAGGCGATCGACGCCCAGGCCCACCTGATGCGCGACCTGCTGCGGCGCTTCGGCTCGGTCCCGCTCGCGCTCGCCGCCTACAACGCCGGCGACGCGCGCGTCGCCGCGTGCGGCTGCGTCCCGCCGATCCCCGAGACCGTCGCCTACGTCGCCGCGATCCTCGGGCGCATGAACGGCGCCGGCGACCCGCAGGCGCTGGGGTTCGCGGTCCGGCTCGTCAGATGAGGCATGATCCGCCGCGACATGTGGCCCTCGGGACGCGACATCGAGATCGGCGGTGGCCTGCACCTGCACACCGTCGAGGCCGGGTTCGGGCCCGCTCGTCGTGTTCTGCCACGGCTTCCCCGAGCTCGGCTACTCGTGGCGCCACCAGCTCGCGCCGCTCGTCGACGCCGGTTACCGGGTCGCGATCCCCGACATGCTCGGCTTCGGCGATAGCTCCCAGCCCGCGGAATCGAGGCCTACTCCGCCGCCAACATCGCCGGCGGCCTGCTCGCGCTCGTCGAGGCGCTCGGCGAGTCCGAGGCCGTGTTCGTCGGCCACGACTGGGGCGCCGGCGCGGTCTGGCATATCGCCCGCGCCCATCCCGACCGCGTGCGCGCGGTCGTCGGCATGAGCGTGCCGTTCGCGCCGCCGGCGCCGGCCGAGCCGACGAAGATCTTCCGCCGCCGGCTCGGCGAGGGCTTCTACATCCTGTGGTTCCAGGAGCCCGGCGTCGCCGATGCGGCGCTGATGGTCGACGTGCGCCGCACGCTGACCACGCCGCACGTGTGGACCGCCGGCGTGGGCGGCCGACGACGAGCAGCCGCGGCTGCCGCGCTATCTGACCGAGGACGAGCTCGCGGTGTACGTCGATACGTTCAGCCGAACCGGGTTCACCGGCGGCCTCAACTACTACCGCAACATCGACCGCAACTGGGCAGCCGAGGTCGCGCTCGGCGATCGCAAGGTCAGCCGTCCCGGCGATGTTCCTGACCGGCAGCAAGGATCCGGTTCGCCAGTTCATGCCGGCCGAGCGGATGCGCGAGTGGGTGCCCGACCTGCGCGCCGAGCACGTGATCGAGGGCGCCGGGCACTGGGTCCAGCAGCAGTACCCCGACGAGGTCAACGCGGCGCTTACTGGAGTTCCTGGCGACGTTGTAGCCGTCGCCCGCCCGCCACATCCGCCACACCGGCGGCGCACCCTTGCCGATCGAGACCTCTTCGGTCACCGAGAAGCCGTGGCGCTCGTACAGGGCGCGGCTGCGGACCGACGATGCCTCGAGGTACGCGGGGATGCCCTCGGCCTCGCAGCGGTCGAGGATCGGTTTCATGACCATGCTTCCGATGCCGCGGCCCTGGCGCTCGGGCGCAACTCCGACGAACGCGAGGTACTCGTGCGGCTCGGTCGGGTGGTTCTTCTCGATTGCGTTCAGCGCGCCGAGCACCCGCGGCAGCCGACGGCCGGTAGACGCCGAGCATCCCCGGCAGCAGCGCGAGCTGAGCCCCGAGGCTGAGCTTCCACGCGCCGGGCGGTTCCCAGACGCACACGGCATCCACGTCGTCACCCGCCACGTAGACCTGCTCGTGCTGGAGCCAGAGCCGACGCAGGAACAGGTCGAACCCGCGCCTCGCGATCTCCAGGCTCGTCGTCTCGTCGGGCAGCAGCCATGCGATCGCCGGGTCGTCGTAGAAGGCGGCGGCGAGCGTGTTCGCCATCGCGGCGCGCTCGTCGGCACGGGCGAGGCGGACTTCGGGGAAGCGATCGGGGTCGGCGGTCATGTGGCGCGCATTGTGCCGGACATGTGTGTCGCGGCTCTGATCGTCGGTGAGGTCGCGGCGTCGTTCTCCGACTACGACGGCCCGCGGGTCGACGTCTCGATTGGCGTCGCCACGGCACCGCAGAACAGCACCGAGCTCGCCGAGGTCCTCGAGACCGCCGACGCGGCGCTCTACGCCGCCAAGCGCGCCGGCCGCAGCCGCGTCGTCGTCGCCCCCGACGGCGGCTTCCCCGACGCCCTCGCCGCGTAAAGCGACTTTATAAGGGGGTCTGACCCCTTGTACCGCGACTTTACAAGGGGTCTGACCCTTGTACCGCGACTTTACATGGGGTCTGACCCTTTGTACCGCGACTTTACTGGGTGCGGCCCGTAGCATGGGCGGCGTGGCTGTCGAGTTCCGTCGCTGTGTGGCCGACCAGTCGCCGGCGAGGGATCTGCTCGCGGCGGTCCTCGCCGAGTTCGACGTGCAGGCCGGGCAGCGGCTGGAGGGCGGCCCGCTGACGACACGGGAGGACTTCGAGCCGCCCGATGGCGCATATCTGGTCGGCTACGTCGATGGCGCGGTGGCATGTGGCGGCGGCGTGCGGGCGATCGGCAACGACGTGGCCGAGGTCAAGCGGATGTACGTCGTCCCCGCGCTGCGGCGCCGCGGTGTCGCCAGCGCGCTGCTCGGCGCGCTCGAGGATGCCGCACGCGACCTCGGGCACACGACCACGCGCCTGGACTGCCGCAACGCCGTCTGGCCGCTGTACCGCGGGGCGGGCTACCGCGAGATCGACGACTACAACGACAATCCGCACGCGCAGGTCTGGGCCGAGAAGAAGCTCTGAGCGGCCTCGTATCCTCGGATGTCGTGGCCGACACCGCCGACCGTCTGACCAAGCAGCGCCGCGCGCTTCCCGACGCGCCGGGCGTCTACCTGTTCCACAACAGGGCCGGCAAGGTCATCTACGTCGGCAAGGCGAAGTCGATCCGCAAGCGCGTCGCGTCGCACTTCTCCAACCCGGTGACGCGCGGCGGCGATCGAGATGGTCGACCTCGATCGACTCGATCGATTGCGTCACCACGAACACCGAGGCCGAGGCGCTGCTCGCCGAGCAGAACTTCATCAAGCAGTACCGCCCGCGCTTCAACATCCGCCTGCGCGACGACAAGAGCTACCCGTTCATCGCGATCTCGATGGACGAGGACTACCCGCGCGTCTACTTCACGCGCGAGCGCCACCGCCGCGACCGCGTCTACTTCGGCCCGTACTCCAACGCCAAGCGCGTCCGCGGCACGCTCGACCTGCTCGGCAAGGTGTTCCAGTTCCGCACCTGCCAGGGCGAGGAGCCGGGCCGGCGCAGCGGCTCGCCGTGCCTGGACTACTACATCAAGCGCTGCGGGGCCCCGTGCGTCGGCTACATCGACGAGGCGGGCTACATGGAGTCGATCGACGGCGTCGTCGCGTTCCTGTCCGGGCGCTACCGCGAGATCGAGCGCGACCTCGAGCAGCGGATGAAGGCCGCCGCCGCCGCCCAGGAGTTCGAGCAGGCGGCGCTCGAGCGCAACCGGCTGCGCGCCGTGCGCTCGCTGCTCGAGCGCCAGCGCGTCGCCAACGAGGCGTCGGCTCGCTCGACGCGGTCGCCGTCGCGCTCGACGGGGTCGACGCCAACGCCCAGGTCTTCCAGGTCCGCGACGGCGTGCTCTCAGACCGCCAGTCGTTCTACCTCGAGAACCGGGCCGAGCGCGAGCTGGGGGAGGTGGCCGAGGAGTTCCTGCTGCAGTACTACGGCGCGGCGCTGTCGATCCCGCCGCAGGTCATCGTCCAGGCCGAGCTGCCGGACCCCGAGACGATGGCCGACGTGCTGGGCGAGCGCCGCGGCGCCGCCGTCGAGGTCCGCCACGCCCAGCGCGGCGACAAGCGCCGGATCCTCGAACTCGCCACGCGCAACGCCAAGCTCGCGCTCGACCAGGAGCGCCTCAAGACCGAGCGCCGCCACCAGCAGCGCGTCCAGGCGCTCGACGACCTGCAGGAGGTTCTGGGGCTCGACGTCCTGCCGATCCGCATCGAGTGCTTCGACATCTCCAACCTGATGGGCACCCACACCGTCGCGTCGATGGTCGTGTTCGAGGGCGGCGCGCCGAAGAAGTCCGACTACCGGCGCTTCAACGTCCGCGGCACGACGGACGGCGTCCCCGACGACTTCGCCGCGATGGAGGAGGTGCTCGGCCGGCGCCTGGCCCAGTGGGAGACCCAGCAGGACCTGTCCCCGCACGACCCCAAGCGCAACGAGTCGTTCGCGACGCTGCCCGAACGTGATCGTCATCGACGGCGGCCAGGGCCAGCTCGTCGGCCGGCCTGCGGGCGCTCAAGGCGTTCCGCGACAGGGGCGTGACCGTCGTCTCGCTCGCCAAGCGGATCGAGGAGATCTTCGTACCGGGCCGTCGCGCGCCGATCGTGCTCGGCCACGACACGCCGGCGCTCCAGCTCCTCCAGCGCGCCCGCGACGAGGCCCACCGTTTCGCGATCACCCACCACCGCACGCGCCGCGACCGCGCGATGACCGCGTCGTTCCTCGACGACCTGCCCGGCATCGGCCCCGCCCGCAAGCGCGCCCTGCTCGCGC
This sequence comes from uncultured Actinomycetes bacterium, assembly GCA_963846975.1. Lineage (GTDB taxonomy): Bacteria > Actinomycetota > Thermoleophilia > Solirubrobacterales > Solirubrobacteraceae > AC-49. Next base: position 480,632 of record CAWJXY010000007.1, read on the forward strand.
ACTTCGGATCGCCCGAGGCGATCGGGCCGCGTCCCGCGAGGAGCTCGAGGGCGTCGCCGGCGTGCCGCCCAAGGTCGCGCGCGAGCTGTTCGCGGCGCTGAACCGGACCAGCGGGTAGCGGTCAGCCCGGCCCGGTGGCCGGCGTCGCCCGTTCGAGCGCGTCCCAGCCGAGGTCGCGCTCCTTCAGCGCCTCCTCGGCCGCGTAGCCGCCGCGGTAGCCGAACAGGCGCTTGGCGTACAGCAGGTAGGCGACGATGACCACGTTGACGACGAGCGCGAAGACCTTGAACGCCGTCGCGCCCTCGACGATCTCGTAGATCTCGAGCGGCAGCAGCGACGTCGTGACGAGGAACGTCAGGTACTCGGCCCACCGGCGCTGCTGCCACAGGCCGACCATCTCGACCCCCTCGACGATCCCGTAGGTCAGCAGCGCGGCCCCGAGCAGGTGCAGGTTCGACGACGAGGTCGTGAACGCGTTGTCGATCTGGTGGAGGATCCCGTGGTCGCCGAAGTTCGGCTTGCCCGACGTGACGCCGCCCTGGAGGTCGGCGACGACCTTGTAGAACGTGTCGCGCAGCGCCCCGCGGTCGTGGGCGAACGACGAGCACCAGGGTCCCGAGCGCGCCGAGCACGAGGAAGTGAAAGCCGCGGTTGACCGCGATCAGCCGCAGGATGATCTTGTCGCGCAGCGCCTTGCCGCGCAGCGGCAGCACGATCTCCTCGCGCGCCGGCGGCCGGTCACGCATCGCCGGTTCGCGCGGGTTCACCGGCAGCCACGAGTCGCAGCGCAGGCAGCGATGCCAGCGCACGTCGCCGACCTGGCGCGCGACGAGCGCGTCGTCGGGCCCGAGCTCGCGCGCGTCGAGGCCCACGAGCTCGTGGCCCGCGCACGCCGCAGATCAGCAGCTCGTAGTGAAACCGCGGTCGAAAACGGCGCGGCTTCTCGCTGCTGGACGCCCGGGCGCGTGCTCGTGCTTCACAGCGCGGCATCCTGACGATCCGGGTCACGCGCGACAATCCATGCATGGCCGCAGGCCGCATGCCGACGTGCCGTTCGCCGATTCGCGTCTCGAGGATCTCGTGGTCATCACCGGCTACTCGGGCGCGGGCAAGTCGACGGCCATGAACGTGTTCGAGGATGCCGGCTACTTCTGCGTCGACAACCTCCCGCCGGGGATGATCCGCGGCGCTCGTCGAGCTGTTCGTGCACGAGGGGTCGAAGGTCGAGCGCGCGGCGGTCGTTTCCGACGTCCGCGGCGGCGCGTACTTCGAGGAGCTGACCGCCGTGCTCGAAGACCTCGAGGCGCTCGGCGTCGCGCACCACGTGCTGTTCCTCGACGCCGACGAGGAGACGCTGGTCAACCGGTACAAGGAGACCCGCCGCCGCCACCCGCTCGCCCCGGGCGGGCAGATCCTCGACGGGATCACGGCCGAGCGCGCGATGCTCGAGCCGCTCAAGGCGCGCGCCGATCTGGTCATCGATACGCGCGGCCTGGAGGCGCACATGCTGCGCCGCAAGATCGCCGACGAGTTCCTGCCGCGCACCGCGGCGATGCGGCTGGCCGTGACGTTCCAGTCGTTCGGCTTCAAGCACGGCCCGGCACGCGACGCCGACCTCACGTTCGACGTTCGCTTCCTGCCCAACCCGCACTACGAGCCCGGGCTGCGCGAGTTGACCGGCCACGACCAGCGGGTCGTCGACTTCGTCGGGCGCGAGGGCAAGCTCGATGCGTTCTACGCGCTGATCTCGCCGCTGCTGGACTTCCTGCTGCCCGAGTACGTCACCGAGGGCAAGGCGCACCTGCTCGTCGCGATCGGATGCACCGGCGGGCGTCACCGCTCCGTCGCGGTCGCCGAGCACCTCACGCGGCGCTACCGTAATCGCGAGGACGTGCTCGTCGCCGTCACGCATCGCGACATCGACAAGGCTGGGCCGGCGCCTGTTTGACCACATCCTGTTCGAGGTCGCCGAGCTCGAACGGTCGGCGGCCTTCTACGACGCGCTGGCGCTGCCGCTCGGGCTGCGGCGGGTGTGGCAGGAGGATCGGGCGATCGCCTACGGACGCGACGACGCGGGGGCTATGGATCGTGGCCCGCGGCCGCCCGCCCGGGCCCGCCTACGGGCACGTCGCGCTCGCCGCGGCCGGCCGCGCCGCCGTTGATGCCGCGTACGCGTCCGGGCTGCGCGGGGGCGGTCGCGACGACGGGCCGCCGGGCCCGCGGCCCCAATACGGCCCGCGCTACTACGCCGCGTTCCTGCTCGATCCGGATGGCTACCGCATCGAGGTCGTGGCCGGGTCGCACAGGAAACCCGTGAAACCCGTGATTTTGTAGGGTCCCGGTCCCGTTCCCACCTCCCCAGGAAGGACCGCTCCTCCATGCCCGTACGCGTGGGAATCAACGGCTTCGGCCGCATCGGCCGCAACGTCTTCCGCGCCGCGCAGGCGTCGGGTGCCGACATCGAGTGGGTCGCCGTCAACGACCTCACCGACGCCAAGACGCTGGCCACCCTGCTCAAGTACGACTCGGTCTACGGTCCGTACCCGGGGACGGTCGAGGCGACCGACACCGGCCTCGTCGTCGACGGCTCGGAGCTGCGCGTGCTCGCCGAGCGCGACCCGGCCGCGCTGCCGTGGGGCGACCTCGGCGTCGACGTCGTGATCGAGTCGACCGGGTTCTTCACCGACCGCGAGAACGCCGGCAAGCACCTCGACGCCGGCGCCAAGAAGGTCATCATCTCCGCTCCCGCCAGCGGCGAGGACGTCACGGTCGTGCTCGGGGTCAACTTCGACACCTACAACCCCGCGACGCACGACGTCATCTCCAACGCCTCGTGCACGACCAACTGCCTGGCGCCGCCGGCCAAGGTCGTCCATGAGGCCGTCGGGATCACCCACGGGCTGATGACGACGATCCACGCGTACACGTCCGACCAGCGCCTCCAGGACGCGCCGCACTCCGACCTGCGCCGCGCCCGTGCCGCGGCGATCAACCTGATCCCGACGTCGAGCGGCGCCGCCAAGGCCGTCGGACTCGTGCTGCCGGAGCTCAACGGCAAGCTGCACGGGTTCGCGGTCCGCGCCCCGGTCCCGACCGGCTCGCTCGTCGACCTGACGTTCGAGGCGGCGCGCGAGACGACGGTCGACGAGATAAACAGCTCGCTCAAGGCGGCAGCGGACGGTCCGCTGGCCGGGATCCTCGAGTACACCACGGACCCGATCGTCTCCTCCGACATCATCCGCAACCCGCATTCGTCGATCGTGGATGCCAGCCTGACCACGGTCCTCGACGGCACGCTGGTCAAGGTCCTCGCCTGGTACGACAACGAGTGGGGCTACGCGAACCGCTGTGTCGACCTCGCCCAGAAGATCCTGCCCGCGTCGTGAGGACGCTCGACGACCTCGGCGACGTCGAGGGTAAGCGGGTATTCGTCCGGGTCGACTTCAACGTGCCGCTGCACGACGGCCGGATCACTGACGACGCCCGGATCCGCGCCGCGCTGCCGACCCTGGACGAGCTGCGCGGCCGGGGCGCGCGGCTGCTGCTCGCCTCGCATCTCGGCCGGCCGAAGGGCGCCGACCCGGCGCTGTCGCTGCGGCCGGTCGCGCAGCGGGCCGCGGAGCTGATGTCGACCGAGATCCCGCTCGCGCCCGACCTCGACAGCGTTCCCGATGGCGACGTCGTGATGCTCGAGAACGTGCGCTTCAACGCGGGGGAGACCGACAACGACGTCGGCCTCGCCCGGCGCTACGCCGCGCTGGCCGATGCGTACGTCAACGACGCGTTCGGCTCCTCGCACCGCGCGCACGCGTCGACCGAGGCGATCGCGCACCTGCTGCCCTCCGCGGCCGGGCGGCTGCTCGAGCGCGAGGTGACGACGCTGCGGGCGATCCTCGACGATCCGGCCCGTCCGCTCGTGGCGATCGTCGGCGGGGCGAAGGTGACCGACAAGATCGGCGTCCTGGAGGCGTTCCTCGATCGCGCGCAGACGATCCTCATCGGCGGTGCGATGTGCTTCCCGTTCTTCCGTGCCGAGGGCCACGACACCGGCGACTCGCTCTGCGAGGAGGCGGGCGTCGAGCCGGCCCAGCGGGTGCTCGACGAGGCCGAGGATTCCGGCTGTCGCGTGCTGCTGCCCGACGACCTCGTGATCGCCGATCGCTTCGCCGCCGACGCCGAGCACCGCGTGCTCGATCACGTCGACGTCCCCGACGGCTGGATGGGCCTCGACGTCGGCCCGCGCACCGCCCAGCGCTACGCGAGCGAGATCGCCGACGCGGGCACCGTGTTCTGGAACGGCCCGATGGGCGCGTTCGAGCTCGAGCCGTTCGCGGCCGGGACGCGGACGGTTGCGGAGGCGGTCGCCGCGGCGCCCGGCACGACGGTCGTCGGTGGCGGCGACAGCGCAGCCGCGCTGCGCGAGTTCGGTCTCGTTGACAAGGTTGATCACGTATCCACAGGCGGGGGTGCTTCACTTGAGCTCATCGAAGGCAAGCCGCTTCCGGGAGTCGAGGCCTTGAGTACATGAGTCGCACGAGGTTCATCGCCGGCAACTGGAAGATGCACAAGACGGTCGGCGACGCTGAGATGTTCATCAGCGGCCTGCTGCCGCGGATCAGCACCGCGACGGCCGACATCGCGATCTGCGTGCCGTTCACCGCGCTCGGCGCGTGCGTCGACTCGACGCGCGGCTCGCGCCTGCAGGTGTTCGCGCAGACGATGCACGAGGGCACCGAGGGCGCCTTTACCGGCGAGGTGTCGGCGCCGATGCTGACCGAGCTCGACGTCCACGGCGTCGTCCTCGGGCATTCCGAGCGCCGCCAGTACTACGGCGAGACCGACAAGGCGCTGAGCGCCAAGGTCCCGTCGGCGCTCGCCGCGGGCCTGGTTCCGATCCTGTGCGTCGGCGAGACCGAGGCCGAACGCGAGGCCGGCGACACCGAGCGCAAGCTGCGCCACCAGGTCCAGGAGGGTCTCGAGGACGTCGAGACCGAGCGGATCGGCGACGTCGTCCTGGCTTACGAGCCGATCTGGGCGATCGGAACCGGCAAGGTCGCGACGCCCGATCAGGCGCAGGAGGCGATCAGCTTCGTTCGTGCGCTGGTGGCGGGCTTCGACAAGGATCAGGCGGAGCGAACCCGTGTTCTCTACGGCGGCAGTGTCAACCCCGACAACGCCGGGGCGCTGCTTGCGCTGCCCGATGTCGACGGTGCGCTCGTCGGCGGCGCGTCGCTCGAGCCGGGGTCGTTCGCGGCGATCGTCGACGCAGCGGGGTAACGCGTGTACCCGTCGGTGTGCCTGGTCGTACTCGATGGCTGGGGCCTCGCCCCGCCGGGCCCGGGCAACGCGATCGAGCTCGCTGACACTCCGGTCTTCGACGGGCTGTGGTCGTCCTACGCCCACACGCAGCTCGAGGCGTGCGGCACCGCGGTCGGATTGCCCGAGGGGCAGATGGGCAACTCCGAGGTCGGGCACCTCAACCTCGGGGCGGGCGCGGTCATCAAGCAGGACCTGACGCGGATCGATGAGGCTGTCGAGGACGGCTCGCTCGCGGAGAATGCGGTGCTGAAGGCCGCGATGACCGGCTTCGAGCGCGTCCACCTGATCGGGCTCGTCAGCCACGGCGGCGTCCACTCGTCCGAGCGTCACCTGCGGGCGCTGGTGCGGATGGGCGTCGCGCTGCAGGTCCCCGACCTGGTCGTACACGCGTTCACCGACGGCCGCGACACGTCGCCGACTGCCGGTGCGGGTTACGTCGCCGAGGTCGAGGCATGGGGCGGGGCGCGCGTCGGTTCGGTCGTCGGGCGCTACTGGGCGATGGACCGCGACCGCCGCTGGGGCCGCACCCAGCGCGCGCTCGATCTGTTGCTCGACAACCAGGCCGGGTACTCGGCCGCCACCGGCGAGAAGGCGGTGCTGGACGCCTACGAGCGCGACGAGACCGACGAGTTCATCTCGCCGACCAAGGTCGGCCCCGAGGCGCGGATCCGCACCGGCGACAGCGTGATCGCCTTCAACTTCCGGCCCGACCGCATGCGTCAGCTGACGGAGAAGCTCGCGCCGCTGGCCGGTCGCTACACGACGCTGACCGAGTACGAGGAGGGCTGGACGTGGCCGGTCGCGTTCCTGCCTGCGCGGCCCGCGATCACACTGCCGCAGGTGATCGAGCGCACCGGCGGCCGCCAGCTGCACGTCGCCGAGACCGAGAAGTACCCGCACGTCACCTACTTCTTCGGCGGCGGCGAGGAGACACCGTGCGAGGGCGAGCGGCGCGAGCTCGTGCCGTCGCCGCGCGACGTCGCGACCTACGACCTCGAGCCGCAGATGAGCGCCCGCGAGGCGGCCGGAGCGTTCGTGTCGGCGTGGCGGGCGGACTCGCCGACGTTCGGGATCATCAACTTCGCCAACTCGGACATGGTCGGGCATACGGGCGTGATTCCGGCCGCGGTCACTGCCATCGAGACCGTCGATGAGTGCCTGGCGAAGGTGGTCGAGTGCGTGCGCGAGTCGGGAGGGGCGTTGGTTGTGACCGCGGACCACGGGAATGCCGACGAGATGTTGGAAGCGGATGGCTCGCCCGATACGGCGCATTCGTTGAACCCGGTGCCGTTGGTGGTTGTGACGCCGGATGGCGCTACGCCCGCGTTGCGGGACGGTGGCGTGCTGGCCGATGTGGCGCCGACGGTGCTGGAGCTGCTGGGGGTGGCGCAGCCGGCGGAGATGACTGGCGTTTCGCTGCTGGCGGGCTGAACAGCATCATTTGGGAAGGTGGGAGCGCCGCCGCCGTCGCTCCCGGGCCATCGAAGGCTGACTTGCGGCCCGATATGGGCCTGAACCCAGCCTTCGACGAAAGGAACCCCACGAACGTGGGCGCCTTCCACCTCCCTCGATGATGCCGTTCGGCGCCCTACTGCACGCCCGCCTGCCGCGGGTTCACAATCGGCGTCAGCTCCGCCTCCAACTCCGCCCGTCGACCTTCGTACTGCGGCGGGAGCTTCAGCTCCTGCCCCAGCGACTCCAGCGGCTCGTCGAAGTCGAACCCGATATCCCGCGACGCGAGCTCGAACAACACGCCGCTGGGCTCGCGGAAGTAGACCGAGTGGAAGTACTGGCGATCGATGATCGGCGTCGCCTGGGCGCCGACGCCGACCGCCGCCGCGCGCTCGGACGTCGAGCTCGGCGTCGTCGGCGACCGACCACGCGATGTGGTGGACGCTGCCCGCGCTCTGGATGCCCGGGAGCGCGGGCGGGGCGTCGTAGCGCAGCAGGGCGCCGCGCATCTCGCCGCGCGCCTCCCACTCCGCGTCGCCCTCGACGGCCGCGAACCCGAGCGCGCGCAGAGTCTGGGCACTCGCCGCCGGGGCGGCCGCGTAGGCGCGCACGCCGTGGAAGCCGAGCAGTGCGTGCTCGGGCGGGATGTCGGGCGCGTCGGCGACCAGCGGCGCGTCGGGCGCGCCGTCGATCAGCAGTTCGTGGGTGAGGCCCTCGCCGTCGGCGAAGCGCAGCGTCTCGCCGATCCGCGCGACGTGGATGGCGTTCTCGCCGAGGCGGTCCTCCCAAAAGCCGATCGCGTCGCTGTCGCGCACGCGCCACTGGATCTGGTGGACCATGCCGGCACCGTGGCGGCCGATCGCGGCGCCCGGGAACTCGAAGAACGTCAGCACCGAGCCGGGTGTCCCGGTCTCGTCGGCGTAGTAGAGGTGGTAGACGTCGGGTTGATCGAAGTTGACGGTCTTCTTGACCAGCCGCAGCCCGAGCAGGCGGGCGTAGAAGTCGACGTTCGCCGGCGCGTCGCCGGTGATTGCGGTGATGTGGTGGAGCCCTTCGATCGCCATCGTTTCGCCTCCCGGGGTTGCCGGGACAAAGGGTCCCACAGGCGTGCGCTGCGCTGGTATCTTCGTTGCGCGCGCAATGAGTTCGACGACTGCACCCAGCCCGCTGGACGAGCGCGAGCTTTTCGCGTGGCGTGGCCTGTTGCGCACCCATGCTGCGCTGACGAAGGCGCTCGACGCCGAGCTCGAGGCCGCCCACGGTCTGTCGCTGAGCACCTACGAGGTCCTCGACCGCCTCGACGCGGCCGACGCGCACCGGATGCGGATGTGCGACCTCGCCTCGACGGCGCTGCTGAGCCGCAGCGGCCTGAGCCGCCTCGCCGACCGGCTCGAACGCGATGGCCTGATCGCCCGCGCCTCGTGCCACGACGACGCGCGCGGTTCCTATGCGGTCCTGACCGAGGCCGGGGCAACCAAGCTGAGCGCGGCGCGCGCGACCCACCGCGAGGCGGTCCGCGCGCATTTCCTCAGCCACCTGGGTGCCGGCGAGCTCGACGCGCTGGCGTCGGCCTGGGGGAGGCTGGGCGGCGCGTCGCCCAGCGGTCCGCTCTAAGCTGGCCCGCTCATGTCTCGCCCGCTTGGAGGAGCGTCGCGTGTTCGGTGGCTGGGCGTCGCCGCTGTGCTCGCGCTCGCGATCGCACTGCTCTCCTGGTCCCCGGTCAGCGCTCCGGCGGCCGGCAGCGGGGTGCCGGGCGGGTTCTTTGGCGTCGTGGTCAACAACGCTCCGCTGCTCACGTCGCCGTCGTTCTACGCGCAGGAGACCGGCGTCATGCGGTCGAGCGGCGTCGAGACGGTGCGCGTCCCCGTGTACTGGGCGCAGATGCAGCCCGACCAGGACAAGCCGATCCAGTTCGCGGCGCTCGACAAGCTTGTCGCCGCCTCGGCCAAGCAGCGCATCAGCGTTCTTCCGACCGTCCTCAGCAGCCCCGCCTGGGCGGCGCTTCATGCTGGCGATGCGACCGCGTCGCCGCCCAAGAACCCGGCCGACTACGCCGCCTTCATGACCCAGCTCGTCAAGCGTTACGGCCCCGGCGGCGCGTTCTGGAAGGCCAACGCACGGCTGCCGCAGGTCCCGATCCGCATCTGGCAGATCTGGAACGAGCCGAACCTGAAGCTGTTCTGGAACATCAAGCCCTACGCGCCGCCGTACGTCGCGCTGCTCAAGGCCAGCTACGCCGCGATCAAGAACGCTGACCCGGGCGCGAAGGTGATGATGGCGGGGCTGCCCAACCGTTCGTGGGATGCGCTGTCGGCGATCTACAAGGCCGGCGCCAAGCCGTTCTTCGACATCGCGGCCGTACACCCGTACACGCACTCGCCGCCCGACGTCATGCACATCGTTGCGATCAACCGCCGCGTGATGAACCGCAACGGCGACCAGCGCAAGACGATCAGCCTCACCGAGACCGGCTGGTGCACGGACAACTACGAGACCGTCAACCAGATCACCTGGAACACCCACGACGGCCAGCAGGCGACGAACCTCACGCGGCTGTTCACAGCACTGGTGAAGGAACGCAAGAGCCTCAACGTGCAGTCGGTCTACTGGTTCAACTGGTACGCGCCGCAGGACCACTACGTCCATGGGTGGGAGGACTTCTGCGGCCTGCGCGAGCGCCGCGGCGGCAAGACGGTCAGCAAGCCCGTACTCGCCGCGTACTCGAAGATCGCGCACCAGAACGAGCACTGAAGCCGCACCCGCAGCCCCTGCGGGACCATCGTGAAGCTCAGGTGCTCGGACACCGGGCCGCCGGCGGGGTCGAGCGTGACCTCGAAGTTGCGCGCGATCATCGCCATCGCGCTCGTCGACTCCAGGAACGCGAGGTTGCGTCCGGGACAGAATCGCGGGCCGGCGCCGAAGCCCAGGAACGCTTTCTGGTCGGGCTGCTGGCGGGCCGGGTCAAAGCGGTCGAGCGTCGGCTCGCTGGCGATCGACGCGTGCCGGGTCAGCAGGATCAGTTTCGTCGCCGCCGGGACGCGGACGCCCGCGACCTCGGTGTCGTGGAGCGCCTCGACGAACAGGCCCGGCGCGACCGCCTTGAGCCGCATCGCCTCACGCAGGACCGCGTCGCCGTAGGTGAACTTCGAGACCGTCTCGTAGTCAGCCGGGAACGGCGCGTCGCCGAGCACCTCGCGCGCCTCGGCGGCCCAGCGGCCCTGGACGTCGGGCGCGCGGGCCAGGAGCCACAGCGTCCAGGCCATCGTGTGGGCGGTGGTGTCCTCGCCTGCCAGCAGCAGCGTGAACGTGTTGCCGATGATCTCCTCGTCGGTGAACGCGTCGTCTGTCTCCTGGGCGACGACCATGCTCTCGAGGAAGTTCTCCGGCTTGTCGCGCAGCTCGGGGTTGGCCGCGACGCGGTCGCGCGCCTGGGCGATGAACCCCTCGACCGCCCGGCGCAGCTCGGCGATCGAGCGGTCATAGGCGCGGTCTGACGGGCGCTTTACCCAGCGCCAGTACGGGACCGGGAAGAAGACGCGCCGCGCGATCGTCGCGAACGCGGTCTGGATGTGCCCCTGGAGCGCGTTGTCGCGGCGCTCGAGCGTGTTGAGGTCGTGGCCGAACGCGAGTGCCGAGGTCACATCGACGCTGAACGACGTCAGCTCGTCGGTGATGTCGAGCTCGCGGCCGCTGATCGCGGCCTCGTGCAGGCGGCCGTGCAGGCGCTCGGTCGCCGTGTGGACGACGTGGAAGTAGCGCTGGAGGTGGTTGGAGTTCAGCGCGGTGACGACGAGCCGGCGCGAGCGCCGCCACGCCTCGCCCTCGGCCGCGAACACGCCGGTGAAGCCGGTCTCGTCGGTGATCTGATCGAGCTCGGACCAGCGGCGAAATCCGTCGGGGCGGTCGCGCAGGATCTCGTTGATCGTGTCGAGGTCGGCGACGACCATCACGCGGCGCGGGCCGAGATCGATGCGAAACAGCGGGCCGTAGCGGTCACACCAGCGCTCGGTGACCGCGTGCAGGCGGTCGGGGCGCGCCTGGAGCGCGTTGCCGATCAGCGGCCAGCTGCGCGGGCCCGGCAGTTCGTCGATCGCCTTTACGGTCATGGGTGCTCTGCGGCGTCGGCGTCCGGATCGGGTGCCGTGGCGATCAGTGCGGCGAGCCGGCGGCGCTCGACGCGGAAGCGCCAGATACCGATCGCGACCAGCCCGGCGACGAACACGATCACCCCGACCAGCCCGACCTTCTCGAGGATCCGCTGGGCGGCGTGGCCGATGAAGTACGCCAGCAGCCCGTAGGCGGTCGCCCAAACGATCCCGCCGAGCGCGTTCCACTTCAGGAACGTCAGCCAGGGCATCCGTGCGATGCCGGCCATCCACGCCGCGGCGATCCGCAGCCCGGCGAAGAAGCGCCCGAAGAACACCGCCTTGGAGCCGTGCTTGGCGAAGAACGGCTCACCGACCCGCAGCAGCGACTCGCGGTGGCTGATGAACGGACCGGGCGCCGTCATCAGGCGGCGGCCGAAGTGGCGGCCGATCGCGAAGCCGATGTTGTCGCCGATGATCGCCGCCAGCGCTGCGAGCACGATCACGACCTCGATCGGGTACTTGCCCTTGCTCGAGACGATCGCGGCGGCGAACAGCGCCGTCTCGCCGGGCAGCGGGATGCCCGACGACTCGAACATGATCAGCAGGAACATGATCGGCAGGCCGATGTTGGCCGCGACGTCGATGATCGAGGCGAGCACTGCGCCGAGCATACGATGACCGGCGATGAGCGCCCTCCAGATCGCCGCCCGCGACAACGATGGCCGCGCGCGGACCGGCGTCCTGCGCACCGCCCATGGCGACGTGCGCACACCCGCGTTCGTGCCGCTGGCGACGAAGGCGACAGTGCGCGGGATGACCGGGCCCGAGGTCGCGGCGCTCGGCTACGACATGGTGCTCGGCAACACGTACCACCTGTTCCTGACGCCCGGCCATGAGCTGATCGCGCGCTTCGGAGGGCTGCATGAGTTCATGAAGTGGGACGCGCCGATCATCACCGACTCCGGCGGGTTCCAGGTCTTCTCGATGGGTCACGGGACGGTCGCCGACGAGATCAAGGGCCGCTCGCGACCGTCGGACCGCGCGGGACGGCTGCTGTCGATCGATGAGGAAGGGGCGCGGTTTCGCTCCTACATCGACGGGTCCGAGCACTTCCTGGCACCCGAGACGTCGATGGAGATCCAAGCCGCGTTGGGGTCGGACATCGCGCTGGCGTTCGACGAGTGCACGCCGCTCAACGTCGACCGCGAGTACACGGCGCGGTCGACGAGCGCACGCATCGGTGGCTGCGGCGGTGCCTGGACTGGCACGCCGAGCACGGGCCGGACGGCCAGCTGCTGTACGGGATCGTCCAGGGCGGGGTGTACGAGGACATGCGCGCGCGAGTCGGTCGGGGAGGTGATGGCGAGCGGCTGCCCCGGGATCGCGATCGGCGGCTCGCTGGGGGCCGACAAGCCGCAGATGCACGAGGTCGTCGGCTGGGCGACCGCCGCGCTCGGCGACGACCAACGCCCGCGCCACCTGCTCGGGATCGGCGACATCGACGATTTGATCGTCGGCGTCGGACTGGGGATCGACACGTTCGACTGCGCGATGCCGACGCGCCTGGGCCGGCACGGGATGGCGCTCGTCCCCGACTCCAAGGGCCGCTGGCGCGTCGACCTCGCCAAGGCGCGCTGGAGGCTGTCCGACGAGCCGTTGATGGACGGCTGCCCGTGCGACGCGTGCGCGCTCGGTTACACCCGCGGCTACTGGCACTACCTGGCCCGCGCGCGCGAGCTCACCGCCCAGCGCCTGCTGACGCTCCACAACCTCGCCTACATCGCTCGCCTGATGGCCGACCTGCGCGCGGCGATCGCCGCCGGCACGCTTGCCCAGCGCTCGGCCGAGCTGCTGGCCGGCGCGCCGGTATAGGGGTCAGACCCCTACCCACGCGCGCGCGTACAAAATCTCAGTCGCCCCGACTCAGGGGGTCTGACCCCTCCGTGGCGCCCGTGGTCGCGAGGATCGTTTGCGCCACCAGCGCGGGGTCGTCGAACATCGGGACGTGGCCGAGCCCGGAGAGGACGACCTGCGTGGCACCGGGCACCAGCTCGCGGGAGCGGACGCCGTTGGTCTCGAACGGGAGCACGCGGTCGGCCTCCGCCCACGCGATCGTGATCGGGCACGGCGGCGGGTCGAGCAGGGCGATCGCGTCGCGATCGGCGATCAGCTCCTCGAGGACGTCGCACTGCTCGGACTCCTGGGCGATCTCGAGCAGGTGGTCGGGCGCCAGCCGCTCACCGTGCTCGGCGGCCATGCGCATCGCGTAGTGGCGCATCGGCCGAAACCGAACCGCGAAGCCACGCGTCGCGCGGCCCATCTGCGCCTCGCGCACCATCGCCTTGAGCACCCGCAGCGCGTACTGCTGCTCTTCGGTCCCGACCACCCACGTCCCGCCGGGCGACAGCGCGCAGACCGTGCGTGCGCGCCCGCGGCGCGCAAGCTCGATCGCCATCCAGCCGCCCATCGAGTTGCCGGCGATGTGCGCGGTGTCGAACCCGAGCTCGTCCATCTGGCGCTCGGTCTCGTCGATCACGTCGACCATCCGCACCGGGCGCCGCGCCGGGGCCTGCCCGCCGGCGTGCCCGAGGGCCGACAGCGCGACGGTGTCGTGGTGGGGCGCGAGCAGCGGTACGACCTCACGCCAGTGGGCGGGGCCGCCGAGCACGCCGTGCAGGAGGATTAGCGGCTCGCCGCTGCCGGCCCGGATCATCGGCGGTCGGCCGGTGAGAAGCCGCGATCGGCGATCGTCGAGCCCGGCAGCTCGTCGCCGCGGGCCGCGGCGGCGTCGCTGACCCGTACCGCCTCGACCATGCCGGCGTGGTTGCCGGTCTGACGATCGAGGATCGGCTGAAGCACGCCGCGCATCGCGAGCATCGGGCCGACCCAGCGCGGCGCCCATGCGCGCGAGCGGCGGTGCTCGACCGCATCGGCCAGCGTTCGCCCCGCGACGTTGAGCTTCATCGGCTTGCGCAGGAATGCCGGCCCGCCGGACAGCGCCGGCGTCGCGGCCGGATGCCTGAAGCCCTCGGTGACCATGTCCGTCTCGACGAACCCGAGGTACACGACGCCGACCGCGGTCCCCTGGGCCATCAGTTCCTGGCGCAACGCGTTGGCGAACGCCTCGACGCCGGCCTTCGACGCCGTGTACGCGCTCATCAGCCCGAGGTTGGCGATCGCCGAGAGCGACGACACGCACAGCACGTAGCCGCGATTGGCCTTCACGTGGGGCAGCGCCGCGCGGACGGTGCGCCACACCCCGATGAGGTTCACCTCAATCGTCCTTTCCCAGTCGCCCGGCGCCATCGCCGTCACCGTCCCGAACGCGGCGACACCGGCGTTGGCGACGACCGCATCGATGCGCCCGAAGCGCTCCACCACGGCCTCGACCATCGCCTCGACGGCCTCGCCGTCGGTCACATCGACCGCGAACGACGCGGCGCGCTCGCCGAGCAGTTCCGCCTGGTGCTCGAGCTGCTCGGGCTCCAGGCCGGCGAGCGCGACGCTCCAGCCACGCGCGTACAGCTGGCGCGCGGTCTCCAGGCCGATCCCGCGGGCGGCGCCCGTGATGAGGACGACGCGGCTCATTTCGTGTTGTCGTTCACGAGCTGTTCCAACTCTCGCACAATGCTGTGGGCCTTGGTCCCCGTGATCTTGCGCAGCTGGACCGCGGTCTTCGACGTGCTCGTCGCGATCACGGCGACCGTCACTCCGGCGGCGACGAACAGCACCGCCAGCAGCAGCAGGACGAACTGGCGCACGCGGCGGCGCTTGCGACGCGGCGCGACCGTCGTCGCGGGCGCGGCGGTCGGTGGCGCGGTCGGGGTTGCTTGGCGCGGTGGCTGGGGCTGGCGCGGGACGACGGGCGGCTCGGGGCGCGGTTGGCGGGTGGTGGCCGGCTCGATCGTCGCGACGCGCGTGGCGCTCGTCGCCGGCGCCCCGGCGACGCGGGTCGTGCCGGTCGGCGAGTCGCCGTAGCCCCGCGCGCCGTCCATCAGCGCCTTGCGCATCGTCTCGGCATCGTCGAAGCGGTCGCGCGGGTCGAGCGCGAGCGCACGGTCGACCGCGAGCGCGAGCTGCGGCGTGACGCCATCGACGATCTCGTCGAGCAGCGGCGGCGCCTCGCGCTGCTGCTTCATCGCCAGCTCGGTCAGCGAGTTGGCTTCGTAGGGAAGCTGGCCCGACAGCAGCTGGTAGGCGACGACGCCGAGGCCGTAGAGGTCCGCGGGCGGGCCCGCCTCGTCGCCCGACGCCTGCTCGGGCGCCAGGTACGACGCGGTGCCGAGCACCGACCCGACCTGCGTGATCGACGACTCGTCGGCGAGGTTCTTGGCGATGCCGAAGTCGGCGACCTTCGTCGTCCCCTCCTTGGAGCGCAACAGGTTGCCGGGCTTGATGTCGCGGTGCACGACACCGTTACGGTGGGCGAACTCGAGACCGCGGCACGCGTGGCCGAGGATCGCGAGCGTGTCGGAGATCGGGAGATGGCCCTCCTCGCGCAGCAGCTCCGCGCCGGAGCGACCTTCGACGTACTCCATGACGATGTAGTGGCGGCCGCTGTCGGCGTCGAGGCCGAAGTCGAACACCTGGACGATGTTGGGGTGCACGAGCCGGGCGGCGGCCAGCGCCTCACGGCGGAAGCGCGACACGAACTGGGCGTCGTCGGCCAGGTGCTCGGCCAGCAGCTTCACGGCGACGCTGCGCTCGAGCCGCCGGTCGCGCGCCAGGCGAACGGTCGACATGCCGCCGACGCCGAGACGCGCTCCGAGCTCGTAGCGGCCGGCGATCAGCTCGTCGGTCATGGCGCGGTCACCCCGCCGCCCGGATCGCCATTGTTGCCGTTGCCGTTGCCGTTGCCGTTGCCGTTCCGTTGCCGTTGCCGTTGCCGTTGCCGTTCCCGTTGCCGTTGCCGTTCCCGTTGTCGGGGAACGTCTCGATCGTTGGGCTGGTGTCGACGGTTGGCGTCGTCTCCGTCGCGAGCGTGTCGGTCGTCGGCGTCGTGTCGGTCGTAGCGGTCGCAGCCGTGGTGTCGGTTGTCGACACGGTCGTGGCGGTGGTCGTCGGGGTGCTCGGAACCGCGGCCGCGCAGTCGATCGGGACATGGCCCTGGAGGCGGCGGGTGCCGCTCACGAGGCGCAGCGTGATCCGCTGATCGACGCTCGCCGGCAGCGTCCTGAGCGCGGCCACAAGCGCTTGGAGGGCGCTGTCGGCGTCGGCGCAGCGGCCGGCGTCGACCGCGCTGGCGATGTCCCTGAGGTGGCCGTTGAGCACGTCGGCGTTGCTCTGCGGGATCAGGCCCGCGGTCGAGCCGCCGCATGCGACGAGCACTGCCGTTGCTCCGCCGAGCAGCAGCGCGGCGAGGTGGCGGATCGGCGTTCGCACGGTCACTGACCGTACTGAAGGCGGTCGGCCAGTGAGTCAGGAAGTCGTGCAGCGCGGATCGCCGCGGCCGCGCCGCCGATGTCGTATTTCGTGCGGTGCCAGATCGCCCGCCAGCCGTCGGTGTCGAGGAGCAGCCACGCGGCGCGTGAGTCGCCGTCGCGCGGCTGGCCGACGCTGCCCGGGTTGAGCATCCACTCGCCCGTACCGAGATCCAGCGCGTCGCCGGCGCGGCGCGGTTCGCCCGTCGCCAGCTCGAGCTCGCGCCGCACGAAGCTGAGCGCGACGTGGCTGTGTCCGATCAGACACACGCGATGCTCCTGGGCGTCGAGGCACAGTTCGGCGAGCAGGGCGCTGAGCACGTACTCCCACAACGGATCGCGGGGGGACGCGTGGTACAGGCCGACGTCCTGGCGCTCGGCGGTCGGGCTCAGCGACTTCAGGAATGCGAGCTGCTGCTCGCCGATCACCTCCTGCGTCCAGCGGGCTGCGAGCGCCGCGCCGCGCGAGAAGTCGTCGAGCGCGATGTCGCCGGTCACCGCGAAGTCGTGGTTGCCGGCCAGGACGACCGCGCAGTGCGCCCGCGCGAGGTCGACACAGTCGTTGGGGTCGGCGCCGTAGCCGACGAGGTCGCCGAGGCACCAGACCTCGCGCGCCTGGGTGTTCCGAATGTCGTCAAGCACCGCCTCGAAGGCGTGGCGATTGCCGTGGATGTCCGAAACGATGGCGACGTGCATCAGAATGAGTAGGTGGCGGTTGAGCGGGCGCACCTCCTGAACGCACTCGGGCTCGCCGCTGTCACGGCCGAGGCGGCGGGACGGGCGCTCAGTCCCCGCGACGGACTGCTGCGTCCGGTCGCGGTGGAGGCGGGATCGTACTTCAGCCCCGAGGAGATCGACCGCGCCCGGCGCTTCGCGCGTCCGCAGCGGACGCTCGGGCTGGCCGCGGCAGCGGCCGAGACGCTTGCGCTCGCGGCGTTCGTTCGCCGCCCGCCACGCCACCGGTCGGTCGCGCTGGCCGCCGCGCAGCTGTCGCTGGCCGGTGCGCTCGCCCCGCTGCCGCTGCGCGCGGCGATGCGCGTCCGCGCGCGGCGGGTCGGCCTCGTGACCCAGGGGTGGGGCGGCTGGACGGTCGACCTCGCCAAGGGCGCGGCGATCTCGACCGCCGCCGCCGCCGGACTCGGCGCGGTCGCCGGGGCGCTCGGGCGGCGGTTCGGCGCGCGCTGGTGGCTGCCGGCGGCCGGTGGCGGGATCGTGCTCAGCGGCGCGCTGGCCGTCGTCGCGCCGGTCCTGCTCGACCCGGTCTTCAACCGCTTCACGCCGCTGCCCGACGGCGAGACACGCGGCGACGTGCTCGCGCTGGCCCGCGACGCCGGCGTGTCGGTCGGCGAGGTGTTCTCGGTCGACGCCTCGCGGCGCACGACCGCCGCCAACGCGTACGTCAACGGCCTCGGGCCCACGAAGCGGGTCGTCCTGTTCGACACGCTGATCGACGCGTTCACCCGCGACGAGACCCGGCTCGTCGTCGCCCACGAGCTGTCGCACGTGCGCCACCGCGACGTCGTGCGCAACCTCGCGTTCGCCGCACTGATCGCGCCGGCCACGATGCGCGCGGGCGCGGCCTTCGCGCCCGGTCCGCCGTCGGCGCAGACGCTGCCCGCGCTCACGCTCGGCCTCGCGGTCGCCGCGGCCCCGGCGTCGATCGTTGCCGCCCGCATGTCGCGCGCGCATGGAGAACCGCGCCGACACGTTCAGCCTGCGCCTGACCGACGCTCCGGAGCCGTTCATCAGCTTCGAGCGCAAGATCGTCGTCCGCGACCTCGCCGACCCCGATCCACCGAAGTTCCTGTCCGCGCTGCTCGCCAGCCACCCGTCGACGCTCCAGCGGATCGGGATCGCGCGGGCGTACGAGGCGCAGCGATCGGCGCTAGCTGTCCTCGCCGTCGTCGAACTCCGGCAGGTTCTTGATCCCCTCGCGGGTGCTCCACTTGGAGAAGTTGTCCTGCATCGCGTCGATGAGCTGGCCCATGAAACGGGGCGAGAGGTTCATTCGCGCGACGACCACGCCGGGGATCTCGTCGTCCTCGACCTCATGGTCGACGCGGGCGAACGTGATCGTGAACTCGTAGTCGGAGTGGGTGACGTTGGCGAAGTTCGCGTAGTGGCCAGCCATCACCTCGGGCGAGAAGTGGAGGTTGATGTGACGCTCGGCGCCCGGGTCCTGATCGGCCATCGCCCCTAGTATCGCAACCAATGAAGCTGACCGTGCTGAGCGTCGGTCGCCTGCGCCCGCCATACGTCGACGACGTGGCCCACTACACCAAGCTCCTGACCCGTCATGCCAAGCTCGAGCTGGTCGAGGTCCGCGAGGACGAGCGGGTCGCCAAGCGGCTACCGGGCGACGCGTTCGTGTCGCTGCTGGACGTCGACGGCACGGCCTACGACAGCCTCGCCTTCGCCGACTTCATCGAGCAGCGCCGCCAGGCGGGGCGCGACGTGTGCTTCGTGATCGGCGGGGCGATGGGTCTCGACATCGACGGCGTCGAGCACCGCTTCAGCCTCGGGCCGCTGACGATGCCCCACCAGCTCGCGCGCGTGGTCTTGCTCGAACAGCTCTACCGTGCGCACAAGATCATCGCCGGCGAGACCTACCACTACTGACCCGTGAACCCGCGCAACCACCAGGAGATGCGGCCGTTCGCCCGCCGCGTCGGGATCTTGGTCCTGATCATGGGGCTGATCCTTGTCGTCGGCACGATCGGGTTCGCGCTCGCCGAGCACATCAGCGCGTGGCAGGGCTTCCGCTGGACGCTCGACACGGTCGCCACCGAGGGCTCGCTGGTCGACCCGCAGACGACCTTCGGGCAGATTCTCCAGATCGCGCCTGATCGTGGTCGGCGTCGGTACGCTCTTTGGTGCCCTGGCCACGGTCACGGAGTTCTTCGTCGCCGGGCATCTCGCCGACGTCCTCGAGCGACGCCGGATGCAGCGCATGATCGACGCCAGCACCGACCACTTCATCATCTGCGGCTACGGCCGCGTCGGCCGTCAGGTCGCGCGCGACCTGCGGGCCGCCGGCGCCCGCTACGTGGTCATCGACCCGGAGCACGAGAACCGCAACTTCGCGACCGAGGTCGGCGTGCGCTTCATCGAAGGGTCGGCGTCGAGCGACGAGAACCTGCTCCGCGCCGGGATCGAGCGCGCGCGCGCGGTGATCGCGTGCGTCGACTCCGACGCGGAGAACATCTTCATCACGCTCAGCGCGCGCGAGCTCAACCCGGGCGTGGCGATCGTCGCCCGCTCATCGGACGAGCACACCGAGAGCAAGCTGCTGACGGCGGGGGCCGACCGCGTGATCTCGCCCTACAAGTCGTCGGGCTCGGAGATGGCGCGCCTCGCGCTGCACCCGCAGGTGTCGGGTGCGATCGAGGTCGCCGACGACCACCGGCTCGAGGAGATCTCGGTCTCGCCCGGGTGTCCGGGTTCGGGCAAGCGCATCGACGAGGTCCGCGGCGGCGCGTTCATCGTCGGCGTCAAGCACGCCGACGGCTCGTTCGAGCCCCAGCCGCCGCCCGAATCCGTGCTGTGCGACGGCGACGTCCTGATGGCGCTGGGCACGCCGCGCACGATGGAGCGGCTCGAGGCGCTGTTCGAGCCCGCCGCGCGGTCGGCATGAACCCGACCGAGGCGTTGCGGCAGGCCGTCACGTCGGCGGCACAGTCGCTGGTGGACGAGGAGGGCCACGGGTCGGGTGCGCTGAACACGGCGCCGACGCTCGAACGGCCCAAGAAGGCGGACTTCGGCGACTTCTCGAGCAACGTCGCGATGCTGCTCGCGCCGACACTCGGGTCGTCGCCGCGTGACGTCGCCGGGCGGGTCGGCGACAAGCTCGCCCAGCAGCTCGGCGGGCACCTGGCGCGCTTCGAGGTCGCCGGCCCGGGTTTCCTGAACCTGTTCCTGTCCGACGACTGGCACGTCGACGCGCTGCGCTACGTGCTCGGCGCGGCCGACGCGTTCGGGGCCGGCGGCGCGGACCAGACCGAGCGGATCAACATCGAGTTCGTGTCGGCCAACCCGACCGGGCCGCTGCACGTCGGCCACGCGCGCAACGCTGCGTACGGCGACGCGCTGGCGCGACTGCTCACGTTCGCCGGCCACGACGTCGCCCGCGAGTTCTACGTCAACGACTACGGCTCGCAGATCGTGCGGCTGGCCGAGTCGCTGCGGGCGCGGGCGCGCGGCGAGGACGTGCCGGAGGGCGGCTACGTCGGCGACTACGTGACCGAGATCGCGACCGAGATCGACGGCGCGGCCGACATGGAGCTCGACGAACTCGGCCGCCGCGGGGTGGAGCAGAACCTCGGGCACATCCGCGCGTCGCTGGAGCGCTTTCGGGTGTCGTTCGACATCTGGTTCTCCGAGCGCTCGCTGCACACCGAGCCGGTGGGAGAGGACGTCGACGCGGTCGCGCACGCGTTCGTGGCGCTCGACACGCTCGGACAGACGTACACCAGCGAGGGTGCGCTGTGGCTGCGGACGTCCGCGCACGGCGAGGACAAGGACCGGGTGCTCGTGCGCTCGTCCGGCGAGCACACCTACTTCGCCTCCGACATCGCCTACCACCAGAACAAGCGCGAGCGCGGCTTCCAGCGGCTGATCGACGTGTGGGGCGCCGACCACCACGGCTACGTGCAGCGGATGAAGGCGGCCTACGAGGCGCTCGGCGGAGACCGCGACGCGCTCGAGCTGATCATCATGCAGTTCGTCCACCTCGTCGCTCGCGGCGGCGAGCGGGCGTCGATGTCCAAGCGGGCGGGCGAGTTCGTGACGCTCGACGAGCTGGTCGACGAGATCGGCGTCGACGCGGCGCGCTGGTTCCTGCTGTCGCGCTCGCACGACACGACGATCGACCTCGACCTCGATCTCGCGACCAGCGAGAGCGCCGAGAACCCGGTGTACTACGTGCAGTACGCGCACGCACGGATCGAATCGGTCCGGCGCAAGGCCGGCGAGGTTGCCATGCCCGACGTGTCCTCGCCGGGCGTCGACCTGCACCCGTCCGAGCGCGTCCTGATCCAGAAGCTGCTCGCCTTCCCGGCCGAGGTGCTCGAGGCCGCGGATCGCCGCGCGCCGCACCGGATCGCCACCTACGCGCTCGAGCTCGCCCAGGCCTTCACGGCGTTCTACCGCGACTGCCACGTGGTCGGCGAGGCGGACGCGGTCATGCGGTTCCGGCTGGCCGAGTGTGTCGCGGCGCAGCGGACGCTGGCGCGGTCGTTGGATCTGCTGGGGATTGCGGCGCCGGAGGAGATGTAGGGCGGCGCTGCCCGCGCGCGAACGCCTACACGTTCTTGAAGAAATCCAGCCCCAGCGAGTCCAGCGCCTTCTGCGCATCCGCATTCAGATGCGCGAACGTACCGGTCAACAGCATCACGCCGGTGGCGATCAGGAACACGCCGCCGATCGCGGTCACCCACAGGTAGTGGTTGCGGATCCACGAAAACGTCGTCGTCAGGCGGTCGAAGCCGAGCGCGCACAGCAGGAACGGCACCGCGAGCCCGGCCGAGTAGAAGGCCAGCAGCACGCCGCCGTGGTAGACGGTCGAGGACGTCGACGCGACGCCGAGGATCGCCCCGAGCGTCGGGCCGGCACACGGCGTCCAGGCGACCGCGAACGCCAGGCCGGCGACGATCGGGCCGCCGGTGCCGGCGCGGCGGATCAGCGCGTCGGGCCGCCATTCCTTGTTCAGGAACGGGACGACCGGCGTCAGCAGGAAGAACACGCCGAGCGCGATGATCGACCAGCCGGCGATCGTGTTGATCGTTTCGCGATGGGTGACGAGCGACGAGCCGAGCTTTGTCGCCGCCATCCCGAGCAGGACGAACATCAGCGTGAACGAGCCGCAGAAGATCAGGCTCGGCAGCAGCAACTTCCACGTTCGCCGCTCTCCCGTGCGGATCTCGGCCACCGACACGCCGGAGATCGCCGACAGGTAGCCGGGCACGAGCGGCAGCACGCACGGCGACACGAACGACAACACCCCGACCGCGAACGCGGCCAACACCGTCGTGTCGGGCTGGGCGGTGACGGCGAGGATCACAGGTCGAACCGCGCCATGTCGGTGTTGAGGCGGGCGCTGTCGGCCTCCGGTAGGGCTGCCGCTGAGTCCCCCGGCGCGCCGGCCGCCGAGCGCCGCCGCCAACGCGGAAGCACGAACAACAGCGCCGCGACCAGCGCCAGCACCGCCAGCACGGGGACGACGTACGCGACGAGGTTGAACCCCGAACGCGGCGGCAGCGCCAGCACCTTGTCGCCGTACACCGCGATCATCGCGCGACGGATCTGTGCCTCGTCTGCGGCCCGAGTCGATCAGGTGGTGCAGGTACGCGCGCTCGCGAGCGGCCTGCGGCGATTCGGCCTCCGGCAGCGGGATGTTGCACGTCACGCACATGTACTGGCTCTCGACGTCGGGGTAGTTCGGCCGCGCCTGGGCATGCGCGGAACCCGCGAACGCCGCACACAGGGCGGTCGTGAGCAATGCCGCGCGCCTCATGCCGCCAGCGCCTGCTGGATCCAGCGGTCGAGCTGCCCGGCGCGCAGAGCGCCGCGCGACATCGCCACGATCCGCCCGCTGCGGTCGATCACGAACGTCTCGGGCAGTGCGCGCGTCCCGTATGCAGTCGCGAGCTTGATGTCGGAGTCGACGACGTTGGGGTACGTCAGGTGGTGCTTGCGCAGGAACGCCGCCGAGTCGCTCGGCACGTCCTGATAGGTCGCGCCCAGAACCGTGCCGCCGTGGGACGCGAGCATCTTCTGAGCGCGCTCGAGCGTCTGTGTCTCGCCGACGCACGCGTCGCACCACGAGGCCCAGAAGTTGAGCACCACGACGTGTCCGCGCAGCGATGCCAGCGACCGCGATGGTTGCGAGCCCAATCCCTTGAGCACTCGAGAGGCCGCCGGAGCGACCGGGTGCTGACCGGACTTGGATCGCGTCGTCGAGCGTCGCGTTGGGCGCCTTCTGGGCGACGCCGAATACGAGCAACGCGATGATCGCGGCAGCCGCGAGGCACGCGACGGCCGGGGCGAGGAGGCGGCGCTTCATCGCCACAAAGCGTACGTCGCGCGGGGTTGGCAAGGCGCTAGGCGCCGTGCCACCCTCGCGGTGCGCGTCCGCCCGGGGAGGAGGACGGACGCGCGCGACCGCGTGGGCGGTACTACGTGTCGTCGAGGAGGAGCCTCGCGTCGTGCCAAAGGACGCTTGACAACACCATTCCTTCCCGAACGCACGAAAACGCCCTCAGCTGTGGTCGCCCTCTTTCTCGAGCTTCTTCCCGCTCGGCTTGACGACGTACCACTCGGCGCCGAACGCCTTCAGGCCTTCGCCCTTGGTGGTGCCGGGCTTGGTGTCCTTGGAGAACCGGTACAGCGGGTGGCCGTCGTAGGTCACCTGGGTCGTGCCGTCGGAGCGCTTGGTCGTGCCGATCAGGCTCGCCTTTACGCCGTGGCCGGCGGTCGGCTTGCCGCTCGTCAGCGCCGGCGGCCACAGCGCGGCGCAGCTGCCGGTGCACGTGCTCTTCGACGTCTTGTCGGCCTCGAACAGGTACAGCGTGTGCCCGCTGCGGTCGACGAGGAACGTTCCGAGCTTGGTCGTGTGGGTTGCCAGCTGGGCCTTCGGCGTGGAAGCGAAGGCGGTAGCGAGCAGCACAAGTGCTGCCGCGGCGGCGAGCGCCACGGCGGCGATGCCGTTCTTCTTCATGACGAAAACTGCCTTTGGGTCGGGGGGTCCAAGGAAGGACGCTCGCCAACCGGCGTCCTTCCCGGGCCGTGGTTGAGACACTGTTGCGATCGCCGGGGGCCTGACGTTTCGATCCATCACGCTCTTCTTGTGCGCCGCGGCGGTGCTCGCCACGACAGGCTCGAGCGCCGCTGCCGAGAACGCGTGCGAGGCGGGAACCCATGCCCATGCCGCCAAGCGCCACGGCCGTCACGGGCAGGCGCCGCTCGTGGTCGGCGACTCGACGCTGATCCTCGCCGCGCCGAAGCTCGGCGCGCTCGGGATCGAGGCGGACGCGCGTGGTTGCCGCCAATTCACCGCCGGCGTGCAACTGCTGCGCCAGCGCCGCAACGCCGGCACGCTGCCGCGCGTCGTCGTGCTCGCGCTCGGGGCCAACGGTCCGATCTCGGACAGCGCGATGAGCGCCGCCCTCAACGCGGTCGGCCGCAACCGGGTGCTGGCGCTCGTCACCGCGCGCCGCTCGCCGGCATCCGACCGCCAGATGTACGCCGCCGCCCATCGTCACCGCAACCGCGTGCTGCTGATCGACTGGGTCGCCCACAGCGCGCAGCACCCGAGCTGGTTTGCCGGCGACGGCCTGCACGTCGGCGACGATGGCGCCCGTGCATACGCCCACTTCATCCGCCACCGGCTGCGGCCGTTCCTCGACCAGCCGGTGCGCGCGCTGCACGTTCCCGCGCCACCGCGCCGCCGCAGAGTCGCGCTGCCGCGCGTCCACGAAGGCGGCGGCGCGGTCGGCGTCTACGTCGTGCGCGGCGCGATCTCGTGCGCGCTCGCGCAGCGCCTCGTGCGCCGGCCGATCATGCGCCGGATCCCCGGCTGGAGCTACTACGACTGGCGCCCCACGCACGACGGGCCGTGGTCGCGCGTGTACGTCCGGCGCGGCGGCCACACGGTCGTCGCGGCGACGACGGACGGGCGCCCATGAGACGGCGAACCGCGCTGCTCCTGCTCGGCGCCGCGGTGCTGCTCGCCGCGTGCGGCTCGTCGCCGTCCGCGCCCAGCGCCGCGACGACGACCGGCGGCGTGTCGGCCGTCGACGAACGCCCGCCGCCGCCCAAGCTCGGCCCGCTCACCGTGACCACGCCGCGCTCGGGGCGTCTGCTGCGCGCCCACGCCGTCGGCGCCCAGCTCTACGCGACGCTCGACGTCTCCGGCCGCGCCGACCCGCGGCAGACGCTGTACACGCAGGCAAGCTGTTCGCGATCGTCGTGCCAGCGCCTGGCGGCCAGCGACGCCCACGGTCGCTGGACCACGCGGTCGCTCGTCGTCGCCCCGATCGATGCGCCGCAGCTCAGCATCACGGTCGGCTACACCGACCCCGCGTCCGGCCAGGACCCGCAGACGCTGCACGTGACGCTGCGCGCCGCCCACGACACGACGCCGGTCTCCCACCACACGCCGGTGCCGCCGCACGTCCCGCTGCCACCGCTGCACAGCCCGACGCCGACGCCGATCGTCACCACGCCCGCCACCACCGGCGGCACGCCGGCAGCGTCGTCCCCGCGACGCCCGCGACCGGCAGCGGGCGCCCGCTGGTCATGATCGGCGACTCGCTGGCCGTCGGCACGCGCGACGCGCTGGCCGCCGATCTGCCGGGCTGGGGTGTGACGACGAGCGCCCGCATCGGCCGCCCGCTGTCGGAGGGGATGGCGATCCTCGCGCGCACGAAGGTGAGCGACCCGCGCACGATCCTCGCCTTCAGCCTGTTCACCAACGACGCGCCGACCAACACCGCGGCGCTGCGCAGCGCCGTGCTGTCCAGCCTCGGCAAGCTCGGCGACCATGGCTGCGCGATCTGGGCGACGATCCAGCGCCCGCCGTGGGGCGGGGCCGGCTACGCCGCCGCCAACCGCGTGCTCGCGCGACCTCGCCACGACGCCCGGCCTTCAGGGGCGGCTGTTGATCGTGCCGTGGTCCGAGCAGGTTCGCGCCCATCCCGAGTGGATGGCGGGCGACCACGTCCACGCGACTGGGGCCGGCTACGCCGCCCGGGCGCAGATGTACGCCAACGCCGCGCGATCCTGTACGGCATGAGACGTCCGCTGCGCCTCGCCTTCGCCGTCGCGGCGCTCGCCGCCGTGGCCCCCGCGGCCGCCGCACGCGGCGCTGCCGGTCGGCCGCCCGCTGACGATCGCGTGGGGCGGCGACACGACGCTCGGCTCGTCGCACGGGCTCGCGCCCGACCACGGCTACAGCGAGCTGCGCGCGATCACGCCGTGGCTCCAGGCGGCCGACCTGACCGCGGTCAACAGCGAGGGCACGTACGCCACCGGCGGCAGCTCCAAGTGCGGCGGCGGCGACTCCGAGAACTGCTTCGCGTTCCGCGCGCCGCCCGGCAACGCGGCGTCGCTGCGCAAGGCGGGCGTCGACATCGTCAACCTCGCCAACAACCACGCTCACGACTTCGGCGACATCGGCGAGCAGCAGACGATCAGCGCGCTTCGCCACCGCGACGTCGCCGAGACCGGGCGGCCGGGGGAGATCACGACGCTCGACTCGCCCGGCGCGCGCGTGGCGTTCGTCGGCTTCTCGTCGTACCCGTGGACGCTTCGATCACCGACCTGTTCTCGGCGCGGGCGCTGGTCCGTCGCGCCAAGCGCAAGGCGAACGTCGTCGTCGTCTTCATCCACGCGGGCGCCGAGGGCGCCGACCGGACCCACACGCCGATCGGGACCGAGACGTCCTCGGCGAGAACCGCGGCAACTCGCGCGCGTTCGCGCACGCCGTGATCGACGCGGGCGCCGACCTCGTCGTCGGATCGGGCCCGCACGTCCTGCGCGGCATCGAGCTCTACAAGGACCGCGTGATCGCCTACTCGCTCGGCAACCTGGCCGGCTTCCACAACTTCGCGACCGGCGGCAACCTGTCGCTGAGCGGGATCCTGCGGGTGACGGTCAACACCGACGGGTCGTTCCTCGCCGGGACGTTCACGTCGCTGCGGCTGGACTCGGCCGCCATCCCGAGCCTCGACCCGTCGGGCGCCGCGGCGGCGCTCGTCGGCCAGGTCGGCCGCGACGACTTCGGCGCGCGGGCGCTGATCCCGCGTGCGGACGGCTCGCTGAGCCTGACCACCCCGGGCTGAGCTGCGCGAATCCGCGGGTCCGCAGGCTAGCCTGCCGACCCGCGTGCTGTTCCCGACCGTCCAGTTCGCGATCTTCTTCCCGATCGTGCTGCCGCTCTCGTGGGCGCTGATGCCGCGCCCGCGGCTGTGGAAGCCGTTCATCCTCGTCGCCAGCTACGTCTTCTACGGCGCGGCGAGCTGGAGGTTCTGCCTGCTGCTGGCGGCGATCACGCTCGGCAACCAGGCGGCGGCGAAGCTCATCGCACGCGCACGCGACGGACGCGCGCAGCGCAAGGCGATCGTCGGCGGTCGCGGTCGCGCTCGACCTCGGCGTGCTCGCCGTCTTCAAGTACTACGGCTTCTTCGTCCAGGACATCGACGACGCGCTGCGACGCGTCGGCCTCGGCGCTGCCGCTGCCGCTGCTGACGATCGCGCTGCCGGTCGGCGTCAGCTTCTTCACGTTCCAGGCGATCTCCTACGTCGGTCGACGTCAAGCGCGGGCTCGTCGAGCCGGGCGCGCACGATCGACGTCGCGCATCTACCTGAGCTTCTTCCCGCACCTGGTCGCCGGGCCGATCGTGCGCGCGCGCGAGTTCCTGCCCCAGCTCGCGACGCCGCGCGACCCCGACCACGTCGCGGTCGGCTCGGGCGTCGCTGCTGATCGCGCTCGGGCTGGTCAAGAAGGTCGTGATCGCCGACTTCCTCGCGCGCACGCGTCGTCGACCCGGTGTTCGCGGTCCCGCAGGCCTACAGCGCGCCCGACGTCGCTGCTCGCCGCCTACGGCTACGCGGCGCAGATCTACTGCGACTTCTCCGGCTACACCGACATCGCGATCGGCGCTCGCGCTGCTGATGGGCTTCGTGTTCCCGCAGAACTTCCGCCGCCCGTACCGCGCGACCGGCTTCCGCGACTTCTGGCGGCGCTGGCACATGACGCTGTCGCGCTTCCTGCGCGACTTCCTCTACATCCCGCTCGGCGGCAACCGCGAGGGCAGGCTGCGCACGTACCGCAACCTGATGATCGACGATGGTGCTCGGCGGGCTGTGGCACGGCGCGGCGTGGACGTTCGTGCTGTGGGGCGCGTTCCACGGCGCCGGCGCTCGTGCATCGAGCACGCGCTCGCGCGGGCGCTTCGCGATGCCGGCGTGGCTGCGCTGGTTCGTCACGTTCCACCTCGTCGTGTTCGGCTGGATCCTCTTCCGCTCGCAGCGACCTGGCGCTCGCCGGCGACGTTCCTCGTCGCGCTCTTCACCCCCGGGCCCGGCGACGCTGTGGACGCCGCCGGTGCGTGCTCGCGATCGGCGTCGTGATCGGCCTGCAGCTCGTGCCCGAGGCGCTGCGTCGAGAACTGCGCAGAGCTGCGCATCGAGGCGCCTGCAGCCCGGCCGTGCTCGGCGTCGGGCTGGCGGTCGTCATCGCTGTCGCCGGCGCGACCGTGCCCAGCCAGGGCGTGCCCCCGTTCATCTACTTCCGCTTCTGATGTCGCATGCCCGCAGACCCACGCGACGACAGCCTGATGGACCGCTTCGACCGCAACGGCCTGCGCCGCTTCCGCGCGCGCGACGCGATCCTCGTCGGTCGCTCGCGGCCGCGGTCGTGCTGGTCGCTCGTCGACGGGCCCGTCGATCCGCGACGGCGGGCGAGGAGATGAACGCCCGGGCTCGGGCGCAGCGTCGTGCTCGCGGTCGGCAAGCCCGCCGGCTGGCTCGGCGACCGGCTGCCGCTCGCCGAGCGCGCACGCGCGACCTGACCGCTGGCTGTCGCCCGACGAGGAGCCTCGGCGACCGGCGGCGGCGGCTTCAGCGGCCAGGTCGCCGCGCGCGGCGCCGGCTCGGTCCCGCCGGTCACCCCGACGCGTTCGACCCCGGGCGCGATCGGCCAGCCGCACCGCCGCCGCGCCGCACGCTGCGCACGCTGCTCGTGACCGGCGACTCGATGTCGATGCCGCTCGACGCCGACCTCGCCCGGCGGCTCGCTGCGCCAAGGGCGTCGAGGTCATCCGCGACCCGCACATCGGCACCGGCGATCTCCAAGACCGACCTCGTCGACTGGGGCAAGCTGTCGGCACGCAGGTCGCGCAAGCACCAGCCCCGACGCGGTCGTGGTGTTCATCGGCGCCAACGAGGGCTTCCCGATGGCCGGGCCGCGCGGGCGCCAGGTCCAGTGCTGCGGCGCGCGACTGGGCGGCGATCTACGCCAACCGCGTGCGGATGATGGCCAACACCTACCGCCGCAACGGCGCCGCGCGCGTCTACTGGCTGACGCTGCCCGCTGCCGCGCGAGGCCGCGCGCCAGCAGATCGCGCAGCGTCGTCAACGCGGCGATCGCGGTGGCCGCCCAGCCGTGGGCGCGACCAGGTCCGCGTGATCGACACGGTCCCGATCTTCACCCCCGAAGGCGCTACCGCGACGCGATGACGATCGACGGCAAGCAGACGATCGTGCGCCAGGCCGACGGCATCCACCTCAACGACGCCGGCTCGAACCTGCTGGCCGACATCGTCGTCTCCAAGCTGAAGAGCGATTTCCGGTTCTAGGACCCCCCGATTCGCGCTGATCGCCGCACTCGGCGTGGCCGCCGCCGCGGGCGCCGGCGCGCTCGCGGCCCCCGCCCAGTCACCGTCGCTCTCGCTGACCGCGTCGGCCGCCGAGCCGGGCTGGATCGCGCTCAGCGCGACGGGGACGCCCGGCGCGAGCGTGCGCGTTCGCGAGCACGGCAAGACGGTCGCCAAGTTCGACCTCACGACGGCGACCGGCGGTCGGCGCCACGGCGCGCCGTGGCGCTGCGACCACCGCTACCGCGTGTTCACCGCGACCGAGACACTCGCCGACGGCACGACCCACGTCGCCCACGCGGCGGTGACGACGCCGCCCTGCAACTCGGGCATCGGCGTGCTGGCATGGCCGCAGCCACCGCGTGCCGGGCGGCCGCTCGTCGTGACCCTGCGGACCGCACGCCGCGCCGACCACCGGGCGTTGCGCGTCTGCGTGCGCCGCCCCGGAGTGAGCGTCTGCCACGTGGTGACGTTCGCCGACGGCGGGGCACAGGCGCACCTCGTGCTGCGCCACGCCGGGGCCTGGAAGCTGAGCGTGACCGGCAATGGGATCACGCTCGAGCGCCCGCTGACCGTCGGCCGCCTGCCGCTGCGCATCCTCGCGACCGGCGACTCGGAGATCCAGGTCCTCGACGACCAGCTGTCCGCGGCGCTGGCCGGCCAGGCGCACGTGATCAAGGAGGCGCACATCTCGACCGGGCTGACGAAGCTCGGCCTGTTCAACTGGCTGGCGCGCGCCAAGAGCCAGGGCCAGACGATCCACCCCGACGTCACGATCATGTCGATCGGCGCCAACGACGGCTTCAACCTGCCAGGCGTGCAGGGCGGGACGGTGATGTGCTGCGGCCAGGACTGGATCGACGCCTACGCCGTGCGCGTGCGTTCGATGATGACCTCGTACCTGCGCCGCGGCGCGGGGCGCGTGTACTGGTTCCTGCTGCCGACCCCGCGCAAGCAGACCTTCGTCCCCTACTACAAGGCGATCGACGCCGGGATCCTCGAGGCGGCGGCCGCGTTCCCGTCCGGCGTCCACGTCGTCGACATCCGCCCGATCTTCAGCCCCGGCGGGCGCTACCGCCAGTACGTCGGCTCGGTCAACGCACGCGAGAAGGACGGGATCCACCTGTCGGCCGCGGGCGACAAGATCGCGCTGCGCTACCTGCTCGGCCTGATGCGGGCCGACGGAACACTCTGAATCGACGCTGCGTCAGAAGAAGATGTTTGGGTGCGCCGGATAGCGGTGAAACGTTTCCCGATGGCTGGGTTCGGTCTCCGAGGAGTGGTGCGCGTATGCGCTGCGGCAATGCTGCTGCTCGCTCTGGCGACCGGGCCTGCGCAGGCCGCCGTCAAAATCTCCTCGGTCGTCGCCGCCCCCGTCAACCCCCAGGCCGGCTCGCACTCGAACTTCCACGTCCACGCGGAGTTCGACCGCACCGCGTCCGGCAATCAGGAGCACCCCAACTCGATCGTTCTCCACCTGCCGGCCGGTTTGAGCGGCAACCCGTCGTCGGCCGCGGCGTGCTCGCAGGCCGCGTTCGCGGCTCGGACCTGCCCGGCGGCCGCGCAGGTCGGCACATCGTCGATCGCCGCAGTGTCGACGGCGGCGGCCCTCTCGGTTCCGATCACGGCGAGCGGCAAGATCTTCGTGTTGCAGCCGAACCCCGGCGAACTCGCGCGCCTGGGGATCGACCTGTTCCCGGACGGCGCCGCCGCGACAGTGTCGCCGCACGCGATCCTCAGCCAGTCGGTGGTCAGCGTCCGCACCACGACCGACAACGGCCTGGACTCGACGCTGACCGGCCTGCCGAGGACCGCCGATACCCTCGCCGGCCCGGCCGATGTCGTCCTGAACTCCCTCGACCTGACGCTCAACGGCGCCGCCGCAAACGGCCCGTTCGAGACCAACCCGACGTCGTGCGGGACGAACACGACGTCGGTCGACGTCGTCTCCTACGAGGACCCGGGCACCGTCTCCTCGGGCAGCGGGTCGTTCGCCACGACGGGCTGCGACCAGCTCGCCTACAACCCGACGGTGTCGGCCGTGATCAGCGGTTCGACGCGCAACGGCGGCAGGCCGAAGATCTCGACCAGCGTGCTCGAGGGCCCGGGGCAGGCGGCGTCCAAGCGCGTGACGCTGACGCTCCCGCTCACCATCCAACCCGACCTCGAGCTGATCAACAAGATCCAGTGCACGCTCGACCAGCAGAAGGCCAACGCGTGCCCGAAGACGTCGATCGTCGGCAGCGCGACGGCCAAGACGCCGCTGCTGCCGATCCCGCTGACCGGCGCCGTCTACATCCTCCAGACGCCGAGCGGCTACCCGTCGCTGCGCCTGACGCTGGCCCCGCTCGGGACCACGGTCATCGGTACGACGACGCTTGTCGGCCAGAAGCTGACGACGACGTTCGACAACCTGCCTGACACGCCGCTGAGCAGCTTCGAACTCGATTTCTTCGGCGGCAAGGGCGGCATCACGCTGCTCGGCGCCGATCTCTGCCAGGGCGCCGCGCAGATCGCCAACGGCGAGTTCCTCGGCCACAACGGCAAGACCAAGAACGTGCGCTCCGTCATCCAGATCGTCGGCTGCAAGCCGAGCGCTTCCGCCTCGGTGACCGGCAAGGGCCGCAGGCTGCGGCTGAGCCTGACCGCCCACGCCGCCCACGGCGCCCGTTTGCGCAGCGTCACGTTCACGCTGCCGGGGCGGGTCACGGTTGCCAAGTGGCACTCGAGCCAGCGGTCGTTCACGCCCAAGGCGGGAACCAAGGCCCGGCGGGTCAGCAGCCACGTCGTGTCGGTGACATTGCCGCGCACGGGCGCGGCGACGGTCTCGGTCGTGGTCAAGGGCGGCGCCGTGCACACCCTGAGCCGCGGCTCGCGGACGGTCGCCGTGCGGCTGACCGACGCCAGCGGCACGAGCGTGACGCTGCACGTCCCGGTGCGTCTGCCCCTCCGGGCCTAAACCGCGCCACCACCGCCTTGCCAACACTCTGAACTGACGGCGCGTCAAAAAAGACGTTTGGGCGCGCGGGTTTGCGGTGATGAACGTCTCTCGATGGCTGGGTTTCGTCTCGGAGGCGTGCTGCGTGTCGGCGCCGCGGCAACGCTGCTGCTCGCTCTGGCGACTGCGCCCGCGCAGGCTGCCGTCAAGATCTCGTCCGTCACGGCGGCCCCGGCCAACCATCAGGCCGGCTCGCACTCGGACTTCCACGTGCACGTCGAGTTCGACCGCACCGCGTCGGGCAACCAGGAGCACCCCAACACGATCGTCCTGCACCTACCGGCCGGCCTGATCGGCGACCCGTCGTCGGCTGCGGCGTGCTCGCAGGCCGCGTTCGCAGCTCGGACGTGCCCCGCGGCCGCGCAGGTCGGCACGTCGTCGATCGCCGCGGTGTCGACCGCGTCAGGGCTGTCGATCCCGATCACGGCGAGCGGCAAGATCTACGTGCTCCAGCCGAACCCCGGCGAGACCGCGCGCCTCGGGATCGACCTGTTCCCGGACGGAGTCGCCGGAACGCTGTCTCCGCACGCGATCCTCAGCCAGTCGGTGGTCAGCGTCCGCGACACGACCGACAGCGGCCTGGACTCGACGCTGACCGGCCTGCCGAAGACCGCGGACACCGTCGTCGGCCCGGCCGATGTCGTACTGAACTCGCTCGACCTGACCCTCAGCGGGGCCGCCGCCAACGGCCCGTTCGAGAGCAACCCGACGTCATGCGGCACCAACACGACGTCGGTCGACGTGGTGTCCTACGAGGACCCGGGCACGGTCGCCTCGGGTAGCGGTTCGTTCGCGACAACCGGCTGTGACCAGGTCCCGTTCACGCCGTCGGTCAGCGTGACGCCGGAGACGACGCGCGCCAACGCGCCGTCGGGCTACACCGTCAACGTCTCGGTCCCGGGCACCGACAACGGCGCCGGGATCCGCCAGGCCCACGTCCGCGACACCGCAGTCACGCTGCCGCTCGGCGTCGGGCTGAACCCGGCGCTCGCCGCCGGTCTCGACGCCTGTACCGATGCGCAATTCGGCCTCGGTACCCACGTCGCGCCGACCTGTCCCGCCAGCGCCCAGATCGGGACCGTCACGCTCGACACGCCGGTCGTCGGCGCGATCCACGGGATCGTCTACTTCGCCGCGCCCAACGCCCAGAGCCTGCTGCGGCTGTTCGTCGTCGTCAACGGCCCCGGCTTCCTCGTCAAGCTCGCCGGCACCAACGACGTCGACCCGGCGACCGGCCAGATCACGGCCCACTTCTCCAGCCTGCCGCAGATCCCGTTCACCAACTTCACGCTGAGCTTCAACGGCGGCGACCACGCCGTGCTCATCAACTCGTCGACGTGCGGACCGGCTACGACCACGGCGACGCTGACGCCCTACAACGGCGCCGCGCCGGTCAGCGTCACGTCGGCGTTCACGGTTGACGCGGACGGCGCCGGGACTCCATGCCCGGCGAGCCCCCCGTTCGCGCCGACCATCGCGTCCGACGTCGATCCGACCCAGGCCGGATCGCCGACGACCAACACGATCACGCTCGCCCGCAGCGACTCCGATCAGCTGCTGCACGACGTGACCGTGTCGCTCCCGCCCGGTCTCGCCGGCTCGCTGGCCGGCGTGCCGTTCTGCGCCGACGCCCAGGCCAACGCGGGCACCTGCGGCGCCGAGTCGCGCGTCGGCACCGTCACCGCGCAGGCCGGGGTCGGCAGCGCGCCGCTGACGATCACCGGCCCGGTCTACCTCGCCGGCCCGGGCGACGGCGCGCTCGCGCGCCTGGCGATCGTGCTGCCGGGCAAGGTCGGCCCGTTCGACTTCGGGAACCTCGTGTCGTTCGCCAAGCTGCTGATCCGGACCAGCGACGGCGGGCTCGACGTCGTCACCGACAACCTACCGACGACGCTGGCCGGGATCCCGCTGCATCTGCGCCAGATCAAGCTCGCGCTCGACCGGCCCGGCTTCGCGCTCAACGCGACGTCGTGTGACCCGCATGTGATCCACGCATCGTTCGTGTCGACGACCGGCACGACGGCGACCGCCGACGCTCCCTACCAGGCGACCGGCTGCGACAAGCTCGCCTACAACCCGACCGTCTCGGCCGTGATCAGCGGCGCGACGCGTGTCGGCGGCCGGCCCAAGATCGCGGCCAGCGTGCTCGAGGGGCCGGGGCAGGCGGCTTCCAAGCGCGTGACGCTGGAGCTCCCGCTCAGCATCCACCCCGACCTCGAGCTGATCAACAAGATCCAGTGCACGCTCGATCAGCAGGCCGCCAACGCGTGCCCGAAGACCGCGATCGTCGGCAGCGCGACGGCCAAGACGCCGCTGCTGCCGATCCCGCTGACCGGCGACGTCTACATCCTTCAGACGCCGAGCGGCTACCCGTCGCTGCGGCTGACGCTGGCGCCGCTCGGGCTGACCGTCGTCGGCACGACGACGCTCGTCGGTCAGCAGCTGACGACGACGTTCGACAACCTGCCCGACACGCCGCTGAGCAGCTTCGAGCTCGACTTCAACGGCGGCAAGGGCGGCATCACGCTGCTCGGCGCCGACGTCTGTCAGGGCGCCGCGCAGATCGCCAACGGCGAGTTCCTCGGCCAGAACGGCAAGTCGAAGAGCGTCAAGTCCGTCGTTCATATCGTGGGCTGCAAGCCGAGCGCCTCAGCGTCGGTGACCGGCAGGGGCCGTGGTACACGCCTGACGCTGATCGCCCACGCGGCGCGTCACGGCGCCCGGCTGCGCAGCGTGAAGTTCACGTTGCCGTCGCGGCTCATGGTGGCCAAGTGGCGGTCGAGCCAGCGGTCGTTCACGCCGAAGGCCGGGACCAAGGCCCGGCGCGTGTCCAGCCACGTCGTGTCGGTGACGCTGCCGCGCACGGGGGCGACGACGGTGTCGGTCGTCGTCAAGGGCGGCGCCGTGCACACCCTGAGCCGCGGGTCGCGGACCGCCACGGTGCACATGACCGATGCCACGGGCAAGAGCGTGACGCTGCACGTCACGGTGCACCTGCCGCGCGCGGGCAAGACCCGCCACCACTAGCGAGCGATCACTCAGGCGCGTAAGTTCTTGCGCCAGCGCCGGTTGCTCGGACGCAATGCGAAACAAGGGGTGGGGCATGCGTAGGACGATGATCGCGGTCACGACGGCTCTGGCGGCGCTCGTCGCTGCACCGGCGGCGCTGGCCGGGCCTGTCAATTCGACCGAGCTGTTGTCGCTGCCGACCGGGCTGGCAATCACGCCGCCGACCGCCAACGACAGCGCGCCGTCGTCGGTGTCCTTCGACACGTTCTCCGACCCTCCCCCGGGGCAGCAACAGGCCAGTTCCGACGGTCGCTACATCGTCTTCGCCTCATCCGCCGACGGGATGTCGGCGAGCTGACGCCGACAACGTCGAGAACGTCTACGTCCGCGACCTCGCCACGAGCACGACGATCCTCGTCAGCCGCGCCGACGGGCCCACCGGCGCGCCGGCCAACGGCGATTCAGAGCATCCGGCGATCAGCGGCAACGGCGAGTTCGTGGCCTTCGCCAGCCGGGCGACCAACCTGTTCTCGACCGACACCGGCGGGTCGAGCCAGGTCTACGTGCGCGACATCTTCAACGGAACGACGCGCCTCGTCAGCCGCGCGACCGGTGCGGCGGGCATCGTCGGCGACCGGAACTCCGACGAGCCGTCGATCTCCGACGACGGGAGCGTGATCGCGTTCTCGAGCTTCGCGACGAACCTCGGCGGCGGTGCCGCGCACGGGCAGGTCTACGTCCGCCAGAGCAGCACGACGACGGTCGTCAGCACGTTCGACACCATGACGACGCCCGGCAACGCCGACTCGACGGGACCGTCGATCTCGGGCAACGGCAAGTTCGTCGCGTTCGCGACGTCGGCGGCACTGGTCCCGGGCACCGACAACAACAACGCCGTCGACGTCTACCGCCGCACGCTGGCCAACAACACCGAGCAGCTCGCGAGTATCGGCGCGGGCGGGGTCGGCAACGGCGGATCGGGTGGCGCATCGATCGACGATGACGGCGGGCGCGTGGCGTTCGTCTCCAACGCGAAGAACCTGTCGGGCTTCGATCTGTCCGACGACTCGGACATCTATTACCACGACTTCGGCACCTCCGACACCGAGATCGCGAGCGTCGGCGCGACGTTCAACGACAAGGCGGCCGGCTCGTCGCAGGCGTCGATCTCGGCCGACGGCGACCGGATCGCGTTCCTGACCCAAACCGATCTGACGCCCGCCCATGTCGACACCAACGGCGTCCAGGACGTCTACATCCGCACGATCAGCGGCCCGTCGACGGTCCTGGCCAGCCGCTGTGCCAACGGCGCGCTGCTCGACCAGCCGGCGTTCCAGTCGGCGATCGCCCCGTCGGGCACCCGCGTCTACTTCGGAACGGCGTCCGACGGCTGCTCGTCGGACGACGACAACGACTACCTCCAGGTCTTCCAGCGCGTCCTGACGCCGTCGGTCATCGACCCGACGCAGCTCATCTCGCGGCCGACCGGTACCGGGCCGCTGCAGTCAAACACCAACGACTCGGCGATCGGCCTGGACCGCTCCGACGACGCGCCGCAGGTCACGAGCGCCGATGGCCGCTTCACCACTTTCGCCTCGGAGGCCGACGAGCTGGCACCAGACGACAACAACTGGTTCACGAACATCTTTGTCCGTGATGCGCTGACCGACACGACGGCGCTCGTCAGCCGCGCGTCGGGCGCCAGGCGCCGCCGGCGACGCACCGTCGGGGCCGGCGTTGCCGGCCGGCGCCCTGGTCGCGATCGGCGCGCCGGCGACCGCTCTGCCGGCGATCAGCGCCAACGGGCAGGTTGTGGCGTTCACGAGCTCGGCCGACAACCTGGTGCCCGGCGACACAAACAACCGCGCCGACGTGTTTGTCCGCAACCTCGTGACGAACACGACGACGCTCGTCAGCGTCAAGAGCGACGGGACGCAGGGCAACCTCGACTCGATCGACCCATCGATCAGCGCTGACGGAAACCGCGTCGCGTTCACGTCCCGTTCCGAGCTCGATCCCGACGACCCCGACACCGACGCCGACGTCTACGTCCGCGATATCGCGGCCGGCACCACGACGCTCGTCAGCCGCCAGAACGGCGCTGGCGGCATCGACGCCAACGCCGCCGCCTTCGAGCCCTCGATCAGCGGCGACGGCAATCGCGTCGGCTTCGTGACCACCGCCAACAACCTGGTGCCCGCGATCATCGACACCAACGGCGTCAACGACGTCTACGTGCGCGATCTGGCGGCGAACACGACGACGCTGGCCAGCGCTCGCAACGGGCTACTGTTCGCCGGCGATCAAGCGTCCGAGGGCGAGTCGCTCGATCAGACCGGGACCCATGTCGCGTTCTCGTCGGTGGCCACGAACCTCGTCGGCGGCGACCTCGGCGGCCACCAGGACGTATTCGTCCGCGACCTGAGCGCCAACACGACGACGCTCGTCAGCCGCATCTTCAACGGCAACGTGTCGGGGAACGACGAACTCCCGCCAGGCGTCGATCTCGGCGACGGCACGCGCGTGGCGTTCGAGACGTCGGCCACCGACCTGTACCCGGGCGACACCGACCAGGCGCAGGACATCGTCCTGCGCGACCTGCCAGGCGCGACGACGACCGTCGCCGCGCGCGCCGACGGTGCCGCCGGCGCGATGCCGGACGCCGCCGCCAGCAGCCCGTCGCTGAGCGCCAACGGCCACTGCCTCGCGTTCGACTCCGAGGCCGACAACCTCGTGCCTGGCGGCCCACCCGGAACCGACTTCAGCCGCGTCTACCTGCGGGCGATCGACGCCGACTGTGGCTTCGCGGCGCCGGTGCCCTGCTGCCGGTGCCGAGCCCGGGGCCGACGCCGGACAAGAAGAAGCCGGTCATCAGCAAGCTCAAGCTGACCCACACGAAGTTCAAGGTCGGACCGACCAAGACCGCGACGTCGGCCAAGGTCAAGGCGAAGCCGAAGGTCAAGAGGAAGCCCAGGACGCCGACCGGGACGACGATCTCCTACACGCTGTCGGAGAAGGCGACCGTCTCGATCGTCATCGAGCGCCAGTCGACCGGGCGTCGCAAGCGCGGCAAGTGCGTGACCGGCAAGTCGGCGCCCAAGCACGGCGTCAAGTGCTCGAAGTACGTGAAGGCTGGGACTCTGAAGCGCAACGGCAAGTCCGGCTCCAACAAGGTCGCGTTCAGCGGCCGCGTGGGCTCACACAAGCTGTCGGTCGGCTCCTACCGCCTAGCGATCACCGCGACCGACCCGTCGAAGAACAGGTCCTCGACGCACCACATCAACTTCCGGGTGGTGGCGCACTGAGGCGGCCGCCCGGCACCGGGGCCGCTAGGCCCTGTGTCGCGCGGGCCTGGCCGGCCCGAGCGTCAGCTTGACCTTCGTGCCCTTGGGGCGGGTGCGCCCGGCGGGCGGGGAGGATGAGGTCACGACGAGCCTGCGGCCCGAGTGTCGCTTGGGCTTCTTCACCGAGCCCAGGGCGCAGTGGGCCTTCCTCAGCGCCGACGTTGCCGAGCCGAGCGTCTTGCCCGTGAGTCGCGGGACCTTGCACACGACGTTCGTGGGCGTCGGCTTGGGCTTCGGCGGGCGCGGGCCCGAGGTGGTCGTGGTCGTCGTCGTCGCGGTGGTCGCCGTCGTGGGGGGCGGCGGCGCTTGCGCCGTCGTGCTCGACGATGGCGGCTGCGGCAGCGCTACGACGGTCACGTCTTCGTCGCCGGCGTCGGGTCGATCTCACCGTGGGGCTGATCGCGCGAACCGCGAAGTGTGGGTGCCGGCGGCGACGGGGAACGACGCGGGACTCGCGCAGGGCGCGAACGCCGCGCCGTCGAGTTGACACTCGAACGTCGCCGCGGCGGTGTGGAGTCGGCGCGCGTGAACGTGAACGTCGCCGTCGTGGCGGACGTCGGGTCCTGCGGCGCGGCGGCGATCGCCGTGTCCGGCGGCACGAGCGCGTCGATCGCCCGCGAGACATCGAGCCGGCCGCCGGTTGTCGTCTTGCCGGCCAGCGACGGGTCGGGCGTCGTGTTCGACAGCAGCGCCTGGCGGACCTCGGTCACGGTTGCGGCGGGCTTCAGCGAGAACAGCAGTGCCGCGGCGCCGGTCACCTCGGGGCGGCCATCGAGTGCCTCGAGGATCCCGTAGCCGGTCGTCGCTGTCACCGCGGTGATGCAGTCGAAAACGGTGTTGTCGATCCAGACGCCGCCGTCGGCGGTCGGGGTCGCGCCGGTCGTGTAGGTGAACCGGATCTGCGCGGTGTGGCGCCGAGACTGGTGATCGGCACGGTATGGAACGAGACGAGCGACCTGCCGCGGTGTCCGCGGGGCTGTTGAGCGAATATCGAGCCGCCGTCGTTGAGGATCTCGTAGCTGAACGAGCCGCCCTCGAGCCGGACGAACCGCTGGCCCGCGAACGTGCACCCGCCCTCGCCGGCCGCGATCGGGATGCCCGCGGACGTCGAGGCGACCGTCGAGTCGCCACCGGCGCGGCGCCCGGCGAGTCGCTGAGGCCGTTGGTGGTCAGCGGGCCGTCGCTTGCCGGTCAAGCCCGCCCCGGTCGTCGCCGTCCACGTGAGCGGGCCTTCGAAGTTGTCGGCGAACAGGACCTCGTGCGGGAACGTGCTCAGGACCTCGGTGCCGGCGCGCCGAGGTCGACGGTCGTCGCGCTGTAGTCGGAGAAGCTGGCGAGGTCGTCGTTGCGATCGATTGCCGCGACGCAGATGACGTTGTCGATCGCCCCCGCGATGCTGGAGGTCGACGGGTCGTAGTCGCACGGGTAGTGCGGGACGGTCGTGTTGTCGACCGCGTCGTTGCCGGCCGAGATCACGAACAGGACGCCCGGGTTGGCGGCCATCGCGTCGCGGATCGCGTCAACGGCGACGGTCCCGCCGAGCGACATGTTGGCGACCCGCGCGCCGTGGGCGCCCGCGTAGTTGATCGCGCTGATCTCGGCCGATGCCGGGCATCGCACGTCGTTGACGGACGTCGAGTGCGCGCAGATCCGCAGGGCCATGATGCGGACGTTCTGGGCGACGCCGGTCACGCCGACGCCGTTGTTGCCGGCCGCGCCGATCGTCCCGGCCGTGTGGACGCCGTGGCCGCCGCCGACCGGGTCGTCATCGGTCGGGTCGCCGTCGACGGTCGGGCTGTCGGCTTCGGACCCGACGAAGTCTGCGCCGTGGACGTCGTCGGCGATCCCGTCGCCGTCGTTGTCGATCCCGTGGCCTGCCGTCTCGCCCGGATTCGTCCACGCCCGCGAGCCGAGGTCCTCGTGGTTGAACCGATAGCCGGTGTCGATGTCGGCGACGACGGTGGTCGGCGTGCCGACCGTCCGATCCCACGCGGCCGGGGCGCCGATGTCGGTCAGCCCCCACAGCTGGCCGAGCAGCGGGTCGTTGGGCAGTGACTGGGGCGTCTCGTAGACGTCGCGCTGGGCCGAGCGCACGCGCGGGTCGGCGCGCAGCACCCGCAGCGCGCCGGATGTCGTGTGGCCCGCATCGACGTGAACGAGCTGGAAGCGTGGCGACCCGAGCCCGCGCACGATCGTCGTGTCAGCGTCGTCGCGGCCGTCGGCGCGCTCGGACCCGGGGACGCCGGGCTGCCACTCGACGATCAGGTGGCCGGGGACGAAGGACGGCCCAGGCGTCGCGGGCGCCGCGCCCGCGGCTGCTACCGACCCTGCTGCTGCCGCGACGATCGCGGCGACCATCGTCCCGAGAACCTGTTTCACCGTCGCTGAGCGTAGGGGTTGGGCTCGCGTCATCTGCTGCGGCGACGACGCCGATCGCACCGTAGGACGTCTACTCGGCGTTTGTGTCGGGCTGACCCGTTGACGTCAGCCACGTCGCGCACCGCGCCGCGACATCGCGCTCGTGACCGACGAGGAAGTGGTCGGCGCCGGCGACGACGTCGTGCGTGGTGGCGGCCCAGTCCGCGGTGGCCACTTCAAGCGAAGCGGGAGAAGAATCCGTCGCGCTCGGCGGCCAGTACGTGCTTGGGCGCGGGTCGGCGCCGATGACGGGATCGACCGTCGCCAGCGCCGGTGCGATGAGGAACCAGCCGAGGACGTTCGGGTCGTCGACGAGCGACGCGACGCCGCCGCCGAACGAGTAGCCGACGAGCCACGCGGTCCTGCTCTCGAGATGTTCGCGGACCTGTCCCGTCGCGACCGAGAGGTCGGACGAGATGAAGTCGAAGCGCGCCGCACCGTCGAGGACGAGACAGCGCGCTGATGACGTTGTTGTGCTGGTTGCCGCCAAGGTCGGGATGGGGATGAAGCAGCAGGCAGCGCACGCGCGCCCGAGCGTACGCGAGGCCGGCCAGCGGGCGGTGGGTCGGGGCCTCAGACGTCGCGCAGCCGCGGACCTGAAACGCGCGCACGATGTCGATGACGCCCGACATCAGCGCCCAGATCCCCGCGAACACGAGCAGCGTGTAGGCCTTGTGGATGAAGAACTGGCCGCTGGTCCAGAAGGCCAGGATCAGCATCAGGATCCCGGCGATCAGGCCGAGCCACCACAGCGGGTTGACGTCGCGATCGAGGAACGCGCGGATCGTCCACCAGATGCCGACGACGAAGAACAGCGCGCCGAGGATGTCGGCGATCCCCGCGAACGTGTTCTTGGGGTTGATGAAGCAGATGATCCCGGCGGCCAGGAACAGCACGCCGAAGATGATCCACAGCCAGCGCAGATGGTCGGTCGAGCGCCGCGAGCGCGAACTGCTGTAGTGCCGCGACAACGAACATGATCCCGATCAGGATCCCGACCGTCGCGACCGACGCCTGGTCGAACTGCAGGATCACGTAGGCGGCGATCAGCCAGAAGATCCCGAGCACGAGCCACAGCCACCACAGTCGCCCGATCCCGTGCGCCACCTCGCGAACGTCGCTATCGATTCCAGCCGCAGCGTTCATTGCGCTCTCCTGTCGATTGACGGTCTGCCATTCGACAGCCGTGAGTCGAAACCTCTCAATCCGCCAGGATCTCGACGTACCCGTCCGTTCCGTGCACGCGGATCCGCTGGCCGTCGCGGATCAGCCGGGTGGCGTGCTCCACCCCCACGACGGCCGGCAGGCCGTACTCCCGTGCGATCACCGCGCCGTGGGTCATCAGGCCGCCCACCTCGGTCACCAGACCCTTGATCGCGACGAACAGGGGCGACCAGCTGGGGTCCGTGTAGGCCGTGACCAGGATGTCGCCCGGCTCGAGCTCGGCCTCCGCCATGTCGAGGATGACGCGGGCCCGCCCCTCGATGGTCCCGGCGGAGACCGGGAGGCCGATCAGCGCGCCCGCCGGCACGTCGTCGCGCCGGTACGCGCCGGCGACGACCTCGCCCTCCGACGTGAGCACCCGGGGCGGTGTGAGCGCCTGATACGACCTGAACGCGTCCTTGCGCTGGTCGATGAGCTGGTCATCGACCTGCGTTCGTGCGCACGGCGTCGTGGAGCTCCTGGAACGTGAGGTAGAAGATGTCCTCGCTGCTCGCGCAGCACGCCGGCCCGCACGAGGCGCTCGGCCTCTTCCAGCAGGGCCTGCTTGTAGACGAAGTAGCGGCTGACGATGCCGTACTTCGGATACTCCCGGTACCCGATGAAGGTCCGGACGCGGTCGATCATCCGCTTGGTCTCGTCGGCCTTGCGCTCCCCGTCCGGCAGGGCCCGCAGGCGCTCCAGCAGCTCCTGTTCCTTCGCCCACGCCTCCTGGCGCCCCTGCTCGAAGCGCCGCTCGCCGGCGCCCGGCTCGAAGTTCCTGACGTTGCCGAGGATCACCGGCACGAGCGTGGTGGGGCGTTCGCTCCAGCGCGGCCTCGTGATGTCGATCTCGCCGACGCAGCGCATGCCGTACTTGTCGAGGTAGGCCCGGATGGCGTCGCGCGCCTCCGGCCCGCCGGCGAGCTCGGCCAGCTCGTCGAGGAAGTCCTCGTCCTCGACGTCTTGCAGGAAGGCCACCACCTCCGGATGCGGGCGGATCACGTCGGCGACGTCCAGGAGCGCCAGCCCCATCTCCGACGTGACGTTGTTGGGGACGGACTGCGTGAGCGTGTCGGCCGCGTTCTTCTCGCCCAGCCACGCCTCCAGCTGGTCGTTCAGCCACCACGTGGCCTCCATCGCCCCCATGAACACCTGATGGCTGCGCGGATCGAACAGGATCCGCTTCAGCTCCCGGATGTCCGCGCAGGATGAAGTCGAGCAGCGCCGGGCCGGACTTCGTCCGGATGTCGCGCTTCAAGGCGGCGACGGAAGCCTGGTTGTGCGCGATCAGCTCGGTGACGATGGCCGGATCGGTCTCGATCGGGGCCGGCGCGTCGCCGGGCGGCGGCCGCGGCGGGACCGTCGTCGGGGATCGACGGGACGAAGTCGCCGCGTTCGAGGATGGTCTGCAGCGCGTCCCCGATCAGCGGGTCGGACTTTCCCGAGGACCTCCAGGAGGGCGGCGCGGCTCGTCGGCGAAGCCAGGCGCTGGGTGACGTCGACGAACAGCCGCCCGCCGGCCTCGTGCATCGGCGGGAGCGCCGTCAGCTGGAACAGCGGAGAGCCCCAGGGGCTTCATGGGGTCGGTCATCATCTGCTGGTGACCGACGGAGACGTAGACGTGGTTCTCTCGCGTCGTCGGGCGCGGGGATCGGGAACAGCGTGGTGATCGGCCGGCTCTGGACGATCTGGAAGCCGTCGTCGACCAGGCACCACTCGATGTCCTGGGGGCGGCCGAAGTGCGCTTCGATCCGCCGGCCCAGCTGCGCGAGCGCCACGACCTGCGCATCCGTCAGCGCCGGCTGCCCTGCGCTGCGGTCGATCGGCGTTCCTGCGTCCCGCCACCTGGCAGGCTGAGGCGAGTCGCTTGGTGGCGACCGCCTTGGCGACGACCTCGCCGTCGCGCACCTTGTAGACGTCCGGCGTTCACCAGACCCGAGACCAGGGCCTCGCCGAGGCCGAAGCCGGCCTCCACCGAGGCGACCTTGCGGTTGGACGTGACGGGGTCGGCCGTGAAGAGGACGCCGGC
This sequence comes from uncultured Actinomycetes bacterium, assembly GCA_963846975.1. Classification (GTDB taxonomy): domain Bacteria; phylum Actinomycetota; class Thermoleophilia; order Solirubrobacterales; family Solirubrobacteraceae; genus AC-49. The sequence continues at coordinate 525,285 of CAWJXY010000007.1, forward strand.
CGCGTGCGGGAAGACCATCCGCTGCACGACGACGGCCATGTGGACCTGCCGGTGGTCGAAGCCGTTGCGCAGGCGGTAGGTCACGGCCCGCTCGGTGAACAGCGAGGCCCAGCACCGGCTGACGTGCTGCGAGGATCGCGGCCGGCCCCACGACGTTCAGGTACGTGTCCTGCTGGCCGGCGAACGAGGCCGTCGGCAGGTCCTCGGCCGTCGCGCTCGATCGAACGGCGTAGGCGGCGTGCTCGCCGAGACGGGCGAGCGCGCGGGTGATCGCCGCCGCCACATCGTCGGGGATGGCGATCGCTTCGAGGGTCCGGCGGATCTCCGCGCTGAGCGTCGCGGATCGCGTCGCGGTCGCCCGGGTTCAGGCGCGACAGCCGATCGAGCCGATCGTCGATCGACGGGGCCTCGCGCCATGATCCGCCGGAAGGCGTCCGTCGTCACGCAGAAGCCGGGCGGCACGCGGATGCCCTCGATCCGCGAGAGCTCCCCCAGGTGCGCGCCCTTGCCGCCGACGACCGCGACCTGCGTCTCGTCGATCTCCTGGAAACCCAACACGTGTGAGCCCCTCCGGTCGCCTCGACCGCCGCATGCTTCTCCGTGCCCATCGCGTTGCTCCCTTCGTCGCTTGCGGCGAGCGAGTATGGGGCACACCCGGGGGCTTGAAACAAGCCCCCCCGGTGGCGATACTTTGGATGTGGCGAGGGGCTCAGGAGCCCCGGGGACCGGTCATCGCGAGGCGCGTTGGCCCGAGCCGATGAGCACCGACCCGTCGATCTCGATGCCGTCGGGGGTTTGCCGTGCGACGACGCTCGCGCGGTCGACTGAGCGTTGACGGATGGCGTCGCGCGCGTCGGCGTCCATCGCCGCCAGCGCAGCGCCGAGTGGCCCGGCGAGCCGGGGGACGCCTTCCCACCACGCTTCGACCGACGGCTGGCGCATCGGGGTGGAGATGCGTTGGACGTTGACGTTCTCAAGCCCGCCCTCGGTAAGGATGCTCGAGAGCTGCTGCGGGTCATCGAGCGCGAAGGGGCCGGCGACGCCCGGCGGCGGGAACACGCCACCGAACTGCTCGCCGACGGCGTCGAGGATCAGGCTGAGCCACGGATTGGCGGAGCGGGCGTCCCACGTCATCGTCGCGTAGTGACCTCCGGGGCGTAGGACGCGGACGATCTCCCGGACGACGTCCGCGGGCGCGTCGGCGAACATCAGCCCGTGGCGGCAGATGACGGCGTCAAAGCTGGCGTCCGCCGCGTCGATCGTCAACTGGTCGCAGACGAGTGTGATGACGTGCGGTAGCGACGCGGCACGTCGCGCGGCGGCGGCGACCATCGCCGGCGCCCCGTCGCTGAGGACGACCCGTCCCGATGTTCCCACCCGGCTTGCCGCCGCGATCCCCGCCCCACCGGGACCGGCAGCGAGATCCAGGACCGCCTGACCATCGCGGATCTCCGCGGCGTCGAGCAGCACCGCGGTCGCATCGGCCATGAATCCGTCGATGTACTCGGCGTCGCTCTCCCAGGCGTCAGCGAATGCATTCCACATGTCAGCCATGGGCGCGAGCATGTCAGAACGCCTCCGTGGTGCCTGGCACCGTTCGTGCCGATGGTGCCTGGCACCCCTGGGGACACTCGTCGCGCGGGTTGTGCCCTCGCGGTGCTAGGAGCGCGGCGCGGCGGCCGTCAGCACGGCACGCATGTACGCACGTTCGGTGTCGTAGACGTGGGCCGACTTGATCGCGAAGCGCAGCGCCGCGACCGGCCGTTTGAGCGCGATCGCGACCGTGTGCTGGAGCAGCGCGAGCTCGGTCAGGTTGCCGTACCCCTTGGCGCCGAAGTCGATCGAGTGCGCGTAGACGACGAGCTCGACCGCGCCGTCGCGGATCCAGAAGTCCAGCAGCGACACGCACGGGATGTACGTCGTGTCGATCAGCGGTTCGAACGTCGTGATCGCCGCGCTGCGCGACGCGGGGTCGGCGCGCAGCCGCTCGATCACCCACGCCAACTGGTCGCGCCCGGCCGCCGCGTAGTCGAAGATCCGGCTCGCGTAGGACCGCGCGTCCCCGAGTGCCTCGACGCGAGCATGATCGGCGAAGTTCGCCCGCATCCAGGCGAGGCGCTCGGGGTCGCCATGCGCGGCGATCAGCGGATCGTCGGCATCGGGACGTGCGATGACGAGCGTCGCGTGCGCGACCTCGAGGATCGCCAGGCCGTCGTAGTGCTCGGACACCCCGGTCGTCAGGATGTGGTCGGCGATCGCCAGCCACGCCTCGCCGATCGTCTCGGCTTCGATGACCACACCATCCCCGGCTCTCGTGGTGGCGTCTGAGGTCATCGCGGGCGACTGTAGCGCGGCGGTGAGGCATACAGTTCGCCGTTCGCGCGTAGACGGCCGGCGCGAATCGACCACCGAAGGGAGCTCCGACGTGAACGTCTCCTCGCAGTTCGATGTTGCCGGGTACGGCGTGATCGTGACCGGTGGCGCCAGCGGGCTCGGGCTCGCCTACGGCGAGGTGCTCGCGGCGCACGGGGCGCGCGTCACGCTGATCGACCTCGACACCGAGGCGGTCACCGAGCATGCGGGCCGGCTCGCCGGCGAGGGGCTCGATGTCCGGGGTGCGACCGCCGACGTCACCGACCACGCCGCGCTGGACCGGGCGATCGACGAGGCGGCCGAGACCTACGGCCGGCTCGACGTCGCGTTCGCCAACGCCGGAATCGACCCCGGCCCTGGCCCGGTCGGCTCCTGGGTCGGCGGCCAGCGGCCACGTGTCCCGGAGGGCGCGCTGGAGCGCTACTCCGACGAGCGCTGGAACCGCGTGATCGACATCAACCTCTCAGGGATCTTCGCGACGGCCCGCGCGGCCGCGCGCCACATGCGCCCGCGCGGCTTCGGGCGGATCGTCATGACGACGTCGCTTGCTGCGACACAGGTCGAGCCGGCGATCGGCGCCGCCTACATGACCGCGAAGGCCGGCGCGCGGCACCTCATGCACTCGATCGCACTCGAGCTCGCCGCCGACGGGATCACCGTCAACGCGATCGCGCCCGGGTTCTTCGTGACCAACATCGGCGGCGGGCACGCCCACAACCCCGACGTCCAGGCCGCCGTCGCCAAGGAGATCCCGATGCACCGCGTTGGTCGGCCTGATGACATCAAGGCGCTAGCGCTGTTCCTGGCCTGTCCCGCCTCGGAGTACATCACCGGCCAGGAGATCGTGATCGACGGCGGGTGGGGCCTCGGCGTCGCGGACTGAGAAGGCCCCGGTGCCTGGCACCTTGGGGACACCCGTTGCGGCGGGTGGTGCCTGGCACCTTGGCGACGGGGTCAGCAGGCGTGTCGCGGCGGAAGGTCGCTCGGGACCGAGGTGAGGTCGCGGAACTCGGCCGCGAAGGCCAGGAAGCCGTGGACGTCGGCGGTGTTGCTGGCGAGGCCGAGCGACGCGCGAATGGCGCCCCCGGTCGGCATGCCGATGCGCGCAAGGTAGTCGTCCAGGCTCGCGCAGCGGCCGAGTCCGACGGTGGCCAGCCGCTGCGGCGGGAGGGAGAAGGCGACCTCGCCGGCGCCGGGGTTGCAGAAGCACCCGGTGCGCACCGACACGCGGTGCTGGGTGGCGATGCGATCGACGTAGCGCTCGTCGACCGGCCGGCCGTCCGGGTGCAGGAAGTTGAACGCGATCGTGCCGCCGCGGCGGTCCCACGTCGGCGGCCCGTAGATCCGCACAGCCGGGCTGCCGTCGGAGTGGCGCAGCGACCGCAGTTCCGCCAGCAGCCACGCGCCGAGCTGTTGCACCCGATCGGAGATCCGGTCGATCCCGATGCGCTCGAGGTGGCGCAGCCCGATCTCGACCGCCGGGATCGCGAGGTAGTTGACCGTGCCGTCCTCGAACCCGGCGTGATCTGACCGCGGGATGACGAGCTCGCCGTTGACGGTCGCCGCGACCACGGTGCCGCCGCTGAACCACGGCCGCTCCAGACGGGTCAGCGCCTCACGGCGGGCGAGCAGCGCACCGACGCCGGTGGGGTAGCCGAACATCTTGTAGAACGAGATCGCGACGAAGTCCGGCTTGACTGACGATAGGTCCAGTCGGCTGGTCGGCACGAACGCGGCGCAGTCGAGCAGCACGTCCCAGCCGTGGTCATGCGCGCGCTCGATCCACGCCAGGGGGTGCTTGACGCCCGAGAAGTTCGACTGCGCTGGGTACGCGAACAGGTTGCGTGCGGTCGGGCTCGCGGTCCGGAGGTTGCGATCCAGGCATGAGTCGCTGACCCGCAGGTCGGCGGCATCGAGCGGGACGTACGTCGCCCGTGCCGCCTTGGCGCGGGCGAACTGGCGGATGCCGTTGACCGAGTTGTGGTTGTCGAACGTCGCGAGGAATTGGCCGCCGAGGGCGAACGGGTAGCTCTCACCGACCAGGCGCAGCGCCCCTGTCGCGTTCGGGGTGAAGATGCACGTGTACTCGTCGTCGGCGTTGAAATGGCGCAGCACGGCGGCCCGCGCGTGCTCGACGAGTGCGGTCGCCGCCGCTGAGCTCGGACTGGCGGAGTGCGGGTTGCCGAGCACCTCGTCGTTCAGCAATCGCAGGTGTTCCTCGATCTGCGATTGGGCGTGCAGTCCCGCGCCCGTGTAGTCGAAATAGAGATGACCTTCGGCATCCAGGCGCTGGTATTCGGTCGCGCGCAGCACATCGATCGGGTCCGCTCCGACGAGGTCGAGGTCGAGGTCGCTCATGCACGTGCCCTCGGTCCGGGGACGTCGCACACGCCGTGCGCACAGGTCTCGTAGTCCGCGTCCTTGTCGGCCCACCCGCCGCGCACCAGTGCGGCGTGGATCTCGCAACCGACACAGAGCCCGAGTACCGACTCGAGCCACATCAGCGTCAGGCAGAGAAGGCAGATCGTGCGCGGCAGCGTTCCGCGGACGCCGCTGTTGGTGATGACCGTCATGGCCCCCGACAGCACGAGCCCGAGCGTCCAGGCGAAGCGCTTGGGCTTGGCCGACACCCACTCGGGCGGGTAGGAACGGGTCAGCACTCCCGCGACGACGCCGGTCGGGCTGAAACGGATCCCGACGGTCAATCGCAGCGCGAACTCAACGAACAGGCACGTCGCCACCACCTGCAGCGGCACGTAGAGCTTGTCGAAATAGGCGTAGGCGAACGCCACCGCGCCGGCCGCCATCGTCAGCCCGGCGGCGGCCCGCACCTGGTTGTCGTCGCAGACGGCGGCCTTCAGCGGCTGCCCGTTCGCTGCCTGCCCGGTGATGTACTGACCGAACCTCGCCGACATGGGTCTCCCTCCTCAAGTCGGCTGGGACGCTAGGCGACCCCTGTCGGGTTGCATATCCGGGATATCCCGATTGGTGCCCCCGAACCAGCGGGAACCTCGAGTGAGCCTCGCGTCGTATAGGAGGTATGAGAATCGCGCGGTGGTGTGCACTTTTGCTCACGGGACTCGTGGCCGTCGCGGGCTGTGGGTCGGGCGGGTCGACCGGGCTGACCGCGAACCCAACGATCGCCGACACCCGCGCCGCGGTGCCGGTCGGCGATCGGGCCGTGGCGACCGGCACCGGGGAGCGCCTGTACGTGAACGTCGGCAGCGACGGCCACGGGAAGGTGCTGACGCGCGTCGCCGTCTTCAGACCCACTGGCAAGGCCCGAAGCGTGAGCCTCCTGCCCGGGTCGTGGTCGTTGCCCGCGGCGGTGCCCGGGCAGGCCGAGGGAATCTCGTGGGACGGCTCGCGCGCCGTCGTCGTGTCGACCGAGGATCCCGGGCGCTTCGTGGCGCTGTCGACCGCCGGTCCTCACGTCGCGCGCCGGATCGTCGCTCCGCGCGGTCGCTACCTCTACGACGGCGTATCGGTCGATGGCAGTCGGTTGTTCCTGACCCAGCGGGCGGACGAGCACGGCGTCCCGGGCTACCGCGTCATGCGCTACGACCTGCAGACGGGCGTGCTGGATCCGCATCCGATCGTCGACAAGCTGGAGGGGGAGACGGTGCTGGTCGGCGAGCCGGTGGCACGCGCGATCACGCAGGACTTTCTCTACACGGTTTACGAGAACGGCACGCGCCCGTTTGTCCACGCGCTGGACTCCAACGGCAACTTTGCGCTGTGCCTGGACCTGCCGGCCGAGCACCGGGCAGCGGCCCGCACGGCGTGGTCGGCGCGCCGGCTGAGCAGCAACGTGGCGACGATCTGGAACGCCGTCCTGCACAGCGCGTATCGGCTTGACGCTGGCCAGCTCACACCCATCCCGTACACAGACGCGGTCGAGTAGCGTCGGCTGCGTGCCACCGGCGGCAGGATCGACCGACGATGCCGAGTTGGCCCGTCGTGCGCTCGTCGGCGATGCCGACGCATTCGTGCAGATCGTGCGTCGTCACCAGGCGGCGGCGATCCGCCTCGCCCGCGTGCTCGGGCCGCCCGACGACGCCGAAGATGCCGCCCAGGAGGCGTTCATGAAGGCGCACCGTGCATTGGGCCGATACGACGCCACCCGGCCACTGGGTCCGTGGCTGCTGGCCATCGTCGCCAACGAGGCACGCGACCGGGGGCGACGCGCGGCGCGGCGCAGGCGGCTGATGGACCGGATCGCCGCGGTCAGCGGACCCGAGCGCGCGGCGTCCTCGCCGGAGGAGCTCGCGCTCGCCCGGGTCGGCCCCGAGCGGCTGGTCGACGCGCTTGCCGGTCTGCGCCGCCGCGAGCGCGAGACGATCCTCCTGCGCTATGTGCTCGACCACACCGAGGAGGAGACCGCGGTCATCCTCGGGTGCGCGCCGGGGACGGTCAAGTCGCGATCCGCGCGCGGCCTCGCCCGCCTGCGCGCAGCCCTGGGGGAGGACGCATGACCCGCGTCGAGGATGCCCTGCGGGCGCTCGGGATGCGGCTCGCAACCGAGCCGGTCCCCGACATCGCTGCCGGCGTGGCGGCGCGGTTGGCCAGTGCGCCGCCGCGAACGGTGCGTCGGAAGTCGCGCATCAGCCGCCGCGCGCTGGCGTTGTCCCTCGCCACCCTCCTGATCGCCGCGGCGACTGCGCTGGCGGCGTCGTCGGCCGTGCGCGACCAGGCCCGATCGTGGCTGCGGGCGGTGGGGATCAGCTCGTCCGTGTCCGAGCGGGCCGGCAAGGCGCCGGTCGTGTCGCTCGCGAGCGCTGGACTGGGGGCGCGACTGAGCACCGCCGACGCAGCGGCGCGACTGGCGATGCGCGCGCTGCCGCAGCCGTTCGGGCTGCCGGACGCGGTGTTCTCCACGACGGGGGCTGTCACGCTCGTCTGGGGTCCCCGGCACGGGCTGCCGCCGAGTGCGGTGCGCGGGGTCGGCGCGCTGCTGACGATCGAGCAGCGGACCGATGCGACCGACCCCTTCCTGTTGGGCAAGGTCCTCTCCGGCGCGAGCACAGTCGAGTTCGTCCCGCTCCCCGGAGCCGACGGCGACCAGGCCGTGTGGATCGCCGGCGCGCCGCACGCGGTCCGCACCTTCGACGGCAGCCGGATCCGCTTTCGCCTGGCCGCCAACGCGCTCCTCTGGCGGATCGGGCCCCGCGTCTACCGGCTGGAGGGGCGCTTCGGCCGTGCCACTGCACTCGGTGCGGCACGCCGCATGATCGGCTGACGGAGTCGGGGCTTGGCCGGCGTTCGCTCCCGCACCCAGGTCGCAGCACAGGTCGTGCGCGGCGGCGAGCTGTAGGTCCGTGCGCGGCTGACCCGGCGGGTTCCGGGCGCTAGAACCGCCAGCGACTCGCGCTGTGGGGTTCACGCAGCCCGAGCCCGAACACGGTGTTGAACTCGAAGCGATACAGGTGCCATGGCGGTGGTCCCGCGCTCTGCGCGCTGTAGGGGGCGGTGAGCGCGCGGGCTTCGAGATCGACCTCGGCGGGCCACCCGCCGTGGGCGTACACGGCGGCGACGGCGATGAGGGTCTCGTGGTCGGTGACGCGCTGTGCCTGACCCTCGAGCACCAGGTCGACGCCCGGGAGGCGCATAGACAGGGTGCACGCCGGGTTCTGCGCGAGGTTGCGGGCCTTACGGGTGCCCGGACCACTCGCGAAGTACAGGGCGCCCTCGTGCTCGGCCACCCCGATCCCCGCCGAGTGCGGGCGTCCGTCGGGACGAACGGTCCCGAGGAAGCACGCCGGCTCGGGTCCCAGCGATCCGCTGCCGATCGCCTCCGCAGCGCGCGTCCAGGGCATCGCCTCGGTGCCGTACAGCTCGGCGAGATTGACGGTCTCTCGGGGCGCTTGGATGGTCATGCGAATCCTCCGGTCTCTGTGCAGTCATTTCTACGACCACCCGGCCAGCACGAACTCATCGGAGATCCCACGGCTCACCCCAGCTCCTCCTAGACATGGCGGTCGGCTCGCGTCAGCGCGCGACGCACCCACTCATCCGGTGGAGTCGTAGCCTGCCCAGCGCCGGAACGGTAAAGGCGGCACTTGAGGCCGTAGTCGCCACGACCCTCGGCTGTCGGGTCGACGTCGCGGCCATCAACCCGGACGGTCGGGGATCCGAGAAACCGAGCGGCCCGCGCAGCTTCGGCTGTCTCGATGGCGCGCAGCGAGATCCGGTCAGGATCCCCGCCGTGCTCCGACACGATCGCCCGGAGACGCGGCAGCAGCATCTCGATCGAGGGGCAGCCGTCGAAGTAGAGAACCTCGACCGTCAACCCGTCTCAGTCCTCTGTGGGCAGGCCGACCGCCGCGAGCGCGTCCGCCGGGTCGGGGTAGTGGACCATCTCGACGACCTTGCCGTCCCGAAACGTCGTCACGTTGGCGACGATGCGTTCGGGCGGTCCGGGCGCGCGAAGGGTAACCACGACCCGGTCGCCGGCGCCGCGAACTCCGACGAGTTCGCCGATGTTCTCCCGCACGCGCGCCCTGCGGATGAACTCGATGGCTTGGGCGCGGTTCTGACACGCACCCTCGGCCGCCGGATCGCCGGCGTGCCACTTGACGTCGTCAGCGAAGAGGTCGGTCACCGCGTCAATGTCTCCGGCCGCCAACATGGCGAATCCACGACGAGCGCGCTCCTCGTTCGTCTCACTCATGCCGCGATTGTCCCACCGCGCGTATCGTGCGGGCCGTGTCGCTTCGCGTCGATCTCCACTCCGATACCCAGACCCGCCCGACCCCGGCCATGCGCCAGGCGATCGCCGAGGCGGTCGTCGGCGACGAGCAGCTCGGCGAGGACCCGACGACGACGGCGCTCGAGGAACGCGTCGCCGAGCTGCTGGGCAAGGAGGCCGCGGTCTTCCTGCCGACCGGGACGATGTGCAACGAGATCGCGATTGCGCTGCACGTCGGGCGCGGCGAGGAGGTGCTGCTCGGCGACCTCGCCCACCCGCTGTTCGCCGAGGGCGGTGGCCCGGCCGCCTGGTCGAGCGCCGTGCTGACGGTCGTGCCGGGTGACCGCGGCGTGTTCACGGGCGAAGCGCTGTCCGCGGCGATCGTGACGGACAACCGCTACCGCGCGCGCTCGCGACTGGTCAGCGTCGAGCAGCCGACGAACATCGCCGGCGGGCGGATCTGGCCGCTGGAAGCGGTGCGCGAGGTGGTCGGCGTCGCGCGCGAGCACGGGCTGCACACGCACCTCGACGGCGCACGGCTGCCCAACGCCGCCGTCGCCAGTCAGATCGCGCCGGCGGAGTGGGCCGAGGGCTTCGACACCGCGTGGATCGACTTCTCCAAGGGCCTCGGGGCGCCGGTCGGGGCCTGCCTGGCCGCGAGCCGCGCGCTGATCGACGAGGCGTGGCGCTACAAGCAGATGATGGGCGGCGCGCTGCGCCAGTCGGGGATCGTCGCGGCCGCGGCGCTGTACGCGCTCGATCACCACTGGGATCGTCTCGCCGACGACCACGCGAACGCGCGCCGGCTGGCTGACGGCCTCTCCGAGCTGCCCGGCGTCGAGATCGACCCGGCGGCGATCGAGACGAACATCGTCGTCTGGTCGGTGCCCGACGCGCCCGCGTTCACCGCGGCGATGGCCGGCGAGGGCGTGCGCGTGTCCGCGCTCGACGCGACGCGGATCCGCGCGGTCACGCACCTCGACGTTGACGCCGACGGGATCGAGATCGCGCTCGCCGCCGCGGCGACGGTTCTCAGCTAGCTTGGCACCATCCTCCGGGTCAGCGCCGGCGCCCGGCCAGCTTGCGCTCGTGTCGTCGAAGCCGATCTGCGCCGCCCCATCCGGCTCCCTCAAGAGCCGAGCGAGGGAACGGCAATCGGCTGGCCGCCGGCTCGGCGCGTCGCTTCCTCGACCGACACGATCTCGCGACCGAATGGGCGCAGGCCCACCGTGATGAGCTTGAAGTTCGCAAGACCAAGCGGGATCCCGATGATCGTCAGGCAGAGCAGGATGCCGCCGAGGATGTGAACCAGCGTCAGCCACCAGCCCGCGATGACGAACCAGATGACGTTGCCGATCGCTGACCCCGCGCCCTTGTTGGCCTTTGGCACAGCGACTCGCCCGAACGGCCAGAGCGCGAACATGGCGATGCGCAGGGATGCGACGCCGAACGGAATCGTGATGATCAGGATGAAGCAGAAGAACGCCGCGATGGTGTAGCCGATCGCCAGCCAGAACCCCGCGAACACAAACCAGATGATGTTCCCGATCAGCCGTATCGCACGACACTACCGCCGCGGTCCCGACCGGTCCTGATTGGACTTGGACACGGGGGTTCGGTTTCGCTGGTCGTCGTTTGAGGTCGTCCCTTCGCCTTGTCGTGCGAGCGCTCTGTACTCGCGCGGTGAGCAGCCGTACGTCGCGTGGAAGAGCCGGCTGAAGTGGGCTGCGCTCGCCCAGCCCCACCGGCTCGCGATGGCGAAGATCGTCTCGTGGGACAGGGCTGGATCGGCGATGTCGCGGCGGCTTCGGTCGAGGCGCCGGTGGCGGATCCATTCGCTGACCGCGGTCTCCTCGCGCTCGAACAGCTTGTAGAGGTAGCGAACGGACATCGAGTTCGCGTCGGCGATCTGGGCCGGGCTCAGATCCGGGTCGCCAAGGTGGGCTTCGATGTTCGCCTTCACCCGCGCGAGCATGAGTTCGCGACCGGCGGCACCGGACGTCACGGCCGGATCGCGCCGGCCCGTGTACACGGCTCGCACGAGGTCGAGAACGCTTTCGCCCAGGTCGAAGTCGCGCTCATCGACATCGCCGGCGCGGAGGCGCTCGGCGATGTGCAGGAAGAACGGGGCCGCGAGTCCGCCGATCCCGTCGACCCCCGTGACGCGCACGGCGGTCTGCCGGTAGAGAGGGTCTGCGCGCGAGCCGAGTACTGACCGGGGAATGGCGAATACGACGAGCTCGAACGGGGTCGTCGCCTGGACGGTGTAGGGATGCGAGCTCTCATAGCTCACGATGTCGGACTGCTGGAGCGTCGCCGTCCGCCCTTCCTGGGTGACGACGCACTGCCCGCCGGATTGGACGGCGACGAGCAGGCATTCCGGATCGAGCGCTGCGATGCCGCGGTGGGTCCTCGATGCCTGGCATGAGTCCGCGGCGAGCCGGAACACCTGGATCTGCCCGAGCGACTGTCCGGTCAGGTTGCCCGAGAACGGCCGCGGGCCGTCGTGGTGCATCTCGAGCGGGTGAAAGAGCCTGCACGACGCCTCGGTCCAATAGTCGAAGCGCTCGTGTGGCGAAACGGCGCGGGTGTCGACGAGAACGGCCACAGGTCCCTCCGGTGGGAGGAGTCTAGGTGGCGGGGACCGCTGCGCGGAGCGCAGTCACCACCAGTGCCGCCGAGGTCGCACCAGGGTCCGCCGACCCGATGGCGCGATCCCCGAGGTACGACGCTCTGCCCCTGATCGAGGCACGGTCGGCTGTCGCTCGGGCGCGATCGGTGGCAATGACGCCGGTGCGCTCAAGAGCGACGTCGAGCGACAGCCCGTCGTCCAGCTCGCGTGCCAGCTCGCGACCGGCCGGGAACAGGACGTCGAGCATCGTGTTGTCGCCCTCCTTCGCACCACCGAGCGTGGATATGGCGTTGGCGGCTCGTGTCCGGAGCCTCCACCGGAGACGAGCGCCACCTTGCCCGCCACCGGAGCGTCGGCGCGAAGACACAGACGCTGCTCGGGGTCGGATCGCACCAGGGCAGGGTAGGCGCGCACGAATCCCGCGAGCGACTCGTCGACGAGGCGCTCAGGGCTGTTGAGGAACTTCTTCATGTGGGGTCACTGCTGGGTGAAGAAGTCGATCGGGAACCCGAGATGGGCCTGGGCGATCGACGACGCGTTGAAGTCGAGTTGGTGGACGCCGTTGGCCCTGAACGCGCAGAGATCGCGCCAGTAGCGCTGCAGGCGCGCTCCGTCGCGAGCCCCTGTCGTACTGCCGGCGCGAAACACCATGTCGCCCGCCTCCCAGCAGAGTTTGTGAGCTGTCATCAACTGGCCGTAGATGCGAAACGTCCGCTCTGCGTCGAACGGCTCGCCGTGCTCCATCGCGCGGCCCGCATAGTGGTGGTAGAGCTCGCCACAGCGCATGAGAATCGAATACGCCGCATCCGTATGGGCGAGCGCGAGCCCGAGTATGCGCTGAAAATTCGGATCGTGCGCCCGCGTCCGCCCTTCCGCCGCACCGGCCTGGCGGGTCGGCCTTGCCAGCAGCCGCTCGTACTCGTCGATCGCGCCCTGCGCGTTGCCGATCTGCACCGAGTTGAGAACGCCCAGCGCGAAGGCCATGAATGACCCGCCGTACATCGGATTGCCATGAAGGCGGAAGCCCGGCGTCGATGTCACGCCGATCGAGAGCCACTCCTCGAAGGCGATCGTGTGACTGGTCGGGACGATCGCCTCGTCGATGACGACGCTGTGGGAGCCGCTTCCCTTGAGGCCGATGAGGTCACCCCAGTTGTCGAGCATCCGGAACCGCTCGCGCGGCACCGCGGCGACGATGCTCTCGTCCCCGCGGCCGGTCGGGACGAGCGGCAGATGGTGCGACGCATAGGGCACACCCGAGCAGAAGTGCCATGTCCCGCGGACGCGGTATCCGTCGTCCGTCGGTTCGGCGTGGGCCTTTTCGAACCCGAAGCTCGCGGACGCGATGAAGTCGCCGTCCTGGAAGAGATCGTCCTGTGCGTCCGGCGAGAAGTACGACCCCACCTGCAGCGCGTGGCCAGAACCGAGCGCGAGCATCCACCCGCTGGACGGGCACCCGCGCGCGATCGACGCGATGACGCGGAAGAAGGTCTGCACGTCGAACTCGAGACCCCCATAGCGGCGCGGGACGAGGGTCCGGTAGAACCCGGCATCCTTGAAGGCCTGGTGCAGTCCTTCGGAGTAGTAGCCACGTGACTCGGTCTCTGCCTGCTCCTCGAGCAGCTGCGGGCGCAGAGCGTCCGCGCGGGCCACGAACTCGTCGGATGTGACGCCAGGTGCGCCCGCAGCGTCCGTCATTGCACGCCGGAGCTTAGGTCGCTCCGGCCGCCGGGTTGCGGCTGGTCGGGCGAACCGTGCAGAGGTCCTCAACTGCACTGGCGAACTGTGCAGGGCGGGGCAAGAAACACGCCCCGGTAGCAGTCACGATATGACTGTCCCGGTACCCGACGCCCGAGGAGCCGTCAGCGATGGCCACGATTCACGTCCCGCAGATCCCTTCGCGCGCACTGGGCGCGGCAATCGACGGATTCGAGCAGATCGTCGGCGCCGACAGCGTGGTGACGGCCCCGGAGGATCTTCAGGAGTTCCGGGACCCGTTTCAGCCGCCTTCGTGGGATGACTACACGGCGTCGGCGGTCGTCATGCCGACCACCGTCGAGGAGCTCCAGGCGATCGTCCGCGTCGCCAACGAGCGCCAGGTGCCGTTGTGGGCCCATGGGCAGGGTCGCAACAACGGCTACGGCGGCTCGGCACCGAGAGTGAAGGGCTCGGTGATCGTGAGCCTGCGGAAGATGAATCGCGTGATCGAGATCGACGAGGAGCTCGGGTACGCGGTCGTCGAGCCGGGCGTCCGCTGGTTCGACCTCTACGAGGCGCTGCGCGAAGGCGGGCACAAGCTGTGGCTGTCGTGCGCCGACCTCGGCTGGGGCAGCGTGATCGGAAACTCGCTCGACAACGGAGTCACGTACCTGCCGTACGGAAGCGACTTCGGGGCCCCGTGCGGACTGGAGGTCGTGCTCGCCAGCGGGGAGCTGCTGCGCACAGGCATGGGAGCGATGCCCGGCAACGAGTCGTGGCACGTCTACAAGCGCGGGTTGGGCCCGGTGCTCGATCCGTTGTTCATGCAGTCGAACTTCGGGATCGTGACGAAGATGGGGCTGTGGTTGATGCCCCAGCCCGCGGCCTACATGCCGCTGTGGATCAAGGCGTGGCGCGACGACGACCTCGGGCCGCTGACCGACACCTTCCGCGAGCTGATGCTCGACCGCACGATCGAAGGCGTCCCGCAGATCATCAACACGCTCGACATGGCGGCGATGATCACCAACCGCGCCGACTGGTACGACGGCGACGGGCCGATCCCCGACGAGTTGATCGACACAATGGCGCGCGAGCTCGATGTCGGCCGCTGGGTCATGCGCCTCGCGCTGTATGGCGACGAGAGCGTCGTCGACCACCGCTATCAGAAGATCAAGGACGCGTTCGAACGCATCCCGGGCGTCGAGGTCCAGGGGACCAAGCACGATCCCGAGACCGTCGCCACGCTCGAGCAGCCCGCCGAGCTCGTCCAGGCCGGTGTGCCCAATCTCGACATCAACCGCATGACCGGCTGGTACGGCGGCGAGGAGGGCGGGCACATCGGGTTCTCCCCGGTGGCTCCGATGACCGCACGCCATGCGCTCGCGCTGCGAGACCTCATGCGCGAGATCATTGAAAAGGAGGCGAAGCTCGACTACCAGGCCGCGTTGCTGCTGATCAACGCCCGGAGCTTCGTCCACGTCACGATGGTCCTGTTCGACACGAAGGACGAGGAACAGTGCCGTCGTGCCTACGACACGGCCAAGCTGTTGGTGCGCGAGGCGGCCAAGCACGGCTACGGCGAGTACCGCGCGCATCTCGACTTCATGGATCTGGCCGCGGACCAGTACAGCTTCGGCGACCACGCCTATCGCCGCTTCTGCGAGTCGATCAAGAACGCCGTCGACCCGAACGGCATTCTCGCGCCCGGCCGGCACGGCATATGGCCGGCTGCGATGCGGGCCGACGCCCCGGGGACCCGGTGAACTGGCGTATGCGCGCAGTCGGCATCAGCACTCCGGGCGGGCTCGAGGTTCTGTCAGTGATCGACCGTCAGGTCCGCGAGCCGGAGCCCGGCGAAGTCCGCATCGCGGTGAAGGCGGCCGCGGTGAACCCGACCGATATCGGCCTGCGCGCCATGGGCAATGGTGATCTGCCTGCCCCGTGGACGCCCGGCATGGACGCGGCCGGCACGATCGAGATGGTCGGCGCGAATGTCGAGCGCCTGCACGTCGGCGAGCAGGTCATGGCGGCGGTCACTCCGCGGCGCGTCGACGGCGGCGCCCAGGCGCAGATGATCGTGGTCCCGGAGGCCTCGGTCGTACCGATCCCCGACGGCGTGACGCTCCAGCAGGCGTCGACGCTCCCGATGAACGGCCTCACGGCCATGCTCGGCCTCGAGCTTCTCGGTGTGCAGGCCGGCCAAACGCTCGCCGTGACCGGCGGCGCAGGCCTGCTCGCGTCCTACGTCATCGTGCTCGCCAAGGAAGCCGGACTGCGGGTCATCGCCGACGCCAAGCCGTCCGACGTGGAACTTGTGCGCAGCTACGGCGCCGACGTCGTGGTCGCGCGCGGTGAGGGCTTCGTTGAAGCGGTCCGCGACGCGGTGCCAGACGGCGTCGACGCGCTCTACGACACCGCGCTGCTGCACGACGCGGTGTTCGGCGCCATCCGCGACGGCGGCGCCATGGTCGTCGTGCGCGGCTGGAAGCCCGACGCGACCGAACGCGGCGTCCAGGTCAAGCAGGTCTTCGTTGGCACGGTCCTTGAACGAACCGACTGGCTGCAGGACCTCCGGCGCCTCGCGTCCGACGGCCGGCTGCGGCTGCGTGTTGCTGCGGAGTACCCGCCCGAACAGGCCGCCGAAGCCCAACGCCTCATGGATGCCGGCGGCCTACGCGGCCGCGCGGTCATCGTGTTCTAGAGCAATGGCAGACGACCTACGGATCGGGTTCGTCGGGCTCGGCAACATGGGCTGGCCGATGGCGCGCAACCTGCGCCAGGCCGGCTTCGAGCTCGTCGTCTTCGACGTCGCGACTGAGGTCATGGACCGCTTCGTCGCCGAGTTCGGGGGCGCCGCGGCGTCGCGTCCGGCGGACTTTGCGTCGTGCGACATCGTGATCACAATGCTGCCCAATGACGCCATCGTGCGCCACGTCGTGCTCGACTGGGACGGTGGTATCGCGTGTGAACTCCGGGCGGGCACTGTGGTGCTGGACATGAGCTCGTCCAGCCCGACCGGCATCCGTGCCATCGCTGAAGGCGCTGCCGATTGGGACGTGCACGTGGTCGACTCCCCGGTGTCGGGCGGTGTGCCCAGGGCGCAGACCGGAGAGCTGACGCTGATGGTCGGTGGCGAGGACGACGACGTCCAGAAGGCGATGCCGGTGCTCGAGGTTCTCGGCGCCCGGATCTTCCGGACCGGGGCGCTCGGGTCCGGCGACGCCGTCAAAGCGCTCAACAACTTCATGGCGGCTTCCAACTACGTCGCGGCCGTCGAGGCGCTGCGAATCGGCGAGCACTTCGGCATCGATCCGGTGACCCTCTTCGAGATCGTCAACACATCGACCGGGCGCAGCTTCGTGGCCGAGGTGGCCGTCGCGGCAGCGCCTGGAGCCGATCATTCGGAAGCACACCGCCAATGGTGGCCGCGGCCCGAATGACAGGACCATCTGATCTGGCGCTCTCGGAGCAGGTGGCCGTCGTCACCGGGGCGGCGCGTGGGATCGGCTTCGCCACCGCCGAGCGACTCGCCGCCGCAGGCGCCCGCGTGGCGGTGGTCGACATCGACGGTTCTGGCGCCGCCGCGGCCGCGGCGAGGCTCGCGACGCCCGAGGCGAGGAGTTTCGTCGCCGATGTGGCCGACGAGGAGGACGTGCGGCGCGCGTTCGGGCAGATCATCGACGAGTACGGCCGGGTTGACATCCTCGTCAACAACGCCGGCATCTACCCGCACACGCCGTACGAGGAGGTCACCTTCTCGCATTGGCAGCACGTCGTCCACGTCAACCTCGACTCGGTCTACCTCTGTTGCAACGCGGTCCTTCCCACGATGAAGTCCCAGGGGTACGGGCGCATCGTGAGTGTCTCGTCAGGTGCATGGCTCATCGGCGTGCCCACACTCGCCCCGTACGTCGCCGCAAAGGCGGGCGTCGTGGCCCTCACCCGCGTCCTGTCAAAGATGTACGGGCCGGAGGGAATAACCGTTAACGCCATCTACCCGGGCCTGATCGAGACCGACAACTCGCTTGCCCAGGCCCCCGACGCGTTCGACGAGCTGGTCGCCGCGCAAGATGTGCGGCGACGCGGCAAGCCCACCGACATCGCAGGCTGTGTGATGTATCTCGTCCGCCCGGACACCGAGTTCTTGACCGGCCAGACCATCAATGTCGACGGCGGGCTGACCTACACGTAGGAGTCCGCTAGATGAAGACGGTGTTTGGCTCGAGGCCGCAGACCACACGGCCGAGCAACTCGAGGCTCGTTGCATCGGTCAGGAAGGCGTGGTTGGAGAGAGCCTGGATGTCGCGCTGGAAGCGTTGTATCGGGACGCTGCTCTGAATCGACGACGCGCCGCTGGCGCGGAACAGCACGTCGACCGCCTCGCGGGCCAGCATCGTCGCATGGGCGGCGTGGGCGCGCACGAGCGCGCGGTCCTCGAGCGTGAAGTCCCCGAGCGGCGCGCCCGCCGCCAGATCGATCGCGCGTCGTCCGTGGGCGTCGGCCGAGTGGATCTTCATGATCGCCTCGCCAACCTGCAGGTGCGTCACCGGCGCGTCCGCCTGACTCGTGTAGTCGGTATAGGTGATCGCGCGCCCGGGGAGCCGAGCCATGAACGCTTGGAGCGCGCCCTGCGCGATCCCCACCGGAGCGCCCGCGGCCTGGCCGATCAGAAACGACACGGTCGGCACGCTCCAGTAGTCCGTGCCCCGGTTTCGCTCGCTCGGGATTTCGAGCGTCATCTGCGCGGCCAACGGCAGGATGCGATGGCTCGGCACGAAGACCTCGTCGGCGACCGTTGTGTTGCTGCCGGTTCCGGCCATGCCGGTCGCGTCCCAGTCGTCGAGGATCGTCAACTCCGAGTAGGGAATCAGGAGGCTTGTCGGCGCGAGACCGCCGGTTGCGTCGGGCAGGAGCGCCGTCAGGATTGCCCACTGTGAATGCAGACAGCCGGTGTTGAACGGCCATCGCCCGGTGACGACGACGCCGCCGTCCACCGCACGCGCCTCTCCACCCGGGGCGAACACCGACGCAATGCGCACGCGCGGGTCGGCGAAGATCTCGTCCTGAGCCTCGTCGGGGAACATACCGGCGTTCCAGAGCATCGCCGTCAAGATCGTCGCCACCCAACCCGTCGAGGGGCATCCGGAGGCGATCGCTGCGAGCACGTCGTACTGCGTCTGAAGGCTCGACTCGTAGCCGCCGAAGTGCCGGCCGACGGTCATCCGGAAGACGCCTGCGTCGGTCAGTGCCTCGATGTTCTCGTCAACGACACGACGGCCCTCCTCGGTGCGCTGCGCGTTCTCACGAAGCAGCGGAACAAGCTCCCGCGTACGCTCGAGCAACCCCGCCTCGCGGTTGGTAACGCCGGCCGAGCTCACCGACGAATCCCCGCGGACGCCGCCGCCGGGGAACCGACGGCGACAACAACCGGCACGCAGCGCAGAGCCCTGTTGGCGCTCACGACCGAGAAGGGTATCCGCCTGTGCCCGGGAGATGGCAGGTCCGACAACGTGGAACTGCGCCACTGTGGGGTTGTCGGTGGCTAGTCTCGTTCGTCGATGTCCAATGCGCGTGACAGCCATTGCCCTCGGTGCGGCCTGTGGCTGGCGCCGACCCGTCGACGCACGACGACCTGCGCGCTCGGTCATCGACTCGTCCGGTCTCGCCCAGATATGACCTGGCGCCTGGATCCTCGCCTGGAGCTCTACCGAATCCCGCCCCGCCCGAGCTTCAGGCCACCCGCGCCGCGGAACTGACCTGCGGCTTCGCTTCCCGCGTGTCGTCAAGCCGGGTCGGTGACGACGGTCGTCGCGCCATGGGCGGCGACGGCGTGAAGCGACGTGTCGGCTCGGTTCTCGTAGTGGTGCGCGACGCCCGCAGGTATGCGCACGATCTCGCCCGGTCGCACGATGCGAGCCTGGTGCGCGCCGAGGAAGAACGTCGCGAGCCCGTCGTGGATCGCCACGACTTCCTCGGTGGGATGGGTGTGCGAGGACTCGCATTCGCCGGGGCCCGCCTCGATCAGCAGAACGCTGACGCCGGCGTCGTGATCGGTGCCGGCGAAGAGCCGCCCACCAGGCGCCTCGGGTAACTCGTTGGAGGCACGGACGCGGAGATAGGTGCCCTGCTCCTGAAGCTCATCCTCGACCGCGGCGCCGTCGAACCACGCGTCGCGCGCATCCGGGATGCCGTGGCGGTGCAGTTCGGCGAGGACCGCGTGATCGTCGGCATAGCCCGCGGCGAGCTCCAGCACGAGCGCGGGCGACAGTCCGAGGCGCGCCATGCACGTGTGGTCGACCGGACAGCCGAACTGATACTCGCCCGCTGTCCCGGCGAGCGTCGCCCGAGCCTTGTCGAGCATCCGCGGGATCCACGCGTAGCCGTCAAGCTCACAGTCCAGCGGATGCGGCTCCTCACGGGTCAGGTCGAGTGCGGCGGCGATGCCCTCAGTGCGGCGCGCGATACTCAACGGTCAAGGACACGGTCTTGCTCGAGCCTGGCGACGCCGTCGTGCGTCAGGGCCCAAGTGCCCTCGCGCAACGACACGACGAAACCCTCACCACGAAGCGACTCCAGGTTCAGCGACGTGCGCATGTCGCCGTGGCCTCGACCGATCGCGTCGTCGATGTCGGCCACCGGCACCCCGGCGGACGGGGTGTCGCCGGACAGGCGCCACAGCGCCTCCAAGACATGAACCAAATCTCGTCGACTCACGACGAAGATCGTCGCAGACCCGCCACGTCCGCCGGCGAGAGCATGCTCCCGCATTGCGCCAAAAGGCCGGCTTGGCCGCAACGCACAGTTCGGCAGTCGTGACGGAGTCGTCAGCGCCAGGCAAATACCGGCTCCTCGAGGTGATCGACGCGCTGACCCACACGGCCTCGGAACGCCACCTCGCGAAACTGAAGGAGCATGGCGCCGGTCGGGGCGTGGACCAGGTCGTTGCCCAGCGGGATCTGCAGAACCGGGCGATCACTCTCGGGAATAGCGACCAGGCGCACCTCGGCATTCTCCAGCGCGTGCAGCCCGACGCGGTACACGGCCCGCACCTCGTCGGCGTTGGGCTCGAGCACGGGATCCGCCGTGCACCACAGAACCACGGGGCTGACGACGAAGCCGGAGCGCGTCACATAGTCGTCCAGCCAACCGAGCACGCTCTCCGCACGAAGTCGCAGGCCGAGCTCCTCCTCCAGTTCGCGTAGCGCCGCGTCAAGCGGCTGCTCGCCCGGGTCGAGTCGCCCGCCCGGCAATGCCCACTGACCGGCGTGGCGCCGCATCTTGGACGGACGACGGCACAGCAGGAAGGCTGCGCCGCCCGCGACGCCCACCATACGGCCGTCCAGACGGCGTCCCGCCCCGTCATCGGCGTTCCCGGGGACCTCCGACACGTCGATCGTAGTCAGTGGATCTCCATCGTCGCGCTCGGCGTCGCTGTTGAGCAGAACGATGGCCACCGCGGCGTGCCGGCGCCCACGCAGTGGTTCCCGCCGGCGATCGTGTTCCTGCAGGTTCGTCTCCAAGCGCGTCCTGAGGCGCTCGTCGAAGGCGATCACCCCGCAAGTATCTCGGCAGCACCGGGAACGTGCGCCGCGAGCCGGGAGGTCTGCTTCTCACCGGCGGTCGGGCACGGCCTTCGACGTCGAGTAGGTTCAGTACGGACACCATCGAAGGTGGCCACCCCCACGTGAAAGCAGGCCGACATGTACGCAGTCGTTCGGAACTATTCTGGGCAAGGCGCGTCGGAACTCCTCGACCTTCTCGAACAGCGCGAGGAGGATGTACGGGCACTCATAGGCGGGGTTCCAGGCTTCGTCAGCTACGTGGCCGCGCGCAGTGGTGACGGCGGCGTGACCATTACGGTCTGCGACGACAAGGCCGGGACGGACGAGTCCTCCAGGCGCGCGGCGGAATGGGTGACGGAGAACGTCACCGCGACGATCGACGCGCCGGAGATCACGGAGGGCAACACGGCTCTCCAGTTCAGCTCCTAGCGGAACCCTCGCGGTGCGCTCCCCTCCCACACCCGGGGGGAGCGCGCGCCGTGACTCCGGATAGGGCGGGAGCCGCCCGACACGCTAGGCGCGAAGGTTCTGCGCGGCTAGGCTAAGCCCCAGAAAGTCGAGCACCAGTGATCCGAGCGACCGCCTTCCGCACCGTCATGGTATCCGCGCTTGCGGCACTCGCGCTCGCGCCTGCCGCCCGCGCGAACATCATCGCCGCCGTCGAGCAGCCGGCCGGCGGGGGTCGCACCGATCTTGACATCGCGCTGTATGACGCGACGGCCGGGACCAGGTCACCGTGCCCGCGGGCGTCAACACGACCGACGACGAGCTGCACCCGAGCATCACCCCGGACGGCCGGCGGCTCGTCTTTGAGCGGCTCAATGTCTCGGCCGGGACCGTCCGGATCATCATCGTCGACCTCTCGACCGGGGTGTCCGCGGATCTGTTCTCGGGCTTTGAGACAAGCGCGGTCCCTCCGAACAGCCCGGCAATCACGCCGGACGGGAAGACGGTCATCACCGGGCGCCCGGCACCACCGGGCGTCAACTTCGTCCAGACGCTGACGCTCACCGACATTTCCGCCTTCCCAACCCAGACGACCGGACCGTTCCCCACAGCGACTTCACGGCAGGCGAGAACGGCTCGGCAGGGCGGCCAGACGCTCGAGCCGGCGGCTGGGATCGACGGGCTCGATGGCGTTCGAGCCGCGCGTTGCCGGGCCTCGTCCAGAAGGTGGAGGTCGACGACTCGGACAGTCCGCAATCTGTCCGGCGGCCCGTTCGATGCAAACTTCGACCAGTCCCAGCCCGCGATGCCTGCCGCGAGCGCGACTACATGCTCTTCGTCCAGCGCGCATTCCCCGGGGGCGCACCGCATCCCGGAGACATCTTGTTCGCCGCGCTGCACCCAACAGTTGCCTGCAAGATCGCGACGGGACGCGTTACCCGCGATCGTCAATACCACGACGGACGAGTCGCGGCCCGCGCTCACACCGGATGGCCGTTACGTCGGGTTCGTCCGTCACACGTCCGACCTCCACAGCCGGCTGTTCATCTGGGACAGCCAGACGCAGTTGCTGGTCAACAACTCGGGGATCGACCTCGGCGTCCTCAGCACGCGAGAGATCGACCTCATCGCCGACACGGGAACCTCTCACTTCGCACCGCTTCGTCCTGAAATCGGCGGTGATCAACCCCTCGGGAATCATCAACGCTCAGCTCCTGATCAACGCGAGCATCGGGATCCTCGTCCAACGCGTCGTCGGACACCAGCAACTGCTCGGCCGCACCGCACCGCGGCTGAAGCTAATCGGGCGCGTCCCGCTCGGCCGCTTCTCCCGCGGCCGCGTCCACGTGCGCTGGGACCGCAAGGTCAACGGGCGACCCCTGGCGCCCGGCCTCTACCAGATCACCGTCCGCGCACTCGCGCCCAACGGCCGCGTCGAAGACCTCGGACGACCGCGGGCCTTCCGCATCCGCTGAGCGCCCGCCGCCAGAGCGGCACGCGACCACCCGGCGACACATCCGCGCACCTGACTTCCCTGACTGCCCGTTGGCGTGATCAGCGCCAGAGGTCGTGGGTGAATACGATCGCGCCCGTGGCGACGGAGGACTACGGCACGGCGAGCTACGAGATTTGGCAGGCGATGGCGGCGGGCTGGGACCGCGAGCGGAGTTGGATGCAGGACGTCTCGCGCGCGGTGTCTGAGCAGCTGCTCGAAGCGTTACGGCCCCTCACCGGCCAGACGATCCTCGAGCTTGCGGCCGGCACCGGAGAGACGGGCTTTGCCGCTGCCCGCGCGATTGGGCCTGAGGGGCGGGTGATCTCGACCGATTTCGCGCCCGCGATGGTGGCGGCCGCGCGACGCGAGTCGGAGCGCCTTGGCCTCGCCAACGTCGAGCATCGCGAAATGGACGCCGAGCGTATGGACCTTGCCGATAGCAGCGTCGACGGGGTGCTCTGCCGCTGGGGTTACATGCTGATGGCCGATCCCGTGGCGGCGCTGGCGGAAACCCGGCGAGTGCTTCGCGGCGGCGGGCGAGTGTCGCTGTCGGTGTGGGGCGCCGCGGAGCGAAACCCATGGGCTTCCGTGCCGGCCAAAGCGCTGCTGGAGCACACCGGCGCGGCAGCGCCGAGTCCGACGGACCCAGGCATCTTCGCGATGGCTAACCCCGAGCGCGTGACTTCGCTCTTGCGGGACGCGGGCTTCGGTGAGGCGCGGCTCGAGGAGGTCGAGGTGTGTTGGCGCTTCGAGCGTTTCGCCGATTACTGGCGGTACATCACTGAGCTGGCAGGCGGGATCGCGATGGTGCTCCAAGCGATGCCCGAGGCAGATCGAGAGTCCGTACGGTCGCTGGTTGAGCGCTCCACTGCGGACTTCCGCGCTAACGGCGCAATGGAGCTGCCGGGCGTAGCGCTAAACGCGTCGGCGGAATAGTCCTTGCCGACCCCGAACGCCGCAATCGCGGACTCGTGGCCGTCCTGGCACCTCGCCCGCGTCCGCTCAGACCTGCGACGACACGCCGGATGCGCTCAAAGCCGGGTTAGAGGCGCTCGACGAGCGCGGCCACCAACGAGGCGCTCGACCACCTCGTCGTCGACGTGCTGCTTGGTCTCCCGCGGTGACGTCGACGCGGTCGTCGTCTCGACGTCGCAACGTCACCAGCGCTGGTGCACGTGGGGCGCGATGCGCTCGGCATAGACGGAGGCGATCCGCGCCATCGTCGTGTCCGGAAGCGCCGGCAGGGCGGCCGCCGCCGCGTTGGCGCGCGCCTGCTCGGGCGAACGGGCGCCGGGGATGACCGTTGAGACGGCGTCGTGCATGAGGATCCAGCGCAACGCCAGCTGCGCCAGCGTCACGCCATCGGGCACGAGCGGCCGCAGCTCCTCGACCGCGTCGAGGCCGACCTCGAACGGGACGCCGGCGAACGTCTCACCCACGTCGAATTGCTCGCCGTGGCGATTGAACGTGCGGTGATCGTCGGGGGCAAAGGTCGTGTCGCGCGTATACCTGCCCGACAACAGGCCCGAGGCGAGCGGGACGCGGACGATGACGCCGACGCCGCGCCGTGCCGCCTCGGCGAGGAAGAGGCCGGCCGGCCGTTGGCGGAACGCGTTGAAGACGATCTGCACCGTCGCGACGTTCGGATAGTCGATCGCCTTGAGCGCCTCCTCGACGCGCTCGACGCTGACACCGTAGGCCTCGATGCGTCCCTCCCCGACCATCGCCTCGAGGTCCTCGAAGACCTCAGGGTGGTAATAGAGGTCGGTCGGCGGGCAGTGCAGCTGCACGAGCGGCAGCGTGTCGATGCCGAGGTTCTCGCGCGAGCGATCGTTCCATGCGCGGAAGTGCTCGGGCGAGTAGTTCGCCACGGTCTGGTCCAGGCGGCGGCCCATCTTCGTGGCGACCGTGATCGGCTCGCCTGCGCGCTCGCGCAACAGGCGGCCCACCAGGCGCTCGGAGCGCCCGTCGCCGTAGACATCCGCGGTGTCGTAGAACGTGACACCGGCATCCGCGGCGGCGTGCAGCGTCGCGAGCGCCTCGTCCTCGCTGACGGTGCCCCAGTCCGCGCCGATCTGCCACGCGCCGAAGCCCATCTCCGAGATCTCGCGGCCCGTCCTGCCCAGGGGTCTCGTGCGCATGGCCTCAGAGTACGTGCTGCTCCAGCCACGCGTTGCGAAACGCACCGCGCGGGTCGATGCGATCGAGCAACGAAGCGAAGTCGCCGAGCCGCTCGTAGAGGCCGGCGATCGCGGCCGCGTCGGCGAGGAAGAGCTTGCCCCAGTGGGGGCGCGCGGCGAACGGCTCAAGGGCCGCCTCGACGGACGCCAGGACGCGCTCGACGGCCCGCTGGTCGCGGCGCCACGTGAAGTGCACTGCGACGCTGTCACGTCCGTACTGCGGGCTCATCCACAGTCGATCCGCCGCGACCGTGCGGATCTCGCTGACGTACAGCAGCGGACGGATCGCGCTGGCCAGGCCGCGCAGCGCCTCGATCGCCGCCCGGGCATGGCGCCGCTCCAGGTGGTACTCCGACTGGATCTCCGCTCCCGCGCTCGGCGTGAAGCCGATCCGGAAGTGCGGCAGCCGTTCCGACCACGGGCCCGGCCGGCCGAGCTGCGCGGTGCAGCTGACCGGGTCGCATGCCGGGGATCGGGTGACGGTCGGACGCGGCGGGGCGCGCGCCGAACAGATCGTCACCAGCGCGGTCGGGCGCGCCGGTGATGCGGCGCTTCACCCACAGCTGGTCGACCGCGTCCCCCCAGCGCGTGAACAGGCTGACGCTGTCGCCGCTGGCGAATACCGCGTCGAACTGCTCGAACAGGACGTCCCAGCCGAGCCCCTCGAACACGCGCTGGCTGACCTCGTAGGCGGGCTCGATGTCGAGCAACACACGCGTCACGACGCCGGTCGCGCCGAGCCCGACGACGAGACCATCGAAGTCGGTGTCGCCGCGGCGCACCGTGACGGCTTCCCCGGTGGAGGTGACGAGCTCCATGCCCGCCACCGCGGTTGCGAGGTTGCCGCTGGCATCGCCGGATCCGTGCGTCGCGGTGGCGATCGCGCCCCCCACCCCGATCTGCGGCGACGACGCGAGGTTGGCCAGGGCGAGGTGCTCGCAGGCCAGCGCCGTCGCGAGTGCGCCGTAGGTCATGCCGGCGCCGAGCGAGACCGTGCCGGCGTCGCGGTTCACGACGACGTCCGCCGGCAGCGCGTCGAGCGTCACCAGCTCCGCCGAGTCCGCGATGTTGCTGAACGCATGCCGGGCGCCGAGCACGCGGATACGCGGCGCGCGCGCGACGATCCGGCGCAGCTCGTCGAGCGTCACCGGCCGATGCAGTCGCCCTGCGCGATAGGTGTAGTTGCCGCCCCAGTTACGCATGCGCGGCGCTGCGTTCAAGGATCCGCGCGCCCGCTCCTGCGCGGGCCGCTCGCGCGCCGTCGGGGGTGGCGACGCCCGGCGGCAGCAGCGCGAGGATCGCGCCGCCGAAGCCCCCGCCGATCATCCGCGCCCCCGCCGCACCTGCGGCCTTGAGGCGCGCCACCGCGCGCTCGACGGCCGGGGTCGACACTTCGTAGAGATCGCGCAGGCTGGCGTGCGAGGCGTCGAGCAGCCGCCCGGCTGCGTCCAGGTCGCCGGTGCTCAGCGCTCGCACCATGGCATCGACGTGCGCGTTCTCCTCGATGACGTGCCGGACCCGGCGATCCAACGGGGACGGCAAGCCGGCCGCGGCGCTCGCGTCGGCGTCGCGCAGGCTCGCGAGCCCCAGCTGCCGCGCCGCCTCGGCGCACTCGGCCCGGCGGGCGTTGTAGCCCGACTCTGCGATCGAGTGCACCTGGCCCGAGTCGGCGGTGACGAGCGTCCAACCCGCGAGCTCCAGCGGCACCGCGGCGATCTCGAGGGAGCGGAAGTCGATGCGCAGCGCATGCCCGCTCTCGCCCAGCAACGACGCGAGCTGGTCGAGCAGCCCTGTCTGCGCACCCGCCCATTCGCGCTCGATGCGCGAGCACAACCGCGCGAGAGCCACGCGCTCGGGATCCGGTTCGCCGCCCAGGCCCAGCAGCGCGAGGCAGAGTGCGACCTCCAGCGCCGCGGACGAGGAGAGTCCGGCGCCCCGCGGCAGCGTGCCCGTGATCTCCAGCCGCGCGGCCGGCACGGCGTGGCCGGCCGCGGTGAGCTCGGCGACTGCGCCGCGGACGAAGGCCCGCCAGCCGGCGGCGCGCTCGGGCTGTGAACGCGAAAAGCGGTCCTGCTGACCGAGGTCGAGTGCGCGCGCCTCCATCTCGTCACCGGCGAGGTGGGTGGCCGTCACCGTGATGCCCTCAGCGACCGCGAACGGCAGGCTGAGCCCGTCGTTGTAGTCGGTGTGCTCGCCGATGAGGTTCACGCGTCCTGGCGCGAAGGCGATGCAGCGCTCACCCGGCACGGACCCGTCCCAGCCGGGTGCCGTCCGGGATGCGCGCCGGACCGTGCAGCTCGACGTCGCCGGCGAGCTCCACGTCGCGCCCGAACACGACGTCGCCACGAATCGACAGCCGCGTGCAGCGGCGCATCCTGGGCGGCCCGAATGGAAAGCGGCGGTCGAGGTCCTGCAGCGTGCCGTAGTAGGTCCGATCGAGCGCCACGACGGTCCCCGGCACCGCCCCCTCCGCGGGCACCAGCGCCGCGTCCTGCGCCAGCTCGTAGGCATCGGATCGGACCAGCAGGAGGTCGTCGGTGGTCTTGACCGGCGCGAATCGCGTGCGCGGCACTTGCAGGGCGTGCGCTCCCTCGATCAGCCCGATCGCCGAGCCCATCGTGGTCTCGAGCTGTACGACCTCCCCCGCGGCCGGCAGCGTCTTGCGGTTGACGATCAGCGGCAGCGGCAGGACCCCGTCGTGCGCGTCGAGGAGCTCGGCGAGCGCGACGAGATCGATCCACAGGTTGTTGCTGTTGTAGAACCGCCAGCGCGCGAAGTCGGTGAACGAGCCGTCGTCTGCGGCCTGCGCCGTGTCGCGCAACACGAGCCGCCCGGCGTGCGAGGCGATGTGGCCGCCCTTCCGGTCCGCGGCGGTTCCCTGCACGACCTCCATGACGAACGGAATCTCCCGGCGCACCATCCATCCCAGGATGCGTGGTTCCAGTACCGCGCCGAGGTTGTCGGCGTTCGCCACGAATGCGTAGCGGTAACCGCGTGCCAGCATCTCGGCCAGCATGCCGGACGCCTGGAGCGCGGCGTACAGATCGCCGTGCCCCGGCGGGCACCACTCCGCGTCCGGATCGGCGGGCAGGTCGAGCGGCTGCAGGTCAGCGGCGCGCAGGCGCGGCTCACGGTGCTGCAGGAAATCCGCCGGCAGGTCGCCGGCCAGCCCCGAGTGCGACCGCAGCGCCTCGAGGCTCGGCCCGCGCGTTGCGTAGGAGTTCATCAGCACGAGCGGCAGTCGCGCGCGCCATCGCGCACGTGCAGCGAGCACCTGGCGCGCGATCACGTCGAGGAACGTCAGCCCGGGCTTGACCATGACCAGCGATTTCGGCGTCGCGAGGCCCATCGTCGTTCCCAACCCACCGTTGAGCCGGACGAGGACCGTGTGGTCCAGGGCGTCACCCGGTGTGGCGACGTCGAGCTCCGTGAGCGACTCCACGTGGCGCACCGGCTCGAGGTCTTCGCTGGAGAGCACGCCGCGATCGCCGGCGGCCAGCAGCGCGAACAGGCGAGCGAACGCGCGCACGCCGATCTCGGACACACCCGCCGCCCGCATCTTCGCCTCGGCCGCGGAAGGCCCGGTCATCGCCCATCGGGCGGCGCCGTGCTGCGGCGCACGATGAGCTCGGGGGCGACCGCGACATGCTGGGGCTGCTTGCCGCGCATGACGTCGAGCAGCAGGCGCAGACTGGCGCGTCCGACCTCGGCGAAGTTCTGGCGCACGGTGGTGAGCGGAGGCGTGAAGTACCGGGCTTCGGGGATGTCGTCGAATCCGACTACGCTCACGTCGCCCGGGACGTCGCGGCCGTGCTCGTGCAGCGCGCGGAGCACGCCGAGCGCCATCTGGTCGTTGGCCACGAAGATGGCGGTCAGGCCGGGCTCCTGCGCCAGCTGCAGCCCGAGCTCGTAGCCCGAGCGCGGGCTCCAGTCGCCGACCAGCTCCGGCGGGATCTCCGCGCCGGCCGCCTCGAGCGTCGCGTGCCAGCCGTCAAGGCGCAGCTGGGCCTCGACGAAGTCGCGCGGGCCCGCGACGTGCCAGACCGTGCGATGGCCGAGGTCGATCAGCAGCTGTGTCGCGCTGACCGCGCCCGAGAGCTGGTCGACGACGACCAGCGGCGCGTGGTGCGGCTGGCCGGCCTCGACGACCACGATCGGCACGCCAGTGGGCAGGCTCGCGAGCGCGTCGGCCGCGCTCTCGTGCGGTGTGATGATGAGGATGCCATCGACGCCCTGGATGCGGAGCCGCTCGATCGCGTCGAGCACCGAGCTGCTGTTGAGGGCGAGCAGGCTGACGATCATGAGGAAGTAGCCCGATGCGTGCGCGGCCTGCTCGATCGCGAACAGGGTCGACGCGGGCCCATAGAGCGTGGTGTCGACGCTGACGACGCCGAGCGTCCCGGATCGCCCGGTCACCAGTGCCCGGGCCGCCCGGTTGGGTCGGTAGTCGAGCCGGTCCATCGCGGCCAGCACGCGCCGTCTCGTCGACGGCCGGACCTGCGCGCTGTCGTTGACGACGCGCGACACCGTCTGGTGCGAGACGCCGGCGAGCTTGGCGACGTCCGCCATCACGGCGGGGCGCGCTCGGGAGGCGCCCGGATCGTTGCTGTTCTGCGGAGAGCTCATGGTGCCGCGCCGAGCGGGCGCGAAAAAAAAGTATGCCTCACGGCGGCAATTTTGTTAGCGTTCACATCGAAGCTGGTCAAAAGGACGAGAGGAGTGGGGATGTCGAAGCCGGAAGATGTAGCCGGTGATGCCATCGAGCGGTTGGAGTTCGCTGAGCGCAATGAGGCGGATTCGCCTCAGAAGGACTGGCGCCAGCTGACGCGGAGGACGGCTCTCACCGGCAGTGCGGCCGGAATCGCTGCGCTCGTGCTCGAGGCATGTGGCGGCGGCGGCGGGGGCACGAGCAGCACCAAGGCCGCGACGACGCCGAGCGCGAGCGCGGGGATCTGGGGAGGCCCCACGAAGTACCACTTCGTGATGGTCAACCACGTGACGACGAACTCGTTCTTCACCGCAACCATCTACGGATGTCAGGACGCCTGCAAGCTGACCGGCACTTCGTATCAGTGGACGGGCTCGCAGAACTCGATCGTCAGCCAGATGGTCTCGGCGTTCAACTCCGCGATCGCCGCAAAGGCGGCCGGGATCGGGTGCTGCCTGATCGACGACACTGCGTTCAACACGCCCACCAACGACGCGCTGAGCGCAGGCATTCCCGTGATCGCCTACAACGCGGACGTCTCGGAGAAGTCCAAGAACAACCGGATGGCCTACATCGGCCAGAACAACCTCACCGCGGGTGCCGCGGTCGGGGAGGCGATCCTTAGCGCCGGCGTCAAGTCGGGCGACCTCGTCGCCGGGATCATCGCGACGCCGGGGACCGGGAACATCCAGCCGCGGATCGACGGCGCGAAGCCCGTCCTGAAGGATGCGGGCGTCAAGTTCGAGGAGGTCGGGACTTCGGCGACGGAGGGCGCCCCGGAGTACAACAAGATCGCCGCGTGGTACGCCGGGAACAAGGATGTGCGGTGGATGATGGCCGTCGACAGCGGGGATAGCAACG
This sequence comes from uncultured Actinomycetes bacterium, assembly GCA_963846975.1. Classification (GTDB taxonomy): domain Bacteria; phylum Actinomycetota; class Thermoleophilia; order Solirubrobacterales; family Solirubrobacteraceae; genus AC-49. Next base: position 555,932 of record CAWJXY010000007.1, read on the forward strand.
CGGTGGCGCAGTTCATCCAGAAGGAGAAGCTGCAGGGCAAGGTCGGAGCGTCGGTCTGGGACGTCGGACTGCCGGTCGTGCAGGCCATCAACAACGGCTACGTGACCGCCACGATCGACCAGCAGGCCTACCTGCAGGGCTTCCAAACGATCATGCAGCTGTTCCTGTGGAAGGTCTCGGGCGGGCTGATGAGCCCGACCAACACCGACACGGGGCTGGGCATCGTCACCAAGGACAACGTCAAGCCGTACCTCACGACGAACAGGTTCCAGGGAACGTCCGCGACGCCGAAGGTGTTGCCAAGTCCGCCCTCGATTCCCACGTAGTCGGCAGGCGTGGAATCGGGCGCTACAAAGTCCGCGGTTGCCCCGGCGCCCGACGCGCCGGGGCAACAGCGTGAGGCCCGTGGGCTGGGCTTTCGCGTCCTGCGGCCGTTCCTGTATCAGCGCGAGCTGACTCCGCTCCTGCTCACGATCGGGCTGTTCGTGTACTTCACGATCAAGGCCGGGTCGAACTTCACCGACTCGCTCAGCCTCAACTCGGCCGCCGGCTATGCGGCGCCCGTCGCCGCGATCGCGGTCGGTGAGGTCATGCTGCTCGTGCTCGGCGAGATCGACCTGTCCGCCGGCCAGGTCTTCCTGTTCTGTCCGTGGGTGATGTACTGGCTGCACGGCGCCGGTGTGCCGCTCTTCTTCGCGATCGTACTGGCGCTCGCCGTCGCCAGCGTCGTCGGCGCGTTCAACGGGCTGATCACCGTGATTCTGAACGTACCGTCGTTCGTCACGACGCTGGCCATGAACTTCATCCTCTACGGGGCGGTGTTGGTCGGCTCGAAGCAGCTCCAGGCGTCGCCGATCCCGCTGACTGGGGGGAACAGCTTCGCCGCCCAGTTGATGGGGGCCTGGAAGTGGTCCGAGATCCTCTGGGTACTTGGGATCACGGTTGTCATGACCGTGGTGCTCACGCGCACGCGGTTCGGCGTTCGGACGATCGCGACCGGCGGCAACCGCGTCGGCGCGGAGGAGGCGGGCGTGCCAATCCGAAGCGTCAAGGTGCGGGCCTTCATGCTCTGTTCGTTCATCGCCGGCCTCGTGGGTATCGTCGACGCGGTCAAGTACGGGACCCTCGACCCCGGCAACTTCGGCGTCGACTACATCCTGTACGCGATCGGCGCGTGCGTGATCGGCGGCACCTCGCTCACCGGCGGGCGTGGAACGATGGTCGGGGCGTTCATCGGCGCGATCCTGATCGGCGTGCTCGAGGATGGGCTGACGCTGACCGGGGTCAGCACCAACGACTTCTTCATCTGGGTCGGCGTGGTGATCATCTTCGCGATGGCGCTGAACGTCCAGTTCGACCGGCTGATCGCGCGCTCGAGGGCGAGATGAGCGCCGAGCCGGTACTCACGCCCCCGGTCACGGACGGTGCGCCCGCGCTCGAGGTGCGCGGGGTCACGAAGCGCTTCGGCGCGCTCGCGGTCCTCCGCGGCATCGATCTCGTCCTGCACCCGGGCGAGGTGCTCGGGATCGTCGGGGACAACGGGGCCGGCAAGAGCACGCTCGTCAAGATCCTCAGCGGCTTGTACAAGCAGGACGGGGGAGACCTGCTGATCGAGGGAGAGCCGGTGAGCTTCCGCTCGGTCGAGGCCGCCCGGGGCCACGGGATCGAGACCGTCTACCAGGACCTCGCACTGATTCCGCAGCTGCCCGTCTACCAGAACCTGTTCCTCGGGCACGAGCTGACGAAGCTCGGACCGCTCCGTCTGCTCGACAAGCGCGAGATGCGCAGGCTCTCGCGCCAGTACCTCGACGAGATCCACGTCGCGGTGCCCAGCGTCGACGCCGAGGCCGAGCAGCTCTCTGGCGGTCAACGGCAGGCGATCGCGGTCGCCCGCGCCCTGCGCGCGGCCACGAAGATCCTGCTGCTCGACGAGCCGCTCGCGGCGATGGGGGCGCGCGAGTCGCGTCTCATCATCGACCTCGTCAAGGACCTTGCCTCGAGTGGCCGGGTATCGATCATCGTCATCGACCACAACTACGCGCACCTCTTCGAGCTGTGTGACCGCCTCAACGTCATGCAGGGCGGCCGCATCACCGTCGACCAGAAGATCGTCGAGACGTCGCTCGAGCAGCTCACCGAGCTGATGGTCTCGAGCTACCTCCGCCAGGTGGAGGAGGTTAAGAACGCCGGCGCCTGAACCCGGCTTGCGCCGGAGTCGACGTGGATACGCGATCGGGGTCGACTTCGGAACGGAGTCGGGCCGGGCGCTCCTGCTCGACCTCGACTCCGGCGAGGAGCTGGCGGTCGAGGTGGTGTCGTACGCGCACGGCGTGATCGACCGCGAGCTGCCGGGGACCGGCGAGCAGCTGCCCCCGGATTGGGCGCTCCAGGACCCCGACGACTGGGCGTCGGTGATCGAACACGCGGTCCCCGCACTGCTCGCGCAAACCGGCGTGCCGGGCGAGGAGGTCGTGGGCATCGGCGTCGACTTCACGTCGTGCACCGTGCTGCCCACCGACGCCGACGGCGAGCCGCTGTGCCGCTATGAGCGCTGGCGCGGGCGGCGACACGCATGGCCGAAGCTGTGGAAGCACCACGCAGCGCAAGGCGTCGCGGACCGCCTCAACGAGGTCGCGCTCGAGCGCGGCGAGCCGTTCCTGGCGCGCTACGGCGGGCGGATCTCGTCGGAGTGGTACTTCCCGAAGCTGATCGAGCTGTGGCGCGACGATCGCGAGCTGTACGAAGAGGCATACGCGTTCATCGAGGCGACCGACTGGATCGTCTGGTGGATGACGGGCGTCGAATGCCGCCAGGCGTGCACGGCCGCCTACAAGGCGATGTGGTCGCCCGACGGCGGGCTGCCCGGCGTCGAGTACTTCGAGGCCGCATACCCCGGGTTCGCGTCCCCAGCCGAGAAGCTGGGGCGCGAGTTCGCGGTGCTCGGATCGCGCGCGGGGACGCTCCGTCCAGAGCTCGCGGACGCGCTCGGCCTACCGGCGACGGTGACCGTCGCGGTGGGCAACGTCGACTCGTTCGTGTCGCTGCCGGGGGCGGGGGTGGAGCAGCCGGGCACGTTCGTGATGGTGATCGGCACGTCGATCTGCGACATGATCGTCCACCCCACCGAGGTGCTCCTGCCGGGGATCACCGGCGTTGCGCGGGACGGGATCCTGCCCGGCCTGTACGGCTACGAGGCCGGCCAGGTGGCGGTCGGCGACATGCTGGCCTGGTTCGTGCGCACCGTGGGCGGCGGCGATGCGTACGAGGCGATCGAAGCGCAGGCTGCGCTGCTCGCGCCCGGCGCGACCGGGCTGCTGGCGCTCGACTGGTGGAACGGCAACCGCACGATCCTCGCCGACGCCGACCTCAGCGGCGCGATCCTCGGCCTCACTCTTCAGACGACGCCGGCCGAGATCTACCGCGCGCTGCTCGAGTCGATCGCGTTCGGCAACCGCCGCATCATGGACAACTTCGAGGAGCACGGGCTCGCCCTGGAGCGGATCGTCGCCTGCGGCGGGATCGCCGCGAAGAGCCCGCTGACGATGCAGCTGATCGCCGACACGAGTGGGCGTCCCGTCGACGTCCCGTCCTCCGGCGAGGTGCCGGCGCGGGGCGCCGCACTGTTCGGTGCCGTCGCCGCCGGCGCGTTCCCGACGATCGGCGCTGCCGTCGCGGCGACACGCCCCGCCGTCTCCCGGACGTACGCGCCCGATCGTGCCGCGGGCGCCGTGTACGACCGGGTCTATGCCATCTACCGTGAGCTCTACGAGCTGCTCGGCCGCTCTCGATCCGAGCTGCTGCACGGGCTCAAGCTGATTCACGCCGAGAGGAGAGAGTGATGAGCGACCGCCCCCGGATCGGCCTGCTGGGAATCATGCAGGAGCTGTACGACGACATGGTGCCCGGGATCACCGAGCGACAGGCTGCCTACGGGGCCGAGGTCGCCGCTCGGCTCGGGGCCGCCGCCGACGTCGAGTTCATCCGCCCCGCGCGCAACCGTCAGGACGTCGAGGACGTCACGGGCGAGCTGCTCGGCCGCGGCGTCGATGGGCTGATGATCGTGATGCTCACGTACGGCCCGGCGATGCGCACCGTGCCTGCGCTGCTTGGTGCGCGCGTGCCGCTGCTGTTGGCGAACATCCAACCGGAGCGCTCGATCACGGCCGAGTGGACGATGGACGACCTGACATACAACCAGGGGATCCACGGCGCCCAGGATCAAGCGAACGCGCTCGTACGGGCGGAGATCCCGTTCTCCGTGCTGACCGGCGATTGGCGATCGGAGCGCTTTGCCGCAGGGTTCGAGGACTGGGCACGCGCCGCGCGAGCGGTGACCGCGCTGAAGCGCACCCGGATCGCGCTGCTCGGGTACCCGATGAACGGGATGGGCGACATCCTCCCGGACCCCAACGCGCTCCTGCGCCGGCTCGGGGTCACGGTCGTCGCCGAGGACCTCGGCGGACTCGTCGGCCGAATCGACGCGGTCGACGAGGACGCGGTCGCGGCGCTGATCGCCTTGCACACCGAGCGCTTCGAGGTCGCTGCCGATCTCCCGAGCGAGTACCACGCGTATGCGGTGCGGATCGAACTCGCGATCCGTGGGTTGTTGGAGGAGCGTGGCTACGCCGGGTTCACGTTCCACTTCGACTCGCTGGGCGGTGACGGGCGTTTCAAGCAGCTGCCGCTGCTCGGCGCCTCCGACCTGATGGCCGACGGATACGGCTTCGCCGCAGAGGGCGACGTCAACACGGCGACGCTGATGTGCGCAGCCCAGGTGATGTCGGGCAACGCGCACTTCTCCGAGCTGTACGCGATGGACTGGGAGCTTGACTCGGTGCTCGTCAGTCATATGGGCGAAGGCAACTGGCGGATCGCGCGCAGCGACCGCCCGGTCAGGCTGATCGACCGGCCGCTCGGGATCGGCCGGCTCGACAACCCCCCGACGCCCGTGTTCATGGCCGAGCCCGGTCCGGCGACGACGGCCGCGCTCGTCCAGCTCGACGGCGAGTACATGCGTCTCGTCGTCGGCTACGGCGAGGTGCTCGACACGCTCGAGCTCCCCAAGGTCGAGATGCATCACTTCCACTTCCGTCCCGAGGCCGGGATGGAGCAGTTCATGGATCGCTGGCTACGGCTCGGCGCGCCGCACCATTTCGTCACCAACCTCGGCGACCATCGCCCCCGCTGGCGCGCGTTCGCGGAGCAGCTCGAGCTGGAGCACGAGGAGATCTAGTGGTGGCGCGGCTCACCGCGTTGCGCGAGGAGGTGCTGGCCGCGAACCTGGCGCTGCCCGCTCACGATCTCGTGACGCTGACGTGGGGCAACGCCAGCGCAATCGACCGGGAGACCGGCCTCGTCGCCATCAAGCCGAGCGGCGTCGCGTACGCGGAGATGACCGCCGAGGATCTGGTCGTCGTCGGCCTCGACGGTACGGTCGTCGAAGGAACGCGCCGCCCGTCGACGGACACGCCAACGCACCTGGCGCTCTACCGGGCGTTCGACGCGATCGGTGCGATCGTCCACACCCACTCGCGGTGGGCGACGGTTTGGGCCCAGGCCCAGCGCGAGATTCCGTTGCTCGGAACGACCCACGCCGACCTCTCGCCGCATCCGATCCCGATCACGCGTGCGCTGACGGCCGCCGAGGTCGACGCCGACTACGAGGGCGCGACCGGGACCGTGCTGATCGACGCCGTACGGGCGCACGGGGCGGCCGAGATCCCGTGCGCGCTCGTCCGCGGCCACGGACCGTTCTGCTGGGGGACGACCGCCGCCGCCTCGGTCGAGCACGCGATCATGCTCGAAGAGGTCGCGCGCATGGCTCTGTTCACGACACTGCTGCACGCCGACGGGCCGCTGCTCGACGAGGCGGTCCGCGCCAAGCACTTCACGCGCAAGCACGGGCCGCAGGCGTACTACGGCCAGCCCGGATAAGCGCGTCGACCTCGAAGCGGACGACGGGGTTCGAACCCGCGACCTTCGGCTTGGGAAGCCGACGCTCTACCAACTGAGCTACGTCCGCGCGGCCTCGAGTCTACGACGGCACGCTGGCTCTGTCATCGCCGCGACAGACGCGGGCGGCGATCGAGGGTTCGATGCACGCATGTCTTCCACACGGCTGTTCAGCAAACTTTCCTACGCCAACGTGATGGCGACGATCGCTGTCTTCATGGCTCTCGGCGGCGGTGCCTACGCGGCTACCCAGCTTCCGGCGAACTCGGTCAACGCGCGCGCCATTGCCAAGAACGCCGTGACCTCGGCCAAGGTCAAGGATCACTCACTTGTGGCCCGTGACTTCAAGGCCGGCCAGCTCCCAGCCGGCAGGCAGGGGCCACAGGGGTTGCCGGGCCCCCAGGGTGCCCAGGGCCCGCAGGGCGCGCAGGGCCTGCCCGGAGCAACGGGACCGCAGGGCCCCAAGGGCGCCGACGGCAAGGACGGCAAGGACGGCAAGGACGGGACGCCGGGCTACAGCGTCGAGTTCCAGGACTTCTCGTTCCCATCCGGGAGCTCGCTGAGGAGCTACGTGCTGCGCTGCAACGGGACGAAGAGCGTCCCCGTGGGCGGCGGCTTCGACGTGCCGTTCGGCCTGCACGTCATCTCGAGCCAGCCGACGCAGGGCAATGTCTGGCAGCTCACGGTGGCGACCGACAACGCTCAGCCGGTGATCGCGGCCAAGACGGTCCGGATCGAGATCACCTGCGGCGCTACCGGCTAGCCGGTGCTAGCGCGCGGCGGCGGGCGCCCCGGCCCGCCGCTGCGGCAGCGACGAGACGAGAACCGTGTGAGCACGCGGCGCGATCTGGCGCACGCGCGGATAGGCGAACTCGTGGCGGGGAGCGGGGCGGGGGACCGAGGACGACTGGATGTTGGGGGTGATGAGCATGACGTCCTTGCAACCACCCTGCCGCGGATTACTTACGCGGCGTGATGAAGATCACCGCGGCTCGTAGGGACAGGCATGCAACTTCGCCCAAGGAGCCATCAGATGCGTCGCCGTTTCATGCCCATCGCCTGTGCCGTCGCGATTCTCGCCGGAGGCCTGCTCGCCAGCGCCACCGCCCCGACGACCGGGCTGATGCCGGCGGCCGCCAAGGCGTCGGTCGACAAGCCGCAGTGGACCAAGGACGAGATCACGACGACGCCGGTCACGACCCAGACCGTGCCGACCGCGCCCACAACCCCGACCACCCCGACCACGCCGACGACCCCGACGACCGCGACCACGCCGACCAGTGGGCGCGCGGAGTCGTTGACCGATGTCGCAGGCGTGACAGCCGGGCTGCCCGCCCAGCCCGACGCGGTCACCGTCGGCGGCAGCGGCTCCACGCTCAGCGACGCGCTCGACGATGCACAGGCGCGTGCCAAGACGATCGCCAAGCACGAGCACATCACGCTCGGAGACGTCCAGGCGGTGTCGTCGCCGAAGCCTCCCACGGGCGCGTGCGGCCAGGTCTACGACGGCCCGGATATCTCGTGCTCGAACGAGACCGTGATCGTCTCCTACGAGATCGTGCAGGCCGACGATGTGTCGCCCGACGACGCGCCGTGACCGGCGGCCGCTGTTAGGGCGTCGTTAGCGGCTGGCGGCGGCCGGGCTACCAGGCCTGGCCGCAGCCGCAGCTGGGGCACGCGACCGAGGTCGAGACCGGGGCCTCGAACGCCATGCCGCACGCGCACGCGTAGGTCGCGTTGTCCTCGGGGCCGCCGGCCATCCGCCAGCGGCGCTCGTCGGTCAGCTCACGCTCGCGCTCGGGGGTCACCGCCGGCCGTACGACGTGCGGCCGGCGGAGCTGCCGGCGCGCGAGGGTCGAGCGGTTGGGTGCGAGACGCATGGTCATGAGAAGAACGGCTGGCGTCCAGGAAGGCTTCCCCATTGCTGTCGGTTGTCCTGTATATGTCTTTAGGGAATCTTGAGGCAGCTGGACGTTCGTCTGCGCCTGCGATACTTGGGCGCGCATGGACCCGTCCCGCAAGCGCAGGATCCGGCTGGTGGTGGCGCTGACCGCCGCCGTCTTGCTCGCCGGAGCATTGATCTACACGAGCTTCAGCGCCGCCAACGAGGCGGTGTCGCCGAGCAAGCTGCTGACCGTGGCGACGCCAGGGCGCTCCTACCAGCTCACGGGCAAGGTCGTGAACGGCTCGATCCGCAAGCACGGCAGCGCGCTGCTGTTCCGCGTCGCGGACCGCAACGGCGGAGCCGGCACGGTGGCCGTCGCCTACACCGGCGCCGTTCCCGACCCGTTCCGCAATGGCCGCGAGATCATCGTCACCGTGCGCAAGGGCTCCGGCGGGCAGTTCGTCGGCGAGCGCGACTCGCTGATCACGAAGTGCCCGTCGAAGTTCACCGACAAGAAGTCGTCGTCGGCCTGACGCCATGGCGGTCCTCGGGCGCGCCTGCCTGATCATCGCGTTCGCCGTCACGCTCTACGGGATCGGCGCCGCGATCTACGGTGCCCACACCGGCCGCCGCGCGTGGGCCGACGTCGGCGCGCCGCGCCGTCTACGCGTTGGCGCTGCTGCTCACCGGTGCGTTCGTGATCCTCGAGATCGCGTTCATCACCTCGGACTTCTCGTTTGCGATCGTCACCACCCACTCGTCGACGACGACCCCGGTGCTGTACCGCGCCGCCGCCGCGTGGTCGTCACAACAGGGCTCGCTGCTGCTGTGGGCGTGGCTGTTGTCGCTGTGGTCGAGCCTCGTCCTGTACCTCACGCGCAATCGCCTGCGCGAGATCACGCCGTGGGCGACCGCGCGTGCTGATGGGCTTCGCGTCGTTCTTCGTCGGCCTGGTCGTGTTCCTCGAGTCGCCGTTCGCCACGCTCCCGCGCGCCGCGGCCGAGGGCACCGGGCTGACGCCGTTGTTGCGCTACCCCTCGATGATGATCCACCCGCCGATGCTCTACAGCGGCTACACGCTGTGCGCGGTGCCGATGGCGTTCGGGGTCGGGGCGCTGATGGCGCGCCGCGTCGACGCCGAGTGGATCGCTGCGACGCGCCGCTTCGCGCTCGCCGCCTGGCTGTTCCTGGGCATCGGGATCGTGCTCGGCGCCCGCTGGTCCTACGTCGAGCTGGGCTGGGGCGGCTACTGGGGATGGGACCCGGTCGAGAACGCGTCGCTGATGCCGTGGCTGATCGCAACCGCGTTCATCCACTCGATCATGATCCAGGAGAAGCGCGGGATGCTGCGCATGTGGAACGCGTCGCTGTGCCTGGCCACCGGCACGCTGGCGATCGTCGGCACGTTCCTGGTGCGTTCCGGGGATCATCGACTCGATCCACGCGTTCGTCGAGCAGGGCAACGAGATCGCGTGGGCGTTCACGGCGCTGATCGCGGTCTGCGCGGTCGGGTCGATCTGGCTCGTGTACTCGCGCCGCGCGATCCTCAAGTCCGAGCATCGCCTCGATTCGCTGCTGTCGCGCGAGGCGCTGTTCCTGTTCAACAATCTGCTGCTCGTCGCGCTGTGCTTCGTCGTCTTCTGGGGGACGTTCTTCCCGCTGATCTCCGAGGCGCGTGACCGGCAACAAGTCGACGCTCGGGCCGCCCTGGTTCGCTCGTTACACCGTGCCGCTGGCGATCGTGCTGGCGGTCGTCGCCGGGCTCGGGCCGGTCATTCGTGGCGGCGCGCGACGTGGTCGAACTTCAAGCGCAACCTGACGTGGCCGCTGGCGTTCACCGCCGGTCGTCGTGGTCGCCGTGCTCGCGCTCACCAACGCGGCCGACAACCTGCTGGCCGTGGCGATGTTCGGCGCCGGAGCGTTCGTCGATCGCGTGCGTGGCCCAGGAGTTCTGGCGCGGCACGCGGGCACGCAAGACGATGAGCGGCGAGCGCGCTGCCGGTTGCGCTGGTGTCGCTCGTACGTCGCAACCGCCGGCGCTACGGCGGCTACCTCGTCCATCTCGGGATCGCGGTGCTGTTCATCGGGATCGCGGCGTCGTCGGCATTCCAGCACTCGATCACGCCGACGCTGCGCCCGGGCCAGAGCGCGAAGGTCGGCGGCTACACGTTCACCAACGTGCGTGCGACCGCGACGCTTACCACGAACGCCGCCGGCCACCTCGAGCACATCAACTTCGGAAGCGACATCCGCGTCACCAGCGACGGCACGTTCGTCGCCACCATGCACACCGAGCGCGGCTACTTCCCGAGTTCGACCAGCACCGCGGGCCGCTGTCGCGCTACTTCGCGGGCGACCAGACGAGCGAGGTCGGCCTGAAGGCGGGGCTGCGCCGCGACATCTGGGTCGACGTCAACGACACGAACATCGGCTCGTTGATGGCGATCGTGCGCCAGGGCGACCGGGTGTTCGCCAACGCGCGCAACCTGCCGCCGGCGATGCTCCAGGCCGCCCTCGGCCAGGCGGTGACCGAGCTCGTAAACCGCTACAAGCGCAACCGCGCCGGCGGTCCAGTTCCGGATCCTGATCTCGCCGATGGCGACGTGGATCTGGCTCGGCGCGATCATCGTCTTCCTCGGCGGCCTGACCGCGCTGTGGCCAGCGCCACGCGGAGCGACGCGGCGCGCTCGCGCCGCCTACAAGGCCCGCATCGCCCAGGATCTCGGCGACGCCCCGGCGTAGGAGGCTTCGGCCGTGAACGTGGTGGTGCTGCTCGCGATCGTCGCCGTGCTGTGTCGCCGTCGTGTGGCTCGTCGGCGGACCGTTGCGCCGCCGGCGAGGCCCGGACCCGGAGGCCGATGCGGCGTGCGATGCGCCGGGCCGAGCTCGACGCGGCGCGCGAGGCCAAGTACCGCGAGATCCGCGACACCGAGCTCGACTGGCGGACCGGCAAACTGTCGGACTGAGGACCACGCTGCGACTCGACCGTCAGCTGCGCGCCGAGGCCGTCGCGATCCTGCATGAGCTCGATGCAGCTCGGGGATGAGTAGAATCCTCGGACGATGGAGACCGTCTTCTCGGTCATCCAGGTCGGCCTGTCGATCGGCGCTGATCCTGCTCATCCTCATGCATTCGGGCAAGGACGCGGGCCTGTCGGGCGCGTTCGGTGTCGGCACCGGCCAGGGCTCGCTCGGCGGCGGATCGCTCGTCGAGCGCAACCTCAACCGCTGGACGATCGGCTTCGCGATCGTCGTTCACCCTGAACATGATCCTGCTGCTCAAGGCGCCCTGGGCCTAGCGCATGTCGGCCGACACGCCGGCCGAGCTCGCGGGCCTGAGGGCCGCGGGACAGGTCGTCGCGCGGACGATCGCGGCGATGCGCCGCGCCGTGCGCCCCGGGGTGACGACCGCCGAGCTCGACGCGATCGCGGCGCGACGAGTTCGACGAGGCGGGCGCGCGCTCGGGGCCGAGCCTCGACTACAACTTCCCGGGGACGACGTGCATCAGCGTCAACGAGGAGGCCGTCCACGGCATCCCCGGCCCGCGGCGGCCTGCGCGACGGCGACCTCGTCAAGCTCGACGTCACCGCCGAGCTCGACGGCTTCTACGCCGACGCGTGCGTGACGGTGCCGGTCGGAGCCGCCGCGCCGGCTCGGCATTGCGGCTCGTGTCGACGGCCGAGCGGGCGCTGGCGCGCGGCCTGCGCGCCGCCCGCGCCGGGGCGCCGATCAACGCGATCGGCGCGGCGGTGCCAGGAGACGGTCGAGCTCGCCGGCCACAGCGTCTGCGTCGAGCTTCACGGCCACGGCATCGGCCGTCGCATCCACGAGCCGCCGGACGTCCCCAACTACGCCGACGAGCGCGCCGACCGGCCGCTCACCGATGGGCTCGTCATCACGATCGAGCCGATCATCGCCGCCGGCGCGGGCGCCGTCGTGGGGGCGGAGGACGGATGGACCGTGCGCACGGTCGACCGCTCGCTGAGCGCCCATGTCGAGCACACGATCGTGGTCGCGCACGGCGCGCCGGTGGTGTTGACGGCGCTCGCGGCGTAGGCGCGGGGCCCAAGCCGGCTACACCGTCTGCCCGGTCACCCGGAACCCGCTGCGCCCGCAGCGCCGGGCAGACGACGCCCGAGGCGAAGCGCGCGACGGTAGAAGTTCGTGTCGCAGACCAGCCGCAGCGACGCCGTCAGCGCCTCGGTCGCCTGACAGCAGCGCGCAGCACCGAGTCGGTGAAGCGGACGTCCTTGACCGGCCGGCCGAGCGCGCCGTCCTCGATCAGGTACGTCCCGTCGCGCGTCGTCCCGGTCAGCAGCGTGCGGCGGCCGTCGACGACGTTCACGTACCACAGCCGCGTCACGAACAGGCCGCGCTCGATCGGCTCGCAGCAGGTCCATGATCGACGCCGCGTCGCCGCCGGCGAGCACGAGGTTCGTCGTGTCGCGGCCCGCTCGGGCGCGCCGCCCGGGAGACGGCGTGGCCGGTCGAGACGGCGCCGCCGCCGGCCAGCGCGGCCGACCGGCGGTCGTGGACGACGCGCCGCGCGACGCCGTCCTCGATCAGTGTGATCGGCGCCTTCGGCACGCCGTCGGCGTCGAACGCGCGCGGCAGCGTGCCCGGCGAACGAGGGATCGTCGGACAGCGATGATCAACGGCGCCGCAACCTGCTCGCCGAGCCGCCCGCTCAGCGCGCCGCGGCCCTCGGCGTGGGCATGCCGTTGAACGCCGTCGTGCCGAGGAAGTCGAGCAGCTCGCCGACCGCGTCGGGCGCCAGCACGACCGGGTACTCGCCCGGCTCGAGCTCGATCGGCGTCTTCGCGCGGCGCCGCCGCGACCGCGCGCGCGCGCGACCTCGGCGACGTCGACGTCGTTGACCGCGACGCCTGCCGCGGCGCCCCAGCCCGAGCGGCCCGTCCGTGTCGCGGGCCGTGACCTTCAACCCGGCGTCGGTCACGCGATCGACGGCCCGCAGCGCCGGCGCTCGTCGCGATCGCGGTCGTCACCTCGCCGGCCGTCCAGACCCCGAACGCCTCGAGGTCGGCCGTGCCGACGACGTCGAAGACCGTCGCCAGCGCATCGCCGGCCAGCCGCCGGGTCCAGTTGCGCGGTCTCCTCGTCGTGGCCGTCGTGGGCGCGGTACGTCGCGGGCGCGGCGCGAGGCCGACCAGCGGCCCGTCGGACGCCGAGCCGCGCCGCCGCCTCCGCCGCGCCCGCCGGCGCGCAACGCGCAATCGCGCAGCGCGTCGTCGTCGAGCCGGTTCGTCGACGCCGCAGCCGGGCGCGCCGTCGACGAGGCACAGCACGTCGATGTCGAGGTCGTCGACGTGTCGTCGCCTGAGTCGGTCGCGAGCGCGCGAAGCGCGACAGCAGCGAGCGCTCATGGGTGACCGTCACCTGCGCGTCGCCGTGGGCGAACGCCAGCGCGCGTTGCGCGATCGCCGCGGCGTCCAACTGCTCGTTCACGCGACCCCGACCTGGACCGCCGCAAAGCGCGCCGGTGCCGCGCCGTGGCTGACCGCCATGATCTGCCCGGGCTCGCCCTTGCCGCAGTTCGTCAGGCCCCACAGCTGCCAGCCCTCGCGCGAGCCGACCGCGTCGAGCCCGCCCCAGAACTCGGGCGTCACGCCGGCGTAGGACGGGTTGCGGACCAGGCCGCCGAGCTCGCCGTCGCGGATCTCGCGCCCGAGCTCGCACGCGAACTGGAACTGGAGCCGGCGGTCGTCGATCGACCACGAGCGGTTGGTCTCCATGTAGATCCCGCGCTCGACGCCAGCGATCAGGTCCTCGACCGTCCCGCCGGTCCCGGGCTCGAGGTTGACGTTCGTCATCCGCACGATCGGCTGGCGCGCGAAGCCGTCGGCGCGCGCGCAGCCGCCCGACGCGGCGAGCCCGACCGTCGCCGCGCTTTCGCGGTTGCTGAGCGCCGCCTCGAGCACGCCGCGCGAGATCAGCACCGTGCGCGCCGCGGCGACGCCCTCGTCGTCCCAGCCGAAGGTCCCGAGGCCGCCGGGCACCGTCGCGTCGGCGGTGATGTTCAGCTCCGGCGACCCATAGCGCAGTGAGCCGAGGTCACCGGCGGATACCCAGCTCGTCCCGGCGTACGACGCCTCGCCGAGCAGGATCCGGTCGAGCTCCAGCGCGTGGCCGATCGACTCGTGGACCTGGAGTGCGACCTGCTCGCCGTGGAGCACGAGCGTCGTCACCTCGCGCGGGCAGGGCGGAGCGCTCAGCAGCGCCAGCGCCTCCTCGGCGACGCGCGGCGCGTGCGTGGCGAGCGCCAGCGCCTCGACGTGTTCGAACCCCGCCTGTGCGACGCCGCCGCCGTGGGCGGTCGGATACGAGCGCACGGTCAGCTCGCCGTCGGCGACCGCGATCGCCTGGAGCCCCGCACCGCACTCGGTCGTCGTCTGGGTGTGCGCGACGCCGTCGGTGTTCGCGAACGCCGTCGTCAGCCGCCGCGCCGTCAGCCCGGCCCAGCGGTGCACGAGGCGCTCGTCGTCTCCCATCGCGCGCGTCGCCTCGAGCAGCAGCTCGAGCCGCGCCTGGGCCGAGAGCGCAAACGGGTCCTTCTCCCAGCGCGACTCCCAGTGCCCGCCCGGCGCGTCGGGCGATCGCGCTCGCCAGCGGCGCGTCGGGGCCGGCCGGCGCGGCAGCGGCGATCTCGAGCGCGCGCTCCAGCGCCCGCCTGCGCGCCGGCGGCGCTGGCGTCATGCGTGGCGGCAAAGCCCCAGCCGCCGGAGACGCGTACGCGCACACCGATCCCGTCGGTCTCCGACGCGCTCAGGTCCTCGGGGCGCTGCCCGCGCACGCTCGTCTCCTCGGTGCGCGTGTGGACGCGGCGTGCTTCGGCGTAGGTGCAGCGGCCTTCGGCCTGACCCATCAGATCGGTGAGCTCATCGAGCATGGCGGCACCGCCAGCCTACGAAGCCGACCCTCAAAATGCGGCGCGGCGCCCCGGATGGGGCGCCGCGCGCGGTTCCAGCTATGGGATCGTCGGCGGCGCTACGCGCCGCCGCGAATCGGCTACCAGGACTGGCTGGCCGGGCAGGAGCCGGTGCTCGCCGGAGTACACGTACGGCGTGATGGCTCCGGTCGTGCTACGCGTGATGATGTACTGGACCGTCGACTTCGACTGGGCCGTGATCGTGTAGCCGGCGGTCGTCGCCGCGGTGACGGAGACCTGGTTCAGGCCGGGCACGCCGTCGACGAGCGGCAGGCCGGTCGAAACGGTGTTGCCCTGCGTCAGCTGCGCGACGCTCTGGCAGAGCGTGTAGTTGGTGCTGTCGGCGTAGCAGGACTCGACCTGCGAGACCAGGTTGCGCGCGTTGGACTTCGCCGAAGCGTCCTGGCCCTTCTTCTGCTGGCCGAGGAAGGTCGGCAGGGCGATCGCGGCCAGGATGCCGATGATCAGGATGACAACGAGGAGCTCCACCAGCGTGAAGCCCTCCTCGCGCGAAGCGCGGTTACGCAGCGTGTGCAGCATGAAATTAGGCCCCCATAGCCAGTGTTGAGAATCGGTTAGCGACTACGGTCGGGTACTCGGCAGGGAGGCGGGTCGGCTTCAGCCGCGACCGTCGAACGTACGTCCAGCCGTGTCAGTGCGCGTCGCTGTGCCGGGCCGTCTTGTCGGCCTGCTTGGCGGCCTTCTTCTCGGCCCGCTTGGCCGCGCGCTGGGTCTTCTGCTCGTCGACCTTGACCTTCGCGTCGGCGTAGGACTGCTCGACGAGCTGCTTGCCGCCCTTCCAGCCGAACGCCCAGACCACGAGCGCGACCGCAAACGCCACGTTGAACGCCGTGACCGCGAGCTGTTGGCCGACCGAGTAGGCGGTCGCGGTCGTCGTGTCGGTCACGTCGTGCAGCGACGCGACGTTGGCCGCCTGGTTGACGCCGACCCCGCCCGGGGTGACCGAGACGGTGTTGGCGATCGAGTTGCCGCCCATCACCGCCATCACCGTGTGGAACGTCACCGGGATGCCGTAGCCGGCCAGGAACGTCCCGATCACACCGAACTTCGCCACCCACGACGCGAACTCGACCAGGAACACCTTGCGGAAGTAGACGCGCGGTGTCCGCAGGATCGTGCCGCCCTCGGCCGCCTTGTTGACCCAGTCCCTCACCCGCGGCCAGTACACGCGGCAGATCACGACGATCAGCACGATCGCCCCGACCACGAAGCCGGCGACGACGACCGGGTGATCGGACAGCGTCGGCAGCTGGAGGCTGAACGAGCCGGGGACCGACAGGAACAGGTACAGGTACGTGACTGCGCCGATCAGCGTGAAGAAGATTTTCTGCACGAGCATGCCGCCGAGCACGCCGGCGAAGTTCGCGTGCGGGATGATCGCGACGAACATCAGCAGCGTCACGAATGTCCCGATGTTCGCGGGCAGGAAGCCGTTGAGCGCGACCCCGGCCGCGTAGGCGGCGAGGATCTGGCGGTACGGAAACAGCGGCGACGGATAGGCGTAGCGCAGAATCCAGAACCACGCGCGCGCGGTCAGCGACGTCTGGAACAGCTGGAACGTCAGGCCGATGATCAGGTAGCCCAACCCGATCCCGGTCAGCGCGTCCCACATCTGGCTGATCCAGCTGCCGACGTTCACGCCGAGCAGGTCGAGCAGCCCGACCATCGCGACGGCGAATCCCAGCCACGCGAACACCTTGATCATCCGCTTGCGCCGCGTCGGGCCGAGCGGCGCGGGAGCGACCGGGATGGGGGTTGAGACGCTGGTCACACTGCCTTCGGGCGGACCCTAGCCGACCACTAGGCTGTCAGCCATGGACGCATCGGTTTCGCTCCCGCTGACCGGTGGCTGCAACTGCGGCGCGGTGCGCTGGGAGATCTCCGAGGCACTGGTCGGGGCCACCTACTGCCACTGCACCCGCTGCCAACGGCGGACCGGGACCGCGGCGTCGGCGTCGGCGGTCCCCAAGCCCGGGAGCTTCACGCTGATCCAGGGCACGGACGCCGTGAAGGCCTGGAACGCCGGCGACGGCTGGGACAAGTCGTTCTGCGGCATCTGCGGCTCTGCGCTGTGGGCGCGTAGTCCCGAGCACCCGGAGTTCCTTGCGGTGCGACTGGGGACATTCGACTCCGACCCCGGCGTGCGCCCGGCGGTCCGTCAGTTTGTGGCCTACGCCGCGCCGTGGGAGCCGATCCCCGACGACGGGCTGCCGCGTTTCGAGGAACGCGCCGGTGGCTAGCGGGATGGACGTCTCGCTCCCGCTCACCGGCGGCTGCAACTGCGGCGCCGTGCGCTACGAGATCACCGAGCCCCTGCTCGGCGGTCACTACTGCCACTGCCGGCGCTGCCAGCGACGCACCGGGTCGGCCGCCAGCGCGAGCGCCACGCCGCGCCCGGGAAGCTGTCGCATCATGTCGGGCGCCGACCGGCTGGTGCGCTGGAACCCCGGCGGCGGCGTGCGCGACAAGGTGTTCTGTGGGACGTGCGGCTCGGCGGTGTTCATCCAGATGCCGGGCGACGACGAGATCCGCGGCGTCCGCCTCGGTTCGTTTGACTCCGACCCCGGCGTGCGGCCGTCGTTCCGCCAGTTCGTCGCCTACGCCGCGCCATGGGAGCCGGTCCCCGACGACGGGCTGACGCGCCACGACGAGCGCGTCCCGCCCAGCCCGCCGAGCACCGACTGAGCGGCGTTTCCAGCCGCCATGGATCTGGCACTCGACCATGTCGGAGAGGACCGCTTCGTGCTCGGCGACATCGGGCAGCTCCAGGCATGGCGCGGCGACGTCGCGTCGATCAGCGACGGGCGGCGGACGTGGCGCTGCGAGCGCGCGCTGCGCGGCTTCGGCCAGGTCATCACCGCGGTCAACATAGACAGCGGCGAGCGCGCCGCGCGCTACGTGCCGCGCGGCTTCATGCGTCGCCACGGGATCGAGGCCGGTGACTTCTCGATCGGTGCGCACACCTGGGGCTGGGAACCCGACGGCGTGCGCCCGCGCAGCCACGTGCTGACCTACAACGGCCTCGAGCTCGCCGAGTTCCGCAGCGGCACCGTCGCCCAGCCCGTGCACGCGTCGCTGGCCAGCCCGGCGCGCACGAGCCCGATGCTCGTGCTGTTGTGTTGTTACGTCGTCAAGCTCGCGGTCGAGGCCGAGGCGTCTGATAGCGCTCGCCGGGTTTTTTTTTTGTTTTTGGGAGGAGCGGTGATGTGTGGGTTGGATGTGGTGGGAGGCGTTACTGGATGAGGTGCAGTGCACATGGGCGTATGCAGGTGCGATGTGGAGTGCTGGAGCACGGCACTGTGCAGGATGTTGTGGGGGTGAGTGTGAGAAGTTTGATTTTGCTGGGCTTTTGGTTGGGCGCTGTGACGAAGCGATAGGGCTGCGCGATGAGTTTTGAGTTTTGTGGTGGATGGGCTGAGCGCGGTGCGTACGTGCTCTTCGAGCGTGCGCGATGGGTGCTGGAGTGAACGACGCGTAGTGAACGACTTGTTCTCGTAGCGACTCGGTTCTTGTACTCAACGGTATCTTCTTCGTGTTGAGCGCGACGACTTGGAGGAATGGCGCTGGAGTTGGCGACTGCGGCGCATTCAGCACTTCGTCGGTATCTCGATGAGCGGGCTGTACGTCGCTCGCGGTGCGCGGGGTGGCGACGGCGGCGGAACGCGGTGGGGGGTTGACGACGCTTCTGGCGAACGTCACGTGGCGGGAAGTTGACGACGCGTTGTTCACGTGACTTCTGGACGGCGTGGTTGATCGAGTTGGCTAACTTGGGCACGTAGTTGGCGCGTTGGCTCTGCGTCGGTTGGTGGAGTCATCGGTGATCACGTACCAGACGGTCTGTCGTGGCTGACGCGCGGTGCAGCGGGAACGTCGCCACGGTGCTGTGTCGTTCTCGCACGCGCTGGTGATGAACAGGAAGTGGCCTGGGTGGTGCTGTGTCGTCTTGAGCGCTTGGCGAGCGGGGCGGGTTCGCGCCGAGGGTGAGAGGGGGGGGGGTTGGCGAGGGCGGATCTCGCGCGCGTGGGTCCTTGTGTTGCGGTCAGCAGAACCGCCGCTACGACGCCGGCGATGCCGAGCGCCAGCACGCCGAGCAGGGCGGCCAGCGGCACGCTGCGTCGCGCTTCTCGGTCGGTGCCTCGGCGGCCGCGCGGGGAGGGAACGGGTCGAATGTGGGCGGCGGCGGCAGCGGCGTGCGGCTGGCTGTTGGGGTGGCGTGGGCCGCGGGGCCCCGACGACCGTCGCGCTGCTGTCGACGTAGCGCAGCGTGCTCATGCCGACCTCGACCTCGTCGCCCGGGTTGAGCCGCTGCGGGCCGGTGATCCGTGTGCTGTTGACGAACGTGCTGTTGCTCGAGCTCAGATCCTCGATGATCGCCGCGCCGTTCTCGTAGCGGATCTGCGCGTGACGGCGCGAGAGCTCGCTGTTGTCGCCGAGATTGCCGGAGCCGCTTTCGACCCGCCCGAGCGTCAAATAGACGTCGATGTAGATGTCCCGACCCGCCACCGAACAACTAGTCACTTCAAGCTATCAACAAAAAATGAAGCAAAGATAAAAGAAAAGAAAAAAGAGAGACAGATAAAAGCGCCCGCGCGTACAGCGCCTCGATCTCGTCGGCGTACTTCGCGGCGATCGGCTTGCGCTTGAGCTTCATCGTCGGCGTCAGCTCGTCGCCGCCGGGCAGCCAGTCGCCCGCGACGATCGTGAACCTCTTGATCTGCTCGACGCGCGAGAGCTTGCGCGTTGGCCGCGTCGACGCCCTCCTGCACCGCGGCGCGGACCCGCTCGTCGCGCGGCGAGCTCCTCGAGCGACGTGTCCTCGATGCCCGTGCTGCGCCGCCCAGACCGGCGCGAAGTCGGCGTCGAGCACGATCAGCGCGGTGTTGTAGGGCCGCCCGTCGCCGATCGCGCACGCCTGGCCGATCAGCGGCGACGAGGCCTTGAGCGTCGCCTCGATGTTGGCCGGCGACATGTTCTTGCCGGCCGCGTTGATGATCAGCTCCTTCTTGCGGTCGACGATCTTGACGTAGCCGTCGTCGTCGATCTCGCCGATGTCGCCGGTGTGCAGCCAGCCGTCGGCGTCGATCGTCTCGGCCGTCTTCTCGGGCATGTTGCGGTAGCCGCTTCATCACGACCGGCCGCGCACGAGCAGCTCGCCGTCGTCGGCGAGCTTGAGCTCGATGCCCGGCGCCGGCGGGCCCGACCGTGCCGAGCTTGATCTCGCCCGGCGGGTTGACCGACCCGGCGCCGCAGGTCTCCGACATGCCCCACAGCTCCGGCGAGCTCGAGGCCGATCGCGTGGAAGAACTCGAGCACCTCGACCGGCGTCGGCGCGGCGCCGACGTTGATCGCCGACGACCTCGTCGAGGCCGAGCATGCGCGCGCAGCCCGGAGAACATCGCCGCGTCGGCCTGCGGCGACCTGCGCCGCGAGCTCGTCGGGCACCGGCTCGCCGCGCCTGCTCGCAGGCGCACCTTCTCGACCGCGGCCGCGAGCGCCGCCTCGGTCGGCTCGCGCTGCTCGTCGGGCTGCGCCGGCGATCATCGCCTCGAGGCCGGCCTTGAGCTTCTCCCAGATCCGCGGCACGGCGAAGAACCAGTTCGGGCGCACCTCGGGCAGGTACCGCGATGATCTCGCGCGGGTTCGGGCAGCGTCGTGACCGTCATGCCGAAGACGATCGGCAGGTAGTGGTGGGCGCCGCGCTCGGCGATGTGCGCCGACGGGCAGCCACGAGATGACGCGCGCCGCCGTCGGGCAGCTCGATGACTCCTCGAGGCCGCGAGCGCGCGCGATCAGGTTCGCGTGGGTGAGCTCGACGCCCTTCGGCGGGCCGGTCGTGCCCGACGTGTAGATCAGCGTCAGCAGGTCGTCGGGCTCGACGGCGCGCCAGTGCGCCTCGGCGTCGAATCCGGGTCGGCGCGCCTCGACGTCTGCTCGAGCGCGATCGCGCCCTCGGGCGCCTCGCCGTCGGCGACGATCAGCGTGCTCGAGCGTCGCGGCAGTTGCGCCGCGCGCCTCCAGGAAGCGCGCCGAGGAACGCCGCTCGACGATCGCGATCCGCGCGCCGGCGTCCTCGAGCGAAGTAGTCGATCTGCTCGGGCGACGAGGTCTGGTAGATCGAGAACGGCGTCGCGCCGAGCGTCATCGCCGCGAGGTCGGCAGATGTGGAACTCGGGCCGGTTGCCGATCATCAGCGCGACCGTGTCGCCGCGCCGCAGGCCGAGCGCGTGCAGGCCGCCGGCGAGCTCGTCGACGCGGTCGCGCAGCTGGGCCCACGTCAGTTCGTCGTCGGAACCGCGCATGCGCAGCGCCGCGCGGTCGGGCACGCGATCGACGGTGAAACGGAACGCCCCCGCCATCGTTGTGGCGGTCGTCATCGGCGCAACCTCGAACGGGGTGCTTGTCGCAGCCATGCTCTCTCCTCGTACTCCCCAGCAGGACGATTTCGGACGTTATTCGACCGCGACCTCGCCGTCGAGCGCGAACGGGGCCACCAGCTCGATCCGGTCACCACTCCAGAACTTGCCGGGGTCGTACCAGCTCGCGGGCCGATGGCTGGGGAGGAGGCCCATGTGCTGGTAGGTCGTGGCCACCAGCTCGGCGCAGTAGATCGTCTCCAGCGACGACTGGCGGCGGCGGACGCGGCCGGTCAGCCACGAGCGCGCGAGGCCGAGTGCGGTCGGGAACGAGCGTCCGTCGAAGCGCTCGATGATCTCCATCAGCCGGTCCTCGTGGCGGCGCTCCACCCCGGGGTGCAGCCGGCGCATCCACGCGCTCTGGTTGTAGCGCTCGTTCCACGTGCGCACGGCGTCGGGCAGCCGGTGCAGCTGGACGCCGCGCTGGTGCTCGCCGGTCCACACGTCGGGCATCGACTTGCCGAGCTCGGCGTGCCACAGCAGCGGCGGGAGATCGTCGATCGCGACGACCATGCCGACGTGGTTGACGGGGCTGTTGGTGAACGTCCGGATCGCGAGGTCGGCGACCGAGCGGCCGCGGAACAGCCAGATGTCGCCGGTCGCGGCGGTTGCGATGGCCTCGTCGAGACGCGATCGTGTCCGGCATCGCGCGTAACCTACGCCACCGATGCGCCCCAACTGGAAGCTGATCGGGCTGGCCGGCCTCGCCGGGGTCGCGGCGACGGGCGTCGTCGTCGCGCGCCGGCGCCGCGATCAGCACGAGTACGACCCCGACGAGCTGCGCGACAAGCTCCACGAGCGGCTGCGCGAGGCGGCGCCGGTGAACATGCGAGATGACGACGCGTGACCGTGCGCGGCTGCTGATCGACTGCCCCGACGGGCCGGGGATCGTCGCCGCGGTGTCGGGCTTCCTGGCCGAGCACGGCGCGAACATCGTCGAGTCGGCCCAGCACTCGACCGACCCCGAGGGCGGGCACTTCTTCATGCGGATGGAGTTCGACCTCGCCGGCCTCGACGAGCGGCTGCGACGACGCTGCGCGCTCGCGTTCGAGCCGAGGTCGCGCGAGCGCGTTCGACGATGGACTGGCGCGTGGACGACGCGCGACGAGCCGCAAGCGCGTGGCGATCCTCGTCTCGCGCGACGACCACTGCCTGCTCGAGCTGCTGTGGCGCTGGCGCAGCGCGGCGAGCTCGCCGGCCGAGGTCGCCGCTCGTCGATCTCCAACCACCCCGACCTCGCGCGAGGACGTCGAGGCGCTTCGGGGATCGCCTACCACCACGTCCCGGTCGACGCGCGGCGACCAAGCCGCAGGCCGAGGCAGCGGCTGCTCGAGCTGCTGGCGCGGCGACGTCGACCTCGTCGTGCTCGCGCGCTACATGCAGATCCTGTCGGCCGACTTCCTCGACGGCGGTCGGCGTGCCGGTCATCAACATCCACCACTCGTTCCTGCCCGCGTTCGCCGGCGCCGACCCCTACCAGCGCGCGAACGAGCGCGGGGTGAAGATCATCGGCGCGACCGCGCACTACGTGACCGAGGAGCTCGACGCCGGGCCGATCATCGAGCAGGACGTCGTGCGCGTCGACCCACCGCGACGACGTCGAGGCGTGCGCGCGGCTGGGGGCCGACGTCGAGCGCGTCGTGCTGGCGCGCGCGGTCCAGTGGCACCTGGCGGACCGGGTCATCGCGCACCACGGCTCGACGGTCGTGTTCTAGAGAGGCCGCCGACCGGCCTATGATCGCCCGGTGACCGACACCCCCGCCAGCGGCCGCGAGCGCGTCCTCGAGGCCGCCTACGAGCTGTTCAGCCGCACGGGCGTGCGGCGGTCGGCGTCGACCGGATGATCGCGGAGGCGGGGGTCGGCGAAGATGACGCTGTACCGGAACTTCGCCTCCAAGGACGAGCTCGATCGCTGGCGTTCCTCGAGCGCCGCGAGGAGCGCTGGACGCTCGGCTGGCTGATGGCCGAGGTCAAGCGCCGCAGCGACGACTCCGCGCGAGCAGCTGCTGGCGATCTTCGACGTGTTCGGCGAGTGGTTCGCGAGCCCCGACTTCGAAGGCTGCGCGTTCATCAACGTGATGCTGGAGCTCGACGACGCGCGACAGCGTCGCGCGCCAGCGTCGGCGCCACCTTCACACATCCGGACGTTCGTCGCCGAGCTGGCCGGCGGCGGCCGGGGTCGAGGACGCCGACGCGTTCGCGCGCCAGTGGCACATCCTCATGAAGGGCTCGATCGTCGCGGCCGGCGAGGGCGACGTGCAGGCGGGCGAGCGCGCCCGGGAGATGGGCGAGCTGTTGCTCCGCGAGAAGACACGAGTAGTCCGTCTCCTGATAGCTTCCGGCGAGAGAGACAGGTCCGTCTCCTCAACCTGAGGAGGAGAGACGATGCCGATCCCCACCGAGCTGGTCGGTTCGCTGCCGCGCCCGATGAAGCTGCAGGAGGCCTACGAGGCCTACGACCAGGGCAAGATCGACGTTCGAGGACCTGCAGGCGGAGCAGGACGCGGCGGCGGAGGACTCGATCCAGCGCCTGGAGGCGATCGGCGAGCCGATCGTCACCGACGGCGAGCAGCGCGAGTCGAGCTTCGCCACCTACCCGATCACCGACACGCTGGCCGGCACAGGTCTGGCCGACAACCTCGCCGGCGACGGCCAGTTCTTCGCGATCTTCGACGACGGCCACCATCGCCAGCTGCCGCGCCTGACCGGCGGCCCGTTCCGCTACAAGACGTTCGCGTCGGAGTTCGTGCGCAAGAACCGCGCGATCGCGACCCACCCCGTCAAGCAGGCGGTGATCGCGCCGTCGATGCTGATGCTGCTCTATCCGCTCGAGGGCGAGATCGACGGCTACACGCGCGAGCAGTTCCTCGACGATCTCTGCGACGAGGTCGAGAAGGACATCCGCCAGTGCTTCGAGGCCGGCGCGGTGCGCGTGTCGATCGACTTCACCGAGGGGCGCCTGGCCAACAAGAACGACTCGCGCAACCCGTGGACCAACAAGGACATGCTCCAGGAGTTCATCGATCTCAACAACCGCGTGATCGACCGCTTCACCGCCGAGGAGCGCCGCAACATCGGCATCCACACGTGCCCGGGCGGCGACTGCGACTCCGTCCACTCGAAGGAGGTGCCCTACGAGCAGCTGCTGAGCAAGATGTTCGACCTCAACGCCGGCTACTTCCTGATCCAGTGCGCGTCGGAGGACGACCGCGAGGAGGTCTACGAGCTGTGCGGCAAGTACACGCCGCGAGGACGCCAACGGCGTGCCCCAGGTGTGCTTCATCGGTGTCATCAACCCGCTCGACGCCCGAGGTCGAGACGCCCGAGCAGGTCCGCGACGAGCTGCTGACTGGCGGCCAAGTACATCCCGCCGGAGCGGCTCGGCGCGACCGACGACTGCGGCTTCTCGCCGTTCAGCCGCGACGTCAAGCCCAAGCACGGCTCGCCGGACTTCGCCCGCGACGTCGCGATGCAGAAGATCGCGGCGCGTCTGGAGGGCGCGCGGATGGCGTCGGAGGCGCTCGGGATGTAGGCCGGGGTGTTTGTGTTGGGAGGGGTGATAGGGGGAGGGGATGATGAATGTGTGTGGATGTTTGCTTATGTGTGAGCATGTAGGAGCCACGTGTAGCTGCGTTGACGTGGTGCGTCATCGCGTCGGGCGCCTGCGTCAGGGCGGACTTCGCGTCGAGCGCGGTGAACTGCTCGCGGCTGATGCCGGGCAGCTTGATGAGCTGGACG
Source organism: uncultured Actinomycetes bacterium (assembly GCA_963846975.1). GTDB lineage: Bacteria > Actinomycetota > Thermoleophilia > Solirubrobacterales > Solirubrobacteraceae > AC-49. The sequence goes on from CAWJXY010000007.1 coordinate 580,887, forward strand.
AGCGCCGAGCGCTGGCGTTGCCCTTGATGACGTCGTTGACCTCGAGCCGCTGGACGGTGAGCGACGCGATGCCGACCTCGGCGTGTACGAGCGATCTGTGTCTCGACGAACTGCTCGTAGGAGGCGTCGTCCTCCCACACATCGACGACCCGCAAACCATCGTCGATCTGCCCGACCGAGTGTAACAAAGAGTGAAGCACAAGTCGCCATTGAATCCATCTTCTCCATCACCAAGTCGTACTCTCCAAAGTAAACAAAAGAAATAATAAAAAGAAAAATATATAATAAAAAAAGAAGAGAAGGAAAGAGGAAAGACTAGGCGAGAACGTCGCGACGGGGCGACGGCGGGGTCGCGGCGCGGATGCGCACGGTCCCGCCGAGGCCCGACGTGCGGATGTGCAGCGACGGCGCGTCGGGCACCGGACCGGCGTCGGGCAGGTCGATCTCGCGCGTGCCGAACGCGCCGCCGCCGTCGACGGCCACATGAACGCCGCGCGGAGATGTACGTGACAGTTGCGGACGGTGAGCGTGTGGGCGCGGTGAGCGTGGTGGGAGGTGAGATCGATCGCGCGCCGACGCACAGGGCGCGGCTGGGCAGCTCCAGCGCCCGCGCCGGGTGAGGCGCGAGAAACACGGGCGGTGGCGGCTCGGCGCGTCGGCGGTGCCCGCCCGTTGAGGTTGGCAGCCCGGCCAGCACCGCGGTCAGGTCGTCGGCGGTGCGCGCGCTCTCGGCCAGCTCGACGCGCTCGGAGAACTCGTCAAGCGTCAGGCGCCCCTCGACCGCGGCGTCGCGCAGCGCGAACGACGGCGCCGTGGCGCTCGGCGTCGGAGGCGAGGACCGATGAGGGACGGGGTTCGTCGATCGACGCAGTATCCCGAGGCCGCAGCGGAGTTGTCACTGTCACCAGTGCGTCGCGTCGCTCGCGGCGCCGTTGCCGTTCGCCTCGTCGCTCGAGAGCAGCTCGGCGAGGACCGCGCTGCGCGTATCGACCGAGCGAGGTAAGGCGCGAGCGCGCGCGGCCTGCTCGGGGTCGGGCTCGCGGCCGAGGACGGCGAGGTGGATGACGCGCAGGAACTCGTCGGGCGGCGCGGTCCGCACCGCCTCCACCCGCTGCTCGCGCTCGGTGGCCAACCGTCGTTCAAGGTCGGTCAGGACCTCGCGGTCCAGGCCGCGGCGTTGGGCGTCGTCGGAGGTCAGCAGCTCGGCCAGCAGCTCGCGACGGCGAACCCCACTACCGAGCTGTGTGAGCCACGCCTCGCGCTGGCCGGCGCTGGGGGGCGACCGATGAGCGCCGGGTAGGCGCCGTCGACGAACTCCTCGGCCGGTCGGTACCACAGCTCGCGCAGCTGCTCGGCGTGGTCGACCGCGACCGTCGTCCCGTCGAGCAGCTGGCGGGCCAGCACGCGCGCCGCGTAGCTGCGCGCGCCGGTGATCCGCGCCAGCACGGCGGTCAGCCGGTCGGCCAGCACTCCGGCGCCGGCCGGGTCGTTGACCGCGACCGGCTCGGGGGCGGGGAGGGCGAGGCACGCCTCGAGCGTCCGCGGCGCGGTCTGAAGGACGTCGAAGCGCTCGCGGTATGAGCGCCGCGCCACGTCGCTCATGCGCGCGACGAGCTGGTGGTCAGTCGGCGAGACGGGTCAGGGCATCGGCGAGCGCTTGCGGGTCATCGACCGGCACGAGCAGCGCTTCGACGTCGTCGCTGACGACCTCGGGAATCCCGCCGACCGGGCACGTGCACGACAGGCCGCCCGAACATCAGCGCCTCGATGATCACGTTGCCGAACGACTCGTAGCGTGACGGGGACGCAGACCACGTCGGCGTGGGCGTAGAGATCCCACAGCGCATCGTCGAGGAAGCTCTCCGGCGAACCGCACGCGGTCGATGGCGTGCGAGGAGGTGCGCTCGAACACCGAGCGGTACGTCTGGCCGTCGGATGCCTGGGCGACGTCCGGCCGACGAGCGTCAGCCGAACATCGGCGCCGTCGGCGATGAGCCGCGCGACCGCCTGCGAGCAGGACGCCGGCGCCCTTGCGGCGCTCGAGCCGACCGACGAACAGCAGCTCGAGCGTGGCGCCGGCTCCGGGACGGCGCGGCGCCGTCGCCGGCGCGGTCGCGGGTCCCGAGCGGCACGATGCAGACGTTCGTGGTCGCGGGCAGGGCAAGGTCGCGCGCGAGCGCTTCGGTCGCGACGTGGACGCGCGGACCGTTGGTGACCGTCTCGTGCTCCAGTGCGGCGAGCGCCGTCGTGCGATCCTCGAGCTCGAGCCACGTCTCGAACTCGCCGACCCGGCTGCTCGACGTCATCGCCCGCACGACGGTCGGCAGCCGCGGGTCCAGCGCGCACAGCAATCCCTTCACCGTGCATCGCGGCGACGTTCACGAGATCCAGGGGCTGCGCGCGGTGGAGCCGCAGCACCGCTTCGTGCTTGGCGGCGGCCGCGTACAGCTCGTCGCGCGCGCCGAAGCGCTCGAGACCCGGGCAGCCAGCGATCCGCGCGCGTCGACGGTGTGCCACCAGACGCCGTCGATCCGCTCGGCGTCGCGGGCCTGCTCGGCGCGCTGCACGACGTGCACGTCGTGGCCGCTGCGCGCGAGCGCCCAGGCGGCCTCCTGCACCTGACGTACCGGTCCCGCCGGCGGGCCTTCGACGCGGCCCGGGGCAACGAAGCACACCCGTCTCGACATCGGACACAGTCGCATGAACGTGGCCCGGAGGGCCGGCCGGGTACGCAAGACTGGTCGTCATGGCCGATCCCGCCCTGATCCTGATTGCCGAGGTCCACGCCGCCGTCGGCGCGATGTCGCAGGTCGACGAGTTGCTCGAGCCGCTGGTGGCGGGCACGCGCGACGAGTCGGGCTGCCTGGGCTTCCGGGTCCTGCGCGCCGACGAGCCGGGCGAGATCGTGTTGCTGTCGCAGTGGGAGAGCGAGGACGCGCTCAACGCCCACTTCGCGACGACGCACTACCGCTACTACGCCGAGAACGTCGGTCCGCTGCTGTCGCGCGCGAGCGACGTCGTCATCCACCACGTCTCCTCGACCGTCCACCCGATCGACTCCGGCGGGCCGGACCCGCGGGCGCTCGGCTGAGCCGTCGGCGCTCGCGAGCGGTGCGCCCACTCTGTCGCGCGCGTGACAGACGCGCGCACGGCGCCGCGGCGAGCATTCCGCCAGATGCACATCACGCCCCGTTTTCGCATCTCGCCGCGCTCGCCGCCCTCGCGATCAGCCTCGCTGTCGCGTCGTCGGCCTCGGCCGCGGTCAGCCAACTCGATCCCTACCAATGGGACCTCCACGACACCGCTCCTTCGGCCAGCACCTACAACGCCGACTACGGCGTCATCAGCCTGCGCAACAACCGCTACCTCACCGGCCACCACCGCACGCTCGGTGTCGACCTCGACTGGGGTGACAGGCCAGCACGTCACGACCGGCCTGCGCCTCTGGAGCTTCCAGCGCAAGAGCGGCGCGTCGGGCCCGATCATGCCCGGCGAGCGCGTCGCGATGGTCAACAACTTCACGCACAAGTACCCTGGCCTACGGCCATGAGACGTGGGGGATCAACCTCGCTTACCGCTCCTATGCCGTGTACGACTGGCAGGTCACGGTCAAGAGCGGCCGCGTCGCGCTGTTCAACACCGACGCCAACGACTACGTGGTCTACGGCTCGCGCCCGTTCGGGATCAACCTGATGTGGCTGAAGGACCTGGCCAAGCAGGTCAGCGGCTCCGTGCCGGGCAACCGCACGGCGTCGGTCTACCTGCGCGCCCAGCCGGTCGTCCAGGGCTTCATCCCGTACCTCGGCTCGTTCGGCGGCGGCTACACCAGCTACCCCGGCACGCTGCAGTCGGTGACCAACCCGTACGGCAACGTCGCGCTGTCGTTCGTCAAGCCTGGTCACAGCACGACCGAGTGCGCGAACCCGTCGGCCGTCGTGCCGCTCGGTCCCGGGGCGACGATGACCGCCGACCAGCGGATCGCCGCGTTCGGCAGCTCGACGCCGACGCTCCCGGTCACCTTCCTGGCCTGTGTCACCGCCGCATCCAATGTCAACACCGTGGCGCTGAACATCAGCTACTACGGACTCGCGTAGCCGGCCCAACCACCCGCGCGTTGAGAGGCCCCCGCTCCCCGGCGGGGGCCTCACGCGGGTGGGCCCGAGTCCGGTCAGCCGCCGTTCAAGAAACCGCCGCTCGGCGTCGTCGACGACGAGCTCCAGCGCGCGGGCGTAGGCGGTACGCGCATCCGCGTCGCGCCCGACGCGGGTCAGCAGCTCGGCGCGGGCGGCGTGGAGGTAGTGGTATCCGTCGAGGTCGAGCTGATCGATCAGATCCAGGGCAGTGTCCGGGTCGCCGGCTTGCGCAATCGCGACCGCGCGGTTGAGCGCGACGACGGGGGAGCCGGTGATCTGTTCGAGCGCAGCGTAGAGCGCCGCGATCTGCGCCCAGTCGCGCGGCTGGTCGGCGTGCAGGGAGGCGATCGCCGCCTGGATGGCGTATGGGCCGCGACCGAGGAGACTCAGCGCCCGGTCAAGCGCGAAGCGCCCGGCTTCGATCTGCTCGCGGTCCCACCTTGTCGGGTCCTGGTCGGCCAGCAGCACGAGCTCGCCGTCGTCCGCGAACCGTGCCGCGCGACGCGCGTGCAGCAGCAGCATCAACGCCAACAGCCCGTGAACCTCCGGCTCGTCGGGCATCAGCTCGGCCAGCGCCCGGCCGAGCCGGATCGCGTCGTCGGCCAGCTCGTCGCGGCCGCCGTAGCCCTGGTTGAAGATCAGGTACACGACCGCGAGCACGGCCGTCAGGCGTTCGGGGAGCAGGTGGTCGGGCGGGACGCGGAACGGGATCCCGGCCTCGCGGATCTTGCGCTTGGCGCGTACGAGCCGCTGGGCCATCGTCGCCTCGGGCACGAGGAACGCGCGTGCGATCTCGGGCGTGCTCAGTCCGCCGAGCGTGCGCAGCGTCAGCGCGACCTGGGTGTCGGTCGTGAGCGCCGGGTGACAGCAAGTGAAGACGAGCTCCAGGCGCTCGTCGGGAAATGCGGTCGTCGGATCCATGTCGTTCTCCGCCACCATCGGGGTCTCGGCCGCCAGGAGCTGGGTCTTGGCGGCCAGCGTTCGGTCGCGACGGATGCGATCGATCGCGCGGTTGCGGGCGGTCGTGATCAACCACGCGCTCGGGTTGCTCGGCGTGCCGTCGAGCGGCCAGCGCACGGCGGCGGTGGCGAACGCCTCCTGAGCGGCCTCCTCGGCGAGATCGAAGTCACCGAGGAGGCCGATCAGCGTCGCCAGGACGCGGCCCCAGTGGTCGCGAAACGCCTGCTCGAGGATGGCCGGCTACTCCGTGATCGGGCGGATCTCGACGGCGCCGCCCATGCGGGCCGCGGGGATCTTGGCCGCCAGCTCGATCGCTGCGTCGAGGTCTGAGGCCTCGAAGAACGCGTAGCCGCCGAGCGCCTCCTTGGTCTCGACGAATGGGCCGTCGGTTGTCAGCGTCTGGCCGCCGTCGACGCGCACGGTGGTCGCCGTCTCGGGCCCGGCCATCCGCTCGCCCGGCGTGAAGCCCGGCGTCTGGTTGACGGCGCCGTAGTCGGCGTAGACCTGCTGCTGTTCGTCGGACGAAAGTGCGTCCCATTCGGGCGTGCCGGGTAGCGGCGTCGTTCCCTGGTGGATCAGGATCATGTACTTCATTGGGTCCTCCTTATCGGCATGGTCGCCGATGAGACGAACGGGCGGCGCCGAAATCGACAGCGCTAGACCGATACGGGCTCGCGCGTCAGCACGCCGATGAGCCCGGGGAAGCGCGATTCGAGCTCGGCGGTGCGCAGCGACATGTGGCGCTTGGTGCCGTTCGGGCGCGTGCGCACGGCGCCGGCCTCGCGCAGCAGGCGCATGTGGTACGACGCCGTCGAGGCGGGGAGGTCGAGGGCGTCGCTGAGCTGCGTGCACGTCATCTCGCCGTGCTCCTTGAGCTGGCGCAGCATCTCGAGGCGAATCGGGTCGCCCATCGTGGCCAGCAGGTTGGCGAGATCGATCTCGCTGACATCCGGGTGCGGAATTCGCTCGACCGCCATGGAAGACATGATACGGTATTTCAAAAGCTTTGGAAATACCGAAGGACCAAAACCATGCCCTCCAGCCGCCTCCGCACCCGCCTGTCACCCATCGCTGCGTTCGCGGTTCCCGCCGCGATCGTCGGTCTCGCGCTCTACGCGTCGGCGACGCCCTCGCCGCTGTACGCCGTCTACCAGCAGCGTTGGCACTTCTCGACGCCGATGCTGACCGTCATCTACGCCGCTTACCCGATCGGCGTGCTGGTGTCGCTGCTCGTCGTCGGCACGCTCTCAGACCAGGTCGGGCGCCGGCCGGTGCTCGCGTGGTCGCTGACCGCGCTACTGGGGTCGATGGTCCTGTTCCTGTTCGCCGACTCGACCGGCTCGCTGCTGGTCGCACGGGTGGTCCAGGGGCTGGCGACCGGGGCGGCACTCGGCGCGGCCGGGGCGGCCCTGATCGACCTTCACCCGCGGGACGACGCCGCGCACGCCGGGCTCGTCAACGGCGTGGTCAGCACGTCGGGGATCGGCCTCGGCGCGACGATCTCGGCGCTGCTCGTCGCCTGGGCGCCAGGGCCGCGCGTGGTGCCGTTCGTCGTCGTCTCGGCGCTGATCGTGATCGCGCTCGTCGCGGTGTGGGCAATCCCCGAGTCGGTCGTCGACCGGCCGGCGCAGCGGCGGCTGCGACCGACGCGGCCGAGCATCCCCGACCAGACCCGTGGCGCGTTCATGCTGGCGGCGCTCGGCGTGCTGGCGTCATGGTCGATCGGCGGCGTGTTCCTGTCGCTGGGCCCTGTCGTCGTCGGCGATCTGCTGGCGACGCACTCGGTGCTGGCGGGCGCGGCGTGCGTCGCCGCGCTGGCGGCACCGGCGGGGCTCGCGCAGGTACTCGGCCACAAGCGATCCAACCGGTTCCTGCTGGCGGTGGGCGCAAGCGCACTGTCGGTCGGGATGCTGGGGATCGTCGCCGGCGACCTGCTCGACAGTCCGGCGCTGTTCTTCACCGCTGCGGTCCTGACCGGTGCCGGGTTCGGAATGGCGTTCATGGGCGGGCTGCGCAACCTGTCCGGCGCGATCCCGCCCGCCCGCCGCGGCGAGGTCATGTCGGCGTTCTACATCGTCGCGTACGCCGCGCTGTCGCTGCCCGCGGTCGCGGCGGGGTTCGCGCTGCCGCACGCCGGCCTGCACGACACGCTGCTCGTGTTCGGGCTCGCCGTCACGCTCGTCGGCGCGATGGTGGCGCGCGGCGCGCTGCGGATCGGGCACGAGCGATCGGGCTCCTCCGTGCGTGCGCGGACCATCGCGGCGCTCAGCCGCCCCGCGATGACGGGGCGGGCGCCCGATCCTCGATGATGGCGGCAGCGACCCGCCACCCGAGGAGGCCGATGTGCAGATCACTCGAAACGAGACCGCGACGCTGACGGGCCCCGCGGACTGGTTCACCGGGACCGTGTACCTCGACGCGGTGGCCGCGCCGTCGGAGCCGTTTCGCGTGTCGGCGGCGTGCGTGCACTTCACGCCCGGCGCCCGGACGGCCTGGCACACGCACCCGTGCGGCCAGACGATCTACGTGACCGAGGGCGTCGGCCGCTGCCAGCGCCGCGACGGCCCGATCGAGGAGATCCGCCCGGGCGACCGCGTCTTCTTCGAGCCCGGTGAGGACCACTGGCACGGCGCCGCGCCCGACCGGTTCATGGTGCACATCGCCATGCAGCAGGTCGACGACGGCGGCAGTGCCGTGACGTGGGGTGAGCACGTGACGGACGGGGAGTACGGGACGGCGTCCTGACTCCCCGCCGTGCGGATCATTTCTGAGGTCCCGAACGTACGCTTCGGGCGTGTTCACGTCGTATACGGTCGCGTTGTTCTGTCATGTCCTCGGCGTGCTGCTGTTCGTCTCGGGGATCGTGCTCGCCGGTGCGCCGTTCGAGATCGCCCGTCGGCGCGACAGCCCGGCCGAGATCGCGGCGATCCTCGGCATCGCCCGTGTCGGCGCGATGCTCGCCGGCATCGGCGCGATACTCGTTTTCGGCTTCGGCCTGTGGCTGGTGCACCTCGGCGGCTTTGCCCTCTCGACCGGCTGGGTGCAGGCCGCGCTCGGACTCTTCATCCTCGCCCTGGCGCTCGGAGCCTGGGTGGCCAGCGCCCCAAGCGGGCCCGACTGCACGCCACGGAGCTCGCGGCGAACGGCGCGGCGATCGACCCGGAACTGCGCCGCCTGCTCGATGACCGCGTCTCGCGCGCCGCCAACTACGCGTCGACGCTCATCATCTTCGTCATCCTCGCACTGATGATCTTCAAGCCGTGAGCGGGGTTCCGAGGATCGGGGACGGCTTGAACCCCTTGACGAGCAGGTAGATGGTGAGCGACGCCTCCCACGCGATCTCGGGGAGTGCCAACAGGGACGCGGGCGCGGAGCCGTTGTCGTAGGCACCGAGCACGATCGCGGTCGCCGAAGCGAAGATCAGGGGCCCGCCGATGAGGCCCAGCATGGCCATGCGCCGCGGCACGAGGCCGGACTTGTACATCAGGAAGCCGAGCAGGATCCCATTTCCGAACCCGGCGCAGAATGCGGGCCCGAGCAGGAACGTCCAGTCGTGGAAGGCGACCAGCGACCGTCCGACGAGGACGAGTGACGCGCCGTCGGCCGCGCCGGCTCCGCCGACGTCCTGGCGCAGGGTCACCGCGGCCAGGACGCTGACGATGCCGATCGCGATGATCGCCGATTCGATCGTCCGACTCGAGACGTAGCCGAGGCTGATGCTCTGGCTCTGGCGCTTGAGAATCGGATACAGCACGACGGCGGTGGCGATGTTGGCGATCACGAGGATCACCTCGAGGACCGCGCCCAGGGCGATGCGGGTATCGGCGCCTGAGCCGAGGATGTAGTTGTGGTGCTTCAGCAGCGGCGCATAGAGAAACAGCGCGGGGATCGACGCGATGAACGTGAGGGCGAAGAACGCGCCCGCGATCCGGGCAGTTCTCTGCTGCGCGTCCGACGGTGGAACGAGCGCTTCGGCTGGGGGCTGGGTCGTCATACGAGCACCCTCGCACGCAACGGCGCCACGACCTCGAGCGATGTCCGCGTGTCAGCGGCTCTCGCCGGGCACGATCCGGCTCAGGTCGTCTTGATCAGGCCGCCGTCGATGACGTAGTTGGCGCCGGTGACGTTCGCGGTGCGCGGCGAGGCCAGCAGCGCGACGAGCGTTGCGACCTCGTCGGGGCGGGTGAAGCGGCCCGAGGGGATCCCTCCCATGCCCGCGACGATCTGCTCGCGCGCCTCGTCGGGTGTCACGCCGGACAGCCGGGCGGCGGTCGCGGCGACGCCGTGGGGCCCGAGCCACAGCTCGGTCTCGACGGGGCCGGGGGAGACGGAGTTGATCCGGATCCCCTGGGGTCCCAGTTCCTGTGACAGGGCCTTGGCGAGGTTGACGAGTGCCGCCTTGGCGGCTCCGTAGTCGATGACGCCGCCGTCGGGCTCGAAGAACGCGTTGACGGACGCGACGTTGACGATCGCGCCGTCGCTGCGCGTGACCATGTCGGCGACCGCCGCCCGGATCGCCCGCACGGCGGCGAAGAAGTTGAGCTCCATCGAGGCCTGGAAGTCGTCGTCGGAGACGGCCAGGAACCCGTCGGTACGCAACGGCGCGCGCCCGACGTTGTTGACGAGCACGTCGACCCGTCCGTGGCGCTCGATTGCGTGGGCGACGAGCGCGCCCGGACCGTCCGCCGTGGCAAGGTCGACCGACAGCGCCGTGACATGCTCGATCTCGTCCAGCGGGCCCGTCGACCGCGCGCCCGCGACGACCTCCGCGCCCTCGGCCACCAGCTGCTGGACGATCGCCAGCCCGATGCCCTTGCTGGCACCGGTGACGACCGCGATCTTGCCTTCGAGTCCGAGGTCCATAGCAGGCAGCCTACGACGCCCCGCGCCGACTTCCTCGTGCGAGGTATGCGGCGAGGTGTGACAGCGACGACGCGAGCCCGGCGGCGTGGTCGTCGGCGGAAATGCCATCCGGGACGTCGTGGGCGCAGATGTCCACCCTCGTCCCGCCCGCAACCCGATCAAGCCTCCAGACCATCGTCATGGTGCCCGAGAACGCCGGATCATCAGAGACGAAGTCGACGGCCTGCGCGAGCTTGCGGCCGGGCGTGATCTCGACGAATCGCACGTCGACGGTGTCGGAGTCTGCGCTCGTCTTGCCCGAGGAAGCTGATGGATCGTCGTACGTGAGGACCATTCGATAACCGCCGCCTGGGCGGGCGTCGAAGTGCTCGAGCCGGCCGGTCATCCCGTCGGGCGGCAGCCAGGCCGTCACGGCATCGGGATCGAGCAGCGCCGCCCACACGCGTTCGGACGGCTCGGCGATCACTCGCGATGCCCTGTCTGTACGCGCCACGGCTCGATGGTAGATCGACGCCGCCGATGAGTCCTGGCCGCGATGGCAGTCCTAGGTTGTATGCGGGAGGATCTGACGCCGTGTTGAGAGAGTTCTCCGCTCGCCTGCAGAGGGGCGAAAACAAGGGTGCATGGACCTACGTGGTGATGGATGGCTCGGCCGAGTTCTTCGGAACGCGAGGGTTGGTGAAGGTCCGCGGGGCCATCGACGGCCAGCCGTTCGAAAGCGCGTTCATGGCGCTCGGGGACGGCAGACACAAGCTCCCGGTCAAGGCGGCGGTGCGAAACGCGATCGGCAAGTCCGTGGGCGAGGAGGTCGTCGTCCGACTGGACGAGCGACTCAGCTGAGCGTCATCGGTCGCACGACCGATTTTCGTGAACGACTCGACTGCGCAACTACGATTGCGTTCTCGACGGCGAGCCTCAGTTCGTGGCTCTGGGAGCCGTGCTGGGGCCACGCGACGCGGAGGACAGGCACAGTGCAGTTCTATGTGAACGGCTACAGGCCAGGTGACCCGCTCGTCGCGGAGGAGCACGTGTCGATCTCTCAGCGCTCGGAGGGATTGCCCGACGAGGCAGATGTTCTGATTGTCGGGTGTGGTGCGGCCGGGCTCGTGCTCGCGGCGCAGCTGGCGAATTTTCCGGAGCTGAAGATTGTCGTGATCGACCGGCGGGATGGACCGCTCGAGGTTGGTCAGGCTGACGGCGTGGCATGCCGAACGGTCGAGATGTTCGAGGCGTTTGGCTTGGCGACCAAGCTCGTCGACGAGGCGTACTGGGTCAACGAGGTCTGCTTTTGGCAGCCGGACGCCGCGGACCGGACCATGATCACGCGCACGGGGCGAGTTCGCGATACCGAGCCCGAGCTCTCGGAGTTTCCTCACGTCATCGTCAATCAGGCCCGTCTGCTCGCGTACCTGCTCGACTACATGGAGCGCTCGTCGAGCCGGTTCAAACCGGTCTACGGCCTGCACGCCAGCGACCTGTCGATCGACACCGGTGGCGACGCCGAATACCCCGTGACGGTCACGCTGCAGCGCATGCGGGGAGGCGAGCAGACCGGTGAGACCGCGAGCGTCCGCGCCAAGTACGTCGTCGGCTGCGACGGCGCGCGCAGCGCAATCCGCCAGGCGATCGGACGTGAGCTGGTCGGTGATCCGATGAACGTCTCGTGGGGCGTGATGGACGTGCTCAGCTCCACCGACTTTCCCGATATCCGCTTCAAATGCATCATCCAGTCAGCTCGCGACGGCAGCATCGTGCTGATCCCTCGGGAGGGTGGATACCTCGCCCGCTTCTACATCGAGCTCGACGGAGATCGCGACCGCGAGATGCTCGAGAACGGGACGGTGACGCCTGAGAAGCTGACCGACATCGCCAACCGGATCCTCCATCCCTACACGCTCGATGTGCGGCATGTCGGGTGGTGGTCGGTCTATGAGATCGGGCAGCGGCTTTGCGACAAGTTCGACGACATTCCCGCCGACGAGACGGGGACACGATTCCCGCGCGTGTTCATCGCGGGCGACGCGTGTCACACGCACAGCGCGAAGGCCGGCCAGGGAATGAACGTGTCGATGGCCGATGCGTTCAACCTCGGATGGAAGCTTGCAGCCGTGCTCAGGGGACTCGCCCGCCCTGAACTTCTTCACACCTACTCGGAGGAGCGACAGCGCGTCGCGCAGGAATTGATCGACTTCGACGAAGTGTGGTCACGAATGCTGAGCGCGCCGCCCAAGGCACCCGGCGAGGCAGACGGCAGCGGCGTGGACTCCGAGGAGTTCCGCAGCTACTTCATCAGAAGCGCGCGCTACACCGCTGGCGTCTCAACCCGGTACGGATCGTCGATGATCTCCTCCTCTGGATCGTTTCAGACGCTGGCCGAGGGCTTCCCGGTCGGGATGCGGTTCCACTCTGCACCGGTCGTGCGGCTGGCCGACGGCAAACCGATCCACCTTGGTCACGTCGCCACAGCGGACGGCGCCTGGCGCCTGTACATCTTCGCCGACCGTAAGCATCCCGACGACCCGACCTCCAAGGCGCGCAGCCTGTGCGAGAGCCTCGAATCGGACAGCTTTCTGCGCGCGCAGCTGGCGCCCGCCGCGGCCTCCGACTCGGTGCTCGATGTTCGCGCCGTGTTTCAGCAGCGCCATCACGAACTCAACGTCATGACGCTGCCGTCGATCCTTCGCCCGCGTAAGGGGCGCTTTCACCTCGTCGACTACGAGAAGGCCTTCTGCCCGGACCCGGATGCCGAGAACATCTTCGACGTGCGCGCCGTCAACCGCGAAGCCGGCTGCATGGTCCTGGTGCGCCCAGATCAATTCGTCGCCGATGTGCTGCCGCTCGAAGAACACGCGAGACTCATGCAGTTCCTCTCTGGATGGGCGAGGGCACGGGGCTCGACCCGCGTCAGCGACGACGTGACCTCCTGACCCTCGCGGACGCTTCAGCAACCGATCTCGGTCGTCACCGTGTTGAGGCACCACTTCGACGACGAGCCGTCGGCGCTGTAGGTGGTCTCCGAGTACTTTCCGGTCGGCCTGATCGTCCACGTCTCCTCGTCGCCATTGCGATCGACGTCGTCGAGCTTGGCCGGCTGGAGGTCGTAGACAACCTGCGGGGAGACCGTGCCGGTGCGGTAGAGCGTGAGCACGGCGTGGCTGAAGCTCGTGCCACCAACGAGCTTCTGCGTGAACTGGGCGGACAGGCCGTCGGTCGCGCGCGTGAAGGTCAGGGTCAGGACGGCGGCGACCGCCGGTGAGCTGCGTATCCACGCGACGTCGACCGACTGCAACGGACCGGAGGCGGCGTCAGCAACGATCGCGCCGCGGTCAACAAGGGCCGGCGTGGTTCCGTCCTTGCCGTCCTTGCCGTCCGTACCGCTCTTGCCGGCCGCCCCGGGGAGCCCGGGGGCGCCCGTATCGCCCTTCGGCCCCGCGGTGAGCTGGTGCTTCTTGAAGTCCTTGGCCAGCAGCGACCCGTCCTTGATGTCGTCGCTGGTGATGGAGCCGTTCTTGATCTGGCTCCCGCTAATCAGAGACCTAGCCGCCACCGCCGAGCCGCCGAGCGCCACACACAACGCGATGAACGCAAGGACGAAAGCTGGGGTGGGACGCAACCGTGAGCGCATACCGCGTGACGTTACCGTTTTTCGGCGCACAAGCGACCGTTTTCCGGGCACGAGCCAGCAGTTCCGCACGGTCAGGCGTGGGCGTCGGTTCCGTTGAACTCGAAGGTCGTGCCGACGGCGCTTGGCAGGAACCGTCCCGGGAAGCGTGCGGCGAGTGCGTAGGTGGCCTTCCAGCCCGTGCAGTGAGCGGGCACGAGGTAGTCTGGGGCGAGTTCTGCGAGCGCGTCGCAGGTCGGTTCGATAAGCGGCTCGAACCGCGGACCGCCGAGGTGAAACCCGCCCAGCACCGCGTGCAGACGATCGCAGCCGGTGAGTTTGCGCACGTAGTGCAGCGTGTTGATGATCCCGGCATGGCTGCATCCGGTGAGCACCACCAGCCCCCTTCCTCTGAGGTTGGCAACAAGCGCCTGGTCGTCGAGCACGAGCTGGTCGGGCCGCCACCCGCCGTCGTGGAAGGCCTGGTGGCTGGGTGCGAGGCCTTGTTCGAAGCTGGTGGTTCGATCTACCTCTCCCGTGACAAGGAGCGCTTCATCGAGGACGAATGAAGGCTGGCCTTCCTCCACGATCTGAAAGCCCGCCGCCTCGATCGCGCTTCTGCTCGGGGAGGCGATCCTGACGGGGTCGCGACCGGGAAGCGCAATCCGCCGCTTGTTCCAGGCATCTGGGTGCAGGAACAGCGGGAGGTTGGTGGTGCCGAGCTCGCGGACCAGTCCCTCCATCCCGCCGACGTGGTCAAAGTGACCGTGGCTGAGGACAATCGCCTCGACATCGCGTGGAGAGAGCTCAAGTCGGCGCATGTTCTCGACGAGGCCGTCCGGGGTGATCCCGGTGTCGAACAGGAGGCGATGCTCCTGCCCGGCGCGAGTGACCGTGACCAGCGCCGCGAGCCCGTGTTCTGCGCGCAGCGCGTCGAACGCTTCACCACCTTCGAGTATGGGCGCCGGGAGGCGCGGACCGGACCCGAGTCGGGGCCGTAGGGCAGGCCCGTCGTCGACCAGGAGGATGTCGGTGACGTTGTCGACGAGCATCGTGATCGTCAGAGCGTCAACCGGGGCGAGAGGGATGGGCTTGATTCCGGCCATCGTTCCTATGCGGCGATCGTGCTGCGCTCGCGCTACGGCTCCCTGAGCATCGTAGAACAGTCCTTATAGACGCAATGCTCGCGCGGGCGATTGCGTGCCGCGCCTCGGGCAAACCGGGAGTGGGCGCCATCGACGACACTTGACCGATCGGCGGTTGGTGCCGTCCGTTGTGGTGCAGGCTAGCTGCGGGCGGGGGTTTGTGCTCGTGATGCCAGTCCGGCTCCTGCGGCTGGGCGTAGTTGCCGGAGGATCGCGGTTGCGATCAGCGCGAGGCCGCCGGTTGCAAGGAATGCGATGGCGTAGGCCGCGCGTTGGTCGTCGTTGCCGATCACCAGGGTGCTGGCTCGTAGGAAGACGCTCGCGGCGGCGACTCCGAGCCCGGAGAAGAGCTGCTGGACGGTGGCGGCCATGGCGTTTGCGGAGGGGAGCTGTTCGGTTGGCACGTCGGCGACCATGAGCGTTGACAGTCCGGTGAGCCCGAGCGACCGTGCGGCGCCGCTCACGAGTGCGATGAGCGCGATCACTGGCAGCGGCGTGCTCTGCATGAGGCCGGCGAAGAGAACCGTGGTCCCTGCGAGCGTGGTAGACGCAACCAGGAGGGTGCGCCGAAATCCGTATCGACGGTAGATCGCGGTCGTGGCCGGCTTGATTGCGATGTTGCCGACGAAGATGAACAGCACGAGCGCGCCAGACCTGATCGGACTCCAGTTGAACACGGTCTGAAACAGGAGCGGCAAGAGGAACGGGATGGCGCTGACGACCATGAAGTACAACGACGCGGACGCCGTGCCCACGCGCAGCGTGTGGTTGCGAAGCGTCCGCAGATCCAGCAGCGGCGTCATCGTCCGCAGCAGGTGCACGACCGCGGCGGCGATCAGCAGCACCGCGACGGTCCCGACGACCGCGACCGCCGCCAGGTCGGGCTGCTGGGCAGCGGCGAGATGCGCCGCGTAGGTGAAACCGCCCAGTCCCGTGCACGTCAGCACCGCGCCGAGGCGGTCCAGCGGCGGTGGAGCCTCCTCCGGAGCACCGTGCACGAGACGCCAGCCCGCGACGAGGGCGATCGCGCCAAGCGGCACATTGATGAGGAACAGCCACTGCCAGCTGGCGTACGTGGTGATCACGCCGCCGGCCAGCGGAGCGATGACGGGGGCGATCAGGCCGGGCCAGACGATGTAGGACATGAGCCGCATCAGGTGAGCCCGATCGGCCCCGTCGAACACGACGAGCCGCCCGACCGGAACCATCATCGCCCCGCCGACGCCCTGGACAACGCGCAGGGTCACGAGTTCGGCGAGCGTCTGGCTCAGCGCGCAGCCCAGCGACGCGAGCGTGAAGACGACGATCGCCGACAGAAACACCCGGCGATAGCCGTAGCGCCGGGTCATCCACGCGCTGAGCGGTATCAGCACGGCCAACGTGACCAGATACGACGTCACGATCAGACCGGCCGAATCGGGAGCGGTGTGAAGCGACGAGCTGATCTGCGGGATCGACGTGACGACGATCGTCGCGTCGAGCAACTCCATGAAGAAGCACCCCGCAACGAGCAGTGCGACGGCGCGAACCCGCGGCTCGATCATCAGGTCATCCTGAAGATTTGCGTCTCAGTAGTGGATCGGGCCGCGCATTCCGCCCGACGTGATGACGGCGTCGCCCGTTGTCGGTCTGGCCGCGGCTACCCGGGCATGCGTGCGACTGACAATAGCTCGCCGGAGCGAATCAGCTCACCCGCGGCAGCGATGTCTCGGTCCATGCGTCGATCGCTCTCGAGCGAAGGCACGTGCGCGCGCACGAGCCGAAGCACGGCCTGGGTGGTGGGTGCCGCCTGGTGGGGTCCTCGCAGCTCGAGCGCCTGGCAGCAGGCGAGTAGGTGGATCGCCGCGATGTCCTGGGCGATCTCGATGATCGTCCGCGCGTCGCGTGCCGCGATCGTCCCCATCGAGACCTTGTCCTGGTTGTGGCATTCGGTGGATCGCGAGTGGATCGTCGCTGGGTTGCAGAGTTTCAACGCCTCGGCGGTCATCGCCGAGCAGCACAGCTGGGCGCCCTTGAAGCCGTGGTAGAGACCCGCCTCTGGTTCATCGGCGCGCACTCGCGGGATCAGGTTGGGCGTCAGCCCGAGGTTGAATTTCTCGTCGACGAGCAGCTCGAGCTGGCGGTCCATCAGGTCGCAGACGTTGGCCACGGCGACCTTCAACGAGTCCATGGCCTGGCCCATGTGTCCGCCGTAGAAGTTGCCGCCGCTCTGCACCCGGCCGCGGTCGACGTCAAACAGCGGGTTGTCGTCGGAAGAGTTGATCTCAATCTCGACCCATTCTTGGACCCAGGCGAGCACGTCGCGCAGAACTCCGTTGACGTGAGGCGCACACCGGATCGAGTACTTGTCCTGGACCTGGCGGTGCAGCTCCCGGAACCCGGCGCCGTTCATGCCTTCGGCGAACAGCTCCTCGCTGTCGAGGGCGAGATCCGAGTCCGCGAGGAGCCGGCGGATCCGCCGAGCACTGGTGATCATCCCGCGGTGCGGCTTGGCCTCGTCGAACAGGAACGCGTTGAAGTGGCCGCGGTTGCCCAGCAATGCCTGGCTCGCCATTGCAGTTAACAGGTCGCTGACATCGGCCAGCTCGCGCGCGGCGCTGACGGCCAGACAGGCGAACGCGCTCATGAACGAGGTGCCGTTCACCAGTGCGAGCCCCTCCTTCGCTTCCAGCTCGAGCGGCACGAGCCCCAGGTCGGCCAGCGCGTCACCGGCATCGCGCGATCGGCCGTCGTGCAGAACGTCGGCCTCACCCGTAAGCGCCCGCCCGACGTATGACAGGGGAACGAGGTCGCCGCTAGCGCCACACGACCCGCGCTCGGGGATCAAGGGCAGAACGTCGTGGTCGAGCAGAGCGAGTAGCTGTTCGACCACGATGGCGCGCACACCAGAGTTGCCCTTCGCCAGACAGTTCGCACGCAAGAGCATCGTCACGCGTGTCACATCGGGCGTCGCCATGGGCCCGGTCCCGCACCCCAGGCCGCGCAGCAGGAACCGCTGCAGGCCGGCGGTCTTTTCGGGCGAGATCTGCCGGTGAGCGCTGTCGCCGAACCCGGTCGTGACACCGTAGATCGGCGCCTCGCGCGCGATGATCCCCTCCTTCAGACGACGGCTCGCGTCAATCGCCTCACGGGCCGTGTCGGCCAGGCGCACCGTCCGGGCCCGACGGGCGACGTCGAGGGCGTCGCCAACTGTCAACGAGCATCCATCGAGCGCGAGCAGCGGCGCAATCTGGCTGGGGCGTGCTTCGAGGACGGTCATGAACGGACTGTTGACTAGACTGGACGCGAGCACAACCATGACGCAACAGGACCCCGGTTACGCGCAATCCGACCGGCCTTTGGACGGGACAGACCGCAAGATCATTGCGTCGCTGCAGGAGGACGCAAAACGCACGCTAGCCGTGGTCGGCCGTGCCGTCGGTTTGTCCCCCGCGGCAGTCAAGAGGCGCATCGACCGGCTCGAGGACCGCGGGGTGGTTCGCGGCTACGGCGCGCGCATCGACGCCCAACAACTCGGCGACCACGTCGAGGCGCTCGTCGAAATCTATTGCGGCGCGAGCACCGCCCCGACGGACATCGCGGCGTCACTTGGTGGGTTCGACGAGATCCTCTCGGCCTTCACAGTCTCCGGCGAGCCCGACGCGGTCATCCGCGTCCGGGTCGAAAACATCAAGGCCCTCGAGAAGGTCGTCGAGCGGCTGCGCCGCAACCCGAACATCGTCCGGACCCGCACGCTAGTCGTCCTATCGACGATCATCGACCGGTCGAGCTGACACGGTGGCCCGCGCTCGAAAACAGCGTGCGGCGGCATCGATACTCGAGCGGGACGAGATGGCCTATAGGCAGCACCGGGCGTCGCAACAGCGACCGAGGACCCAAGCTGCGCGCTACACTCGGTGTCCGGGTCAGGCTTGTGCCTCGGCCAAAGCAGTGCCTAGCGTCGCCGCAGTCGGCCTCTACCCTCCGCGTTTCGCCGGTACGTGTCCCTCGAAGGGGGAACAGATGGCAACAGGAACCGTCAAATGGTTCAACGACGCGAAGGGGTTCGGCTTCATCACACCTGACGAGCCGGGCAAGGATCTGTTTGTTCACCACAGCGCGATTCGCGGCGACGGCTTCCGGTCGCTCGCCGAGGGAGCGAAGGTGAGCTACGACACCGAGAACGGATCCAAAGGGCCCGCAGCGGCGAACGTCGAGACGCGCTAGCCGACTTAGTCGGCGCGTCTCGGTCGCTGGACAGCGTCATTGCTAACGCGTCCGTGCGACCGCAACGCCGGGGTAGACGAATGGAGACCGATGGCCTCGAAAGCCAAGAAGACGACGATGGGAAAACTCAACCGCGAGGCCAAGGTGCGCCAGAAGCGGGCCGAGAAAGAGGCGCGCAAGCAGGCACGCAAGCAGGCGACACAGGCGGATTCCGTGTTGCAGGCGACTGACGCGCGGCAACGGACGGGCGCCCTAACCGACGAACAGCAGGTTGGCTGAGCGGCCGATCGTGCGCGACGCCCTGTACATCTAACGAAAACCCCGCTTTTGCGGGGCTTTTCCCAGTGCGCCGAAGAGGACTCGAACCTCCACGGACCATAAGGTCCACAAGGCCCTCAAAGGTAGGGACCCAGGCAAAACTGGCTCTGTGAAGCGGAATTTGGCTTTGAGGCGGGCTG